>JBCLAL010000001.1:0-830727 GCA_038918115.1 Pedobacter sp.
ATGTATCGGGAATTGTTCAATTCAATACCTTCCCATGGGTAGATAGGATGCCAAAATCAATAGTAGTCGGCATTGCAAATACCAATCGCAAATTTAATTTTACCTCTAAAAGCGAAAGAAGCAGTGATAATAAATTAATTCCAAAAAACGGAGGCTCTACCCAATTTATGTCCTTCATTGAAAAAGAACTTCAGCCATTTATTGATCAAAAATATGGTGTCAATAAAGGAAATACACTTATTGGTCAATCTTTGGGCGGGTTGTTAGCCACCGAAATATTGTTTACCAAACCCCATCTTTTTGATAAGTATATCATCATCAGTCCTAGCTTATGGTGGAGGGATGGCTATCTATTTCATAAGTCCTCATCAATTCTCACTCATCAATATACGATCCCAACAAAAATTTATATCGGAGTGGGTAAAGAAGGATCGATTGATGGCTCTAAAAACCATATTATGGAAGAGGATGCTAGGCTGCTTTATGAAAAAATAAAAAGTGGGTCTTCGAAGAGCGTAAAGGTCTTCTTTGACTATTTACCAGAGGAAAACCATGCCACCATTACCCACCAGGCTGTATTTAATGCCTTTAAAGTACTATATCCTAAAATAAACAAATGAAAAAGACCAAATTTATTGTGTTCTGCACTAAGTCAGCTTGTTGGTCATAGTTACGTGAAAGCGAAAGATAGTCTTAAATCAAATATTTCTCGTCGCGGCAAATGGCAAGTTTTCGTTAGACGGTGCTATCTATCTTCTTTTTTGCCGTTAGCTACAACTCGGAAATTAGCAACGGGTATCAGAAATATTGCCCATAAGCTTCAAAGATTTAACTGGCAGCATGATCTACAATTAACCGAATCTTACTATCAAGTTCAGCAACTGCCTGCTCTAAAAGTTGAAGTTCTTGAATCTCATCAACATGGCCGTTAGCTTTTAACAACGCCATAAGCCCCAAAATTGTTGCAACAGGCTTTCGGATCTCATGAGATTGAATCCAGGCAATTTCCCTAAGAGATTCATTTTGCGTAATAACAATTTCCTTTTGCTGGACTTCAGAGGTGATGTCAGTTGAATTTATAGAAACTCCAAAAGTTTCTCCTTCATTATTTACAGCCGGTTCATACCTCGTAATTCTCCAAAACTCCTGTGAGCCATTAGTAACTTTTTGCTGACTTAAAACTGGTATCCCTTTTAGGGCCTTGGAATAATCATTATAAACCATATCAACATTCTTAGGATGTAGAAAAGCTCGCATCGATTTACCATGTTCCATTGTCAAGTTGTACGAAGTTTTTACATGGTTATCCCAGGCTTTGTTAAAAGCTATAATTTCAAAGTCCTTTCCGAGAAGTAGGTGGCAGTCAATTGACGTATCAAAAAAAGCGCGCATTTCCTCTTCTGAGCGTCTAGCTTTAAGATACTGATCCTTAAGGATTGCAAGGCTGGCATCAAATTCAAGTAATTGGATGATTTGCTTGGAAAGTGCTGCTAGCATCTGCTGCTGAATATAACTTAATTCTGCTGGTTTTTGATCGATTACACATAAGCTGCCCAGATTGTAGCCATCCTGCGTGGTAAGTGGAGCTCCGGCGTAAAAGCGAATGTTTGGACTTCCAGTTACTAAAGGATTGTTGATAAAGCGTTCATCTTTCATTGCATCTTGTACAACCATCACATCCTTCTGTGAGATTACATGAGCACAAAAAGCCTGTTCACGGGTAGTCTTATTAAATGCAAACTCATGCTTGAAGATGATGTGTTGAGTATCTTCATCAATTAAAGTTATTAAGGCAGTCTTGGTATTGCATACGGCGGCAGCTAAAGCGAGGATCTTTTCGAATTCCTTCTCTCTGCTAATCTTTAGTTGCAAAAATCGATTTACCGCTTGTAGCCGTTCTAATTCCTTCATTAGAATTTCGAGTTGTATAATTTCATGGAAAGCTAAGATTATTTTTGTGTATTAAACTACTATATGAATGATCACTCTCTTTGAACTTGCATACTTAAGATTCTTTTTGTTGAATTCAGGTTATTTCGGTATTCTAATGCTCAAACATAATATGGCTCAACTCTGATTGGAGCGCGTGAGTTTCTTTGGCTTTAGCTAATCGATATCTATAAACGTAACCCACATTGTTCATTTCGTTGTTTAGAAGATTTAATTATTGTACATCCATTACTTATTCAAAACAAGGTGGTGCTACCTAGGCCCACTGCCGTTCGACGAGCCTTTTAGCAAATATTAAATCAATCTGGTGGAGCTGGCAGGCCCCGACCGATTACAAATACAGATCTGCCTTTTTATATGCAGGTTGTTTGGGTAACAACTTAATCCGTGCTTTTAGAAATTGGAATTGTAAAGCTGAATGTGGATCCTTGGCCAGCTTCACTTTCTACCCAGAGTGTTCCCTTGTGTTCTTTGATTATTTCGTTACACACATAGAGGCCCACGCCTACACCAGGAAACTTCTCTGATATTTCCTCAGCTCTATAGAAGCGTTCAAAGATTCGCTTATGATCCTTAATGTTTATGCCTATGCCATGATCAGAAACAGATACTTTACAGTATTGGGATAGGCAGGATACATGTACGCTTATGTCTGCTGAACCAAGGCTATATTTTACCGCGTTGGACAGCAAGTTAATCATTACCTGCTCTAAACGTCCATAATCGCCTTCAACAAGTTGCCGTTTTAAACCACTTACAACAATTTGAGATGTTGGGGACTCCTGCTGAATTATGCGAATTGACTCATGAACTAAGTCTAATAGATTTATCGATTCAAAATTAAACTGAACCTTACCCGATTGCATTTTGGAAACATCCAGAAGGTCATATATTAATCGCTCAAGCCTGGAAACTGACTTGCCAGCTGCAGAAAAGCCTCGGACATAATCTGTATCGCCTTTTTTCTGTGCTATTTTATTCAGTAACTGTAAGTTGCCCTTGATACTGGTTAGTGGTGTTCTCATTTCATGACTGGCTATATTGATAAAGTCTTCCTTACGATATTCCATAACTTTACGTTCTGTAATATCTTCTATAGCTAACAATATCCGTTGCTGGTACTTACCCTTAAGGGTCATTTGTCTTGCATTTAGCACAATTGTTTTTCGCCCAATTAATGGAAAATCATGCGTCAGTTCAAAACCTTCAAAGGGATTGTTGTTAGGGAGTACTTTCATAAGTAAATCTTTAAGCTCTGGAATGTTCCATTTTCCTGATCCAATTTCGAATATTGAAGTTTCAATGATTTCTGGTTCAGTCTCTTTGAAAAATTCACAAAAATTATGATTTGCGCTTATGATGCGGAAGTTGCTGTCAAGTACCACCAAACTTTCTCTAATGGTTTCTACAATTGCTGAAAGGTAGGCTTCACTTTCCTCAAGCGTGTTGGTCCGTTCACGTACCTTCTCATCAAGCCGGTCACGTTGCTCTTCGAGCTTTAACTCAGCAACAACCCTCGTAGTGACATCATTCTGGATACCAATAAAATGTGTAACCTCACCGTCAGCATTACTAACAGGGGAAATCATGAGTTCATTCCAAAATAGTTTACCGTCTTTTTTGTAGTTCTTAACCAAAGTTTGACAGTGTTCTCCTTTTTTTATAGCCTCATTAAGCTCTTTAATTGAAGGTTGGCTTTTATCCTGGGCCTGAAGGAAGCGGCAGTTATGCCCTATAATCTCTTTCTTGCTATATCCGGTAAGTTGTTCAAACGCCTTATTGCAGTATATGATCGGTTCATCTGGCTGCTTGTGATCGGTAATTACCACTCCATTACTGGAGGCATTAAGTGCAGCGGCCAAAAGCCTGAAATCAGTACTTTTTAAATCTGATAAATTCTTTAAAAATTCCTCCATTTTACCATTCCTGTAACTAGGCTCCAATTGGCTAGTTATTTTCCGTTCTATAACTATGTCAAAGGATAATTGTTTAGGGTGTTTTTAGAAAGAATTTGTTCGTCAATAAACTCCAATTGTCTACTTCATTGGTAGTTAATCCATCTGTTGGGAAAACAAAGGCTATCTAAGATGGAGTTCCTATGCAACTTATTGATTGTGGCAGCAAAGGAGAAAATAATTCGAATACTGCTCCCTTGCTCCTTGCTAAGACTAAAACTTTTACACCAAACAGGTACATTCTTTGCAGCAATGCCAATTTAAAGTACCGAACCTATTTACATTACATGCCCCAACTTGATCTTTCCAACTGTGCCAAAGAGGCGATTCATATCCCTGGTAAAATTCAATCTCATGGTTTTTTTATTGCTATCGACGAAAGCTTTAATATTATTTACTGCAGTGAAAACATTGTAGAGTTCATCTCTCAGCCTGCAACGACGCTACTGAATGAACCTATCGAGGTTTTTGAAAGCTTGATTAATGATCAAGAGCAGAACATTTTGTTTAGGCCGTTAATTACAATGGCTTACCGGCGAAAAAAGTTTCAGGCTTTAAATCCCTATGAACTTGAGATTGGCGGAAGGGAATTTAATATGATATTAAGTAAGCCGGGGGCACTATATTTTCTTGATTTTGAACCTGAGTTATCAGACCTGAGTGTAAATATCCAGCCAATGCTCGGGCGGTCACTTTCAGCCATGGTTGCTGATAAAGATCTTGGGCAGCTACTACATAACGGAGCTGATCAAATTAAAGAGATCATAGGATATGATCGGGTAATGATTTACAAATTTCACCAAGACGGCCATGGAGAGGTGGTCGCTGAAGCAAAGGAAGAACAGCTTAATTCGTGGCTTGGCCTGCATTATCCGGCAACTGATATCCCTGAACAAGCCCGGCAGCTTTACAAAGTAAATCTCACCCGATTGATCGCAGATGTGGAGCAAGAGCCATCTTCAATAATCACATCAGTTGAGCACAATTCAGAAGAACCACTTGATTTAACCTGCAGTACACTTCGTGCTGTTTCCCCCGTTCATATACAATACCTGAAAAACATGGGCGTTGCTTCGAGTTTTAGCATCTCTATTGTTAACCAGGATCAGCTATGGGGTCTTGTGGCTTGTCATAGCTATGTGCCTAGATTCATTAATTTTCGGGAACGTGATGCTGCAAAGCTGGTAGGTCATGTGTTATCATCAGCCATCAATTTTCGTGAGCAGGAGCAACAACAGCAACTTGCTTACGGGTTAAGAAATGCAGTAGACAGTATTACGAGAAATCTTCTGCGTAATGTATCGATAGAAGATGCGCTGTTAAAACAAGATGTCACGTTGCTTAATGTTGTTCCTGCAGGCGGCGCGGTATTACAATTTGAAGGCAATCTTTTTACAACTGGCACCGTTCCTAGTGAAAATTTTGTCAGAACACTGATTAGCTGGGTTGATGATAAGATTCAGGACAACTTGTATTACACACCCTGCTTATCAATGCAGTATCCCGAGGCATCAAAATACAAAGATTGTGCAAGTGGTCTGCTTGTGTGCAGATTGTCGGGAGAATTGAAAGAATATATTCTTTGGTTTAGGCCTGAGGTGCTTAGTGTTGTGAATTGGGCAGGGAACCCGGAAAAGCCTGCAACTTACGATCACAAAGGTGGGCTCCATATATCTCCTCGCACCTCATTTGAGGTTTGGTCCCAGCACGTTAGCGAGACTTCTATATCTTGGGAGCAGCAGGAATTAAGCGCAGCGCAACAACTTCGATACGAAATTAACCTTGCGATTAGCAGGCGTGCTATTGAACTCCGAGCGCTGAACGAGAAATTGCGTGAGGCATATGCTGAATTAGATACCTTCAGCTATACCATTTCCCACGACCTAAAAAATCCGTTAACAACCATCCGAAGTTATGCGCAGCTAATAGGCAGGTATGAATTGGAGCCTAAGTTAAAGATGATGTTTGATCGGATACAGCAAAGTGCAAGTAAGATGCAGCAGATGATTGAGGAGGTGCTGGCTTACTCTAAAGCAGGTCAATCCGTACTTTCCTTTGAACAGATTGATATGGGCGTATTGCTTACCGAACTTACAGATGAACTGCTTTTGCAGGCTGGTAATCCGAACTTAAAAATCTTTGTCCATCAGACGCCTGATATCAAAGGAGAGAAAACAATGATTTATCAGGTATTTGCAAATCTGCTAAGTAATGCCGTAAAATATTCCAACAAAGCAGAATATCCTATAGTTACAATCAAAGGGGAAGTACTGGAAGCTGAGGTGTTGTACACCATTACAGATAATGGTGTTGGCATACCCAAAGAGGAGCAAGAAAGTGTCTTTGAGCTATTTACCCGCGCCCAAACTGCCAATGGCTTCGATGGAACAGGTGTAGGGCTTGCAATCGTGAAAAAAATTGTTGACAGACACAACGGTCGAATTTGGATAGAGAGTGATGCCGCTTGCCCGGGAACTAAGTTTCTTGTAGCTTTCAGCTTAGATATGACCAGAAAGATATCTGCCCCTTTAAGTTAATTCGCAGAAAGCTCATGAACCTTAGTGGAAGGTCTAATCAGACAATTTCATGTGGTGATTGAAGCATGCCAGAACATTCAAGGTTTCAACATGCAATAGGCATCTAG
Organism: Pedobacter sp.; assembly: GCA_038918115.1. Lineage (GTDB taxonomy): Bacteria > Bacteroidota > Bacteroidia > Sphingobacteriales > Sphingobacteriaceae > Pedobacter. Next base: position 6,550 of record JBCLAL010000001.1, read on the forward strand.
CACATTCTAAAAATCATATATTTGATCTGAATGATAATAATTTTTCATTGTGTAATATTAAACGCTAGAAGATCATGCCCAACACCTTTAACCCAATTCCGGAAAATGAGTTACAACGTCTGATTAGCTTGTCAGAACTAGACTTTGATTATACAAACCACGAGGAGAATTTTAAAGATCTTACACTTCTGGCTGCAAAGGTTGCTGGAACAGAAATTTCTCTGATTAATATTATAGACTCTTATACGCAATGGTCAATTTCAAAACACGGGATGGATATAGCACAAATGCCTCGGGAAGAGTCAGCCTGTCAGTATACTATTATGTCCGAGCAACCTTTTGAAGTGCCGGACTTTACCTTAGATGAGCGGTTTAGTTCTAAGCACTTTGTGACTGGCCCTTTAGGTTTACGCTATTACTATGGTCTGCCGTTACAGATAGCTGAAGGTGTCAACGTAGGGGCTTTATGCGTCCTGGATACCCAAGTGAAAACCCTCACCCCAGAGAAGATTGAACTTTTAGCAGTGATTGCGGAAAGCGTTGTAAAAAGGCTTAAATCATACCGAGCTTTGGAGATTTTACGTTCTAACCTTAAGGAGTCAAATGCTTCCAAGAAAAAGGTTGCTCATGATATCCGGGGTCCTTTAGCCGGAATTATTGGACTATCAGAGCTCATGGCAGAACAAAGTATAGCTAATGACGCGCAGCAGCTAATGGAGTTTGTCAGCATGATCAATAAGAGCGGCAGGTCACTGCTTGAACTTGCAGATGAAATTCTATCAGAAGGGAGTAACAAGGTCCTCAAGGATGATGAGCTCAGCCTCAACCTGTTCAAGGAGAAACTTGAAAAACTTTATACGCCCCAAGCTCGTCATAAAGGCATAGTGCTTGAAATATTTACTGAGGGATCAAACATGGATGTCCCTTTTTCCAAAAATAAATTGCTCCAAATCACTGGAAATCTGATTTCCAATGCTATAAAGTTCACCCCTGCGGAAGGCAGAATTAATGTAAACCTCTCTCTTGAAGACGGAGCAGAGGAAAGCATTCTTAAGATCCGCGTAACTGACACCGGTATAGGGATTGATGCTGCAGCAATCACTAAAATTGTTTCAGGTAGTATTGCGACCACACCGGGAACGATGGGCGAAAAAGGATATGGCTTTGGTCTCAGCCTGGTATCACATCTTGTTGAATCTCTAAATGGTAGAATAAGCATAGCGTCCATTCCTGGTAGTGGAACTAGCTTTGAAGTACTTATTCCACAAGCCATTTAATCTTACCTTACAATAAGAATTTCAAGGATTAGTTTAGGATCTACAGCAAGATGCTTTCCATAGCATATGCTTCATCTACAAAGGATGATGAAAAGTTCTATAATGCAGCCGTATATTGTGAGAAATATTTCATCTCTTAAGATCACCAATTAAATGAACGAGGTACAGATAGCAGCTGTAAACGAAGTTTCCCAACTCAATACCGCAAAGAATGCAGAGCTATACGAAACGGTTGTTCTAGCGTCGAATATTTTTAAAACCCCGCTTGCCGCACTTACCCTCCTTGATGAAGGTAATTTAAGCATAAAGCTAAAGGTTGGACTTCCAGACCTATCCAGCGACAAAGTGGTTGGTTTTTGTAACTATACAATGGTGCAGCAGACAATTTGTATTGTAGAGGACACGCATGCTCATGAGCATTTCTCACAATTGTCCAAACTGCCCGACGGAACTGAAGTACGCTTTTTTGCGGCTGCACCATTAATTACAAAGCAAGGTCTCTGCCTAGGCGTATTATGTGTCATCGATTACGTTCCTCATTTAGACGCAAAGCAAGATGAGCTAAGCCTACATCTCGCTGCTAAGCACGTGATCAGTATCATGGAAGAAAGAATGAACCTTCGCAAGCTTGATCATAGCTTTTCAGAGCTTGAGATTGCTAAAGAAAGGGCAATTCAAAATGAAATAAAGTTGAGAGCACTTTTTGAAAGTCTTACCGATGTTTACGTCTTCTTAGGCATGTCTGGCGAAATTCTGGATTTCAATCAGGCTGCTTATGACTACATCTTGAAGTTTAAAGGAAAGAAGATGGTTAAAGGAACTTATACCGCAGATTATCTTAATGAAGTAGATAATACTGCTTTCATGGCTAACTTCAAGTTGTCTTTGAATGGTGAGCGTGTAAATCAAGAGATGTTGAGTTCTCCGGAAGTCGCTAACAGGGTATGGTGGGATAGCATCTTTGAACCCGTACGGAACAAGAACGGAGAGATGATGGGTGTGTCCTATATTGCGCGAGATGTAAGTAAACGGAAATTAGATTCCGAAAAGCTGGTAAAGCAAAATAGAATCTTGACAAAGATTGCTCACATACACGCACATGAATATAGAGGACCTGTATCTACTATTCTCGGAATGATGGACTTGATTGAAGGCGAAGGAAATGTACCATCAGCGGAATATTTGCAGATGCTGAAAAGGGCTGTGAAAGCACTTGATGATAAAACACGTACGGTTATTAACCTAATATCAGATCTAGATGAAATGTAAGAGGCTCACACCTGGGTTATCTTATGAAAATTGCGTATTAATCATTCTGATGATATTTAAATAGAATTGATACGGGGCCGTCACCACATTATAGCAATTAATGGAGACGTGTAAACGTTCTAAAAACTCTATTATGATAACGAAACAAAGATTCGAAGCCTTTAGTGATGGGGTTATAGCAATCATCATCACCATTATGGTTTTAGAGATAAAAATCCCACATACGGATTCTCTTGAAGCACTCAGGTCTCTCATGCCCATATTTGCTAGCTATATTCTAAGCTTTCTATATGTCGGGATATACTGGATTAATCACCATCAAATGATTTTAGCTGCTAAGACGGTAAACGGGAAAATTTTATGGGCAAATCTCAATTTATTATTTTGGCTTTCCCTTATTCCATTTGTTACAGGATGGATGGGTGAGAACCATTTTTCCAAATGGCCAGTGATCTTTTATGGAATAATCCTTATTATGAATGCCCTATCCTACAAGGTACTGGTCTATTTTTTAGTGAGGCATCATGGGTCTGAATCTATACTAAGCAAGGCAATCGGAAAGGACCTGAAAGGATGGATATCTATACTGATCTATGCCATTGCGATTTGTGCTTCATTTTGGAATCCAAACCTAGGCTTATTCTTGTATTACTTTGTCGCAGCTATATGGCTGATTCCCGATCGGAGAATTGAAGCCTAATTGATATTAAGTAAGTATACCCTGGAAGACAACTTTCCTGTTTCATTTATTTGATACTTTTCTAACGTTTTTTGACGATAATCCCGAATATTGCCAAGTTAACATTGGGAAAGAAGAAAACCTCGTTTTCTTGCCGGTCTGTTACCAAAAATTAGCCTAAAGTATATCTAATTCTCATTAAATAAGGATACTTTCTTCAAAAAAGTTTGTCGGGTTCTGTGTACATGCGGCAATTCTAGGAATCATCTTTTGCATTCAACATTGTACGCATGAGATGCGTAAGGTAAGGGTCAGCCCGTCGAGTGTAATTATAATCTTGTCCTTTGATATTATAATAGGCGATACTATAAAGCTACATTAAAACGGACATTTAGCTGATAGATTAATTTTAAGAAATATGCTTTGAGGATGCAACATTTTGCGTCTCCTTGCGACTTCAGGGTATAATACAAACTAAAACAACGCACTCGATTGCAGTCAAAGCAAAATATAACTGATCAGGAATTGATTGAGATGTGCCGCAAAGGCAATGATCTTGGCTATACTGGATTGTACAACAGGTATGCCAAAGGAATCTATAATTCAATCAGTAGAATAGTTGCTCACACTGCAGAAGCAGAAGACATCCTTCAAGACACATTTTGTTTGATATTCGGTGACATAGAGAAGCTGCGGGAGATTCAAAGTTTTGAGGGCTGGGTGAGACGAATAGCCATCAACCGGTCGATATCTCATCTTCGGCGAAATAAAGTAGTCTTCACAGATTTGGGTGATACCGAAATCAGCGATGAGGCCACTGACACGGAAGGAGCGGAAGAGATATTCAATTGCAGGGTAGAAGATGTGAGGAAAAGCATTGAATCCCTGCCGCCAGGGTACCGTACAATACTGAATCTGTACCTCTTTGAGCAGATGTCGCAAGATGAGATTGCTGGAATGCTGGGTCTTTCCCCGGGTACCGTAAGATCACAATACCATAGGGGAAAGAATAAAATATTGTTATTACTAAAAGACAAGAGTTATTATGAATGATCCGATGAAAGCTTTCGTGGAACAGCATAGGGAGGAATTTGATCATCTTGAAGCACCTGTTCTCCAACTTGATCAGCTGAAGAGGAGAATGCAAAGCGTTCCTGAAGTGAGAAAAAGTAGTTCTTTCAGGCTTAACGTAAATAGATGGCTGGTTGCTGCTTCTATTCTCATGACCATAACTTGTGCCTGGTTATTTTTCTATAGTAAGGACAAGGAGTCTCCGGCTGTTCAGCTAACCAAGAACAAGACCACTGCTACCGAGGGAGCACATGTAAATAATGAACGCAAAAACATCAGCGAGAATCCAATTGCTAAGGTTCCATCGTCTACTGGGAAGCGGGAATCAAAGCCACTATCGGTAGCTGATGTTTACAAGGTTAAGTATAAAGAAGACGACGTTAATAAGCACGATCAAGATCTATACTCAAGACTTAAGGACAGCACATCCGCAAGTTCCAGACTTCTTGCAATCTTGGAAATAGAAAAACAAGACCGTATAGATGACGAACTGCTACAAATGCTTGCATTGACGTTAAACCATGACAAAAACACCAACGTGCGACTTGCCGCACTGAGCCTGATGGAAAAAGCAAACTATGATGGTCGTGTCTCGTCATTGCTGGTTAGCTCGCTGGAAGGCCAGGATGACCCTGTTGTGCAGCTTGGATTAGTGAGCATTTTAGGAAAAACAAAAAATATTGACATTAATGACAAGCTGGAGTCGCTTGCCAGTAGTCCGGATACCTTTGCTGCAGTTAGGGATGAGGCCTATAGTATTTTACTCAAGGAGAATAAACTTTAAACATTTTAAAAAGAAAAACATGAGAAAGCAACTTATGCTATTGTTTTCGCTCTTAACGATCACGAGCGCTGTATATGCACAAAAAGAGTATAAACTTGCCCGAACTTCGGGCCACCTAACCCTGAACACTGCAGGGGCCATAATTGAAGGTTATAGTGGAAATGAAATTGTCTTTTCTGTTCCTCAGGTAGAAAATGAAGTTGTTGATGAGCGGGCAAAAGGTCTGCAGGTGATTAACGGTTCGGGATTTAGGGACAACACCGGCTTGGGCTTAGATGTGTCTGTAAAAGGCGAAGAGGTTATTGTCAATCCGGTAACTAAGGACAAGACATCTATTTTAACGGTCAAGGTACCACATAACATCAAAGTATCCTTTACTAACTCCAGCACCCTACACCAATCGGAGGTGATTCTTAAAAACATGAGAAATGAGATCGAGGTCTCCACCACCTACAACAAGATCAAACTGGAAAACAATACAGGTCCGATGAGCATTAAAACACTATACGGATCAGTTGATGCAATGTTCGCTAATGACATCAAGGGTCCAGTATCCATAGTATCCGTATACGGGTATGTCGATGTCTCACTTGCCGCTGCCACCAAAGCAAATGTTGAATTGTCCACCAGCTATGGAAAATTATATTCAGCCGAGGGCCTGAAGATTGCCCTTGACAAAAATACCGGACAAAAACCGGAGTCTAATGAGGGTGGAGCTTTCAACTTCTCCGCTAACGGTTCTGAAGCAATGGTTACTGGTTTCAGTGAAAATCGCAGCTCGAATAGCATCCAGGGAAAACTAAATGGCGGTGGTTCTAATTTGATCCTGAAATCCACCTACAAAAATGTCTATCTAAGAGAAAAATAGTCTGATCGCCTAAAGGCAACCTTTAAATCCTTCCATATGAAAATCATTTTTTTATGGCTTTCTATAGCCATCGGGCCATGCTTTGCCCTTGCTCAAACAAAAATCATCAGATCTTATCCGGTGAAGAACGGTCAGACTTTAGATCTTCACTTTGACTATCCCAAGATCGTTCAAATCAGCACCTGGAATAATAAAGAAATAGTTATCACAGCTACGATTAAAATTAATGATGGGGAAAGTGACGGCGTCTTTTCACTGGTAGCGCATAATTCTGAAGGTAAGATTTCCATTTCAAACAAGCTCAATATGGATCTGATTCCCCAGAGCTACTATAGTGTTGAAAATGGTAACAAGATCAGGTTTAATACTAAGCGGGATCTGGAAGCTTACATCTCGCAAAAAGGTGGCAACAGACCAGCAATTTATCAGCAGAAAGATATCGAAATTAGCTTGGACATTAAGGTGCCAGTTAACCTAAGCACGAAAATCACTTCTGTTTATGGGTTGGTAAAACTACAAGACTTTCAAGGGCCAATTAAAGTGGATGCGACATACGGCGGTATTGATGCCAGTCTTGTTGAAAAATCTGTCGGGAAGCTTCAGCTGACAACCCAGTATGGAAAGATTTATACAAATTTAAATCTGCAACCGACTGAAAACATTGAAAAAGACTTTTTTACCTCCATTACCGCAGTACCCGGAAAAGGACCAGGCTACAATTTTGCGAGCACTTATGGTAACATCTATCTGCGCAGCGCCACTAAATAAATGAACCTGAATTTACCTGCAAGTTACTGTGCCTGATTGTTTCCTTGTGTTACTTTCTTAAGTGCAACTCGCACACCTCCCACCAAGGACACAATTAACTTTTTCCACGGTGTAACTATCCGGAAGAGCGAAGTTAACCTGTACAGGTAAGCATTCTATTGTCTGGCATTTTAAGCATCGGAAATGAAAATGATTGTCGGGGAAAGTCTTCTGATCACATTTCCTACATACTGCAAAATATTGCTTGCCATCATCGGCAACAATCCGATGGACTATTTCATCTTCACAAAATTGATTCAATACCCGGTAGATTGTTGCTCTATCAATTTCTATTTCAATCTTTTGCTCAATCGCGTCCTGACTCATTGCTTTGGTGCTAGCATCAAGCACAGCGATGACGGCTTCTTTCGTTGGTGTACTTCTTCGTATCATTCTATTGCAACATTGTCGCATTTATTATTGCGATATAGTTGCAATAATAAACATACGCCTTAGTTTTGAGAAATACATTAACGAAAATGACGGCCCAGCGGCAGTTACAATTAAAATATAGACACATGGTAGCGGAAAAGGACTTTGATGTAATTATTATTGGCGGGAGCTATGCAGGATTATCCGCTGCGATGGCACTAGGACGATCATTAAGAAACGTTTTAATCATTGATAGTGGTCTACGCTGTAACAGGCAAACGCCCCATTCACATAATTTTTTAACGCAGGACGGGGAAGAACCAGGTAAGATTGCAGAAAAGGCCAAAAAAGAAGTGCTAAGGTATGATACAGTAAACTTGGTAGACGACCTGGCGATTAGCGGAAAGCAGAATGAAAACGGCTTTGTAATTAAGACGCAGAAAAGTAAAGAATACCAGGCAAAGAAATTGATATTTGCTTCAGGAATTAAGGACATTATGCCTGATATTAAGGGTTTTGCAGCCTGCTGGGGCATCTCTGTTATTCATTGTCCCTACTGCCACGGTTATGAGGCTCGTAAACTAAAAACAGCCATCCTTGTCAATGGAACTTTAGGGCTCCACCTTGCTTCCCTTGTAAATAATCTAACAGACGACATCACCTTGCTGACGATGGGTAAAGCAGATTTTAGCACAGAAGAGCGGGCTAAGCTAAACGCACATAAGATAAAGATTACCGAGACTGAAGTGATTGAGATAGAACACCTGAACGGAAAAATTTCAAATCTGGTTTTTAGCGACGGGCGTAAAGAGCATTTTGATGCGGTTTATTCTGCAGTACCGTTTGCTCAAAGCTCGGATATTCCAAGCGAGTTAGGTTGTGAACTAACCGAACAAGGGCATCTGAAAGTAGACGAATTTCAGGCTACTACAGTTGCTGGTGTTTATGCCTGTGGTGACAACTCTTCAATGATGCGCAGCATTGCAAATGTTGTGTATAGAGGAAATCTTGCAGGTGCAATGGTTAACAAAGTGCTTGCTGACGAGCAGTTCTAATTTACAGCAGTCACCCTGCGAACTTCTTTTTCAGGTAGTTCCTCAATGGGATGTCTACCCATACCATGATGTAGTATGCTAATCCAATTAAGGATATAACACCAATAGTGGTTATAAGGATCATCTCACTCATCAAAGGTTTATGTTTTTCTACATAGCTCAAAAAGATCCAAAGGAAAGGATAATGAAGCATATAGAGGGGATAGGAGATGTCACCAGAAAACCTGCAAATTCTTGCGTAAAGTGGTTTGATCTGCGGAGCACTCGAACCAAGAACGACTAGCAAGGGGAAGTAGAAAACCACAATTACAGGATCTACCAGCCAATTAGCCTCTTCTAAAAAGGGACACAAAAATGCAATTAAAAGTAGGAGGGCCATTGCTGGAAAACCAAGTCTGTTTTTGATTTTCCAATTCAGTCTGTATACCAGGATACCGGCTAAAAAGGAATATAAAACACGGGCTCCACCAGCAAGAAAGTTGTCGCCACCAAATCCTACGCCAAGAAACTTGTAACTGCTGGCTGTATAAAAAAGGATTATGGCCGCAAGGAAGGTTAGTATCCAAAGTCCTTTATTTCGAATCTTAAATAAGAAAAGTGCATATGCGATGTTCGCAACGTACTCCCACAATAATGACCAGGTAGGTGGATTCAAATGAAATAAGTTGAAATATCGCTCGGGCACGAGGGGATAAGGAATCATCAGGCAGGAGCTAACAAACATCAAAAAGGTTCGATCAGCATACGCCTGAAATAATGTACTGAAAGGATCAAAAACAAATGCGGCCAGGCCGATGATGGATCCAATGATGACCAGCGGATGAAGGCGTATTAACCTTAGTTTAAGAAAGGCGATCAAACCTAAATTCGAGATTTTAGAATCGTACGCATAAGCAATCACGAATCCCGAAAGGCAAAAGAAGAAGTCAACGGCAAGATATGCATGTGAGATAAAATTGTCCTTGTAATCAGGGAAGACAAACTCCATAAAATGGAAAATAACTACTGCTATAGCAGCTATCCCACGAAGGCCATCAAGAAGTTCAAAGTGTGGTCTGGTAGTGGTTGGCATTTTGCAATGTAGCTAAAAATCACCAGGCTTAAATTCAAATCTTCGTAGTGATAATTGTCTATTATTTTTTCAAGTGCAGTTTTATTGCACTGAAGCACGATAGCTTAGCGATGTAATTTCCTCCTGGAGGAGAACATCATTCAAGCCGAGTAAAACTATATGTTTATTGAAAAGAAGTTGCAGAGTATAACTGCGAAAGTCAAAAAGAGGATTAAATATTACACGCATACAAATCGCAGCTTCAAACCTAACACTAACACCAGGTTTGCCGAGGTGAATCTGGGATCATTTCTGTTGAATAAAGATGGTGGGCGCTACTCATTTATCTTTTGCCAGTTGATGAAATTTAGTGGGTTTAATGTCGTGGTAAAACTTGAACCGAGGTATTTCTTGTCGGAAAAGCCATATAAACGGATGCTTTTAGATCAAGACCATAGAAGAACACGTAAATCCGAAGTTCCAAGTAATTGTATAATGCTGCATGGCACGGATGCAAAGGTTAAACGTATAAATATAGTTTACGGCTATAAACTTCTAAACACCCCGGTAAATGGGTATTACCTCCCATACACACTACATCCGAGATTTTACAAGAGTTACGTTGATTGCTCCAATTTCCAGGTGTTTAGGGAAGCACTTAGAAGTACACGAATCCTATTCTCCGGGAACTTTGAAAGAAGTCTTTATAATAACATCGTTTTGAAACGGGATTTTAGTTGGACAATATCAAGAGTCGATGTGCTTGATTATATCAGACTAACATTCGCTGCAGATTCAAGGATCAGTTATGCGCCTACTCAAAAAGACTTACTTGATCTGTTAGCTGCACCTGCTTCCAGGGAAAAGTTCATTGTCGCTGAGACAAAAACCGAACCTGAACTTTGGCTTGATATACTAAGTAGTGGCGACTTTTATCTGTGCTTACCAGGGATGGGAATGCCTTGGTCTCACAATGCATTCGAAGCTATGGCGGTAGGTGCTATACCTATTTTGCAATACAATGCCTTGTTTTATCCAGCGTTAACGCATTCTAAAAATTGCTTAGCATATGACAGCCTTGAAACCCTGAAAGAAGCATTAGAAATTGCTTTAAACATGAAACCAGAAGAGGTAATTGCGATGAGAGCTCAGGTAATCAATTACTATGAAAAGTATATTGCTACTCATCAGATAATAGACGAGATTAACAATTTCCTGGGATCTGCAGATGATACGTTGACTTTTGTTGTTCCGTATTTAAACGAACACCAGTAAAATAGACACATATGCTATCTAGTGCTTTTAAGACATACTGTTGCAAGATGTGAGAATCTTTGTGAATTTGCGGATGTGTTTTTTACAAAAACATTAAAGACATTTTGTTTGTCGGAAAAAAGCATAGTTTTGCTCTATAACGTACTCATATGCTCCTTAAAAACTCAGTGCTTCGCTCTGGAAAGATCCCAACTTATACCCCTACAGAAAATTTAGTTGTTGTGCGTGTTAATTGGCATTCTGGTGCTGTTAGCATCACTGAATCTTATGGCGCTGAGTACAAAAGAAAAAGCTGCTGAGCCATGCAACGAGAACATGTTCATCAATTGCAGAATGGATGCGCCTACGAGCATTCAAGGCATTTAAATAAGCTCATTAAATTGGCTGTGCACAAGTAAAAACGACTTTAGTGATGACCGGCCTGGCACATTAGAATATTTCATTTAATAAATCTTTAACTTCTCAACGCTCCAATGAAATTTGATTTAAATCGAGTAGCCGCTATCGATTTTCTGATTCGACATGAATCCACAGGATCTCCGGTATCGTTTGCAAGAAGGCTTAACATTTCTAAAAGAACATTACACATGACGCTTGCACAAATGAAAGAAATGTTCAAAGCTCCCATAGAATATGATAGACAGCGTCTGACTTACTACTATGCAGAACATGGTCATATAAGTATTCTCTTCCAAAAGAGTAAACCTCCTTTGAACAGGCAGCTATTCGGCCGTTAGTGCTGCCCAGAACAGCATAAATTGGACAGTAGGATAAACGGATTACCTGTCTGGGTGATAAATATCATTGTTAATGGTGCCTGTAATCATGTAAGGAATCTTCAACTATGGCGACCTTTATCGGAGAAAACAAAATCAGCTTACTTTCTCATTAATGTAGGACAATTTTTCAAACAGGAAATATGAAAACGATTCTAGTACCACTTGACTTCTCTGAGTCATCGGAGAATGCTTCTCGATATGCGTTGCATTTAGCTAAGCATATAAAAGCAAATGTTCTACTCTGCAATGCGGTTTATGTTCCGCTTGACGTCCCGATGGAATCTTTTGGAACATCGACTGGCTACGATGTGGTCACCTTAAAAGAAGAAGCGACACAAAGTCTTGAAGAAGTAGCCCACAGATTAAGAGGAAAGATTGCTGATTTTTATGTGCCGGGTACTTTCCAACCTGATATTACTTGTATCGCTGAGTGCGGTGCACCAGTGGATGTAATCAAGCAGCTGACTAAGCGTGAAAAAATTTCGATGATGGTGATGGGGGTGACCGGAGCGGGGCAAGTGTCGAGGCTTCTATATGGCAGCATCAGTCGAAGAATGATTGATCAAACGACGGTTCCGCTTATCCTTGTTCCTGAAGGAGTAACATACAGTAAGATTAAGAAAGTCTGTTTTGCCAGCGATCTGGCTGATGATGACATCCATTCCATTCACTCGATTGCCGGTCTTGCCAGGTATTTTGATGCAGATTTATTGGTTGCACATGCATGGAACGGCGATTCACACGACGAAGTACATCAAAAACAATCAAAGGAATTTATAAACAAGGTTACGTGTAAAATCAATTATGACAAGCTTTATTTCCGCCAGGTGGAAAAATCGAGTGTAGATGAAGGGCTAAAGTGGCTTATAGAACATGGCTTAATAGATTTGTTCGTTATGGTGCATCGTGAGAAAGGTCTGTTTGCAAGTATATTCTCAAGCCATACACATGTTGTCGCGAGTCATTTACCCATTCCGCTGGTTGTTCTGCCATCAAACTTGCATCCGGTCTTCTAATTAAAATAGTAGATCTAATACATTATCCTTTAGCTATACAATAACTTAAGACCATTGTTTTATGTGTATATTGTGCCTTCTGAACAACTGGAAGGTCATAATTCAAAATCGAGTATACTTGTTTGTAGGTAGTTAAGTCGTGCGGAATAATTAAATACGCCTGGTCAAGCGCGTAGACCGGGATGTATTGCTAAATTTAACGACGTTTTACATGAGTTAAAACCAGCACATTTCTTGCTTGATCGTCAATCGTTGTGATATAATGATCTGGAGAGCAAAATCGCTAAGGTCATTGAATCCAGAGATGAATGAGATCATTAAACTTTACGAATGAATCAAGATAAAAGACTGAACAATAACAGCCTGCTGGAGATCCTTTGTACATCGGATATTCCTACAGCTGTATATTCAGGCGAAGAGATACGCATTGAGCTTGCCAACCCCGCAATGCTGAAAGCTTGGGGAAAGGGAGCTGAGGTCATAGGAACAACACTATCTGAAGCATTGCCGGAAATTGAAAAACAGCCTTTTGTTAAAATGCTCCAACAGGTTTGGCGATCGGGTATCGATGACGTAGGTGAGGCAATTCCTGCTGAATTAATTATAGATGGCAGACTCCAGTTATACTATTTTGACTATGCTTACCGTGCCGTAAAAAATAATGAAGGAGCGGTCTATGCTATCTTTCATACAGCAAAGGATGTTACTGAAAAAATCAATAGCAGGCAGAAATTAGAACTTGCAAAGCAGCAGGAGCAACGCTTTGAGCGCGAACAGGCACTCAACGAAGCATTGGCTGCAGCCAATGAAGAACTATCTGCAAAAAATGAGGAGCTGCAAGCTGTTCAGGACAGTCTTTACTTAATGAATAGCGAACTGGAAAACAGGGTAGAGGCTCGGACTGCAGCGCTTTCGGTCTCAGAAAGTCATTTACGCTATTTGCTTTCTGATGCACCCATCGCCATTGCAGTTCTAAGCGGCAGAGAACATGTTATTGAGATCGCTAACAAAGAGATTCTGAGAGTATGGGGCAAAACTCACGAAGTGATCGGTGAACGACTTTACCGGGCTTTGCCGGAACTTGCAGGTCAGGATTTTATTCAGCTTCTGGATGATGTCTATTCATCTGGAAAACCACATCACGGGATTGAGGCAAAAGCTTTGTTTGAACATGATGGTAGCTTGGAAGAGGTTTATCTTAATTATGTTTACAAACCTTTACTGGACCAGAACGGTCTCACTAATGGTATAATGGTTACTGCGAACGTGGTCACTGAACAAGTTGTCTCCAGGCAACAGGTTCAGCACCTTAATGAGGAGTTGGCTGCAACAAATGAAGAACTTAATGAGTCTCGGGAGCGCTTGCTTGCGACGAACCTCGAACTTCAATCAAGTGAGACCCGTCTAAACAAAATCTTAAGCGAGATTCCTGTACCTGTAGTAGTATTGATGGGGGCCGAGCAAATCATAACCACGGCAAACGATGCCTTATTGAGATTTTGGAACCGAAGCAAGGAACAGGTTTTGGGTAAACCGATGCTCGAGGTATTCCCGGAACTGAAGGATCAGGTATATCCTGCAATCTGGAAAAAAGTACTGGAAACTGGAGCACAGGTTAAAGATCCGGAGAAAGTGGTCACATACAAGGATCAAGTCACGGGTGAAGATCGTACGTTTTCTATTGATTATTATTGTCAGCCCTTAGAGGATAGGAATGGAAACCGAATAGGGGTGATATCAACAGTGGTAAACGTCACCGATAAAGTACGTTCAAGAAAGCTGATTGAGGAGGCGGAAAGTAGACTCAGGCTTGCTGTTGACTCGGCTAAGCTAGGAACCTGGTATGTAGATGTTGTAAGTCGGGAGCTAAAAACATCTGCAAGGCTAAAGGAAATCTTCGGCTTTTACCAGACGGACGTGGTTACACTTGAAGCAGCAACAGGCCAGATACTGGATGGATTTAGAGGGGACGTCCTGCAGGCGATTGACCATGCCATTTCAAGTGGTGAGTCCTACGATATTGAGTATCCACTTAAAGGCTTCCGGGATGCGGCAATCAGATGGGTTCGTGCTACAGGCAGGCTTTACGAAGACGAACAAGGGAATGAAAATTTGTCCGGCATTGTGCAGGATATCACCAAGCGTAAAACCGAGGAGCAGCAAAAAGATGATTTCCTGAGTATTGCAAGTCACGAGCTTAAAACGCCAGTGACCTCGCTAAAAGGGGCTCTTCAGCTTTTAGAACGTAAAAAGAACGACTTGGGCAACCCATTAGTACCCCGATTGATTACTCAGGCTAATATTAGTGTGGAGAAGATCACTTATTTAATCGATGATCTATTAAATACAACCAGGACAAATCAAGGACAACTTCATCTAAATTATACGGAGTTTACAATTGTGGAGATGCTGGAGAAGTGTTGTCATCATGTTAGGATGGGCGGGAAACATGATCTTATCTTACAAGGGGATCGAGCGCTGAAAATGTGGGCAGATGAAATGCGTATCGATCAGGTAGTGGTTAATATGGTTAACAACGCTGTAAAATATGCCCCCGATCAAAGGGAAATCTATTTGATTGTTGAAGATCTTGGAGACTGGGCTAAGGTTTCCGTAAGAGATCAGGGTCCCGGGATTTCAAAAGATAAGTTTGCACATCTATTTGACCGCTACTACCGTGTGGATTATAGTGGCATTCAATACTCAGGACTTGGTTTGGGGCTTTATATCAGTGCTGAGATTATTAAGAAGCATATGGGAGAAATTGGTGTAGATAGCGAGCTGGGAAAAGGTAGTACCTTTTGGTTTACCGTTCCAGTAAAAAAGACATAGATTGCTATTCTACAGTGCCGCTATCATACAGTCTTGATTTGTTTTGCGGGAATGCCCGCTACAACGGTGTTTGCAGATACATTTTTGTCACTATTGCTCCGGCGGCTACCACAGCATGTTCTTTAATCGTTACACCAGGCAACACGGTAGCTCCGGCACCCGTCCTGATTTGATTCCATAGCGCAGAGCTCAATATATTTCAGGTGATAAAGTAATGAATATCATGCCATTCGTTAAGAATTTCAAGCCATTAAAGGTTTTGAGGATTTAATGATGCTCAATAAAATCCTTAATCCTTTCACTTAAATCAAACACTTCAATATTCAATCTGTTTTCCAATAAACTGCTCCCGGCGGCGCTACGATATCCGCCAGCACAATGAACAACAATAGGCTTGTCAGTCGGGATTTCATTTAAGCGTTCACTCAACTCCGGTAATGGGATGTTGATGGATCCTTTGAATACAGGCTGGCCTTCTGCCTCTGGCTTATTTCTGATATCAACAATGGTATATGCGGAGGGCTGAGCCTTAAATTCTTTAAAATCCAAGGCGGCTGAACTTTCAGTTCCAAAATCAAGCACAAAGGCGGCTTCAATAAAGGGTTCATATCCAATCTTTGCGATCCTTTTGATTAAGGACTTCAATGACGCCTCACTTTCACCGGCAAGATAAAATTGATCACCAGGTGCGATCAGAGCGCCTAACCAGGTTTCAAATTTCTCCCCGTCCATGATGTTGATTGAATTCCTGAGGTGCTTATGTTTATATGCTACAGAATTTCTGGTATCGATGATGGTAATCTGTTCATTAAGCAGCGATGCCTTTTCCATATCATCGATCTTTTGTCCAAGTACAACCCTATCTAAACGCTCCATCATCGCGGGAGCACCTTTTTTGTTTAAATCCACATCGTAAGGGAAATACTTTGGTATAAAAGGTTGATCAGCAGTTAGCGTAGTAATGAATTCTGCTTCTGTTTGCGCTTGCAGGGACCAGTTCGTTGCCTTTTCTGAACCAATGGTGCTGCTACTTGCTTTACTTAAAGATTTCCCACATAAGGTGCCGGCTCCATGAGCCGGATATACGATTACCTCGTCATCTAAAGACATCAGTTTATCCCTTAGTGAGCTGTACATCCTTTTGGCAAGCGCTTCACGTTTCAGATCTGAATTTTCGCCTTGTTCCCTAAGGTCTGGTCGTCCACAATCTCCAATGAATAACGTGTCGCCGGTAAATACAGCTTTGTCCTTTTCACCATGTGCTAACACGATAGAGATGCTGTCCGGAGAATGTCCCGGTGTATTCATTGGCTTAAATTTCAACTTACCAACTTCAAGTACCGCACCCTCATCAAAAGGCGTAAAATCGTAACCAGGGTCCATTAATTTGCTTGCAAAAATCTTTGCACCGGTTTCCTGTTGAATTTGCAGGTGACTACTTACAAAATCTGCATGGGGGTGTGTTTCTATAACGCCAATTATTCTTGCTCCATGCTCAGTTGCATAATCGTAGTATGGCTGTGGATCACGTGAAGGATCAATTAACACCAGTTCACGCTTACAGTCGCTCAACACTGCATAGCTGTAATGGGCAAGGTTCTTATCTTCAAATTGTTCAATTTTCATGTTCTTTTGTTTTGATATACAAATTTCTAATAAATGCTTCCTATATACGGTGATTGAAGTCACTAAGCAGCACTTTAGTGGGGAAGTCGGTCTTTTATTACCCCGTAAAGGTATGTCCCTGCCAGGGCTCCAAAAATTACAATCAGCATTCCAAGATAGCCATGGCCGATATTCACGAACATTGGACCCGGGCAAGCACCTGTTAAAGCCCATCCCAATCCAAAGATTGTTCCTCCGATCATATATCTCGAAAAACTTTTGTCCTTGTCATGAAAGGTTATTGGTTGCCCGCTATAATCATTGATCTTAAATTTTTTGATTAGATAGACCGCAATCGAACCTAGTACCACAGCAGTGCCCATAAGTCCGTACATATGAAAAGATTGAAAACGGAACATCTCCTGAATACGATACCAGGAAATGGCTTCGGATTTACTCATTATTATGCCGAACAGAATGCCGGCTAGTATAAATTTAAGTGACTTCATGTTTAAGGTTTATAGATTAAAAGAGGTATGGTAGTAATAAATAAGTTGTGGCAAGTCCGCCAATAAAAAATCCGGCAACTGCAATCAATGATGGTAATTGCATGTTTGCTAGACCCGAGATGGCATGCCCCGATGTACAACCACCTGCATAGCGGGCACCAAATCCGACAAGCATACCCCCGATTAATAGGATTAAGGAGCCTTTAATGGATAATATAGCGTCCAGGCTAAATAACTGAGATGGATTAAGCTTCCCGTCAAAGGTCAGCCCAATGGTTTTCAGATCTGTTATGGTGGCTTCAGCGAGTTGAAGTGGTTGATCATTTTTCAGAATGGTAGAAGAGATCACGCCACCCAGTACTGCACCGAATATAAATAGCAGGTTCCATTTCTGTGTTTTCCAGTCGAAATCAAAGAACTTAACCTTTTTTCCCGCACCGGCGATGGTACAGAGGGTCCTCAGGTTTGTTGAAACACCAAAAGATTTTCCAAAGTATAAAAGTAAAACCATAATGGACGCGATAGCAGCACCAGCGGTGTACCACGGCCAGGGATGTTTGAGTAGTTCTAGCATATTTTATATCGTTAATTTTTTTAGTGTATTAAGCTGAAACAAATTTCAGGAGTATTTAGCTGTATTAAGGTGACTTATGTCACTGAAAAGGTGAGTGCTGACATCTAATGTAGAAGCTCTTTGATCAAGATATAGCCGCCCATGATCAAAACAAACCAGCCGAATCCCTTTTTAAGTTTAGATCCGTCTAGCCTTTTGCCCAAGAAAATCCCAAAAAAGAGTCCAGTTATGGCAATCATAGTTACCTTAAGCAAAAAGAGCCAGTCGATTTGAAAATGTCCGAGGTCGCCTGTAAAGCCTACAAGAGAATTCATGGCGATGATCATCAATGAGGTACCGACAGCTTCTTTCATTGGCAAGCCCAGGAGAATAACAAGTGTTGGTATAAGCAAGAAGCCACCGCCTGCGCCTAGCAATCCTGTAGCGAAGCCAATTCCTACCCCATAAAATATCAATCTCAGGTTTTGGCCCGAATAGCCGACCGGTTTAGTCACTTTGACTTCTTTATTCTTGATCATGGAGAAGGAAGCGCCCAGCATGAGTAATGCAAAAAGCACCATGGTCATCATACTTGATGTAACCTGGATACCTGCTACAGCCAAGAGCTCTGCCGGTAATACCGGAACTAAGAACTTCCGGATCAGAAATACGGTTGTAATGGAAGACAGGCCAAATAACAGGGCGGTTTTGATATTAACCAGCTTATTTCTGAAGTTTTGATATGCACCCACCAGACTTGTTGTTCCTACGATGAATAAGGAGTAGGATGTGGCAAGAAGGGGATTAACGCCAAAAAGATATACCATTACAGGAACCGTAAGAATGGACCCGCCGCCTCCGATAAGTCCGAGTGATACACCAATTATTGCAGAAGCCAGATAAGCTATGATTTCCATATTGTAAAATGTAGTACAAATATGGTGTATCAGACATTGCCAGGATGGTGACTTGAGTCACACTGTGAATTATTTGAGGTATTCAATGTAACTGCGATGAAGGATTACCTTCTTTTGCTGTTCCATTTTTTTCAAGAGGCGGGAAACTACTTCCCTTGAAGAATTTAAATCATTTGCGATCTGGCTATGCGTAAGCATAAGCATCCGGGTATTAAGATCATGATGTTGCTTTTCAAGGTAGAATTCCAGTCGCTCATCCATGGCCTTGAAGGAAATATGATCAATAACAACCAGTAATTCTTCGAATCTCGCCCGGTATGTTTCCAAGACAAAGTAGTACCATGTTCTGTAGGTTTTCATCAACTCATCCATGAGCGTGGTTGGCACCGCCAGGACGGTTGTTTTATCTACTGCGCTTGCCTTGATTGAACTGGTTTGTTGCTTGGTAGAGCAGATCATGGAAAGTGCACATGCACCTCCAGGATGGATATAATACATGAAAAATTCACTTCCATCTTCACCTTCACGGTAAAGTTTCACCAATCCATCCACAACCAACATGGTGAAGCGCATATATTGCCCGGTATTCATCAACAAATCACCTTCATTGAATTCCTTTAAAGAAGCATTTTCAGTGAGCGTGTCAATTAACCCGGACTCAAACTGAGGAAAGGTTGCATGGAGGTATTGCCTGATTAAGTTCTGATGCATGCGGCTTAGTTCTTATTATAAGCCAAAATTGCTGATTAATATTGACTTACAGGATTGGAGAAAAGTAAAATCTGGGGACTTAAGAAGCTTGCAGTTGTTAATTGTTATTTCAATGGAACATTTCATCATAAGCTTTGCAAAACTTTTTTGTTATAAGTCTTTCACTATTCTTAGAAGCTGAAATCTACAGAAAACATTATTTGGGGTGATAATTTAAGTGAGCTAATGAAATTCCTTACCTTTAAAAAATTGGCAGTGTCAATGTTAATGGTGCGAATAGATGAAAAGAGTACACGGTCTTGTTATGGTTTTTAGCTTTTTCTTTAATAATGCAACTTTCTTAGTCGACAAAAAGAGATTTGTAGCTGTATTGTTAGATAACAAAGAACAATCTAGATATGCATAGTCTGATATACATAAGCGTTGCACCGAAAGTTGTGGCTGAAGAAACCTTATTTGAAATTCTGGAACAATCCAGGATTTCAAATAAGGCGCGTGATATTACCGGTTGTCTTGCCTACATTGAAGGCACTATAAAAGGGGAATACCATTGTAGGTTTATTCAGATTCTCGAAGGTCCGGAAAGTGAAGTTATAAGTCTGTTTGACAAGATTAAACAGGACTCCAGGCACACGGATGTATCATTAATTAAAGCGGGTGTAATTGAAAAACGCAATTTCGGATCCTGGGAAATGGGTTTCGAAAAGATCAATCTTAGTTCCAATTCTTCTTTAAAGGGCTTCTTCAACCTGGACCCGGAAATACTTGCCAGCGAAGGAGACATCAACAACAATATGCTGCTTGATTTCATGAAGTCTTTCTACACCCATCTCTGATTATACTATTTTACATCAAACCACAACTTCGTTGTGAGTAAATCCGGTCCTTGACTGGCAACTGCATTCTTATAGCTCTGCCCATTCAGGGATTGTTCTGTTCCCGGGTAGATGAACCGCACTGGTATCTGTCCATTCAACACAGTATTTGGAGAAGCCTGAAGTTGTGGATAATCCAGTCTGCGTACTTCGGCCCAAGCCTCTAGCCCTTGTCCAAACAGCGCAAGCCACTTTTGTTCACCAATCGATTTTTTATAATTCGCAGGATCATATTGAATAGCTGCCTGATTTGCGTATGCTGTTGCTGCATCATCTGCAATGCTAAACTGTTTTAACGAAGCGAGTACACCAAGACGATATAAGCTTGCAGGGTCTTCTGCTGTTAAGCCCCTTGCTGCAGCTTCTGCACGGTCAAATAGTAGTTCTGCGTAGCTGAAGATCACTGCCGGAGATAATGGAGCCAGAAAATAGGCGCCAGGTTTTGAGGTTTTTGCAAAGCCTATAGTGCTCGCTTCAGAGTTGGTTAAACCATTCGGAAGACCTACATAGCCCTCCGGAGTAGTGGTTTGTGTCTTACTCGCATAAATTCCCAACCTCGGATCATTTAAGCTGGTAAGCTTATCCACGATCGTTTTACTGATGCGGTAGTCATCCCGCGTTTCAAATAATGCACTTACTGGGTTTTGCTGCGGGGAATTCTGGTAAAGCAACTGTGCAATATCTGAATTATCGCTAAGGTAAGTATCTCCTGCGGCAGCAATATCATCAAGCTCTTGCTTAGCCCTGGCTGGTTCACGGTCTGCAATACGCAAGGCGATCCTCAGTCTTAATGAATTTGCCAGTTTCTTCCATTTGTCAATGTTGCCATTGTATATAACATCACCCGCGATTGGCTTTCCGGAAGGATCAAGTTGTGCTTTTGCTGCTTTAAGATCATTCAATAATCCAAAGTAAACATCCTTTTGTTTGTCGTATGCAGGGGTTACGAACTCACTTATTTTACCTGCCTGACTGTAAGGAATGTCGCCGTAAGCATCTGTAAGCAGCAGGTAAACCCAGGATCTCAGCGTTAGCGCAACACCACTGTAATTGCTGTTGCCAGTGGTATTTTCCATTTCGATGATCTTGTTAAAGCTGGTGATACCACGCGAGTAGCCCGTAGACCAAAGCGTGCTGAAGCTGCTGTTCGAATAGATGAAGCGATCTTCCTCTGTGTACTGTACTTTTGCCCATTGCTGTGCGAATAGGAGACTTGAGTTCATGTTATTCGCAGTTCCCCAGTAGGCATCTACTGTGTTCTTGATGGCGCCGGTTAGCAGGTAGTCGGGCTGCGCGCTCTCCGTAGCATTTGGGTTGGTGTTCACCTCATCCAGTTCTTTGCTACATGAAGCTAAAGAAAGCAGCAACACAGCCAAAATATATAGTTTTCTCGTTTTCATTTGAATTTCTTAAAATCTGATGTTAAGGTTAAAGCCGTAAGAACGGGTAGTTGGGTTAGACAAACTTTCAAGTCCCTGTCCATTGCCGGTATTGAAAGCAACTTCAGGATCTATTTCCGGTACGTTGCGGTGAATGATCCACAGGTTGCGGCCCACTAATGATACTGATACATTTTGAAGGCTTAGCGGACGTACCCACTTTTCAGGAAGGTTGTAGCTGAGCTTCAGCTCACGCAACTTTACATAGGAGGCATCAAAGATGCTCGCCTCATCAATGGTACGGAACGATTTATAGTATTGCTGTGCCGAGATGATCTTCGAATTTTGCTGACCATCAGCTGTTACACCATCAAATACCATCCCGTCATCATACACCGTTTCTCCTGCCGGAGCTGCGCCCCCGGTACCAACCCGCACTGCGGCATTGGTTTTCAGGTTGCCAGGGTAGTAGTAGGAAATACCGCCGTATTCCGCTGAACGGCCAGGAAGTGTGGATGCAAGTACCCCTGTGTAGGTACCTGTAGAATAGGTGCCATTGTAGATGGAGCCACCGAAACTTGCGTCGACAAGCACACCGAGGCTAACGCCTTTATAGCTAAAGGTATTTGAAATGCCACCGATCCAGTCAGGTGTGTATTTTCCAAGTACTTTTTTGTTTGGATCCGTCTGCGGAGATCCGGTCGAGTTTACCACGATGTTCCCTGCAGCATCTCTCAGGAAGGCATTTCCATATAGGGCGCCATATGGTTGTCCTACGGCCGCAATAACCTGGGTGGAATTTGTTGCTACCACGTAGTTTTGCAATAAGCCCTCTTTATCGAGTTCAATAACTTTACTCCTGTTTGCCGCATAGTTTAAGTCTATATCCCAGCGAAGTTGTTTCCTGACCGGGGTAACACCCAACTGAATCTCTATACCTTTGTTGTTGATTTTACCTGCGTTAAGTAGTTTGGATTGGAAGCCGGTACTTTGACTCACATCGACTTTCAAAATCTGATTGTAACTGTTGGTATTGTATAAACTCAAATCAAAACGAACGCGTTTGTTCAGGAACACCGCTTCAAGACCGATTTCAGATGATGTTGTGGTTTCTGGTTTCAGATCAGGATTCAGGTCGGTGGTAGAGGGACTAAGTTGTGGACTTGAACCAAATGGTGCTGAGAAAGTGTAGGTGTTCAGCAACTGATAAGGATCGGCATCTTTACCCACTTTAGACCAGCCTCCACGAATTTTTGCATACTCCAGTACAGCGCTCTTAATGTCGAACGCTTCTGTGAGTATCAAACTTCCGTTAAATGATGGATAGAAATATGATCTGTTTTGAGCCGGTAAAGTAGAACTCCAGTCATTACGGGCAGTGATATTTGCAAAAAGGTAGTTCCTGAACCCGACCTGCGCAGATGCATAACCGCTATATGATTTAAGCTTACTATAGTTGTTAGAAGACGTAAGCGGGTCTCTGGAATTGTTTAAGGTGTATAGTCCGGCTACGGCCAGCCTTGGCGCACTTTGGTCGTTTTGTTCGATGTAGCGTGCCCGAAGGTTACTACCCAACAATGCTTCTAAACTGAAGTCATCAGATAGTTGGGTGTTGTAGTTCAATGTGGCGTCGGTATTGGTTTCGTTTACTGTAAAAGCGCTTTCCGTGTATGAGCCGAAAGGTGTTCCATTTGTGCCGTAGGCGATTCTGATCTTACGGCGGTCATTATAGTAATCAGTTCCGGTGCGGAAGTTAAAATCAAGGCCTTTCGCGATCTTGTAGTTAAGTCCGATGTTACCGATCAGCCTGTTCCGGTTCTGCCCTACGGTATTTTCGTAGGCTACCCAGTAGGGGTTGCTGTAGTAGCTGTTGTTCCAGTTGAAGGTATTGCCGTTTTCGTCCAGGTAGTCTTTAAGCTGATTGATATCTACCTGCCTTCCGAACCAGGTGAACTGCAGCATGGTACTGGTTGATCTCGATCCGCCGGTTCCAGGTAGGTTGTCTGTACCCAGTCTGCTGTAGTTTGCATTAGCCGTTAGGGTCAGGTCAGGCGTTAAGCGCAGCGTGGTATTTAAGGCAAAGGAGTTTTTACTCTGACCGGAGTTTGGCACAATTCCGCCCTGCTTAAGGTTATTGTAAGATAGGCGATAATCTACCTTGTCACTTGCATCCTCAATTGCAATACCATTGGTAAGTGCGTAACCGGTTTCAAAGAAGTCGCGCACGTTATCTGGGTGCGGTACAAACGGAACGGCAACGCCCTTAGAGAAGAATTGAGGGATTAGCCGTCCATCCATTTTCGGTCCCCAGCTCTCATCAACACCGTCGTTGATACCGGCCCCCCTGCCATCCACATAGCTAAACTTACCTTCAGCACCTTGTCCGAACACGTTCTGGTATTCTGGTAAGGTAAGCAGACTTTCTATACCCAGGTTGGAATTAAAGGTGATGCCCAGCCCTTTCTTGGATCTGCCAGACTTCGTTTTGATGATCACCACACCTGCTGCAGCCCTTGATCCATATAGTGCTGCGGCATTAGGGCCTTTTAATACACTGATTGATTCTATGTCATTTGGATTGATATCTGAAATCGTATTGGCGTAGTCTCTTGCGCCGGCGGAGTTAAGCTGTGAGTTGTCGACAGGAATACCATCTACCACAAACAGCGGTTGGTTATTGCCCGATATGGAGGTTTCCCCACGGATTACAATACGGGAAGAACCCATATCTCCCTGGCTGTTGGTTACCCTTACACCAGCCACTTTACCGGCAAGTGCGTTAACCAGGTTTACTTCTTTGGCTTCGGCCAGGTTGTCGCCCTTAAGCTCCTGTACAGCATAGCCCAAAGATTTTTTCTGTCTAGAGATACCCAATGCGGTAACAACCACTTCATCAAGCGCGTTATTTTGTTCAGCCAGGATAACCGACAATTCACTGGTGGTTTGCTCAACGGCGATCTCTTTACTTGTAAATCCTATGTAAGAGAACACGAGTGTACCTTTTTCAGGTAAGGAGATCGAGAATGCACCATTGGCGTTTGTTGATACTGCTTGCTTGGAGCCTTTGATGAGCACTGAAACTCCGGGCAATGCTTCGCCAGTTGTGGACTTTACATTACCAGACACGTTGATATTCTGGGCCTGAACAACGACCTGGCAAAGCAGCAAAACAAATGTGGCAAACAGCTTAATCATTTTTGACATTTTCTTTTCTTTTTTAATGGATGGCGAATGATCCTGACGTATGGGCATAGGAATTCCATGTCGCATGTTTTTGGCGTCAGTAATGGTTTTAAAATGGTTTTCTTAATTGGGCAAATTGGCCCCTGAATATTGCTGTCGGCTATTTACAACAGCAGCCTTGCATGTACATGAGTTTTTTCATAGAGATGTGATTTGTTTGTTAATACGTACCGGTATTCAGGTTAATACATGCACACTGCTCCTGGTAAATGGCAAAATATTTTTTGCAAATATAGTTCAAAAACTAAATAGTCTATAGGATTGATAGTTTTTTTATCAAAATGTGTATCTTCGAGGCTTTTAAGGTTATATCTGAGAAAATTTACAGACAATTCTTCAATGAGACACATATCAAAAGCTATAGCATTTACAATAATCATCATATTTCAATCTTTGTTGGGGCAGGCGCAGAAAAAACAAGCGCCTGTGGTTCCCGCTACGCAAAATCTTGCAAGCAGTGGAAAATGGCGCGGACTTTTTAAACTCAGACCGGGTGTTGAAGTACCATTCAACTTTGAATTCAGCAGCGACAATGCAGGTAAACAAAAGATTGTATTCTTAAATGGTGAAGAGCGCATTGATGGCGGACCAGTGCTAAAAAGGGGGGATTCTCTATTTGTAAAACTCGACCAGTTTGATAATGAGTTTGCTTTTAGAGTGTATCCGGATTCACTTTCGGGTATTTTAAGGAAGCAGGATGGTTCAGGAAAGCCAATGAAGCTTGTTGCGGAACCTGGAAAACCATACCGTTTTAAACCAAGCGGTAAGGCGCCTGCGGGAAATTTCTCTGGAAAATATGACGTGCTATTCAAAGGTCAGGATGGAAAAGAGGAACATGCAGTTGGGGTGTTTAAGCAGGAGGGCAGCAAGCTTACCGGAACATTTCTTCGTATAACAGGGGATTCCCGTTACCTCGAGGGTATTGTAGAAGGCAATAACTTCTACCTTTCCGGTTTTATTGGTTCCAGTCCTTCCTATTTCGCAGGCAGCTTCAGCAAAGAAGGCGAACTGAACGGTAACGTGATCAGTTTAAGAGGGGAGCAGCCCTTTAGTGGTAAGCCAAATGAAAACGCCGCTTTACCGGATGCTAACACGTTGACCTTCCTGAAGGATGGTTACAAAACGCTTGATTTTTCATTTCCGGATATTAACGGCAAAAAGGTGTCGCTGAAGGATGAGAAGTATAAAAACAAGGTCGTTATACTTACCATCACCGGAACATGGTGTCCGAACTGTATGGATGAGGCTACATTTATCTCGCCATGGTACAAAGCGAACCGTGACCGCGGTGTAGAGGTGATTGCAATCCATTATGAGCGCCAGGCTGAACCAGCATATGTGAAAAAAGTGATGGAGCGCTTCCGTGAACGTTTTGATATCCAGTACGATCAGGTGTTTGCCGGAACTACAGATAAGAACGAGGTTGCCAACTCCCTGCCTGCATTGAAAAACTTTATCTCCTTTCCGACGATGATCATCATCAATCGAAAAGGAGAAGTAGCGCAGATACATACCGGCTTTAGCGGTCCGGCGACCGGAAAGTATTACACCGAGTTTGTAGAAGGTTTCAATAAGGAGATGGATAAGCTGTTAAAGGAGTAACTTAGGGTTAATCCTGGAGTGCGTATCGTATATTCGCAATTGCGACACCGCTAAGATCCCGTTTTGTGCCACCATAATTAATCTCAATGAAAACAAGGTCGGCAGATGTTTTCAAAGCGATTAACCTTGCACCTGATGGGCTACTTGTTGTCTGCGTTAAGGAAAAATAGGTTGAAGATCGATAGGTTGGATCTACAAAATACGTCACCCGAAAGGTGTAGTCCTTAGCCAGTGTATTTGGAGCTGTCTCAAACCCGAATATTTTCAATGGTTTGCTAAACGCCAAGCTGATGGAGTTATAACTATTAGCCTCATTATAACAATATAATACAGTTGGGTCCTCCGACTCGGTATAAGGGCTATAACCCCAGTGCGTCCACCAGCCTGTCGGACCTTTAGGTAATTTTACCAGGTAAGTACGATTAAAGTCCGGGTCAGTATTAATAGTTAATTCCCCATTGCTGATCGTTTTCAGAGGCTGTCCTTCTTTAACGTTTGTAAGGTCAAATAATTTTGTCTCCTTGAGGTATTCATCACAGACAGTGTCGATCACTTTGACCTGTTTGCCCATACCGGAATCATAAATTCGAAGCGTCGCCTTCGGAAGCGGACGTTTGGGCGGCAGTATGGCGGTCGCCATTTCTTTTCCGTCAAGGGGATAAACATCTTCGGCAACAGCCTTGACATTTACATCTGAAACTTTTTCAAGAACCTCCGCTTTTTTGTCGCAGGCAGACATCATGATCACCAGTATGCCGGCGAGCATTGACTTAGGGTGGGTGAATTTCATAATAGGTTGATATTAGGTATGTTAAAGAAGTTACGGAAGAAAATCGGGCAAGCGCGTGCCGGCCTGATAAATGGTTAAATATGTGCCTTTTTCTGTGGTATTTGCTACACAAAGCCTTACGGCATTTCCGTTTAAAAAAGTATAATTGTATAAGATTATAAATTAACGTCTCGATGCTTCTAAATACTTCAGCCAGGATATGGCTGTTCACCACCTTTCTCTGTATCTTTTCGATATCAGGCTTCTCACAGCGTAAAAACTTCTTTGTAGACCGGACCGAACCATCATGGATTGTAAAACTTAATCCCAAAAGAATCAAACTGAACCCGAAAGACGTTGGTGATGGTTATTACCTTGGCTTGGTTGACAAGCAAAATCATGCAGAGCTCAAGTCGGAGTATCGCCATTATATCCGCGAAATTGTTTCCCAAACCGGGGTTCAGAATGCTTCGGAGATCTCTGTTACCTACGATCCTAGCTTTCAGAAGCTTACCTTTCATAAGATTATTGTTTGGCGCGATAATCAACCCATTGATAAGCTCGTTGCCAGTAAGTTTAAGGTGCTGCAAAATGAAAAGGAGCTATCCAAGTTTATTTACAGCGGAACTTTCGATGCTTACCTGATTCTGGACGACGTCAGAAAAGGGGATAGGATAGAATACGCGTATAGCCTGCAGGGACGGAATCCCATCCTGGAGGATAAATACACCAACATGTTTTACTTCGAGGGCAGCAAAAGCTACGCACGTGAATACACGAACCTGATTGTAAGCAAGAAACGCAAGCTGAACTTCAAGAACTTCAACTTTAACAAGAAGCCAGTAAGTAGAGAAATTGGTGATCTCCGCATCTATGAATGGGAGAACACCTCCACCAAGACGCATCCGGCTGAGGAATATGAGCCATCTTGGTATGTTCAAGAAAAATATACCCAGGTGTCTGAATACCAATCCTGGGAAGAGGTGGTAAACTGGGGCCTGCGGACAAACAGCTATCCGAGCCTGAAAACGCCAGCCTTGGATAAGACCGCCAAGCACCTGCAATATCTGGCCAAGAACGACCAGCAGAAATACATTGAACTGGCTATTCGCTTTGTACAGGATGAGATCAGGTATATGGGTATCGAGATGGGCGAATATTCTCAACGACCAAATTCACCTGAGGCAGTACTCATGCAGCGCTATGGAGATTGCAAGGACAAATCTTTATTGTTGATATATCTGCTTCAGAAACAAAATATTAACGCCTATATGGCCTATGTAGATACCTATTCGGGTAAGCGGCTGCAGGATTTTCTGCCAAGTCCATTTCTTTTTGATCATGCTGTCGTGGTGGTGGAACGAGATGGGGTAAAGACCTGGATCGATCCTACGATGTCCCAGCAGCGGGGAACTTTTCAATCGATCTACTTCCCCGATTATGGAAAAGCGCTGGTGTTGAAGTCTGCAGAAGATGCGCTGGAGGATGTCGTTAGCATGGCCACAGGTAAACTGTCGGCCAACCTCAATTTTATTGTTCCAGATACGGCCGCAGGTAGCAAGACAACACTGATCATCAGCAGTATCTACACCGACAATTATGCCGATGATATCCGTAGTACAATTGAGGACCAGGGCACGGCTGGTTTACAACAAACCTTTCTCGAATACATCGGTAAGTACTATCCTGATATTAAAAGTAACGCAGATATTGTCATCCAGGATGATGAGTTGAAGAACGAGATTCAAATCACAGAATCCTACCTGATTGACAATATCTGGCTAAGATCTGATCAGGCGAACACAAAACCATACATCTACTTCTACGGAGATCTGATTGAATCGGAGCTACGCGGTGTTAAGAACAAGAACAGAAAGTCGCCGCTGTCATTAAAGTATCCGATTAACGTGGACCAAAGTCTTGTTGTGCAGCTACCAGGCATGTGGGGATTCGAAGACCAGTCTACAAAGGTAGAATCCGATGAATATTACTTTGAGTACAGCAGGTTCAGCAAAGCAAATACCTTGAAGATCAATTTCTCATACCGGAACTTTAAAGATCATATTGCACCGGAGAACATCAGTCGCTATGCGAAGGACATCAAAATTATTAATAATAGCCTCTCCACTTCCATTCAGTATAACACCGGCACGAGTAATGTCAACAATATTGCATACCCAATTGTCCTTGGCTGTCTATCGGTTTTGGTCAGTGCTTTCTTCTTCTTGAAACAGTATCACTATCGCGGAGCATTTGATCTGAAGGAGATTATTGAAGCGCCGGCACTCGGCGGCTGGTTGGTCCTGGTAGGAATTGTTGTTGTATTTGCTCCGCTGAGCAATCTGTTTTCTCTGGTGAACGCGAATATGTTTCCTAAGATCCTGGTGGGGGAAAAGAGCCCGATTCCCCCCACGCTAATTAAAGCGGTGCAGCTGATCAAAGTCGTTTGTTTTTCCATCCAGTTCAGCTGGTCAATTTTGATCATTGGATTATTTTTCAGGAAGCGGGATAATTTACCACAGCAATTCATGCAACAGCGCTTCTTCGGAATCATTTTAATTATCGTATTCGCGATCACGGACCTGCTTCTAAACTACTTTATGAATCAACCTTTAGGCGAATGGCGAATCTACGCGGGTTATCTTTTGCAAATCTCCGGTTCCCTGGCGCTGATTAGCTATTTCAGAAGGTCGGAACGGGTTCGGAAGACCTTTGTCTTCACCTACCCGGAGCTACCATGGAAGCTCGCAAGTATTAAATACGCTAAAGAAAATGGAGGCTTGTAAGGCTAAAGCTCATCGGCCTTCCTTTTCTTTAGTGCTTTTTTGCGCTCCTGAAGCGCCTTGTTCAATAGGAATTCAATTTGACCGTTGGTGCTGCGGAATTCGTCGCATGCCCACTGCTCGAGTTCTTTCAGCATCTCCGGACTCACTCTCAATACAAAGGGTTTCTTTTCAGCCATAATAATTAAGTTGCAGCAGCAGCTGCATGTCTTTTTTGCATTTCATGCATTTCCAGTAATAAAAATGCCAGCAACAATAACCAGGGATTTTCTGGAGCCTGAGGATTGAAGCTAATTACCGGAGACTTAAATGTACGCCCCGCAAGGCGGATTACTTCTGTGCCATCGGGGAGCACCCAGGTTATTGTATTCTTCCAGATGGAGGGTCTTACAAGCTTCGCCGTGAAACCATCATGCGCACTAAAGCTGGTTTTGCCGCGCCAGAAGTCTTTAGAAATCCAGGCTACTTCTCCCTCCTCATCTGTACTGATCTTTGCATTACGCCAGCCCATGCCACTAACTACCCATCTTTTTTGGGCAGTTTCGATGATTACCTTCGGTTTCCATGTTCCCTTATGGCTCAACTCGCCATAGCTGTGCTGTCCATCCATTATCTCAAAGCTCGGGCGCCAAAAGCCAGCGCGCTTTATCGAAAGCGCAGTAGCCAAGGGCGAAATTAGTGGTATGTAATGGTTCATTTTAGTGGTATAAAGTGCCTGTATTTACAACCGGAGATACTGCACGCTCGCCGCAAAGTACAACCAGCAGATTGCTTACCATGGCGGCTTTACGTTCCTCATCAAATTCTACAATGTTCTTTTCAGAAAGTCTGGAAAGGGCCATCTCCACCATGCCTACTGCACCTTCAACAATTTGCTTGCGGGCTGCAATGATGGCCGAAGCTTGTTGTCTTTGCAGCATTGCATTGGCGATTTCAGGGGCATAAGCCAAGTGGGATATGCGGGCTTCAAGCACCTGTATGCCCGCCCGGTCCAGCCTTTCGTTTAGCTCCTGTTCAAGCATCTGACTAACCTGTTCGGCGCCGTCACGCAGCGTAACACCTGCAGATTCGTCCTCCAGATTATCGTAAGCAAAGGTATTGGCAAGATGGCGCACCGCGGCCTCGCTTTGTATGTTTACATATTGCATATAGTTTTCCACTGCAAACACGGCTTTAGCCGTATCCTTAACCTGCCATACAATAACAGCTGCAATCTCAATGGGGTTCCCAAGCTTGTCATTTACTTTTAACTGCTGGCCATTCAGGTTGTACGCTTTCAGCGAAACCTGCCTTTTAATGGTGAATGGATTAACCCAGAAAAAGCCATCCTTTTTTACCGTGCCCACATACTTACCAAAGAGAATAAGAACCTTTGATTCATTTGGGTTCACGATGATGAGCCCCGGTAATACCAGCCCTATGTTCAGGATGGAAATAATTGCACATGGCAAAGGCTGACCATTGATGCCCAGGTAGATTGCTGCTGCCAGCAAGACCAGGAATAATACTAAGGCGCCGTAGCCTGAAAGGGGGTTGGTAGTTTTCTCGGTTTCCATGATTGTTTATGATTTAATATGATATCATAAAGATATCATATTTCTGAAATTAGAAGCAAGGAATACCAGCATAAAATATCATAGCATTATCTTTTTTCTACAAATTTCCCCCGCTAGCCCGAGAAAATAGACAACTTGCAGGATTTCTGGCTATAACCGGTAAAATCCTGTAAATGATATCAAAACTTATTAAAATTCTAATTTCTACCCGGACAATGGGTACACTGTTGCTTCTTTATGCACTATCTATGGCAGTAGCAACTTTCGTTGAAAATGACTATGGTACTGCAGTTGCAAAAGCTTTGATCTACAATTGCTGGTGGTTTGAACTGATCATGTTGATCCTTATTTTAAACTTCATAGGTAATATCAAGCGGTACCAGCTGCTTTCCTTCAAGAAACTCCCGCTGCTGGTCTTCCATCTTGCCTTTATTATAATCTTTATTGGCGGCTTCATAACCCGGTACATCAGCTTCGAAGGGTCCATGCATATCCGTGAAGGCGCCTCGAGTGATGAAATCGTTTCCGACGCGACCTTCTTTAAGGTTCAGATTGGCCAGAATGACCAGGCGCTTGCCTACGATGATGTACCCGCAACACTTATCTCGAACCGTATTCCATGGTACCTTAAGCCATTTAAGAAGAATTTTGTTTCAGAGTACGACTACAAGGGCTCCCGCATCAAAATGCGTGTAATAGATTTCTATGCACGTGCGCAAGACTCGCTGGTATTAAGCGAAAGTGGCAAGCCAACGCTACACTTTGTGGTCCTTGAAGAAGGTAAACGCGTTAACAAGTTCATCCCGAGCGGTAGTGTAAAACTCATACAGAATATGGTGTTGAGCTATAATGCGCCAACGCCGGGGGCGATTAACATTGCAGATGCCCCAACAGGATATACCATTTCCTCGCCTTATGAAGGCAACTACATGATCATGGCCACCCAGGAGCGCAAACCCGTTGCGGCAGACAACCAGTCGCAGGAGTTTCACCTGAGAAGCCTGTATACCTATGGAAACCTTGCCTTTGTTGTTCCAGAACCCGCACGTAAGGGCAATATCATCAACTTTGAAGGAGATAAACGTACCCATGAACTTGATCTGGACCTCGTAAAAGTAGAAATTACCACACCTTCGGCCACTGATACAGTTTCGGTATATGGTGGTAAGGGCCTTACCAATTTCAACTATCAAGGTGCCGTAGGCGGTTTGCCGATAGCCATGGGCTACGGATCCAAGATCTATAGGGCACCGTTTAGTCTAAAACTTGTTGATTTTAAAATGGAGAAATATCCTGGCAGCGACAGCCCTGCGGCATATTCTTCTGATATCATGATCCAGGAAGGACCAAATGAACGGCCTTATAAGATCTTCATGAATCATGTACTGGACGAGGATGGTTACCGTTTCTTCCAGGCCAGCTTTGACCCGGACGAACTTGGGACAGTACTTTCTGTGAACCATGATTACTGGGGTACTAACGTAACTTACCTCGGATACTTTTTACTATTTGGTGGACTCTTTGTGACCTTGTTCTGGAAAGGAACGCACTTCTCGAAATTAAACCAGCAACTCAAGACCATTGCCCGTTCAAAAACATTGCTGGTACTGCTTTTCTTCTTGCCCGGTGCTACCGCATATAGTCAGCAGATCGACATGCATGGTACAGACGGTACGGAACATAACCATGATCACGCCCACGAAGCGCCTGCGAAAGCGGCAGCACCTGTGCTTACCGATCATAACCATATGGCGGAAATGCAGCGCATCTTAAGTGGGGACATGGTGGAAGCACAGTCATTCGCCGGCAGCATCAAGATCGATCGTGATCATGCGGATAGCTTTGGCCATCTGCTTGTACAGAACTTTGACGGTCGTATTGAGCCTGTAAATACCATGGCGCTTGAGATACTTCGCAAGCTCTATCATAAAGATAAATTTTATACCCTGACGGCAAATCAATTCTTTCTGTCAGTGTCAGGATCTCCGTTTGACTGGGTAAATGTACCCTTAATCAAGGTCGGCAGCAAAGGTGGTCCGGGCTTAATGGCTGCAGTTAAAGCCAACCCGGAAGGCTATACCACAATGGTGAACCTGCTAGCGCTGAGTCAGAACGGTACATTGGATTTTCGCCTGAAAGCGGAATACATGAAAGCTTTTGCCAAGAAAGCTTCCGAGCAGGACGGCTATGATAAAGATCTGATTGAGCTTAACGATAAACTACAGGTAATGCAGCAGTTGTTAAATGGTCAGTACCTGCGGATTTTCCCACTAAAAGGGGATAAAAACAATACCTGGATACCTGCACCACCGGCTATTGCAGGTGCAACTGCTGCGCAGAACCCTGCAACAGGTTATATGATGAGTGTCCTGCAAGCGAACACCTCAGGTAACTGGCAGTCTGCAGAGCAGAACCTCGAGGTACTTAAACAGGCACAGTTTGAACTTGGGAAAGCCGTTGTACCATCCCTTACAAAGATCAATATGGAGGTAAGGTATAACAACTGGAACATCTTCCTGAACCTGATGATCTGCTATGCTATTCTCGGTACTGTAATCTTAAGCCTTGCCTTTGTACGTCTGTTCAAAGACTCAAAAATGATTACCCGCGCCCTGAACTTTGTGCTTGCGCTCATCAGCATTGCTGCTTTCCTGCAGCTGTTCGGACTTGGGGTACGATGGTATATTTCTGGTCACGAACCCTGGAGCAATGGCTACGAAGCGGTGATGTTCATCAGCTGGATCGGTGTAATGTCCGGACTGCTGCTTTATAGAAATAGTAATGCTTTCATTCCTGCAGCAGGATGTCTGATTGCCGTGATCCTCATGGGCTTTGCACATGGTGGTTCGCAAATGAATCCGCAGATCACGCCGCTGGTACCCGTGCTGAAATCTTACTGGCTCATGGTCCATGTGGCCATTATCACTTCCAGCTATGGTTTTTTTGGATTAAGTGCCTTGCTAGGTGCGGTGGTGCTTATCCTTTACATTATCGACCATAAAAAGATCAGCGCCAAAGTGAAAGCTTCTGTCGTAGAGCTGACGATCGTTAATGAAATGTCGCTAACCCTGGGCATATTTCTGCTTACGGTAGGAACCTTCCTTGGGGGTATCTGGGCTAATGAAAGTTGGGGACGTTACTGGAGCTGGGACCCAAAGGAAACATGGGCCTTTATCTCCGTGATCGTATATGCTTTTGTACTGCACATCAGGCTTATTCCAGGTCTACGTGGCAAGTATCTCTTTAATTTGTTATCATTGCTTGCCTTTTCTGTTATTATCATGACCTACTTTGGGGTGAACTATTACCTTACCGGGCTGCATTCTTATGCGCAGGGTGATCCGGTACCAATTCCGGGCTGGGTGTATATAACCATCGCTATCGTAGCGCTGACGGCTATTGTCTCTTATCAACGATATAAGAACAGACCTTCAAAATAGTTAAGTTTCCTATCGTCTAAATAGAGCGGCACCGTTAATCTGGTGCCGCTCTTTCTTTTTCCGGGAAATTCTCTTTCTGGTAGCACCAATAAAGGAGGTGGTAGATCTCTCAAATAAGACCTGATGTGGAACAATGTGCAATTAATTTACACAGTACTGAGTAATGTGTGTAACAAAATGCACGATGCTGGGGCCTTAAACCGCCTTAAAGCCGTCAATATCGCAGATATGCACAGTGGAACGTAGTTTGTCTTGCAAATTGAAAATACAGAAATCATCTACTATAGTTATGACAAAAAGAATCGCCCTTACGCTCCTTGCCGGTATGGTATCCTTGGCAGCTTGCAAAAAAGACGGAGCAGAGCAGCCCGAAGAGGTTGTAAATCCAATAAGCACAATTGCGCCAAACGGATTTAATTACAACACAACAAAAAATGTAAGCCTTAATTTAAGCTTGAAAGCCAACAACAATGAACCTTTAACAGGTGTTGTGGTAAGTGTTTACTTGCCTGGTGAATCCCAGGAAGCGATCTTCAAAGGCGTGACCAACAGAAATGGTCAATTAATCGGAACTCTTACCGTTCCTACATCTGCTACGGAACTGATCATCGATCCTGCATATATCGGACTAATCCGCAATGCACAGGCAACCATCTCCGCATCTAACAGTATCAATGCGACGATCGGTGGTAAAACCAGCTTCTCTGGCGACATCATTGCTCAAGACGTTGTGAGCACCGTAAACATAAACAACAGGAATGTTAAACTTGGTAGCAGTATGGCAACTTACGGCATCACCACTGGTACGACCATTACCTATCCAAGTCCATACACATCATCAAGCACGGCAGTGATGAATACTTCCGCGTATCCATTCAAGCTGGGCAGACCTGTTTACCTGGAAAATACTCCAGATGTAATTGATGCTTCGCTATTGTCTTTCATTAATGCTTCCCTACCAGAAGGTAGTGCACTAACAAAAACACACCCGGAGTATTTAAGCAGTACCGCCATGCCAGATTTAAACATTACTGCTACATCTGATGTGTGGATCACTTTCGTATCTGAAGGTGCAGGATTATTGAACTCCCTTGGATATTATACCTATCCAACTAACAATCCACCTACTAGTACAAGCAGCATTAGTAACATTACACTGGTATTCCCCAACTCTTCAGCTCTGGGATCTGCGGGAGGTTTGAACTCCGGAGATAAAGTGAAATTAGGCCGGTTTACTGCTGGTACTTCAATCGGTTTTGTACTTCTTCAAAATGCTTGGAGCAGTACAAGTGGAGTCTTAACCAATACTGTAAAATTCTATTCTAATCCAAGATTTAATCCAGAGACAACCACTGCAACAAAAAAGCACACGGTAACCTTGTATGACGATGTACACAAACTCTTTGTCATGGGTTTTGAGGACTTAAATCGTCAGACAGAATCTGATAATGACTTTAATGACCTTGTGGTTTATGCATCATCAAATCCCGTTACAGCGATTTCAAATGAAGATGTTCCCGGAATTGATAAGGGAGGAGATAGCGATGGCGACGGTGTGCAGGACAACCTTGATACATTCCCTAACGATCCGACAAGGGCTTACGTGAGCTACTATCCATCACAAAATGGACTTGCAACGATTGCTTTTGAAGATAACTGGCCGGCAAAAGGTGACTTCGATCTTAATGACTTGGTTGTAAACTACCGTTATACCTTTACCCGCAATGCGCAGAACCAGGTGGTTGATATGAAGGGCGAATTTACCCCAATTGCATCTGGTGCATCTTTCCATAATGGTTTCGGTTTACAGCTACCGGTTCCTGCTTCAGCAGTAAGTTCTGTAACAGGCCAGCAAACCATTGGTAAATACATTTCATTTGCAAACAACGGTGTTGAGGCAGGTCAGAGTAAGGCTGTAATCATCCCTTTTGATGATCATGAGGCATTGTTAAAAAATCCTAATAATGCTTATTTCATCAACGTTGATCCAGCCAAGGATAAAGTTGTTGGAAAAACAGCTACTGTAATGGTGAATTTTACCTCGCCTGTTGCAGCATCAAGCATGGACGTTGCATCATTTAACCCGTTCCTGATCAGTGATATGCGTCGCGGTTATGAAATTCACCTGCCTGGCTTTGCACCAACCGACAAAGCAGACAAACAACTTTTTGGTACTGCTGATGATGCTTCTACACCAAACACCGGTAAGTATTATTTGTCTAAAGAGAACTATCCTTGGGCAATAAACTTTGCGGCGACCTATAGCTATCCTATTGAAACCAATCCGGTTACCGAAGCTTACCTTCGTTTCTCAGACTGGGCACGCTCAGGTGGTACAGCTTATACTGACTGGTACAGTAACACTGTAGCTGGATACAGAACCAACGCTAAGATCTACTCGAAATAAGAAATGCCAATAAAAAAAGAAGGGCTACCCATAAGGTAGCCCTTCTTTTTTTAAGCTTCTTCAGTGTGGTAGACTATTTTGTAGCCCTGTCCACGGATATGATTAATAAGTACCTTAAATGTTATCTGTGCAATTTCTTCATCAGCAGTTCAGGTTCATTAGTCGTAATCAAGCCAACGCCTTCTGCGATCAGCGAATCCATAGTGCCCTCATCATTTACGGTCCAGACATTTGTGATCAGTTTCCTGGTGTTTGCATCCTTAATCCACTCTGGATTCTTTTTAAGTACACTATAGTGATAATCTAAGCCATGAATACCATCAGCTTCAAGCTCCGCAGGACTTTTATCCCCATTCAAGTACTGAATCGTCGCCTTCGGTGCAATTCTGGTGATTTCCTTGCAAATGTCGTAGTCAAAGCTGATGTAGTCTACTTTTGAAGCTGCTTTCAGTTTATTTACCATCTTCACCACTTTGTTTGCCAGTGCAATGCCTCTTTCCTTGCTTACCGCAGATGGCTTGATCTCCAGTACCAATCTCGTCTTTTTCTGCTTCATACCAGCTTTAAGATAAGCTTCAAGCGTCGGCAATGGCTCACCATTTGAAAGCTTAACTGCTGATAGCACATCTGATGTGGTTGTTTCTATCGCTAAGCCCTGAATATGTGCATCATGATTAACGAACAGAACGGAATCCGCAGACATATGTACATCGAATTCTGAACCATCACAGCCCATTTTTATTGCAGCTTGTAGTGCAGCTATAGAGTTTTCCGGTGTGCCAGTGTTTTTCCATGCGCCACGGTGCGCAACCACTTTCGTTTGTGCAAAGGACAGCGTGGAGATCATCAGTTGAGCAAATATTCCAAATGCTAAGATTCGTTTCATAATTATGGTATGTTTAAGTGCTACAAATATTGAAAAAGTTTAGAGGCTTGAAGTTATCTCAACGTAAAGGGTATGTTATATAACATTTTTAATTATCCCTTAACCCTCCAGTGTTTAATCCGTATGCAGGTCTTTAGCGGATAACATTATTGTTTTTATTTTGTTGTTGCGATAAGTCAATTCAACATTGCATGGATATCAAATTTACCCAACCTCCCTTTTACCTGAAGACCCTGTGCGTACTGGTGAGTCTTATCGCTTTTGGCTATATTGTCATTATCGCAAAGGAAATCCTGTCCCCGTTGATCTTTTCGTGTTTGTTCTCCATCTTGCTGTTGCCGCTGGCGAGTTTCTTCGAGAAGAAGTTCCGCTTACCAAGGAGCGCCGCATCCATGTTGTCCGTAGTCCTAATGCTAAGTGCCGTCAGTATTGTACTGTACACCATCGGTTCGCAACTGAGCAGGTTAGCGAGCGACTGGCCTCAATTCAAGGAACAGCTTGGAGTAACCGTAAATAATCTCCAGACCTGGGTCGAGTCCCGCTTTAACATAGATGCCGCCAAGCAGCTTAATTATGTGCATTCAGCAACCAACAGGGCACTTTCTTCCAGCACCGCAGTATTAGGCGCTACTGTACTTTCCTTATCCTCAATTCTTTTATTCCTGGTGTTTACATTCATCTATACCTTTTTCTTTCTGCTGTATCGAAGTCTGATTATGAGGTTTCTGGTGTCTGTTTTTCTGGAAGAGAATAAGACGCTGGTTCACGATATCATTGAACAGGTGCAGTACATCATTCGTAAATACATCATTGGTTTGCTGATCCAAATGGGCGTAATTGCCACGGTCGTGAGTGTCGCATTCTGGATTCTAGGCATTAAGTATGCTTTCTTGCTCGGGCTGATCACCGGTGTGCTAAACGTTATTCCTTACATCGGCATTTTTACTGCCCTGGTGCTGAGTACCCTGATCACTTTTGCAACGGCTACATTGCTAAGTAAAGTGCTCCTGGTAATTGTCACCTTAATTGTCGTCCATCTCATCGACAGCAATATTCTCCTCCCAGTAGTTGTTGGC
Source organism: Pedobacter sp. (assembly GCA_038918115.1). Classification (GTDB taxonomy): domain Bacteria; phylum Bacteroidota; class Bacteroidia; order Sphingobacteriales; family Sphingobacteriaceae; genus Pedobacter. The sequence continues at coordinate 45,996 of JBCLAL010000001.1, forward strand.
TCTAAAGTACGTATTAATGCACTGATCACCGTTCTTGGGGTAATTATTGGAGAGATGGTCTGGGGGATCTCGGGGATGTTCCTTTCCATTCCGGTTATTGCAGTGCTGAAGATCATTTTCGACAGGGTAGAAAGTATGAAGCCCTGGGGTATCATACTGGGTGATGAGGAACATAAGCAGAACAAGCTTGCCGAGCGGCTAAAAGTAGCCCGAGTTCGCGAAAAGGTGATCAAGATGTAATAAAAAAGGCCACCATGATAATCATGGGGGCCAGGGATATATAATAGGAAACTTGGCTGACTACGGCAATAAGACCTGATCAATGACGTGGATCACACCATTTGTTGTTACCATATCAGTGGCAGTGATCTTAGCTGCCGATGCATTTTTTGTACCCTTAACCATCGCGCCACCAGTTAAGGTGATTGTAACTTTACCACCATTAACGGTTTCAGGCATACTGTTGTCTACCAGGTCACTTGAGAATACACGACCAGCCACTACATGGTAAGTCAGGATGCTGGTTAACACTGCAGGATCAGCAGCCTGAATAGTCGTAATACTTGGAAAGCCAGCATTAATAAAGGCCTGATTGGTTGGGGCAAAAACAGTGAACGGGCCTGTTCCGGATAGTACACTAGCGACGTTGGTTTGACCCTGACTTGCTCTTAGCACAGCTGCTACCAGGAAGCTGAAATCCGGGTTGCCTTGTGCAGCCTGTACGATGTTACCTGTGGCTGGCATAAGTACCTTATTAATCACGTGTATCACACCATTGGTAGCCATAAGATCCGCTTGTGTTACCATCGCACCATTGATGAAAACACCCTTGTCATTCTTGGTTACAAACAAATCCAGATCTGCTCCAGATTTCACAGCGGTGTTATTCCCACTTGGAACGGAAGACGCCGGAATACTTGAGCCTGCAACGTGGTATAACAGGATCTTGCGCAATGTCTCAGCCGGCAAGGCATTGATCTTTGCTTCAGTATCTAATCCCGCAGCAATGAACGCTGCATTGGTAGGCGCAAAAACGGTGAAAGGACCGTCGCCGGATAAAGTTGTAACCAGGTCCGCATGTTTAACTGCCGCTTCGAGCAACGAAAAGTCGTTGTTCGCCACTACAATATCAACAATGTTCTGCTGGGGTGTCGCAGGTACATTATCATCATCTTTACTACAGGAGGTGGCAATACTAATCACAGCAAGTGCAAACACCATCGCATTCTTTTTTAGTGCAGAAATAGTTTTCATAATTTAGTTTTTTAATATACCATCATTCAACAATCAAAATGCCATAAAGTCTTATTTTGTACTATACCCAATTAGTAATCAAGACCGCTGTTGTAGCTCAATTAAATCATTTTAGGATTAATCTTCTATAAAGTATATTTTAACACTATTTGCATTAGATTTGTATAGAACATAACATGATGTATAACCTACTAAGTCAGCTTATCCTTCTTGTAGAAGAGTATGAAAATACCAGCAATCCGGCAGACGCGAATGTAGATTTATTCGGACAGTGGCTTTATCAACGGAACCAACTGACCATACAAACAGTACCGGCAGAGCCAGAATGGTTGGGGAAAGCGACGGGCCGTACCGCTGACAGTGTCATTAACACATCCCTGGTACATTTATATCGTTATGCGCGCTTGCACGCCAAAGCGGCCTTGTCTGCAACAGATTTTGCCACACCAGATGAGATGATCTATCTCATAAACCTGAAAGTCTTTGGGCCGATGACCAAAACTGCTTTAATTCGCAACAATGTGCACGAGAAATCGGCAGGGATCCAAATCATAAACAGGCTAATTGTAAACGGACTTGTGGAACAGGTTGCCGGAGATCTGGACAAGCGGAACAAGATCATCAGCCTCACCGATCGGGGACTTGATGCACTAGACCAGAATATGGATAAGATTCGCCGGGCCAGTGTAGACGTAACCGGCAATATTACCTATGCCGAAAAAATGGAGCTCATCCGCATTTTGACCAAGCTGGAAGACTACCACCAGGAGCAATCTAAAAGCCTCCTTCCATAAGCTGAGAACACGATTTTCAAAATACGGAAAGCCGTATTTAAAGCATGCACGGAGCAATTACCTTTGTCAGCACAAATGAACGTAAACCTTGCCACGAATGATGTTTAAGAAAGTACTCATTGCAGAAGACCATGAAAGTGTTAGCATTTCCGTGCAGAAGACCTTATCAGATCTCAACATTGAACATGATACCCGCGATTATGTCTACTACTGTGATGATGCGCTTAGCAGAATTAAAAAGGCCATCTCTGAGGGACATCCGTATGAATTGCTGATTACAGACCTATCATTTGACGCGGAACGTCCGCAGCTCATCACCAGTGGCGCAGGCCTGATCAGTGCCGTACGCGCCATTCAGCCAGCAATTAAGATCCTGGTGTTCTCCATTGAGAACCGCTTTGCAGTGGCTAGCAACTTTCTTCAGGAATACGATATCAACGCCTTTGTTCCGAAGGCAAGAGGAGATGCAAAAGACCTTAAAGTCGCTATAGAAACCATCTTCAGCAACAGAAAATATTTGTCACCAAACCTGCGGCAGGAGCCCAGGGCAAAGCTGGCCTTCAATTTTACGAGCTTCGACAAAACGATCATTCATTTGCTTGCAGAAGGTACCGCACAGAAGGATATTCCCTTGTATCTGCAGAAGAACAACATCCGCCCCGCAGGACTAAGTAGTGTAGAAAAGCGTTTGTACGCGATCAAAACTGCACTGGACATTTCCAACAATGAACAACTTATTGCCTACTGTAAAGATCGCAAGGTAATTTAAGCGCAGTTTCCGGCTTCAAAATGTTACACAAACGTTTGTGTAATGGAATGCTCATGCAAATTCGTATGTTGGTGCACGAAAATCAGATTACCATTAAAGCCATCAACGGCCAGGACATGTTAATCATGATGTTTAAATAACCTAAAAACGACAATACCTAATGAAGAAAGTTTTGTTGTGCCTGATGCTGTTTGGATTAACAGTTCATGCCAGTGCACAGACTAAGGCCAGTCAAAAGAAACACAGCTTTGCCATTGAGGATGGCAATTTCATGCTAGACGGCAAACCCATCCAAATTCACAGTGGAGAAATGCACTATGCACGTATTCCTAAACCTTACTGGCGCCACCGGCTTAAAATGATGAAAGCCATGGGACTGAATGCCGTAGCTACCTATGTTTTCTGGAATTATCATGAAACCGCGCCCGGCGTTTGGGACTTTAAAACCGGGAACAGAAATGTTGCAGAGTATATTAAGATCGCACAGGAAGAGGGCTTGCTGGTAATCCTGCGCCCCGGACCGTATGTATGTGCAGAGTGGGAGTTTGGTGGCTATCCATGGTTCCTGCAAAAAGTGCCGGGGATGGTTATCCGAGGCAATAATGAACCCTATCTGCGCGCAACCAAAACATACTTCAAAGAACTATATGGCCAGGTTAAGGACCTGCTGGTTACCAATGGGGGACCTATCGTGATGGTACAGGGTGAGAACGAGTTTGGGTCTTATGTTTCTCAACGTAAGGATATCCCAATCGAAGAGCACAAAGCTTACAGTGCAGCGGTATTCCAACAGCTTAAAGACGTTGGCTTCAACGTGCCGTTTTTTACCTCTGATGGCACCTGGCTGTTTGAAGGTGGCGCACTACCAGGCGCGCTGCCTACTGCAAATGGCGAAGATGATGTCGCAAACCTGAAAAAAGCTGTTGATCAATATAATGGTGGTAAAGGACCTTATATGGTTGCTGAATTCTATCCTGGCTGGTTAGACCACTGGGCAGAACCTTTTCCGAAAGTATCAAAAGACGTTGTTGCGAAGCAAACAAAAAAATACCTGGATGCGGGCGTTTCCTTTAACTACTACATGGTACATGGTGGGACCAACTTTGGCTTTACTTCAGGTGCAAACTACGACAACAAACATGATATACAGCCTGACTTAACCAGCTACGACTATGATGCGCCAATCAGCGAAGCTGGTTGGGCAACGGAGAAATACCAGGCTTTACGTGAATTGTTAAAGAAGCCAGGTACCCCCGAAATCCCGAAAAAGATCGACGTTATCACCATACCATCCATCACACTCAAGAAGGCTGTCGACCTTGAAGACCTCAAAGACAAGGTTGCCCCGGTGAATAGTGATAAGCCGATGAGCTTCGAAGAATTGAACCAGGGACATGGCTATGTTTGGTATAGCAAGAAGTTCACACAGCCAATCAGCGGAAAGCTGGAGCTTAATGGACTGCGGGATTTTGCAATCGTTTACGTCAACGGTGTAAAAGTAGCGGAGCTGAACAGCTACTATAAAAATTATGAATGCGAAATTGAAATACCTTTTAACGCTACACTGGATATCGTTGTAGAAAACATGGGCCGCATAAATTACGGCGCAAAGATCACAAGCAGCCCCAAAGGGATAATTTCACCGGTGGCGATCAATGGTCATGAGATCACAGGCAACTGGAATATGTACAAGCTTCCAATGGATGTTGTGCCTGATCTTACAAATGTGAAGCAGACCGCAACTGCAGGTCGCCCGGCCGTATACCAGGGCAGCTTTGACCTGAGCAAAACCGGTGATACCTTCCTGGATATGAAAGATTGGGGAAAGGGCATTGTGTTTATCAACGGCATCAATATCGGAAGATATTGGAGCGTTGGTCCGCAACAAACCCTATATGTTCCCGGTTGCTGGTTGAAAAATGGTAAGAATGAGATCGTGATCTTCGAACAACGGAATGATGTAATGCAAAAAACCATTAGTTCGACAGATCAGCCGGTTTTAGAAACCTTAAAACCTGAAAACGGAACTGTTACCCAGAAGTAGCAGATATATGAGTCAGATACGAAAAGAGCGGCATACAGCCGCTCTTTTCGTATTTACATACAATTGCTTTATCTTAAACATAAATTAACGACTCATTATGTTTAAGTACGTTGTAATTCTAGCCGGACTAGTATTTGGAAGCCTTAACCTTCAGGCGCAGCAATGCGATTGCGAAAAGGGATTTGACGACCTCAAGAGCTTTATTGAAAAGAACTACGCAGGCTTTCAGGACAAGAAGAAAGAAATGACCGATAAAGGTTATCAGAAGCTTGTAAACGAGTATCAAACTTATAGCAGATCTTTAAAAAATCAAGAGCAATGTCTATTGGTGCTTTCTGCATTTCTGGATCAATTTAAGGATAGTCACCTTTCCATACGGGGCAATGCCGACCCAACAAAGGTCGATTCGGCATATGTAAAGCAACGAAGGATCATCCGCATCACAGACAAGCAAATCGCGGCATTAAGAAAGTCCAAAAGCTTTGAGGGCATCTATGACTTTCATGAGGGTAAGTACAAGATTGCTGTCATTAAAGACAAAACAAAGTTATATGAGTATGTGGGTGTTATAATCAATTCCCCCCTTCCAGGCTGGAAAAGAGGCATGGTAAAGTTTGAGGCAAAAATGAAGACAGACAGCATCGGAAAGGGTGCATTGTATATGCTTAACCACAGGCCGAAAATTGACTACTTCTATTTTGGCCACAACTACATTGGTGGCGACTGGCAGCGGGAGGGTACAACCAAAGAACCGATCAGTTATAATTATGTTCCTGTTGCTGCAAAGAAGCTCTCCACACGAACCTTCTATCTCAAAATATCAAACTTCAGTCCTTCCAATGCAAACAACATTGATTCTATCATAAAGGCAAATGCGGAAGCGCTTGAAAATACGCCGAACCTGATACTTGATCTTCGAGGAAATAGCGGAGGAGCAGATTTCACTTTCCAACCGCTTTTACCCCTGTTGTATACAGACCCGATCTCGTATTATGGGGTGGATTTACGCTCAACACCGGCTAATATCGCTGGCTGGAAAAAGTATCTGGATGAGGAGGATTTGCCTGAGTCAAACATCGGGTCAATTAAGGAAACCGTAAGCGCTCTTGAAGCACAGCCTCAGCAATGGGTACACATGGGCAAGGACGGGGTAATATCCGACTTTTCTAAAAGGATCTTCCCAAAAAAAGTAGTCATTTTGATTGATGAAAGCTGTGCAAGCACAACCGAGCAGTTTTTGTTATTTGCCAAGGCGAGTTCTAAAGTAACCTTACTCGGTCAGCGCACCTCTGGCACACTTGATTATTCCAATGTCATTGCAGCGCCGTTTTCTTGTATGCCTTATACCTTGCGTTATTCTTCTTCCAGAAGTCGCAGATTAGACCATAACCTGGGTATAGACAAGACCGGAATTAAACCCGATCTGCAATTAAAAGATAAATCAGATTGGATACAGCAGGCTTTGATGTACCTGGAAGCACAGCATGCGACTAAACGCTAAGGGATATTACATTCTCCCCGCTCAAAAACAATGCTTTCTGAAAACTGTTCATTATCCAAACCTTACCGAAAGAAGACATGGAAAATCAAAATGATGAACTGTTCAATGAACAGCAACAAGATCAAGACAATAACAACGAAATTAAGGGCTCTAATACCGTGAAGGATCCAGATGAGTGGACCACCGGAAATGAACCTATGACCGGCGCGCAGCATTCTTATCTGAAAACCCTTTCTGATGAAGCGAAGGAGCCCTTTGATGAATCCCTAAGCAAATCTGAAGCTTCAAAACGGATTGATGAGCTGCAGCACAAAACTGGTCGCGGCCTGGATAATGATAATCGTTAAACGAATTTTTAGATCTCAGCGATAATTTCAGTTCCAATACATATTTTGCGGCAAAATTAATACAGTATGGCTTCAGGCTTTTTTGCGATTTTAGATGATATAGCTTCCTTAATGGATGATGTTGCGGTCACGGCGAAAGTGGCAACATCAAAAACTGCGGGTATTCTTGGCGATGACCTTGCGGTAAACGCCGAAAAGGCGACCGGTTTTGTGGCCTCCAGGGAAATTCCGGTGTTATGGGCCATTACTAAAGGTTCATTGGTAAATAAAATTATCCTTGTGCCCATTGCCTTGCTGCTGAATGTATTCCTGCCAGTCGCGATTAAGTATATCCTGATTCTGGGTGGTTTTTACCTGGCCTATGAAGGGGTGGAAAAGATAATTGAATATTTCTTTCACCATGAGGAGCCGGAGAAAGTATCAGTAACAGCAAAGCCTGAGGAGCAGGGACTTGAGGTGGAAAAGGCAAAAGTGCGCTCGGCAATTACTACCGACTTCATCCTTTCCGTTGAGATCGTGATCATTGCCTTGGGTACTGTTCTGGAGGAGAGCTTACCCGTACAGATATTGACGGTTTCAGTTGTTGCATTATTGGCTACCATAGGTGTTTACGGCATTGTTGCACTGATCGTGCGAATGGATGATGCAGGCTTTTTCCTGATCAAGGGTTCACAGAATAAAGGCTTTGTGTCTGCAGTAGGCCGCACACTCGTGAAAATGCTTCCTGTTGTAATCCGGATCTTAGGTGTGGTGGGAACGGTAGCGCTGCTCCTGGTTGCCGGAGGCATCTTTGTACACAATATTGAATATGCACATCATTTATATCCAAAAGTGCCTTCTACATTCAAAGAGCTTGGTTTTGGCCTGGTCGGCGGATTAGCGACCTTTGCCATCATCACCGGCGGCAAGAATGCGCTTGCTGTAGTTAAATCTTAAGTTACTTAAATCAAAAAAGCCGTTCCGCATCCCGGAACGGCTTTTTTTTGTAGGTTCTATTATGATTTAAAATCCATCTCCTGGTCCGGGTTGAAACGGGTGTGTGTTTCCTTGGTGTTAATTGATCCTTCGTAAGCACTACATTTTGCCCGCAGTCTTGCCGCCCGCACGAATCTGATCCAGGCTTTCTGCCAAAGCGGTGATACGCGCTGCGGCAGTATGGATCTGGGCACTGGCTTCGTTCCAGTTGTTTTGTTCAATAGCCTCCCGCACGCCCGGTAAGGTTTTTACGCCATAACCGGTATAGAAGCCTGGCGCGTAGATGCTGTGCTGGTACCAGGAACGCTTCGGCAAACCTTCCGGAATCAGCAGGCTACGCTCCGCCTGATAGAGTGCTTTGTTCAGCTTTGCCAAAGCTTTTTTATCTGTGTCCGGACTTGCCTTAAGTTGCTTCTTAAGCGTAGCTGCGGATTGCTCCAGCGCTTTAACAGCCTGATCAAGTGAACTGAAGTCTAAAGCGGGAACTGCTGGCTTGCTTTCCCTTTCTCTGGGCTTTTCTCTTGGGTCTGCAGCCAGCCGGTAACTTCCAGATTGAATCAATGCATTTTCTGCACTGTACTTCTCCTTCAACTGGCTGCTGAGTGTTTTTACTTCTTCAGTGTATTTTCCGACCTGTGCAGCCAGGTTAGTAAAATCAAATGGCAGTACTTCGGCGTTGGCGAGTCTCAGGACCGCCCGCCCGGCCGTTTGCGCAAGGGCCACACCATAGACGAAGGTGCCATCCTTGAAGCGGATGTAATCGTTATACGAATCGTAGATAGAATGGTAATCCCCACCATCATCTTCGCCACCATAGCCAAGGTTCAGGGTCGGGATGGCAAGGTGTTGCAGGAATGCAGAGTAATCGGATCCGGTGCCCAGTGCCGAAAGTTCCAAAGTGTCCTTTTTCAGGATTGCTGCCTGTGCCTTTCCGCCGGAAGCATTTACTGCATCTTTGGCACGTCTGCGATCGAAGACACTTACCTGTGTTTGTGGATCACGAACGTCTTTAGCGATTTCACTCATGAACACTTCCAGTGCATGTGATCCACCTGCCTGCAAAAATCCGCGACTGTTACCATCCGAATTGATGTAGGCTACTGCTTTTTGTTTCAGTGATTCTGCATGATCTTCAACCCACTCGGTAGAGCCTAAGAGGGAAGGTTCCTCACCGTCCCAGGCACAATAGACCAAGGTTCGCTTTGGTTTGAAGCCAGCTTTTACCAGGGCACCTATTGCTTTAGCTTCCTCCAGCTCTGCGGCCAATCCACTTACCGGATCGTCGGCGCCGTTCACCCAGGCATCATGGTGGTTACCCCTGATCACCCACTGGTTAGGGTACTCAGCTCCCGTTATCATGGCTATCACATTGTAGGCAGGAACAATATCCCAATTCGATTCTACCTTTAGATGTACCTTCGCATTGTCGCCACCAATCTTGTAAGTTATTGGCAAGGCACCGCGCCAATCTGCAGGAGCTACTGGGCCCTCCAGTGCAGATAACAAGGGGAGGGCATCGCCGTAGCTGATCGGTAGTACCGGAATTTTCAGGATGGTTGTTGCGTCTTTGCGGTCCAGCCGCTTTGCTTTACTGGTGGCACCAACGCCCGGTGTAAGTGGATCGCCCGGATAGATGACCATATCCATCACTGAGCCGCGCTGAACGGTCTGGTCGTTCTTGTAAGGGCCTTTAGGATAAACATCTCCCTGGTAATAGCCGTCATCTTTTGGGTCTGAATATATAATACAGCCTATAGCGCCGTGTTCGTAGGCAACCTTGGGCTTAATGCCACGCCAGGATCTGCCATATTTTGCAATTACAATTTTACCTTTTACGTCGATGCCCATTCGTGCAAGGGTCTCGTAGTCGTCGGGCAAACCGTAGTTCACAAAGACCAATGATCCGGTAACATCACCATCGGCACCCCAGGCATTGTAGGTGGGCAGCTGTCCAGCCTGACCGGAGGTCTCATCCTCGGCGAATGCAGGCTCCTTCAGCTGTGCTTTGAAGGGGGTAGGTGCAATAAGCTCCAGCGATCTGGTTTTTGGTGTGGGAAATAGCACTTGATAGGTTTCCAGCCTGGCATCCCAGCCATAACTTTTGAATTTCTGCAACGCTAACTCTGCCAGGCGTTTACCCTGTGCAGAGCCCAGGTGATGTGGCAGGGCGGAAAGGGCTTTAACCGTCTGACCGATATTACCGGCATCAAGCTGCTGGTCGAACTGCTTTTCCAATTGGGATTGTTTTAACGCTGCGTTACTGCTGAATCCTTTAAGCTGCAGCTCCTGTGCAACTGCAAAATGTCCAGTGGCAAGGCTAAGTAATAGCCCTGTCATCAATTTTCTCTGCATATATGACGATTTTTAGATTTCGGACAGTTTGTCGATCACCCTGAGCATGGCTGCAAATTCCTGCTCATCATACAGGCGGGTCATATACACGATTTTGCCATTCTTATCAATCACGACATTGCGGGTTACGCCACTTTTCTTATTTGCAAACCGGCCGAAGATATCCGCGCCGGGATCGAGTGCCAGCGGATAGCTGATCTTCATGTCTTTATGAAATTTCTGGACTGTTGCCAGGGGTTCGTCGCGGTCTACGCCAATTAAGACCAAATTCCGGTTCTTATATTTGTTCCACATCTTTTCCAGATGCGGCATTTCTTCACGGCATACACCACACCAGCTGGCCGTAAATTGCAGCACTACGGTTTTACCCCGAAGTGCCTTCAGCGATGTTCTTGTACCATCCTGCAATACGAGTTCAAAGTCTGCAGGTGCCTGGTCGCCAACTTTCACCAGGTAGCCACGATCATCATCACCTGCATCGGGCTTTTGTACTGCGGAACCTTGTGCTATTAATTTTTCCGGAAGTGCAAGAGCTGCGCAAGAAAAAAGGCTCAGCAACAGCATGGATTTGAATAGGGTTTTCATATGTATGTTTTTGATCTGCTTTGGTTTAGGTTGTCTTTGCAGTAAATATAAGCGCTAAACTGATAAATGCTACTAAATAAGTAGACTTTTGACTGGAAATTGCTGGTTTATTGATCGGTAGTTAAACCGTGTTTTCTACGTCTCCATACGTACGAAGTACGTAGCAACCCCCTTGCAACTCCGTAGCAAATACGGCGTGATCCCGAAGCTGTAATGAAGTAAAATGCTTGCTGAAGAAAAGGTCTTGAATTCTTGTCAAAAATATTATTTTTGGCTTACAATCAACCAACTATGAAAATAAAGAACCTTTACGCTATTGCACTCTTCGGGCTGTTCATGTACATTACGCCCGCCCAGGCACAACTCCTTAAAAAACTCCAAAAATCAATCGAAGACAAAGCCGGAAAAAAGGTTGATGATATGCTAAACAGCAAAAAGACAAGTACGGCGCCGGATGCAAGCAGCACCGGAACATCAGCTCCGCTGCCGGTTGAGGAAGTTTACTCCTTTACGCCGGGATCAACCATCATCTTCGAATCTGATTTCAAGCGAGATACCAAAGGTTTGATGCCTTCAAAATGGAAAACCAGCAGTTCAGGAAGCGTGGTTACACTGCCGGATATGCCTGGCAAATGGTTAGCGCTTAGTCCGCGTACCACCTACAAGCTCGACAGCCTGTTGAAATTACCAGGGAACTTTACTGTAGAGTTTGATCTTGTTACCCGCAGTGAACAGGCTGCAGATATCGGGAGTATGGCCTTCGGCTTTGCACGCGATAATTCCGTTAAAAACTATATATCAGATGCTTACAATGATAATGCAATAACCAACACCCAGCTGCATTTTCATAATCGCGATGTGAACAATTCCAGCAGTGATACCAAGTTGCACAATACTTTGAGCTTCCCCTTTGCAAACTATGCTAATGGTCTGTTACATGTGTCAATGGCCGTTGAAGGCGAAAACATGCGCGTTTACATCAATAGGTCAAAAGTGCTGGACACAAGAATGCTGCGTGCCGATCTGCCAAAGTATTTCTACCTGAGTGCACCGTTCTCTTATGACAACCAATCCAAGGTTTACTTCGGAAATTTTGTACTTGCCAAGTAATAGATCAGAAACATAATTAACGCTACTCAACATGCTGAAAGTTGAAAAACAACCCGCAGCGGTCGGTGCCGCCATCCTTGTTGCATCACTTGGATACTTTGTAGATATCTATGACCTGCTGCTGTTCAGCATTGTGCGCGTGCCCAGTTTGAAATCGCTGGGCTTCAGCGGAGCGGAACTGACCAGTGCAGGTATCTTCTTATTGAACGTTCAGATGATCGGTCTCTTAGTCGGAGGCATTGTCTGGGGGGTACTGGCAGATAAGAAGGGACGTTTATACGTCCTTTTTGGCTCCATCTTCATGTATTCTGTGGCGAATATCGCGAATGGCTTTGTGCATAATATGGAAAGCTATGCTTTCTGGCGCTTTATTGCGGGCTTTGGCCTCGCCGGCGAGCTTGGTGCCGGTATTACCCTGGTGGCGGAGCTGATGCCCCGCGAGAAACGCGGATATGCCACCACCATCATTGCTTCTGTGGGTGTAAGTGGTGCGGTTGCCGGTTATTTCATCGCACAGTATTTTGACTGGAGAACCTGCTTTTTTATTGGCGGCGGACTTGGGCTTTCTTTACTCCTGCTAAGGATCGGTGTAGCGGAATCCGGTATGTTCGATAAGGCCAAGGGAGACCCGGTAAGCCGTGGTAATTTCTTTGCGCTGTTTCAACGCAGCCGCTTTCTCAAGTACATGCGCTGTATCGTTATCGGATTACCATTATGGTTTGTCGTAGGCATACTGATCACCTTTTCTCCAGAATTTGGAAAGGCGCTGAACATACAGGCTGAGGTCAGCGCCGGCGCTGCGGTGGCCTGCTGTTACAGCGGACTGGTCATTGGCGATATCATCAGCGGCTTGCTTAGCCAGGTTCTGAAAAGCAGGATCAAAGTGGTATACATCTACCTCTTGCTATCTATGGGTGCTATCGCCCTCTACTTCCTTGCAGTAGGGGTAAGTCTGTTTGTCTTTTATCTAATTTGCTTTGTACTTGGAATTTGTGTGGGCTACTGGGTGATCTTTATGACCATCGCCACAGAACAGTTCGGCACCAATCTTCGTGCGACTGTAACCACTACAGTACCGAATTTTGTACGGGGTTCAGTGGTGCCGCTTTCCTTGTTGTTCCAGTGGCTCACCGTACGCTTTCATGGCGAACTGGTGATGGCGGGCATCCTTGTGGCGCTGCTTTGTCTCGGCCTGGCTTTCTGGGCGCTGTATTATATGCAGGATACTTTCTCGAAAGATCTGGATTACATCGAGGAATAGGCGATTGCGTCCATGGGGCTGCATGACAGTTCAGGATGGATCGTGATATTTCATTTTATATATTCAAATACTTGATATTAAATATTTTGAGATGAAAAGAGGATTACTTGTACTATGCTGTTGGCTGATCGCATACTGCGCGAAAAGCCAGGAAAAGCAGATCAACCCTGAACTTCTGGACCGGCAATGGCCTTCCCGTTGGATCAGTCACCCGCAAGGCCCGCAACGTGACTATGGCGTGTTCCACTTCAGGAAAGTTTTTAAGCTGAACAGCGTGCCTGGAGATTTTGTGATCCATGTTTCTGCAGATAACCGCTATCGCCTTTTTGTGAATGGAAAAGCGGTATCTATGGGTCCTGCACGAGGCGATCTCTATAACTGGTACTATGAGACCCTTGATATTGCGCCCTACCTGAAGTCGGGTGAAAATATTATTGCGGCCCTGGTGTGGAACATGGGTACCGAAGCACCCGTAGCGCAGGTCTCTAATCAAACTGCTTTGGTGGTACAAGGCGATACCAAGGTGTCATCGGTTGTAAATACAGATGGCAGCTGGAAAGTGTTGAGGGATGCCGCTTATAGCGCCTGTTCAACGGATAATGGCCCACGGCTACGTGCCTATATGGTTATCGGACCTGGCGATAAGGTGGAGGCAGCCCAATATCCATGGGGCTGGGAAATGCTGAACTTCAATGATAAAGACTGGGTACCGGCTAAGTCGCTGCCCTCACCGGCACCATTTGGCAAGGGTACCGACAACATGTGGACGCTGGTTCCGAGAAACATCCCACAGATGGAAGAAAAACAACAGCGTATTTTGAAGGTCCGGCGTGCTGAAGGGATTGCTAATAATGAAACTTTCCTTTCCGGAAAAAAGCCGCTGAGCATTCCGGCAAATAAAAAGGTCAGTATTCTTCTGGACCAGACTTTCAATACCATAGCCTATCCTGAACTATTGCTAAGCAAGGGTAAAGGAGCAACGGTTAAACTCACTTACGCGGAGGCGCTCGTCGATAAAGACGGGCAAAAGCAGAACCGCGACCAGGTGGAAGGTATGCACATCCTCGGCAATTACGACATCTTTGTTGCCGATGGTGGCAACAGCAGGCTGTTCCGTCCACTTTGGATGCGCACCTACCGTTTTCTGCAGCTTGATATCGAGACCAAAGATGAAGCTTTGCAGCTCGATGATATTTATGGGATGTACACAGGCTATCCATTCGAAGAAAAAGCAAGTTTCAGCAGCAGTGATCCTTCTTTGCAAAACCTGTGGAACGTGGGTTGGAGAACGGCGCGGCTTTGCGCAGGGGAGACTTATTACGACTGCCCGTATTATGAGCAGCTGCAGTATGAAGCGGATACGCGTATTCAGGCCTTAATTTCGCTGTATGTATCTGGTGACGACCGCCTGATGCGTAAGGCCATCCTTGATTTTTACCATTCGATGGTACCTGAAGGTTTAACGCAGGGGCGATATCCAAGTAACCGCCTGCAGGTGATTCCACCTTTTTCATTATGGTGGGTGTCCATGATCTATGATTATACCATGCACCGTGATGACAAAGCGTTCAGTGCAACGTTCTTAACCGGTATATCCAGCGTGCTTACCTGGTATGAAAAACACCTGGATGCAGAGAAGGGAATGCTTGGTCCGATGCCATGGTGGAACTTTGTTGATTATACGCATGTTTTTGAAACGGGTGTACCTGACGGTGCAAACGATGGTAATTCCTCCGTGATCACCCTGCAGTACGTCTACACACTTCAACAAGCGGCAAAGATATTTGAATACCACGATCAGCCGGAAATGGCAAAGCAGTACAGGGAAAAGGCCGCCAATGTCGCAAAAAGCTGCTATGCGCTTTGCTATGATAAATCCAGAGGCTTGATGGCTAATACGCCTGAAATGAAGGCGTACAGCCAACATGCGAATATCCTGGCCGTGTTAACTGATGCTGTTCCGAAAGCAGAACAGCAATCGCTGATGAAAAGAGTGATTAACGACACGACCTTAGGTCCGGCAACATTTTACTTCCGCTTTTACCTGAACCAGGCATTGAAAGCTGCAGATATGGCCGACCTTTATTACGGTCAGCTTACCCCATGGCGTGATATGCTGAAGATGGGACTAACCACCTTTGCGGAGAAACCTGAACCTGCACGCTCCGACTGTCATGCCTGGAGTGCAAGTCCGAACTACGATTTTTTGGCTACCATTTGTGGTATCATGCCGGCTGACACCGGTTTTTCTAAGGTGCTGATTAAACCGGCGCTTGGCGAGCTCAGTACGGCGAAGGCCTCAATGCCGCATCCGCTTGGAGATATAGTCGTCGATCTTAAACGAAAGGGAAAGCGTGGCATTATAGCCAGCATCACCTTACCGCAGCAACTTAGTGGTAGTTTCGTCTGGAATGGCAAGCAGGTTGACTTAAAATCTGGAACCCAGCAGGTAGCGCTTTAATCCAACAAAAAAAGGGTCTGATCATTCTGATCAGACCCTTTTTTATTTAGGTATTGTTTAAATGCTGAAGGCGAAGTTGTAAACGCCGGAACCAATATTAAGCTCCAGGTCGTTGCCATTTGCCTTTACATCCTTGATCTCCTTAACGTCTTTCAATGCCTTGCCACTTTCGGTTACAGCTGCTTTAGCCGCGCCTGGTAACCGGACAGCAGCAGTTGCATTTGCCGGAATGGTGACCTGCAGTTTAAAGACGCCGTTCTCAATTCTCCATTCGCTGGCGGTTAAGCCATACATGGTTTCCAGTTTCGTAGCGGCCTGGGTGATGTTGCCTCCAGGCTGTGGCGCTATGGTTACTTTCTTATAACCTGGGGCAGTTGGATCCGTATCCAAGCCGCCTAAAACCCGGTACATCCAGTCGCCGATGGCACCATATGCATAGTGGTTAAAGGAGTTCATGCCCGGAGTCTGGAAGCTGCCGTCAGGTTTTATACCGTCCCAACGTTCCCAGATGGTTGTGGCGCCCATCTTTACAGGATAAAGCCAGGATGGATAAGTTTCCTGCAGTAAAAGCTTGTAAGCTACGTCCGTGCGGCCGAAGCGGGTAAGAACATGACATAGATACGGCGTGCCTAAGAAACCTGTGGTGAGGTGCGTGCCATAGCTTTCAATGTTCTTCACCAGGTAATCTACGGCCTGAGGACGTAATTCTTCCGGCAGCATGTCGAAATTAAGGGCCAGTACATAGGCGGTTTGTGAACTGGATACCAATCTGCCATTTGGCGTCATGTATTCCTTCATGAATGCGGATTTGACATTCTTAAGCAAGTCTGTATAAGTCTTTACATCAGCATCATTACCAAGCACCGTTGCGGCATTGATCAGCAGTTGTGTGGAATGCGCATAGAAAGCCTGTGCGATGAGGTATTTATCCGTGATTGCTGAGCGACCATCGTTATCATCCTCCGGGCGGTAGAATAGCCAGTCGCCGAAGTGGAAACCTGTATTCCAAAGGTTATCCTTGCTTTTGCTGGTCATAAAATCCACCCAGGCTTTCATACTCGGATATTGGGTTTTTAAAACATGCTTGTCACCATAGGTCAGATACATGTCCCAGGGAATGATAGTGGCTGCATCTGCCCAACCAGCAGAGCCGGCGTCCTGGCCCATAACATTCGGGATTACGAAGGGCACACTGCCGTTTGGCAGCTGGTCGGCAGCAACATCCTTCATCCATTTGGTGAAGAAACCAGCTACATCCATGTTGAAGGCCGCAGTACGGTAGAATACCTGGGCATCACCCGTCCAGCCCAGACGCTCATCACGCTGCGGACAGTCGGTCGGCACATCCAGGAAGTTCCCTTTTTGCCCCCACTGAATGTTATGCTGCAACTGGTTGAGCAGGGCATTGGAAGTGGAGAAGGTTCCTGTTGGATCCATATCCGAATAGATCGCTACAGCTTTAAAAGCTTCCGGGTTTAGGTTTGCGGTTGCGCCGCTAACTTTTACATAACGGAAGCCGAAGTAGCTGAAGTTTGGTTCATAACTTTCCACACCATTGCCACTGAAGGTATATTTCAGGTGTTGTTTTGCACGTCGGAGGTTTTCCGTATAAAAGTTACCTTCTTTGTCCAATACCTCCGCGTGTTCAAAGCTTAGTGTAGAGCCCGCTTTGCCTTTGAGGTTGAAGCTGATCCAACCCACCAGGTTTTGCCCGAAGTCTAAAACCGTCTCACCTTTAGGGGTTTTAATGAGTTTTACCACCTTGAATTCCTCTTTTTTACGTGCAGGCGGGCTGATGCTCGATACGAGCTGTTCTGATCCAGCTGGCACCACCTGTGCGGTTTTCCACTGACTATCGTTGAAGCCCACTGTAGACCAGCCTTTTTTCTCCTTACGGGCATCATAGATCTCCCCATTATAAAGGTCGGAGCTAACAACAGCGCCATGGCTGTACTTCCAGCTGCCATCCGTGGAAATCAGCTTCTTCGTGCCGTCAGCATATTCCAGCTCAAGTTGCATTAATGCTGAGACTTGATTGCCATAAACACCTTGCTTGCCGGTAAAGCCAATGTAGCCGCGATACCAGCCATCACCAAGGGTTATCCCGAGGGCATTCTGGCCGGCATTGATCATGTGGGTCACGTCGTAGCCGTGATATTGCAGGCGTTTCTGGTAAGCCGTCCAGCCTGGTGAAAAGAGGTCGCGACCAACTTTTCTGCCATTGATCTGCGCTTCATAGAGGCCGTGTGCGGTCACAAACAAGGTAGCAGCCTTAACCTTGCCGCTGCTGCTGAACACCTTCCTGAAAAGCGGACTGGGACCTACAGTGTCACTGCTTCCCACGCTGATCCATTGTGCTTTCCAGTCGGCCGGTGTTAACAGGCCCGTTCTGAAAGAACCTACGGTGCTCCATGCAGAAGTTTTACCCTGGCTGTCTTTAACCTGAACCTGCCAGTAGTATTTGGTGTTTGCCTGTAGTGCCGGACCGCCGTAGGGGATCAGGATGGAGGCGTCATTTTTCTTCTGCTGCTCGTTCCAAAGCAGGTTCTTGCCGCTTAGTAAGGCTATTGAATCTGTGCCCAGGCGAATGGAATAGCCGGCTTGCATGATGTTCCTGGTGTCGGACGTTACTTTCCAGCTTAGTCTGGGTGCAGGCGCATCGATGGCAATCGGGTTCTTTTGATATTCTGTTTTCAGGTCCCTGATCTCCAGTCGCTGTGCAGAAGCGGAAAGGGAGAGCAGGGTTAGTAGCGTTGTAATCTTCATCATACTAAGGATTTTGAGTAAGGTTGTCTAAGTTTATTTCACGCTGTGGTATTGGCAACAAAAGTTTATTCTCGCTAAGCACATATGAACCTGCCGGTATATAGGCTTTCTGCGCTATTTCACGTTTACCATGTTCTGCCATTACGCTTACAGCCCTGCCCGTTCTTACCAGGTCATACCAGCGGTGATTTTCAAAGGCCAGTTCCACTCTTCTTTCCTGTAATACCGCATCACGGAAGGCCTGCTGTGAAGTAACCGTGGTTGCGGTCTTTGCAGGTAGTTTGGCGCGGCTGCGGATTTGATTCAGTAGGGTAAATGCTTCGCCGTTTGGCGCATAACCTTGTTCATTCAAACATTCTGCAATCATCAGCAACACGTCAGCATAGCGCATCACGGGGAAGTTATCGTCCGTGCGGCCTCGCTCAACAAAGCCGTGATTGTACTTCTTAATGTAAGGAATATTTACGAAGGTACCGCTGGCATTGGTGAAGCCTTCTGCGAGGGAAGCAGCCTTACGCACGTCACCTGCTTCGTATGCATTTATCATGTCCTGGGTTGGGATGTTCCAGCCGCTGCTACCACCTAGCGGCGATCCCGGATCGTTGGTTACTGCGGTTCCGGAAGTGTAAGGGGCGAAGATGTACATGAAGTTGCTTGATAGTCCCGGTTGCGCACCGAGGTACTGTATCTCAAAGATCGACTCTGTGCTGTTCTTGTTTGTTGGCTTAAATACATCCTCATAGTTTGCAAGCAGGCTATAGCCCAGGGTCTGTACGCTGCGGAGGGTAGTTAATGCTTCAGCGAAGTTCTTCTGTGTCATATAAACCTTGGCTAACAGCGTTAATGCCGCACCCTTGGTGACCCTGCCTGCATCAGCGGCAGCATATTGCTGTGGTAACTTCTCGCTTGCGCTTTTCAGATCGAGGATAATCTGTGCATAAACATCAGCTTCGGCCGCCCTTCCGCCAGAGGTAGCGTCTGCCGGAGATTTTGTGGAGCTTAGTCGCAGGGGTACCCCACCAAATTGCCTTACCAGGTTGAAGTAGTGGAAGGACCTTAAGAAGCGTGCTTCACCTTCGTACTGGTTTTTCTTTTCCGCATCCATTTCAACATCGACAATGCGATCCAGGATTTCGTTACAGCGGGAAATACCCGTATAGTTTTCCTGCCAGTAGGTTTGAATCGGCTCTGCGGTTGCACCCACCAGGAACTGGTCGATGAATTCGCGTTGTTCATAGCCCCTGTCAGAGGTGTTGTTCTGGTAGGTGGTATTGTCTGAGCGCAGCTCACCGAATATCCAGTAGCTGATGCGCCCCATGTCCATCAAAGTGGAATAGGCACCATTCACGGCCTGTTTAATGTCCGTTTCTGATTTATAGAAATTACTGCCCGGGATAGAGGATTCCGGTGCCTGGTCTAAGAAACTTTTCTTGCAGCCGGCAGTGGTTAAGCCGATCAGAATGGCTCCTGCCGCTAAATATTTTGAATATGTTTTCATGATATCAGAATTAGAAGGTTAGGTTAACACCGAACGTAAGTGTTCTTGGCAGTGGATAGTTGGTAAAATCTTCACCCGGCACCAATGCGTTGCTTACGGCATTTCCCGAGATGGTATTTCTGCTCACCTCTGGATTAGATCCGCTGTACTTGGTAAAGGTGGCCAGGTTCTGCACGCTGGCATATACACGGGCATTTTTGATCACCTTAGATCCGGCAATCCACTCCGGTTTGAAGCGGTAGCCCAGGGTGATGTTTTGAATGCGCATGAAGTTCGCATCTTCTACCCAGCTGGAGTTTACATCACGATAGATAACCCTTGCACCGTTTGTTGTTGGCGTCATCCCATCACCTGGATTTTCTGGAGATCTCCATCTGTTAAGCACTTTACGGTCTACATTGAAGATACCGTCGATATTCAGCAGGTACTGGTTTGCAGTTTTCAGGATCTGTCCCCCTTGGGCACCCACTAACAATACATTAAGGTCAAGCCCTTTGTAGCTAAAATTGTTGGTTAAGCCCCAGGTAAAATCTGGTTGTGCATTACCGATCACGGCGAAATCTTTTACAGGTTCTATTATACCATTGCCATCCACATCCTTGTATTTGATGGATCCTGGAACAGAGGTAACATGTTTAGGGGAGTTGTTCAGGTCATTCTGGTCTCTGTAAACACCTTCTACCACGTAACCAAAGAACTCACCCACCGGGCGTCCTACCTGGGTGATGTGTACAAAGGAACCTTCACCGCTTCGGCCGCTGTAGATTGGGTCATTGTTCTCATTCAATGCCAGTACTTTGTTCTTATTGAAGGAAATGTTGGCATTTGTGGTCCAGCGGAAAGCTCCATCAATGTTTACCGAGGTTAATCCGAATTCAAAGCCCTTGTTCTCAATCTCTCCGGAGTTGATGATGGCATTGGAATAACCTGATGACAGCGGGATTTCGCTGTTGTAGAGCATGCCTTTTGTTAGTCGGCGGTAGTAGTCCAGGTTAAAGGTCAGGCGATCTTTTAGCAAGCCCATGTCGATACCCATATCCAGCTGTGAAGATTCTTCCCAGGTCAGGTTAGGGTTGTTCAGGGAGGTAGGGATCCTGCCGCTACCAAGTTGTCCGCCGATCACGTAGTTGGCAGATCCGATATTGGTGATGTAGGTGTAGTTACCGATGTTGTAATTTCCGGAAAGACCGTATGTAGCACGAAGCTTAAGGTCGCTGATCCATTTAACATCCTTAAGGAATTCTTCTTCAGATACCCTCCATGCAATGGCTGCAGATGGGAAAGTACCATAGCGCTTGTTGCTTCCGAACCGGGACGAACCATCAGAACGTACAGTGGCGGTGAATAGATAACGGTCCTTATAAGCGTAGTTTAAACGTGCCAGGTAGGAGATGATAGACCATTTCTGAACATCTGCACCAAAGGAGCTGATGATAGATGCTGCATTGATGGTTTGTACCTTATCATCCGGATAGTTGTCTGCGAAAAGGCTGATGGATTCAGCACGTTCCTGTTGGGCACTGTAACCGAGAACCACATTAAAGCGATGGTCTTCAGCAAAGGTTTTGTCGTAGGTAAGCAAAGCTTCAGATAACCAGTTGAAGCTGTTTGAGTGGCCTGTAGAAGAGTTTGGTACTACCGGTGGCGGCGCATTTACCCCACCCACAAAGGATGGATTGAAGGTGAAGGCAGAAGCCTGGATATAATCTACGTTAAAGCTATATCTTGCTTTCAGGCCGTCGATGATCTGGTACTCTGCGAAGGCAGTACCCAGTCCACGGAAGTTTTTGTTGTTGGTGCCTGCAAATTCAAGACTGTTTAATGGATTGGGACCTGCATACATGTCTGAAGAGATCACATATGGAGTACGGTTTCCACTTGCGTCTGTTACGGGAACAAGTGGACTCAACCAAAGGCTGCGGCTAAGTACATCAACGAAGTCGCTTTCAAAGCTGTTTAGTTTCTGAACACTGTGAGTAGGCGCCAGATTGAATCCGATCTTTAATTTCTTACCGATGTTCGATTCCGTATTTACGCGGATGGCATAGCGTTCAAAGCCGGTGTAACGTAGCGTTCCTTCCTGGTTCAGGTAGCCGAGGGACACGGAGTAGCGTGAATTCTCGCCACCACCACTTACACTCGCATCCACGCTGTTCTGCGCGGCGGTTTGCAGGATTTCGTTATACCAGTTTGTACCCTCACCATATTGTGCAGGATTTCTGAAATCGGCGGGAATATCATTGTCAGTGGCCACTTCACCCCGTGCAGCGAATGCATCGGTGATAATGTCCTTTCTGAACTGTGCGAACTCGGTTGCATTTAGCATCTGCGGTCGGCCTTTCTGTGGCACCTGCTGTAAACCGGTATAGGCATTTACATTTACAACCGGGGTGCCTTTCTTGCCTTGCTTGGTGGTGATCACGATAACACCATTGGAGCCACGTGAGCCATAAATAGCAGTTGAGGATGCATCCTTCAGGATGGTTACCGATTCAATATCATTAGGATTGATAACGTTGAGGGGATTGGACACCTGTCCGGAGGTATTTGAGATTGGATAACCATCTACTACGAAAAGCGGGTTATCACCAGCGCCAATGGAACCTGAACCTCTGATCTTGATGGATGTTCCGCCCCCTGGCGTTCCGGTGGTAGTGCTGATTTGTACACCCGGAACCTGTCCTTTCAGCTTCTGATCCACGGAGCTTACCGGGAGGTCCCGGATTTGTTCGGCCGATATGGAGGCTACCGCACCTGTGGCATCTTTTTTCGTTGTGGTACCATAGCCGATCACCATTACTTCCGCCAGTCGTTGGTTGTTGGACTGTAATTGAACATTAAGTGATTTCTGGCCGTTCAGTGGCAGTTCCAGGGCGTCATATCCAACATAGGAGAATACGAGCACCGCATCAGATGCGGTATTAAGGCTGAAGTTTCCTTCTACGTTGGTTGCGGTTCCCGCACTGCCGCCTTTAACCTTAACAGATACTCCGGGTAGTGCCGAACCATCATCTTTGTCAGTTACTTTACCCGTAACATTGATCTGCTGGGCCAGGGATAACGAGCTGTTGAATACAAAAAACAACAGCACCGCAGCAGAAAACATCTTTTGGAAGTTTTTCTTGGTCATCATCATAAGTTTATATTTGGTAAGTTTTTGCAAACTGTGCATTTGCATGATGAATGTAGCCCTAGAAAAAAAATCCGGCAACCTGCGCTATCCTGTAAAAATAGCTTGTAGGTTCTTGCTACTCTTTTAGTTACATATCGGCCAGCCTCTCCGGCAATAAAAAGGTCCACCTGAACTAACCTTGCTATAAAGAAAAAAAATCGTTAGTTGCGCGCTTTTAGGCGTCCAAAGGGGCTCAGGATACCACAGGATGCCGGTTAAAAATTATTCGATGAACTTCGAAAGATGATTTAAGAATAAATCAATGTTAAACAAGTAAACCATTAAAAAGCCAAATTAAAAACCTAAACAAACACATGAGTAGGAAATTTCTACATTATCTATCAAGGGCTAAAAGTTTGCAGCTGACGATGCTGCTGCTGCTGCTTAGTACCCTCACTTTCGGACAAAACATTAAGATCAGCGGGCGGGTTGTTTCCGCCGACGACAGGACCCCGATGCCTGGGGTTTCTGTGAAAGTTACAGGTACTTCCAGTGGTGCCGTAACAGATGCTAACGGCGCCTACACCATTGCGGCACCCAAGGGTGCCACATTAGCCTTTACCTATGTAGGTTATGATGTCTTCCAGACAAAAGTTGGAGAAAGTAATACCATCAATGTAAACCTTACTTCGAGCAGCTCCAACCTGCAGGAAGTTGTTGTTGTGAGTTACGGCTCCAGTAAGCAACGTGATATTACTGGTGCAATTACCAAGGTAAATGCTGCAGAACTGCAGGATCTTCCCGCAGCAGAGATCGGTCAGAAATTGGCCGGCAGGGTTCCAGGCTTGCAAACCAATCAGGTGTCTGGTCGCCCGGGTCAGGGGATGGCATTCAGAATCCGTGGCGCCGCATCATTAGGTTCGGGAAATCAGCCTCTGATTGTGGTTGATGGACAGCCGATCAGTGATGTGAACCTGCTTAACCCAGACGATATTGAGAATTTCTCGGTATTGAAAGATGCGGCATCTACTGCATTATATGGCTCCAGGGCGGCAAACGGAGTAATCCTGATTACCACCAAACAAGGAAAAGCGGGTCGTACAAGCGTAACCTTTAATACCTACTATGGTAGTCAGACCGTGCTTCAGCGCGGACGTCCGGATGTAATGAATGCCAACGAGTTTGCGACCTATATGAAGGGCTTTTATGAGGATCGTATTAAATACGAAAGATGGGTAAACCCGGTTACGAAACTTGCGGAAGTGCCTGAAGATTACCGGAGCCCGGAGCAATATGGCGAAGGAACAGACTGGTACAATACCTTACTCCGTACGGCACCGATACAGAACTATTCTTTGAATGTCTCAAGCGGTACCGAAAAAGCGTTATCGAGCAATTCAGCAACTTATTTCAAACAGCAAGGTGTACTTCAAAATACTGGCATGGAGCGATTTTCTTTCCGTTCCAATAATACTTTCACACCAGGATCAAAGGTGAAGTTCGGTTTCAACGTAGCACCAACTTACCAGATTGATGACAATACCCGTGGTAACCTTGATGGCAACAGGCAGGTGCTTGTAGGCGGTGCCATCAGTTCACCACTGGTGCCTGCTGTAAACCCGGATGGCAGCTTGCCGAACAGGGGCGGCTCATTCGGCATGTTCGCATTTCCGAACTTTCTACAGCAGCTGCGCATCATGAATGTAAAGCAAAGGAGCTTACGTATGTTGGGTAATGCCTTCGGAGAAATTGAGTTATTAAAAGATCTACGCTTCCGCACAACAATCAATGCCGATCTTGGAAGTGTCGATTTCAACTCCTTTAACTCATCTTTGTATGGAACTGCCGGTTCTCCTGGACCGAATATTCCTTCAGCAGCACATAGCTCTAACGACTATGTTTCCTGGTTGAGCGAGAATATCCTTACTTATAAGTACCAGATCAGCGATCATAAATTCGACTTCCTGGCAGGTTACAGTGCACAGAAATACTCCAGAAACTACCGCACGATAAATGGTTCCGTGTTCCCGAATGATAACATTCCATGGATTGCTGGTGCAGCAACTACGACAGGCAGTACCAACAATAACGCCTGGGATATCGCTTCGATGTTCGGAAGAATTAACTATGATTATAAAGGCAGATACATTCTTTCTGCGAACATTCGTCGTGATGGTTCATCAAGGTTTGGAAGAAACAAGAAATATGGGGTATTCCCATCGGTTTCTGCCGGCTGGATCGTGAGTGATGAGTCTTTCTTTCCGAAGTCAGACAACATCTCTTTTCTTAAAATCCGTGGAGGTTATGGTGTGACCGGTAACAACAACATCGGTGATTATACCCAGACCTCTCTTTTAGGACAGACCAACTATGTGTTTTCTGGCGCACTTGCGCAGGGACTTTCCATTACTACCTTAGGTAATCAGGACCTGACCTGGGAAACTTCAAAACAATCGGATTTAGGTTTGGAGTTAAATATACTGAAGAGCAGGATCTCCATTACCTACGACTATTATAATAAGATTACCGATGGGATGCTTTACCAGATCAACATTCCTTACGCTTCAGGCTATTCGAGCATCAAATATAATGTCGGCAAGTTCAAAATGTGGGGACATGAGTTTCAGGTGAACACCAATAACTTAACAGGTGAGTTCAAATGGAATTCTGGCTTTAACATCTCTTTCAACGATAACAAAGTGCTGGAACTGCAGGGTAACACCCCAATTGGCGGTACTGCCACATACAACGATTACAACCGCACACAGGTTGGACATCGCATTGGTGAATTGTGGGGTTATGTATTTGATGGCGTTTACATGAACCAGTCTGAATTTGATTCACAGCCTAAGCATGCGACTTCAGCAGTTGGAACAGCAAGGATGAAAGACCTTAATGGAGACGGTAAGATCGATGGATCGGACAAGACCTTCCTTGGTAACCCCAATCCAAAGTTTCTTTTCGGTCTGAATAACGATTTCAAGTATAAGAAGTTCGACTTCTCCATCGCGATCTCAGGTCAGGTAGGTAATAAGATCATGAATACCAACAAACAAAACCTGCAGAACCTTGACGGTATTTTCAACGTCGAGAAAGACATGGTTAACAGGTGGAGATCTGAAGAAAATCCAGGTAACGGCAGGGTTCCACGAACGCTTTCGAATACCACAGAACTGTACCGCCTGGGTAACTCAAACTGGGTGTTTGCAGGCGATTACCTGGCTATCCGTAACATTGCTGCAGGATATACCATTGATGTTAAACAGAAATATTTTAAATCAGCACGTGTATTTGCAAGTGTTAACCAGGCTTATGTCTTCACGAAGTATCCGGGACAAAATCCAGAGGCGAATGATAGCCGGGATAGTCAGACTACTGCCGGACAAGACAACGGATCTTATCCGGTTCCAAGAACAATCAGCATCGGCGCGAACATCAATTTCTAAACAACAGCTTTAAACTACATGAAAAATTATAAACTGATCATACTGTTAGGCCTGGCACTAAGTGCTTCCTCCTGTAAGGATAGCTTTCTGGACCTTTATCCTGAGGGACAGATGAATGAAGGCAATTTCTATAAATCAACCGCAGACTTCCAGCAAGCCGTAGTTGGTGCTTATGTGCCACTGCGTGATGTATCGAACATTGCTTTCTTTATGGATGAGATGCGTTCAGATAACGCACATTACGACTACAACTCCAAAGACCGTGGTGGACTGGGTTATGAGCAACTTGCAGACTTCCTTGACGACCAGCAGAATGGTGTGACCGGAAGCCGTTACCAGGCGAACTATAACGGTATTTCAAGGACCAACGTGATCCTCGACCGACTTGCCAAAATCACGTTCACGATGGCAGATGCAGACTACAAGCAAATTGTGGCGGAGGCTAAGGCATTGCGTGCGCACTACTATTTTGACCTGGTACGTCATTATGGAGCGGTGCCATTGCACCTGCATGAAGTTACTTCTAAGGAAGATGCTTCGTTACCGCGTTCAAGCGTAGATGAGATCTATGCACAGATCATCAGTGACTTTACTGAAGCACTGGAAGATATAGCACCGCCGGCCCTGCCACAGCAGAGTGGGCGCATCACCAAAGGGATGGTTGCTACCGAGCTTGCACACGTGTACATGACCCTGAAACAGTTTGACAAAGCAGTTCCGCTGCTGCAAAGTGTAACCACTATGGGCTACAGCTTATGGCCAAACTATGAAGATGCTTTCAAGAATGAGAACAAGAACAATAGGGAGTCAGTATTTGAGGTGCAGTATAAAGATGGTACTGACGGACAATCCAGTAACTTCATCTATCGCTTTATTCCGAACGGTAATACGATGAACATTCTGGGTATTGCCTACAATGCGACAAACGGAGGCTGGAATACGCCAACGGAAGATCTTTTGCAGGCCTATGAAGCAGGTGATAAACGTCTGGATGCAACCGTGGGCGTGGTTGAAGGTACTTATAATTCAAGTACGGACTTCGTAGCAAGCAAGGTGGTAAGCGCTGTAGATTATACCGCGCCAAATGGTGTGATCGCGAAATATTTTGTAAGAAAATACCTTCACCCACCATACACACTGGTTAACAATACCAAAGAAAACTGGCCGATTTACCGTTACTCAAATGTATTGCTTTTGCTTGCTGAAGCATTGAATGAGACCGGACAAAGCAGTGCCGCCTTGCCTTACCTCAATCAGGTAAGAACCAGAGCAGGTTTGCCGGCTGCAACAGCAGCTGATCAGGCCAGCTTAAGGGAAGTTATTGCGCATGAGCGCAGGATTGAACTGGCTTTTGAGAATTCACGTTGGTTAGATCTGGTACGTACAGAACAAGCAATTCCGGTATTAACCGCTTATGGTGCAAAGACCAAGGCGAAAAACGGGTATATCCTACCTTCAGCTTATACCATTACCAAGGAGCGTTTTGTATATCCGATTCCTTTCCGGGAGTTGCAGCTTAACGATAAGCTAACTCAAAACCCAGGCTACTAACAGTTTTTATAAATTACACCTATTTTAATCCGGTGCCATTGCAGTAATGCAATAGGCACCGGATTGAGGAATATTTAATGAGAAGAAGAGATTTTTTAAGACAGGGCTCCCTTGCTGCTTCCGGATTAGTTTTTATGAATTCACTGCCATCTTATGCACGTACCGTGCTTCAGGATGGCGCGCTTGTACAGGACATGCCCCTATATGACAACTTCAGGAACCCTGCAATGTCTTACCGGCCCTTTGTACGCTGGTGGTGGAATGGCAACAAGATTGAAAAAGCGGAACTGGCGCGTGAGCTCCGGATCCTGAAAGATGCTGGCATCGGCGGTGTGGAGATCAACCCGATCTCCTTTCCATTGCGAACCGACGACATGGGCCGGCGCAGTGTTCAATACCTGAGTGAAGAATGGATTGACCTGCTGAAATTTGCGTTAAATGAGGCAAAGTCGCTGGGGCTGACCTGTGATTTGCTTGTCGGATCAGGCTTTCCTATGGGTGGTGAATTCCTGAAGGACGAGGAACGGTCGCAGGTTGTTGTGCTGGCGGTAAAACGCTTTACCGGACCGCTGGAGACAGAACTTTCCTTGTTTGACCTGTATAAGGAAGCTGATCCGATGATCACAAATCCTTATAGTGGACGTACCATGGAGATGATGGAGGTAAAGCTTGTGCCGGAGCCGCTGAATGGCCTGGACGAGGCTGTAGACCTTTCCGGGCAGATCAAGTCGGGCATCATAAAAGTTAATGTCCCTGCAGGAAATTATGCCGTATGTGCAATGGTGAAGGTAACCGGCTTTATGCAGGTAATCCAGGGAACACCTGGTGGTATGGGGCCTGTGCTCAACCACTTCGATGCCAAGGCCGTTAAGCGGTATCTCAATCTGATAAGCGATACGATACAGAAACAGATCGGTCCCTTAGCTCCCTTAGTACGTTCTTTCTTTGTAGATAGCATGGAAACTGAGGGTGCAAACTGGACGCATGATATGCGTGAGGTTTTTAAGAAGCGCAGGGGTTATGATATTTATCCTTATCTGCCTTTCCTGCTGTTTAAGATCGGCGGTATGGGCAATACCATCAATACAGGTTATCCTGTAAAAACCAGCGAAGCCTTTAAAGCGATGCTGACACGAATGCGCTATGACTTTGAACTCACTAAAACGGAGTTGTTCCATGAGCGGTTTGTAAAAACCTTCGCCGACTGGTGTAAAGAGAACAAGATTAAATCGCGTGCACAGGCTTATGGCCGCGGCTATTTTCCCTTAGAAGGCAGCTTCGATCTGGATATTCCGGAATGTGAGACCTGGCTGAAATATGGTGTGGGTGATGATATTTCGGAAGATCAGTTTGCACGCTACCCTTGGCACCTCGGCAGGGGCAACACCATGATCAATAAGATCGTTTCCTCGGGCGCACACCTGAAAGGTAAAAAGCTGATCAGTTCAGAAGAACTGACCAATACAGATATGGTTTTCAATGAATCGCTGGAGATCTTTAAGATTGGTGGCGACCAGAGCACCATGTCGGGTGTTACCCATCCAATATTTCATGGCTTCAATTACTCGCCACCTGAGGCTGCCTTCCCGGGTTGGATCACTTATGGCGGTTATTTCAATGAGAAGAATACCATGTGGCCGTACTTTAAGCATTATGCAGATTACCGGGCCAGGTTATCGGCATTGCTGCAACAAGGCAGCATGTTCGCCGACATCGCCATCATGGCACCCTTTGCTGATCAGTGGGCGGAACATGGCGCACAGAATGAGCCTTTTCCTACAGTCCTTTCTCCGCCTTATCAACAGCTGGTTTGGGAAAGCATTCACCAGAATGGAAATGCATGTGACTATGTTTCAGAATCCGTGATTCAGGCTGCATCCATGAAGAATGGACAGATGCTGTATGGCAGCAGAAGCTATCATACCATCTTCCTGATTGAGGTACGCAGCATGGATACCAAAACTGCAAAGCAACTGTATGACTTTGTTGCAGCAGGCGGTCGGGTCATCTGCCTAGAGGCTATACCCGAAAAGTCGAACGGCTGGGATGCACATGCACAGCGGGATGAGGAGGTAAGGCGCTGGATCAGCAAGATGAAGACCTTCGGAAAGCGTTTTGTAATGGTGAGCAAACCTGCTGCGGATTTCAAAAACTGGTTTAAAGGCTTACAGGAACAGTATGGCTTAAGTCCGTATGTACGTTTCAGTACGCCAAAGGCGAACGTAAACCAGGTTCGTTACCAGTTACCAGACCGGGAGGTGATTCTGATCAGTAATTCGAGCAGTAAGCGGAATGAGTTGGTTTCGGCAACATTTGCGAAATCCATTACTAGCCGTCGCCATGCCTGGATCTGGGATGCAGTAACTGGCGAGCGGTATAAATTAGCACTTCAGAATGGCCGTGTGCAGCTTGATCTCGGTCCTGCAGACATGAAGGTAATTGTGTTTGATCAGCAGCTGGACGGCATTGCCTGGCAGGCGGCACCACTAAGTGGTAAGAAGTCGCAGGTACTGCAACAACCCTGGTCTTTAGAATTAAGACATCTTGATGGCTCAGTAAAAAAGACCAGCCTTACGCAGCTGCGAGATCTTAAAGATCTGCCCGAGTACAAACATTTTGCTGGCGAGGTTATCTACCGCAGTACCTTTAGTGTTGCCGATGAACATGCACTTTTACATCTGAACCTGGGCACCGTGCACGGCATCAGTACCCTGCGGATCAATGGTAAAGATGCAGGCACGCAATGGTATGGCAGGAGGATCTATCCGATCTCCGGCATGCTGCGCAAGGGGCAGAATGAAATTGAACTTAAGGTCACCACGGTGATGGTGAATTACATGAAAACGCTCGAAGATAATGTTGTCGCCCAGTACTGGACGAATTTAAAAAGGAAGAACCAGCCACTACAATCAATGGGCCTGGTGGGACCGGTTACCTACTACTAAAAACTAAAAAATGTTGAGAAAAAACTTACTAATTGCGTTTTTATGCCTGCAGTCTTTATCGCTGCTGGCGAAGGATTATAAAGCATCTTTATTCGGAATCCATTCAGATGGTGTAACCTTAAATACGCGGTCGATACAATTTGCAATAGACCACATCAGCGCCAAAGGCGGCGGCCGTTTGGTATTCTATGTAGGTCGGTATCTGACCGGATCTTTACATCTGAAATCAAATGTTACCCTGCACCTTGAAGAAGGTGCCGTATTGGTGGGCTCTACAAATCCCTTCGATTATGATAAGATCAACTGGACTGCATTGATCTTTGCCCATAACCAGGAGAACATCGGTATTACCGGAAAAGGGGTTATTGACGGACAGGGAAAAACAGTTGCCATGAATGTGGTTGCCAATATTGAGAAAAACCTGCTTGTGGATACCTACAAATACGGCAGGCCTTCGGAGGCAAACCGGCCGATGATTGTGAATTTCGATAAATGCAGGAACATTGTGGTGCGGGGCATTACCCTGCGGAGTTCGGCAAGCTGGAACCAAAGTTTCGATCAGTGTAAAAACCTTACAATCGACAGCATAGCCGTGCACAATACAGATTACTGGAACGAAGACGGGGTAGACGTGGTGGATTGTGAAGATGTAACCATAACCAACTCATTCATTAATGCTGCAGACGATGGTATCTGTTTGAAGTCGCATGACGCAACAAAGGCCTGCAAGAACATTCTGATCAGCAACAATACGATACGTTCAAGTGCCAATGCGATCAAGTTTGGCACCATGTCCAGAGGCGGCTTCAGCAATGTGCGTATCTTGAATAATAAGGTTTATGATACCTACCGTTCGGCGCTTGCGCTGGAGTCGGTAGATGGTGGCTTCCTGGAAAACGTAGAAGTAGATGGATTATACGCCACCAATACTGGGAACTTGATTTTCCTTCGTACGGGTGAACGCGTTGCGGGTAAAAAGAGCAGCCTGAAGAACATTCGCATCAGCAATGTAGACGGCCAGATACCTGCGGGTAAGCCTGATGCCGGATATGGCTATGAGGGTCCCGTAGAGGATCAGCCCCGGAATGTATCACCTGGCATTATCATCGTCGGCTTGCAGGATGCGATAATTACAGACGTTACCTTGAGCAACATTACCCTCCGTCATTCAGGTGGCGGTAAATCAGCATACGCCAATGTTCCTTTGAACCAGCTTTCTAAGATCCCCGAGATCCCGGCGCAATATCCAGAGTTTTCCATGTTCAAAGAACTACCTGCATGGGGCGTTTTTGTTAAGCATGCGAGTGACATTAAAATTCATAACTTGAATATGGTTGTAGATCAGAAAGACTTTAGGGTGCCTGTGGTGCTTGATGATGTGCGGAATTCGTCATTTACAGGACTGAAAGTTAAATCCGAAGGCAAAAAAGCAGTAGTTTATCAAAATAATACCAAAAACATAAAGCTTTAATGAAGTTACGCAGTAAAATAGGTCTCTTTTTGCTTCTCTTTAGTGTTGCTGCTACTGCACAGGAGCGCAACACCAGGCAAGACTCCCTTTATGTGCTGGAACACTATACAAAGATTGAAAGACGTGTACCCATGCGCGACGGCCTGCAGCTGTTTACGTCCATTTACATCCCCAAAGACCAGTCGCGTAAATATCCTTTCCTGATCTGCAGAACACCTTACAGTGTAGCGCCGTATGGCGAGCAGAAACTTAAAGTGCCTGCAGGGCCAAACCGGCTTTTCGATCAGGAGGGTTTCATCTTTGTGTACCAGGATGTACGTGGAAAATACATGTCTGAAGGCACGTTCGTGGCCAACCGTCCATACATCAGCAATAAGAAAAAGCGTGAAAGCGACGAAAGTTCTGATGCTTATGATACCATTGACTGGCTTTTAAAGAATATCAAAGGGAATAATGGTCTTGCAGGGATATGGGGGATTTCCTCTCCGGGATTTTATGCCACTGCATCCTTGATTGATGCACACCCGGCATTAAAAGCGGTTTCTCCGCAGGCGCCGGTAACGGATTGGTTCCTGGGTGACGATCGCCATCATAATGGTGCCTTCATGTTGATGGGTAGCTTTTCGTTCTTATCATCTTTCGGGCGTGAGCGCGACTCCATCAGCACACGGGGCATGCCCGGATTCTCGAAATATGGCACGAACGACAGCTACCGCTTCTACCTTGATGCCGGACCATTGAAGAACTTTAACGAGAAGTTTCTTCATGGTACAAGCAGCCTATGGAATGAAATGATGGCTCATGAGACCTATGATGAATATTGGAAAGCACGTACGCCGGTACCGCACCTGCGACAGGTAAAACCTGCAGTGATGGTTGTTGGCGGTTGGTTTGATCAGGAAGATCCCTACGGACCGTTGAAGACCTTTGAAGGCATAGAACGTGGTAAGCCGAAGAACCAGAATATGCTGGTTATGGGGCCCTGGTATCACGGATCGTGGTCGCGCAAAAACGGTGACACCTTAGGTAAAATTGGCTTTGGCAGCATGACTGGCGAGACCTACCGCAAGGAAATGGAACTGCCTTTCTTCATGCAGCACCTTAAACATGGTGCAAATGCGAAACTGCCTAAAGCATTCATCTTTGACACAGGATCTAACACATGGAAACGCTATGATGCCTGGCCGCCGAAAGAAGGTCAGGAGCGAAACCTCTACCTGCAGGCGGACAACAAACTTTCCTTTAATGCACCAGCAGGGGATACCACCGGCCGCCACGCAACATACCTGAGTGACCCGGCAAAACCTGTACCCTTCACTTCAGAACTGCGGATCATGCGGGGCTTTGAGTACATGGTCGAAGATCAGCGTTTTGCCTTTATGCGACCTGATGTGCTAAGCTTCGAAACCGAGGTGCTTAGCGATGATGTAAGTATTGCCGGCGGCCTTACTGCCGACCTTTTCGTAAGTACAACCGGCAGTGATGCCGACTTTGTCGTAAAGCTGATTGACGTGGCACCTAATAATGGCCATCAGCTTATGGTACGTGGTGAGGTGATGCGTGCAAAATTCCGCGAAAATTTTTCAAGAACGGTACCGATGAAACCAGGTGAGATCACAGAGGTTAAGTTCGACATGCAGGACGCTGCGCATACCTTTAAGAAAGGCCACAAGATCATGGTGCAGATACAAAGTTCATGGTTTCCGCTGGTTGACCGTAACCCGCAGACCTTTACCAATATCTATACGGCAGATGAAGCCGATTTCAAGAAGGCCTTTCACCGCGTTTATTTCTCGGAGGCGGCCCCTTCGCACATCAAGCTTAATTTAATTTCTAAACCTTAAGATGTATTCTACATTGAATCTGAAAAACTATCTACTCGCTTTGGTCGTATCTGCAGGCTTAATGCCAGTACAAGCGCAGGACCTTGGCTATGCCAGGAAGGTCGTAAAGACCCTGGCTTCCCCCGCCTTTAAGGGCAGGGGTTATGTTGCCAATGGCGACAAACTCGCTTCAGCTTTTATTGCTGATGAATTTAAAAAGAGCGGACTGATACCGCTCAACAAAGGCTCCTATTTCCAGGAGTATGACCTTGCTGCAAACACCTTCCCCGGCAAGGTTGAAGTGAAGCTGGATAATAAACTGCTGCGTACCGCAGTAGATTACCTGGTAAGTGCCACCAGCCCTTCGGTTAAAGGTACGTATCCGGTGGTCTATGCAGATCGAAGCATGATCCGCAGCGCGGAACAGATGCAGGCGCTGGTACAAAAAGCAAAGTCTTCCTTTATTATGCTTGATAACAGGACTGCGGCAGCGGAAAGTGCAGCCGAGAAACAGCAGACCGATGCACTGGTAAATGCGTTGAAAAATGATCCGGAACTTGACTTTAAAGGACTGCTGCTATATACCACCGATAAGCTCACCTGGACGAGCCTGACCTACCAAAGTCCAAGGACCGTGATTACAATAAACAAAAAGGACCTGGACCCTAAGTCTGTTCAGCGCATTTCGGCAGCTATTGAAGCGAAGTTTGTGCCGCGTTATACTACCCGTAACGTAGCGGGCATGATCAAAGGTCGCTCTAAGTCAGATTCAACGATCGTAATCTCGGCGCATTTCGACCATATTGGTATGTTGGGGAATAAAGTTTATTTCCCCGGTGCAAATGATAATGCCAGCGGTGTTGCCATGATGCTCAGCTTTGTTAAATATTTCAGCAAGAACCAACCACTGTACAACACCGTGTTTATTGGTTTCTCGGGTGAGGAGATCGGTCTGCTTGGGTCTAAGGCCTTTGTGGCTAATCCCCTGATCAAGCTTGAAGACATTAAGTTCCTATTAAATTTTGATTTGGCCGGAACCGGCGAAGAGGGGATCAAAGTTGTTAATGGAACCGTTTTCAAGGATAAGTTCGACACGATACAGAAGTTGAATGCGCAATATAAACTGCTGTCCAAAGTCGAAATCAGAGGTGAAGCTTGTAATAGCGACCACTGCATGTTCTATCAAAAAGGGGTGCCCTCACTTTTCATTTATACGCAGGGCGGCATATCGGCCTACCACGATATCTATGATAAGGCAGAGACTTTGCCCTTTACGGAGTTTGAAGACTTTTTCACGCTGATGACGAAATTTATAGAGACCTTATAACGCAGCAATTTGGCTGTATCGCCTGGTACAGCCAAATTGTTACAAATTCAGGGCTTCTGAAGTGTTGTATAAGGATGGCACAGGTTGCGACTTCGCATCAAAGGTGGTAGATTGTCGCCCAAATGATGAATATGAAGTCAATTGCTTTCAGAGTCCTATCCCTTGGCGTTCTGTTGCTGCCTTTCACGGCCCTCGGAAATGAAAAACCCGCAAAACCATATGCGCTGTTGTGTGAACATCTTAACAACCCGATTGGGGTGGATGTTCTCAATCCGAGATTATCATGGAAACTTGATGATCCACGGCAGGGTGCAAAGCAGACTGCCTACCGGCTGTATGTTGGCAAAGATTCTTTAGCACTGTTGCGCCGCAATGCGGATGTTTGGGATACTAAGAAGGTTAATACCGCGCAGAGTCTCTTACGCTATCAGGGTAGTGCTTTAAATCCTTTCACAAAATATTACTGGGTAGTTGAGGTTTGGGATAAGGATGGTAAAGCAGTGACAAGTGAGGTCAGGAGCTTTGAAACCGGCATGATGAACATGGCCAACTGGCAGGGTACCTGGATCAGTGATGGTAATAACATCGACAAACGCCCGGCACCTTATTTCAGAAAGGTCTTCAATCCGGAGAATAAAAAGATCAAATCTGCCCGGGCGTACATTGCTGCGGCAGGGCTATACGAACTATATTTAAATGGTGAGAAGGTCGGTAATCACCGGCTGGATCCGATGTACACCCGCTTTGACCGGCGCAACCTGTATGTAACCTATGATGTAACCGCACAGGTTAAAGCAGGGAAGAATGCTATAGGTGTATTACTTGGTAATGGCTGGTACAATATGCAGTCGATTGCGGTGTGGAACTTTGACACTGCGCCATGGCGTGCGCGTCCGGCATTTTGCATGGATCTGCGTATAACCTATGAAGATGGAACGACGGCGGTTGTGAAGAGCGATGGTGATTGGAAGACACATTCCGGACCGGTAACTTTTAACAGCATTTATACAGCCGAACACTATGATGCCAGGCTTGAACAGTCGGGCTGGAATACCGCTGATTTTGATGATCAGAAATGGAATGGTGTAAGTCTTCGTGCAGCACCTTCAACACAGGTTGTTACGCAACTTATGCATCCCATCAGGGAAGTAGAGACGATTCCGGCACAAAGCTTCAAGGTATTTAATGATACGACTTACGTGTTCGACCTTGGTAGAAATATTGCCGGTGTAACACAGATCAGCGTACAGGGGCCGGCAGGCACGGTACTGCGCATTAAACATGGGGAGCGCTTGCTGCCTGATGGACGGGTGGACCTTTCAAATATCGATGTTTACTATCGCCCGAAAGATGCTTCAGATCCTTTCCAGACTGATATCTTCACCCTAAAAGGACAGGGACAGGAAACTTTTAAACCCAAGTTTAACTATAAGGGCTTTCAGTATGTGGAAGTAACCAGTAGCAAGCCTGTTAAGCTGGATAAATCCAGCATCACCGGTTATTTCATGCACAGCGATGTGCCTGTTGCCGGCAAGATCAACTCGTCCAGTTCTTTGGTTAACAAGCTCTGGGCAGCCACCAACAATTCTTATTTGTCAAACCTTTATGGCTATCCGACCGACTGTCCGCAGCGGGAGAAAAATGGCTGGACCGGGGATGGACATTTTGCCATTGAAAGCGGCCTGTATAACTTTGACGGTATTACGGTGTATGAAAAGTGGCTTGCCGACCATCGAGACGAGCAGCAGCCTAATGGTGTGTTGCCAGACATTATTCCGACCGGTGGTTGGGGTTATGGAACAGCGAATGGAACGGACTGGACCAGCACCATTGCTATTATTCCATGGAACGTTTACCTGTTTTATGGGGATACAAAGCTTCTTGAAGATAGCTATGACAACATCAAACGCTATGTTAACTACGTGGAGCGCATCAGTCCCCAAGGCTTGACGACCTTCGGACGTGGAGACTGGGTGCCTGTTAAGTCGGAGTCGCCCCTGGAGTACACCTCTTCGGTGTATTATTATGTAGATGCAGTGATCTTAAGCAAGGCTGCTGCACTCTTTGGAAAAAATGAAGATCAGCGGTATTACGCAGCGTTGGCAGAGAAGATCAAGTCCGCCATCAATGCAAAGTATTTCAATGCTGCTACCGGTATATATGGCAGCGGCTTGCAGACGGAGCTTAGCGTAGCCTTGCTCTGGAAGATTGTGCCGGAAGGCATGGAAGCGAAGGTGGCAGAGAACCTGGCAAAAAGGGTGAAGGCGGATAATAACCACCTTGATGTTGGTGTCTTGGGTGCAAAAGCGATCTTAAATGCATTGAGTGAAAACGGACAGGCACAAGCCGCTTATTCGCTGGCTGTGCAGGATACCTATCCTTCCTGGGGATGGTGGATCGTTAATGGTGCCACCACACTTTATGAAAACTGGAACATCCAGGCCGAACGCGACATCTCTTTGAATCACATGATGTTTGGAGAAATTGGCGGCTGGTTCTTTAAAGGGCTTGGAGGAATCATGATTGACGAGCAGCAGCCGGGCTTTAAACATGTGCTGCTAAAACCTAACTTTGTGCAGGGCCTCGACCACTTTGAGGCAAAGCATGAGGGACCGTATGGAGAAATCCGTTCTTACTGGAAAAGGAAAGGAAATAAAGTAACTTACGCCGTTACAATCCCGGCAAATTCAAGTGCTACGGTATATTTTCCGCTGCAAAAAGGTCAACAGGCTTATAAGGGAAAAGCAGCAGTAGATAACGTACTTGCCCTGGATGCCGGAACCTATCAGTTTGAAGTGAGATAATGGATCTTTACACCGCCACCTGCGCTTAAGCAGATGAAAAACATAACAAGTCAGTACAATCAATACAATGAAAATTAACAATCTGAACGCTAAACTCAGGTATGCAGTAGTTTCAATGATGGTCTTCTTTCAAGCGGCGGCCATCGTTGATACCTCTGCTCAGGATCGAACAGGTAACCACCACTTTTTTAAGATGGACACTGCAAGTGTGCCTAAGGAAATTGAAGACCCGGAATGCCTGGGCTTGAATAAAGAGCCTTATCATGCAACATTAATGCCTTATGGCTCCATTAAAGAAGCATTGAAGGCCGACCGGTACAAGTCTACTTATGCAAGGTCATTGAATGGAGACTGGAAGTTTTCCTGGGTAGATTGGCCGCAGAAAAGACCTGTAGACTTTTATAAACCAGATTATGATGTTTCCGGCTGGAAAGAGATCAAAGTGCCTTCTTCCTGGCAGGTTGAAGGATATGGAACACCATATTACAGCAACTATAACTATATCTTTCAAAAGGATTTTCCAAGGGTGATGAGTACGCCGCCTGTAAGTTTTACGGCTTACCAGGAGCGTAATCCTGTGGGCAGTTACCGTCGCGATTTTGAGCTGCCTGCGGACTGGAAAGAAAGACGTGTATTTGTGACCTTCGATGGTGTAGATGCCGGCTTCTTTTTGTGGGTGAACGGTAATAAGGTAGGTTATAGCGTAAATAGCCGTAATGCTGCAGAATTTGATATCACCAGGTACGTGAAACCAGGGCACAATATGATTGCCGCCGAGGTTTACAGGTTCACCACCGGAAGTTATCTTGAAGATCAGGATATGTTCAGGCTAAGCGGAATTTTCCGTAATGTGACACTTTGGAGTGCTCCGACAGCCCATATTCGTGATTATGCCATTAAAACCAGCTTCGATAAGCAGTACAAAGATGCTGTACTTCATGTCAGCACCAAAGTAAAAAACTATGGTAACGTGGAGCTGCCTTCAAGGAAGCTAAGCGTACAGCTTTACGATGGTGACAAACCTGTAAATGGTGGAAAGGTGCTTAAGACCGTTCCCGCCTTAAAGCCAGGTGAAACGCTTACGATTGATGCTGTTATTCCGGTAAAAGCTCCGGTAAAATGGACTGCTGAAACACCGAAGTTATATACAACCGTACTGAGCCTTCAGGAGGGGAATGCGGTGGTAGAGCAGCTGTCTGCCAAAACAGGTTTCAGGCAGGTAGAAATCAAAGACCGGATATTCATGGTAAATGGTGTGCCGGTAAAGCTCAAGGGGGTGAACCGTCATGAGAACTGGCCGGACGATGGTCATGCCGTGACGGAAGCACAAATGATCTGTGATATTGAACTCATTAAACAGGCGAATTGTAATCATGTACGTACCTCACACTATTCTGACGATCCGCGATGGTATGAACTCTGCGATGAATATGGACTTTACCTGGTAGCGGAAGCGAACCTGGAATCCCACGGCGCATGGGATGAATTCAATGAAGATCCACGGATCAAAGGGGCGATTATTGACCGCAATGTTGCCAACGTAGAGAACTTTAAGAATCATCCATCAGTGGTAATCTGGTCTTTGGGTAATGAATGTGGGTCCGGAGGCTCCAACTTCAGGGCAGCACTAAGCACTGTTAAGTCAATCGACAACACCCGCCCAACGCACTATGAAGGCTTTGGTATTGGTGGTGATAACCCTGCCGATATCGACAGCAGGATGTACACCCCAATAGATGAGGTAGAGAAAATTGCTAAGAGCACTACATTAAACAAACCTTTTTACCTCTGCGAATATGCACATGCCATGTTTAATTCCATGGGCTCTGTTGACTTGTATAATGACCTTTTTGATCAGTATCCGAGTTTGCTGGGCGGTGCGATCTGGGAGTGGCAGGATCAGGGGATATACAACAACCGCGATCCAAAGCACCCGATAACGGCTTATGGCGGTGGTTTTGGTGAGTATCCGAACGACCGTTATTTTATCCATAAAGGCGTGGTGTTTTCTGACCGCAGCCTGAAGCCGCATTACCCTGAGCTGAAACATGCCTATCAATGGGTTACCATTAAGGCTGTTGATGCTGCTAAAGGACGTTTTCTGTTGAAGAACCGTTATCAGTTTACGAACCTGCAAGCCTTTAAAGGTCGCTGGGTGCTTACTGAAAACGGCGATCAGATTGCAAGCGGTGAATTTAAGACCGGTGCCATTGCACCTGGCGCCGATAAAGAAGTCCATATTCCGGTTAATCTGAAGGCAAAAGCTGGCAGTGAGTATTTCGTCAGGCTTTCGCTGGAACTAAGTGCTGCACAAAACTGGGCGCCGAAGGGCTATGAAGTTGCTTCGCAGCAACTGGAAGTTCCAAACAAGTTAAAAGCAGTTGTTGCCGCAGCGCCTAAAGGTGAGCTTTCCGTAAACAATGCGGCTGACCTGTTAACCATCAGCGGTGCTGATTTCAAAATTGCCTTTGATAAATCGCAGGGTACTTTCAGCAGCATGGAAAAAGGAGGGCAGAATATGCTTTCTGAAGCAGGTGGCCCACGTTTACACCTATGGCGTGCACCACATGAAATTGACGACCGTTGGGCCTATGACGAATGGGAGCGCAAGGGACTCACCAGGTTAAAGTGGAAGGTAGATGCGGTTAATTACAAGCAAATAAACAATGGAACGGTACAGATCAGTGCTGC
Organism: Pedobacter sp.; assembly: GCA_038918115.1. GTDB lineage: Bacteria > Bacteroidota > Bacteroidia > Sphingobacteriales > Sphingobacteriaceae > Pedobacter. The sequence goes on from JBCLAL010000001.1 coordinate 86,883, forward strand.
ACTCACTGGTTATGGTCGTCAGAATTTTAAAGTGGAACATAAAGCAGTTTACACCATTAATGCTGCCGGAAAGATACATGCAGAGAATGAGGTGAGTGCAAGTGATACGACCCTTGCGCTGGCAAGAATGGGCGTAAGGCTATTGCTGAATGATCAGATGAACCAGTTCGACTACTTCGGTCGGGGACCAATGGAGAACTATGCAGATCGTAAGCGTGGATCGGATGTAGGTCATTACCGCAGCACGGTAGCACAGCAACTTACCCCTTATGAGAAGCCTATGGAATGCGGCAATCATGAAGATGTACGTTGGGCAAACCTGAAATCAGCGGCCGGATTAAAACTTAACGTGAAAGCCTCAGGGGCATTGATGCAGGTTTCTGCATTGCCATATACAGATGAGGAACTTGAACCCGTGGAATATAAGATCGATCTGCCGAAGACCAAACATACGGTTCTGATGATCAGTCATCAGACATTGGGGGTGGGTTCAAATGGATGTGGACCGCGTCCTTTAGAACAATACCGCGTATATGGTAAGAAAACGCACTTTGGCTACGAAGTTAACCTATAAACTAAAAGAATACAATTAGACAGGATGGGGCAGGTTGCCCCATCTTTTTAGATTCTCGAACTTACTTGAGAATCAACAACCAAATATAACCTGATGAATAAAAGAGGTATCCTGAATGCTCTTTTTATTGGCGGGATGCTGGTCACTGCCTGCAAGAGCCAACATGTTGCCTCCCGGGTTTACCAACAATCCAGCCTTGAAGCTGGATTTGTGCGTCCACCCGACTCCATACAGACTTCCGTGTACTGGTACTGGATGTCGGACAACATTTCTAAAGAAGGCGTTGTAAAAGATCTCCATGCCATGAAGCAGGTAGGCATCAACCGTGCCTTCATTGGGAATATCGGTTATCCTTCTACACCTTATGGTAAAGTAAAGCTGCTGTCGGAGGAATGGTGGACTATTCTGCATACCGCCCTGAAAACTGCTACGGAGCTGAACATTGAGATCGGTATATTCAACAGTCCGGGATGGAGCCAATCCGGCGGGCCCTGGATAAAACCGGCGCAGTCCATGCGCTACCTCAAAGGCTCGGAAATGAGCGTGCGAGGGGGTAAGCGGGTTAGCTTACAACTACCGAGCCCTGGTGCTGATTTCCAGGACGTAGGGGTAATTGCCTTTAAAACACCTGAGCAGTACAATCAATCCATATCATTTCTAAAACAGCCACTGGTGCCTTCAGGTAAGGCTACAAACGTGGATCTAAACCTAGATGCCGCTTTTACGGCAAGGAGCTTAGTTATTAAGCCATCGCAGCGGCCCGGAAAAGCCTTCGCTGAACTGCAGGTAAAAACTGGAAATGCTTACCAGACCATCAAGACCATTACCATAGACCGAAGCAACAGTAATTTAAACGTTGGCTTTAGTCCCTTTGCGCCTGTGGTTATTTCTATTCCGGCGACAACATCGAAAGCCTTCAGGCTGGTATTTTTTGAGAACAGCCACCTGGGCATAGACGATATTCGCTTGTCCGGTGCTCCACTGGTGGAGCGTTATCCTGAGAAGACCTTAGCAAAGATGTTCCAGACCCCACTTCCATATTGGCAGGAATACCAGTGGGCGGAACAGCCCGAAGTGGACGATCCATCAATGGCCATTGATCCCACCAGTATTATTGATATATCATCCATGATGTCGGCTACAGGCAAGCTTAATTGGGACGCACCCGCGGGCAATTGGACCATTATGCGCATGGGCATGCTGCCCACGCAAGTCACCAACAGTCCGGCCTCGCCTGAAGGAACTGGTCTGGAAGTAGACAAGATGAGCAAGGAGCACGTGGAGCAGCATTTCGAATCCTTTTTAGGTGAGATCATGCGCAGGATTCCTGCGGCGGACCGGAAAACCTGGAAAGTAGCGGTTGAAGACAGCTACGAAACTGGTGGACAGAATTGGACCGACGGGATGCTGAAGAAGTTTCAAGATGCCTTTGGCTATGATCCACTGCCATACTTACCTGTTATAGAGGGTAAGGTTGTCGGGAACCGTGCCATGTCCGACCGATTCCTTTGGGACCTGCGACGGTTTATAGCAGACCGGGTGGCTTACGATTATGTTGGCGGGCTGAAAGCAGTGAGTAACAAACACGGCCTGAGAACCTGGCTGGAAAACTACGGACACTGGGGCTTTCCCGGTGAATTCCTTCAGTACGGCGGACAGTCGGACGAAATTGGAGGGGAGTTCTGGAGTGAGGGTGAACTTGGAGATATCGAGAACAGGGCAGCCTCCTCCGCCGCACATATTTACGGAAAGAACAAGGTCTCCGCAGAGTCTTTTACTGCCGGTGGTAAGTCCTACGCACGCTACCCCGCATTGATGAAACAGCGTGGCGATCGCTTTTTTACAGAAGGAATCAATAATACACTGCTGCATGTATTTATACAGCAGCCTGATGATAACTTGCTGCCGGGTATCAATGCTGATTTCGGTAATGAGTTTAACCGCCATAATACCTGGTACAGCTATACTGACCTCTTTATACAATATCTGAAACGTGCTAATCTGATGCTGCAACAAGGCTTGTATGTCGCTGATGTAGCTTACTTTATAGGTGAGGATGCCCCGAAGATGACCGGCATCACCGATCCGGCATTACCTTCTGGATATGCTTTTGATTATATCAATGGGGAGGTGATCCGTGACCGGGTAAAGGTGAAGGATGGTCGTTTGGTTTTACCGGATGGCCTGTCTTATGCTTTACTGGTATTGCCGAAGCTGGAGACCATGCGTCCTGAGTTACTGCGGAAGATTGAGCAGCTGGTGGCACAAGGTGCAAACATCCTCGGGCCGGCACCAAGACGTTCACCAAGTCTACAGCAGTATCCTGCTGCCGATGCCGAGGTGCAAGGCATTGCAACAGCATTGTGGGGCGACACCAGCACTGCTGCACCAAAGGTAAGATCGTATGGAAAAGGGCGTGTGTTTAGCGGCATGACGATGCAGGAAGTGCTGGATCAGCTACACGTCAAGCCCGACTTCAAGGGCATTGGCAGCGACTCACTACTGTATATTCACAGGAAAACTACCACAGAAGACATTTACTTCGTGAGCAATCAAAGTAGCTCAAGGATTGATGTTAATGCACAGTTCAATGTTTCGGGCAAGAAGCCGCAGCTTTGGGATGCCCTAACCGGGCGTATGCGCGCATTACCGCAATATAGCATTGCGGATTCGCTTACGCGACTGCGCTTAAAGCTGGAGCCGCTTGAAAGTGCTTTCATCGTCTTTCGTAATGACAATGCTGCTGCAGCGCCAGCAGGCAAGTTCAATTTCCCGGAAGCAAAGCTGGTTAGAACAGTAGATGGCCCTTGGACAGTTCAGTTTGATCCAAAGATGCGCGGTCCTGAGCAGCCGGTAACCTTTGATACCCTAGTTGACTGGACCAGCAGACCTGAAGAAAACATCCGGCACTACTCCGGAACGGCGGTTTACCGTAACAGCTTCAAAGTCGGTAAAGTAGATAAAGGATCACGTGTGTTGCTAGATCTTGGTGCGGTAGATGTGATGGCGAAGGTAAAGGTGAATGGGAAAGATGTGGGTGGCGTATGGACTGCACCCTGGCAGCTGGACATTACCGATGCCCTGCAATCAGGAACAAATACCATAGAGATCAGTGTGGTAAACAACTGGGTAAACCGGCTTATCGGCGACAGTAAACTACCGGCCGCTGAACGTAAAACATGGACGAGTGTGAATCCATATAAACCGGATAGCCAGCTTCAAGCCTCAGGTTTGAAAGGACCGGTAACCCTATTAACCATTACCTACTAATTCCAACCACGATATGAAGTTCAGCCTACTACTCTTTTCTTTAGTGTTCAGCATGCATGCTTTCGCACAACTGCCGCCCGTTTTTACCGATAGCAATTATCATAAGGAAAAAGATACCCGTGCACGCGTGTTTCTTTCTCCAAAAAAAGTGCTGTGGCAGTCAGACATGAGCGGCAAATTCATCAGCGGCAGCGAAAACCTGCTGAAGCAGGGTAACAGTCAGGCCGAGTTGGTGAATAAAGATATGATCATCATGAAGAGCGACAGCAGCAGCAATCCCGGGATTTTGCTCGACTTTGGCCGGGAGATCCATGGTGGTTTACAGTTGGTGACGGGTTTGATGGAGAAAAATAGTCCGGTGAAGGTTCGGATACGTTTTGGGGAATCTGCAAGTGAGGCCATGGCTGACATCGATACCCTTCAAGGTGCTACAAACGACCATGCCATTCGCGATTTTACAGTAGCGCTGCCATGGCTGGGAACGCTTGATATTGGTAATACCGGTTTCCGCTTTGTACGTATTGATTTGCTTGATCAAAATACAACCTTGCTACTGAAAGAAGTGCGGGCTATGTTTATTTACAGGGATATTCCTTACCTGGGTTCTTTTAAAAGCAGTGATGAACGGCTGAATGAAATCTGGGCAACGGGTGCCTATACGGTGCACCTGAATATGCAGCAATACCTCTGGGATGGTATTAAACGTGACCGGCTGGTTTGGGTAGGCGACATGCATCCCGAGGTGATGACCATCAGTTCGGTATTTGGCAACAATGAGGTTGTACCGAGGAGCCTGGATCTGATTAAAGATGTGACGCCACTGCCAGCATGGATGAACGGCATTAGCTCTTATTCCATGTGGTGGATTAGAATTCAACGCTCCTGGTTCCTGTACCAGGGTGATCTACCATACCTGCAAAAACAACAGGACTACCTGAAGGGACTGCTACAGCTGTTAATCAGCAAGATAAAAGGCAATGAGGAAGACCTGGATGGAATGCGTTTTATGGACTGGCCTACTTTCGAGAACAAAACCGCGGTACATGCGGGGCTGCAGGCCATGATGGTAATGACGTTGACAGATGGTGCAGAACTGAGCCGCATCTTAGGTGATGAGGAGACCGCACAGCAATGTGATGCGGCCGTAGCAAGACTGAAACAAGCGGTTCCCGACGCGGCTAATAATAAACAAGCAGCATCACTTATGGCACTTGCCGGTTTGATGCCCGCCGAAAAAGCCAATCAGGAAATTATTTCTGTAGGGGGCACCATGAACTTCTCTACATTTTATGGCTATTATATGCTTCAGGCAAAAGCAATGGCCGGCGACTACGATGGCGCCATGGAAAATATAAAGACCTATTGGGGTGGAATGCTGGATATGGGGGCGACAACCTTCTGGGAAGATTTTGATACCAGCTGGATGAAAAATGCAGCCAGGATCGACGAGTTGGTGCCAGCCGGAAAAACGGATATCCATGCCAGTTATGGTGCATTTAGCTATAAAAAACTGCGACATAGCCTTTCACATGGCTGGGCTTCGGGCCCAACATCATGGCTTACTGAACATGTGCTGGGGGTGAAGGTTCTGGCGCCTGGAAGCAGGGTAATTAAAATTGAGCCGCATCTGGGTAAACTGGATTTTGTTGAAGGAACCTTCCCAACCCTTCGTGGTGTAGTGACAATACGCCACACCAGGGAAGCAAATGGAAAGATCAAGACTAAGGTCAAAGCGCCAAGAGGAATTAAGATCATTAAAAAATAATAACAACCAGAATGAAAACAGCCGACTTTTCAAATCTGATTCATGTAGATGAATACGCTGCAACACCAAAGTATCTCCAGCTAAGTGACTCCATCATCGAGGCAATCGAAGAGGGTAAGCTGCAGAAAAACGATGTGCTGCCATCTATCAATGAACTGAGCTATATCCTTGAGATATCCAGGGATACCGCAGAAAAAGGGTATAAATGTCTGAAGGAAAAAGGTGTGATTGTGTCCGTTCCGGGAAAAGGCTACTACATCGGTCAGACAGATTTTAAGAAAAAAATTAAAATATTCCTGCTATTCAACAAGCTCTCCGTACACAAGAAGATCATTTTCGACTCTTTTGTTGCTGCGCTTGGCGAAGAGGCCGTAATCCACTTTTACGTTTACAATAATGATTTCGCAATATTTAAAAGGCTGATCCAGAACCGGCGTACAGATTATAGCCACTATGTGATCATCCCGCATTTCGTGGAAGGAGGTGAGGAGGCTGCCGAGATCATAAACACCTTACCTAAAGACAAGCTGATCCTTATCGATAAGAAAGTGTCCGGCGTTTGTGGGGAGTACTCTGCCATCTACGAGAACTTTGAAAAAGACATCTACAATGCGCTCTGCCAGGCGAAGGAAGCACTTGCTAAATACCACACGCTTAAACTGATCTTTCCTAAGCGGAGCTACTTCCCGAAGGAGATCATCAACGGATTCCGCTTGTTTTGTCAACAGTATGCTTTCGGACATCATATTGTGCATGATGTAAAAAATGAAATTATCGGTGAAGGGGAGGTTTACATCAACCTGATGGAGGATGACCTGGTGTCGATCATCGAGAAGATCATCTCGCAAGGATTAACCCCCGGGAAGGAAGTAGGACTGATCTCTTACAACGAAACACCATTGAAGAAATTTTTACTAAATGGGATCACCACCATATCGACAGATTTCCAGCTGATGGGCACCATGGCTGCCGAGATCATCAAGAGCCGGCGGCGCCAGGATCTGGAAGCTCCCTTTAGTTTAACCCTGCGGCCTTCGTTGTAAAAAGCTGTGCTTGCATGATGGAGCATGACAGTGCTTCCATACCACATCATTATTTTGGACTTACTTAATCAACATAATCAAACATAATTCTCATGGGAGCATTTTTTGGTGTATTATTCCATTTCATTGGAGGTTTTGCTTCCGGCAGTTTCTACATTCCTTACAAGAAAGTTAAAGGCTGGGCCTGGGAAAGCTATTGGATCATTGGTGGACTATTTTCCTGGTTGATTGTACCGCCACTGGCTGCTTACCTGACCATACCTGGCTTCACTGATATCATTGCCGCAACTGATGGTGGCATCTTGGGTCTGACCTACTTCTTTGGAGCGCTTTGGGGCATTGGCGGACTTACCTACGGACTGGGTGTGCGCTATCTGGGTGTTTCGCTGGGTAGCTCCATCATTCTGGGTTTGTGTTCCATCTTTGGCGCACTGATCCCTTCAGTGTACTACAACTTCAATCCAAAAGCAGGGAAGGATTCTTTTACAGACCTGATCAGTAATCCCTGGGGACAATGGGTCTTGTTCGGTATATTCATTTGTATCGTCGGCATTGTGATCTGCGGAAAAGCAGGGCTGATGAAGGAGCGTGACCTTAGCAGCAAAGGACAGGCACTTGAAAGTACCGAGTTCAAGATTGGTCTGGGCCTCACTGTCTCCGTAATTTCTGGTGTGCTGAGTGCCTGTATGGCCTTTGGCATAGATGCCGGTAAGGAGATGGCGGATGCGGCCAATGCGTCCTGGAAAGCTGCCCATCCTGGTGAAGGGGAGTTCCTGTTCCAAAACAATGTATCCTATGTAGTGATTCTGCTGGGTGGCCTAACAACAAATCTCCTGTGGTGTATAGGCTTGAATATCAAGAACAAAACCGCTGGCGATTATGTTAATGGCAATACCCCGCTGCTTAAGAATTACGTGTTTTCGGCCTTGGCTGGTACCACATGGTTCCTGCAGTTCTTTTTCTATGGTATGGGCGAAAGCAGGCTCGGTAATGGCGCGAGTTCCTGGATATTGCACATGGCTTTCATCATTCTGATTGCCAATGTCTGGGGGCTTGTACTCAATGAATGGAAAGGTGTATCCAAAAAAACCTATACCACAGTAATCATGGGAATTCTGTTTATAATACTCTCCATCCTGGTTGTTGGTTACGGGAATTCAATCAAATAGTTATTTAATGAAAAACAATATGTCTGTAGATGCCAACAAATTTAAACACGTAAGTTATTTATGGGATGAGGCAGCAGCAGCGAAGTTTGCGGGGGATGAAGTAGGCTTACTGATTTACCGTTCAAACTTGCTGGGTGCCGATCTTAGATTAACGAATTATGGCGGTGGAAATACTTCCTGTAAACTAATGGAAAAAGACCCGCTAACCGGTGCACAAACGGAAGTGATGTGGATCAAGGGTTCTGGGGGCGATATAGGTACTTTAAAAAAGAGCGGACTGGCAGCCTTATATGTTGAGCGGTTACGCAGCCTCAGGAATGTATACCGTGGGGTAGAACACGAGGATGAGATGGTAGAACTGTTCAACCACTGCATTTTCGACCTTTCTTCAAAGGCACCTTCAATTGATACACCACTACACGGCTTCCTGCCCTTCAAACATATAGACCACCTGCATCCCGATGCGGCAATTGCGATTGCAGCAGCAGCGGATGGTGAGCAGATCACCAAGGAACTCTTTGGCGGCAGCATAGGCTGGGTAGACTGGAAGCGTCCCGGCTTTGAGCTTGGACTGCAGTTAAAGCAATGCCTGGATGAAAATCCTGGCATCCGCGGCATCATGCTGGGTTCGCACGGCTTGTTCACCTGGGGCGATACTGCTTATGAAAGCTATGTAAATACGCTTGAAGTAATCGAGATCTGCGCCAGTTACCTGGAAGCAAGTTATGGTAAAAAGGGTCCCGTATTCGGTGGGCAGAAGATCGAAGCCTTCCCTGTTGAACAACGCAAAGCACAGGCAGCAACATTAGCGCCGCTACTGCGGGGTTTCTGTTCCAGTGAAAGGCCTATGATCGGTCATTTTACAGACGATACCCGCGTCCTTGAATTCATCAACTCAAATGATCTTGAACGACTTGCCCCGATGGGCACAAGCTGTCCTGATCACTTTCTGCGTACCAAGATCAGCCCGCTGGTGCTCGACCTGGCTCCTGATCAGGATCTTTCCGATACCGCGGCCATCAGGGCACAACTCGAACCAGCATTCCGCGAGTACCGCCAGATGTACAAGGATTATTATGAAAACTGCAAGCATGAAAATAGTCCGGCCATCCGTGATAGTAACCCCGTTATTATCCTTTACCCAGGCATAGGCTTATTTTCTTTCTCTAAAGACAAGCAGACTACCTGCGTGGCAGCCGAGTTTTACATCAATGCCATCAATGTAATGAAAGGTGCCGAGGCGATATCATCTTATACCTCCCTGCCACGTCAGGAAGCCTTCGACATCGAATACTGGTTATTGGAAGAAGCAAAGCTTCAGCGCATGCCTAAGCCAAAACCCCTTTCAGGTAGAATTGCCCTGGTAACAGGCAGTGCCGGAGGCATTGGAAAAGCCATTGCAAAGAAATTCATTGAAGAAGGTGCGGTCGTTATACTAAATGACATGAATGCCGAACGACTTGCCGAAGCTGCAGGTGAATTCAAGTCGCTTTATGGCAATGATGCCTTTACGCCGGTGATATTGGATGTAACGCGCAATAAGCAGATCAAAGAGGCTATGCAAACTGCTGCGCTGGCTTTTGGGGGCCTTGACCTCGTCGTCAATAATGCCGGACTCTCCATTTCCAAGTCTATCGAAGAACATACGGACCACGACTGGGAGCTGCTATACGATGTACTGGTGAAAGGCCAGTTCAATATTACGCAGGCAGCGGTAGGTATGATGAAAAAACAGGGTATTGGTGGAGATATCATTAATATTGTAAGTAAGAATGCACTGGTTTCGGGACCAAACAATGCTGGGTACGGCTCTGCGAAAGCGGCACAGCTGCACCTCAGCAGGCTAAATGCAGCTGAGTTGGGCCCAGACAATATCCGCGTCAACGTGGTTAACCCGGATGCGGTAATATCAGACAGCAACATCTGGGCTGGTGGCTGGGCTGAAGGCCGTGCCAAAGCTTATGGTGTAACCGTTGAGGAACTGCCGGCATATTATGCCAAAAGGACCTTACTGAACGAGATTATTTTGCCGCTTGACATCGCCAATGCCTGCTTTGCATTTGTAGGTGGACTGCTGAACAAGTCGACTGGAAACGTGCTGAATGTGGATGGTGGCGTTGCCAATGCTTTCCTCAGATAGATCAATGAACCTAAACTACTAAACATGACAATTGAAAAATACCAAATAGAACAGGCAAACAGCGATGCATTAAGTAAGCATGAAAAGCAGTTTTCATATATCGCATCTGAACTGTCCGATACCGAGTCGCTGATCCAGAAGCTCATTGATTTTCAAGTTGCCATTCCAAGCTGGGCTTTAGGTACTGGTGGTACCCGCTTTGGCCGCTTTTCCGGCGGTGGTGAGCCGGGCAGCCTTGAAGAAAAGATCGAAGATATTGGATTGATCCATCAGCTGAATCAGTCCAGCGGCGCAATATCCCTGCATATTCCCTGGGATATCCCTGGTAACTATCAGGAAATCCGTACATTGGCGGCCCAGCATGGCCTGCGCTTCGATGCGATGAATTCCAATACTTTTCAGGACCAGAAAGGCCAGGAAAAAAGCTATAAGTTCGGCTCTTTACAACATGTGGATGCGGCCGTTCGTAAACAAGCCATCGCACATAATATTGAAGTGATTAAACATGGTGTGGAACTTGGATCGGAGTCACTGACTGTCTGGTTATCTGATGGTTCTTCCTTCCCCGGACAGTTAAACTTCCGCAGGGCATTTGAAAATACTTTAGAATGCCTGCAGGAAATTTATGCCGCCCTGCCATCAAACTGGAAATTGTTCCTGGAGTACAAGGCTTTTGAGCCGAACTTCTATTCTACGACTGTAGGCGATTGGGGACAATCCTTATTGTACGTAAGTAAACTGGGTCAGCAGGCCTACACCCTGGTAGATCTTGGCCACCATCTTCCAAACGCAAACATTGAGCAGATCGTTGCTTTATTGCTGATGGAAGGTAAGCTGGGCGGTTTCCACTTCAATGACTCCAAGTACGGTGATGACGACCTCACCACGGGCAGCATCAAGCCTTACCAACTGTTCCTGATCTTCAATGAACTTGTAGAAGGAATGGATGCGCGCGGCATGAACCATGCGAAGGACCTGGGCTGGATGATAGATGCGTCTCACAACGTGAAAGACCCTTTGGAGGATCTTTTGCAGTCTGTCGAAGCGATCATGATCGCCTATGCACAAGCCTTACTTGTAGACCGCGAGGCGATGAAAAAAGCGCAGCTGGAGAATGACACCGTTGCGGCTCAGGAGATCCTTCAAAGTGTATTCAGAACTGACCTGCGTCCCATCGTAGCCGAAGCAAGACGTCGCGCAGGTGGAGCACTTAATCCATTAAAGTTATACCGTGACTTGCAGGTACGAAACGAGTTGATCCGGAAAAGAGGAGCTGTCACTGTAGCAACAGGATTATAATATGGAAGCACTACGGGTAATTGCAGTTTTCGATGTAGGCAAGACGAATAAAAAGCTCTTCTTGTTTGACGAGCACTACCGTATTGTTTATGAGAAGACTGCCCGCTTTTTAGAGACTAAAGATGAAGATGGCGATGTTTGTGAAAACCTGGACAGCATCAGGATCTCTGTTTTTGAGTCGCTGAACGAGGTGCTGCGCCAGGAGGAATATGAACTTGTAGCAATTAATTTTTCAACTTACGGCGCCAGTATGGTTTACCTGGATGAACAGGGACAGCCACTTACGCCACTTTACAACTACCTCAAGGCCTATCCTGAAGGGCTGGAAAGCCAGTTTTATGGGCAGTATGGCGGTAAGGAACAAGTTGCCCTGGAAACGGCTTCGCCCGCATCCGGGAGCCTCAATGCAGGCCTGCAACTTTACCGCCTGAAATACCAGCAGCCAGCGCTATTCAGCAAGATCAAATGGGCCTTGCATTTACCGCAATACGTCAGTTATCTGATCTCCGGAAAGAAATATTCAGATATGACCAGCATTGGCTGTCATACGCAGCTATGGGATTTTAAAAAGCAAGACTATCATCATTGGGTATATACGGAGCAGCTTCAACAGCTGCTTCCGCCAATCATGCCCTCCGATGAGGTTATGGAGTCAACCTTCATGGGCAAACGCTATATTGTGGGCGCCGGATTGCATGACAGCTCTGCCGCTTTAATTCCCTATCAGGCGAGTTTTTCAGAACCCTTCATTCTGCTAAGCACCGGAACCTGGTGTATCAGCATGAACCCTTTTAATTCCACGCCATTGACGGCGTATGAGCTTGAGCACGACTGCCTTGCTTACATCGGCTACCATGGAAAACCCGTAAAGGCATCAAGGCTCTTTGCAGGAAATGAACATGAGCAACAGGTGAAGCGGATTGCTGCTGCCTTCAATGTGGATGCTTTGATTTTCAGGAGCATGGCCTTCGAACCGGAGCTGGTCAGCAAACTTAAGCAGCGTGCAAAGCTGGAAATGACTGGAGCGGATGCAGGTAAGACCTCCGTATTCGCCCTGCGTGATCTAGGAAGTTTTGACAATGCAAGTGAAGCTTACCATCAATTGATTCTGGATCTGGTAGATCTGCAATTGCAGTCGACCGCTATGATCATCAATGGAACAGCTATAAAAAAGATCTTCGTTGATGGCGGTTTCAGTAAGAACGTGATCTATATGAACCTGTTAGCGCTTGCATTTCCCGAGATTGAGGTGTATGCAGCAGCCATGGCACAAGCTACGGCACTGGGCACTGCTATCGCGATTCATCAACATTGGAATAAAAAGCCGCTTGCAAATGATATTATTGCATTAAAATTCTATTCTGTAAAAAATCAAATCAGCTTATGAAAGTCGGCCTTTTTATCCCCTGTTACGTAGATCAGTTTTATCCGAATGCAGCCATTGCAACGATGAAGCTGCTGCAAAACCTGGGTGTAGATGTGGATTACCCCTTAGGGCAAACCTGCTGCGGACAACCCATGGCTAACTCCGGCTTTGAACATTTATCCGGAGGCTGTAATGGTCTGTTCATAGATAACTTCGCGGGATTCGATTACATCGTGTCTCCTTCAGGCAGCTGTGTGCTGCACCTCAAGGAGCACCTCCATGACGATGCCCGGCCGCAAGAAGCGACACAAGTTCGCAGCCGGATCTATGAGCTGGTAGAATTTTTAACGGACGTTTTAAAAGTAGACAAGCTAAGTGCACGCTTTCCCTTCAGGGTTGGTTTACATCAAAGCTGTCATGGGCAGCGTGGGCTGCATTTGTCGCAAATGACCGAGCTTGTAGCGCCACATTTCTCCAAACCCATGCAGCTGTTGAATATGGTGGAGGGCATCGAGATGATCGACCTTTCCCGTCCCGACGAATGCTGCGGCTTTGGCGGAACCTTCTGCGTTGTTGAAGAGGCAGTATCCGCAAAGATGGGGCAGGATAGGGTGGCCGACCACCTTAAACATGAGGCTGAGTACATTACTTCATCAGACATGTCCTGCCTGATGCATATGGAAGGTATCTTGCGTCGGGAGAACAGTAAAGTTAAAGTGTTACACATTGCAGAGATTCTTACGGCTGAATAGAGGGAATTATGGACAAGAATGAACAAAATCATGCAACATTATCTGCAGCATTTACGAGTGATAATGCGCGGGTAGACTGGCATGATGAAACTTTATGGTGGATAAGGGCCAAACGTGATAATGCTGCCCACCAGATACCCGAATGGGAACAACTACGGGAACAGGCTTCAAATATCAAGGCAAATGTGCTTTCACAGCTCGACACCTACCTGCTGGAGTTTGAAGCCAATGCCGAAAAGAACGGAATTATAGTGCATTGGGCGAAAGACGCCGAGGAACATAATAAACTGGTTCACGAAATCCTCCAGCGAAAAGGAATCAGCCAGATGGTTAAAAGCAAGTCGATGCTTACCGAAGAATGCCATTTGAATGAATATCTGGCTGAAAAAGGAATTGAAGTTATTGACTCTGATCTCGGGGAACGGATTGTGCAGCTGGCGAAAGAGCCACCAAGCCACATTGTACTCCCTTGTATCCATAAAAAGAAAGAAGAGATCGGTGAGCTCTTTGCTGAGCATCTGGGCACCCCGAAGGGAATGTCAGATCCGAAGCTGCTTACCGAAACGGCACGGAACCATTTACGTGAGGTCTTCCTCACACGTCGTGCTGCACTTACCGGTGTCAATTTCGCGGTTGCGGAAACTGGAGAATTTGTGGTTTGCACCAATGAGGGTAATGCCGACATGGGTGCTCACCTGTCTGAGGTCCATATCGCTGCTATGGGTATAGAAAAGATCATCCCCAAACGTAAGCACCTTTCGGTGTTCCTGCGCTTACTTACCAGAAGTGCAACCGGGCAGCCCATCACAACGTACTCCAGTCACTATGCTGCACCACGCCCCGGTCAGGAGATGCATTTAATACTGGTTGATAATGGCAGAAGTGTACAGCTCGGCCGTGAAGATTTCCGGAACTCGCTGAAATGTATTCGCTGTGGCGCCTGCATGAATACCTGCCCGGTGTATCGCCGCAGTGGCGGACATAGCTATCATACCGCCATTGCCGGACCCATCGGTTCTATTTTAGCGCCTAACCTGGACATGGAAAAGTATGCCGACCTTCCTTTTGCTTCCACGCTTTGCGGATCCTGCAGCAATGTCTGCCCCGTGAAGATCGATATCCACAATCAGCTCTACAAATGGCGCCAGGTAATCGTTAAAGCTGGTCATGTTGATCCGTCAAAAGTGGCTGCAATGAAGCTTATGAGCTTCACCCTTTCATCCACAAGACGCTTTGTACTTGCTGGTAAAGCAGGCAGGATGGTGATGCGTCTGGCACCCTTTGCCTTGAACAACAAGTTTAATCCATGGTATAAACAACGTGAGATGCCGCAGGCACCCGCACAGTCTTTCCGCGACTGGTACAAAAAGAATAAAAAACAATGAGTAAAGCAGAGATCTTAGCGGTTATACAAAGGAATAAGCCCGAATTCTTCCCCTTACCGGAACCATTCAGACCGGCGCTTCCAGATGATGCAGGGCTGCCCGAGCGCTTCTCCGAAACGGTTAGCCGCATTGGTGCACAGGTGCTGAGTGTAGATAGTTATGAACAGATCATTGCCTATGTGCATCAGCATTACCATCCGGATGAAAGGGTGATCAGCATGATGCCTGCCCTTGCTGCAGCCTTTGAAACTGTACCCAGAGATGTTGATCCGCATACTTTAGCAGACGTAAGCCTGGCGCTTGTCCAGGGCCATTTCGGCGTAGCGGAGAATGCTGCGATCTGGTTAACTGAAGAACAACTTGGATCAAGGGTAACACCATTCATTTGTCAGCACCTGGCTATTGTGCTCGGCGCCGGGCAACTCGTTGAAAACATGCATGAGGCCTATGAGCGCATTGCAGATGCTGCAAATACCTTTGGTGTCTTCATTGCCGGTCCATCCAAAACAGCCGATATAGAACAAAGCCTTGTGATTGGTGCCCATGGTGCCAGATCCTTGCTAATCTTTCTGGTTAAGGAGTAGCCTGCTTACAACCTTGTTTAGCGTTAAGCCCTGTACAAAGATCGAGAATACCACCACGCAGAAACTTGCAGTTAGGATAAGTTCCCGGTAGGGCGAGGGCGGAAGTGACAGGGCAAGTGCCACCGAGATACCGCCGCGCAAGCCACCCCAGGTAAGTATGCCAACACTGTTGTACTTAAGTCGTAGCGATCGGCGCAGAAAGGCAATGGGCAGGACGATGCTGAGCATACGCGCAGCCAGCAGGATCAGCGTCGCGAATGCACCGGCAATGAAATAATCTGCACTGAAGGATACCGAAACCAGTTGAAGCCCGATCAACACAAACAGTATGGTATTAAGCAACTCGTCGAATAGTCCCCAAATCCGTTGCAAGTACTCGTTCAATCTGGATTCTTTATTTTCATTAAAGGGCCTGCTTCCGATAAGCAGGCCTGCAGCTACAACGGCCAGTGGAACTGACACATGCAGCATGCTGCCCACTAAAGAGATAACCATAACCAGCGAAATAGAGATGATCACAATGGTTTGAAAATCGGAGAGTTGTCGCATCATCCGGAACGCAAACCAGCCCAGGACTAACCCCAGGAGCAATCCTCCAAATACCTCGCGGACAAACAACAGGCTTGTATGTGACCAGGACAGCTGACTGCCTGGTATGGCTGCCAAACCCACGAAAGTTATAAACAGCACGATACCTATACCATCATTAAAGAGTGATTCACCATTGATTATAGTTTCCAGCCGGGCTGGCATCCTCGTGTTTTTAAGTAATGCCGCCACAGCAACTGCGTCGGTAGGCGAAATAAGTGCGCCAAAGATCAGACAGTATATAATTGGGATCTCCCGGCCTATTAACCCCAATGCGAAATAGAACAGTCCACCAAAAATCAAAGTGGATAGCAGTACCCCAACGGTGCTGATGGTCAACACACCACCCAGGTTTGACTTCAACTTCTTAATATCAAAGTGTAATGCACTTGCGAAAAGCAGGAAACCCAAAAGTATGTCCAGCAGTGCACTGGAAAAGTCGATGGAAGCATTCAGCTCCATGATCAGCTTACTGAATGAAGGAAGCATTTTACTCGCAAAGACGGTGATCAACGCAGATGCAATTGCAAGAAGCATCACACCAATTACGCCGGGAAGCCTGATCCATCGCGCATTGATGTAACTAAAAATCGAACTTATGGTAAAAAGGGAGGTAATTATTGCAAATAAATCCATATTAGGAGGATAGAAAATTTAGGTAAAATATTGTATAAACAGGTATATACCCCCTGTGGTTTCTCCTTAACTCATTTATCTTATGCTTATTTTTGTTCTGCGTGTTGCCGATTAATGTCAAAAAGTTATAATAAGCACTGTTTGTATGAAACGTAATGATTACCTGAATTCGGGTTTAATAGATGGTAAAAGCGAACTGAAGATCTTCGAGCAATTGCCCGAGTTATACTTGATCCTCTCCCCGGCTAAGGAAGTCCTTACAGCCAGTAACGCCTACCTTGCTGCGATGGACTTGTCCAGGGAAGCGGTAAAGCACCTTGATCTAGAGGATGTTTTTTCCTTGTATAACACCAGCAATCCGTCCTTATCGTCACGTATGATCAATGTACTTGACGAGGTTATTCTCAGCAAAGAATGTCGCACCATCGACGCACAGCAAGTCCGGCACCGCTATTACGAGATTATACAGTCACCGGTACTGAACCCACAGCATGAAATATCTTACATCATTCATAAACTGCTGGATGTT
This sequence comes from Pedobacter sp., assembly GCA_038918115.1. Lineage (GTDB taxonomy): Bacteria > Bacteroidota > Bacteroidia > Sphingobacteriales > Sphingobacteriaceae > Pedobacter. Next base: position 103,983 of record JBCLAL010000001.1, read on the forward strand.
ACCAGACTGATAAAAAAAGAGATAGAGTTTGAACGTCGGATTGAACAGGACGGTAAACGACTCACCGACACCTTTGATCTGTTATCGAAAGTGGAAGAAGCCGGAAGCACCGGAAGTTACCAGATTGCACTGGATTCGCAGCGAATTAGCTTTTCTGATGGCATGTACCGCCTGCTGGGTTTTGTACCCGAAGGACTTGAGCCTTCCCTTGACTTCATAAAGTCAATCTCCGATCCGGGAGACCACGAGCGGATTAGCGAGATCCTGGCTTCGGCAATTGCTCGTCAGACCGGATATGAATATGTCCGGCGTGTGTTTCACCCTAATGGCGAAATGCACTACATCCTGGCAAAAGGTAAAGTAATTACCGACAAGGATGGCAAGGGATTGTATGTCCTGGGGGTGGCACATGATATTACGGATCAGAAGATCGCAGGCGAAGCCTTGCTGAAAGCACATCAGGAGCTTCAGGAAAGCAATGCCATGCTGCGATCCGTATTTGATGCAACAATGATCGGCATGTCGCTGCTGCAGCCAGTACGTAATGAGAATCACGAAATTGTAGACTTTATAATCACCCTCGTAAGCAGGGGGTTGGAAAACGAAACCGGGCGCAGTGACCTGGTGGGTACCTATTACACAAAGGAATACCCTGGGGTAAAGGATGCGGGCTTATTTGACCTGATGCTGAAAGTAATGGCTACGGGCGAGGCCGAGCAGCTGGAATATTACTATCCCTTTGAAGGCTTCAACAAATGGTACGCCTGTACCTTTGTGAGGATGAACGGCTGCCTCGTGGCAACGAACCAGGACATCACGCCCATGCGGGAGGCCGAAGCAAATGTGCGTGCCATGCAGGAACGTCAGAAAACGGAGATATTTAAAGCAAGCATCAGAACGCAGGAAGAGGAACGCCGGCGTATGGCCGAAAACTTGCGCAACGGCATCGGACAACTGCTGTATGCGGTTAAAATAAACCTGAAGCATGTAGATCCGGGAAAGGCAGTAAATGATCCGGAGGGCTTCCAGAATGCAAAGCAATATACGGATAAGATCCTTGCAGAGGCCATCCGCGAAGTACGCCGGCTGTCCCAGCAAATGACGCCTGCAATTCTGGAAGATTTCGGACTGGAGGAAACCATCCTTGAACTGTGTAAGCAGTTTCGGCCGGATATTGACGTCACTTGTCAGATTACTGGCCTACAATCACGCCTGGATGCTGACGTGGAGGTCTCCATTTACCGTATGGTTCAGGAACTACTCGTAAATGTCGTTAACCATGCGAAAGCAAGTGAGGCAATCATTGAAATTAAACAGGAAAACGGTTGTATGTATATCCTCGTGCAGGATAATGGCATCGGCTTCAACCAGGTGGAGGCGGGAAAGAACGGACTCGGACTGGCCACGCTCATGAATAAAGTTCGCTTGCTTAATGGCAGGATCAAGATTAAGGCCGATGCGGGTACCATGGTCAACATCGTACTTCCCCTGGATCAATATATGGGTTAAAAATTTACCAGCTTTTGCCGGAAAATGTAAGGCCCGCTGATTTATCTTTGGAAATGTATAACTTTATTTGTTCCGGGCTTTTGCTGTGGTAATCACCAATATCCATCGCCTGCCCGGAATAAGCTATAATCAAATATAAAATGGAGAGACGCTTAGCGATCAAACAAATATTATTCATGGCGGGTGGCCTGGCGCTGCTGCCATCCTGTTTACGGGACTCCGGGAAATCTTCAATAGCACTAAATACCATCGATGTAAGCCTTGATCAGGAGCAACTGCTGGCCGACATCGCGGAAACCATCATTCCTGAAACCAACACACCTGGAGCGAAATCACTTAATCTGCACCTGTTTACAGTCAAAATGCTGGACGACTGCTATGAGAAAGAAGACCAGGAAAGCTTCTTTAAAGGTCTTGATGCCTTGCAAGATCGATCAGAATCACAATTCTCTAAAAGCTTTCAAAAGTTGACCCCGCCTGAACGGGAACAGCTGCTTACCAGCGTTGAAAAAGATCAGCAGGCCTCAGCTGAACTGAAAAAGTTCTACGACATCATGAAATCAAAAACCATTGAAGGGTATATGAGCTCAAAATATGTGATGACCAACCTTATTGTCTGGGAGCTTGTACCGGGAAGATACAACCCGTATTACCGAGTTAAATCTGCTTAATACTAAAACTTAGAATGTCAAATATCAATATAGATAGCAAGAAGGCAAACACCTATGATGTGATTGTCATTGGCTCTGGAATAAGTGGTGGCTGGGCCGCAAAAGAGTTTACCGAAAAGGGCTTCAAGACTCTGGTTCTGGAACGTGGAAGGGATGTACAGCACATCAAAGATTACCCCACCACAAACATGTACCCTTATGAATTTGAGCACCGTGGACAGATTGCGCTTGCCATTCAGAAAGAAAACCCAATCGCCAGCAGGTGTTATGTTTTCAGGGAAGATGCCATGCACTTTGTGGTAAAGGATAATGAACATCCATATGAACAGACAAAGCCATTTGACTGGATCCGTGGGTACCAGGTGGGCGGGAAGTCTCTGCTGTGGGCAAGACAAACGCAACGCTGGAGCGATCTCGATTTTGAAGGGCCTGCGCGCGATGGCTTTGCCGTCGACTGGCCGATCCGCTATAAAGATCTTGCCCCCTGGTATAGCTATGCGGAGCGCTTTGCCGGCATCGCCGGAAACAAAGATGGTTTGCAGGAATTACCAGACGGTGAGTTCCTCCCGGGATTTCCCCTGAATGCTGTAGAAGACTACTTCAAAGGTGTCGTTAGCAAAAAATATTCAAACAGACATGTGATCAGCGCGCGTTGTGCACATCTTTCAAAGCCTAATCAGATACACCTGGATCAGGGTAGGGCGAAATGTCAGAACAGGACGCTCTGCCAGCGCGGATGTCCTTTTGGTGGCTATTTCAGCAGTAATGCTTCAACCTTGCCATGGGCAGCAAAAACGGGTAACCTGACCATGCGTCCAAATTCTGTTGTGGAGTCTATCATCTATGATGATAAGAAAGGCCGGGCAACTGGTGTAAGGGTAGTGGATACAAACAGCAAAGAAGAAATGGAATTCCATGCTAAGATCATCTTTGTGAATGCTGCAGCATTAAATACTAACCTGATCCTTTTAAATTCCAAATCTAACCGGTTTCCGCAAGGCTTGGGGAACGACAATGGTCAGCTGGGTAAGTTTGTTGCTTTCCATAACTATAGCGCAAGGATAAACGCGGAATACGATGGCTTACTTGAGTTTTCTACCGATGGACGTAATCCTGCGGGTGGAGGCTATCTTCCAAGATTCCGCAACCTGCTTAAGCAGGAAACAGATTTCAAACGCGGTTATGCTGCGGGCTTCAGCGCCAGGCGTTCAGTAGATCGTGATGCAAGCGGCGTAGGGGCAACACTTAAAGAGAATCTGGTAAAGGCACCGTTGGGGCCTTGGCAGGTAGGCTCACACATGATGGGCGAAACCATTCCTAAAGAAGAAAACTTCGTAAGTCTGAACAAGGATAAAAAGGATGCCTGGGGTATTCCATTGCTGAACATCTCTGTAGATTATGACGAGAATGACCGCCTGATGAAAAAGGACTACATTGAACAGCTCTCTGAGATGTTTACTGAAGCTGGCTTCAAAAATATTAAGGTGAACGACTCCTCGCAGGCGCCAGGATTGGATATCCATGAAATGGGCGGTGCACGAATGGGGCACGATCCTAAAACTTCCATACTCAATAAATGGAATCAATTGCATGCCTGCAATAACGTATTTGTTACTGACGGTGCATGTATGACCTCCACTTCAACACAAAATCCATCTTTAACCTATATGGCTTTGACGGCCAGAGCGGTAGATTATGCCGTAAAGTCAATTAACAAGTACGAGATTTAGTATTATTTAAAATGTTAGCGGCCTGCATTCTCTAAAAATCTAATTTGGAGAATGCGGGCCGCGTCATTATAGTTCTATTGTAAATTTTAGATTTACACTGATAATTATACGTTTTCCTTGGGTATAACTACTATTTTTGTAACGAGTATATTACCCGATATGAAAAAATGGATTGCCGGCATCTGGCTCACCCTGCTCTTAGTTGTAATTGCCAGTGTATTCTGGTTTAACCAATTTGTTTACAGCCTGCCGACACCTGTTCCCATCGGTTATAAACCCATCCCGGTCGGTACAAGACTGGATCTTCATTTAACTGCCGCTATTGACCCGGAGAAACCACTATTCCTGCACTTTTTTAACCCCGACTGCCCCTGCTCAAGATTTAACATCAAAGAGTTCAAATCGCTTGTGCGCGAGTACCAGCATGACATGAACTTCGTAGTCGTTCTGGTTTCAGATAAAGACTATACCCCTGAAGAGGTAAAGCAACGCTTTGATATAGATCAAACTGTTGTAAAAGACCCCTACATTGCCCAGTCTACTGGTGTTTACGCGACACCGCAAGCGGTGCTCATCACTGCCGACCACCAGCTGTATTACCGGGGCAACTATAATCGATCAAGATATTGCACGGATGAGAAGACCCGCTACGCCAAACAGGCGGTCAACAATCTATTGCTAAACCATAAAACCAAACTGGAGCCGCTTGCTTTTAAAGCTTACGGTTGCTCCACGCCAAATTGCAGCTATTAATGTCTGAAGAAATTTTCAAACTCAGCGCGCAGGACTCTGAAGTATTCCTGAACGATTACCGCACCGACGTTAAACGAAGATCAGACAAGCTGATCAACTACTTCCTGGGCTTCTACTTTCTGGCAGGATTGTACTTCGCATCCGTTTATGATACCTGGAACATTGCTCTGGGCGTAGGTGGACTTGCCCTGCTGGCTTATTATTCTATTAAATGGTTCCTACCCGAATCAAACCTTTACCAATACGTGCTTAGCGTATGTATGGGCATTTTCATGGCGCAGTTCATCTACCAGATGCATGGCATGTTCGAAATGCACTTCTTTGCATTTATCGGAAGTGCCATCCTGATAACCTACCAGAACTGGAAGATACAGCTGCCTATGCTTCTGTTTGTCGCCATACATCACCTTTTACTCAACTACCTGCAAGGCATCGGCATAGATGCTGTCTACTTCACCAGCTATGATGCACTCGAACTGCAGACCATAATCATTCACCTGATGCTTACCACCGTGATTTTTTTTACCTGCGGTTTATGGGCATTTTACCTCAATAAATATAATGGTGCACAACGTGCCATGATCGCTTATATCACGGAACGAAAGGCTCATGAGGAGCAGCTGCAGATACTAAATGCGCAACTCCAGCAGTCGAATGATGAGGCTATTGCCGCCAGGAAGCAGGCAGAGCTTGCCGCACAGGCAAAAAGCACCTTCCTGGCCACGATGAGCCATGAGATTCGCACACCAATGAACGGTGTTATTGGCATGGCAGCCTTGCTCAGCGAAACCAACCTTACCGCAGAACAGGCCGATTATGTAAACGTGATCAGCACAAGTGGGGATGCCCTGCTGAACGTGATCAATGACGTACTCGATTACTCAAAGATTGAATCCGGACAACTCGACCTTGAAGCACAGCACTTCAATCTACGGAAAGTGGTTGAAGATGTTATCGACCTTTTTGCTGTTCGCAGTGCGAGTATGGGGCTCGATTTACTTTATCAGATCGACTACCGTATTCCGGACACGATCATCGCAGATAGCTACCGTTTGCGCCAGGTGTTATTGAACCTGATCAATAATGCCATGAAGTTTACACACCATGGGGAGGTCTATCTGCGTGTGGATCTGCTGAAGTCGGAGGGTGATAAGCTGGAACTTTCCTTTCAGGTGCGCGATACTGGGATAGGCATACCTGCCGCCAAGATGTCACGCCTCTTTAAAGCATTTTCTCAGGTTGACTCTTCTAACACCCGGAAGTATGGAGGCACGGGCCTTGGCTTGGTAATCAGCGATCGCCTGGTAGGTTTAATGGGTGGCAAGATGGAGGTACAGAGTACGGAAGGTAAGGGTTCTACCTTTTCTTTCACCATTAAATGTGCCCCTGGTGCTGAACGCATTGCCCCTGCCATTACTCCACAGTTGGAACATTATGCAGGAAAAAAGGTGCTCGTGGTAGACGACAACCTCACCAACCTCTTGATTCTGAAGACCCAGCTGGAGCGTTGGAGCCTGGAGCCAATTACCGTAAATACCGCGTCTGCAGCACTTGAATTGCTCGACCAGGGTACCAGTTTCTCGCTCATCATCACCGATATGCAAATGCCGGAGATGGATGGCATCGAACTTGCCACTGCGATAAAAGACCGGAAAATAGAAATCCCCATTATCCTGTTAAGCTCTATTGGTCTGGAAACAAAAGAAGATCATCGCGAGCTTTTTGTTAGTGCAATTAATAAACCAGCAAAGAGTCAGCAGCTACTCGGCCTTATTCATCGCGCACTTACCGATAAGTCGGTCAGGACAGAAGAAGAAACCAAGCCGGCAGCACAGCTCCTGCAAACGGAATTTGCCGCACAATATCCATTGAATATCCTGGTTGCCGAGGATAACATGATTAACCTGAAGCTGATCACGACCGTGTTGAGCAAGTTGGGGTACGGTACTGATGTAGCAGCGAATGGACGTGAAGCACTGGAGGCTTTCTTAAGAAAGAACTATCAGCTTATCTTCATGGATGTACTGATGCCCGAAATGGATGGTCTTGAAGCCACCAGGGAAATCCGCAGTCATGTGGAAAGCGCGCAGCCAACCATTGTAGCCATGACCGCAAATGCAATGATCGAGGATAAAGAAGCCTGCCTTGCAGCCGGCATGAACGATTACATGTCCAAGCCAATTGAGGTAGCGCTGCTCATGGAGGTACTTAAAAACACCTCAACTCAGCATGCCATTACACCAGCGGAATCATCTAATTAAGGTTAAACTTATCATTACGGATATTTACCACATTCGAGGTAAATAAGATCCCGACGATAAGTATTCCGATCAGAATGGCCAGAGCGAGCTGCAGGTTGCCATAGATCTTGGTGCCTGAAACGATCCGCTCTGTTTCGGTGATGATTTCATTGCCAACCTGCTTTTGTGTATCTATAAGGCGGGTAAGCTGCGTGGTTGCTTTGGCAAACAGATTCTTACCTGTCTGTTCATAGAGCCTGCGTGCAGCGGCCGCGTCATTGTTGCGGATATGGTTCAGCACGGTCTGTTCCATGCCAAGCGTATGTTGAAGGTCCTGCTTCAAATCATACAGATGTGCTTTCTCTTGCTGCACCAGGTAGGTTTTTTCATATTTACTAAGCAGTGAATCGATCTTGTAGTTATACTGCGCCGTGCTGGTCTTTAAGTCAAGTGCCTGCAGGGCGCCATTCGTGTACATTGCGGTTTCCAGCATGTTCCTCCGGGCATAAAGGTTATCTACAATGTGATACAGATCCATTGCCGGAATCAGCCTGTCATTGTAGAGCGAAATAAAAGATGCGTTCATCTTCTTCACGCTTTTATCCTCTAGTATCCGGATCAGGATCGAGCATGTCATGATGAAAAATAGCAGCATCGCAATCTTCATTTTCTGCTTAATGGAATAGGCGAATCTCATGGCTATCGGGTTTACAATTTCTAATATAGCCAATATTGCTTAAGATGCCTGTTTTTCATCTGTATGCAATATTCAATCCCAAATCCCTGACTTACAGCTATGGACCCGTTTTTGTTAGTGTAAATAGTACACTAACGTGTACCTTTGTAAAATATATTTTAGCTATGAATAAGCGATTATTGCCCCTGACAATAGGTGGCTTTAGCCTCGGAATGACGGAGTTTATGATGATGGGTGTGCTGCCTGATGTATCCAGTTCTCTTGAAATTTCCATACCTACAGCAGGGCACCTGATTTCTGCGTATGCACTCGGCGTTGTAATTGGTGCACCCTTAATGGTGGGCCTGTTTTCCAAGCTGCCACCTAAAAAAGTACTCATTGGTTTAATGCTGATGTTTGCTGTTTTCAATGCCTTGTTTGCCTTATCACCATCATACGAATTGCTAATGCTTAGCCGCGTACTGGCCGGACTGCCCCATGGTGCATTCTTTGGTATTGGTGCAGTAGTGGCAAGTCAGCTGGCTGAACCTGGCAAGGAAGCCCGTGCAGTGTCTATGATGTTTGCTGGCCTGACGATAGCTAATATCATTGGCGTACCGATCGGAACCTACATCGGACATGCCTTCAGTTGGCGGGTATCCTTTCTTATCGTGGCCATCTTTGGACTAATTACGGCAGGGACAACAAAACTCTGGTTGCCTGCTGTACAGAATACAAACAGTGGTAGCTTCAAAGAAAGTTTGTCTGTATTCAAGACCATAAATCCATGGCTCATCATCGGTATTTCTGCCATTGGTACCGGAGGAATGTTTGCCTGGATCAGTTATATCGCACCACTAATGACCGAGGTGGCAGGATTCAGCAACAATAACATCACGCTGATCATGATCATCGCCGGTTTCGGGATGGCAGTAGGAAACTTCATTGGTGGGCGATTGGCCGACAAGTTCTCGCCATTAATTACCACAACGGTATTATTAACCGCAATGGTAATTTCATTGTTCGTTATTGCTGGTGTTTCCCAATACAAACCCGCCGCCATTGTGATGACCTTTATAACCGGTGCCATTGCTTTTGCAGTTATCGCACCAATGCAGATGCTGATGATTGGTGCTGCTAAGGGATCTGAAATGATCGCTTCTGCAGTACTGCAAGCCACAGCAAACTTCGGCAATGCAATCGGCGCATTCCTTGGTGGATTACCTGTTGCCGCAGGCTATGGTTATACCGCTCCACAATATGTCGGGGCCGGGCTTGCAGCTGTTGGTATAGGCTTTTGTATGCTGCTGATGCTCAGGCACCGCGGCGCCGCTCTGGCCCACAATTAATTAAGCCAGTGCGAGCATCCTATTGTAGACCATTGTAAGTTCCTTGCCGATGATTTTCGAATCGAAATTTGATTCAACAAATTTGCGGCCTGCCTTACCCATCTGGCTGCAGAGCTCAATATCAGCAGCGAGCAGTACTAACTTCTCATACAAAGCATGGAAGTCACGCTCGGGTACCAGAAAGCCGGTGGTGCCATCAATGATGCTGTCTGGAAAACCGTTATGGAGTGTCGCAACAATCGGTATACCGATCGCCTGCGCCTCTTGTAACACCATGCCCTGACCTTCGGTGTCACCGTCTGCCGCAGTTACGCTGGGCAGCAGGAACACATCTGAGGAACGATAGTGTTCAATCACTTCATTCTGCATCATAGCCCCGTGAAACACCACATCTTCCTCGATGCCCAGCTCGCGGGCTAATGCTTTCATGTCCGGAAGCAAAGGTCCCTCACCAATAAGATGGTAAATAAACTTTACGCCTGCTTGCTTCAGCAATGCAGCGGCCTGCAGTGAATACCGGTAGCCTTTCTTTTCCACGAACCGGCCTACCGTAAGTATCTTGAAAGTTTCCCTTATAGCCGGTGTTTCCCGATAATGAAATTGTGCTGTATTCAGACACATTGGTATCTTCACGATCTGTCCTCCCGGGCATCCGGCATCAATCATTTTATTGGTGATAAATCGCGAGTTTGCGGTAAACATTTCTCCGGTATGGAACAGCCGCGTATAATAGGCATTACCGAACATCTTAGGATAAACTGTGATGTCCTTTCCATGGAAAGAAGAGATCAGCGGACAGGTGATCACATTCATGTCTTTAAAGTCGGCAATAACCCTTGCTGTTGTACCAAAATGGCAGTGTATAAGATCTGGCTCCACTTTAAGAAACTGTTCTGCAAGGATTAAGTAAGTTGCATTGAAAGACTCACGGCCGTATTTAAAGAAATTTAAAGATTTAAACAGAACCCCCGGATTGGTAAAAAGTAATTTTCCAAAAGCCTTAAGGGCCATGGGGAGTTTTGACGCTGCGCCATGCGCTCTGCCGGTAGAGAAATAGATTACTTTTTCATTAAGGCTTTCATAAGCGGGATGTACCGTCCCTGGCTTTTTGTTCAATACAATAATCCGCACCTCAAACATGTCCTGCTTTATAACTTCGGTGATCTGATTATAAAGAAAGGACTGGGATACGACCGGGTAACCGCCTAAGATGAAATAAAGCTTCTTTTTCATGGTAATCTTAACAAAATATAGGAGTGCTCCCTTGCCCTCAATTCGGAAATTGCTTCGGTATTTCTTCTTTGTTTATAGTTTAACATCAATTATCTGTCCTGACTTGTCCGAAAACAAGGTATTTATAGATGCTATGGCCACCACTTCGGGTCTTAGCAAAGAATCTTCGGATTCATTGCCAAAATTCTTAATTCGCATCGGCGTCCTGGTTCTTTCCGGGTTTACGCAGTTGATCCTCACGTCAGACCATTCTTCACTCAATGCTTGTACAAGGTTCACAATGGCAGCTTTTGTAGAAGAATAAATGCTGTATAAACTTCTTCCGCGCGTATATGAGCTGGACGTGTACAACAATAAGGCACCCTTTGTCCTTTCAAGATACTGAAAGCTTTCCCGGGCTACAATTACCGATCCAATATAGTTGATATTGATACTTCTTATGATATCCTCATAAGACATATTTGTCAGCGACTGTTTGTCAAGCACTGCTGCAGTGTTCACTACAAAGTCTATCCGGCCCTCTTTTGTGTATACTTGCTCGAGCGCGCGGGCAACCTGCTCCTGTGAAGAAACATCAACATCAGTACTTCTGCTAAAGGAATAAACGATCGAACCGTTAGATTCGCATATATCCAGTATTTCTTTTCCAATGCCGTAGCTTCCGCCGAATACAACCAATACCTTGCCTTTCAGGTGCTTCACCGCAGATTCAGAAAGTGTATGCCCTTTGTCCAGTGCAGATTTGAGCTGAAAAAGCTTGTCAATCAAGAAAATATCCTCCTTGTAGGTTAGCTTCATGTTAAACTGCTCACCCTGAACAACGTAGATCTTCTCTTCCGGCAAGTACCGCTTAACCACACCGCAGTCGTCGGTAGCTTTAAATTCCGGATCCTGAAGTGCAAGCTCGTAAGCCTTCCGTATGGTTTCGATGTAGAAAGCCTGGGGTGTCTGACCGTTATACAGCAGGTTGCGATTAGGGATGTCCCTGATCAGGCTGTCCTGAACACTGATAATGGTATCTGTCGTTTTTATAGCCACGTCAACGGCATTATAGCTGTCCAGTGCTTCAATGCAGTCAGAAATAATGCGGTGGTTAACCAGTGGCCGTACCGCATCATGGAAGATCAGATTTACATCCTCATCCTTATAGGCATTTATGGCAGATAAGCTGGAATCGTACCGCTCGGCACCGCCATTAAGGATCTTTTTTAACTTGGTAAAGCCATTAAGCTTGGCAATCTCTTCCACATCAGCAATATGAAGCGGGTTAGAAACCACCGCTACCTCATGTATGTCCGGATGTCCTTCAAAAACCTCCAGGGTGTGTTCGATGACTTTCTTGCCAGCAATTTTAAGGAACTGTTTCGGCCTTTCTTCGCCCAGTCTAACACCTTTTCCGCCTGCTAAAATTATAGCTATATTTTTCTTCATTTTAAGGTCTTTAATAATTAGAGCTTCTTCATCACTTCCAGCACGCGTTTGGAAGAATCTCCATCCATGTACGTATGAAAGGTCTTTAGAAACTTTTGAAACTTAACCTGGTATGCCACATCGGTAAACCAGGATAGGTCCTGTAAGTATGCAAGCAGGGTTTCGCTGTCTTCCACGAAGGGGCCCGGCAGTACCGATTTCATATCATAGAAGAAACTCCTGATCTTCGTGTATTCTTCGTAATCGTGGAAATAATAGATAATCGGTTTCCCGGTAATTGCAAAATCAGTAACGATAGCACTGTAGTCAGAAATAAGCAGGTCAGCAATCAAAAGCAGTTCCTGAACATCACTGAATTGCGAAGACATGTCCATAACATTGCTGTAGTGCTCCGGCACCTCCAGCGTTTTATCCCAGGGGTGTTTCTTCACAATGAAAGCAACATTGTTTTCCTGTAACCAGGTGTTTAGCTTCTCCCAGAAATTCCCCGTAAAGGGGTCGAAAGCTCCACTATCCCTGAATGTGGGGGTGTAAGCATATATCTTACTGAACTTACTCAGCTGGTGTTGTGCTTTAATGCCCTGGATCAGGTTGGGATCTTCATAGAACACGTCGTTCTTAGGTGATCCGACAATGACAACGTTTTCGTTTTCGAAGCTGCGGATCATAAGCGCTTTGTGTTCTTCTGAAGCTGCAGCGATCATTTTATATTGCTTATAGATCTTTCTGAGCAGCACCAGCTTTTCTGCTGAATTTGAGGTATCTAGTAAGGCAGAATTCTTGAAGCCATTGCCATGCCATAGCTGGATGATGGAGAAGTTCCCCAGGAGCCAGGTATAGGTGCTGTCCTGTATGATGTGCGTTGCGCGTAGGAGATTAAAGTTCACGTCGAACCTTCCGGTAACCACCTTATAACCGCGGCTCTTCATCATCTTGAAGGTGTCCTCGTTGTAGCTGCACCATACGGCTGTGTAATCAGACCGCTCTGGACAACTATTTAAATAAATGAAAAAGCTTTTTAGATTACCCGAGAAGCCATTTTTGTTATGTGTGGGATAGAAGACAATCAAGCCTTTTTTCTTAGGTATGATGTAAGACAACCACGTAAAAAGAATTCTGCGAACCCGCAGTCGGAATTCAGTACCCATCTGCAATTTTAAAGTATTAACGAACTTTCAATAACCTTGTTTTAAGTCAAGATGAAATTTGCGTTAAGAAATCGGGTGTAATCGGCCTGGTTAATGGTTGTGATACTTACAATTAACAATTACTTAACAATGCAACTCCCTGCAAATCTATCTTATTATCATTTATTTTTTTTGATTTTCACAAAGTGAGAAACATATTGTAGATCATGTGAAGTATACTACACATATCCTGCTGTAAACGATATGCTTGAGGCCTCTGGTTAGTTGTCGAAATTGTCATCCAGGGACTTCATTCCGGCTAAACGCCGATTAGTTCGTACCTTTGCTGGTATGAATACCCGCTTACTCAACTTCTCTCAAAAGGTTAATTTTAAAACAGAAATCCTTGCCGGGCTAACCGTTGCGATGACCATGATGCCCGAGTCGCTTTCTTTTGCCATACTTGCGGGTTTTCCACCGCTTGCCGGATTGTATGCGGCCTTCATTATGGGGCTGGTAACCTCTATTCTGGGCGGGCGTCCCGGTCTTATTTCCGGTGGTGCCGGCGCTACGGTGATTGTGCTTATTGCGCTGATGAAATCCCATGGTATAGAGTATGTTTTTGGAGCCGTCATCCTTGCTGGGATTATCCAGATCCTGATCGGTGTCTTTAAATTTGGGAAGTTCATCCGGCTGGTGCCGCAACCGGTGATGTACGGTTTTGTGAACGGACTTGCTGTGGTCATCTTTATGGCGCAGCTTGAGCAGTTTAAGACGGTAGTAAACGGGCAGACCGTATGGCTCTCTGGTACCCCTTTAATGGTTATGGCTGCACTTGTTGCTCTTACCATTGCCATTGTTTTTATATTTCCAAAGATCAGTAAGGCGGTGCCACCCTCACTGGCCGCCATAATCGTAGTATTTGCAGTCGTGCTGGGTTTCGGTATAAACACCAAGACAGTAAGCGACATCGCTTCCGTGAGCGGTGGATTTCCGCCTTTCCATATTCCTGCTATCCCGCTAAGCTTTGATGCCCTGCAGGTCATCTTTCCCTACGCGCTGATCATGGCTGCTGTGGGCTTAACGGAAGGTTTGCTTACGCTGAACCTGGTAGATGAAATTACCGCCACCCGGGGCAACAGCAATCGCGAATGTATCGCCCAGGGTAGTGCCAATATGCTCAATGGCTTCTTCTTCGGGATGGGCGGCTGCCCGATGATTGCACAAACGCTCGTAAATCTCTCGGCAGGTGCAAGGACCAGATTGTCTGGCATAATTGCCTCGCTGACCATTCTGCTCATTATCCTTTTCGGTGCACCGGTTATTGGCCGGCTACCCATGGCTGCACTTACGGGTGTGATGATCATGGTTGCCATCGGCACATTCGAGTGGATGAGCTTCAGGATCGTCAATAAGATGCCCAAACAGGATATCTTTGTGGGGGTAGTCGTTGCAGTGATCACCATCTGGCTGCATAACCTTGCCCTTGCGGTACTCATCGGGGTAATTATCTCCGCCCTGGTATTCGCATGGGAGAGCGCCAAACGTATCCGTGCAAGAAAGTACATAGATGAAAATGGCGTGAAGCATTATGAGATCTATGGCCCGCTGTTCTTTGGCTCTGTAGCTGCCTTCAATGAAAAATTTGATATCGGGGAGGACCCGCAGGAGGTGGTGATCAACTTCCGCGAAAGCAAGATCACCGACATGTCGGCCATAGATGCCTTAAATAAACTTACCCAGAAATATCAGCAGGCAGGTAAAAAGCTTCATTTGCGGTACTTAAGCCCGGACTGTAAAGTGCTGCTTCGGAATGCCGCCGCAGTAATTGAAGTAAATATCGATGAAGATCCCACTTATCACATTGTTGCCGACCGGCTGAAATAATTCCGAAGATGCGTATATTCAGGTATGAATATCGCTGAACAAATATCAAGGCATTTTCTGGATGTTTATGCCGGAGAAAACTGGACTGAAGTAAACCTGCAGTCAACCCTCGAAGATCTGAATTATCTGGAAGCCTCCACGCTAACGCCTGCTTCCGTAAATACTATATCTGGATTGCTGCATCATCTTCATTACTGGAACCAGGTGATGGCACAACGAATTGACGGCATTCGCGTAAAGATCCCCCTATCGAACGGGTTCAACAATGAGCCCCTGGAAACTGAGGACCAATGGACGAACCTTAAGCGGCAATGCTTCAAGTCGGCAGAACAACTCGCTGCAGCTATTCGCGGACTTTCTCAAGACCAGTTACAACAACCAATATTGGAAGACTATCCAACCGCATACAAAAGCTTACAAGGAAGTGTGGAGCATGTACATTACCACTTGGGGCAGATGGTTATGCTCAAGCAGCTCATCCGCGCATTGGATGCATAAGAGCGAACAACTTGATACACAATTTTTAAAGTTGGTATTGAGGTACAAATTTTGCTGGGAGTTGAAAAATGCATCAGCCAGCTCAGGATAAACACTTCTACATCATCTATACCGCCAAATCAGCCGTTATCGTTGCGCTAGCTTTCGTGCTCTGCGGACTGATCTTCGTCAGTTCCTGTTTCATTGGAGATACTGACAACTCCCAAGTCGTAAGACCTAAAATCCAGGGCACAGCCACAATAAATCGCGATGGTAGTAAAAGTAATGCCAAGGGAGCGGCGCCAATGGATACACAGGTAAGTTGGACTGCCCCAAGCCTCGATTCCATACCTTCCGGTGAAGCCGGGAAAATGATACGTTATGGCCGGGAGCTGATCGCCCATACCGGTAAATATTTTGGCCCTAAGGGTACAATTGCTGCGGTCTCCAATGGTATGAATTGCCAGAACTGCCATTTGGAAGGCGGTACCAGGCTCTTTGCCAACAACTACGGCGGCTTTTACGCAAACTATCCTAAGAAGGGTGCAAGATCAGGTAAGCTGGACCAGGTGACGGATCGTATCTCCGATTGCTTCCAGCGCAGCCTCAATGGTCGCATGCCCGAAAAATCAAGCAAAGAAATCAAAGCCATGATCGCCTGGTTCAAGTGGGTAGGACAGGGCGTTAAAAAGGGCGACAAGCTGCGCGGTGCGGCGACCGAAAAACTGCCTTTTCTGGATAGACCTGCTGATCCAAAAAAGGGCTTGCTCGTCTATCGTCAGCACTGCGGCAGCTGTCATGGGGAAGCTGGTGCAGGCCAGCTTGCAAAAGACGGACTTACCTATGTTTACCCGCCATTATGGGGTTCGCATAGCTATAGTGACGGTGCCGGCATGTACCGGTTAAGTAATTTCGCGGGCTTCGTAAAAAATAACATGCCTTTCGGCGTAGACCGTAACAAGCCAATCTTAAGCAACGAACAAGCCTGGGATGTAGCCGCTTATGTGAACAGTCGGCCGCGACCTCATCGTGAACAGGCTAAAGATTACCCCGACCTATCCAAAAAACCCATTGATGCACCTTATGGTCCTTATCAGGATGAATTTTCAGAACTGCAGCATAAATATGGCCCGTATAATAAAATCATAACCCGAGCAAAGGAACTTGTGGTCACACAGGGCTCAAACAGGGCTCACACAGGGGGTTGACAGGGCCTTAACAGGGCTATTGCCCTGTTAACACCTTGGGTATCCCAGGTTACTGCGGAGGGTCTGCCTCCTGAAAGGCAATGCTGCCTGGTCGGGTTGATATTAAAAAAGTTACCTCTAACAGGGGCCAATTCAGGGTATTCGAAGTAAATTACGGCGTTTATTAACCCCTAATCGTAAATGAAGACCATTAAACCATTAGTTGTTGCAGCGCTTCTCACCGTTCTGAGCGGTTCCGCGTTTGCACAACAGAAGAAAGCAAAGCAGAAATCAGGCAACCCTATTTTCCCGGGTTGGTATGCCGATCCCGAAGCTAGAATCTTTAACAATACCTATTGGGTGTATCCGACTTTTTCCGAAGAATATGGTGAACCGGATAAGCAACGTTTGGCCAGGCAATTTACGCCGGAGCAGCTCGCTTTGCAGAAAAATACGATTAATCCACAATACCTCAGACAGACATTTTTGGATGCTTTCTCTTCCAAGGACCTCGTGACCTGGAAGAAACATCCATATGTGCTCGATATAAAAGATGTAAAATGGGCTGCTTACTCCATCTGGGCACCATCAATTACCGCTAAAGATGGTAAATACTACCTGTTCTTTGGCGCGAATGATATCCAGAACGATGAGCAGATGGGGGGTATTGGTGTAGCCGTTTCCGACAAACCTGAAGGTCCTTTCAAAGATCATATTGGAAAACCGCTGATCGATAAGTTCCATAATGGTGCGCAACCCATTGACCAGTTTGTTTTTAAAGATGTAGATGGACAATACTATCTGCTGTACGGCGGTTGGAAGCACTGTAACATCGCAAAACTAAATGATGACTTTACCGGTTTTATTCCTTTCGATGATGGAACGGTTTTCAAATCAATAACACCTGAGAACTTTGTGGAAGGCGTTTTTATGATTGAGCGGAAGGGTAAATACTACCTGATGTGGTCTGAAGGTGGATGGACTGGTCCGGATTATAGCGTAGCTTATGCAATTGCCGATTCACCAATGGGACCATTCAAGCGTGTAGGTAAAATTCTGCAGCAGGATCCGGCAATCGCGACAGGTGCAGGTCATCACTCTGTGATCAACACACCTGGAACGGACGACTGGTACATTTTTTACCACCGCAGACCGCTGACCACCAACGTTGGCTATCATCGTGAAACATGCGTAGACCGTATGTATTTTGATGAAAATGGTATGATCCTTCCGGTAAAGATCACGAAGGAGGGCGTGGAGAAAAGAAAATTAAAATAGCGCAAATGCAAGAACTTAAAGCTGTATTGTTTGACCTTGATGGAACATTAATAGATTCTGAATACTTTCATTATAGCTGTTGGATGGATATCCTGGCGACATTCGATATCGCTGTGCCTTATGAAGAATGGGCAAGGACCTATGCCGGACATCCGCTGCCCGACAATTGCCGGAATATTAAGGAAACATTTAAGCTGGATATACCCTTGCAGGAGCTTATGGACTGGCGGGAAAGGCTGAGCAGGGAAGGTTTTGCAAACAAAGAAATCCGGTTGATGCCCTATGCTGCAGAGGCCCTTGCATTCTTTAAAGATAAAGGGTTGAAGATTGCACTGGTAACTGCGAGTCCGAGGGACAACGTGAACATCATCTTCAAACGGAATGGCTTAGGGCACTACTTTGACGCGATGGTTACACGTTCTGATGTGGAACTCAGCAAGCCGGATCCGGAAAGCTATCTGAAAGCACTTGAAGTGCTGGGTATGGAAAAAGAAAATTGCCTTGCGTTTGAAGATACCTTGAATGGTTTACGGGCGGCAAAAGGTGCTGGGGTAACTTGTTACGCGATACAGCATGATGATACACAACACGGACTGCTGGGGATTGCAGATAAGATTTTCCCAAGCCTTGATGCGGCGATAAGTGATCTTGAAAATGAACAGCTGGTTTAAGACCAGACTTATACAGAAAAGGCCCGGATACCGGGCCTTTTCTGTATAAGCGATTTTCTATGCTTTAGGATCGTACTGCAGGTCGAAGCCAATGTCTTCCCTGAAGTATTTCCCGTCGAAGTAAATTCTTGCGGCATCTGCAGTTGCAGATTGTAAGGCATCAAAAAAGGTGTCCTGCAGACTGGTTATTGCCAGTACACGGCCACCGTTGCTTTTTACCTGTCCTCCTTCTGAAATGGTTCCGGCATGGAAAGGGATGGACTTGCGGATGTTCTCCAGTCCGCTGATTGCTTTTCCTTTTTCATAGGTGCCAGGATATCCGCCAGCCACGATCATGATGGTTGCTGCGCTTTTCTCGCTGATCGTTAGTTTTACCTCATCAAGGCGTTTAGCAGCAGTG
Organism: Pedobacter sp.; assembly: GCA_038918115.1. Taxonomy (GTDB): domain Bacteria; phylum Bacteroidota; class Bacteroidia; order Sphingobacteriales; family Sphingobacteriaceae; genus Pedobacter. The sequence continues at coordinate 122,602 of JBCLAL010000001.1, forward strand.
GCTTTAAAGAGCGCTACCAGGTCGTTTTCAATACGTGGAATAACGCTTTCCGTCTCCGGATCACCCATGCGGCAGTTGTATTCAATAACGTATGGTTTTTCATCAACTTTTATCAATCCGAAGAAGATGAAACCGGTGTAGTCTATGCCGTCTTTTTTCAAACCCTCAATAGTTGGGATGATGATATCATTCTCAACTTCCTCAAGGAATGCCGGGGTGGCAAACGGAACGGGTGATACAGAACCCATACCGCCTGTGTTCAGGCCCGAATCACCTGCGCCGATGCGTTTGTAGTCTTTAGCTTCCGGCAGGATTACGTAATTGTCGCCATCGGTAAGTACAAAGACAGAAAGCTCAATACCGGAAAGGAATTCTTCAACCACAACGGTGCTGCCGGCATCGCCGAACTTGCCGCTAAGCATCAGTTTCAGTTCCTCCTGTGCTTCTGCATTGTTGTCCAGGATCAGCACGCCTTTACCCGCGGCCAGGCCATCGGCTTTAAGCACGATTGGCGTTGCGTGGTGTTCAAGGTAAGTAAGTCCTTCTTCCAGCGTAGCTGCGGTGAATGTTCTGGAGCCTGCGGTAGGAATACCGTGGCGTACCATGAACTGCTTGGAGAAATCTTTACTGCCCTCCAGGATGGCGCCTTCTTTTTTAGGTCCGATTACCGGAATGTGGGCGATGGTGCTATCGGCAAGGAAATAATCATGAATACCGTTAACCAGAGGTTCTTCAGGTCCAACCACCACCATTTCGATGCGCTCTTTGAGCACTAATGCCTTTACGGCAGCAAAGTCATTCGGGTTGAGTGGTACGTTTTTTCCGTATGCGGAGGTACCGGCATTGCCGGGTCCGATAAACAGCGATGTACAAGCTTCAGATTGGCTGATCTTCCAGGCGAATGCGCTTTCGCGGCCGCCGGAGCCTAAAATTAAGATATTCATATCGACAAAGATACCGGTTTAGGGAACTTTATCCAGTTTATGTTCAATTAATGCAAATAATACAAAAGCCCGCTCAACAAAGTACAGGATAATTCGTATTTTTAGCGGCAGTAACTGCCATAATGACCTGCATAGGAGCTATGGCCTGGTTGTTGTAATTTCATCATTTTTATAAAATATTACGCATAAGACATGTTAGGATTTTTAACCAAGGTTTTTGGTAGCAAGTCAGAAAGAGACATCAAGGCTATCCAACCCCTTGTCATCAAAATAAACGAAGAATACGCTAAGCTGTCGTCGATAACCAACGACGAACTTCGTTCAAAAACCGTTTACTTCAAGGACGTTATTGCAAAAGCACTATCTGATATTGATGGCAAGATCAGTGATCTTAAAGCCAGTGCAGACAATGCAGAGCTTGATCTTGCAAGCAAAACCGCGATCTATGATCAGGTTGATGCCTTAGCAAAAGACAGAGATAAAGAACTTGAAACGGTATTAATGGATATTCTCCCACAGGCTTTCGCTGTGGTTAAAGAGACCTCCAGAAGGTTTACGGAGAACAAATTCCTCGAAGTAACGGCATCGGAATACGACCGTGACTATGCTTCCAGAAAAGCAAACGTTACCATTCAGGGTGATAAAGCACTTTGGGCAAACCACTGGGATGCTGCGGGTAATGATGTGGTATGGAACATGGTTCACTATGATGTTCAGTTGATTGGTGGTATTGTGTTACACAGCGGTAAGATTGCGGAGATGGCTACTGGTGAGGGTAAGACCCTTGTGAGTACCTTGCCGGCGTATCTGAATGCATTGGCAGGACAAGGTGTTCACATCGTTACGGTGAACGATTACCTTGCACGTCGTGACTCCGAGTGGAATGGTCCATTGTTCGAGTTCCACGGCTTACGGGTAGATTGTATTGATAAACATGAGCCAAACTCTGAAGCGCGCCGCCGTGCCTATACAGCAGATATCACTTACGGAACGAACAACGAATTTGGTTTCGATTACCTGCGCGACAATATGTCTCAGACGCCAGGCCAGCTGGTACAACGTAAGCTGCACTTCGCGATGGTCGATGAGGTCGATTCGGTATTGATTGATGATGCACGTACGCCATTGATCATCTCCGGTCCGGTACCTTTCGGTGATCAGCATGAGTTTTATGAGTTGAAGCCGCGTATTGAGCGTTTGGTTGCTGCACAAAAGGACTATGTGACCAGAGCTTTAAATGAAGCTAAAAAATTAATAAATGAAGGTAAAACCGGTACTGATGAAGGTGGATTGGCACTTTTGAGAGCACACCGTGGTTTACCGAAAAATAAAGCGCTTATCAAGTTCCTGAGTGAGGGTAGTGTAAAACAAACCTTGCTTAAAACGGAGAACCACTACATGGCAGATCAGTCTAAGAACATGCCTAAGGTAGATGAAGAATTGTTCTTTTATATCGATGAAAAAAACAATCAGGTAGAGCTAACCGAAAAAGGTATTGAGCTGATCACCAAATCTGGTGAAGATCCAAGCTTCTTCGTGTTACCTGATGTGGGTACTGAAATTGCTGAAATTGAGAAATCAGCGACGAGCAATGAGGAGAAAGTGCAGGCGAAAGATGAGCTGATGCGCGACTACTCGATCAAAGCAGAAAGAATTCACTCGGTAAACCAGTTGCTTAAAGCTTACACCTTGTTCGAGGCAGATGTGGAATACATCATTGACGAGGGCAAGATTAAGATCGTAGATGAGCAGACTGGTCGTATTATGGATGGTCGCCGTTACTCAGATGGTTTGCACCAGGCGATTGAAGCAAAAGAGAACGTAAAGGTTGAGGATGCGTCGCAGACTTATGCAACCGTTACTTTGCAGAACTTCTTCAGGATGTATCACAAACTTTGTGGTATGACCGGTACAGCAACAACTGAAGCTGGTGAGTTCTGGTCTATCTATAAACTGGATGTTGTTGAAATTCCGACCAACCGTGCAATTTCAAGAAATGACCACCAGGATTACGTTTACCGTACCGTAAGAGAGAAGTATAATGCCGTAGCAGAAGAAATTCAGCAGCTTACACAGAAGGGCCGTCCGGTACTTGTGGGTACAACATCTGTAGAGATTTCGGAGTTACTTAGCCGTATGCTTAAGCTACGCGGTATTAAACATAATGTACTGAATGCGAAAATGCACCAGCGTGAGGCTGATATCGTTGCAGAAGCAGGTCAGGCAGGTACCGTAACCATTGCTACCAACATGGCAGGTCGTGGTACGGATATCAAGTTAGGCCCAGGCGTTAAGGAAGCAGGAGGTTTAGCTATCGTTGGTACAGAAAGACACGAGTCAAGACGTGTAGACAGACAGCTTCGTGGTCGTGCTGGTCGTCAGGGTGACCCGGGTTCTTCTCAGTTCTTCGTGTCTCTTGAAGATAACTTAATGCGTTTGTTCGGTTCAGAGCGTATTTCGAACATCATGGTTAAGATGGGTATCGAGGAAGGTGAAGTTATTCAGCATTCCATGATCACCAAATCCATTGAGCGTGCACAGAAGAAAGTTGAAGAGAACAACTTTGGTATCCGTAAGCGTTTGTTGGAGTATGATGACGTGATGAACTCTCAACGTTCGGTGATCTACGCAAAACGTAGAAATGCATTGTTCGGAGAGCGTCTGGATGTTGACATGAGCAACATGGTGTTTGACGTTGCAGAAGATATCGTAACCGAATACAAGGAATCTGCGAACTACGATGGCTTTAAGCTTGAAGTGATCCGTAACTTCTCTATGGATACAGAGATCACTACAGCGGAGTTCTCCAGTCAGAACATCGGTACCTTAACAGATCGCTTGTTTGCAGAAGCATCTAACTACTACACCAGAAAATCGGATTCAATTATCCAGCAGGCACTGCCAGTGTTGAAACAGGTATATGACGAGCGTGGTTCTTATATTGAGCAGATCGTAATTCCTTTCACCGATGGTATCAGAAGTATTCAGGTGCCGGTTGGCTTGAAAGTAGCGATCGACAATAATGGTAGAGAGATTACCAAGTCATTCGAGAAAACCATTGTACTTGGCTTGATCGATGAGTCCTGGAAAGAGCACTTACGTGAGATGGATGAGTTGAAGCAGTCTGTACAGAATGCGGTTTACGAACAAAAAGATCCATTGATCATTTACAAAATGGAAGCGTTCAACCTATTTAAGAACATGCTTAATGCAGTGAATAAAGAGGTGGTAAGTTTCTTATATAAAGGAGGTATTCCGGTACAACAGGAGCCAGAGCAAATTCAGGAGGCCCCAGAGGCGCCCAGGCATGCACCGGCCAATGTAAAAACCTCGAAACCAGAATTTCAATCTGCAACAAGTGACCCAGTTATAATGGAGGACACTCGCGAACCAGTTCCGCAACAGCCAATCCGTAAGGAAGTGGTTACCGGAAGAAATGAACCTTGCCCTTGTGGTAGCGGCAAGAAGTTCAAAAACTGCCATGGTGCAGGATTGTAATTTGTATTAGCCATTGAGAATGCCGATTTTTGTAAAAGAATTTCGGCATTCTTTTTTTTAGGACCTTTTCCATGAAGCTATTATTTACCTGTGTATTAACTGTAATTGGCCTGTCGGCACTCGCCCAAACCAAGGGGACGGTGACCGTTGTTAAAGATCCAAAAATTGATTCGATCATTGCAAAACGGCTTGCTTTAAGCAAGAAGGAAGCCACAGGAACCATCAAGCCTAATGGGCCTATTGTTTCGCAAATGGGCTATCGTGTTCAGATCTATTACGGATCCGACCGTAGGGTGGTGTTCAAAGAACAATCGCGCTTTAACGCCCTTTACCCGAATCTTATGACTTACGTGACCTATAAGGAGCCCAACTACTACCTCAGGGTAGGGGATTTCCGCACCCGTATGGAAGCGCAGAAGTTAATGAATGAACTTCGTTCAACTTATCCAACATTGTTTATCTTCAGAGAGAAGATCAACGCCCCAACTTTAGACTATAGCAATGGTAATTAAAGAAAAGATACAAACTTTAGCAGCACAGGTTTTTGATGAAGTTGTTGCTTACCGTCAGCACCTGCATGCGAATCCGGAGTTATCATTTAAAGAATTTGAAACCTCTAAGTTTATTAAAGACAAGCTTGAGCGCTGGGGGATACCATTCAGCAGTATGGCAGATACCGGGGTTGTAGGGCTTATACAAGGCGCCCTGCCATCTGATCAGGTTATTGCACTGCGTGCAGATATGGATGCACTTCCGATCTTTGAGACCAACGACAAGCCCTATGCCTCGAAAAATCCTGGCGTAATGCATGCCTGCGGGCATGATGTACACAGCGCATCTTTGCTGGGTACTGCATTCATTTTGAATAGTCTTAAAGATTCATTCGGGGGTACCATAAAGCTTATCTTTCAGCCGGCAGAAGAAGTATTGCCAGGCGGGGCAAGCATCATGATTAAAGAAGGCGTGCTGGAGAATCCGGTACCTCATAATATCGTTGGTCAGCATGTAATGCCGCTGATTGAAAGTGGTAAAGTGGGCTTCCGTTCGGGCATCTATATGGCCAGCACGGATGAGCTTTATGTAACTGTTCATGGCAAAGGCGGACATGGCGCACAGCCACACCAGAATATAGACCCGGTGCTTATTACCGCACATATCCTGGTTGCCTTGCAGCAGGTGGTGAGCCGTAATGCCGATCCGCGACTGCCTACCGTACTTTCCTTCGGAAAGGTAAATGCGAATGGTGCGACGAATATTATTCCAAATGAAGTAAAGCTGGAGGGGACTTTCCGTACCCTGAATGAAGACTGGCGCAAAGAAGCACTTGGCCGGATGAAGAAGATGGCTGAAGGTATTGCTGAAAGTATGGGTGGTAGCTGCGATTTCAACATCATGCATGGCTATCCCTTCCTGATCAACGAGCCGGAACTGACTGCAAACGCCAAGGCTTATGCGGAAGATTACCTTGGTAAGGAAAACGTTGAAGACCTGGACATCTGGATGGCTGCAGAGGATTTCGCCTACTACTCACAAGTGACCAATGCCTGTTTCTACAGGTTAGGTACAGGTAATCCTGCGAAGAACACCACCAATTCTGTACATACCCCAAATTTCGACGTCGATGAAGATGCACTGAAAACCTCTACCGGTTTGATGGCCTACATCGCGCTGAAGCAATTGGGTAACTAAAGCGAATGCACAAAAGGCAAGTTTTACTTTTCTTCTTTCTCCTGCTGGTCTATGCCAAAGGCGCTGCCCAGGAGATTAAAAGGTTTAATCCGGACACCCTGCAGACCATACAGCTGGACTCCGTGATTAACATCAAAGGCACACGTCTTAACGTGGAGTCCTTTGTACAGGCCATCATCAACGACACCAGTTTCTATCAGGGCTTCCGGGAGATGAAGAAGTATAAGTTCCAGGCCGAGCATCAATTTTATACCTACGACAAGAAAAATAGGGTGAGCGGTAAGATCTACCGGAAGATCAATCACCTGAATACACAGGGCGATAAGGTACAGTTCGTCCTGAAGCAGGACAGCGGTAAGGTCTTTAAGAAGAATGGAAAATACGAGCTTTATACGCTGGAGATGTTCGACTACATCTTTATGAATGCTTATAAATCCGGATTCTCAAACGGGAGTTTCAACGCAAAGTCTGCCGATGGCAAGAATGGCAGTTATAAGGATAAACTGAAGACCCTGATCTTTTCTCCGGGCCGGCCGGTGAAGGGCTTGCCGCTGATCGGGAGTAAGACCGAGATCTTTTCGGCAAACATGCGCCAGTATTATGACTATAGCTTCTACAGTGCCACATATCTGGATTCCATTCCGGTTTACCGCTTTGAGGTAAAGGTAAAACCCGACCTGAGTAGCTGGACCAAGGATGGATTGATGATTAAAACATTAACGACCATTTTCGATAAGCGAAATTTCGAGATCCTGGGACGCTATGTGGATATGAAATATGATAATATGCTGTTCGATTTTGATGTGCAGATGAACATTGAAATGAACTATTTTAATGGAATCAAATTGCCCGGTAAAATTACCTACCAGGGGAACTGGAACGTTCCATTGAAAAAGGAGGAGCGTGCAAGTTTTCTGATTTTGCATCGTAATTATAAAGACTGAAAATTAAAGTAATGAGACAAACTAAATACGCCGGGATCCTCGGCGCTTTTCTGCTGTTTTCCGGCAGTTTATCCGTTCAGGCGCAGCTCACAGCAACACAGCTGGACAGTGTGGTTAATAAGACTTTAAAAACCTTTAACGTACCAGGTATTGCACTGGGTATTGTTAAAGACGGCAAACTGATCCATGCTAAAGGTTATGGTGTACGCTCGCTGAAGACCAATGAGCCCGTTAATGAAAATACCCTTTTCGGCGTAGCATCCAACAGTAAGGCTTTCACCGCTGCGGCAGTAGGGATTCTTGTAGATCAGGGTAAGCTGAGCTGGGACACGAAAGTTACCGATGTGATTCCGGAATTTAAGCTGTATGACACCTACGTAACGCAGGAATTTACCGTAAGGGACTTGCTGACACACCGTAGTGGTTTGGGCCTGGGCGCGGGTGACCTGATGATCTGGCCAGACTCAAGTACCGTAACAAAGGAACAGCTGATCCACAACCTGCGCTATCTTAAACCAGTATCCTCATTCCGCTCCAAGTACGACTATGACAACTTATTGTACATCGTAGCCGGTGAGGTGGTATCCAGGGTTTCAAAGATGCCTTTTGAAGATTTCATTGAGCAGAAGATCATTCAGCCGCTCGGCATGAATGCAACTGCAGCTTCCTGGTACCGGTTGAAAGATAAAAGCAATGTAATCGACGGACATGCGCCCGTTGGGGATAAGCTGGTGCCTGTAGGTTTAAGCTTCACGGAGCTTGCAAACGCCGCTGGCGGCATGTATTCCAATGTGGTGGATATGAGCAAATGGGTGATCTCCAAGATCAATGAAGGAAAATATGGAGCGGAGCTGAATCAGCAGCTATACAGCAAGAAAGTGCATGAGGAGATGTGGACACCACAGACGCTGATCAAAGGCGGTTCGCCTTATAATACACATTTCAACAGTTATGGATTGGGCTGGTTCTTAAGCGATGTGAATGGCTATTTCCAGGCTTCACATACCGGCGGACTTGCAGGGATTGTTACCCAGGTAACGATTTTGCCAGAACTTAAGCTGGGGATCATTGTACTGACCAATCAACAATCTGGTGCCGCCTTTACGGCCATCACCAACACTGTTAAGGACAGTTACTTCGGTATTAAAGGTAAGGACAGGATTAAACAGTATAACGACGCGCGACTGGCTAACGAGCAAGAAGCAAAGGAAATTACCACTAAGGTTTGGACGGCCATAGCCGCACAGCAGAAAGCTTCAAAAGGCAAAGGAACAATGCAGCACATAGAAGGTGCATATAAAGATCCCTGGTTTGGAAAGGTAAAGATTGAAGTCCGTAAAACAGGCTACTACTTTACGGCGCTGCACGCCCCGAAGTTGCAGGGCAATATGTATTTTTATAAAGGCAATACGTTCATAGTAAAATGGAATGAACGTAGTCTGGATGCAGATGCCTTTGTGACCTTTAGCCTGGATCATGATGCAAAACCTATTGGCTTTAAAATGGAGGCCATCTCTCCGCTTACGGATTTCAGCTTCGACTTCCAGGACTTAGATTTTACCCGACTGAATGATAAATAATGAAACCATCAACAAGATCATGGACGCCGCCCGTATTGAGGAGGTTGTCGGTGATTTTGTTGCCTTAAAGAAACGCGGTACCAGCCTGATCGGGAACTGTCCTTTTCACAATGAGAAGACACCATCGTTCCATGTGTCGGTTACCAAGGGTATATACAAGTGCTTTGGCTGTGGTAAGGGCGGCGATTCTGTCCACTTTATCATGGACCATGAAAAGTATTCTTACCCGGAGGCGTTGAAGTTTCTTGCCAATAAATACAACATTCCGGTTGAAGAAACCGTGCAGAGCCCGCAGAACATTGAGGCCCAGAATGCACGTGAAGCACTGTATGTGGTTTCAAACTATGCGGCAGGCTTTTTCGTTGAGCAGCTCTGGAATGGATCTGAAGGCCGTGCGATCGGGCTTAGCTACTTCAAGGAGCGTGGCTTCCGTGAGGATGTGATGAAGAAGTTTGAGCTTGGTTACTCGCCGGATTCCTGGGATGCGCTGATCACTGCAGCAAAAGCGGCAGGACATACGGAAGCTTACCTGGAAAGCACAGGCCTGGTGATCAGGAACGAAAAAGGGAAACTTTACGATCGCTTCCGCGGGCGGGTGATGTTCCCGATCCACAACTTCACCGGTAGGGTGATCGGTTTTGGGGGGCGTACACTAAAGACAGACAAAAACGTACCCAAATACGTCAACTCACCGGAGAGTGATATTTACCATAAGTCTAACGTGCTTTATGGCTTGTATCATGCCAAGAAAGCGATCAGGGATCTGGATAACTGTTACCTGGTTGAGGGTTATGCCGATGTTATTTCTGCCCACCAGGCTGGTGTAGAGAATGTGGTTGCCTCTTCGGGTACTTCACTGACCACGGAGCAGATCCGTTTGATCGGCCGTTTTACCCAGAACGTCACCATGCTTTACGATGGCGATGCTGCGGGTATTAAGGCTTCATTGCGCGGACTGGACATGATCCTGGAAGAGGGCCTCAACGTAAAGGTCGTAAACTTCCCCGATGGTCATGACCCGGATTCGTACATGCAGAAGCTTGGTGCGGGTGCATTTAAACATTACATTGAAAACAACCGTAAAGATTTCATTCTTTACAAAGCAGATACCCTGCTCAAAGAAGCAGGAAGTGACCCGATAAAACGGGCAGGAATTATCCGCGACATTGTAGAAAGTATTGCCAAAATTCCGGATAGCATCAAAGCTTCGGTGTTTATCCGCGAATGCAGTTACCTGCTGCAGGTTGAAGAGCGCATCTTGCTTGATGAGCTCAATAAGATGCGCGCAGCGCGCTTAAAGAAATCGAACCAGCAACAGGGGCAGCAGGGACAGTTTCAGCAGGGTAATTTTCAACCTTCGCAATACCAGCCTGATCAACCACCTGAAAACCTGTTTGATGATTCACCGCAGCCTGCTGCGGTAACCAAACCAGATCAGGAAGAGATTCAGGAGCAGGAAATTGTACGATTGCTGTTGGCCTACGGGCATGAGCTGGTAAACTGGGACAAGATCGATAACATGTTCATCGGTTCTTTTATCATCCAGAACCTTTCGGATGTGAGCTTTAAACATCCGGTCTGCAAGCGGATCATTACGGCCTACCGGGATGAGATCGAGAACGGTCAGCTGCCAGTGGCCAATCAGTTCATTAAAAGTGCGGACCGTGAAATTGCCGATCTGGCCATCACCTTGTCTACCTCCCCATATACCTTAAGCGAGAACTGGTACAACCGTCACCAGATCTATGTACGTGACGAGACGATGAACCTCAAAGCAACCGTACTGGGCGGTATCTTTCACCTGAAAAAGCGTAAGGTGGACCAGATTCTGTTAGACCTGTTACAGGAGATCAGGGAAGAGCAGGATGCAGCAAATCAGGACATCCTGATGCAGCGTTACGCGCACATTAAGAATGTTGAAAAGGAAATTTCCAAGTTCCTGGGTTCCGTAATCCTGAAATAGTGGCAGTACACCTTGATCTCGGCCGCCATGGCGAAACACTCGCCAAAAACTTTCTGATTGAGGCGGGATATAGAATATTGGAACAGAATTGGCGTTATGGTCGTGCGGAACTTGATCTGATTGCATCCAAAGACCAGAAGATCATTTTCGTAGAAGTGAAAACACGCCGTTCTGCCGATCATGGGGAGCCGGAAGACTTCGTAAACTGGAAGAAAGAAAAGCAGATCGAATTTGCGTCTTCAGCGTACATAGAACGGCTGAATCATCAGGGCGAGATTCGATTTGATATAATTGCTATTATATTTGAAAATAAAGACCTTTATCAAATTAATCATATACAAGATGCGTTTTGGCCAAGCTAACTTTACCTTAAAGAATACCAATCTATTTGTTCTCTTTTCGCTGATGATTTCTACTGCATGTATGAGTTGCAAGCAAGATGGCGGCAGTACGCCTGGGTTAGGCTTTAAGTCGCCGGAACAGGGCGCGTCCTATGTATCCGGTCAGGATGTGCAGTTGCAATTGGACATACCCGAAGGGCAAAGCATCAAGTCGGTGAGCTATATGCTCGACAGTACACAGCTTGGCACTAAGTATGACGCCACGGCCTTTAATTTTCCCACGAAAGAACTTTCATTGGGGTATAAGCTGATATCAGCTATCGTTGATAATGGGACAAACAAGGACACGCTTACGGTTAACATCTTGATTAAGTCTGCGATAAAGCCCGTGATTCATGGTTACCAGGTGGTGAATACTTTTCCGCATGATACCACTTCTTACACCCAAGGACTGGAGTATCATGATGGCAGGCTGCTGGAAAGTACTGGTGAATACGGCCATTCTACCTTGCGCTGGGTTGACCTGAAAACAGGGAAGGCCCTGCAGCGTATCGATATCGATAAACAATACTTTGCAGAAGGATCAACATTGATAGATGGGAAAGTGGTGCTGCTTACCTGGGAAAATAACATGGGCTTCGTGTACGATGCGGCAAGCTTCAAACAAGTGGGCACATTCAACTACCAGAATAGCAGGCAAGGTTGGGGATTAACCTTCGACGGCAAGCAGCTGCTTAAATCTGATGGCACCAATAAGATCTGGTTCCTGAACAAGAACACTTACCAGGAGGAAGGCTCCATAGAGGTTTACGACGACCAGGGTGAGGTGAATCAACTGAACGAATTAGAGTATATTGATGGAAAGCTATACGCTAACATCTATCAGTCCAACAGAATTGCCATTATAGACCCTAAAACAGGGGCTGTAGAAGCTTATATTGATGCAACTGGCATTCTTCCCCGCGGTGATACTTTTGGAAACACAGACGTGCTTAATGGAATTGCATGGGATGACAAAGGTAAACGCCTTTTTATTACCGGAAAAAAATGGGACAAGCTTTTTGAAATCAAGCTTGTCCCGGCAAAAACGCAATAGTGGCGTTTAGTCTTTCTTCTTTTCTTTAGGCTCGCTCAGGTTGCCGTTGAAGGACATCGGCTGCCTGTTGATGTTCTGTACGGTTAAACTTGCATAGCCTTTTTCAGTGATGTTAAACACGAGTTTCTGACGTTCTTTAACATCATTGGGTTCAATGGTGATGATCCAGTTTTTCTTTTTCTTTTCAGCGTTATACTTAAAATCTTTCGATTTAAACTTTGTACCCGCATCATTAGGGTCTATAGCGGGCGCAAAGGCACGTCCGTAGTATGGCAGGTAAGCCACCACGCTGTCTTTGGTGACACGCACATCGTACTGCGACCCGGAAAGGTTCAGCAGGTTGTTCCTGGAGTTCGGATAGCTGTTAAGCACCTGGTTTAATGCATTGTCAGCCATCGGAATGGCAGTTATTGCATTAAAAACGAAGTTCTGTGTCTTAACGATCTTTTCCGTGGTTTCTTTATCTGTTTGTGCAACGGCATGTAAGCTGCCAATGGTAAATATGATGGAAAGTATTTTGGTTAATGGTTTCATAATTATGTAGTTATAAATATTAAACAAGGATGAGATTAAAAGGTTTAATCCATAAAAAAAGCCGGCGCATTTTTATGCTCCGGCTTTTTTTATAATTGATGATTTTACTTAAAATCAGCTGCTGTTAATGGCGCATTAACTTTCACGTCCTTTAATACGACAGCAATCTCCTGAGTGTTGCCGCCAACCGGAATAGTCTGCATCACGCGGTAGGGCATCAACACATTACCCGCTTTTTTGTAGTCGCTGTAGGTGATGGTAATACCGGTGTCTTTTCCGCCAATTTTCATCACGCGATCTTCTTTGATCAGCAATCCGGTGTTTACATCATAATACTCCGTTTTCTTCGACTGACCAGGCTGTGTAACGAAAACTTTGTATGCTGTGGCATCACCCACTTTGCTTACTCCTGCATCTTCAAGTTTTGCAGCGCTGTAGTAAAGTTGCTCGAACAAACCTTTTCTCGCTTTTTTCTCAGCAAGTTCTTCAGGTGTATAATTAATGGTAGAAGGACCTTGTGTCTTGGTACCGGTGCTGCCATTGAACACATCTTTCATCACTGTTGTGCCCGACATGGAGATCTCGGTGCTTTCCATGTTTGGCGCCATTTGCTTCAACGATGCGTTTAAGCGCTGACCTTGTACTTCAAAATCGCCGGTAGCTACCAGGCTGTTCACCTTCTTAAGTTCTGCTTCGCCTCCGATCGCCTTGATGTAGGCTGCGACAACCTCTGCAGGTGCCTTCTTTGGAACGGCAGCTACAGCTGTCTCGTTCACAGGGCTGGCGTATTTATCGTACAGCTTTACAGCATAGCCCAGTTTCTTTATTCCTGGCAGGATGTCATCTTGTTTACCGACAATTACAATACGGGCATTATCGTGTCCGAAATACTTCTTACTTACCCGTAGGATGTCTTCCTGGGTAACGGCATTGATTTTTTGCAGGTAGGTTCTGTAAAAGTCCTTCGGCAGGTCATTGATCATGATGTTCAATGCGAAAGAAGCCATCCTTGCAGGGTTTTCAAGGCCAAGGGCGAAGGTGCCATTGTAGAGGTTCTTTGCGTTCTGAAGATCTTGCGCAGTCACTTTTTCCGAGCGCATGATGTTGATTTCGCGAAGGAATTCAACGACAGCGCTGTCTACCTTTTCATTTCTCACCGCTGCACTGGCGCTGAATTTTGACTGAAAACGGCCTGAACCTGTAGAAGAGTAAGCACCATAGGTAAAGCCATGTTTCTCACGCAGGTTGGTGAAAAGCTTTGCATCTGCACCGCCACCCAGGATTTGATCTGCAAGTAATACCGCATGATAATCAGGGCTGCTTAAAGGAAGTTCTACCAGATTGGTTACCGTGATCTCAGCCTGTACCGCTGTTGGTACATCAATGAGGTCAATCTCGGTCTGTGCCGGATTGTTCACTGCAGCAAGCTTTGGTAAGGTCAATGCAGAACCTTTCCAGTCGCCAAAGGCCTTTGTAGCTAAAGCTTTTGCTGCTGCCGGTGTAATATCACCAACAAAGGTCAGATAACCTCTTGAAGGGGTAACATACTTGTCGTAGGCTGTCTTAACATCAGCCAGTGTGATTGAATTTATGGATTTTTCAGAGACAAACTCGCCCATTGGGTGATTTACACCATAGCTGATCGCGTTTACAACGCGGCCAGAGATCGCTTTTGCGCTGCGCTCATTTGCCTTGATGCCCGTAAGGGTTTGCGACTTCAGCTTGTCGAAAGACTCCTGCGGGAAGGCTGGATTACGCAGCGCCTCTGCCATAAGCATGAAGGAATCGTTGAAGTAGCGGGTAAGTGATGATGCAGAACCACCGGAAGCGCTAACACTCACATCGGCGCCCATAAGGTCTACTGCTTCATCAAACTGTGCTTTGCTTTTCTTGGTGGTACCCTCACTCAGCATGCCGCCCATAAGGCTCAATACACCGGCTTTGTCACCTTCGGTGATCGGTCCGGCATCGATGCTGTACGTTGCGGTAACTTTTGGTAGTTTATGGTTTTCTACAACCAGTACGGTAATGCCGTTTGGCAGTTTATAGATCGCAGGATCTGCGAAGGTAATTACTGGCGCCGGACCAGGTTTAGGCTTCTGACTTCTGTCGAGCTTCTGCGCCATAACGGATTGTGCAAATAATCCGGTAAGCGCAAGTATGAATATTTTTTTCATCTGTCTGTTTAAATTAATTTTCGCGGTTCAGTTATTTCTTTGGTAAATAATAGAGAACCACACGTTGATCCTTGTTCAGATACTTTTTGGCCACCGACCTGATCTCTTCACGGGTGATGGACTTAATGATATCCAGCTCCTCATTGATTTCATTGGTGTTCTTGTTGTGGAAGGAGTAGCCTGAAGCAAGGTTTTCTGCCACGCCCAGCATTCTGCTGTTTGCACTTACATAACTGTTTTCAAACTGGTTCTGCAGCTTCTTGAATTCTTTTTCAGAGATCAGTTCCGTTTGCAGACTCATGGTTTCCGCGTCAATGTCTTTAAGCAGATCTTGCAGTGGGGTATTGTTGTTCGGCAAGGCCAGTGCAATGTATGCGCCATGGTCTTCTAAACCATAGTTAAAAGCACTTACCTGCAAAGCTGTTTTCTTTTCATCCACCATCTTGCGGTTTAGGCGTGAGCTGCCGCCGCCAGATAGCACTGCACTGATCATCTCCATAACTTTTGAATCACGGGATCTCATGCCTGGCACACGGTAAGCAGTCATGATCGCAGGGATCTGGATGTTTGCGTCGTAAGCTGTGTCGATAATCTCTTTGTTGATTTCAGGCAATGTGTAAGGTTTTTTAACAACCGGAGCACCTTTCGGTACTTCATCAAAGTACTTCTTAACCAGTGTTTTCGTTTTTTCGACGTCAATGTCGCCGGCGATCGTCAGCACTGCGTTACCTGGTGCGTAATACTTCTTGAAGAAAGCAAGGAATTCATCCAGCTTAGCCGCGTCCAGGTGCTCCATAGAGCCGATAGGTTGCCACTCGTAAGGACTGCCTTTGAAAAGGTGTCTAAATATGTTCTCGGCAAACTTGCCATACGGCGAATTGTCGATACGAAGACGTTTTTCTTCTTTTACAACTTCATTTTGGGTGCGCACACCATTCTCATCGATTTTAGGGTGCAACATGCGTTCGCTTTCCAGCCATAAGCCAAGCTCCAGCTGATTGGAAGGGAACATTTCGTAGTAGAAGGTACGATCATGACTCGTGTTGGCGTTGTTTTGACCGCCATTGCTGCTTACGGTTTTCATGAATTCACCGCGTTTAAGGTTCGGGCTACCCTCGAAAAGCAGGTGTTCAAAGAAATGGGCGAAGCCTGTACGTTGTGGATCTTCATCTTTGGATCCTACGTGGTACATGACAGATACGGCTACAACGGGTGCAGTTTTATCCTGGTGGAGGATGACGTGCAGCCCATTATTCAGGTCGTACTCGGTGAATTTTACTTTTTGAGCAGATACGCTCAAGCAAAGCCCCGATAAGACCAGGGTTACCAGAAAGTTTTTTTTCATTAGAAAAAAGTTGTTTTAAGTTAAGCTCTCCAAGCTTTGTATTGATTAATTAATCCGTTTGTGGAAGCATCGTGCGTATTTACTTCTTCATTGCCTTTAAGTTCAGGCAGGATGCTTTTCGCCAGCTGTTTACCCAGCTCTACACCCCACTGATCGAAGCTGAAGATATTCCAGATGATACCTTGTACAAAGATTTTATGCTCGTACATGGCGATCAGGGCACCTAAGGTGTAAGGCGTTACTTTCTTTAACAAGAAAGAGTTTGTTGGTCTGTTACCTTCAAATACTTTAAATGGTGCAAGTTTCTGGATTTCTTCATCCGACTTACCTTCTGCACGAAGCTCTTCATCGATCTGCGCCTCAGTTTTTCCGTTCATCAGGGCTTCCGTTTGTGCGAAGAAGTTTGATAGCAGGATCGGGTGGTGTTCGCCGATTGGGTTAAGGCTTTGGGCAGGTGCAATGAAATCGCATGGGATCAATCTTGTACCCTGGTGGATCAGCTGGTAAAAAGCATGTTGTCCGTTGGTGCCAGGTTCTCCCCAGATCACCGGTCCGGTTTCATAGCTCAGCTCTTTTCCGGTACGGTCTACGTGTTTACCGTTACTTTCCATGTCACCTTGCTGGAAATAAGCTGCAAAGCGGTGCATGTACTGGTCGTACGGCAAGATAGCCTGTGTTTCTGCATTGAAGAAATTGATGTACCATACACCAAGTAAGCCCAGGATCACTGGAATGTTATTCTCGAAAGCTGTAGTTTGGAAGTGGTTATCGGTTGCATGGGCACCCTTTAACAACTCCTCGAACTTGTCGAATCCAAGGCTCAGTGCAATAGGCAGACCGATGGCGCTCCACAGGGAGTAACGGCCACCTACCCAATCCCAGAACTCAAACATGTTGTCGGTATTAATCCCGAAAGCAGCAACATCTTTACTGTTGGTTGATAAGGCTGCAAAGTGTTTTGCGATTTCCTCTTCAGCTGCACCTTTTTCCAGGAACCAGGCCCTTGCGGTACGCGCATTGGTCATGGTTTCCTGTGTGGTGAAGGTTTTTGAGGCAACCAGGAATAAGGTGGTTTCAGGGTCTACATTTTTCAGGGTTTCCACCATGTGAGTGCCATCGATGTTAGACACAAAATGCATGTTCAGGTGGTTCTTGTAAGCTTTTAGCGCCTCGGTAACCATTACCGGTCCAAGGTCAGAACCGCCGATGCCGATATTCACCACATCGGTGATTGTCTTGCCAGTATAGCCTTTCCATTCGCCGGAAATCACTTTATCCGAGAAGGCTTTCATCTTTTCAAGCACACGGTTTACCTCAGGCATTACATCTTTGCCATCAACAAGGATTGGCGTATTGCTTTGATTTCGAAGCGCAATATGAAGGACAGGTCTGTTTTCAGTTTGGTTTATGGCTTCACCATTATACATCGCCTTGATGGCTTCATCAAGTTTACATTCTTTAGCCAATTGCACCAGAAGCGCAATTGTCGTGTCGTTGATGCGATTTTTAGAATAGTCCAGCAGGATATCATCAAACAGGATGGTAAACTTTTGAAACCGTTCTTTGTCTTCAGCAAAAAGTTCCTTTAAATTCTTAGAATTGATGTCGATGAAGTGATCGGCGAGGTACTTATAAGCTTGTGTTTCTGTGAAGTTGATAGTTGGAAGCATATTCAATGATTTTAGGGCTAAAAATAGCGGATATTTATCTCGCTAAAGAAGCAATTGGTAAAAGATTATACTTCTAGCCTTTTTTAATTGCTGTTCTAAGCTAGCGAATAGTTTAAAGAAAGAATCTTTTCACAACACACAATTTCTTAGCTTTCTAGCATGAAAGAAATGCTCTCCTTTTTGTTGATTATCAGTTCGTTCTATGGTGGTCTTGCACAAGATGTTAAGCTCAGTGGCAGGATAACACATCCGAAGGCTAAATACCTCACATTTGTACGGGTAAGTACTGATTTGCTTTCCGGTAAAAAGGATACGGTTTACCAAGTTCCTTTAGATTCTGTAGGGAGGTTTAATACGCTACTCAAAGTCCCTCGAATTGAGTCCTGGATGGTAGAATATGGCGAAGAAGCGGCCATTATAGATCTACAGCCTGGCAACAACTTGAACTTAGTTTTTAGAGAATTCGATTATCATAACGGCTACCAGGCGACTGGTGACAGACTCAACGACTTGTACTTCATGGGCGCTTTAGAAAAGAGTTACGACCTTGACCAAAAGTACAATGTGTCGTATACCGAGCGGATCGCCAATACAAAGGATTTGAATGAAAACTTACAATTGCGACTGGATAGGTCTGCTGCTAAAATTTCCTTTCTTGATGCGTATAACAAAAAACATCCTTTAACGAAAGCATATTACACCTGGAAGAAGGATGAATTTACCTATGAGCCATACTTGGGATTGATAATGGAGAATCTGAATGATCCAATGTTTGCAAATTCCGCTGGTCTCTTTGAAACGATTGAGCATACTGGATTACACAATGATATAGCTGCCGTCTCCTCAGAAAATTATCTGACCTTTTTAGATTTTTATACTGCCTTTAAAACCAATAGGGGCAGCTTTCAGCGTTACCAATCATCAAAAATGTTCATGTATGGATTGGAGCACTTTAGTGGTTTGACGAAGGATGTTTTTCTCACTCGGCAGATGCTTAATATGGTTCCGATTGATTCGTTATATGAAAAGTTCCTCCCGATTTTCAAAGTTCAGGTATCAGCGGAAAGCATGTTGTCCGCTGTGAACCTTAAAAGAGCGCAGGTTCTGGAAGCGAGGACTTCAGTAGTAAAGGATGGTAACATCAAACATTATGGTAAGCTCAGTGCCCTTTTTGATCGCTACAAGGGAAAGTCGATCTACGTAGACTTCTGGGCAAGTTGGTGTGGCCCCTGCCGGAGAGAAATGCCTGCCTCAAAGGCATTAAGGAAGAAATTTGAAGGTAAAGATGTGGTATTTCTGTACCTGGGATATAATGATCAGCCTGATTCATGGATGATTGCCAGAAAGGAATTGGGGTTGCTGGAAGGGGAGCACATTCTCCTGAACAAAGAGCAAATGGATGAAGCTCGTAAGGCATTTAAGATCGGCGAAATACCGCATTATGCAATTATAAACAACAAAGGGGAAATGGTGGAGCAGAAGACCTCAGGACCCGGTCTCGAACAAACGCGGTTATTACTGGAGCGGCTGTCTAAGAAGTAGCCAGGCACAAGTACGCTACAAAAACCACCAGAAGATAAAGGATTCGCTTTCCTGATAACGACCCTATCAGGTAGTACAATCATTGTATGTATATTCGGCGTGGATATGTTCAAACTAAATCAAATATTACAACTAACAGTCTTATTTTCGCTGCTCTGCAGCTGTACTGGATCAAACCAACCTAAAGTTACCGAAGCCACCTCAAGATCATACCTCGCTGTTCACAATGCCGATACGGCATGGCTAGAGCTAAACATCAAAGGTTCAACTTTCAAAGGCCGATGTGCCATAAGTTACGATCAGAAATACATTGATTCCGGTGAAGTAAGAGGCTTGGTTCGTGGGGATACGCTATTGGGCGACTTCCACTATCTGCACTACGGATTGGAATGGAAACGCGTCGCTTTTGCATTGCTGAAAAAGAATGATAGCTTAATCATGGGCGAGGGTGGGCAAGCCGAGTACTTTAACATTCCTTACTTTAAACCAGAAGAGCCGCAGTTCGAAAGCGTGCGCTTTGTTTTTCAACCGCTACAAACCCGATCGAAAGTACTGCTTGATTAAAACCATACAAAAAACGCGGCTCAACAAGATGCCGCGTTTTTTATTAAGGATGAATTTGTCTACCTATACCCAGCATTCAATAAATTTCCAAAGAATATGGCATTCAAAAACAACCTGTTGGTGCCCAGCCAATAACCCCGGTAGGTTGGATCATCAGCAAACAACACCACTTCGCCGTTGCCGCTTGCGGTAGCAATGATCGCTGCAGAGTTGGCGACCTTCGTAATGTTCGCTTTAGAAGAATATCCATTGATAAACGGCGTTGCGGTGTACTGCGCAACCGTCGCGTACTTGTTAGCGCTTGGAAGCAAAAGGGTAGGCCCATTCTTATTTATGAACAACTTTCTGTCGGTAATACCGAAGGAAATTGGATGCGTAATGTCCAGGTCAGCTTGGAAGATCGCACCATTGATGCGTTTAGAACCCTCCACATCTTCCTGTCTGGCGTAGTCTAGACGGGTGGAAACAGGAGCAGCTTTTCCATCTTTCCCTTTTTCCACCTTCACTTTATCATCTTTCGAAGCCTCCTCCGACTTTCCTGAAGGAACTGCTGCGGTAAGGTCGCCAGGGCGTCTGAATACATCGGTCTGATCTAATTTTTCCTTCACCAGGTCGTTAGCGACCGCCCAGGCTGTGGCGGTTTGAAAGGTGATCAGCGTTCCACCGGCTTCTACCCAGCCTTTAATCTTGTCAATGGTGGCTTTATCAAATGCACTGTAGTTTCCTGCAGGCAGTACAAGGACGTTGTATCTTGCCAATGGTGCTCTTGCGAAATTACTTAGGTCAATTTTAGATACCGGAAGATCCAGTTGCTGGTTCAATAAAAACCACACCTGACCAGCTTCTGAAGCCGTTACGCCCTGTCCAAAAGCTACGGCAACCTCGGGCTTCCGGGTCGATCTAATGTTGCTGCTACCCAGGTCAATTCCTGCCGCACTAAAACCGCTGCTTACCGAACTGACATCAATGTTCGCAGCCGCGGCAACACTGTTCAGCGCTGCAAACAGGGAGTCGGCAGATAGGTTCTGCCCAACAACCGGGATCACCAGGGAGCCCGGCAAAAATTCCTTCTTCCCGGAAGCGGTATTTACCGTGAAGCCTTTAAAGGCTGTTTTCACCAGGACATTCTTCTTCTGTAATTCATAAAGCGCTTTAGTGTAGTTGTAGTCTGTGGAGTTGATCAGATACGCGTAACCAGACTTCGTGCCTTCCACCTTGCCGCTGATGACTGGTGCTGCAGTTACAGCCTGACCCTTGCCAAAGGATCCTTTAAGCTTCGCATACTTCAGACCATAGGCATGAATAATGCTCCAGCCGGTATTGTCGTAGAAGATACTGTCCTTAAGTGTGTTCTCTTCAAAGATAGAGTGTACAAGTAAGAAGTTCGGCTGCGCCGATGGCACCACGTAAGCACTTCCCTTTTCAAAGGTTTTGCCCTCCTGAGTTAAGTTTGATGGCAATTCAAAAACCTCTATCTGGTGTTGCAGCAGCAAACTGAGGAATTTATTGGTTAAAGTTTTGTCTTTGCTGTCGCCAAATACAAAACCTTTGGCAGGGTTCTTCTGGCCTTGCGACAAACCAAACTTGAAGAAGTCTTTCTGCACCTTAAACAATCCTGCTTTTTCCGCAACGGCACCGCGGATGGTCGAGAAACTGGTGGCCAGGTGATTTCTGATTGTGAACGCAAAGGAGAGGGGTCCATTTGTGGATTCCTGTAGGATACCTCGCGAACTTGCCTGCTCAAAAGTTGCTGCCACAGATCCAAAGAACTTCGGATAGGTTGAGCCATAGATCGGGGAGAGGTTATCGTAATTTTCCTTGGTAAAGTATAATGAACCAATTTCATCCAAAGCCTGGGCGTGGTACTTCGCGAGGGTGACCTGGAACTCATAAAGGAACTGCGGTATGATCGGGCTCTCATGGCTCTTCGGCGTAGGCTCGAAGTAGTAAGTGGCATTGGTGCCCTGCTCATGAAAATCGATCTGTACATTAGGGTACCACTTATGGAAAAAGGCGATACGGTTACGACTTTCTACCTGCACCAGGTTGAGCCAGTCGCGGTTGAGATCGGTAAAGTAGTGGTTGGTACGACCGTTTGGCCAGCCCTCTTGGTGTTCCTTGTCAACAGGGTCACCTACTGCGGGGAAGGAATGGTATGCATTGTGCCAGTTTGCTGCACGGTCTCTACCATCGGGGTTTAGTGAAGGATCAATGAAGATGACGGAAGAGGACAACCATTGCTGGGTCTCCGCATCATCACTTGCGGCCAGGTAGTAGCCCGCAAGTAAGCTGGCCTCGGTGCTCGAAGTCTCATTGCCATGTACCCCATAACCTAAATGGATGATTACCGGCGCTGTGTTTCCAAGCGTAGGCTTCGCCGGATCAATTTGGTTCAGGTGTTCCTTTCGGATCTGCTCAAGGTTGCTGTAGTTTGCGGGGGAAGTGATCGTTACTACGATCTGCTCACGTTGTTCGTAGGTTTTACCGATACTCTCCACATGCACACGGTCCGAAGCTTTTGCAAGCTCCCGGAAATAGGCAACAACCTGATCATGTCTGGTGTAATAAGTGCCTATTGGGTAGCCGAGGAACTGCTCCGGTGTAGGGATCTTCTGGTTTAAGCTGCTGGCTTTCGGAAAAAAGTAGCCAGACTGTGCAAATAGCCCGCTGCTTGCGAGCAAGGTAAGCAGCAGACTGATGCTAAGGGTTTTTAAATGTAGTTTCATGGTTTATGGGTTGGGTTAATAGCCTGGGTTTTGGGTAAGGTCCGGATCGGATTGAACATCGGATAGTGGCAAAGGAAAGAGCCAGAAGTTTTTGTCTTTAAGACCGAGTACAGCCTCTGCACGGCCGGTTCTGGTCAGGTCGAACCACCTGTGTGCCTCAAAAGCGAACTCGACGGCATTTTCATCTTCTATGGCTTGCAGGAGCTCGGCCTGTGTGCTTGCCGTTGTTGCCGGAACCTCTGCCCTGGCACGAATAACATTCAGGTCGGCGGCAGCCAGTTCAAGCTTGTTCTGCTGTGCCCGTGCTTCTGCGCGAATTAGGTACAACTCCGCAATGCGGATAAGGTATGCCGGATCAATGCTGGTGCCTGCCGTATTGTAAAGCACGCCATAAACGGCATTGCCGCTGCCGGCAATCAAACTTTTCCGGCTTCCACCAATAGCGGGGTTGTTCAGCTTGGTCACCAATGCATCAGATGGCTTTAAGGTATATTGGCCACCGGCTGAACTTGGATACCACAGGTTCCAGAAGGTGTTTCTATCGTTAGGTGAAAAAGCCAGCTCCAACACCGATTCCGTGCTTTGAAAAGGCGTGGTGAAAAATGCGCTGTAGGGCTTCACCAGCGTAAATTTCGGATTGTTGATCACCTGTGTGGCATAGCTTTCTGCTGCTGCCCATTCTTTCCGGTACAGATGCAGGCGTGCCCGTAAGGCATATACGCTGCTTTTCTGTGCCCGGTTCCGGGTTGTGGCATCTTCAACAAGCAGGGTTTCTGCCTTTGTAAGGTCTGCCAATACCTGATCGTAAGTTTGGTCGAGTGTACTGCGTTTAACCCCTTTCAGCCCATTTAAATCCTTTGTAGGCTCAAGTTGCAGCTGTACCCCGCCCCAGCCCCGGGCAAGATCGAAGTAGGCCAGTGCCCGGATGAAGTAGGCTTCACCCAACAACCTGTCTTTTTCAGCGCTGCTGAGTGTTGGGTCAGTAACTGCAGGCACATAGGCAATCACGCTGTTCGCGGAGTTTATTGCCCGATAAATACCCTGGTAAGCCGCTACCGTAATCACGTTATCAGTAGGTATGGCATTCTGATCCAACTGCAGGTACTGGCTCAAAGTTCCGTTAAACACAACGTTGTCTGTGGTGATGGTACCCAGCGTCGGATAATTCGCTGCATAATATTCCTGAAGACGATCGTAGGCGCCGATCACAGCCGCCCGGGCGGTATTGGCATCCGTAATGGAGGTTTCCGTAGGCAGCGCATTGTTTGGCGTCTCCTCCAGAAATTTCTTGCAGGATGTAAAGCTAAGCAGTAGCGTGCTGAGCAGTATGGTTGCTTTTATATAAGTTAGTTTCATGACTTTTCTCTTGAAGGTTAAAAGGTTACACTTGCGCCGAGCTGGAAGGTTCTGGGCTGCGGAACCGTAGCCCAGTCGTAGCCGGCAGTATTCTGGTTATTACTTTGAGAGCTAACCTCCGGATCCAGTCCGCCATAGTTGGTAAAGGTTAAGAGGTTGGTGCCCTGTGCATAGATGCGCAGTTTATTCATCCCGATTTTCCTTGATACTGCGGACGGAAAGGTATAACCCAGGGTTACTGCCTTCAGGCGGATGAACGATCCGTCTTCAAGGTACCTCGAACTCAAACTGGCTACGTTACCGCCGTAGTTGTTTGCAGCACCACCATTTACGGTGGGATTACCAGCATAGGTGGTTAAACGAGGAATGTCGGTCACATCACCTGGCTGCTGCCAGCGATCAAGCTGGCGGGGCAGAAAGCCGATGTTGGCCTGCGTACCCCCATGCACCAGGAAGAAGTCGTTCATATTCATGATCTTATTACCCTGCTGGAAGTACACGAAGAAACTGAAGTCAATTCCCTTATAGGTAATGTTGTTGGTTAAACCCCCGGTGAAATCCGGTAAGGCGTTACCAACGATCTGGCGGTCGGCAGAAGTGATGATGCCATCTTTATTTACATCATCGTACACGGCATTGCCGGTTTGTGGATCTACGTAAAGTTGTTTGTATAACTGGAAGGAGTTTACGGCATAGCCTTGTTTTAAAATGGAAATGTTCCTGCCTGAGGCACCAAGACTGATGTCTGAAGCAAGTTTCTCAATCTTGTTCTTATTGTAAGAGATGTTGAAGTTGGTGGTCCAGGTAAAGTGTTCCGTCTGCACGTTGGTCGAATTGATGCCGAGTTCGTAACCTTTATTCCGTACTGCGCCGTAGTTTTGCAGGTAAGATGCAAAGCCGGAGCGGTAAGGTACAGGTACGTTCAGTAGCAAATCGTAGGTGTATTTATTGTAGTAGTCGGCTACAATGCTGAATCTGTTTTTCAAAAGTCCGAATTCAGCGCCCAGGTTAAACTGTCTTGTAGTTTCCCAGGTTAGATCCGGATTGGCGAGTTGGGTGGGTGCAATACCCGGTTGTTCAAGGTAATTGGCCCCAGACGACCATAGACCTTGCGCGGCATAGGCGCCAATGCCGTTCTGGTTACCCGATAAACCCAGGCTGGCCCTTACTTTCAGCTCATCAAAGATGTTCAGGTTTTTAATAAAATCTTCCTGTCCAAGTTGCCAGGCTACACCACCGGAAGGGAAGTAACCCCAGCGCTTATTAGCGCCGAACTTTGAGGATCCATCTGCACGGATACTACCGTCGAAGATGTATTTGTTCTTGTAAGTATAACTCACCTTGCTGAAGAAAGACAGCAATTTAGAAGCGGTGCGGAAGGATGAGCCGGAACGTGTGGCCGCAACGGCAACGGCGCGAAGGCTGTTTGCAGCGAAGCCTGTGCCGGTGGCGCTGGTACCTTCGTTTAGCACGGTATTGATGGTATTACCCACCAGTGCATTGATGTTGTGCTGCTTGTTCTCTCCAAATGTCTTAATATAGGTTAACAGCTGCTCATTGGTAAGCACCAAATTCTTGTTTTCAGCTGAAGAGGCCGAACCCTTTGTGGCTATACCGGCACTGATCAGCGTGTTCGAATAGCTATTGTCGTACTCGCTGGTGTTGTCTATGCTCCAGCTGCTGCGGAGTTTCAGTTCCGGTAAGAAGCTGTATTCACCATAGATGTTGCCGATGGTTCTCCAGCCAACAGCTTTGTTGTCCAGGTTTTCTATCAAAGCGATGTGGTTGTCAAAGCTGCCGTAGCGGGCAAACGTGCCATCTTCATTGTAGATTGGCAGGTAGGAGCGTGGGAACAACGCCGAATTTATAACACCTGTCGGATTGTTGTCACTACCACTCAGATTCCGCTCTGAACGTGTGAAGTTCAAGCTTGTTCCAACTTTAAGTTTATCTGTCAGGAAGTTGTCGTAATTCAACCGGCCGGCATATCGGGTATAATCAGAAGGTTTCACAATGGATTCCTGGTTCAGATAACCCAGACTGATGTAATACGTGCTTTTGTCGGTACCACCCTGGGTCGACAGTTCATAGTTAGTTGTTTTCGCCGTGCGGAACAGGCCATCTATACGGTCGTATGTAGGTAGGGATGCAGGGTCTGGAAAGGGCAGGGTAATCGTGGATGGATCTACGCCATTGTCGATGGCAGTGTTGATCCTTGATTCGTTGGTTAAGCGTGCGACATCAGGCCCGCTGGCAACCTCAAACTTGTCAACTGCAGTAGACCAGCCCTGGATGGTATTGAAGTTGATTTTTGCGTTTGTATTTCGTTTACCTCGCTTTGTGGTCACGATGATTACACCGTTTGCGCCTAGTGAACCATAGATCGCAGTGGCATTGGCATCTTTGAGGATCTGAATATCTTCGATATCGGAGGGGTTGAGGTCGGCGATTGGGTTGGACGCTTGTTGATTACCCAGTCCTGCGGAAATGGGATCTGCATTACTTACAAATACGCCATCAATGATGTAGAGCGGGTCTACAGAAGCATTAATGGAGTTGTTCCCACGGACGCGGAAGGTAATGCCACCACCGGGAACACCAGAGTTGGAGCTTACCTGCACGCCGGTTGTTTTTCCTTGCAGCAGTTGATTGAAGCCTCCGGAAGGTTGATCCTGAACAACTTTGCCGCTGACGCTGGAAATAGAGCTGGCGATGTATTTACGCTGCTGTGTGCTATAGCCCGTTACGACGATGTCGTTAAGCTGTACCTGATTTTCTTCAAGCAATATCGTAATCGGTGTACCATTGGCGGTAGTTTCCTTTTGCAGGTAGCCGATGTAGCTCACCACGAGCGTGTATGGAAAAGCCTGTCCGGTGTTAAAGGTAAACTTGCCGTCCTGATCGGCAGAAACGGCATGTGTGGTACCTTTAATTTTGAGGACGGCACCTGCGAGTGGTTGTTTGGTTCTGGCGTCGAGAACTGTTCCCTGAAGCCTGGATTTGATGGTGGCGGGTGTTTCTTGCGCATAGCTCCGCTGCACCCAAAGGGTAAGCAGGCCAAGGCAGAAACCCTTGATGAACAAAGATTTCATGGTGATTTAGGTTGAGAAATGAAGACAAAAGAATCCCTGTACCGCCTTGCAGCATAAGTTTACAGGAATAGAAATGTTGTAATTGCGGGCCAGATCTGACCCTTATCGGTGGGTTAACACATACACATACACATTCGGAAAAAAGGCGTGGCAGCACAAACCTGTGGTTCGATAGCTTTGGCTAGCAATTGGACTTTTTTCTCAAGGATTGAATCCCTTCTTTTTGAATGTGTCGAATACATAATAAAGTCTACTTATTTAGTAGGCAAATATAGTGGTTCACAGGAGTAATCCAAATATTATTTTATAAAAACACAATAAAATCTAAACTACAGAACAAAGTTCTGTTTTGATCGGCGAATAATGCGGTGATCAGGCATACAAATCTTTCTTGAAGCGTTTTGCAAGCATGCCTGTTGCTTGTTTCAGGTCAATTTCCGCCACAATTACACCAACATGTCCATAATCTTCATGAATAAGACACTTACCACTCGGATCAATGATTGCCGATGCGGATTCCGGATATTTAGAGGCGTAGTTCGAGCTGGCGAAATAAATGGTGTTTTCGAGTGCGCGCATCATCATTGCCTTTTCATAATAGGGGTTGTTGCGGTGCCCCCATTCCCGGAGCTGCGGTCCCTCGTTGTTGCTTCCCGCGAAATGCGGGTGAAAGACAATGTGGGCGCCCTGCATGGCAGACCAGCGTACGGATTCCGGGTACCTGAAACCTTCATGGCAGATTGTAATGCCGAACCTGAGTCCGTTGATTTCAAACATGCTGCGTTCCGTACCGGGGATCCAGATTTTATCTTCAGAGGGATCGAGCTGGTTCTTGGTCTGATAACCGAGTACCTCACCTTTAGCGGAGATCACATGGGCCAGGTTTACCAGGCCTTCTGGACTGTGCCAGTCCATGGGTACAATCATGGCAATACCTGAGGTAGCGGCAATCTCGCAAGCACGGTCAAGTGCCAACTGCAGGCTGTCTGCACTTCGGTCTGATTCGGGGTATTCCATTCCGGGATAGCCGGGTAAATAAGATTCCGGGAAGCAGATGAGCTCCGCCTGCTGTGCAGCGGCCGCTGAAGCTAGTTGCTGGAGCCAGTGCAGGCCATCACTTAAAGACTTTGGAATGGGTGGGGAAGCGACTGCGATTTTCATGATCAGTATTGTTTCTAAATCAAAATTACAGAATGTGCTTACATTTAAGCGGTTAAGTTGGGCTTAAATACCGATTCTTTTGCTGAACCTTAAATCCACATCGGCCGTAACGCTCACACCCCTTCCGCATCTAAAGTATATATGAAATCTAAATTAATTGTACTCGCAATTACTGTGCTGTTCCCTTTTGCAGTTCAGGCACAAAAAATCACGCAGAAAACGAAGGCTGAGGTTTACACTGCCGATATTGATCATTTCTGGACGGCCTATGACGCTGCCCGACACACCAGCGACACCACTGAACAGCAAAACATCATGCAGAAGCTGTATATCGATAAAGGTTCTGAGGGCTTAAAAGCCTTTATGAAGCTTCGTGATTACGATGCTGCCCTTTACGTAAACTTAATCAATAAGGCACCGAAATTCTGGAGCAGCATCAGGCCAAATACGCTTAGGGTAAAGTCCCAGGCTGCGGCAATTGAACGTAGCATTAGCAAACTCAAGAAGTTGTATCCGGAAATGCGGCCCGCAAAGATGTATTTCACAATTGGTGGCCTTCGTTCAGGTGGAACCGTAATGGGCGATAAGGTGCTTGTGGGTGCAGAGATTGCAACCGGTGATGGAAAGACGGAAGCCTCAGAGCTAGGTGAATGGTTGCAGGATGTTTTTAAAAATCAAAAAGGGGATAATCTTGTGGGCCTGAATATCCATGAATATGTACATACCCAACAGAAACCTAAAGGCAATACACTACTGTCGCAGAGCATCCGTGAAGGATCAGCTGATTTCATCAGTGAGCTCGTGACGGGTGAATTGCTGAACAGCAGCTATGCAATATATGGCAGGGCAAATGAAAGCGAGTTAAAAGCAGAATTCAAGACCGATATGTTCAGTACAGGAATGTCCAGGTGGTTATATAATGGCAGCGATGCTCATCGAGCAGACCTCGGGTATTTCATGGGATACACGATTTGTAAGTCGTACTATAACAATGCGGCGAATAAAAAGAAAGCGATAAAGGACATCATTGAGGTCGACTATAGCGATAACACCGCCGTTTATAGTTTCTTACAGGGATCGAAGTACTACCCTGAAAACCTAGATCAAACAGCTTTACTGAAGCAATACGATGCACTTCAGCCCGTTGTAACGTCACTTACGCCTGCATTGGACGGTAGAACGGACGTCGATACTGCTACAAAAACACTAACCATTCACTTTTCTCAGCCAATGGCTAAAAAGATCTCCATATCCTTTGGGGAAGGGGGTAAGTTTCAGTTCCCGATCACAGAGGTTGTCGGCTTCAGTGAAGATAAGAGATCGCTGACCCTTCGCCTTTCGCTGGTCGCTAATCACGAGTATGAATTTGTGATTACTGGAAGATCCTTTCAATCGGAGAAAGGATATGCATTAAAGGAGTTTCCGGTAAAATTCCGGACGAAGTAGCCTTACAGCCCTACACCAGAAGTTTATTACCTGAAGAGATTAGTTCGCTAATCTCTTTTCTTTTTCAAATATTCATCGTAATATTACAATATATCATGGGCATTACAAAGACTGAAATATTTAGTGAAGAACAAAACCGGTTAGCACAGGTATTGAAAGCCCTGGCGCATCCTGCACGAATCGCAATTCTGCAGCGGATTATGGCATCAAATACCTGCATTTGCGGAGATCTGGTGGAGGAGCTCGGACTTGCACAGGCAACAATATCCCAACATCTGAAAGCGCTTAAAGAGGCAGGAGTTATCCAGGGGACGATAGAGGGTGTGAGCATTTGTTATTGTATTAATTCAGAGACCTGGAAGTACATGGAGGCCCAGCTTGGGGCTTTTCTAAAGTCGTACAAAGGACCGGTGAACTGCTGTTAAGTTTTTTTGCTCATATCAATCGTAAAAATACAATAGACAATCGGTTCAATCTTTAATTATAAATCTATAGACATGAAATTATCAGAGATCAAACAAAACTTGGCTGCGGCCGAAAGCGTCGATTTTCAATTGGAAGACGGCACCATGGTTCCGGCACACTTCCATGTTACGGAGGTCGGCATCATCAGCAAAGATTTCATTGACTGTGGCGGCGTGGTGCGGCATGAGAAAGTTGCAAACTTTCAGCTATGGAATGCCGAAGACCATGATCATCGTTTAAAAGCCGGAAAGCTTTTGGATATCATTGCGCTGTCGGAGAAGGTCCTGGGCATCGAAGACCTGGAAGTTGAAGTGGAGTACCAGGGAGCAACCATTGGTAAGTACGGACTAGGACATAACGGAACAAACTTCGTGCTCCTATCTAAGAAGACCACCTGTCTGGCACCGGATCAATGTGGCGTACCGGCAACAAAACCGAAGTTTCAGATGCAGAATCTTGCTACTGTGACGGTGTGTACACCAGGGGGTGGATGCTGTTAAGTGCAAGTTGCTGGCAAGCCGTGTCCTAATTTTTGGTACTTATTAGTGCGTGGAGCTTACCTCGGATTTATTTATATTTCACTTATAAATTCGCGTGTTATGGTTCTAAAAAGCAGATACTTAATCCTCTTTTGTTTGTTACTGTTGGTTAAACAAAGCCAGGGACAGGATAGACCATTAGTTATAGAAGCCCGTTGGTTGTATGACGCCGAGCAAAACCGGTTTCTTGAAAATCAAAGGATACTGATTTCCGGTAATCAGATTAAGGCTGTGGGGTCGAATGTAGATGTTCCTTCCGGTGCTAAAGTTATTCAATTGGCTGCGGGATCTGTAAGTCCGGGGCTTATTGATCTGCATAGTCATATACTAACCAATCAGAAGCTATCGGACAATTTAGCCATTGATTCCTGGATCAATTCACCGGCTAAGCGGGTACTTAGAGGCGCAGGCTTTGCGCGTGAGTATTTACAGGCAGGCTTTACTGCTATACGTGATCTTGGAAATTCAGGTTATTACCTGGATCAGGAGCTTGCCAACGCCATAGGCAGGGGGCAGGTGGAGGGTCCGCAGATGTTCTGCTCCGGTCCGATCTTAAGTGCGATGGATGGTCAGTTTTATCAACTTCCATTTGAAAGCAGGCAGCAAACTACATCGCAGGAGTACCGGGTAATACGAGGCAGGTCAGATGCCATTGAAGCGGTGAAGGAACATGTTAACAATGGAGTGCATGTCATTAAGATCGTTGCTTTTGGTGAGCGGTTAGGTTTGGAGCTGGAAGAAATGAAGGCGATTGTTGAGACGGCACATGCGCATGGCTTGAAAGTAACGGCGCACAGTACCGGTGGACCCGGCTTATCAAAAGCGATCGCAGCTGGGGTTGATGGCATTGAACATGGATATTACATCCCGGATTCGCTGCTGCGCAAGATGGCGCAGCGAAATATTTATCTGGTACCTACAGATCCGTCGATGAACAGCATCATGATAAGTCAGAAAGCGCAGAAGGAAACCAAAATTGACTCTGCGGCGATCCGTAAGGAACTTGAGCCTTTGAGGGACCGCATACTACGGGCGAAGAAAGCGAAGGTGCTCCTGGCAGCAGGTTCTGATGCGTATTTCGATGTTCCGGTAAGCCGGGGTAATGCCGCTAAGGAAAGTATTATTGCTTACGTAGAAGAAGGCCTGGCTGTAGAGGATGCTTTGCAAATGTCAACGCTGAATGCCGCGAAGGTCCTGGGGCAAGAAGGTACGATGGGTGTTATAAAGCCCGGCCGTGCAGCGAATCTGGTGTTGTTTGAAGGTAATTTGAAGAATGATTTCAAGAAAACAATGTTTGATATATCTATGGTAATCAAAGATGGGAAGGTCGTTTATTCGAAGGCAGGCTTGGCTGCAAACTAAAGTCGCTTTCTGAAGAATTATTCTAACTTTGAAATATGACAAAAGAACAAATACAGGATTTAAGGGACAGAGTAGCGTCGCTGAGGAGGCATCTTTGACGTCGAAAACCGACTAGAAGACATTTATATTGCGCAGCAACTTACGCTTGCGCCAGATTTCTGGGATGATCCCAAGAAAGCAGAAAAGCATCTTGCTTCATTAAATGGCATGAAGGTATGGACCGATGCCTGGCAACAGGTAAATTCCATGCTTGAAGATACGGAGGTACTTTTTGAATTTATGCTTGCCGGTGATGCCAGCGGGGAAGAGATGGAGGAGCAATACGAGAAATGTCGTGTCGCCATAGAGGACCTGGAACTGAAAAACATGCTCAGCAGCAAGGAAGATCAGCTCCATGCCGTAATGCAGATCACTGCAGGTGCGGGTGGTACCGAGAGTTGCGATTGGGCAGCCATGCTGATGCGTATGTACATCATGTGGGGCGAAAAGAACGGTTACAAGGTAACGGAACAGGATTCACAGGAAGGTGAGGTAGCCGGGATTAAGTCTGTGACGCTTCAGTTCGCGGGTGAATTTTCGTACGGCTATCTGAAAGGTGAAAATGGTGTGCATCGCCTGGTGCGGATTTCACCATTTGACTCTAATGCACGCAGACATACATCGTTTGCATCGGTTTATGTTTATCCTTTAGTAGATGATTCCATCGAAATTGAGGTGAAAGATTCAGATGTGGAGTTTGAAACCTTCCGCTCAGGCGGTGCCGGTGGTCAGAACGTGAACAAGGTAGAAACTGCGGTACGTTTGTATCACAAACCATCAGGAATCGTCATTAAAAACCAGGAGTCGCGTTCGCAGCTGCAGAATAAGGAGAATGCCATGAGATTACTGAAATCACAGTTGTATGAAGCGGAAATGCGTAAGCGTATGGAAGCCACTGCACTGATAGAAGGTTCCAAGAAGAAGATTGAATGGGGATCGCAGATCCGGAACTATGTATTACATCCGTATAAGCTGGTGAAGGATCTTCGTACAAACTACGAAACTTCAAATGCACAGGGTGTATTGGATGGAGATCTCAACGAGTTTTTAAAAGCTTATTTGATGGAGTTTTAGATCCTTTTAACCTATTATCTGACCCTATCCGCATGGATGGGGTTTTTTGTAACCGATATTTCCATTAAGATGTATCAAAAGCTCAGAACACATATTGAACAGATGGTACCGTTAAGTGACGAGGAATTCGAATACATAAGCAAGCATTTTGTTGCTAAATCTTTTAAAAAGCACCAGTTTTTGGTTCAGCAGGGCGAGCGGGTGCGCTATAATTATTTTGTCGTTTCCGGGTTAACCAAGCTTGTTTATACGGATGACTCGCTGAAGCAACACATACTTGCTTTCGCGATGGAAGATTGGTGGGACAGCGATTTTCACGCGTACTATACCCAAACTGATGCTACGCTTTCACTAGAGTGCCTGGAAGATACAGAAGTACTATGTCTTTCTCTTGAAAACTATCAAGCCCTTAGATCCGGGTTGCCAAAAATAGAACATTTCCTTCTTGAAAAGGTGACCATGGGATTTTTAGCGGCACAGCGGCGCATTCTTTCCCTTATGACAACCAGCGCCAAAGAACGCTATGAGCAACTCGCCAGACAGCATCCGGCATTGTTACAGCGGGTACCTAAAACGCAACTGGCTGCTTACCTGGGCGTTTCCCGTGAGACGCTAAGCAGGCTGGCAAAGTAGTGTGATCCAGATCACAGGAAAATCTTGCGGTAGGTCACTGGTGACGCTTTTCCTTTTTACAGACCTTTGGAGTATCAATCGATGCATTAGCATCGGTATAGCTTAAAAAGAAGGAATATGGAAAAACGGATTATTAATCCCTGGAAATGGCAAGATGAACGTCACTACGTACAGGGGGTAGAAGTTAAAGCAGTTCACAGTACGTTATACTGTGCCGGACAAGCTGCCGTACTTGCAGATGGCACATCAAGCGCTGCGGACATGAAGACGCAGTTACAAATTGCAATTGAGAACCTGGAAAGGGTGATCAGCGAAGCTGGGTATGAAGCTAAGAACATCGTTCGTTTAAATGTTTATACAACATCGCACGAAGAATTTTTACCTCACTTTGAGTTCTTTGGAGCATGGATTAGCGGTAGTGGTATTCAAACAGCAGCGACCTTTGTGGAAGTGAAGCAACTTTATGAAACATTGAAGGTAGAGTTAGAGGCTACTGTAGTGAAATAGATATCAATATTTTATGCGGTATAATTGTTAGAACATTATTCTTCGTAGATTATACCAGTATGCATTACGACTTTTATCAACAACAGCTTTTTAATAAAAAATTGTTTAAATTAAAGGGTTTGCTTCTTAATAGGTCTTTATAGATGACGTACAGTTCATCTTCACAGTTTCATGTATAAGCCTGTCTATCCAGACGCCTTTGATATTGAATGCTGTAACATCTAATATCAAGAGTAACAGCAAAATTAGATGAACATTGATCAGGGTCTTCCTGTACTTGGCTGCCCTATCGACTTTGATAAAGTAAAAAGTAAGGGTTCAAAGAAGAAACTACAGTTAGTATCATTAATGTTATCTGCGACTATGTAGCAAGCAATTCCTCCAATTCTGCTCTATGTTCTTTGCCCCACTTCGCAGTTGATTTTATTACCGGGATCAGTGACTCACCCAGTTCTGTTAAGCTGTATTCTGCTTTTGGGGGTTTTACGGCGAATATTTGTTTTTTAAGTAAGCCATGTTTAACGAGCTGGTTAAGCTGCGTTTCAAGTACTCTTCGGGAGGCTTTCGGAATCTTCCGCTGAAGTTCTCCGGGTCGCTTGATCCCGTTATAGATTGCCCAAATCAGACCGATCTTCCATTTGCCTTGGATTATTTCAATAAAGAGATTTAATCCGCATTCCAATATTACCGGGTTCTTCTTATTGTACATGATAAGGTTTTATAGCACGAATATAATATTTCTTATACGGGCAAATTTACCCGTACTTGCCTGCTTTTTGGTAGGCCTGTAGCTTTGTGGTTTAATTACAAAGCTTATGAAATATAAATTATTTGGATCAAAAACAGGGCTTTATGCCAGTGAAATAGCTTTAGGTGCTGCCAATTTTGGAACGCGTAAGGGGTACGGTGCAACAGTTGATGAGTCGAAAAAGATATTAGCCGCTTACACTTGCGCCGGCGGCAACTTTATTGACATATCAGATCTCTATCAGCTTGGCCAGGCTGAAGAAATTGTAGGGCAGTTTATTGAAAGCCAAAGACAAAACTTTATCATCTGTACAAAGTACACTAAAAGTAGCGAGCTAAATCCGGCCATCAGTAATATTGGAAACCACAGAAAATCAATGAAGCAAGCTATTGAGGTAAGCTTGAAGCGCTTGAAAACCGACTACATTGATGTCTATATGCCTCATTTTGATGACGGTATAACGCCATTTGAGGAGCTTGCCAGAGGACTAGAGGATCTGGTTAGAGACGGTAAGGTTTTATATACCGGACTGACGAATTTTCCTGCATGGAAAGTAGCCTTAATTTCTGGATCAGTACGTCTGAATGCAGTTCAGATTGAATACAATTTATTACAACGAACAGCTGAGCGGGAGTTAATCCCAATGGCAAAAAATCTGGGTCTGGGAACAATGATGTATTCTCCATTGGCGGGAGGAGTTCTAACAGGAAAATACAGAAATGGAGATTCTGGTCGGCTAAACAGAGGCTCAGATTCAGAATACCAGGAAGATGCCAGAACAAAGAAAATAATTGACGAGCTTGTTAAGATCTCAAATGAACTTGAGGCAACTCCAGGGCAGGTAGCCTTGGCGTGGGTACTTTCCAAAAAATCATTTCCATTAGTAGGTGCTCGAAAGCTTTCTCATCTTGAAGATAGTTTAAAGGCTACAAGGATTTACTTGTCTGAGGAGCAGATTATAAAGCTGGACCAGCTGAGTGATATTTCCATGGGATATCCACATGATCTGCTGGCAAGCGTAAGAGGTTAGTTAATCTGACTACAACATTTACCAATCCAACTACTTCTTACTTAGGAACAATCGGGAATTTTGAAGTTGAAATTGATGTTCAGTTTCAAAACTAATGATAAAGCATCATGGAAAAAAGAAAATTAGGAAACAGTGGATTGGAAGTTTCAGCACTAGGCTTTGGCTGTATGGGTTTAAACTTCCTGGACGGTAAAGGTCTTGAGAAGAAAGATGCCATTACCTTACTACGCAATGCGGTAGAAAGAGGTATTACCTTTTTTGATACCGCAGAAGCCTACGGACCTTACACGAACGAAGAAATTGTTGGCCAGGCTTTAAAGCCTTTTAGAAGAGATGTAGTGATCGCCACGAAATTTGGGTGCAAGGATGCCAGTCCGGCAGTTGGTTTAGACAGCAGACCCGAAACGATCAGAGCGGTAACGGAAGCATCTTTAAAAAGATTAAAGACCGACTACGTTGACTTATTGTATCAGCACAGAGTTGACCCTGACGTTCCCATTGAAGATGTTGCAGGGACAGTGAAAGACCTCATACAAGCGGGTAAAGTCAAATATTTCGGTCTTTCGGAAGCTAGTGTTACAACGATCCGAAGAGCACATGCAGTTCAACCTGTATCGGCCTTACAAAGTGAATATTCGCTGTTCTGGCGTGAGCCGGAAAAGGAAATCATTCCAGCATTGGAAACCTTGGGTATAGGTTTCGTGCCTTTCAGTCCCTTGGGGAAAGGCTTCCTTACAGGTATCATAAACAAGAAATTAAATGCGGTGGACCGTCGGAACATCATCCCCCGCTTCAGCGAGGAGAATATAAAGGCTA
Organism: Pedobacter sp.; assembly: GCA_038918115.1. Taxonomy (GTDB): domain Bacteria; phylum Bacteroidota; class Bacteroidia; order Sphingobacteriales; family Sphingobacteriaceae; genus Pedobacter. Next base: position 159,483 of record JBCLAL010000001.1, read on the forward strand.
ACCTGGTTTTAGTGGATGCACTATCTGAGATTGCTGGACAAAAAAATGTGACGACCGGACAATTGGCCCTGGCCTGGCTCTTAGCTCAAAAACCTTGGATAGCACCAATACCTGGCACTACAAAGTTGCACCGGTTGGAAGAAAACATCGACAGTACAGAGATCGTATTGACAACTGATGAACTTGCAAAGATTGACGCAACAGTAAATAGAATTACACTTGTGGGCGACCGCTATCCCGAATTTTTAGAGAAACAGATAGACAGATAAAGACGAACAGCTATGGAAAATATTGAAGGAAAAGTCGTAGCCATTACAGGTGCAAGCAGTGGGATAGGCAAGGCAATTGCAATAGCGTTAGCAAAAAATGGTGCCAAGGTTGTTTTGAGTGCAAGACGAACAGAACAACTGAAACGGCTCGTTGAAGAAGTTAAACGCAAGGGTGGTGAAGCTGCTTTTACCCAAATTGACGTAAAGAATAAAGCCGATCTGGTTAGGCTGGTAAATATAGCGGTTGAGCAATATGGAAAATTGGACGTCGTTGTAAATAATGCAGGTATCAGTCAGTTAAGCCGGATTGACGAATTGGACGTTGAGGGTTGGGAAGAAATGATCGACATTAATCTAAGAGGCGTTCTTTATGGGATGGCTGCGGCGATTCCGGTTTTCAAAAGTCAAGGATCGGGACATATCGTGAATATCATTTCGACTTCGGGTATTAAGATTGTGCCTATGCAAGGCGTTTATGCGGGAACTAAAAATGCGATTCGCACGATTGCAGAAGCTTTTCGACAAGAGTCAAATGGAAACATACGCATAACAGGCATCTCTCCGGGATTTGTGAAAACAGATTTTGCAAGCCATATCAGAAACGAAGAAATGAAAGCAGCGATTCAACAAGGAATGGACCAGATTGCGATCGATCCTACAGCGGTCGCAAACGCTGTGGTTTATGCTGTAAGTCAGCCTGATGATGTTGAAGTTGGCGATATTATCATCCGTCCCGCAAAACAAAATTGATTAAACCTGAAACGAAAATGCAACAGCAGTCTAACATCAATCAAATTAAAAGTATATCTCAGTTAGTGCGTGTATTGGGATTTCCCGCGCCATCACACCCACTGATTGCACTGGTTGACTATCATAACGTTCCGATTGAAATGTTTCCAAAAGGGCAGAAGGTAAGTCTTGAATTCTACAAGATTTCCTTCAAGCCTACTTTTAAAGGGCAGATAAAATACGGACAGGGATATTACGACTTCGAGGAAGGGGGATTAGCATTTTTGAAGCCAAAGCAAATTGTTTTTCCGCCTGAAGATTTAGAAAGCTATGAAGGTATTGCTTTGTATTTTCATCCGGACTTCATAAGGAAATATCCGCTTGCAAAAACAATAAATCAATACGGGTTTTTCTCGTACGATGTTTCTGAGGCACTATTTCTATCTGCAAAGGAGAAAGAAATCATTGCCCAGTTATTTGCTACCATAGCCACTGAATTAGAGACTAATATTGACAGCTTTAGCCAAGATGTTTTAGTGTCTCAACTAGAATTGTTGTTAAAATATAGCAATCGGTTTTATAATAGGCAATTTATCACGCGAAAGGCTGTTAATCACGATATTGTCACTGCTCTGGATGCACTTTTAAATCGCTATTTCGAAGAGGAAATCAGTGTGAAGAACGGCTTGCCATCCGTAAAATACATCAGTAGCGCATTAAATCTATCGCAACGCTATTTAAGCGACCTGTTAAATTCTTTGACAGGGCTAAATACACAACAATACATTCAAAACGTAATCATAGAAAAGGCGAAAGAAAAACTATCAAGTACAAATCTTTCTATTTCGGAAATTGCTTACGATCTGGGTTTTGAACATTCACAATCGTTCAGCAAGCTTTTTAAGACAAAGACCAATGTTTCACCTTTGGAGTTCAGGCAGTCGTTTAGTTAAAAGTGGCATTCTGGCCTCCATTGCAGATTCGTGTAACACTTTCATTTATCAGTCGTATATTAGAATAAGAAGCCAATTTGAATTATGAATTTCAATCAGGTCATGATAACTGAAGAAGAGAAGGAAGCACTATTAAGTACTTTGCATAAGCGTTTTAAAAGTAATATGCACCGCCATCCGAACCATGTGTGGGAGGATGTACACGCCAGGATTGAAGGGCGTGCTGACAAGCTTTGGTCTTTGAACGAAATGGAGAAAACAGGGGGCGAGCCGGATTTAGTCAGCTTTGAATCTGGTTCAGGGCTCACCTATTATGACTGTGTAGCAGAAAGTCCGAAAGGTCGACGTAGTCTTTGCTATGATGCCAAGGCGTTAGCATCAAGAAAGGAAAACAAGCCCGCTGGTAGCGTATTGGAAATGGTACAGGAGATGGGTGTCGAATTGCTAACGGAGGAAGAATATCGAAAATTACAAGAAGTTGTGGTAATGGATCTTAAGACATCCAGCTGGGTTCTCACGCCCCCCGAAATCAGAAAACTCGGAGGTGCGGTTTTTTGTGACAGGCGCTACGGCGTCACCTTTCTATATCACAATGGCGCGGAGTCGTATTATGCATCACGTGGCTTCCGCTGTTTTTTGGATATCTAGCGGGTTAAAAGTATAATTCTCCATAGCATCTATGGAGAATTATACATGATATCAGTTTACTGAATTAATCCGGGTGTTTCCACGATTTCATTCACGTCACTATTATAATCGACACCGGTTACTTCAAAACCAAAAAGTTTCATAAATTCTTTCCGGTAACCTTCCAAATCTCCAAGTAGATGAAGGTTTTCAGTTGATGCTTCATTCCAGAGGGTGGCCACTTCATTTTGAACTGCATCTTTCATCTCCCAATCGTCTATTCTGATTCGTCCTTGCTCATCAGTTGGAATGGGAATGCCATTATATAGGCGATCGGCGAACAGACGCTGGATTTGTTCAATACAACCTTCATGACTGCCGTCTGCTTTCATAACTTTGAAAAGCAAGGAAATATACAAGGGAATTACTGGGATAGCAGAACTTGCCTGTGTAACTAATGCTTTATTAACCGAGACAAAAGCTTTTCCGCCAACATCCTCAAGAATCTGGTTGATTGTTACTACTGTTTTCTCAAGATCATCTTTAGCTCTTCCGATTGTTCCTTTTCTGTAAACAGGTTCTGTTAGGCTAGGACCGATGTATGAGTACGCAACAGTTGATATACCTTCGGCCAGTACCCCGGCAGCTTTTAAGGCTTCCATCCATAATTTCCAATCCTCACCACCCATCACGGCAACCGTATCTACGATCTCTTGTTCATTTGCAGGTTCTATAGAGACAGTAGAAATTACTCCTGTATGAAAATCGACGGTTTTATTACTGAATGAGCCTCCAATAGGCTTTAATACTGAATTATGGGTGACTCCCGTTTTTGGGTGTGTTCTTCTCGGAGAGGCCAGAGAATAGATAACCAAATCGATTTTGCCTAGATCTGCTTTTATTAGATCTATAGCTTTCTGTTTTATCTCATCTGAAAATGCATCTCCATTAATGCTCTTTGCATACAACTTTGAACGGTGTGCCTCAGTCTCAAAAGCGGCATTATTATACCATCCGGCAGAACCAGGTTTACCAACAACTGCAGGTTTTTCAAAGAAAATCCCGATTGTAGACGCGTTTGATCCAAAGGCGGCCGTAATTCTTGATGCTAAACCAAAACCAGTTGATGCACCAATCACCAATACATTTTTCGGTCCTTCTATGGATCCCTTCGACTTTATGTAGTCTATCTGATCTAGGACATTTTGTTCACACCCTTTAGGATGAGCATTTAAAGATATAAAGCCTCTAACTCGGGGTTCAATTTTCATTTTTTCTTATTTGTTGAATAGCCTAAGGTTTTTTACTTATGCAATAAGTAGTGCCAAGGTAGTAATAATGTGGAAATTTTATACAGCAGGGTTATTGAAGGTCGGAGCAGTTAAAGCTAGCTGACTTTATAATGGGTTATCGCTGAAGTGCTTTCAAGGGTGTCATAATACAAGACTTGACATGAGTGAAAGAGACATTGCAAGCCTTGCTTTTTAGAAACTAACGATTTGAAGTTATGGCATTATCATCATTCCCTAGTTTCTTAATAATGATCGGTTTTATATTATGATAAACTCATTTCATTAATCAAAGCTTTTTTCGCATTGTTGACAAGGAATTTTTTATAAAGAAAGCTAACACTAAAATAGGCTGCAAAAGGGTAGATATAAATATTTTATACTGCTAAATCATCTCTCAGAAACCTCGCTTCGGTGCCTAGTACGACGAGTATCCCTAATGTATAAGCAAGCAAATCGCTCCAAGCGAAAGAGGTTCCAATAACAACACTTGCAATCTTTGACTTTTCAAGTCCTAGTAGGTTTACGATATGGAAATACTGCAACGTTTCTACTAGGTAAGAAAAAACTAGCACTCCCACTGCAGCAGTGCATACCCTAAAGCGAGTGAAGCTCTTAACAAAGCAATACAGCAGGATAACTACTAAAAGATCACCCCCATAAGGGCGGATTATAGCGTCGTGCATATAGAAACCAATAAGGACCTCAATGAGAAAAAGAATAACTGTGCTGAAAAAGTACTTTTTATGAAAGCTAAACATGCCACTGAATTACGGTAGAGCGGGTTGCAAGGTTAAGGGAGCACCATCTCAGCTACAGCAATTCAGTAAAGCTCAGTATAACATAAAAGGCACCTCTAAACTGCTCATAATAAAATCAACACCAAAACTGCTACAATTCCGGCTCAGCTCCTCTTCGCTTTTCGTTCGGTTTTCCTTCGCCTTTGAGGCGAACAAGAGGCGAAGAAGAGGCGAACAAGAGGCGAACCGGAGGCGAACATATATTGGCCAAGATTCAGTACTAATTCGTATCTATTATGTCCTTATTGAGCTGCACAGAATTTCCGTATATTCCGACTGCGGTAAGTTATGTAATGCATGGTAAATCAACTTAAGATGACACTGTGGGAAATCCAAGCTATCGGATATTTGAACGTAAAGAACCTGAATGAACCCTATCAAAGAACCTGATTGTGTTTGTATTATGAGCTTTGATACCTTTAAATCTGGTACACTATTAAAACACTGGAAATGGTTTAAGAAAAAAGGAAAACCTCAAGAAAGTTCACGTTCAGTACTGTATCTTTATGTTTCTTCCAAACCCCTTTGACCCATAACTCAGAATGGTGCGAAACAATATTCGCAGTTCGTGGCAATATGAAAAGTGAGTATCAGTATTTACGTGCTAAACGGGCCACACAGGCGATCTTCCTGGTGTGTGGTGTAGCGCTTTCCAGTTGGGCACCCATGGTACCACTTGTTAAACAGCGCCTGGGCGTTAATGATGCAGACCTTGGTTTGTTACTCTTGATGTTGGGGCTTGGTGCGATCGTGATGATGCCGGTCAGCGGTTATTTTTCGCACCGCTATGGAACCAGGATCGTAATCCTGATCTCTGGACTGGTTGCTGCGGTCTTTTTACCCTTATTATTGATACTGCCAAGCGCACTTTCAATGGGAGCGGGGCTGTTCATTTTTGGGGCCGGCATAGGAACTATAGACGTTGCGATGAATTCACATGGCGTGTATGTACAGAATGGTTTTGAGAAACCCATTATGTCCTCCCTGCACGGGCTATTTAGTCTTGGTGGTTTATTTGGATCTTTGGGCTTAGGCCTTCTAATTAAATCAGGCTTGAATCCGAATGTAGCAGCGGTGTTGATCTCAGTCCTGTTGGTAGCCATATTGATTTGGAAGTACAGTTCACTCTTTACTAAAGAAATGGTGGTCAGTCAAAGTGAGGATCAGGCGGGAACAGAAGGCTTTTCCTGGAGGAAAATCGGAAGCTGGTTAAACCTGAGCGTACTGTTTTTAGGTTTGGCCTGCTTCTCTGTTTTTCTTAGCGAAGGGGCCATGTTGGACTGGAGCGCTTTATTTCTTAGAGAAAGCAGGAGCGTATCCGTTGAGTTTGCAGGACTTGGATATGCATCCTTTTCTATTGCGATGGCAGGTATGCGCCTGTTAGGTGATAACATCGTTCATAAACTGAATGGTAAGATCGTAGTTGTTGCCGGTGGAATTGTCGCTGCGCTGGGCATGCTTTTGGTACTTAGCACCCCCTGGCTGATTACAGCACTGTCAGGGTTTGTGTTATTGGGTATTGGCGCTGCTAATATTGTTCCCGTTTTTTTTACGGAGGCTGGCAAACTTAAAGGTATTCCGGCATCAATAGCCATACCGATAATTACCACCATGGGTTACGCTGGGCAGCTCGCCGGACCGGCCATGTTGGGCTATATCGCGTTCCGCTTTTCGCTTACAACGGCCCTTAGCTTTGTAGGCCTTTTATTATTTCTGGTGGCCTTAAGCTATTTGTTACGGGGCGCAGCTAAACATAGCTAAATTCTAAGTTGGAAATGGCTTGTGATCTTGGTCTAATACCTCAAAGCTCAGTGTTGTTCAGTATATTTTGAAGCTCCTTTAATTCCGCCACTTTTTCCATTGCACCAAGGCCCTCATAAGAAGAAGACAGATTCCGGATTATTCTTCTGATGATCTCAATATTACTGCAAGGGGTGTAGAAACCCGGCAAAGGTTCAAGCTGCAGTTGACGTAAAAATTGATCCACATCATGTTTTCCGAAGATGGCACCTTTATTAAAAGCATTGATATAGAATAGCACTTCAAAATCCTGCTTCTCTTTTTTCCGCTCATCGAGGTAGCCTAAAATAAAGTGCTGCGGAAGGTTTACACCATATATAGGTATATCCAGTTTTTGGGCAAGTGTAGAATAGATAATAGCAAGGGATATCTGATTTCCTTTCTTACTTTCAAGTACCTGATTGATGTAAGAGTTCTGGGGATCGGTGTGGTTGGTGGTGTTCCCGCGAAAGCCATATACATTATAGAAGATGTGGTTGATGAGTTTTACCTTTTCGATTGAGCTCATCTCATATTGTAAGTTCAGCCAGATCTCCCGTTTAATTTCCTCGATCTGGTTTATGACTTTCTGTTCGTCCAGGTCGGGGAACTGGTAGCGGTTTACGATAAGGGCACCTTTTAGCAGATCGAAGGCGCCACTCTGGTACCATAGATTCAGATCGTCTTTAACAGTGTTGAACTGAATTTGATGAACAACATTTTCAATGCGGTGCTGCAAAATTGCATCGGGTTCGGTTTCCCAGACATCTTCCAAATACCCGATCACTTCATTGCCATGTTCAACCAGACGTTTTTCCACATGTTCGAAAACCTCAGGATCGGGATCGTCCAGAAGTTTTACCAAAGCGTAAATTTCTGTGCTGTTATTCATACTATAGTATTTGATTTGTTTGCCCTACTTTTGCGGTTATGGCTTTTACTTTCTTTAAGGATTATCTGTTACACCGCCTGACTGCCAAAACCAGGCATGGGACACACTCTCCGTTCGTGTACAAACTCGCTGATGAAGTTATTTATTTAAAACGTCAATTGGAAGACTATAACATCATCGAAGCACAACGTAAACGTTTGTTGCAAGACAATGACACGATAACAGTAACAGACCTTGGTGCCGGATCTCAATTGAACAAGGATCGGACCAAAAAAGTACGGCAAATTGCCGCCAATGCTCTTAAAAGTCCGAAGCTGGCACAGCTCATTTACCGTCTCGCTAAATTCAATAATCCACGCAACATCATTGAATTGGGAACCTGCCTGGGGATTACGACCGCTTACCTGTCTAAAGCGGCACCCTCTGCCAGCGTGCTCACAATTGAAGGTTGTCCAAATACTGCATCTGTTGCTGAACGGAATTTTCGTGATCTGCGTCTAAACAACGTGGAGCTCCAGGTGGGGAACTTTGATGACATATTACCTGGAATGCTTGACAAGCAGGCCGAACTGGATTTTGTATACATAGACGGCAATCACCGGAAAGAAGCAACGCTGAACTATTTCAAATGGTGCCTGCCCAAAGTTCACGAAAATACCATGTTGATCTTTGATGACATTTACTGGAGTGAAGGGATGAAGGAAGCCTGGGCCGAAATTAAGCGCCATCCACAAGTTACCGTAACAGTAGATTTATTCTGGATCGGCCTTGTGTTTTTTAAGAAAGGACAGGCACGGGAGGATTTCAAGTTAAAAGTGTAGGTATAAATTATTGAAAAGCAAGTATATGCCTCGCGTCGGTATTCTAAAATATTTGTCTATTTTTGCACTTTAATAAAAAGACCAAGAATGAGCACAACTAGAGGACCTGTATCACAATTTTTAGAGACCAATTATCTTCATTTTAATGCTGCCGCTTTGATGGACGCTGCGAAAGGATATGAGCAGCACCTGGAAGAAGGTGGAAAGATGATGATCACCCTTGCGGGGGCAATGAGTACCGCTGAGTTGGGTATTTCATTAGCCGAGATGATCCGTCAGGATAAAGTAGCCATCATTTCCTGTACCGGTGCAAACCTGGAAGAGGACATTATGAACCTGGTTGCACATTCACATTATAAAAGAGTTCCAAACTACAGGGACTTGAGTCCACAGGACGAGTGGGATCTTTTAGAGAACCACTACAACCGTGTGACCGATACTTGTATTCCGGAAGAAGAGGCATTCCGCCGCTTACAAAAGCATATTCATAAAATCTGGAAAGATGCCGACAATGCTGGGGAGCGTTACTTCCCACATGAGTATATGTACAAAATGTTGTTGAGCGGAGATTTGGAGCAATACTATGAAATTGATCCTAAGAACTCCTGGATGCTTGCTGCAGCTGAAAAAAATCTGCCAATCGTAGTTCCGGGTTGGGAAGACTCTACTATGGGTAACATCTTCGCATCTTATGTGATGAAAGCTGAATTGAAAGCCAGCACAATGAAAAGTGGTATAGAGTACATGGGATGGCTTGCCGACTGGTACATTGCCAACAGTTCAGGAAAAGGAATTGGATTTTTCCAGGTAGGCGGCGGTATCGCTGGTGACTTCCCGATCTGCGTTGTACCAATGCTATATCAGGATATGGAAATGCCTAATATTCCTTTCTGGAGTTACTTCTGCCAAATATCTGATTCAACAACTTCTTATGGATCTTACTCCGGTGCGGTACCCAATGAGAAGATTACCTGGGGTAAATTAGATGTGAACACACCTAAGTTTATTGTCGAGTCTGACGCTACGATTGTAGTACCATTAATCTTTGCATGGATACTAAAAAAGTAATTTAAAATATCAAAATCTAACGTCTGATTTTCAGGCTTCGCGGGAATCAGCAAGTATAAAAAATTGCTGATTTTCGCGCTTTAAAGGCATTTTATGGCCTAGTTTAGAATGATTATAAATTGAAAATGCTGTCATTAATTTGTCATTGGTATACTAATAAACTTTACTTTTGTTCACGTTTTGATAGTTAGGCATTCGATTAAATATCAAGATCAATCATACAGTTTTAATTAAAAGCATTAAAATACTCATTATGAGGAATATCTCATTGATCATTAGAAGAGTTTGGAAGTCCGCATTCATGTTTACGGCTCTATCTGTTTTAATAGTTTCTGGTTCAAAAGCACAAGATGTTACAGAGGGAAGGACAATTTTCAGGGAGCGTTGTACTTCCTGTCACGCGTTAGATCGTGATTTAACCGGTCCTGCGTTGCAGCCGGTTGTAGCTTCAACAGACGAGGCGTTCTTGCTTAAATGGATCAACAATGCGCCAGCATTAATTGCTTCAGGAGATAAGCAAGCAATTGAGGCTTCTAAATGGAACCCGAATGCAGAGATGACTGCATTTCCGACCTTAACTGAAGCGCAGATCAAAAGCATTCTTGCCTATGTAAAAGCAGGCGAGCCTAAAAAAGAAGGTGAAGCTGGCGGTGCTGCTGCTCAGCAGGAAGTTTCGAACTTCTCTATTGCAGGGGTTATTGCTGTTATCCTGATTTCGATTGTGGTGTTGGTTGTACTTGCCCGCGCAATCAGAATGTTGGAGCGTCTGATTCTACAAAAACAAGGTGTAGTACTTGTTGAGTCGGAAAAGATTCCGTTTGGGAAGGGACTTGCAATCTTATTTAAGAACAAGAAATTCATTTTCTTCTTCATTCTATGTCTTGTTGTGACGTTGAGCACGTTTGGATGGATGGGTATGTGGAATACCGGTGTACACACAGGTTACCAGCCGGTTCAGCCGATTAAGTTCTCTCACGAATTACACGCTGGTACTAATAAAATTGATTGTCAGTACTGTCACGTAGGTGCATTCAAATCAAAAAATTCAACCATTCCATCATTGAACATCTGTATGAACTGCCACAAGGCTGTTCAGGGTAGAGATAACCACGATGGTAACATTTCTCCGGAAATCCAGAAGATTTACAATGCATTAGGTTATGATGCAGATAAAATGACCTATGATAAATCTAAAGAAAAGCCGGTTGAATGGGTTAGAGTTCACAATCTTCCTGACTTTGCTTACTTCAACCACTCACAACACGTAGTTGTTGGTGAGCAGGCGATCCGCAAAGCAAAAGGTCTTCAGCCAAACGAACCTGTATGTTTCGCATGTCACGGTCCGGTTGATACCATGGAAGAAATTTATCAATACTCACCTTTGACGATGAAATGGTGTATTAACTGCCACAAGGAAGCCGAGTTGGACGTTAAAGACAATGGCTACTATACTAAGATTATAGAAGCGCATGAAAAAATCAAAAAAGGCGAGAAAATTACCCCTGCATCACTTGGTGGTCTGGAGTGTGGTAAATGTCATTATTAATAGAGTTTAGTTAAGAACGTTCGATTAACAGTAATATAGCTTAAATGGAAAGCAATAAAAAATACTGGAAAGGCTTAGAGGAGTTTAAAAGCACTCCCGAATTTGTTGAAAGCAACAAAAACGAATTTGCTGAGCCCCTTCCAATAGAAGATGTTTTAAATGAAGCAGGATTAAGTACGGTAACTCCGCGCCGCGACTTTCTAAAGGCGCTAGGCTTTGGTCTTGGTGCAGTGACGCTAGCTGCTTGTCAGCCTGCGCCTGTTCACAAATCAATTCCGTACCTGGTAAAACCGGAAGATGTAATTCCTGGAGTACCTAACTACTATGTATCAAGTTTTAACGGACAAAGTGTATTGGTGAAAACCAGAGAAGGTCGTCCGATTAAAATTGAACCGAATCCAAATGCTGGTGTTTACAGCCAGGGTACCAATCCACAGGCACAAGCATCTGTATTAGATCTATACGACATCTCTAAGCTAAAGGCACCTGTTCTTAAGAATCAGGAAACAACCTGGTCAAAAGTAGATGAGTATGTTAAAGCGGAACTTGCAAAGGTTCAGGCATCGGGTAAAAAGATCCGTGTTGTTTCTTCGAGCGTAAACAGCCCGTCAACTTTAAGTGTGATTGCTGATTTCATTAAAGCTTATCCGAATGCAGCACACATCCAGTATGATCCGGTTTCATATACTGGTATAATTAAGGCTAATGAGAATAGCTTTGGTAAAGCTGTTCTTCCAAAATACAACTTTGATAAAGCTGACGTAATTGTAAGTTTCGGTGCCGATTTCCTTGGTACATGGATCAACGGTGAAGAGTTTACTTCGCAATATGTATCCAACCGTAACAATGCAAGTATTTCAAAAGGTAAAATGTCACGCCACTTCCAATTTGAAGCAGGCATGAGCCTTACCGGTACCAATGCAGATACCCGCCTTCCGATTAAATTATCTGAAGAAGGTCCTGCTTTGATTACCTTATATAATGCAGTAACTGGTAACAACCTTGCCGGTGGTGTATTGCCAAACAATACATCTGCTGAAAAAGCAATTAAGCTGGTTGGTAAAGAGCTTGTACAAATGAAAGGCCGTGGTCTTGTTGTTTGTGGCTCTAATGACGTTTCTACACAAATCCTGGTTAACGCGATTAACTCCGCTATCGGCAGTTATGGTACTACCATCGATTTAGATACACCATGCAGAAAATACGCTGGTAACGATGCTGCTTATGCAGAATTCGTAAATGAAGTGAACAGGGGAGAAGTTGGTGCTGTGTTTGTATTGAACGCTAATCCTGCTTACGACTCACTGAATGCTAAAGCATTTGCTGACGGCATGAAGAAAGTTGCTTTGAAAGTTTCGTTTGCTGACAGAGCTGATGAGACCGCTGCTTTCTGTGATGTCATTGCAATTAACCAGAACTACCTGGAATCATGGGGTGATGCAAGTGTTTACGAAGGTTATTTTACCATCGTACAGCCAACCATCAATCCGATCTTCAATTCAAGACAGGCTGAGCAGAGCTTATTGATCTGGTCTAACAATCCTGTTATTGATTACTACCAATATGTTCGCAACAACTGGGAGAAAAATGTACTGCCATTATTCGGCAAGAGCTGGAATGATGTATTACAGTCGGGCGTAGTTTACACAGCGGAACCAAAAGCTGCTGGAAGCTATACCTTTAGCATGTCACTGGCTTCTGTAGTGCCTTCGGTACTTAACACCAGCAAGGCATTAGCTAAAGATATCGAGTTACATATCTACGAAAACAACGCCATCGGTGATGGTCGTTTCGCAAATAACGCGTATCTGCAAGAGTTACCGGATTCAGTTACTAAGGTAACCTGGGATAACTATATTGCGATGGCGCCTAAGTTTGCTGAAAAACTTGGTTACCATGAGTTTGACGTTGTTACGGTTAAGGCTGCGAATGGCTACACTGTAGAACTTCCTGTATTAATCCAACCAGGTCAGGCTGTTGGTACTGCTTCTATCGCATTAGGTTACGGTAGATCTAAAGCAGGAGCCGCAGGTAATGGTATCGGCCAGAATGCATATCCTTTTCTTTCTTTCAACAATGGTACCCGTCAATACGCTACCAATGTAACGACTGAAAAGACTGGCAGCAGACATGAACTTGCACAAACACAAACACACCACTCTTTTGAGGGACGTAACATCATCCGTGAAGCTACCTTCCAGGAGTTTGTTAAGAATCCTGCTGCAGGATCTGGCAACCACGGTGAAAAACATAAAACCTACGATCTGTGGGATACCTTTGAAAAACCTGGTCACAACTGGGTTATGGCAATTGACTTAAATGCATGTACCGGTTGCGGTTCTTGTATCGTTGCTTGTAACGTAGAAAACAACATTCCTGTTGTTGGTCGCGATGAGGTGAGAAGACGCAGAGAGATGCACTGGATCCGTATTGACCGTTACTATACCGTTAATGACGGCGATCGAAAAGTAACTGAGGAGCATGAAGTTGAAGAGCTTGATAATCTTGATAATGTTTCTGTAGTACACCAGGTGATGTTGTGTCAGCACTGTGAGCACGCACCATGCGAAACCGTTTGTCCGGTATTAGCTACGGTACACTCATCAGATGGCTTGAACCATATGGCTTACAACCGTTGTGTTGGTACCCGTTACTGTGCGAACAACTGTCCGTATAAAGTACGTCGTTTCAACTGGTTTAACTACTGGAATGATTCACGTTTCGATAACTACCTGAACAATGAGTTTACACAATTGGTTCTTAACCCTGACGTAACTGCACGTTCAAGGGGTGTTATGGAAAAATGTTCGATGTGTATCCAAAGAATTCAGGCAGGTAGACTTGAAGCCAAAATGGAAAAACGCGCATTGAAAGATGGCGACATTAAAATGGCTTGTCAGCAGGCTTGTCCGGCAAATGCAATCATCTTCGGTGATGGCAACGATCCAGAATCTGAAGTTTCAAAAGCATTACGCAGCGAGCGTGTTTACTATGTGCTTGAAGAGATCAACACGCAGCCTGGAGTAGGATACATGACAAAAATTAGGAATACAGGTACAACAATACAAGCGTAAGCTGATATTAAAGAAAACAAATTATGTCAGGACATAAGGAATCAATATTAAGAGAGCCATTAATCACCGGAAATGATATCACGTATGCAAAAATTACGAATGATATTTTAAGTCCGGTGGAGAATAAGCCAAACAAGGCTTGGTGGATAGGATTTATCGTTTCAGCACTTGGTGCATGCTTGTGGCTGTTTGCTGTAAGTTACACCTTCTGGAATGGTATCGGATCTTGGGGTCTGAACAAAACAGTAGGTTGGGCATGGGATATCACCGGCTTCGTATGGTGGGTAGGTATCGGTCACGCCGGTACCCTGATCTCAGCGGTACTCTTACTGTTCCGCCAGAACTGGAGGAACTCAATTAACCGTTCGGCAGAGGCGATGACAATCTTCGCGGTTATCTGTGCGGCGACTTACGTTGTATCTCACATGGGTAGACCATGGTTAGCATACTGGGTACTTCCATTACCAAACCAGTTTGGTTCCCTTTGGGTGAATTTTAACTCGCCATTGGTATGGGATATGTTCGCGATCTCGACTTACTTCTCTGTATCATTATTATTCTGGTACACAGGTTTACTTCCCGATATCGCTACTATCCGTGACCGTGCAGTTGGTGTTAGACGCAGAATCTACTCAATCCTTTCTTTCGGATGGACTGGTAACGTAAAAACCTGGCAACGTTTTGAAGCAGTTTCGCTTATTCTTGCAGGTATTGCAACACCACTTGTACTTTCGGTACACACAATCGTATCCATGGACTTTGCTACATCCGTTATTCCTGGATGGCACACGACCATCTTCCCGCCATATTTCGTTGCGGGTGCGATCTTCTCTGGATTTGCGATGGTACAAACCCTACTACTGATCACACGTAAAGTATTAGGTCTTGAGAACTACATCACCATGTTCCACATTGAATCTATGAACAAGATTATCCTTGTAACCGGTTCGATTGTAGGTGTGGCGTACTTAACTGAGTTCTTCATTGCTTACTACTCACAGGCTGAATACGAACAATATACATTCTTAACCAGGTTTACCGGTCCTTACTGGTGGGCTGCATGTATGATGTATGGCTGTAACATCCTGATGACGCAGTTGATGTGGTTCAAGAAAGTAAGAACAAACATTCCACTTTCATGGATTCTGTCAATCATCGTGAACATTGGTATGTGGTTCGAGCGTTTCGTAATTATCGTAATCTCTTTACACCGTGATTATCTTCCATCAAGTTGGGCGATGTTCTATCCAACATGGGTTGACGTTGCAGTATTCGTTGGATCTATCGGTTTATTCTTCACATTATTCTTGTTGTTCTTAAGGGTTATGCCTTCAATTGCAATGGCTGAGGTGAAAATGATCCTTAAATCTGCGAGTGAGCAATCTAAAATGGAGCAGATTAAAGAGGGTCATGTTAACAAAGAATATGTTGCTGAGTACGTAGACTCTTTAGAGAAGTTTGATAGTGTTAATCAAGAACAATACGCAAAATTATAACAATGGGTAATATCAAATATATAATAGGCAGTTTTGGTGATCCGGACGAAATGATGCACGGCATTGATAAGTTGCAGGAAAACAACATAAAGATACATGATGTGTATACGCCTATGCCGATTCACGGTATCGAAGCTAAACTTGGTGTAAAGAGATCAAGACTGGACATCGCCGCATTCTTCTTTGGAATTACCGGAACGATCACAATGTTGACTTTCGTTTACCTAGCAGCAGCGGTTGACTGGCCTATCAATATCGGTGGTAAACCACACTTTGCATTACCGGATTTTATTCCAATTACTTTCGAGTTAACCATTCTGTTTTGTGCGTTTGGTTTGGTTGGATCTTACTATGCATCTTCACACATGTTCCCTGGCAGAGCACCAAGGGTTATGGACCTGAGAGCAACAGACGACAGATTCATCATCGCGATTGATGCGGCTCAACACCCGGAACACAGTAAAATAGATAATTTATTAAAAGAAGCAGGCGCTTTAGAGATAAAATATAACGAAAGAAAGTATGTTAGCTATGAATAAAAATAAGATAGTTTACGCCGCGTTTTTTGCCCTAGCTTTTGTTACATCACTTTCGTCATGTGATAACAAGCGGAGCACCGGCCTGGAGTATGCGAGAAACATGTATGATCCATTGGCTCCTGACTATGATAAGCCGAATAAGAATTTCGCTAATGGTATGACGGCACAAACGCCGCCACCAAATACAGAGCCAATTGGTTTTGTACGCTATGAATATGCAAACACTAAAGAAGGTTATGAGGCCGCAGGTCGCGAACTTGTAAATCCTTTGGAAGTAAACGATCAGAACCTGCTATCAGGAAAGAAATATTTTACTGTATTCTGCAGCCCTTGTCATGGCGAAGAAGGTGATGGAAAAGGTCACCTGGTTCAGATTGAGAAATACAGCGGGGTTCCTAGCTATCACGGTGATGCTGCATCATCAAGAGGTGGTTTAATGAAGGACCTTAGTGCAGGTAAAATCTACCATACTATTATGTATGGTCTAAACAATATGGGTTCACATGCCTCGCAATTAACTCCTGATGAGCGTTGGAAAGTGGTGATGTGGGTTCAGAGATTACAACAAAAATAAATAATAGAAAAGCAAGAGATAAATGGGAACTCATAATTATAATTTTACTGAGCAGTTCGAATTTACGGGCAAAGCAAAAACCTTGAGCATTGTCGGCATCGTAATCGGATTGGCTGCAATTGGATATGGTTTTTCCGATCATGAACTTCATGAAAGGACATTTGCAAACCTGTTATTAATGGCATATTACTTTGCATGCGTTTGTATGTCGGGTGCTTTCTTTTTGGCCCTGCAGTATGTTGCACAGGCGGGCTGGTCTGCTTCTATCCTTCGTGTGCCGCAGGCAATGGCAAGAACACTGCCTTTGGCGTCAGTAGTATTACTTCTGGTTATTGGTGCCGGTTTATATACGCACAACTTATATCATCACTGGAGTGCTCCAGGCCTTTCAGATCCATCATCTGAGCACTATGACAAGATCATTGCCGGTAAATCTGGATTTCTGAACGTTCCCTTCTTCATGGTTCGTGAATTACTTTTTCTTGCTATTTACAGCTTCTTTGCTGTGATGTTTGCAAAGAACTCGGTGAATGAAGATTTGGCGGGCGGTTTGAATTACTACAACAAGAACTTCAAATATGCAGTAGTCTTCCTTGCACTTTATGGGTTCACTACGCCGATCTTCGCTTTTGATACTGTGATGTCTTTAGAGGCACACTGGTTCTCAACCATGTTCGGTTGGTACAACTTTGCTTCGATGTGGGTATCATGCCTTGCAACAATTGCTGTGATCATCATTCTCTTGAGAAAAGCTGGTTACATGCAATGGGTTAACAACAGCCACCTGCATAACCTTGGACAGTTCATTTTCGGTTTCTCGATCTTCTGGACCTACACCTGGTTCTGTCAGTTCCTGTTAATCTACTATGCAAACATGCCTGAAGAGACAGTTTACTTCTATAAACGTTTTGAATACTACAAGTTCTGGTTCTACCTTAACCTTCTTTTGAACTTCCTTAGCCCTGTATTCCTGCTTATGGACAGAGACAACAAACGCAGTGAGAATGTTTTACTTACTGTTTCCATCATCGTAATCTGTGGTCACTGGGTTGATTATTACCAGATGATTATGCCAGGAGCGGTAGAAGCACACAATGGATTTGGATTTATTGAGGTCGGAACAGCCCTGGGTTTTGTTGGATTGTTTACCTTTGCAGTATTAAGTGCTTTAAGCAAGCAGCCGTTGATCGCTAAGAACCACCCGTTCTTAGAGGAGAGTTTGAACCATCATTTGTAAGGTGTTCATTTAAGAATAAATATATTATAGTACTTGAAGTACAACATACTACTTTTAAGAAAATGAGTCTAAAAAATTTAATAAGTAAAAAGACATTTGCGGGTCTGGCGGTTATGTTAACTGCATTTGTAAATACCACCAGTGTATTTGCACAGGAAGCCGCCGCTGCTGCTGCAACTACGGCCAAAACTGTGGACATGGAGCCGATTTATAAATCTGCTTTGTTCTATGTCCTGCTATTCTTGTTGCTATGCTTATTTGTAGCTATAGTTGGAAAAGCACTACGTGTTTACGAATTGACCCGTACTGCACAAGATAAACCAGAAGGTATCAACTGGGACACGGTGAATGCTGTGCTCTTCCTATTGTTTCTGATTGTTGGTTTGTATGGCGTTTATTGGGAATACACCGTTCATGGTAAGATGATCCTTCCCGAAGCGGCTTCCGACTCGGGTGTTGAGATCGACAAGATGTTTAACATCACGTTGATTCTTACGACCATCGTTTTTATTGGTACACACATCGTTTTGTTCCTCTTCTCCTTCTTTTACAAGTACAACAAAAACAGAAGAGCATACTTCTACCCACACAACAATACGTTAGAGCGTATCTGGACCATTATCCCGGCATTAGTACTTTCTGTATTGGTGGTTATGGGTTTCATTACCTGGAGATCTATTTTCTACAAAACAGTTGACCCTAACAATAAACCATTAAACATTGAGATCACTGCACAACAGTTTGCCTGGTATGTAAGATATCCTGGAGCTGACGGTGTTGTAGGACTTAAAAACTACAAAATGGTTACTGGGGTCAATACTTTAGGTATCGACTTTAAAGACAAGAACAACCTTGATGATCAGAATGCAGAAGAGATCGTTCTTCCGGTAAACAAACCGGTTCGTTTTGCGATCAACTCTAAAGATGTTATCCACGGTTTTTACATGCCGCACTTCCGTGCCCAGATTCTTGCGAACCCTGGTATGATGACTTACTTCGAGTTTACACCGACCATCACGACTGCGGATATGCAAGCTAAAACCAATGATCCTGCATTTAAATACTTATTGCTTTGTTCTCAGATTTGTGGATCAGGGCACTACAACATGCAGCGTACTGTTAGGGTTGTAAGTCAGGAAGAATATGAAGAGTGGATTGTAAAACAGCCTACTTACATAAACAATGATTTAAGAAAGCAATTTAACTTGCCTGTGATTGCTGAGCCTGCTGCTCCTGCAGCTCCTGCGGATACTTCGGCACCTACAAAGGGTTCTGCAGATTCTCTAGGAACCGACAGCGGTGCTGTTAGAAAAACTGATTTGGCCAAATTAAATTAACATACTGGATAGTAATATTATGTCAACGATAACTTTACACGATACGCATAAACATGATGGACATGACGATCACGCGCATGGACATCACAAAGAAACATTCTTAACAAAGTATGTTTTCAGTCAGGATCACAAGATGATTGCCAAGCAGTTTTTGATCACTGGTATCATCATGGCGGTAATTGCAATGATTCTTTCGATTCTTTTCCGTTTGCAACTTGCATGGCCTGATAAAAGCTTCCCACTTTTGGAAACTTTCTTAGGTAAATGGGCTGAAGGTGGAAGAATAAAGCCGGAGTTTTATCTGGCGCTGGTTACCATTCACGGTACCATCATGGTATTCTTCGTACTTACTGCCGGATTGAGTGGTACCTTTAGTAACCTTCTGATTCCTTTGCAGCTTGGTGCAAGAGATATGGCATCGCCTCTGATGAACATGTTATCTTACTGGTTGTTCTTATGTGCTTGTTTGGTGATGATGGGTTCCTTCTTCGTACAAACCGGACCTGCGAGTGCCGGATGGACTATTTACCCACCACTTTCTGCATTACCAAAGACGATCTCCGGATCTGGTACTGGTATGACCATGTGGTTAATCAGTATGGTGATGTTCGTAGCTTCTCAGCTAATTGGTGGTATCAATTATGTAAGTACTATCTTGAACATGCGTACTAAAGGTATGGACCTTTGGAAAATGCCACTTACCATCTGGGCTTTATTCCTTACTGCAGTATTAGGTATTCTTTCTTTCCCTGTATTGGTTGCTGGTGTTGTACTATTAATCTTTGACAGAAGCTTTGGAACAAGTTTTTACCTTTCAGATATCGTTATTGGTTCTCAGGTACTACCTAATGAAGGTGGTTCACCGATCCTTTGGCAACACTTATTCTGGTTCTTAGGTCACCCTGAGGTATACATCGTAATTATGCCTGCTTTGGGTATCTCTTCTGAGGTTATCTCTGTAAACTCAAGAAAGCCAATCTTCGGTTACCATGCAATGGTTTACTCATTGATCGGTATTATGGTGTTATCGTTCATTGTATGGGGTCACCACATGTTCGTAACTGGTATGAACCCGTTATTAGGCGGTGTGTTCATGATCACAACCTTGATTATCGCCGTTCCTTCCGCAATTAAAACATTCAACTACCTTGCGACTTTATGGAGAGGTAACATCCGCTTTACGCCAGCAATGCTGTTTGCGATCGGTATGGTGTCTTTCTTTATCTCTGGTGGTTTAACAGGTATCTTCTTAGGTAATGCTTCATTAGATATCAACTTACACAATACTTATTTTGTTGTTGCTCACTTCCACCTGGTAATGGGTTCTGCAGCGATCTTCGGTATGCTTGCGGGTGTCTATCACTGGTTCCCTAAAATGTTCGGAAGAATGATGAACCCAAAACTGGCTTATCTACACTTCTGGATTACTTTTGCTTGTGCTTACCTGGTATTCTTCCCACTTCACTTCTTAGGTTTAGATGGTGTACCTCGTCGTTACTATGCATTCACCGAGTTTGAATTCATGCAAAAATGGGTTACCGTAAACGTATTGGTTACCTGGTCTGCAATTGTTGCTGCATTAGCACAAGTCGCTTTCCTTTTCAACTTCTTCTACTCGATTTTCAAAGGAAAACGTACAGTACAGAACCCATGGGGTGCAAATACCTTGGAATGGACTACTCCGGTTGAACATTTACATGGTAACTGGCCTGGTGAAATTCCAACTGTTTACCGTTGGCCATATGACTACAGTAAGCCTGGGGCGGAAGAGGATTTCATTCCTCAGACAGTGCCTTTCTCTCAAACCATGAGTTCTAACGTACCTCACGACTTTGATGGAAATACAGAGGCAGAACGTATCCAGGAAGAATGGATGGCTCAGCAAGAGAAAGCAGAGCGCGAAAGAGTTGACTAATACATTTGGTCTTTAAACATACTATTGGGGTATCTGCTTGAGTATATACTCATACAGATACCTCAATTTTTTTAACCCCACTTCAAGCATGATTTCAAAATCTGAACGAGGATTTGTCAGGCTAAACCGCTTCACTATTATATTCACCCTGTTGCTTATCCTTGCAGGAGGGATCGTTAGAAGTACCGGCTCCGGGATGGGCTGTCCAGACTGGCCAAAATGTTTTGGACAATATATTCCACCAACCTCCATTGACCAGCTTCCGCTGGGCTACGAACACCACTATATTGAAGAACGCGTAAAAAAGAATGAACGTTTCGCACGATCGTTAGAGAAGCTGGGAAAGACCGAACTCGCAAAGAAGATACGCGAGGATAAGACGCTGGTACAACCCGAGTCATTTAATGCTTCCAAGACCTGGACTGAGTATATTAATCGACTTACAGGCGCTATTACAGGGGTTTTGTTATTAGCAATAGCAGGGTATTCATTTATTTACCGGAAGTCAGCCACACGCATTACCGTGCTCAGCATATTGAACCTCATTGTTGTTGTTTTTCAGGCTTGGCTTGGCTCCATTGTGGTATCAACCAGTCTTCTGGCCTGGGTGGTAACCGTACACATGTTACTTGCTTTAGTGCTGCTAGCGATTTTGGTCTACACCTATGATTATGCAAATCAGCGTATGAAAGCACCAATGGTTGTGATTGCAAAAGTGGCCTGGTTGAAGGTGCTTATCTTTGTAGCCATTGCGGTGAATGTATATCAGATCGTCTTAGGAACAGAGGTTCGGGAACAAGTTGATTTTATTGCCAAGGGCTTGAACTATGAACAGCGGGTAGATTGGGTACAAAGGGTAGGTTCTTTGTTTGACAATCACCGGAATCTGGCCATCGTCGTTGCGGTTTTAAGCGTGCTCATCTATAAGTTTGTAACCGATAAGTTTGGAGGCAAGGCAACAGCAATAAAAGTTAGCAATTCCATTATAATTGTTTTGCTTGTTCAAATGATAACTGGCTTTTTATTGTCTAACTTTGCGCTGCCTCCTTTCGCTCAGGCAATGCACATCTTGTTTTCGACAACATTATTCACATTACAATTCTATCTGTATCTGCTTGTTTACCGGGCGAATACTTACAATCAATAACATTAACATAAATTGAAACAATTTTTCGCAGACTTCTCTAAACTAATTAAGCTCCGACTGACTTTTCTCGTTGTTTTTTCAGCATCTGTTACTTTTTTGATGGGATCGAAAATGCAGGTGGCCAGGGGTGAGATTGCTGGTATTGCGTGGGGAAACTGGCTGATCTTAATTGTGGGTGGCTTCTTTGTAACCGGGGCAGCCAATTGTTTTAATGAGATCATTGAGAAGGACCTAGATAAGTTGATGACCAGGACGAAAGACCGTCCTATGCCTGCAGGCCGTATGACCACAGGGCAGGGGCTGGTTTCAGGCTTGCTGATGGGGATGTTCGGTACCTGGTTGCTCGGTAAATTAAACCTGGAAACAGGGTTACTCTCTGTGTTTTCGATTCTGCTTTATGCATTCGCCTATACGCCGATGAAGCGTAAATCACCAATTGCGGTGTTTATTGGTGCAATTCCCGGCGCATTGCCACCGCTAATCGGCTATCTTGCTGCTTTAGGCAGATCGACCAACTTCCTTCCTGTTGACTATGAAGTTGCAATGATCTTGTTTCTCGTACAGTTTGTATGGCAGTTCCCGCACTTTTGGGCGATTGCCTGGGTGCTGGATGATGACTACAGTAAGGCGGGGTTCAGGTTGCTGCCAACCACGAAAAGGGATAAGATTAGCGCCTTCATTACCTTGCTAAGTACAATCATCCTTATTCCTGTAAGTTTAATGCCTACATTCTACGGATTCGGTGGTATCTATGTTGCCATCATTTCCGTCGCTATCGGATTATGGTTCATGTACACTGCCGTTAATTTGTTCCTGAAGCAGGATCTTCCCAGTGCAAGAAAGGTGATGTTCGCTTCGTTTATATATCTGCCAGTGGCACAGCTGGCGCTATTGTTTGATTTTATAATAAAATAGTACATGGTACATTCACTTAATCACCAGGAGACAAATTCCAATTATAAGGCTAAGAAGTTTATAATCTGGTTATTTGTTGTTTCGTCCACCATCATGTTTGCGGGCTGGACAAGTTATTACATCGTATTTGCGGCTTCTAAGTCTAAGGGACATGGGTTGGTTCTGCCAGATATGTTTCTTTACAGTACTGCAGTATTAGTGTTGAGCAGCATCTGCTTGTTCCTTGCTGCAAGGGCACTGAGAAACGGACAGTTGAGTACGCAGAAAACATTCCTTTGGATAACACTGTTACTAGGGGTAGTTTTCGGATATCTTCAGTTTGCTGCCTGGTCAAGTTTGTACCATAGTGGCGCTTTTCTGGTTAATAACAATGCCGCGATTTCCCTGATCTACATCGTTTCGGGAATTCACTTGCTGCATATCCTTGCAGGATTGTTGTTAATTCTAAGTACACTTTTTGGAGCTTATAGAAAGATTTCAACACCGCGTTTACAGTTCAGAATGGAGGTTTCTTCCATATTCTGGCATTTTATAGATATATTATGGATATATCTGTATGTTTTTTTACTTTTGAACAGTTAGACTTTTTAACAAACTATTACAAACTTTAAAATGGATTCATTATCACAATTAGATCAGGTAAAATCTACTCCATGGAGCGGTGGCCGTTCACCGTGGTCGGTAGAGTACGGCAAAATAATGATGTGGTTTTTCTTACTATCAGATGCCTTTACTTTCTCCGCATTACTAGTTTACTATGGTGCTCAACGATTCTCAAAATTTACCTGGCCTGATCCTGATTTGGTTTTCCAGTCAATTCCTGGAGTAACTGACAGTGGTGCTCCTTTGGTTTTTGTGGGTATCATGACCTTTATCCTGATCATGAGCTCTGTTACTATGGTACTAGCAGTAGAGGCAGGTCATAGGAATTCTAAAAAGGAAGTAATCGGCTGGATGATTGCAACCATCATTGGTGGTTTCATGTTCCTTGGTTGCCAGGCTTTAGAGTGGACACACTTATTTCATGAAGGTTTCGGCTGGGGTGAAATTCCTGCTGCAGAACACCTTGAACACTTCTTTAGTACAGAGGTTTCAACCGTAGCTACTCAACAGTTTGCTAACTTGTTCTTTACCATTACAGGTTTCCACGGTTTTCACGTATTCACTGGCGTAATGCTGAACGTGATTATCCTTTGTATGACTATCGCTGGCGTGTTCGAGCGTCGTGGACATTACCTAATGATTGAAAAAGTAGGTTTATACTGGCACTTTGTTGATCTTGTTTGGGTATTCGTATTTACATTCTTCTATCTAATCTAATTAATTAAAAACTATGTCCGAACACATACATACTTCAGATGGCCATGCTCACGGCGAGCATGAGGGTCTAACCAAGAAAAAGATTTGGCAGGTATTTGGCATCTTATTGCTGATTACTGTTATCGAGTTCATCATTGCATTGTGGGTATTACCTCATGGATATTTATCTCATCTTGCTGGTAACATCATCTACATTGGTCTGACATTGCTAAAAGCCTTTTATATCGTGGCATACTTCATGCACCTTAAATATGAAAAGCTGGGTCTTCAATTGTCACTCTCTGTAACCTTTATATTTATCATCTATTTCATTGTGCTCATGCTGATCGAAGGTGGTTACCTGCAATTGCATATGCCGTTTCAATAATGAAATTATTTCCAATAAAAAAAACTTTAATCCTGGTAACCATTTTAGCGGTACCAGGATTTTTGTATTATTTACTACAGGATAAAGGTAAAAATCGCTATAGACCATTACCTTTCTTTGGTCCTAAGGCGGTGGCTGGTACCTTCCACTCGGTTCGTGGGCAGCAAATTCCCGACACCATCTATCACGAGGTTCAAAACTACAAGCTGGTCAACCAGAATGGTAATACGATTGACCTTGACAATTACAAGGGAAAGATCATTGTCCTCAGTTTGTTCCATACAAAAGGTAGTACTTACGGTGTAGACTTTACCAATAATGCGGTAAAAGCCTACCTGGCGAACTATGGGGATAATGAGATCCTGAAGTTCGTTAGCCTGAGCATAGACCCAAGCATCGATAAGCCAGCGCAGCTGAAACCATATGCGACGAAACTGGGTGCACACGCAGGAAAATGGGATCTCCTTACCGGCGACAGCACACAAGTATTCGATCTGATTAATAAACAGCTCTTCGTTGATGCGCATAAAGTAATTGAAAATGGCAAGCCCAAATTCATCTACAGCAATATGTTTGTTCTGCTGGATACACAACGACGCATAAGGGGCTATTATGAAGCGACAAACCAATTAGCATTATCTAAATTGGATGATGAGATTAAAGTCCTTATCACCGAAGAACTTCGTAACATCAAAGACGGGAGATAAACTCCTTTAAGAAACATGAATTTAACTGATAAATTGTTCCTCAGACTGGTTTGGATTATCACGGCCGTAGTTCTGATCGTTGTTATTGCTTTAAAGCTTATTCCACCACCTACAACAGTACCGCCTTTCCTGTATGTTTTACCACATCTGATTGGTGGCATTAATGCCACCTGTGCGGTGTTATTGATCGTCTCCCTGATCTTTATCCGTAAAAAGAACATACAAGCGCATAAGATCACCAATATCATTACCTTCATCCTGTCGGCCATCTTCTTGATCTTTTATATCCTGTTCCATCTTTATGTGAAGGACACCAAGTTCGGCGATGTAGACCACGACGGCATTCTATCCGCCGCTGAAGCTGCCACAGTTGGTGGGGTACGATACATCTACTATTTCATTCTTCTTACGCATATCCTACTTGCCGTGGTTGTGCTTCCTTTAATTCTGGTGAGCTTTTTCAGGGGCTTGAACATGCAGGTTGAGAAGCACCGCCGCATTGTGCGCTGGGCTTACCCGGTGTGGCTGTATGTGGCCGTCTCAGGTGTGTTGGTTTACCTGATGATTTCTCCGTATTACAATTTTTAAAATTACGAATCGTTTAGTACTTATATTTGTTGTACTACTTAAAGGTACCATTATGAAGAAAGTTGTTCTGCTTGTATTACTTCTGGTTAGCTTCGCCACGGTAAGTGTTCCGCCAGTTGCAGCCCAGTGTGCAATGTGTACGCTGAACGCCGATCAGGGGGTTGAGAATGGCAATACACAAACCAAAGGCATCAATGCCGGCGTACTCAGTCTGCTTGCAGCACCATTCCTGCTTATGGGCGGTGTAGGTTTCCTTTGGTATAAAAAGTTTAAAGAACCACGTACGAACAGCCCGCTATGATTAAGTCGGAAACCCTTAATTTCATAAAGGCGCTCTCCGAAAATAACGACCGTAACTGGTTTGCCCTACACAAGGATGAATATGAAGCCGCAAAAGCGGATGTACTCAACTTCATAGATCAACTTATTCCTGTGCTGGCTACTGTAGATCCAGCATTTCCAAAAGACAGTCCTGCGAAGAAGCATTTGCTCCGTATCTATCGTGACATCCGCTTCAGTAAGGACAAACGTCCATTCAAGAGCAACTTCGGTATCTACTTTTCTGTATTCGGCAAGAATGGCAATGAGCCAGGCTATTACATTAATCTTGCACCTGGCAACTGCTTTTTCGCTGCAGGTTACTGGATGCCGGATGCAGGAGATTTGAAAAAAATCAGGGAAGAGATAGACTACAATCAGTCGGAATTCCTGGAGATCATCAATGAGAAATACTTCTCCGCCCTCTTCAAACTGGATGATACCGATAGTTTGAAGAAAGCACCAAAGGGATATCCGATCGATCATCCCTTAATCGACGTCCTCAAATTAAAGAACTTCGCTGCCGTGTATCCATTGGATGATGAGGCATTCTTCAAGGCCGACATCACTGAAAAAATACATCGTGCTTTCAGGCAAGTTTATCCATTTATGTTATTTTTGAGAACCGCGATAGCAAACTAGCTTACGCACGAATAAAAATTAATAACCCGCCGCTAAGGCATAAATACATCAAATGAGAAAAATCAGTACGCTTTTAGCCGTTTTATTGTTCTGCAGTGCATTTAGTGCATGTGTCGTGATGTCGCCCAAGAAATACAAAGCTTTGCTTGCAAGACAAGATTCACTAAACACCGGTTTAAGTGGTGCACAGGCAAGTAACGAAAGCCTGGAAAACAGGATTTCCAAACTTCGGAAAGATACCGCCGACCTTAACGGTAAATTGAGCGACCTTAGAGCAAGATATACTGAAATGGATGCCAATTACGCCAAGTTGCGTAACAACAGCTCTACAGAAATCAATAAGCTTTCTTCTGACCTGAAATCGCGTGAACAACGTCTTAAGGAAGTTGAAGAAGTACTACGCAAACGTGATGAGGCCACCAACAAACTAAAAGAAAAGCTGCAACAAGCATTATTGGGCTTTACCAAAAGTGGCTTAACCGTAGAGATCAAGAACGGAAAGGTTTATGTTTCCCTAACGGATAAGCTTCTGTTTTCTTCAGGAAGTATCATAATTGATGAAAAAGGTCGCCAGGCACTTACCCAACTAGCTGCTGTGCTTAAAGAACAACCGGAGATCAATATCGCTGTTGAAGGTCATACGGATACCCAGAAGGTAAATAACCTGGGTCAGATTAAAGACAACTGGGATCTCAGCGTGCTTAGATCAACGTCTGTGGTAAGGTTCTTAACCGAAACCGGGAAAGTTGAAAGCGTAAGAATGACCGCAACCGGGAAAGGCGAGTTCCAGCCACTGGAATCAAACGCTAGTGCAGATGGCCGTAGCCGCAACCGTCGTATTGAGATCGTGCTCTCACCGAAACTTGATGAACTTTACGACCTGATCAAGCAATAAGATCAGCGATAAACATAATGTACATAAAAAAAGGTGGACCAATTGGTCCACCTTTTTTTATGTACAAGCCTGAATACTTCTGGTAAAATCTTCCGGAACGTATCCTTTTTAGTCGACGTATTCCATCAAAGTCTGGAAGGACACATGACGGTTTTTAAACTTCGTATTTAGTTCTTCCTGCATGGCAGGTGCAAATTCAAGTTTATAGCTTTCATAGTCTGCCTGGCTTTCCAGTACAAACTGAAGGCAGTAGGTGACCCCTTCATTCGGTGAATCTACCACCTTTAGCAGGCGGTTAGATGCGAACTTC
Organism: Pedobacter sp.; assembly: GCA_038918115.1. Taxonomy (GTDB): domain Bacteria; phylum Bacteroidota; class Bacteroidia; order Sphingobacteriales; family Sphingobacteriaceae; genus Pedobacter. The sequence goes on from JBCLAL010000001.1 coordinate 187,637, forward strand.
CCGGTGTGCATTAGGGCAGGCAGCTGAACGTTCTGCATCCAGGTGAGCCATTCTGCAGCTGCTGATTCTTCAAGTATGATCGTGATGTTATATAATAGCATACACAAAGATAAAATTATAAGTCCACATAAACCCTTGCAGAATTATATCCTGAGCAACATAGTCGCTCATGGTATTTTAATTGTTACCGTAATCTCCGGTCAAGTTGTAGGAAATATCCTTATTTTGAAAATCCAGGCCATCCACACATGAGGTAACAATGTTGGTGTATAGCTGTAATGGATGCTGGTGTTCCGTACTTTTGAACCATTAATGAGGACTAAATTCGCCGTAATATATCTCTGCCTGTTATTCCCGCTGTTCTTTGCTTGTAAGCAACAGTCGGCGAAGATCATTCCTGTAAATGACTTCTTCAAGTCGCAGGAAAGGGTAGCTTTCGCCATCTCGCCGGATGGTAAAAACCTCTCTTACCTAAAACTTATCGGTAAGAAACAGGAGCTCATCATCGAAAACCTTGCCGATGGAAAAACCACACAGATAACACACCTGGATGAGCACGTGATCGGCTACTATTCCTGGGTGAGTAACAACGAACTGATTTACTACAAAGACAGCCAGGATAAGAACCGTCAATCTTCTGTGTTCATTGTCGGCCGGGGTGGTGGTAAGGAGCGTCAGCTAAATGAAAATGATAAGAGCCGCCTAAGGGTACTTAAAGATCAGCTTATTGATAACAAGTACCTCCTGGTATCATCCAATAAGCGCGATTCAACAGTCTTCGATGTTTATCGCCTAAACGTGCGTAATGGCAAGATGGAGATGTCGGTTAAGAATCCGGGTAACATCACCGACTGGATAACGGACACGAAAGGCCAGCTGCGACTTGCGATATCCAGCGATGGGGTGAATGAAACCCTGCTTTACCGCGAGAATGAAAGTGCTCCTTTTAAAGCCATACAGACCAATAGTTTTACCACCACCATGAAGCCGATTTCGTTCTCCGAGACCGACCCAAATGTCATTTATGCGATCTCTAATGTAAACCGTGATAAAAATGCCTTGGTTGAACTCGATTGCACGACAGGGCTGGAAACCCGCGTGCTCTTTGCTAACGACAGCCTCAACGTTGTCGATGCGCAATATTCCAGAAGCAAAAAACGCATGGGTTTTGTCGTTTGCGAGACCTGGAAAAAAGAGAAATACTACCTCGACAATAACGTTAAAGCATTTTACAGCAAGCTTGATAAGTTACTTCCAGGAACAGAATACCGGATCTTCGACCGCGACAGTGCAGAAAACCTGTTCATCGTTCGGACCTTTACCGATAAAAACCCTGGTTCATACTACCTTTACTTCGCAGATCAGGGCAAGATTAAAAAGCTCAGCGACTTCAATGCATCCTTGAAAGAGCAGGATCTTGCAGAAATGAAGCCTGTGGCATTTACCTCCAGAGATGGCTTGAAGATCAATGGCTACCTCACTTTACCCTTAAACAGAAAAGCTAAAAACCTGCCTGTGGTGGTGCTGCCGCACAATGGACCGGGCAGCCGCAATACCTGGGGCTACAACCCGGAAGTACAGCTGCTCGCAAACCGCGGCTATGCCGTGTTCCAGATCAACTACCGCGGCTCCTCTGGCTACGGTAAAGCGTTTATGACCGCAGGTTACAAGCAATGGGGTGGAAAGATCAACAACGACATCAATGATGGCGTAAAATGGCTTATATCGCATGAAATTGCCGATCCCAAGCGCGTTGCAATCTACGGCACAGGACTTGGGGGCTATATCGCGCTAAACAGCGCCTTTTCCAGCCCGGGAATGTATGCCTGTGCCGCATCCAACGATGGAGTTATCAACCTCTTCAGCTATCTTAAATCTGTACCGCCCTACCTCAAGGCAAACCTCCAGATGTTCTATACCATCATTGGAAACCCGGTTACCGACGTAGAATACCTGCGCCAGGTATCACCTGTATTTCATGCCGAGAAGTTTAATGTTCCCCTCTTCATCGCACAAAGTACCAATGATCCGCGGATAAACTCAGGTGAAGTGGTGCAGTTCGTAAAGGAGCTCAAAAAACGGGATGTCAACATCACCTACATGGAAAAAGGGGATGAGACTTCACCGATGAGCAATGAACAAAGCAGGCAGCAATTATACAAAGCCTTAGAACAATTTCTTGATATCAACCTGAAAAAGAAATAGCTTAGCGGATAATGACTGCAGACAAAAACAGCGGCTATCGTAAGAATTTCTCATTGATCATTACTTTCCTTATTCTGATCTCCGTTTTCTTCGTCCTGTCGTTGTTCCTCGCGTACAACTTCAGCAAGAAGTTCATCGAAAACGAGTTCGTATCCGAGAAAGTCAACGTGCTGGAAGCCAGTATAAAACCTTACAACGAGTTTTTCCAGAACAAGCTGCCTGAAATTTCCTACTATAACGGATACCTGGATTCGGCAACCACCTCACGGTATGTAGATACCCTGCTGCTCGAATATCCTTTCGTTTCCAGGGTGATCTTCTTTGATACCGAAGTTTCCACCGCACTGGTTCGCGATGGACTCAACACCGGCCATTTCGCTATGGGTCCAAAGTACATCTACCAGTTTGGGAGCCTGGTGCCAATGGACTCCGTAAAACTGTTCGACCGGCGCCAAAAGTCAAGCTATATGCGGGGCGATGAATTTAATACGCTCGGCATTAAGTTGATCAACTACATCGAAAACCTGGATACTGCCAGAGCACCTACTGCCGATGAGCTGTTCAGTAACTTCAGCGTTGTACGTTCCAACAAGATCACCTACCTCAATATCCCGCGTTTTGAAGACCTCAAGGTCTACAAGCAGATGATGGAGCGCAAGCTCAATACCTCGCCGGTGTACCAGCAGGATATGCTATCCTTTTACCTGGATCCAAGTAAGATCAAGATCGTCAATTCCAATCCGAAGCTCTATCAGAACATCCGGATTGAACCGCTTACCTACGATCCCCTGGATACCTCCTCACAGTTCGTAACCACGGAGATCACCTTACCCGGCCCTTTTTCCGACTACAAACTTTACTTCATCTCTGCCCAATCCTTTGTCGACAAAGCAATTTTCAGGTACTTCCTGCCAATTGCTATCGTATTGATGATCTTCTATGGCGTATTGGTGTTGGTTGGCTTCCTGATCTACCGCAACCTGAACATCAACCAGAAGATGTATAAGCTGCAGTACGACTTCGTAAACAACCTTACCCACGAGTTTAAAACGCCAGTAAGCGTTATTAAAATCGCCGGAAACAACATCCGCAGCGCGGCAGCCCTGACAGAAAGGGAACAGAAGATGTACGGGCGCATCCTTGATGAGGAGGCCGACAAGCTTAACGGACTAATGAATAAGCTGTTGGCCTTTACCCAGATTGAGAACAAGGCCATTCAACTGCACCAGGAGAAAGTGAATATTGTCGATTTCATTGAGAGCACCATAGAGTCGCACAAGCTTAAGCATCCGGATTTTCATTTTACCTATGAAGTCAGTGGTTTTAAGAACTTTACGACAGACCCGGTGTTATTAGGGAGTCTGTTTGATAACCTTGCAGAGAATGCCTATAAATACTCATCTCCGGATCAGAAATACCTTCATATCGTCGCAAGGCAGATCAAGGGTAAAATCGTCTTGCGTTTCGCAGATAAAGGAATAGGTATACCTGCCTCGGAAATAAATAATATCTTTAAAAAGTTTTACCGCGTACAGAACCAGTATAACCAAAATGGGAGCGTGGGACTTGGCCTGGCTTTCTGCAAGGAGCTCGTCGTGTTTATGAAAGGCGAGATTAGTGTAAAAAGCAAGGTAAACAAGGGTACAGAGTTTAAAATTATACTACCATATAACGAGTAAATAAGATGTCTAAAGGGGTTAAAATATTAATAGTTGAAGATGACGAAAACCTGCGTTTCTTAGTCGTTCATCGCTTAAAAGCTGAAGGCTATGAGGTTTTAGAGGTTGGTGATGGCGAGACCGCAGAAAAGACCATCCTTACAGAAAAACCGGATATTGTATTGTTAGACTGGATGCTTCCTGGTAAACAGGGCTCGGAGGTTTGTGAACGCGTACGCGCGCAGGGCTTCGAGGGCTTGGTGATCATGATGACTGCCAAGGCGCAGGATGTAGATAAAATCGATGCTTATAACTTCGGGGTTTCCGATTATGTAAGTAAGCCATTCAATATGGATGTGCTTGTTGCCATGCTGGAAAGTAAGGTTAAGTTCCTGATCAATAACGACCGATCAGAGATCCACCGCTTTGGTGATATGGAGCATCACCCGAACATACACACCCTGTATCGCCATGGTAAAAAGATAGAGCTTACCATCCTGGAGAACAGAATTTTATTATACTTCCTCCGAAACCCGAACAAGGTGATCAATCGCGATGCCTTGATGCTTGAAGTATGGGGCTACAATTCTGATGTAAACACCCGTACGCTGGATATGCACATTGTAAGGCTCCGGAAGAAGATTGAGCTGAACCCGGATAATCCGCAGCTCCTGTTAACGGTAAGAGGCGTAGGCTACCGCTTTAACGGCACCTAAGCTCTTTTTAAAGTAAATATGGTTATCTCCGGCAGAATACCCACTCTGCCGGGGTAACCTAAAAATCCATAGCCAACATTCACGTATAGCTGCTGATTGTTTTCCTGGTATAATCCTGCCCATTCCTTATAAATGTATTGTACAGGGCTCCACTGCATGTCTTTGGTGCGCACACCGAACTGCATACCATGTGTATGTCCGCTAAACATTGCATCAATCTGCGGATACTCGGTAAGCACCTGATTTCGCCAGTGCGAGGGGTCATGTGAAAGCAGCAGTTTAACCGGCAGATCATCGGTGTCCTTCACCGCCAGACCCATACGGCCGTACTTCGGAAAGCGGCCCATACCCCAGTTTTCAATACCCAATACACCAATCTCCTCACCGTCAACCTTTATCCTGCGGTGCTCATTCATCAGCAGGTCCCAACCCATCAGCTCATGTGTTTTAATCACATCCTGCAGGTTTTTAACCTTTGCCGGTGATGAGCCCTTACCAAAATGGTAGTCGCCATAATCATGATTTCCAAGTGTTGAATACACGCCTAGTGGCGCCTTCACCCTGCTAAAAATATCCTGGTAGTTGCGCATTTCCGGCGCCATATCATTCACCAGATCCCCCGTAAAGAAGATCATGTCAGGCTTCTCAGCAAGCAGCATATCCACCCCGCCATTCACCGCTTTCTTGTTGTAAAAGCTGCCGGAGTGTATATCAGAGATCTGGCCCAGGGTAAGTCCGTCAAATGCTTTCGGCAGGTTAGGCAGGTACAGGTTACGCCGGCGTACCTGGTAATCGTATGCACCGGAAACAATACCCCAGCTTAAAGAGCTTAGCGGCACTGCAGCAGCTACAAGTCCGGCTTTCATCAGGAACGCTGAACGTGGAATTGGATCACCAGGCAAGGGTTCCGCAACAGTCGCCTGCTTTTTCCTGCGAAAAACCCCCGTTACAAAACGCCGTAGATCATCGATCAGCAGGAATGGCAGCATCACGAACTTGCTTCCACAAGTCAGGAAGAACGCCACCAGGATGATGGCGCGCAAAGTCAGGAACAGGTTCAGGTATATCCCTGCAAAAACCCCTGCAACCAGCAGTAGGTTGTAGGTCCACCAGGCATAGCCGAAGAACTTACGGGTGGCGGGTTTCCAATTTTTAAATACAGAAAGGACTGCTTTGTAGAAGTAGAAGTCAAAAACAAGCAGTAATAAGCACAGGGGGATCAGTACAGCTATTCTCCCCATATTATCTGAAATCTAAATCATCGTCATCATCCATGTCCACATTGAAGAGGCTTTCAAACATATCAGAGAATCCGAAGCCATTTTCAAGGAATCCTTTACTTAGTTGTGAGTACTCTGCAAGACCATGGAGCACAAACTCCATCATCAGCAAGGTCTGGTTGGCACTAAGCTTTGGATGCATGGTTTTTACCAGCTCCTGCAGGCCATCAACTTTCATCAGTTCTTTCTTATACTGTGCGGCATTAAGTGTGTCTGGCAGGTCACAGGTGCCACCTTCAGTAAACCATTCCGTAATCGGTGCATAAGGGTTCACTTTCTTGTTCTTCTTCGCTTTTTCCGGATCCGGGAAGTAACGGGTAAACAAGGTTCTGATCGCTTTACCAATTAAAGTATTCGCCACCTTTGCCGGACCTTCCAGCTCGCCTTCATATACCAGCTCAATTTTGCCGGTAACGGCCGGGATGATGCCGGTAAAGTCAGACAGGCGTACAAATGTCGCTTTCTCTTTATTGATCAGCATCCTGCGCTCCGCAGTACTAACCAGGTTCTCGAAAGCCGAGATGGTCAGCCTGGCAGAAACGCCCGACTTCTGATCGATAAACTCGCTTTGGCGTGCTTCAAAGGCCACCTGCTCTACAAGGTCTTTCAGCAATCCATCTACCTCTATCAGGCGCTGCTCCGGTGTTAAACGTGCTTCCTGGAAGGTGATTTTTCGCGATATGGCAATGTTTTTAGGGTAGTGGGTCAGGATCTGACTTTCAATCCTGTCTTTAAGCGGCGTCACAATGGAGCCACGGTTCGTATAATCTTCCGGATTGGCGGTAAATACGAACTGCACGTCCAAAGGCAGGCGCAACTTAAAACCTCTGATCTGAATGTCTTTTTCCTGCAGCATGTTAAACAAGGCTACCTGAATACGGGCTTGCAGGTCGGGAAGCTCATTAATTACAAAGATACTGCGGTGTGCACGAGGGATCAGTCCGAAGTGGATTACACGCTCATCGTTGTAGGTAAGTTTTAGAGTAGCCGCTTTAATCGGGTCCACATCACCGATCAGGTCGGCCACGGTTACATCTGGTGTCGCCAGCTTCTCGGTATAACGGTCAGAACGGTGCTGCCATTCTACCGGGGTGTCATCACCTTGCGCTGCAATCAGCTCCCGGGCATACATCGAAATCGGGTTCAAGGGATCGTCAAAGATCTCACTTCCGCTTACATAGGGGATGTACTCATCGAGCAAGTTCACCATCAGTCTTGCGATACGGGTTTTAGCCTGACCCCGCAATCCAAGCAATAAGATATTATGGCGGGAAAGAATTGCGGTTTGCAGCTCCGGAATCACCGTTTCGTCATAGCCCAGAACACCCTGAAAGCCTGCTTCTTTATTTTGCAGCTGACTGATCAGGTTTTTACGTAATTCATCTTTAACTGAGCGCGATTGATAACCGGAGGCCTTTAACTGGCCGAGCGTTGTTATAGTTTGGTGGTTCATGTATCAATTATTAGCGGAATGTTTTTCTTCGGTTTTTTATGTAGTCTTCAAATATATATTCTCCAAGGCCATTCAATGAGCTGTAGAAAGCCTTACCGCCATTGGTCTGCGTGAATTCACGTACAAACTGCTGCAAATAAGGATCCTTAGCGATCATGAAAGTGGTAATGGGAATTTGTAGTCGCTTGCATTGAGCGGCCATATTCAGGGTTTTATTAATCACTTTGCGGTCTAGCCCCATGCTGTTCTTATAATAGCGCCCATTTTCCTTCAAACAGGTTGGCTTACCATCGGTGATCATGAAGATCTGCTTATTATGGGTCTTTCTCCTGCGGAGGATGTCTGTTGCCAGTTCCAGTCCGGCGTAGGTGTTGGTATGGTATGGCCCAACTTGCAGGTAGGGTAGATCCTTCACACTGATCGGCCAGGCATCGTTTCCAAAAACCACGATATCGAGCGTATCCTTCGGGTACCTTGTTTTGATCAGTTCTGCCAATGCCATGGCAACTTTCTTGGCAGGGGTAATCCGATCCTCACCGTACAAGATCATGGAGTGTGAAATATCGATCATCAGCACGGTAGAAGTTAAAGTTTTATAATCCTTTTCCTCTACTTCAAGATCCTTTTCCGTTAAAGTGAAATTCCCGATCCCGTGATTGATCTGTGCATTCTGAATGGACGCGGTCATGTCAATCTGATCCAGGCTGTCGCCGAAAGCAAATTCCCTTCTATCGGCATTCTTTTCCTCACCAAGGCCAGACATGTTACTGTTGTGGTTACCCTTGCCGGCTTTTTTAAGTTTTCCGAAGATCTCTTCCAGGGCCGACTTACGGATGGTCTGTTCGGTTTTTGCGGTGATGTTAACACCTCCGGAGCCATCTTCTTTGATGTAGCCTTTTTCTTTCAGCTCATCAATAAAATCCCCCATACCATAGTCATCGTTGGTCATCTTATACTTCTTGTCCAACTCATTCATCCAGGCCAGTGCCTCAGCAGCATCTCCCGCGGTATAGTTTAGTAGCTGGGTGAACAACTTCATCAGTTCCTCAAAACCGCCTTTCTGGGGTCCTTCACCGGGAACAAAGTCGGAAAAATGATATCCTCTCATGGTAAAACAAACGAAGATTCTAAGGTAAAAGTTTGTATGTGCCGAATAATAAGCCTGTTGTCATATTTATAATGCTTTACAAGGCTATTCTTTTACGAAAAGTGCTGAAAATGCGTACCTTGAGGTATTAAAAATAGCATTGATCATGAAAAAACTACTATGCGCTGCCGTGTTAATCATGTTTGCTTTTGTAGCAAGAAGTCAGGACAAAGAAGCCATTTTGAAAGTGCTGCAAACGCAGGAACAAGCCTGGAATGAAGGGAACGTCGAACGTTTTATGCAGGGCTACATAAATAGCGACTCGCTGTTGTTTGTAGGTCACAACGGACCCACCTATGGTTACCAGAAGGTGCTTGCCAATTACAAGAAGAATTACCCGGGGAAGAGCGGCATGGGTAAGCTCCGTTTTACGATCAAGAAAGTGGATTTGTTAAGCGACGATACTGCTTTTGTTATGGGCGCCTTCAATTTAACAAGAGATCAGGATGCGCCTTCCGGACATTTCACCCTGATCTTTAAAAAATTTGCCGATGGTTGGAAGATCATTTCCGATCACAGCAGTTAACGGGGCAGGTTTTTAGCCAGCGCACGTTCAGCGCGTTTAATCGCCAGCTTTTCGCGCCATCTTGCATATGGCGCCTTAAATATCATTTTGATTACGCTGTCTACACCACCTTTAATCACCAGGTTGGCAACACTCTGCGCTTTTCTTTTCAGTGATTTATCCCAGGCCCTCAGGCTTAGAGAGAATGACCCATCTACATAACGCATCCAGTGCCACATGCCACTTGGCATAAACAAGGTGTCTCCATGCTCCAGGAACAGCTCATAGCCTTCAACGCCTTCCAATGCAGGAAACTTTTTAGTGTCTGGGTTACTTACGTCATAATCTTCCAGGGCGTAAGTAGCGTTTGGAATGCAGTATAGGCGTTCTTTCCACTTGTTGTCGAAAAGAATTACATGTTTCCGTCCACCGAAATGGGTGTGGAAGATGTGTGCGAGGTCTATGTCGTAGTGCAGAAAGGTCACCGACTTAGAGCCACCGAAGAACATGGTTGGCATGCTCTCAATGAAACCTCCGGTAAGATCTTTAGGGATCACCACATCGTCTACCATGCTTGGGGCATGTTTAAACAGGTTAAAAAGGAAGATGCGTAGCTCTGTGGGTTTAGATTTGATCAAATCCAGGTAGTCTCCAAACTTCATGGTGGCTACAGAGGCGTTAATGGGTTTGGATGGATCTGCTTTGGAGTTGTCCATCAGGTTCACGGTAACATCACCGGCAATGGATTTAAGGTATGCTGTTGTCCACTTTTCACGGGCCGGCCATGATTTTGTAAGTCCTTTGATGATCAGTGGTTTACCAGCTTCAAGGTAGTTTTTCTTAAAATCAGCGGGGCTGATTTCTTCAACCGTATCAACAGGCCTAAGTTTAAAGCTCATATTCTAACACTTGTGTGAAGGCAAAGTTAAGTTAAAATTCAGTTCTGTAAACATTCGAAATGTTGACCTAAAATCATTAAAGCAACTTCTGCAAACCCGGGGCTCACCCAGGGCACAAACAGGGCTCACCCAAGGCCTTTACAGGGCTAAAGCCTTGTGAATGCCCCGGGATTTCCTTGTACATACGAAGTAACAGACTGGAATATTCCGAAGTCAATTGCTTACTTTTAGGCAAATGTTTTCACCAGATATACAGGATCCGAAACTGGCAGCCTTCCTGAGCAGGAAGTCGCCGCATAGCATGGCCATATTTGTAGCCCTGCTGGAGGCCTTTAAGGAGATTGGGCCGGTAGAGTGTTATGCAACCAAAACAATGGTGGGCTTTAGGCACCGCCGGACCTTCGCCTATATTATCCAGTTTGGGAAGGGTTTTGTTGACTTACTGCTTCCCTTTAAGCAGCCTTTTGAAGATAATCTTTGTTTCCGGAAAGTCACTCAGCTGCCCGGCGAGCAGACCTTTAATCACCATGTGCGGTTGTTGTGTGCGGCGGACATCAACGAGGAGGTCCGCTTTTACATGAAGAAAGCCTTTGAACTGGCCGCTTAGGTCACCTTCTTTTTGCGGATGTATTTAGAAAAACGGTTTGGGAGTAATCGCTTGAAGAGCACGCCTTTTACTTCCTTACCACCGATGTAAACTTCTTCCTTTTTCTTTTCTATAGCTTTCACCAGTTCTGCGGCAAAGGCTTCAGGTGCCATGCCATTTGCCTGCGCTTCGTCCATGCTGTTTTGCGGCGTGCCATCGGCAGTTAGCGCATTGATGGTAACATTGGTTTTGATATAGCCCGGGCAGGCCAGGGTGATGTTGATGTTCCTGTCGTAAACTTCAGACCGCAGGGAGTCGAAGTAGCCGTGTAAGGCGTGTTTAGACGCAGCATAGGCTGAGCGTAGCCTGGTGCCGAACTTACCGACAAGGCTGCTGATGCACACAATGTGGCCGCCGCCCTGGGCAATCATGGTTGGAAGTACGGCTTTGCTTAAGGCGACCGTACCCCAGAAGTTCACGCGCATGATACGTTCTTCCGTAGCAGGGTTAGTATCAATCGCAAGGCTACGCTGACTGATGCCGCCGCTGTTGATCAGCAGGTCTATGCGACCGAAGATGCGGATGGCATCTGCTGCTTTTTGCGTGAGCGTTTCAGTTTGCTCCAGGTCGAAGGACAGCACATGTACCAATGCCGGGTTTTTACAGGCCATCTTTACGCGGAACAGTTCATCGCGGTTGCGGGAAGAGATGATCAGCTTTGCGCCCTGTGCGCTGTAATTGTAAGCCAGTGCTTCGCCGATTCCGGAGGATGCACCGGTGATCCAGACAACGTTATTCTTCATGGGTGTAATCTTAAGGATTATAAATGATCTTCCGGGATCAAAAATAACTCGGAAGCAATGTAATCAGCAAAATACTTGCCGTCGTGTGTTAGTTTAAGGGTCTCCGCATCCAGCTGTAGCCAGTTCCGCTCCAGAAAAGGCTGGATATTTTTCATCGTATCATTCAGGTATGCCGGTCCGAAGGCTGTGCGGATCTTGTTGAAATCTACACCCCACATGGTGCGCAGGGCGGTCATCATGTATTCGTTAAAACGATCGTACTGGTCAAGTTCTTCAACCGTTTCGGCAAGCTTACCATTGCTCAACGCGGTGAGGTATTGTGCGTTGTTGGCGATGTTAAGGTACCTGTTTGAACCATCAAAGCCGTGTGCCGAAGGCCCGATGCCCAGGTAGGGTACACCGCGCCAGTAATTGGTGTTATGTACGGCATACATGCCCGGCTTGGCAAAGTTGGAAATTTCGTAATGTTCAAAGCCTCCTACGGTGGTTTTATTCATCAGTATTTCAAATTGCTCGGCACTTTGTTCGTCGTTCAGCGGCACTTGTTTACCGCGCTTTATGGCGCTGGCTAATGCCGTTCTTGGCTCAACCGTGAGCGAATAGGCGGAGATGTGCGGAGTCTGTAGTTCAAGTGCTTTATGGATGTTGCTGAGCCATTTCTCGTTGGTAAGCAGGGGATAGCCGTAAATCAGGTCAATGCTCAGATTTTCAAAACCGGCATCCTGACTGCGTTTCACGCAGGTCTCTGCTTCGGTGGCGTTATGTGCGCGGTTCATCCAGATCAGGTCCTCATTGAAGAAGGATTGGATGCCGATGCTGAAGCGGTTTACCGGCGTTTGACGTAGTTCTGAAATTTTCCTGCCATCAAGGTCATCCGGGTTGGCTTCAAGGGTGATCTCTGCGTTAGCGTCTACTGGAAAGTGTTGGGTAATGGTATTAAAGATCTTGTGTAGTGCTTCAGTGGTAAGGACGGAGGGTGTTCCACCCCCGAAATAAATACTGCCTACCTGCTGACCGGCGAGCCGTTCTTTTTTCAGGATCAGTTCCGTGCAAATGGCGTCGACCATTTCGTCCATATATTTCATGGAAGTGGAGAAGTGGAAGTCGCAGTAGGTACAAGCTTTTTTGCAGAAAGGGATGTGGATGTAGATGCCGGCCATTACACAAAGGTAGGGTCAATTAGAAGGAAATTGGTAATCAGGCGGTCAATCCTTGTCTGCTTTCTAAAAAATTGAAGATATTGCGGCTTTATGTCATCGTCCCTTGAAGAATCTTAAACACTACGCTGCCGCAATCCTTGCTTTCTCTGTCTGGGGCTCTTTTAGCCTGGTACTAAAACCCCTGCATGAATATGCTTCCCTCGACATACTATTTTACCGGGTGTTTAGTTGTGCGTTGATTATGTCTGTAGTTTCCCTCTTATTTAAAAGGCAGAAGCTGAAGGGTGATGTAGCACGTTTTCGATCATTGCCTGTAAAAGGCAGGAGACAAATGCTTGTGATAAATGTTGCGAGCAGCATTTTTCTAGCCATAAACTGGTTCTCGTTCATCTATGTAATGAACCACGTAAGCGTTCGGGCAACTTCAGTAGCTTACCTGGTGTGCCCCATCCTTACCACTTTGCTCGCCTATTTTTTCCTGCGTGAGCAGTTGACCCGGGTACAATGGCTATCCGTCGCCCTCAGTTTGCTTGGTTGCCTGTTGCTCTCGTACACCAGCATTATCAACATGTTCTATAGTACCATTGTTGGCTTAAGTTATGCCTGCTATCTGGTTAATCAACGCAAGAACAATGGCTTTGACAAATTTCTGGTACTGAACTTCCATATCTTACTTTCAGCATTGATATTGTTGCCCTTTTTTCCAGCCTACGCTGGGGAAGTGCCCAGCGATTTCAAGTTCTATTTTTACGTTGAGATCATCGCGGTGATGTACACCATTGTGCCTTTATTGTTAAATCTCTTTGCGCTTACCAGGATTAGTTCATCAACCGTGGGTATGCTGTTGAACATCAATCCGATCATCGCTTTTGCATTGTCGGTGCTGGTCTATCATGAACCTCTGGGTTTGTTGCCGCTCATCGCCTATGTACTGATTTTTCTTGCAGTGATTGTCTTCAACGCGGCACAGATATTTAGGCTGAAAGCTGTCCGTTAAAAAATTGGTACCACCATCAGAATACCTACTTTTGTGCCAGCAATATGCCAGAACAAGATCCACTGCTCCCAGATTTAGGTAACTTACAATTAACCCTGTTGTCGCGTTCAGGTTGGCAACTTCCGCTGTCCGACAGGGAACCAGAAGGTAAACAGCGGATCCTTGTATTGCGCAAACATAAGTACTACACCCATTTTGTTGCTGAACTCTATGAAGCCATCATTGGGAATAACGGTAAGCTGAAAACACCGTTGGTACTGATAGACCCACTTGATTTCATCTGGAAGGTGAACGACCCTGATGAGTTGAAGTTTTATGCGGCCATCGTTAAGCTTCGTAGTACCTACGATACCGAGCATACCCCTGCAGATATGGAGGGTTTACGGGCACTCGTTAAAAATCCGCTAAACCTTGACGTCTATTATCATGACCCGGAAAAGTCGGCCAATGTAACGCTACGTTCCATTGTAAAAGTTGAACTCTCCATGTATAAGCTTGACCTAAGGCTTGAAGTGGCACTGCGAAAGGGCCGCTATGAGGTTACCGCAAAGCTCTACATCGGGGAAAAAGGTTATAGTCCGGATCTGCTGAATATCAAATTTCAATACTTCGTTTTCTATAATGGCGTAATGCAGCTTATTGACAATCTGGAATATCTGCAGCTCATTGAGGTGTTTAAGCGAAATAATAATCGCTTATCGTTTCCTGAAGCGGCTTACGATACCTTTCAGCGCAGCGTTCTGGCAAAGCTTGAAGGTAAGGTCCGGGTAAATTATGCTTATCTGAAGCCAGCTACCAAAAAGCAGCTTGAGGAGAACAACTTTGATACGGAAAATGAAAAGCTGATCTACCTGTCTGATTCCGGTGATTACGTGTTGATCACGCCGGTGCTCCGGTACGGAAATGTAGAGGTGCCGGTACTTTCACAGCAGCAAATCTATTCGGTAGACAGCAGCGGTATCCCCTTTACGGTCCAGCGGGATGGCGATCTTGAAGATGCTTTCATCAAGATGCTGCGCAATCAGCATCCATTCTTTCCGGAGCAGGAGGGGCAGGAATGCTACTTCCTGCACAAGATAAGATTTTTAGAAGAAGGCTGGTTTCTGAATGCTTTCGCCTACTGGCAACACCAGGGTATAAAAGTGCTTGGGTTTAATGATCTGAAAGATAATAAGTTGAATCCTAACCGTGCAAACATCAGCATCGAGGTAATTTCAGGATTGGACTGGTTTGAAACGGGAATAAAGATCAGCTATGGCAAACAGCAGGTTTCGTTAAAACATCTTGCAAAGGCATTGCGGAACAAGAGTAAATTCGTTCAACTGGGAGATGGTACCCTGGGTATCCTTCCCGAAGAATGGATGCTGAAGCTACAGGCATACCTGGAAGCTGGTGAAGTTGTTGAAGAGGTTGTCTGTACACCAAAGGTTAACATGGTAAGCATAGATGCCTTGTATGAGGATGAGATGTTATCGGCACCTGTGCGACTGGAAATTCGCAGGTTCAGGGATAAACTGGAACGTTTTAACGAGATTGGCGAAGTAGCGGTGCCACAAGGATTTAAAGGTCAGCTAAGGCATTACCAGCAGGAAGGCTTGAACTGGCTGAATTTCCTGGATGAATTTGGCATGGGTGGCTGTCTGGCGGATGATATGGGACTTGGAAAAACAATCCAGGTCCTAGCCTTTTTGCTTTCGCAAAAGGAAAAGGGTATTACGGTGCCCAGCATGATCATTGTGCCGGCAACGCTGATCTTTAACTGGCAGGCCGAGCTGCGGAAATTTGCACCTTCCCTGAAGGTACTGACAATCTACGGTGCCGACCGTGATAAACATGTGGATGCTTTTGAGTTGCATGATGTGGTCCTTTCTTCCTATGGTACCATCCTTCAGGATGTGCGCCATTTAAAGCATTTTCGGTTCAATTACATCTTTCTGGATGAGTCACAAACCATCAAAAATCCCAATTCACAACGGTACCGGGCAATTGCATTGCTGAAGTCGAGGAGCAAAGTGATGCTGACGGGTACACCGCTGGAAAACAATACCTTCGACCTCTATGCACAGTTTTCTCTGGCATGCCCGGGACTACTTGGTAGTCGCCAGCATTTTAAAGATCAGTATGTAATTCCCATTGATAAGTTCAGCGATACCCGCAAAGCCTTGGAGCTTCAGAAGAAAGTACGTCCTTTCTTGCTGCGCCGCACCAAAAAGCAGGTGGCGACAGAGCTGCCTGAAAAGACGGAGATGGTGATCTATTGCGAGATGGGCGATGAACAGCGCAAGGTATACGACTCCTACAAGGATGAATACCGGAACTATTTAATGTCGTACCGCACAGAAGCGCTTGAAGGTCAGACCATGCACATTTTGAAAGGGATGACGCTGCTGAGGCAAATCTGCAATTCACCGGCCCTGATCAGCAATGACACCTATTTCGGCAATGCCTCTTCGAAGATTGAGGTGCTTATGGAAGAGATACAAGGCAAATCCAGGGCGCATAAGATCCTGGTGTTTTCGTCCTTTGTTGGTATGTTAGATCTGCTCAAAGCAGAATTGCAGAAGCAACAGATCGGGTACAGCTATCTGACCGGGCAAACGCGAAACCGAGGGCAGGAGGTGAAACGCTTTACCGAAGAAGAAGATGTTCGGGTCTTTCTGATCAGTCTTAAAGCAGGTGGTACTGGATTGAACTTAACAGAGGCAGATTACGTGTATCTTGTTGATCCATGGTGGAATCCTGCAGCGGAGCAGCAGGCCATAGATCGTGTTTATCGCATTGGTCAGCAGAAGCATGTTGTTGCGTTACGCCTGATCTGTCCGGATACTATTGAAGATAAGATCATGCAACTGCAGCAAAAGAAGCAGCGCTTGGTTGAAGAGCTGATCAAAACGGAGGGGAACCTGCTAAAAACCCTCAGCAAGGCGGAATTATTCGAATTGTTCAGTTAATAGCAGATTAAAAATTAAATTTGTGGAATGTTCAAATGGTTGCTGGCTCTTTTCGTGTTCTGTGCATTGGGTGCAAACTTAGCTTTTGGACAGGTGGTACAGCCGCAACAGTCTGTTACAGATAGTCTTATTGCCCCTCAGCAGCTGCTGCCTAAAAGGGTCAGAGACTCGGCATTCCTAGCCCGGCAAAAATTTGTGACCGACTCGGTGATGCGCCATACCTGGCTTATTCCGGATTCTCTGCTTGACAAGTACATCATCATTGATAGCATTCTGAAAGCGAACGTTCCGACACTGAAGAAGGGACAAGCCTGGTACGAATTGGGTGTGAAAGGCAAAGCGGAAAGCTATTACAAGATCGGTAAGCCCTTGCCGAAAGGACAATCCTGGGTGCTTGGTTTTATACTCCTGCTGATGCTGGTGTTTGGGGTACTGCGAATTTCCTTTCATAAGCAACTTGGCGACATCATTCAGGCATTCTATAGCAACCGGGTGCTGAACAATCTGTATAAGGAAGATAACCTTTTTACCTCCTGGCCGTTCCTGTTTTTGTTTATTCAGTTTGGCTTTACGCTGGGCATGTTTTTATACCTGATCTCGCAATATTATCAAACCAGTTATGGTACCGGAGGACTGCAGTTCTTTGTAACGATTTCAGTGATGATCGTGGTTTTATATGCGCTTAAGATCTTCATTTTACGGGGATTGGGACATTTGTTTAATATCCAAAAGCTTATTCACGAGTATATAACCGTGTTGTATCTTAGTTACTTTAACATCTCACTCATCTTCATTCCCTTGGTTGTAGCCTTTGCACTGGCACCTTTACGTTATGGAATGTATTTTATTTCACTGGCAGCAATGTTGTTGACGCTGACTTTCCTTTTTCAGTTTGTACGTGCCGGGTATAACATTTTATCCAATAATCGTTTTTCGAAAGTCTATTTAATTTTGTACTTTTGTGCCCTTGAAATTTGCCCTATATTAATAGTAATCAAGGCAATCGGATTATAAGGACAACCAACTACACATGCAAGAAAACAGAGAAGATCGTTTACGTAAAGTAAAGAGTATTTTAATCACTTTACCTAAACCAGAAACAGACAAGTCTCCTTATTTTGATTTAGCGAAGAAGTACAATGTGAAAGTTGATTTCAGATCATTTATTCACGTAGAGGGGGTACCCGCCAAGGACTTTAGAAAAGACAAGATTAACCTGGCAGATTTCACTGCAGTAGTATTTACAAGCAGGAATGCAGTAGATCATTTTTTCAGGATTTGTGAAGAAATGCGATATGATGTGCCGGCAGATTTGAAGTATTTCTGTATATCAGAATCTACAGCGTTGTATCTGCAAAAATACATACAGTACCGTAAGCGTAAAATCTTTTTTGGCAAGCAAACGGCATCTGATTTAGCGGAAGTTTTAAAGAAGCATGCATCAGAAAAGTTCCTTTATCCATGCTCAGACGTGGCTACAGAGGATACCATGAATTTTCTTCAGAAAAATGGCTATTCATTTACCCCTGCGGTATTGTTTAAAACCGTAGTGAGTGATCTATCAGATCTGGCTGAAGTTTTCTACGATATCATTGGCTTTTTTAGTCCATCAAGTATACAATCGTTGTACACAAATTTCCCAGAATTTAAACAAAACAATACACGTATTGCCGCTTTTGGTGTAAATACGCATCGTGCTGTAACTGAGGCGGGTTTGATCGTTGATATTGCTGCACCAAGCCCTGAAGCCCCTTCAATGATCATGGCTATTGAAAATTACATCAAGAAATCGAATAAGTAGCCCTTCTTTTTGGCAGGTTGTTTGTGTTATTGTTTTTTGATAAAAAGATTTATTAAGTTTGATAAGATATACCTACGCTAATAAATCGTTAAACAGATCCATTCTTTCAGTAACATATGAAAAAACTATACTTTGGTTTTGTTATTTTAACCATGCTAATGACCAGCTGCGGAAAAGGTGGCCAGGGAGAATTAGTAGGGGTTTATAATAAAAATTTCAAAAACAACCGCGTTCCGCTTGGAATGGTGTATGTTCCACCGGGCCGTACCTTAATCGGTGGCTCCGATGAGGATATTACCGGCAGTCAGGCGCCTGCAAGCAGAATGACCTCCTTCAGTGCCTTTTACATGGATGAGACGGAGATCACCAATGCGGAATACCGCCAATTTGTAAACTACGTTCGTGACTCGGTTGCGATCACCACGCTTGGTCCTTCCGGTGCACCGGATCTGTATATGCCCGCACCTACTGGTGATGCAGCAAATAATGGTCAACGTAACATTAACTGGAAGAAAGTTGGTGATGGCTCGCGTTTGTGGAGCAGCAAAAATGGAGGTTATGCCAGCAAGCTTGCTGACATGTACTACCAGGGTGATGATGCTTTACTTGGCCGAGCTGAACTTGATGTTAGAAAGTTCCGCTATTCGTACAAAGTGGTGAACATGGATCTTGCAGCAAAAGCTAAGGGCAATCCAAATGCAAAGCGTAGCGACTTTATCGAGAGCTATGTGGATGCACCAGACCCAAACAAGCCGAATGAATTTCCTTCTATAAGTGTTTATCCGGATACCCTGGTTTGGAAAACCGATTACTCTTACTCGCAGAACGATCCGATGGTTATCGGATATTTTAACCACCCATCGTATGATGAGTACCCTGTTGTGGGTGTAACCTGGGAGCAGGCTAACGCCTTCTGTGTATGGCGCACACGTTTGTTCCAGTCTGTTGCCGCACAGCGTAAACAGCCTTACAACTCACGCCTGAGCTATAGCTTGCCTACTGAAGCACAATTTGAATATGCTGCAAGAGGTGGTAATGTTAAAACCAAATACCCTTGGGGTGGCCCATATATCCGCAATGCTAAAGGATGTATGCAGGCGAACTTCAAAGTTGGTCGTGGTAATTACTCTGATGACGGTGGTCTTTACACCGTTAACGTACACTCTTATTTCCCGAACGACTATGGCTTATATAACATGGCCGGAAACGTTTCTGAATGGACCCTTACCGCTTATAACAAGTCGGCAGGTACCATGTTGTTAGACTTCAACCCGAACTACACCTACGTAGCAAGACCAGATGATAATAAGTACCTGAAACGTAAAGTTGTTAGGGGCGGTTCATGGAAAGACATCGGGTTTTTCTTACAAAACTCTGTGGGAACCTATGAATACCAGGACAATGCAACATCTTACATTGGTTTCAGATGTGTGGTTTCTTATGCAGGAACTGACATCAACTACAAGTAAAATTCATATCTAAACAAACTAAATTACCATTCTAGAACAAAAACATGGCAGCAAAGAGAAAATTTGATGGGCTATTACATACTGCGATTTCAATAGGAGCCAGTATCGTAATTCTTGGTGCATTATTCAAAATCCTACACCTTGGTGGGGTATGGGGCAATTATATGATTGGAATCGGACTTGGTGTAGAGGCATTTTTATTTGCACTTACCGCATTTTTTCCACCACAACCGGAACCAGAATGGGAACGCGTTTATCCTGAATTGAATCCGAATTATGCAGGCGAATTGCCTACCAGCTCTGCAAGAGCAGTTAGTGCGCCTCAAAGCGCACCGACTACAGCAGCATTGGATAACATGCTTAGAAATGCGAATGTTGGACCTGAGCTGATCGAAAGCCTTGGTAACGGACTACGTACCTTCGGTGATAAGGTTGCGGCAATCTCTAACGTTGCCGATGCATCTGCTGCAACTACAGAATATGCAACCAAGCTTAAGTCGGCAACAGCTAGCTTTGACAACATGAGCGTTGCATTTGAGAAAGCAACTGCACAGCTTACTGCAATGGGGCAGAGCACTGGTGAAGCGCAGGCTTACCATGATCAGGTGAACAAACTGGCTAAAAACCTTTCTGCATTGAATGCAGTATATGAGTTGGAACTTCAGGATTCAAGTGCACATCTCAAATCGATGAACACTTTCTATCAGAACCTATCCGCCACCATGCACAACTTCAACGAGTCTATGGAAGACTCGAGAATGTTTAAAGACGAAGTCGCAAAACTTGCTAAAAACCTAGCTTCATTAAATGCAATTTACGGCAATATGCTGTCTGCAATGAACCAGCCACGTGTATAATTAGTCAGTGATTATTAATTTAACAAAGACCTATAAATAAACATGGCCGGAGGAAAAGAAACAACAAGGCAGCGGATGATCAATATCATGTATTTGGTATTGCTTGCAATGCTTGCATTAAACGTGTCGGACACCATTCTGGATGCTTTCAAAAACATCAATGACAGTTTGGAGACTTCCAAAAACAACGTTAATACAAGTGTTGATCAATTGTTCACTGCTTTTCAGAATACAAAATTAAAAGATGAGCCTGCAAGGGCGCAGCCGATCTGGGATAAAGCCCAGCAGGCAAAAGCATATGCAGAAGAACTGGATAGTTATATTCAGAAATTAAAAGCCCGCTTTGTAACAGAAGGTAAAGGTATTGACGAGGAAACCGGCGATCTTGTAGAAAGAGGAAACCAGGATATCGCTCAAGGTATCATGATCAATCAAAAAGAAGGTGAGAAACTTCAGGCGTTGATCAACCAAACCCGCGAGAAACTTATAGGCTTATTAAATCCTGAAGATCGTGCAGGTGTAACCTTTACACTTGTTGCAAATGATGGAGCTAAGAACGTTGATGGTAAGAAAAAATGGGCGGACATTAACTTTGGTGAGGGTACCCCACTTACTGCGGCAAACACCATTTTAACCAAAATCCAAACTGACGTTAAAAACGCGGAAGCTGAAGTAGTTAAAAAGCTTTTTGGAAACATGGATAAGTCGCTGGTTAACTTAGACCAGTTTGCAGCCGTTGCTGTGGCACCTTCATCTTATGTGATCCAGGGTCAGCCATATGTTGCAGAGGTTTTCTTAACTGCAAGCGATTCGAAGTCTAATCCGGATATTTCCGTTGGAGGAAGTAAGCTTTCCGTTAAAAGTGGTAAGGCTACTTACACTGGTGGCACAAATAGTGTAGGTGTATTTAAATGGGTTGGAACGATCCGTGTAAAGCAGACGGACGGACAGATTAAAGAATACCGTACACCTGAGCAAACTTATCAGGTTGCTAAACCTTCAGCTACGGTTTCACCAGATAAGATGAACGTAATCTATGCAGGTATCCCGAATCCATTTTCGGTATCGGCAGCAGGTTTCCCACTGGAAAGTGTACGTGCAACGATCTCCGGTGGTTCAATCAGCGGCAGTGGCGGTAAATACATGGTGAATGTGCCAGGCTCGCAGATTGGCAAAGAATTAAACATTAACGTATCTGCAGCTGCAGGTGGTAAAACCATAAACCTGGGTGCGCAGAAGTTCCGTGTTAAGGCGCTGCCAACACCTAAGGCATTTATCAAGGGTAAATCTGGCGGTAATGTTGATCTGGAGTGGCTTGTTGCCTCAAACCAGATTGAGACCGAACTTGAGGATTTTGTGTTCGATATTAAGTACCGTGTACTGCGGTTCTCGACGACCTTCATCAATCCAAGATCGGATGCGGTTACAATTCAAAATAGCGGAGGCAGTTTCTCCGGACAGATAAAAGGTGCTTTGAATTCTATTAAGCCTGGTGCAACTGTGATCTTTAAAGACATCGTTGCGGAGGGTCCTGATGGAAGGCAAAAAGTGCTTAATGGAATTACATTCATAGCAAGATAAAGTCATGAAAAAGGTCTTATATACATTCGTTCTGTTGCTCTTTGGTGCTGCGGCTTCCGCACAGAGCAACTCGGCTGCTGCTGATAGCATCAGAACCAAAATCAAGAAACCACCAAAGGATGGTTTTGCGGTGAGGAACGACGTAGACAGCGGCTTCCTGGCACCATTTGCAGAGGTACGCGATGAGGACGTTTATTACTCTAAACGGATCTGGCGTGAGATTGACCTGAGAGATACTTTGAATTCTGTGCTTGCCGCCGAGAAGTCGAAGCTTATCGATGTGTTGATGGAAGCAATTGGCAGGGATGAACTTACAGCGTACTCACCTAAGGATACCGCTGCAGGGAAGATCCTTGAAGATAATGATGCTTTTCAAATTGCACTGTCTTCACAGGATGCTTTGCGCCTCGCGAGAGGGGTAACTGAAGGGGAGCCTGATCCGGTGACTGGAAAGCTTGCAGAGCCTACATTGAGACGTTTCAGACCTGAAGAGTTCATGAAGTACCGCATTAAGGAAGATTGGATCCTGGATGTTAAGCGCTCGATTTTTGAACCACGTATCGTTGGTATTGCACCAATGAAAATGGTAGAAGGAAACTGGCAGCCTGTATTCTGGGTTTACTTCGATGAAGCGAGGGAGATCATGAGCAAGAAACGCATTGTGAATCCTGCTAACGATGCTTCGACCCTGACCTACGATGATTTCTTTGTAAGAAGGTTATTTACCAGCTATATCGTTAAAGAGACGAATCCGGCAAATAAAACCCTTGCGGAGATTGTTGGTCAGACAGATCCAAAGGATCCAAGAAAGCTATACGAATCTGAACGTGTGAAAAAATCTATCGCAGATTACGAACAAAGCCTTTGGGAATACTAAAATATTTCCCAGCCTAGAAAAGCCCGGTATTATCATGATGCCGGGCTTTTCTGTTAGTGCTTATAGATTAAGCATGTTCGTTGAAGTATTCTGTGAGTGTTTTAAGCTGGGTTTTGTTGATTAATGTTGCCAGCTCTGCTTCGGAAGCTTCTCTGATTCTTTTTACCGATTTGAAATGGCGGAGCAGCTTGTCTGCCGTGGTCTTGCCGATCCCCGGAATATTTTCCAGTTCGGTCTTTAATGTGCCCTGATCCCGCTTTTTCCGGTGGAAGGTAATACCAAACCGGTGTGCCTCGTCGCGGAGCTGCTGGATCACCTTTAACGTTTCAGATTTCTTATCCAGGTACAGCGGGAAGCTATCACCAGGATAGTATAATTCTTCCAGGCGCTTCGCAATACCAATGACAGTGACCCGGTTTTCGATACCGAGCTTTTTCAGGCTTGTCATAGCGGACGAAAGCTGCCCTTTACCACCGTCAATGATGATGAGTTGAGGTAATGGCTGGTTTTCTTCCAGCACGCGCTTATAGCGCCTGTAAACGGCTTCCTCCATTGTAGCAAAGTCGTTGGGTCCTTCCACAGTTTTCACGTTGAAGTGCCTGTAGTCCTTCTTCGAAGGCTTGGCATCCTTGAAGACCACAATAGCCGATACGGGATACTTGCCCTGGAAGTTAGAGTTATCGAAACACTCAATATGTGCAGGAAGCTGTGTTAGTCGCAGGTCCTTTTGCATCTGCGTAAGTATTCGTTCCGTTCGCAGGTCTGGATTAACCTTTTCATACTGATTCAATTTCTCCCGTTTGAAGAACAGCACGTTCTTTTGAGAAAGTTCAAGCAGGCTCTTCTTTTCTCCCAACTTTGGTACAGTGAACTTGAGGGAAGGATCGGTAAAGGTAAGTTCAAAGGGAACGATGATCTCTTTGGAGGTACTATTGAACTTGGTCCTGAATTCTGTGATGGCAATGCTCAGGAGCTCTTCATCCGTTTCGTCGAGTCGCTTCTTGATCTCGATGGTCTGCGTTTGGATGATACTGCCATTCATGATCTTCAGGTAGTTCACGAAGGCATAACGTTCATCGGAGGCGATACTCACCACATCCACGTTGGTGATCGAGCTGTTAACGACGGTAGATTTGCTTTGGTATTTTTCAAGTACCAGCAGTTTCTTCTGGTACTGATGTGCGGTTTCAAAGTTCAGTTCTGTAACTGCAGTTTTAATGATCTGCTTTACATCCCGTATTACGTTACCAATTTTCCCGTTCAGGATCTCCTTGATCTCTTCAATGTTCTTCTCGTAATCTTCGAGCGACTGGTACTTTTGGCAGGGACCTTTACAGTTCCCGATCTGATATTCCAGGCAAACTTTAAACTTGTCTGCTTCGATGTTCGGTATGGTTAGCGGGAGGTTACAGGTACGCAGGGGATAGGTTTCTTTGATCAGATCAAGAATGGTATGCATCATACCTACGGAAGCATAAGGGCCGAAGTAGGTTGAACCATCCTTCACCATTTTCCTGGTCCAGAACACGCGTGGAAAGGGCTCCTTTTTGATGATGATCCATGGGTAGGTCTTATCATCTTTGAGCATGATGTTGTAGCGCGGCTGGTGCCTTTTGATCAGGCTGTTTTCCAACAGCCAGGCATCAATTTCGGTATCAACGATGGTGAAGGTGATTTTACGGATTTTGGAAACGAGCACCCTGGTTTTACCATTCAGCTGGCTGTCCGAATTGAAGTAGGAACCCACGCGGTTGCGCAGGTCTTTTGCCTTGCCAATATAGATGAGCACACCCTCGGCATCCCAAAACTGGTATACGCCGGGGCGATGCGGAACATCGTTCAATGCCGTTTTGTAATCAAATACAGCCATGCTTTAGAAGCCTAATTTCTCATCCAGTTCTGTTTTTCCCTGCTCTTGTTGCTGGTACTGATTGCAGTCGTACTCGATGGTGCGCGGTGTGGTTGGTGCGGAAAAGTCTCCCTTGGATATCTTTAGCGAAGGATTCGCATACACACGCTTCATAAAGCCAGCATAGATTGGTAATGCGGTGTTTGCACCTTCTCCTTCACGGGTACTGATAAAGTGGAATGCACGGTCTTCACAACCTGTCCATACCCCGGCAACCAGGTCTGGCGTAATGGCCATAAACCAACCATCGGAGTTGTTCTGTGTTGTACCTGTTTTTCCACCTGTAGGCGCATTAATGCCGTACTTATATCTTAATCTGGATCCTGTTCCTTTATTTACCACGCCCTCGAGCATTCTGGTCATCACGTAAGCAACTTCCTCGTTCATTACAACCTTCACTTGTGGTGTTTTGTTGTACAATACGACACCATTTTTATCTTCGATGCGCAGGATGTAGGTTGGCTCTGTCCATACCCCTTTATTGGCAAATACGCTGTAGGCGCCAACCATGTCAAATATAGAGGCGTCAAAAACACCTAAACTGATGGATGGATATGCCGGTACGTTGGTGCTGATGCCCATTTTCTTGGTCAGGTTGGCTACAGCCGTCGGACCTACTTGTTTCATCAGGAAAGCAGTGATGTAGTTCTGTGAATTTGCAAGTGCAGTTTGCAGGGTCACCATACCCGGGATTGTGGATCCGGGTGATGAACGTGGTGTCCATGGCTCACTGCCCGGCACTTCAATGGTTACAGGCTCATTGGCTACGGTATAGCAAGGCGAGTAGCCATTTTCGATCGCTACCGCATAGGTGAAAGGTTTCGCCGTGGAACCCACCTGGCGGGAACCTGTTTTAACCTGGTCATATTTGAAGTGTTGGAAGTTGATACCGCCTACCCAAGCCTTTACATAGCCCGTTTTAGGATCCATTGCCATCATTGCATTGCGAAGTAACATCTTATAGTACTTTACCGAGTCCATCGGCTTCATTAAGGTGTCTACATCGCCTCTCCAGGTAAAGATGCTCATACGGGTCGGGGTATTGAAGTCCTTCTGGATCTCTTCCTCCGACTTACCCTCAAGTTGAAGTGCTTTATAACGTTCCGAACGTTTTACACCCTGTAGCAGCTGGGTTTGATTACCCTTAAATGGATTTTTTCCTCTCCAGCTTCTATTGAATTGCTGTTGAAGAGTTTTCATGTATTCCCGTTGTGCCTCTTCAGCGTAAACCTGCATGTCGTAGTTGATGGTGGTTACGATCTTCAGTCCATCGCGGTCCAGGTCATAGGGTGTACCATCGGCTTTAAGGATTGATCTTTCCTGGAACAGGCGTTTAATGTCCGCTTTAAGCACGGCCCTGAAGTAAGGCGCAATTCCATCACTTACGGTAGCACTTCTGAATTTAAGGCCAAGCGGCTTAGCCTGTTCTACCTGGAACTGCTCTTCGGTAAGCTTTCCGGCTTTAACCATCATGGCAAGCACGGTATTTCTTCTGTCGCGGGAACGTTCCGGATTACGGGTGGGTGAGTATCTGGTGATCCCTTTCTGCAGGCCGACAAGGGTTGCCGCTTCTGTATAAGAAAGCTTGTCTGGCGTAGTGTTGAAGTAGATTCGAGCAGCCGATTTGATACCATAAGCCTGGTTACCGAAATCTACAGTGTTCAGGTACATGGTGATGATTTCTTCCTTGGTGTAGTTGCGTTCAAGCTTCACAGCGATAACCCACTCCTGGAATTTCTGCATCAGGCGTTTGAAGAAGTTACGTTGACGAGCTTCTTCAGAGAATAAGTTTAAGGCCAGCTGCTGGGTGATGGTACTACCTCCCTGACGTTTTCCAACCAGGTTATAGAAAAATATAGTGAATGTTCTTTTGAAGTCGATACCAGAGTGGGTAAGGAAACGCGTGTCTTCGGTGGCGATAAGCGCGTCGATAACATTTTGCGAAATCTCAGGGTAGGTAACGTTTGATCTGTTCTGAACGAAATAGTTTCCCAGTGGTCTGCTGTCTTCGCTCAGGATTTCGGTTGCCTGATTACTTTTCGGGTGTTCGATATCACGGAAAGAGGGTAGGGTGCCGAAGATACCGAAGCCTACGCCAGCGATAAATAGAGAAAAGAGTATTATGCCGCCGATCAGTAATTTCCAAAGCGTGAAGTTGTATCTTTTGATATCTGACGGGGTAAGTTGTTGCTTCATTTTAATAATTGTTGTTATAAAATTCCAGGTATTGGTTTAGGAGCGACTTGCTTTTGATGATGTCAAAGTTCTCCTTGCTGATTATGAAGGTCTTGTATAATGATGGCTGAACCCGCATAATTCTGTTCAGTTGCGGCGTGATCCGTTCCTGAAAAGACTTAGCAGCTTCAAAATTACTAAAGTTTCCAACGTAAATTAGCTGATCGTTGTCAAATTCGACCAATTGGTGTCGTAAATCGGCTTCCGGGTAATTACCACGGCTAAATTGTCCGATACCAAAACGTGAAGAACTTAGTCTGATTGTCGCATCAGCCACATCAATTACAAAGTACCAGGTTGCAGATGGCGCATTCTTGAAAGGACCTGTGCTTGTAATCTGCGGGGTTGGGTCAGTTGCTTTTCCAGCTTCCTGAACCTTCAGTGCCGGTTGATCCGGCTGTGCTTTCCTATTGTTGCCCGCATTGTCTGTCGGCTTAGCAGCGAGCTGCACCGGCGTGCTGAATGGAGGTTCATTAGGGTCGAAGTCCGTTAATGCAACCTTTCTTCTTTTAAATGCCTCGAGGTTTGCGTTGATATAACTCAGGTGCTCATTAACCAGCGGGACAATTAACCGGTCTTGTGGGTAGTTCTGTTTGATGAATTGAAACTGCTGCAGGAGGCTGTCCACCGGTTGTGTACGTCCAACGGCGATCGCTTTCAAATAGGCGAACTGCGCTGCCATCCGGTGCTGTGCATTTTTTGCAAGTGCCTGGTCCACCAGTTGTATTACGTACGCAAAGTCCTTTTGAAGGTAATGATCGAAGAGCTTGCTATAGGCTGTGTTAAGTTCCTGATCCAAAGTATTTTGGTTTATGCTGTAGTTTGGATCCAGGATGATGCGGGCATAAACACTGCTTGCATGATTATTCAGTACCTCGGTTTTAAACTTTTCGGCCTGTGTTTTATCGGCATCCTTGTAGAGCAGGTACAAGCTGTAATTTATCAACGCCAACTGACTGTTTTTGGGATACTTGTCTAAGACGAGCTCGTAAATCCCGGCGGCCTCTTTGTTGGCTTTCAGTTCCTGCGAATAAAAACTTGCGAGTTCTATATAGGCATTTACTATACGTTCATTGGATGCCTGGAGCATGGCTGCATCTACCGGTACCAGTGCAAGGAAATTAGCAAGTTCAATGCTGTCTGTTCCTGCTGCTTGCAGATTATCAGTTGCCATTTGCGCATTCAGCGGATCTGTTCCTGCGGGAAGGATGGTGTTTGCTACATTGGTTTTGATGCTCTGGCGCCAATTGTCTTCATACTTCCGGTTGCCCCATCGTTTTATGAAGTCGGCATATCCTTTTTCCATCGCATTTTTATTTTGAAAATAGGACTTTCCGCTTCTTTGCGGCTGTTTACTGTTGCCAACCGTGGTATCTGCGGATATGCGTTGATTCGCCGCAGTGTCTGGCTGATCTGAAAAGCGCATTAACCTTGCCCTGATTTCGCGCTCAGGAGCAGGTAGGGCGGCAAGTAGCTGGAGGCTGTCTTCATTAGCGATAATTTGGTAACGGCTGGCGAGATAGTCCAGGTTCTGGCTTTTCTTCTCAATTTGTGCGTAGCTCGGGTAGGCTTTGGGAAGGTTTGACAGGCTAAGATCGTAATACTGCTTCGCACCGCGGTAATCCTGTTGTTGCGCGATGCGCAATTCGGCAAGCTGCAGGTAGGCAAGACCTTTTAGCGTATTATTGCTGCCGGAATTGGCAATTGCTTTATCAAAGTATGAAGCCGCTTCTGTGTAGTGCTTGTTCTGTAAATGTAGCGAAGCGATCTCGAAATAAAGCTGATCCTTGAAAGCCTCATTCTTTTCATCCTTTACAAGGGCGGTCAACTGTGCTGCGCGCCCGGTTTGATCCCCCTTTATGGCTGCATCTACAGCGATCAGGTTAAGTCCGGCATGGAAGTACAGGTCGAATGCACCATTGCTCCGCTGGACTTTCCGGTAATGGGCGGCTGCTTGTTCGAATTCCTCCTGCGCCTGGAATAGCTGTGCAAGTGTAAAATGCCAGCGTATGGTATTGCGACTCGTCTTGCTTTCCGCTATTGCAGCTGTAAGATAGTTGATCGCGGTTTCAGCATCGTTTAGATTGATGGCGAGCTGTGCAAGCGTTGCCAATGGTTCAGCTCGGTCTTTTCTGGTGAGGCCAAGGTGTTTTTCCAGGGAGTCGCATACAGTGGCAGCAGTTTTGAAGTCGTTCATCATCATGAGCGAGCGGGCTTGCCAGTCGAGTCCCTGCAATAAGCTTTTTGGCTGATTCTTGTAAGTTCGTGCTACATAGTCAAAATATTCGGCAGCGAGAAAGAAGTTGCCTTTGTAGAACTGGCTTTTGCCCATGAGCAGGTAGGCTTCATCCAGGTACTTGCTCAAACTTTTATCCGTGATGATGGTTCTTGCTTTATTTAGGATCTCATCCAAGGCTTTATCGGGGCTGCCGCTACTCAGGTCATCGGGATTAAACTTCTGCGGACTAAGGTGCACCGGCAGTACGGCATTGAAGTTGTTGGGGAAGCTGGCGTATAATTCGGAAACGTAATCTTCAAGAAGTATATTCGCGTTGTATATATAATTATACCTGGCCGTGAGGTTCTGCATACCTTTACCGGTAGAGCCATCTTTTTGTACACTGCAGGCATATATAAGACTGATGCAGATACAAAGTAAAACTAGCTTAACCCGGGAGAAGGAAGAATTGCTCAATGATATACGTTATGAATAAAGTCCTGTATAGGACAAAATGTATGCAAAAATATCTGATTAGCGCAGTATTAGAAAACAATAGACTGTTTATTTACCGAAATCATGGAAGAACCCGAACGAGAAATTAAGCGTAAGCAAGTAAACAGCTATGTAAAGTATACCGGGCTGTTTTTTCAAATGTTTGTGATCATAAGTGTATTTGCTTTTGTTGGTTCGTCCATTGATGATTATCATGGTGGCAGACAGTCGTACTATACTGCTGGCTTCTCGTTACTGGGCGTAGTAATTGCCATATATCAGGTGCTGAAAGAAGTAAATCAGATGAACAAACCTAAAAGTTAATCGGGCTGGAAGTTATTTGCTACTTTTGCAGCAAATCTGATTCTTTGAGCTTAGTTCGTTTCACCATCTTATATACCGGGTTTTGCGTTGTACTTGCGGGCTTGGCAGCGATCCTTCAGGAAGCCTTTCCTGATGCAAATGTTTTAGTTGACAAATTCTGGGTTATTTTCTGCTTCCTTGCCGGGATCACTTACATTGCTTATTTGACTGCTGATTTGGGTATTAAAAAGGACCCTCAGGTAGGTGTAATGGCGATTATGGGTTCTATTGCTGTGAAAATGATCTTCTCTATGGCTTTTGTGCTGATTTACAGTCAGAAACAGCCACAGTTGGGTGGAATATTCCTGGCTAACTTTTTTTCTTTATATTTATTGTTTACCTGCTTTGAAATATACTGGTTGTTGCGTAACTTGCGCCACCAAAATAAATAGTAAAAATCTGCGAATAAATGGATTGTAGCCACGTTTTTGATTTTAAAGTGAATAGGTTAATTGCTGCTTTTACGCTTTTTTTAGCGCTTTTCACTGTTGTACCATCTGTTTCTGCGCAGACTGACAGTGTTGAGGCGGGAACTGCTCATGAGGCTGTTTCAACTGGTGCCGGTCATGGTGCTGAAGCTGGTCATGAAGAGGGTAAATTTGATCCTACTGAAGTGATCATGGAACACATTGGTGATTCCCATGTTTGGCATGTGGCTGGTCATTTCTCCTTCCCGCTTCCGGTGATTTTATACACGCCACAAGGCTTAGAGGTTTTTTCTTCTGGTGAATTTCATCATGGAGAGGCTGATCATGCTGGTAAGTATAACACCTACCGTTTAGTTGAAAGCACTAAAGATCAAAGTGTTGGTCAGAATTTCTTTAATAAAAAGATTAAGGTTGTTACGCCAGACGGTCAGGTTGATGAAGCTGCAACAGCAAGTATTATCGACTTTTCGATCACCAAGAACGTTGCTGCGATGTTTCTCACTGGTGTGATCCTGTTGTTTGTGTTCTCATCTGTAGCTGCTGCATACAAGAAACGCAATGGAAAATCTCCAAAAGGCTTACAGTCTTTCCTGGAGCCGATCATTGTTTTCGTACGGGATGATATTGCTAAACCGAACATTGGTCATGATTACGGACGTTTTATGCCGTACCTGTTAACAGTGTTCTTCTTTATTTTGATCAATAATCTGTTTGGTTTAATTCCAATTTTCCCGGGAAGTGCAAACGTAACCGGAAACATTGCAACAACTTTTATACTTGCATTCTTTACGTTGATCGTTGTAAACGTCAACGGTAACAAATCTTACTGGGGTCACATTTTTGCGCCTGATGTGCCAAAATGGATGTATGTGATCATGATTCCTGTGGAGGTTATCGGCGTACTTTCCAAGCCATTTGCGTTAATGGTGAGGTTATTCGCAAACATTACTGCCGGACACATTATTGTGTTAAGTTTGGTTTCCCTGATCTTCATTTTTAAATCACTTGCAATTGCACCGGTATCGGTGGCGTTCGTGATCTTTATGGATATCCTGGAGCTGTTAGTTGCTTTCTTGCAGGCATTCATCTTTACCTTGTTAAGTGCGCTTTTCATTGGTATGGCTGTAGAGGAGCATCATTAATATTAAACTATAGATTCATTAATATAAATTAAATTAGTTATGGTAGGTTCAATCGCGGCAATTGGTGCCGGAATCGCAGTTATCGGTGCTGGATTAGGTATCGGTCAAGTTGGTGGTAAAGCAATGGAAGGTATTGCTCGTCAACCAGAAGCTGCTTCTAAAATTCAAACTGCAATGATCATCGCTGCAGCCCTTATTGAAGGTGTTGCTTTATTCGGTGTGGTAGTTGCGTTCCTTGGAAACAATCCTCAGTAATTCTCAGGACTGTAAGTACAGGAAAAAAAATAAGGTTGGAATGCAACGATTGGTTGCCTTCCAGCCTTAATTAAATTAAGACTTAGAAATTTAAATATCATATGGAGTTAGTTACCCCTAGTATTGGACTTGTTTTCTGGACATTAATCGCGTTTTTGTTTTTATTGCTGCTGCTTAGAAAGCTGGCTTGGAAACCTATCATGGGTGCTATCCATGACCGCGAGCAGTACATCGACGAGGCTTTGAATAAAGCTGAGTTGGCAAAAAAAGAAATGGCTCGTTTAACTGCTCAAAATGAAGATTTGATGCTTCAGGCACGTGCGGAAAGAGATGCAATCATTAAAGAGGCAAAAACACTTAAAGACAGCATCCTGAATGAAGCCAAAGCACAAGCTCAGGCTGAAGGCGGTAAAATGCTTGAAAAAGCTAAAATTGAGATTGCCAATCAAAAGAAAGCAGCGTTAGCTGAAATGAAAGCCCAGGTATCTACCTTATCTATTGAAATTGCTGAACGCGTATTGCGCACACAATTACAGGATAAAGCGAAACAACAGGAATTGGTTGCAGGCCTTTTAAAGGATGTTGAGTTAAACTAGTTTTTATCCTAACGTAAATCACAAATGTCAAATAGTAAAGCAGCATCAAGATACGCGAAGTCACTTATTGATCTTTCTACTGAGCAAAACGCTATGGAAGCTGTTCGGGCTGACATGGCTAGCGTTGTTTCGGTAATTAATGCCAATCCCTTGTTAGGAGCGATCCTGAACAATCCGATCATTCCACTTGATAAGAAGGCAGGTATTTTGAAAGAAACTTTCTCCGGTCGGGTGAATGTTATTACCGATACCTTTCTCAAACTTATTGTAAGCAAGGGAAGGGCACAGATTGTGTTTGAAACTGCTAAAGCATACTTATCACAGTACAACGCGCTGAAAGGAATCATCACCGCGGAGGTAACCTCGGCAGTGCCTTTGACAGACGCCAACCGTGCTGAGATTATAACTATAGTTAAAAAAGAAGTTGGTGCCAATGAAGTATTGATCAAAGAAAAGGTTGATGAAAAGCTGATTGGCGGCTTTATTCTTAAAGTTGGTGACAGGCAGTTTGATGCAAGTATTGCCAGCAATTTGAATAAACTTAAAAAAGAATTGAGTCACAGTGTGGCTTAACAGAGTATAACAGATTACTGATTACAAAAGAAATAATATAAAACATTATGGTAGAGGTAAGACCAGACGAAGTATCGGCAATTATCAGGCAACAATTGGCGGGCTTCAAATCAGAAGCTGAACTGGAAGAAGTTGGTACCGTATTACAAGTTGGTGATGGTATCGCCCGCGTTTACGGATTAACTAAAGTACAGTCAGGTGAGCTAGTTGAATTTGATAACGGCTTACAAGGTATTGTATTGAACCTTGAGGAAGATAACGTGGGTGTGGTTTTATTAGGTCCTTATGGCGACATTAAGGAAGGTGATACCATCAAACGTACCAACAAAATTGCTTCTATCAAAGTTGGTGAAGGTATGTTAGGTCGTGTGGTAAACACGCTTGGCGAGCCGATCGATGGTAAAGGACCAATTGTAGGTACTACTTATGAAATGCCGATCGAACGTAAAGCTCCAGGTGTAATTTACCGTCAGCCGGTAACTGAGCCATTACAAACTGGTATCAAAGCAATCGATGCGATGATTCCAATTGGCCGTGGTCAGCGTGAGTTGGTTATTGGTGACCGTCAAACTGGTAAAAGTGCCGTTTGTATTGACACCATCATCAATCAAAAAGAATTTTATGAAGCAGGTAACCCTGTTTTATGTATATATGTTGCTTGCGGTCAGAAAGCAAGTACCGTTGCGAACGTTGTTCGTACATTAGAAGAGAATGGTGCTATGGCATACACAGTAGTTGTTTCTGCTGCTGCTGCTGATCCTGCTCCACTTCAATTCTATGCACCTTTCTCTGGTGCCGCTATCGGTGAGTACTTCAGAGATACTGGTCGCCCGGCATTGATCGTTTATGATGATCTATCTAAACAAGCTGTGGCTTACCGTGAGGTTTCTCTACTACTTCGTCGTCCACCGGGCCGCGAGGCTTATCCTGGTGATGTGTTCTATCTTCACAGCCGTTTGTTAGAGCGTGCTGCAAAGATCAACTCTAACGATGAGATCGCAAGCGCAATGAACGACCTTCCGGAGTCAATCAAAGGAATCGTTAAAGGTGGTGGTTCATTAACAGCATTGCCGATCATTGAGACGCAGGCAGGTGACGTATCCGCTTACATCCCGACTAACGTAATTTCAATTACTGACGGTCAGATCTTCCTGGAATCGAACTTGTTTAACGCAGGTGTTCGTCCGGCGATCAACGTAGGTATCTCGGTATCACGTGTAGGTGGTAATGCGCAGATCAAGTCAATGAAGAAAGTAGCAGGTACCTTGAAGTTAGATCAGGCACAATACCGCGAATTAGAGGCTTTCTCTAAATTCGGTTCTGACCTTGATGCGGCTACAAAATCTGTACTTGACAAAGGTGCACGTAACGTGGAATTGCTTAAGCAAGGCCAGTTCTCGCCAATGCCAGTTGAGAAACAAGTTGCAATCATTTATATCGGTACTAAAAACTTAATGCGTCAGGTACCTGTAGCTCGCGTTAAAGAATTCGAAAATGAATTCCTTGAGCAAATTGAACTTCGCCATCCAGAAGTATTAGCTGCCCTTAAAGCAGGTAAACTTGAAGATGCAAGTACAAGTGTATTAGAAGCAGTTGCTAAAGAGGTTTCAGCAAAATATTAACGCTAAGGCGCACACTAAAATAACATGGCTAATTTAAAAGAAGTAAGAATACGTATAGCATCGGTGCAGTCAACTCAGCAGATCACCAAAGCCATGAAAATGGTTTCGGCTGCTAAATTGAAACGCGCTACCAATGCGATTACACAATTACGTCCATATGCTACTAAACTAAAGGAGATCCTTGGTAATCTTTCGGCAAGTTTAGAAGGTTCATCATCACCTTTTATTCAGGTGCGTGAACCGAACAAAGTTTTAGTTGTGGTCGTGTCATCAAATCGTGGTCTTGCTGGGGCGTTCAATACAAACATCATCAAAGCGGCTAACAACCTTATCGCCGAGCGCTATAGTGAGCAGTTTAAGAATGGTAATGTAAAGATCGTTGCGATCGGTAAGAAGGTTCAGGACTTCTATGAGAAGCGTAACTACAATACCATTGGTAACAACAATGAATTGTATGCAGCGCTGACCTTTGAGAATGTTACCAAGATCACAGAAGCCATTATGGATGGCTTTGTGAAGGGTGAATTTGATGAAGTGCAGGTGGTGTACAACCGCTTCAAAAATGCAGCTGTACAGATCGTAACAACAGAACAGTTGTTGCCTTTAAACAGAACTGCGGAAGCTGAGGTAAGCCCTGTTAAAGCAACGAATGTTGACTACATCCTTGAGCCTTCAAAAGCGGAGATCGTGGAGCAATTAATTCCGAAGTCGATCAAGATACAGCTATACAAAGCGATATTGGATTCACACGCTTCTGAGCACGGTGCACGTATGACCTCTATGGACAAAGCGACTGAAAATGCCGGAGATTTATTGAAAGCATTGAAACTATCCTACAACCAGGCCCGTCAGGCTGCAATTACAACCGAGTTAACCGAGATTGTAAGTGGTGCTGCTGCCCTGAATGGATAATAAGAATATATAAAATTAAAGCCTCTGTCGCACGACAGAGGCTTTTTTGTTTAATCAAAATAGCACGAATGAGAACACGTTTTGCGATGCTTATCGCTTTTCTGCTGCCGCTTGGTTTAATGGCGCAGGATACCACATCTACAACAGTAAAGGGCACAGGTTACCGTGATTATACTGCAGCCGTACTATGGCAGCAACATTCAGGCGAATACAGGGCCTTAGCCTTCCAGGCGTTCAATTTCGCGCGGTTGTCGCTTTTAGAGCGTCTTAAAACCTCTGGTAGCGACAAGAAGTATTGTGTGGTGGTTGATGTGGATGAGACTGTACTTGACAACTCACCCCTGCAGGGATACGAGCTTCAGAAGGGCAGGACGTTTGATCCCGTAGACTGGAATGATTGGACCAGCAAAGGTATTGCCGACAGCGTGCCCGGTGCCTTGGGCTTTCTGAAGTTTGCCGCTGCACACCAGGTGGAGACTTTCTATGTGACGAACAGAGATACCGTTGAGCTAAGCGGTACCCTTGCGAACCTGAAAAACCTTGGCTTCCCTTATGCCGACAAGAAACACATTATGCTAAAAAGCAGCACATCAGATAAGGAACCAAGAAGGCAACAGATCCTGGAAAACTACCATATCCTGTTGTTGTGCGGAGATAACCTGAGCGACTTCTCCAATATCTTTTACCGTTCGGGAAAGAACACCATAGAGCAGGTAAATGCGGCACAGGCGGAGTTTGGTACGCATTTTATTGTACTTCCAAATCCGATGTACGGCGATTGGGAAAAACAGTTCTACAAAACTGACCGTCCAACAGAAGATGTGAAGGCTGATGAACGCTTAAAAGGATTGAAAACTTATTAGTATTAATCCTTTTATATAGGTTAATAAATATTATTTTTGTACGGTAAAACTAAAAAAAGAGCATGGATAAGAAACCAATTTACAGTACTCCCAGCATGAAAACTGCAAACGATGAAGGGATCTACAAATTATTACTAGTTGGAATTATATTAGGTGTAATCGGCGTGTTTTTGCGTTTTGCAGGTGATTCGGATATGCTGTCCCTTATTTCATGGATTATCCTTTTTATCGGAGCAGGTCTTTGCTTCAAAGGCGTTTTCAAGATTCTAGGTGCATAACCTTTCAGATACCAACATTAAAAAAGCCAGTCCGAAAGGAGCTGGCTTTTTTAATGTATATATATCCTGATTATTTCACACGCTTCTGGTTGTCCTTAGCGAAAGCTTCCCAACCGGAGTACGACTTCCCTGAGCCAGCGCTGCTCACCCGCTGAAAAGCGTGACAAACTGCCACCGCCAATCCATCCGTAGCATCCAGAAATTCCGGTGTTTCTTTAAAAAGCAGTAAACGCTGCAGCATTGCCGCCACCTGTTCCTTCGCCGCATTACCATTTCCAGTGATCGACTGCTTAATCTTTCTTGGCGCATACTCGATAACCGGAATACCCTTTGCCAGTGCCGCCGCCATCGCTGTACCTTGAGCACGCCCTAGCTTAAGCATCACCTGAACGTTCTTCCCGTAAAAGGGTGCCTCCAGAGCCATCACATCGGGCTTGTACTGTTCAATCAATCCGGAGGTCTTCTCGAAAATTCGCTGGAGCTTTAAATAGTGGTCATCCAGGTGGTCCATCTTCACCACACCCATGCTGATGAGCTTAATTTTACTTCCCTGTTCCAGGATCAATCCGTAACCCATAATTGCTGTTCCCGGATCGATTCCCATGATCACCCTTTCCTTTTTTTCCACCAACATAGAACAATAATAAGCATATTTGCAGAGAGTGAGCGCAAAAAGTATAACACCCCGATACAAGACCATCATATCTAATCTTATCAAATTTGGCGTTGTTGTATTTGCATTTTACTTCATCTACGCCAAGCTGACTTCCAATCAGGACCTTAAAGGTTTTCTTCAGCTTCTTGCGCAAATATCAACGTTGGAAATCGTCTCCATCATTTCGCTGGTTTTCCTGCTGATGCTGCTAAACTGGGGCCTTGAAGCCGTTAAATGGAAACGTTTGGTACAATCCATAGAACGGATCAGCACCTGGAAAGCGATAGAATCTGTATTCTGCGGACTTACCTGGGCGGTGTTTACCCCAAACCGGCTGGGGGAGTATGGCGGTCGCGTGTTTTTCCTGTCGCCTAAGCGGCGGATCATCGGCGCAGTGGCCATGGCTGTGGGCAACATCGGACAGATGGTACTCACAAACGTCTTCGGTTCCATAGCCATCTGCGTGTTCATCTACCGCTTCAAACCCATGGACAGCCTATTTTTCCTTTTGCTATGCATTCTGGCCTCCATTTTTTGCGCTTTCCTTGCGGTATTCTATTTCAACATTAAATGGCTCAACGGACTCTTGCTGTCCATGCGTTTCACACGTAAATACAAGAAGTTTTATACCATTCTTGCCCGATACCGTAAAGCGGAACTCTTCAAGATTTTGCTTTTTTGCCTGGCCAGATATGCGGTATTCAGTACGCAGTACTTTATTATGTTCTTCTGGCTCATTCCCGAGCTGCACTTTGCCGACGTGCTCATGATGGTTTGCATCTTATTTTTCGTGCAATCTAACCTGCCCTCATTAGACCTCTTTGACATCGGCATCCGCAGTGTTACCGCCCTATTCTTCTTTGAATTTATCACCAGGGAGCGTACTGCTGTAGTGGCCTGTACCGCTAGCATATGGCTTATAAATATTATTATTCCTGCTATATTAGGATCCTATTTCGTCTTTAAACTTAATTTCTTTGGTAGTCTTAAACGTAATTAGTGCCCTCGCTGTAATCCTTACCCTGCTGTATGCAGGCATCATCAGCACTTTTATAAAAGGCTGGAAGGCGCTGAAAACATACCGCTACATGCCTCACCAGCAGTTGAAGGTTTCCATCATCATAGCGGCAAGGGATGAAGCTCAAAACATCAGACGTACCATCGAAGATCTACTGGCTCAGGATTACGACAAGCATGATCTGGAGATCATCTTCATCGACGACCACTCTACAGACCAAACCGGCGAGATCATCGCTTCGTATGCCGATCAGGGTATTACGCTCATCACTTTAAATGAGCCAAACACCATAAACTCTTACAAGAAGAAAGCCATAGAAACCGCCATTGGAGGTGCCAGGGGCGAACTCATTATCACCACCGATGCGGATTGCCGCATGGGGCCAAACTGGCTCAAAACTATTGTGAGCTATTACCAGCAGGGTGGTTATAAAATGATCTCTTCACCCGTGGTTTATTTTGAAGAACAGAACCGCTTCGAGCGGGCGCAATCGCTCGAGTTCCTGTTCCTTATCGGCATGGGCGCTTCAACCATCGGCAATAATAAACCCTCCACCTGCAATGGTGCCAACCTGGCCTATGAGCGGAAAGCGTTTTATGAAGTGGGCGGCTTTAAGGGAATCGATGATCTCGCTTCCGGCGATGACGAGCTCCTGCTGCACAAGATGGCGGAAAAGTACCCGGGTAAAATCGGCTTCCTTAAAAACCATGATGCCCTTGTGTACACACAGGCTAAACCTACCTTGAAAGAATTCATCCAGCAGCGCAAACGCTGGGCTTCCAAAAGCACCAGGTATAAAAACAAATCCATCATCGTGCTGGGCGTGCTGGTTTGGCTGTTTAACCTCAGCATCATGGTCAACCTGCTTGGCGGCATTACCATGGAAGCCTTACAGCTGGTTCACCATTCAGCTGTTCGTTTTCAGCAGTCAAATTACCTGTTGCTGCTTGCACTTGTACAGTTCATGGTAAAGTTACTGCTGGAGTTCTTGTTTTTGAAAAAAGTCACCCATTTTGCCCGCAGACCGGAGCTCATCCGGCTTTTGCCTCTGCTAAATATGCTGCACATTATTTACATCATATATATCGGTATCGCCGGCAACTCCGGAAAATACAGCTGGAAAGGAAGGATGGTAAGGTAATGAACGACCACAGCCCCTCTAAAAAGATCTGGAAGAAGTTCAAAAAGAACAAATTCGCTGTTGGTGGATTGCTGTTCATCATGGCTACCATACTTACCGGTATCCTGGGTTACCTCGTTACGCCAGACCAAACGCCAATGGCCAATACCATGCACCTGCAACTCAGCAACCGCAAGCCTGGCCGGAGCTTCACATTCCTGGTTATTAGTCGTAACGCCGCCATTCCGCAGGTCAATCTCTTAGAAAAAATGCTCTATGGTCAAGAGGCGAACTTCAAAAGCGTTCCGATAAACAGCTATAAGATTAAGGGTGCCACCATACAAGCCGAAGCATACATTGGCGACGATGAGCGGGGCGAAATCTTAAATTACAACATTAAAGACCTTTGTGCCACATGCAACCTCAAGCTGCCCGCGGATCAACTCGAACAAGAATTTATCGCCAACAACATCTATGAACAACGATTTCTGCTGGGTACCGACCTATACGGACGGGATCTGCTGAGCAGGCTCATCCTCGGTATCCGTGTATCGCTGTCTGTAGGGTTGATGGCGGTACTTATCTCCCTGTTCATCGGGATTGGGCTGGGTGCACTGGCGGGATACTTTGGCGGTAAGATTGATGCCGCCATCAGCTGGTTCATGAACGTGATCTGGTCACTGCCCTCGCTGCTGCTGGTTATCGCCATCTCCTTCGCTCTGGGGAAAGGTTTTTGGCAGATCTTCATTGCCGTGGGGCTATCCACCTGGGTGGATGTGGCGAGGCTGGTACGGGGACAAGTGATGGCGCTGAAAGAAGTAGAATTTGTGGAGGCCTCACGAGCGCTGGGCTTTCCAACCAGCAGAATTATCATAAAACACATCTTGCCCAATATCGCCGGGCCCATACTCGTGGTCGCTTCAGCTAACTTTGCCTCTGCAATACTGCTTGAAACCGGCTTAAGTTTCCTTGGCTTCGGTGCACAGCCACCAATGCCGAGCTGGGGTACCATGATTAAAGAACATTATGGCTACATCATCATGGATGCCGCCTACCTCGCTGTGCTACCCGGACTCGCCATTATGCTTACGGTGTATGCATTTAACGTGCTGGCCATCGGACTGCGTGATGCCTTTGATGTAAAATCTCAAAATGTGAGCGTTTAAGCTGGCCTTTTCGCTGTTTAGCCTTAACTTTGTGGCATGTTAATCAATTGTTTCCAAAAAGAACTGATCGAAGCAGGCTGCGATGAAGCGGGCAGGGGATGCCTTGCCGGACCCGTATACGCCGCTGCCGTGATCCTTCCGCGGAAATTCAAGTCTAAGGTTCTCAACGATTCCAAAAAGCTCAGCCTGGAACAGCGCCTGGAAATGCGCGAGGTGATCCAGAAAGAAGCGATCTGCTGGGCAGTAGGTGTGGTCGACAACCATGAAATTGACGAGATTAACATTCTGAATGCCTCCTTCCTGGCCATGCACCGCGCCATAGACCAGCTGATGGTGATTCCGCAGTACCTGGTTATTGATGGAAACCGTTTCAAGCCATATTCAGATATTCCGCATTCATGTATCATCAAGGGTGATGGCAAGTATCTTAACATCGCTGCAGCATCTATCCTTGCTAAAACCTACCGCGATGACTATATGGCCAACATTTCGTCAGAGCATCCGGAGTACGACTGGCATCAGAATAAAGGTTATGCCACGGCAGCACACCGCCTGGTCTCAATCGAAAGAGGACTAACACCTTATCACCGTAAGACTTTCACGATTAGTCATCCTCAATTTGACGGGATGCCCGATCTTGTATTATAATTTGTATTTTCAATAATTGAAAGCGCTTTTCCTTACAAACCGGGTCCCTTTTCCGCCGAAGAGCGGCTATCCTATAGTTGTTTACAATACAATTAAGGGCCTGCTTCGTATGGGCGTTGATATCACGCTTTTTAGCATCAACCCAAACCAGCATGCAGTAGATGTCGAAGACATTTATGATCCGGTTTTTGACGCCATCAACTTTCATCACTATAGTCTGAATACCGAGGCAAACCTTATCGGTGCACTTTTCAATATCTTCTCCACGGAGTCTTATACCGTGTCCAGGTTCTATGATGAAGGCGCAGCACGATTGCTTGAAGATATCCTTCGCGAAACCGAGTTCGACATTATACAGTTTGAGAGCCTTTTTGTAGTGCCCTACCTCGATGTTGTTAAAGCGAACAGCAAGGCAAGGCTCATTTACCGTGCGCATAACATGCTGTTCGATGTCTGGGAGCGACTGTCGCAAGGCGAAAAGTTCCGGCCAAAGCGCCACTATCTGGAGTTCCTTGCCCGGCGGCTCAAAGCCTATGAAAGCGAGCAGATCAACCGTTTCCACCGGGTGTTCGCCATATCCGAGCCCGACCGTCACCACATCATTAAACTCGGCTGTGAGGCCAGTGTAGACGTGTTCCCGGTGTCGCTAGATATGGAGCAGTATAAGTATGATGAACATGCGCGCTCCGGCTTTCCAACGCTCTTTCACCTCGGTTCCATGGACTGGATTCCGAACCGGGAAGGTATTGAATGGTTCCTTGACGAAGTATGGCCGGACATTGAAGAGCTTAACAGTGAGTTACGCTTTTACCTGGCGGGTCGCAACATGCCAAAGAAATTCTTTGAGTATGATTCAGATAACGTCCTGGTAGAGGGGGAGATCTTCGATGCCGTTGAATTCATGAACTCCAAAGCCATCATGATCGTGCCCCTGCTTTACGGAAGTGGTATGCGTGTAAAGATCCTGGAAGGTATGGCCATGGGCAAATGCATCATCGCTACCACCATCGCCGCGGAAGGTATATCCTGCGAACATGGAAAGGACATTCTGCTCGCTGATACCCCCGACGAATTCTATCGCTACATCCTGCAATGCCTTACACAGCCCCGCAAGTGGAAGGAAATCGGGCAACAGGCCCGCAAAACTGCGGAACGTGATTACGCCATCTCTGCCGTTTCTGAACGCATGTTTCAGGTATATCTGCAACTACTTAATGCTTAAAAATTTGTGTACTTTTGACCACAATTTTAAATAGCATTAAGAAGCCATCAGTAAAGCTTTATTACCAAAACAGAATTCAACAGATGAAAGAAATCGCTTTAACCAACAAACACATATCCTTAGGGGCTAAAATGGTTCCTTTTGCAGGCTATAATATGCCCGTGCAATATGAAGGAATCAACGCTGAACACGCAACTGTAAGACAAGCTGTCGGTGTCTTCGATGTTTCACACATGGGTGAGTTTATTCTTAAAGGCGAAAATGCTTTAGATCTGATTCAAAGGGTTACCAGCAATGATGCTTCAAAACTTTATGATGGTAAGATCCAGTATTCATGTCTGCCTAATGAAGATGGCGGCATTGTAGACGATTTATTGGTTTATCGTATTGACGAGAAAACCTATATGCTTGTTGTAAATGCATCTAACATTGAGAAAGACTGGAACTGGATACAGCAGTTCAATACAGCGGATGTAGAGATGCATAATATCTCTGACAAGACTTCCTTGCTTGCTGTACAAGGTCCTAAAGCAGCAGAGGCACTGCAGAGCCTTACCGATGTAGATCTTGCTTCTATGGAGTATTACACCTTTAACAAAGGTAAATTTGCCGGCGTTGATAACGTGTTGATCTCCGCTACCGGATATACCGGTGCAGGTGGTTTTGAGATCTATTTTGACAATGAACATGCAGAGCAGATCTGGGATGCGATCTTCGCCGCAGGTGCCTCACTTGGCATTAAGCCGATTGGTTTAGGTGCACGTGATACCTTACGTCTGGAAATGGGCTTCTGTCTTTATGGAAATGATATCGATGATACCACTTCTCCAATTGAAGCAGGGCTGGGCTGGATCACCAAATTCACGAAGAACTTCACAAACAGCGAAGCTTTAAAAGCACAAAAAGAAGCTGGCGTAAAAAGCAAGCTTGTTGGCTTTGAAATGATCGATCGCGGTATTCCCCGTCACGACTATGAGATCGTTGACAGCGAAGGTAACAAGATCGGAAAGGTAACCTCTGGTACACAATCCCCTTCATTGCAGAAAGCAATCGGCATGGGCTATGTAAACAAAGAATTTTCGAAAGAGGGTACTGAGGTTTACATCAGCATCCGTAACAATAAGATCAAAGCTAAAGTGGTGAAATTCCCTTTTTATAAATAAGCCGTACCTACCGAAATACATGTCGAGAAAGATTGAAGTTTGTTTGACGCCAGCGTTGTTGGGTCTCTATGATATAAAGAATAGTATTGTTGTTGTAATTGACATTCTGAGGGCAACCTCATCTATGGTGTACGGGATTGATAATGGTGCCAACGCCATCATTCCGGTTGCACAGGTTGAAGATTGCCTGAAATATACAGATCATGGGT
Organism: Pedobacter sp.; assembly: GCA_038918115.1. Classification (GTDB taxonomy): domain Bacteria; phylum Bacteroidota; class Bacteroidia; order Sphingobacteriales; family Sphingobacteriaceae; genus Pedobacter. The sequence continues at coordinate 231,672 of JBCLAL010000001.1, forward strand.
ATCTGCTTGCCGCAGAGCGTAACGGAGAAGTGGTAAAAGGTTACAATTTCGGTAACTCGCCATTCTCTTACACAGCCGAGCATGTTGCCGGTAAAACCGTTGTATTAACGACCACAAACGGAACCAAAGCACTGCATATGGCACGTGCTACTGCACATCAGGTGGTTATTGGTTCTTTTCTGAACCTGCAATCGCTTTGCGACTGGCTCCGGGCGCAGCCGCAGGATGTATTGCTGCTATGTGCCGGCTGGAAAGATTCAGCGAACCTTGAAGACACCCTCTTTGCTGGTGCGGTGGTCAAAGAACTGCGACAGGAATTTACCGTGTTTGATGATTCATCTGTCATTGCAGAAGATCTTTATAGCCTGGCTGCATCAGATCTGGGCGCCTACATGAACAAATCCTCGCATAGTCACCGTTTAGCGGCGCTGAACATTGGTGAAGATGTGAAATTCTGCTTGCAGCTTAACATTTGCCAGGCCATTCCGGTGCTGGTAGGTGATGCGCTTGTAGCTTTGAACAAAGGCTAAATACAAGATTCAACTATATTTAAATAGAAGCCCTGCAGCTCCGGCGCGCAGGGCTTTTTGTTTGCAGCCAGCTACCTCTCGGGAAGAACTTTGTGCCGTAGTTGATAGGTAATTGCTAGGGGGTTGCTACGTACTTTGTTCGTATGGAGACGTAGCAACCACGGTTCAAGCAGCAATCAAGATGCCGTCTACAGGCAAGCAGGTTGCAGGTAATTCGTAAACTTTTCGGATGTTTAAGCGAGTAGCTTTTTCAGCTTTTCATTGGTCTCCAATGCGCGAAGGGTTTCTTCATAGGCGAGCCAGTAAATGGTCTCTGCCTTCGCAGTGTCGAAGGTTTTGATCTCGCCCATACCTTTGGGCTCGATGAGGACGTCGCATAAGGGTGATTTCTCTTCCATGTCTTTGTTGATCGACATGAGGAAGGCGCGTCCCATTAAGGCACGGATCTTCGTGATCTTTTCAACCGGATTCAGGTGGTTACAGGAAGAACCAATGATGAAGTCGCAGTTACCCACCAGTGGCTCTATTGGGAAGTTGTTCAGAATGCCACCATCCACATACATCTGGTTGTTCATCATTACCGGACTGAAGATACCGGGAATGCAGCTGGAAGCCTGTACAGTTCGGATCAGTGGTCCCTGGTCAAAATATTCAATTCGTCCCTCGCTAAAGTTTGTTGCGGCGATGGTTAGTGGGATCTTAAGGCTTTCAAAACGGTCGTCCGGGAAGTAGGCCTGGAACAGTGCCGTGGTTCGCTCAATATTGATGAGTCCTAAGCCTTGTAGCGCAGGGCGGATGAAGCGTAGTAGTTTGGTTTTGAGAAAGATTTTTAAGCCATCTTCAGGGTCTACACCGGAGGCATAGAAAGCACCGGCAATGGAACCGGCGCTGGTGCCGCTGATGTGGCTGAATTGTATGCCCGCGTTAGATAATGCTTTAAGTACGCCCAGGTGAGCTATACCTCTTATACCACCGCCGGAAAGTACAATTCCTACTTTTGTCATTGTTGTCTTGGTTTATATTTTGAAGCACGCAGGATCCCTTCTGCGTCTGTGTCTGCCATCAATTCCTGTAAGGTTACATCCGGATGTTCGGCCATGTACTTCCTTACGATCTGCCAGCCCGTCCATACACCCAATTTTGGTGCCGACTCGTTCTTTTCACCCAGGCCTGGGGTGAAAGGGCCTTCGCTCAGGTAAACCTGAATCTTCTGGTAGTCGGTTTTAAAAAGCAATTCCTGGTCCATAAAGTAACCCCAGATATTGCCTTCATAGGTTTGGCACCAGCGTAGTTGCTTATCCGTATAGCCTATTTTTACAGAATCGGCTACTTTTTCATCCAGTACCTGGTCCATAAAATACAGGATCTTTCCATTTTGGATCATCTTTGACAGCAGGGTACGGTCTTCATCTCTTTCCGGAAAAAGCTCTTCGCGGGCAAAGGTTTCTGCCAATCGGGGTACAATGTACTCCGGGGTAAAGCGTCTGGAAATGTACAAGGGTACACTGCGTACAATGGCAGGGTAGAAGCGGCTGTCGCGGCCCAGGAACATATCTAAGCCAACACCCATGTAGCCGTCGCCTATTGGCGTCTGCACTTCAAAGCCGGATACAAATGCAATAAAGCGGGGCACACGTATCTGTGGATAATAGTGTTTGATGTATTTAAATGAGGTGGTTAGTTCCTTTTCAATGCCAGTCATGTTCTTAAATACGCTATCAGCGTCATGATTCAGGTCTTTAAAGGCATCGTCTTTATAGAGAATGTCCAGGATCTCTGGTCCGCTGTAGGCGCCGTTACCCACAATGCGGCTAACATAGTCCTGGTAAAAATAACCGTATTTCCGGCCAAGCAGCTGGTCTGTCTGCAGCGCTGCTTGGCCCCTTCCGGCAACAACATCGCGGTCAAAACGCTCGATGGAAATGTTCAGTTTAATATCTTCTACATCAGGGCGATTGTTTTGCTTGCAGGAAAATAGTATAAGCAGAGCGGCAAAAAAAAGATAGATTTGGGAAAACTTAACGGTTCTGTTCATGTTGAACAAATATAAACAGAACGGGCAGTAAACCCGCAACAATGGGCTGCCATTTGAATTGTATAATCTTTGCCGCTGAGGCCTATTTAAAATCTTATGAAAAGAATCTTATTTACTCTACTCTTATTTTGTTTAACAGGAAGTGCCTTTGCACAATGGCAGAATGGCCCGCTGGGTAATAACTTTAAACTGGGTTTAACCGCCCACCCTACATTTGGCTGGCTTAAGCCTCAGGATGATGGTAAAGGCGATGGAACCAGTCTGGGTTTCTCCTATGGCCTACTTGGTGATTTCAATTTTGCGGAGAATTACAGCTTCTCTACCGGACTTACCATTACTACCATCAATGGAAAAAGTACGGAGGTAAATCCTGCACCTTACCATGACCTGAACGATCCAACCAAGCTGGCTTATGATTTAAAATACAAGCTACAATATATTGAAATTCCATTAACGCTAAAGCTTAGGACTTCTAAGGTTGGGGATCTGGTATGGTACGGACAGTTTGGTTTGTCTAACGATTTTAACATTGGTGCAAAGCAGGATGTCTCGCAATCGGGCAGAATGATTGTTGAAGATAAGAACATAAAGGATCTGACCAATTTCTACCGCGCCGGACTGATCCTTGGTGCTGGTGCCGAGTTTGATTTGGATGGGCATACCAATGTGGGTGTGGGTTTAACCTTCAACAATGGCTTTACCGACATTAGCGATGATAAGAACCGCAGTATCCGTAATCACTATGTGGGTTTAAATCTGGCCGTATTCTTTTAACTGATTAACATTCTAGCATAATGAAGATAGCCCTCGCGCAGCTCAACTACCAGATCGGTAATTTTGAGCTTAATACGAAGAAGATCATTGAAAGCCTGGAACAAGGCAAGGCACAGGGTGCAGACCTGGTTGTGTTTGCCGAATTAGCCCTCTGCGGTTATCCGCCGCGCGACTTCCTGGAGTTTGAAGAGTTTATTGAACTTTGCGAGCAGTCGGCGAAGGAAATTGCTGCGCATACGCAGGACATCGCCTGCATTCTGGGCTTACCGGTTAAGAACCCGCAGGTAGCGGGTAAAGACCTTTTTAATGCAGCATATTTCATTGAAAAAGGGGAAGTAAAAGCAATTATTAAGAAGGCGCTACTGCCGAATTACGATATTTTTGATGAGTACCGTTACTTTGAACCTGCAGTTGATTTCAGCTGTATTGAGTTTATGGGACATAAGATTGCGGTAACCATCTGTGAGGACCTTTGGAACATCAATGATAATCCGCTGTATGTGTCTAATCCTATGGACGAGCTGATCAAAGAACAGCCTGCACTAATGATTAACATTGCGGCCTCACCTTTTTCTTACCTGCATGATGATGAACGCGTAGAGATACTTTCTGGAAATGCAAAACAGTACCAGTTGCCGTTGTTGTATGTAAATCAGGTGGGTGCACAAACGGAGATCATCTTCGACGGTGGCTCCTTAGCTTTTGATGGGCAAGGCAACTTGCTGGATGAAATGGCTTATTTTAAGGAAGATTTGAAGGTCTATGAATTCGACGGTAAGTCATTAACTGGTCTGCAGCAGATCTCACATCAGGCCCTGCCGGACGTAGCTCAGATTCACGATGCCCTTGTGTTGGGTATTCAGGATTATTTCAAGAAGTCTGGCTTCAGTAAGGCTGTTTTAGGTTTATCGGGCGGTATAGACTCGGCAATCGTATGTGCTTTAGCGTGTCGGGCCCTTGGGCCAGAGAACGTGATGGCCGTGCTGATGCCTTCGAAATATTCTACGGATCACTCCATTGATGATGCGATGGACCTGGTAAATAACATTGGCTGTATGCACGAGGTGATCCCGATTAAGGATGCTGCCGATGCTTTTGATAAGATGATGGCACCGACATTCAAAGATCTGCCGTTTAACATTACAGAGGAGAATATTCAGGCGCGTTGCCGTGGTATCATTGTGATGGCTATGTCCAATAAGTTCGGCTATATTGTTTTAAACACATCAAACAAGAGTGAGTGTGCCGTGGGATATGGCACTTTATACGGCGATATGTGTGGTGCCATTGGGGTAATTGGTGATGTGTACAAGACACAGATCTTCCAGCTTGCCAGATACATCAATAAGGACCGGGAGATCATTCCGGAGAACACCATTGTAAAACCGCCTTCAGCAGAACTTAGGCCGGATCAGAAAGACTCTGATTCCTTGCCAGACTATGATCAGCTGGATAGGATCCTGCAGTTGTATATTGAGCAGCGACAATCATCGAGGTATATTATATCACAGGGTTTTGATGAGGCCTTGGTTCGACGGGTGATCAAAATGGTTAATAACGCGGAGTTTAAGCGTTACCAGACACCACCAATCTTGCGTGTATCTCCTAAAGCCTTCGGTATGGGCAGGCGGATGCCGCTCACTGGAAAATATTTATCTTAGAAGAACGGGATGTCAGCGAAAGACATCCCGTTTTGTTAAGAGGAAAACACGACGCGGATATTCTCTTTCGGGATATTTTATTATCTTGATATAGCAGACGAATTTGTGCGTCAGCAACATTGTTAATGCTCCAAAATATAAATTTCCAAGCCAATCAACTGCCATTTAACATCAGGTGCCGAAAGCATACGGTTTTATGCAGGATCGTGACCTTACTGGCGGTCTTTTTCTTGATCCCAGAAATAGCAGCCTCCCAATCTTCTCCGCGAAGGGAGAAAGTACACCTTCATCTCGACAGGTCGGTATATGCAGCCGGAGATACGATCTGGTTTAAGGCTTACACAGTACTCGCAGGTACAAATGAATTGTCTGCGACAAGCAAGGTTCTACATGCCGATTTGTACGCCTCAAGCGGAACAAGGATTTCCAGGTTACAATTGCCGCTACGTTCGGGCTTATCGAATGGAGATATCGCCCTGCCTGACACCTTAAAAGAAGGCCAATATCGTTTGAGGGCCTATACCAGCTGGATGAGGAATTTTGGTGATAGCACCTTCTTTGAAAAAGATATTCAAATAATTAACGGGGAGGGCACCGCCGGTCAGCAAACCCTTCAGAATTCATCTTTAAGCAGGGCAGCCGACGTACAGTTTTTTCCTGAAGGAGGTGATATGGTAGCTGGCATTCGCAGCAGGGTGGGAGTAAAAGTTACAGGTGCTGCGGGCAGGGGATTATCTGCTGAGGGTTCGATATCAGATCAGTACGGAAATATCGCAACCACATTCAAGACGACATATGCAGGAGTAGGGACTTTTGTGTTTATGCCTGAAAAGGGTAAAACGTATAAAGCTTCCGTAACGCTGGAAAATCAACATGTGCAGGAGCAGGCAGTTCCGATCCCCAAAGAACAGGGATATGCTTTGGCCGTTAACAACAGGGAAAAAGATACGATCTATATGACCATCAATCAAAGTGAAGGCTTGCCGCTTGCAGCGTTGCTGATTACGGCAAGCAATGATGCTGATGAACATTTCTCCGCTCGTGTTCTTCCTAAACGGTACAAAACTGCCATTAAAATACCCAGAAATCAGCTCTCGGAAGGCGTGACACGCGTTACGCTATGGACGAAGGATAAGTCGCCGATTGCAGAAAGGCTGTTGTTTAATCAGCGTCAGGATAGATTAAAGCTTAAAATCAGCAGGTTAGAGGCTGATGGTCCGGGTGCAGATAGCACTACCATACGATTGGAAGCCTTTAATGAGGAGAATAAGCCTGAACTAGGAAGCTTTTCCATGGCTGTGGTGAAGGCTGGTAATTCACCCTACTTGGAGGAAGACGAGTTGAGTATCAGCGCAAGTTTGCTTTTAACATCTGAACTCCAAGGAAACATTGAGCACCCAAACTACTATTTCACTGCGCAGAACAGCAGAGACAGTGTTGAGCGTGCCGTGCAGCTGGACAATCTGATGCTGACACAGGGATGGCGTAGGTTTAAAAAGGGCGCAACGCTAATCTATGGCGCAGAAAAGAATTTAAAGATCACTGGTAAACTACAAACGAGCAAGGGTACTCCGATCGGCAATACCAAGGTGAGATTGTTTGCGGCTACCGCTGGTGAACCACTACTGATCGACACCATCACGAATGCGCAAGGTCATTTTGAATTTAATGATCTGGAGTTTTATGGAAGTTTAAAATATATGATCCAAGTACCCTCCGTAAAGAATAAGTTTAATATAAAGGTGTCTATTGATTCAGTTGAAAATGTGGCAGCGCCCGTGTTCACAAGCTATTCCACACACACCCTGAAAAATCTACACTCTGCGGCCGCAGAAAGATTCAAGCAAATTGCACGTGAGCGAAGTGCCCGTGCCGCAATCCTGCTGAATGAAGTAGCCGTAAAAACGGAAAAGCCGGTTTATTCATCTAGCGGCGGCATGCGGAAATTGTCTGACAGGATCATTGGCGAAGACGCCCTTAAACATGTCGGCAACCTGGTAGAAGCGATTGAACGTTCCAACACTTTTATCAAGTGGAACAGTGAGGGTCGTGCGGAGTATAAAGGCATGAGAACTGCTGTGGCTAAGTCTAATGGTTTTGATATCGTGATCGACGGTTCAAACTTTTCAGATAATGAAGTGCTGAGATCAATAGATCCCAAGAGTGTTGAATCTATAGAGATCTTTCTCAATGGTGGGGTACGGGGAACTGGAGACAGGGGTGCTATTGTGGTTAATACTAAACTAAAAAATCCATATGCAGAGATGGCTTCTATTAAAGTTGCGGGAGTAGAGACATTCAGTACACGGGGTTACAATGAGGCCCGGGAATTTTACACGCCAAAATACAGGGCTGCAGACAGTGCATCCGATTTGAGAGATGTATTATACTGGAACCCTTACCTCACACCCGATGCATCTGGTACAGTCCTGCAGAAATTTTATCAAAGCAACAGGACTGAAAAGATACGTATCACTGTAGAGGGGATTACGATTGACGGCAGAACGGCAAGGGCAGTGTACGAGAGCGACAAGGCTCCTTGATGTATGGAGTTTCTAGTTACTTGCTTTCAACCGTCTGCGCTTGTAATCCTGTACAGGAATGATGAAGATCATTACCAGTCCGATGAAGCTTGCAAGTACGGCAATGATATCTCCGTTCTGGGTATAGAAGGTGATTTCGTTGTTCAGGTTAATGTCTGCTTTCAACGCTGTAGGCTCCCACCATTTCGTGCGTTGTACGATGTCTCCACGCTGGTCTATGAAGGCGGAAATACCAGTGTTGGCTGAGCGTACTACCCAACGCCGGTTTTCGATGGCGCGAAGCTTTGCATATAACAGGTGCTGCTCCTTACCAGAAGTATTGCCCCACCAGCCGTCGTTCGTGATGACGGCCACGAACTGAGCGCCTTGTTTTACCGAACGGCGTACCCAATCGCCCCAGATGGATTCATAACAGATCACCGGATCAACGCCTACGCCATTCTGCGAGTAAAAAACGCCTGGTTCTTCCTGCCAGCCATAAGTACCTACGCCGCCGCCAAGTTCTGAAAAGATAGGGGTCAGAAAGGCGAACGCCGTTGGAAAAGGCATTTGCTCTACCCCGGGTACCAGCTTCGATTTATGGTAAAACTGTACGTGTGAAGAGTTCTCTACCTGTATGGCTGCGTTATAGTTGTCGTAATAGATTCCGCTGTTTGCATCCAGCTTTGCTGTAATGGTGCGCTGATCATTGTACTTGCTAAACGTTTCAATGCCGCTGAGCAGGTTTCCATTCTTGTATTTGGAAATAAATGCCTGCATGGTTGTGTATTCACGACTCTCGCGGATGGATTCCTCTTCGGAGTATTGTGACACGGCAGTCTCCGGCCAGATGAAGTATTCTGTGTTTGGCTGCGCTATGGAGTCAGAAAGCCGGGTAAGGATGTTAAGCTGTTCAGCGATGGGTAACTCCCCCGATTTCTTGTAGGGATCTATGTTTGGCTGTACGGTAACCACGTTGATCGGCATACTTTTCTCTGAATAGCTGAAATACCGTTTCAGGGATATTGCTGCGGGTACAATGACGATGAACAGCCAGAAGATGGCAATTCTGTAAGCAGGATAGCCCTTGTAGTTTTTAAATGCTTTGTAAGCTTCGAAGGCGAATATATTGCTGAGCAGGATCCATAAAGAACCACCATAAACCCCGGTGAATTCATACCATTGCACCAACTGGTGCATGCTGGCGAAGCCATTACCTAAGGTCATCCACGGAAAGGCGAGATCCCAGCTTTGGTGCAGGTATTCCATGCCGATGTAGAAGGAAATGAGGCCCAGGTAGGCGATGGTGCTGGTGGTAACGCTTGCAAGTCGGAAATATAGCCAGAAAGCGGCGGTCATGAGCAATGCACCCAATCCGAAAGGAATGAGGCTCACCAGCAAGGCGGTAATCGGGTCATTGTAGGCTACAATGGCATTGTACACCCAGTAAATGCTTGCCGTGTTCCAAACCAGGAAGGTTAAACCCGCAGTTTTGAAGATGCGTTTGCCGGTATTAGGTTGCCCGTCTTTGCTGATGGACTGCAGTGCGATAAAAAGCGGCACCAGGCCAACAAGGAGCAGGACAGCAGTAAAAGGTATTGGCGGCCATGCCAGCCAAAGGAGAAATGCGCTGAGCAATGCCAGCAGGTAAGTTTGTTTTTGGGTCATTGATCTTAGAAGCTATCCAGGATACTTGCTTTCTTTGCTTCGTATTCTTCCAGGGTAATCAGCTGTTTGTCGTATAGTGTTTTAAGTTTTCTAAGCTTTAATGTGATATCGTCCTCAGGTTCTGCCTGCAGCGAAGTGGCTTGTAAAGTTTCAGCTTGCAGACTGCCACCTTCCGGTAGTTCCATGTTATCAACTACTATAGCTTCTTCAAACTGTGTGGTATCCTGGAACAATGGTGCGCGGACCGGTTCTTTACTTCCCTGTGTCTCACGTGCAAGTAGTTGCTGTTGTTCTTTGAATAGCTCTAATTGCTCGGAAGCGGCCTGGTAAAGTTTACGTGCCTGTATTTTAGGAATAAAGTCAGTTACCAGGGGTATGCCTTGAATTGGTGTGCAGGTGAATTTAGCACCAAAAAGTTCTTCTTTGAAAGACACTTCATGGATGCTTTTCCAGGAGATATCTTTGAAATTCATGGTTATACCCAAATTTCCCGGTTCACAGTAGAAGATGCGTTTGTTTGACACCGCAATGCAGTCGGGCAGCAGGTTTACCGCAGGTTTCTTTTGTACGGCGATGTACAGCAGTTCCTCGCCGCTGCTTAGCATGTCTGTCAGCTTACCTAAGACTTTGTCGATAGCTTTTGGGTCTTGTTCATCAAGCAAAAATTTATCAGGTATCATCATGATGTTCCGGTGTGTTTACTTGTAGTCTTTATCTTTAGATTTACTTTTCTTCTCTTCAGGTTTGCCTGCAACACAAATTACGAATTCTCCTTTGAGGATATTGTTTGTGAAGTGTGATTTTATTTCCGGGAGGGTACCACGTACGGTTTCTTCATACATTTTGGTGAGCTCGCGGCTAACGGAAGCCTGGCGGTCTGCGCCAAAGTAAGTTTCAAATTCTTCAAGGGTTTTGAGTAACCGGTGGGGACTTTCGTAAAGTACAATGGTACGGTCTTCTTCTGCAAGGCGTTTAAGGCGGGTCTGACGACCCTTCTTTACCGGGAGGAAACCTTCGAATACAAATGCATCTGTAGGGAGGCCGGAGTTCACCAGCGCCGGTACAAAGGCCGTAGCGCCCGGCAGGCACTCGACCTCGAGACCCTCTTTCAGCACCTCACGTACCAGAAAGAATCCGGGGTCTGAAATGGCGGGCGTACCTGCATCAGAAATTAATGCTACCTTTTTGCCTTCCTTCAGAAAACGGATGATCTCTGCCGTGGCCTTATGTTCGTTGTGTTGATGGTGTGCGTATGCTTTCCTGTCGATTTCGAAGTGCTTCAACAGTGGCCCGCTGGTTCGGGTATCTTCAGCCAAAATCACATCAGCTTCTTTCAGAATGCGGATGGCTCTGAAGGTCATATCTTCCAGGTTGCCAATAGGCGTAGGCACTAGAAATAGCTTACCAGACGTATTATTCTCCAAACTCTTGCTATCTTTGGTCAAAAAACAATTAATAATGCTGCAAGTTAACTATATCCGTGATAATAGAGAGAAAGTTTTAGAACGCTTAGGGGTACGTAATTTCAAACAGGTAGAGGTGGTGGATCAAATCATTGAGCTTGATGAAACACGTAAGCAAACCCAAACCTCACTAGATCAGCTATCGGCCGTAGCAAACTCCAGTGCCCGCCAGATCGGCGAGCTGATGCGCACCGGAAAGAAGGAAGAAGCGGAAGCTTTAAAGGCACAGACTGGCAGCAACAAAGAGCAGATAAAAAACCTTTCTGAGCAGCTTACTGACATTGAAGGCCGCTTGTTCAATCTGGTTGTACAACTTCCAAACCTGCCGCACGATCTGGTAAAGCCAGGGACGACAGCAGATGATAATGAGATCGTGTTGTTGCATGGCGAACCGGCAGCACTTCCTGATGGCGCGTTGCCACATTGGGAGCTTGCCGCAAAGTATGACATCATCGACTTTGAACTTGGTGTGAAAATCACCGGTGCTGGTTTCCCGGTTTACAAGGGGAAAGGTGCGCGTTTACAGAGAGCCTTGATTAACTTCTTTTTGGACCATGCCACTGCTGCAGGTTACCACGAAGTGCAGGTGCCACATATGGTTAACGAAGCTTCGGGCTTCGGAACCGGTCAGCTTCCGGATAAAGAGGGGCAGATGTACCATGCTGGCATGGACAACCTGTATATGATCCCAACTGCCGAGGTTCCGGTTACCAACCTGTACCGTGACGTAATTTTAAAGGAAGAAGAATTACCAGTAAAGCACACCGCATATACTCCGTGTTTCCGCCGCGAGGCTGGTTCATATGGCGCACATGTTCGTGGTTTAAACCGTTTACACCAGTTCGATAAAGTTGAGGTGGTTCAGATTGTTCATCCGTCACAGTCTTACCAGGTACTGGAAGATATGAGTGCATATGTACAGGGTCTTCTTCAGGCACTTGGCCTGCATTATCGCGTATTACGTTTATGTGGAGGTGATATGGGCTTTACTTCTGCCATGACTTACGATATGGAAGTTTGGAGTGCCGCGCAGCAGCGCTGGCTTGAGGTATCTTCAGTATCAAACTTCGAGACCTACCAGGCAAACCGTCTGAAGTTGCGCTTTAAGGGACAAGGCGGCAAGACACAGCTGGCGCATACCCTAAACGGTAGTGCATTGGCTTTGCCTCGCATCGTAGCTTCCATCCTGGAGAACAACCAGACGCAGAAAGGTATTAAGATCCCTGAGGCGCTTGTGAGTTATACAGGCTTCGAATATATTGACTAATAAAAATCTAACATCCAGGTGCATAAAAAAGCCGCTGTTGCAAAACAGCGGCTTTTCTGTATCAGTTAACGGTTCAAGGTATAACTGTTTAAGTGATTGCTCAGCTTACAAGATCAGGATCAATAGTAAAATGATGATGATAATTGCACCTACAGAAAGATATACACCTCCGCCCATTGCACGAGCCTGGCTTTTCATTTCCTTAAGTTCTTTACGTAGAGCCTTTCTTTCTGATTTAGAAAGATCCGACTTGTCCATGTTTTTAATTTCTTCAACACGGTCGGTGATTTTTTTCAATTGCACCTGCTGCTCTGAGGTAAGTTCAATTTTGTCCTTACGGTCTGCAGCCATAGTTGGGTTTGCACTAAATCCTAGGATAAATACAAGCGCTAAAGCGTAAACTAATTTTTTCATATGATTTCGTTTTAATTAATCAGCTAAGAACAAAAAACCTACCAAAAAGCTATTTGGTTGTAATTTCCCATGCTAATGAGAAGCTATGCTTATCACGATGCCTTTAAACGGCAAAAGGCAGTATGTACTGCCTTTGATAAAATGATTGCCTAAAGATTAATTAATCAGGAATTTAAGGCCTGAGTAATTGAGATTGTCCAGTGTTCTAAACACTTATTTGATCTCAAACACGACGTTTACTGTGTAACTCAATTTAATTTGTTTGAAATCCAGCTCTGGTGCCGATTCTACGTCTGCTGCTGCAGATTTCATCATCATGGTGTTCACTCGATAGGCCTGTGGGAATACTTCGTTGTTAGTTTCCTGAATGTCTAACGCACTGCCGAGCTTATCGCCAATAGCTTCTACGAGGTAGCTCGCTTTCTGTTTGGCGTTCTGAAGTGCTTTTACTTTCAACTCCATCTTCAAACGTTCGATTTTCGAGTAATCGTAGCTTTCGATGTTGGTGTAAGCAATACCTCTCGCATCAATGGCACTGATGATGTCATTATACCTGTTCAGGTCGGTTACCTTTAAGCGGTATTGTTTGCTGGCAAGAAATTCAGGGTTCTTTTTCTTATCACGTGTGGCGTAAGCAGAAAGGTTGTTTACCCTGAGGTTTTCCTTAGGGATACCGGCCTGTTGTACGGCACGGAACAGTTGATTTTCAAGGGTAGTGATGTCAATCCTGTTCTTATTATTGTTGTCTTTGAAATATTCCTTCAGGGAAATACTAACATAGATAATGTCTGGTGTTACTTCTGACTCTGCAACACCGCTTACAGTGATCTTTTTACGTAAGTCTACTTGTTGTGCGAATGCACTAAATGATAATAGGGCAATAAAGGCAAGGGCGAATAGCTTTTTCATATGATGTGTGTTACTTTCTTAGGTAAACGCCACAAGATAAGAAAATGCTACACGCCCTTGTTTATTCCTAGTCTTCTACGATCTCGTTGTTAATGCCGATTTCCTCAACAATCTCTTCTTTGAAGTAATGACTCTGGAAGATCATGATGAGTACCACACCTACAGATATCGCTGCATCTGCGATGTTAAATACCGGTCTGAAGAAGATATAATCTTCACCACCCCAGATGGGCACCCATTGCGGGAAAACACCTTCCAGGATCGGAAAGTATAACATATCCACAACACGACCATGGAAGAGTCCGGCATACTTCCATATCACGCCATAGAACACCGAATCAATGATGTTTCCAAGTGCTCCGGCGAAGATGAGGGCTACATTAAGAATGAGCCCGCGATGGTATTTATGTCTGATCAGATAGTGTAATCCGTAGCCGATACCCGCAACAGCTGCAATCCTGAATAAGGATAAGGCCAATTTACCAAACTCCCCGCCAAACTCCAGCCCAAAGGCCATTCCATTATTTTCAGTGTAATGAATAATGAACCAGTCGCCCAGAATTCTGAACTCCTGACCCATAGTCATATTGGTTTTGATCCAGATCTTTACGGCCTGGTCAATGAATAGTACTAAAAATATAATTAATAAAGGTTTAGTATAGCCTTTCATTATGCCTGCTTCAGTTTTGCTTCCATGCTAAGTGTTGCATGTGGCACAGCCATCAAGCGTTCTTTCTGGATTAACTTTCCGGTCTCACGACAAATGCCGTAAGTTTTATTTTCAATACGTACCAATGCATTCTCCAGGTTGTCAATAAACTTCTTCTGGCGTGCTGCTAATTGGTTCAATTGTTCTTTTTCCAGGGTTGCAGAACCGTCTTCCAGTGTTTTGTAAGTACCTGATGTATCTTCTGTCCCATTGGAATTTGGGCTGCTCAGCGAGTTGCTTAATGACAAGAATTCCTCTCTGGCCACGCGTAACTTCTCTTGAATCAATGTTTTGAATTCCTGAAGCTCGCTGTCTGAATACCTTGTCTTTGTAGTCTTTTCCATTATTTTATTTTTTAATTAACAAAATTTGTAACTCAACGTCATCTATCACTGTTTTGTTTCCTTCAACGAGGTTATCTGCTAATATAATATCATCTGCCAGGATTTCCGAACAAATGTATTCCTTATTTTGCATCAGTGCGGTAGCTATCAAATCGTGCTTCTGTACTTCTACACGTATCCTGTCAGTAACCTCAAACCCAAGTTCCTTACGCAGATTCTGAATCCTGTTGATCAGTTCTCTGGAAATGCCTTCTTGCTTAAGTTCTGGCGTTATGGTAACATCTAGTGCAACAGTAAGCTTACCCATGTTCGATACCTGCCATCCAGGGATATCTTCGGCAATAATTTCCAGGTCTGCACTGGAGATGGTGAAGTGCTGATCCTGAACGGAGATCTCGATCTCACCAGTGCTTTCAAGCGTATTGATGCTTTCTTGATCCAGGTTGGTGATCGCTTCTGCAACTTGCTTCATGCTTTTTCCAACCTTCGGTCCTAAAGCCTTGAAATTCGGTTTTATCTTTTTGGTGATGAAACCGGCCGTATCAGTGATGTATTCGATATCCTTGATGTTGGTTTCTGACAGAATAAGATCTTTTACCAGGTCTATGCGGTTTGCCAATTGCTGGTCAAGTACCGGGATCAGGATCTTCGCCAATGGCTGACGAACATTTATGCTTGATTTTTTCCTCAGACCCAACACCATTGAAGAGATGTTCTGTGCCAATTCCATACGGGTATTCAGTTCCAGGTCGATTAAAGCGGTGTCTGCAGCATTCCATAAGGTAAGGTGTACGGATTCTGCAGCCTCGCCTTCAGCCACCGTGAGGTTCTGATAAAGCCAATCGGCAAAGAAAGGCGCTATAGGCGACATCATTTGCGCAATGCTGGTTAAGCAGGTATAAAGGGTTTCATAGGCAGCCTTTTTATCTGCTGTCATTTCACCTTTCCAGAAGCGGCGGCGTGATAAACGTATATACCAGTTACTCAAGTGCTCATCCACGAAGGTCTGGATCGCCCTTGCCGCTTTAGTTGGCTCATAAGTATTAAAACTTTCGTCCACCTCAGCGATCAAAGTTTGTAGAAGCGACAGGATCCACCGGTCGAGCTCACTGCGCTCTGCCACTGGTGTCTGGTTGTTCTTGTCGAGCACAAACTTGTCTATGTTTGCATACAATGCAAAGAAAGAGTAGGTATTGTACAAGGTGCCGAAGAACTTGCGGCGTACTTCATCCAGACCTTCTATGTTAAACTTCAGGTTGTCCCATGGGGAAGCATTGCTGATCATATACCAGCGGGTAGCATCAGCGCTGTAAGTTGCAATGGTGCTGAAAGGATCAATACCGTTGCCCAAGCGCTTAGACATCTTGTTGCCGTTCTTATCCAGTACCAGGCCGTTGGATACTACGCTTTTGAAAGCTACACCAGGGTTACCTACACGTTCGTTTATTGCTTTTATCTCCTCACTGCTTTCGCTAAGCATTACCGCAATGGCATGCAGCGTGAAGAACCAGCCACGAGTTTGGTCCACACCCTCCGCGATAAAATCAGCAGGGTAGGCGTTCTCAAATGCTTCTTTATTTTCAAATGGGAAATGCCACTGTGCATAAGGCATTGCACCACTATCGAACCAGACGTCGATCAGGTCGGTTTCACGTTTCATCTTACGGCCCGAAGGTGAAACAAGGATTACATCGTCAACATAAGGGCGGTGCATATCTTTCAGTTCAAAGCTTGCTTCCATAAAGCCAGCATCTACTGATTTCTTGATCTCTGCATTGAGTTCGGCGATCGAACCGATACAAAGCTCCTCCTGTCCATCTTCAGTACGCCAGATTGGAAGCGGTGTGCCCCAATACCTGGAGCGCGACAAGTTCCAGTCAACCAGGTTCTCCAGCCAGTTACCAAAGCGTCCGGATCCGGTTGCTTCAGGTTTCCAGTTGATGCCCTTATTCAGGTCAACAAGCTTATCCTTTACTGCGGTGGTTTTGATGAACCAGCTATCTAATGGATAGTAAAGAACCGGTTTATCGGTTCTCCAGCAGTGCGGGTAGCTGTGTTCGTATTTCTTTACATCAAAAGCTTTATTATCTTCCTTTAGCTTGATGGCAATCAATACATCGGTAGATTTGAAGTCAGGCGCCTGACGTTCTTCGTCGCTGTAAAACTCTTCTTTTACATAGCGGCCGGCGAAGTCGGTCACCTCATCAACGAATTTACCTTGTTTGTTTACCAATGGCAGTTCATTGCCAAAAGTGTCTTTAATCATTACGGCAGGTACGCCACTTTCACGGGCAACCCGGAAATCGTCCGCACCAAATGCAGAAGCGATGTGCACGATACCAGTACCATCTTCGGTAGTTACATAGTCTGCAGGGATCACGCGGAATGCCTTTTCCTTAAGCTCATCCGTGCTTACATAATCCATCAGTTGCTGGTAACGTAATCCGACAAGGTCTTTACCGTTAAATTCAGCCACAACCTTCCATGGGATCAATTTATCGCCGCCTTTGTAGGCTTCAAAGGATAAACCTTCCGCATCTTTCTTGAAGTGTTTAGCAAGCAGATCTTTTGCCACTACTACACTTACCGGCAGGAAGGTGTAGGGATTAAAAGTTTTTACTTTGACATAGGTGATCTTCTCGCCAACGGCAAGTGCACCGTTCGACGGTAAAGTCCAGGGCGTTGTGGTCCAGGCGATGATTGCCGTTTCTTCTGCCGCATCTTCGAAAAGGACTGGCATTAATGGATGTTCCTGGTCTTTCCGCAAGAAGAACTGTGCGGTAATAGAGGTATCCTTAAGCATCTTGTAGGTTCCTGGCTGATTCAGCTCGTGTGAGCTAAGTCCGGTACCTGCTGCAGGTGAATAAGGTTGTATGGTATAACCCTTATAGATCAAGCCTTTCTGGTAGAAAGATTTCAGAATCCACCAAAGGGTCTCAATATATTCGTTATGGTAAGTAATATACGGATGCTCAAGGTCCACCCAGTAGCCCATTTTTTCGGTAAGGTCATTCCATACATCAGTGTATTTCATTACCTCTTCCTTACAGGCAGCGTTGTATTCCTCTACGGTTATTTTCTTGCCGATATCTTCCTTGGTGATGCCGAGTTTTTTCTCTATAGCGAGCTCTATTGGCAAGCCGTGCGTATCCCAACCACCTTTACGTTTCACCTGAAATCCCTTAAGGGTTTTATAGCGACAGAAAATGTCTTTTATTGCGCGGCCCATCACGTGGTGTATACCTGGCATACCGTTGGCCGAAGGAGGTCCTTCAAAGAAAGTAAAAGGTTGAGTTTTGGGTCTTGTTGAAATGCTCTTCTCAAAGATTTGTTCCTTCTTCCAAAACTCTAGTATTTCTTCTCCTATTTTAGCTAATTCTAGTTGTTTAAATTCCCTATACATCAATCCAATATCTCCAAAAAATTAAGTGTGCAAAGTTAAGCTTTTGTATTTAAAAACGGTATCCTCAGCGTTAAATATCAAGCAATTTACGCGTTGGATTGATTTTTGTTCCAAGTGTTTAAACACAAGTATAACTAATTCTATAAACGACCATGATTAAAGTCCTCAAACTCCAGAAAGCAGTGATTGCAATAATTATTGGTATCCTCTCGCTTGTGGTGTACCTGATTTTACGGGAACAGAAAATTGATTCCGCTATTTATTTTCTCGAGGCCTCTGGTGTGTTATTCATTTTGGGTGCCCTTATGTTCTTGTATCCCATTCTATTTGCTAAAAAGGACGATGATGGTGCGGTGCAGTTAAATCCAGATATTGATCCGAATTCGCCAGATCCGGATGCCCCAGCTACTGATCAAATCAGACCGTGAAAAAGTGAGAAATGCATCACCATTTTACTCGCTTTGTAATCAATATCAGGCAGTTCCATGAAGCATCGGTTTTTCGGACATAACTTTGCTTAAAATCAACGAAAAATCTCTTATGAAATTAAACATGAAGACAGGCCTTGTTTTGGCGCTGTTGTGCGTAACTGCATTGTTCTCCTGTAAGAAAGACAAGGACGAATTCATTCCCGGACCGGGTAAACAGACTTTAGTTTTAAGCGGCGAAATTACCCAAAATACAACCCTTACTCCGGACAATGAATATGTTCTTAAAGGAAAAGTGTTCGTGAAGGGAAATGTAACGCTTACTATTGCTGCTGGGACGATCGTGAATGTTGATCCTGCAGAAAAAGCAACAGATAAAGGTGCATTGATCATCGCCCGCGGCTCAAAGATTAAAGTGAACGGAACACCAGAAAATCCGGTTGTATTTACCTCTGGCGCCGACAATAAAAAACCAGGCGATTGGGTTGGGTTAATTGTACTTGGTAAAGCTGCAACCAACGGTGTTGGTGGTGTTATGCATATCCAGGGTATGGAAGAAACTCAAGACACCGAGTTTGGAGGAATTGATGATAATGACGATTCAGGTTCCATCAAATTTCTTCGTCTGGAATATACCGGTGCATTGAACCCTGAGCAAGAAGAAGAATGGGCAATCGACTATGCCAGCGGTTTAATGCTTGGTGGAGTAGGGTCAACAACTGTTCTTCAAAACGTAATGGTTAAACATTCAAGAGATGACGGCTTCCAGTTTGTAGGTGGTACTGTTAATGGACAATACCTGATTGGCTACGATAATGGTGATGATAACTTCGATTTTGACCGTGGATACACCGGAAGATTACAGTTCCTTATTTCTTACCGCCCATCTGCTTCGAAATTCGGCATACGTTCAAACGGTGTAGAAAGCTTGAACGACAAAGATGCTACTGAAGTATTGCCTTATACGCATCCTGTGATTTCTAACATGACCATTATTGGTCCAAAAGATGCGCAGCAAGAAGGCGATCAAAGTCAGGCAGTGTATATCCGTAAAAACACGCGCTTCACCATTCAAAACTCAATTCTTGCAGGTTATACCTATGGTGGTCTGATGTTATGTCCTAAAACGAAACCTTATCTGGTTAATAATGAGGTTGCAGATAATTCTGAGTTCCGTTACAATCTGGTTAATGCAGATAATGCAGCTTGGGCCTTTAACTATGATAACGGACCTTCAGGTGTAAACATAAATCCAGATGCGGACGTAGCAAACTGGGCGACTCAAACCGGCAGCAGTACTACAAAGAAACGTGTAAACAACAATGAGCTCGTTACAGATATTGCTGGATTCATGTTCGGTGGTTTATATCAGGCTGGCTCAGCACCAGATTTCCGTCCACAAGTAGGATCTCCAGTTTTAAAGGGAGCGATTTTTACCAGTGTAGGTAAAAATAAAGATATGAGCGGTATGGCAAAGGTAGCTTACCGCGGTGCATTGGGTACTACAGATTCTTGGTCGAACGGCAATAACTGGGCGAACTGGGATTAAGGTAAAAATACTGATTAACAGGTATTTGTACTTAATTTTTAGTGTTTGTGGTGTTAGTCCAAACTTTTCATCCGCTTTAGTGGTACTAAGAAATGAAAGATTAACAAACAACTAATATTAACCGAAAACCTAGAAGTGATGAAATTTAAAGCCTTAATGACTCTTGCATTTACCGGGATGGTCTTTGCAGCATGTAGTTCAAACAACAACGGCGAAGGCAGTGGCGATTCCTCATCCATGGATACTTCCATGATGGATACCACCATGACCGACACCAGTATGATGGACACTTCAAATACCGGAACGATGGGATCTGGTGGTGCATCAGGTACCGGAACCAGCACAAGTGGTTCTAGCAGTGGCTCAACCGGAACAGGTGTAGGCGGTACAGGCACAAGCACTGGTACTGGTACCGGATCGGGTACAGGTGGCACCGGAACTGGCGGTACTGGAACAGGTACAGGCACAGGTTCAGGAACCGGCAGCGGTACATCAACTGGTGGAACCACAGGAGGTTCTGGCTCCGGAACAACAACTCCTCCGGGAAGATAATTCCTAATAAAAAGCTTAACATCAAAAAAGCCTGTCCAATACTGGACAGGCTTTTTTGATGACTGATTTTCCGGTTATTACAGTTTGTAGTTTTGGATCCGGACAGCATTAAGGATGGCGAGCAAGGCTACGCCAACATCAGCAATTACAGCTTCCCAGAGCGTGGCTATACCACCTGCACCGAGTACTAACACCAGTATTTTGACCGCCATGGCCAGGGTAATATTCTGCCATACAATGTTCCGTGTGATGGTTCCGATACGGATAAGAACAGGAATCTTAGCGGGCTGGTCATTTTGAATAACAATATCTGCGGTTTCGATTGCAGCATCGCTACCCAGGCCGCCCATTGCGATTCCTGCATCAGCCAGTGCGATCACCGGTGCGTCATTCAAGCCATCACCTACAAAAGCGATGGTCTTTCCCTGCTGTTTTAACTCCGTTACCCTGGCCACCTTTTGTTCCGGTAGCAGGTCACCTGAATAATCTTTGATACCAAGTTCCTCAGCCACCTTTTGCACCACGCTTTGCTTATCGCCACTAAGCATTACGATTTTCATTCCTGTACGATAAAGGGATGCTATGGCTGAGGCTGCATCAGGTTTAATTTCATCTGCAATGACAAGATAGCCTTCGTAAACCTGATCTATGGCCACGACAACCACGGTCTCCGGGATGTCGTTGAGTATCGTATCAAAGGTGATATTGTTTTGCGACAACAGCCTTGTGTTGCCCACCAGCAAGGTCTTACCATTTATATTTGCTTTTAGTCCTAATCCTGCTATTTCCTGTATGTTTTCGGCTTTCAAGGGGATATCTCCCGCGGCATGTTGTGTAATGGCTGCCGCAATAGGATGTGTAGAGTTGCTTTCTACGGCAGCTACATACTGCAGGAATGTGCGCTGGTTTAAGGTCTTATTTTCTATCCTTTGCACCTTAAACACCCCTTTTGTGAGTGTTCCTGTTTTATCAAGCACAATGGTGTCCACCTTCGTCATCACATCCAGGAAATTGGATCCCTTAAAGAGGATACCATTTCTCGAGGCTAGTCCGATGCCCCCGAAATAACCTAAGGGGATAGATACCACCAATGCGCAAGGGCAGCTGATTACCAGAAATACCAGACTACGGTATAGCCATTCTCTAAAAGTATAATCTGCAAGGATGAAGTACGGGAGCACAAGCACCATCAAGGCAAGCAAAAAGACTATGGGCGTATAAATTGCTGCAAATCTGGAAATAAAGAGTTGGGTTTTAGATTTTCTGCTTGTGGCTTCCTGTACCATGTCCAGGATCTTGCTGAGCTTACTATCCTTAAACAAAGCTTTCACGCGTACCTGAATCACTTGGTTCAAGTTGATCATGCCAGCATAAACCCAGTCGCCCTGGCGCTTACCATCAGGCTTTGCTTCGCCAGTTAGCGCAGCTGTATTAAAGCTTGCCCGGTCGTTCTGAAGCAAACCATCCAATGCCACCTTTTCACCGGCTTTTACCTGGATAAGCTCTTCGAGCGCAACATCCTGCGGACGCAGCGATTGTACCTGATTATTTCGAAGCACATCTACCTGGTCTGGGCGGAAGTCTAGCAGGGCTTTGATGTTTCGCTTTGCCTTGTCAACAGCAGCATCCTGAAACCATTCTCCAATGGAATAGAACACCATTACGGCAACGCCCTCACTGTACGCGCCTATGGTAAATGCCCCAATGGTGGCTACGCTCATAAGTACAAATTCATTGAAGAAGTCGAGCCTGGATGCCTTTCTAAATGCAAGCGCTAATACCGGATAACCCGAAAGCAGGAAGGCAGCACCATAGATCAACAAACTCAGGAGATTGTTGATCTTTATGCCAAATCCCAGTTCAAGGGTTTGCATAATAAAAAGGATCAGCAGCGCAGATAATAGCGGCCATTTTCCTATCCAGGTATTTTCATTATGGTTATGTTCGTGGGTATGCGCATCATCATGCGTGTGATTGTGATTGCTCATAATTTGGACCTTGAAGGACCTGCTATTATTGCAGCTAAATCACTTGTGCGGTGGATTGAGCTGATGAATATCGAAGGTCTCACCATGTGCTAATATAGACAATTTCAAGTTGCGAATACTAATAGCCTGCTCATCGTCAAAAGTAGTGACGTTGTTGCCAAAGCTCTCCTTGCCATCTATAATCAATACGACGCCCTCACCGCTCACCCGGGCTTCGGTTCCGTTCTCTACGATAACGGCAGTGTCCTCTTCGATTCCCCAGCCAATTGTAGAAAGGTTGGTTGCAATTACCTGTGCGAGCCGTACCACTCGTCCACGTTGTACGAAATGTGTGTCTATGCAAACATCACGCAGGAATTCAAATCCTGTAGTAATCTTCACCGCACCAGCGATCATTTCATCTGCGCCTGTACCTGCAAAGATCATGGGTGTAGACAGTACCATTGCACCCGCACTGGTGCCACCGACAAGCAGGTGTTCATAGATGTAACGATGTTTAAGGATAAACAAAAAAGCTGTACCGCCATAAATGGAGGTTAGTTTCAGCTGGTCTCCGCCGGCAAAGAACACGGCGTCTGCAGCTTTCGCACGAAGCTCGATTTCTTCTGCGTTAATATCCTCCCGGCGGTCGTGGTGTATGTTATTTACTGTGCAGTTCAGGTGTTTTTGAAGGATATCGCTATATTCCCTGAAGGTATCCTCCACTTCGACTGAACCAGCAGTGGTAATCACTTCGATGACGGAGTTTTCCGACCTGATCAAGCCTGCAAACGCTTTCAACATGGCCTCACGTTGCTTTCCGCCACCGATGATCATCAGGATCCCGTTTGGAACAGGGCAATCATTTTCTTGCTGGTACTTTCTTAACTCATCAACTTCCATCTGGTTTCAATTTGGTTAACTCCTAAGGAAAGCTGAAAATTGAACACCTTGTTTTCTGTTAGGTGAAAACGCGTATAAGCTGAAGGTGATAGCAGGTAATTACCATTGGTGTAGTTTTTGATGAGTAAGTAAAAACAAGCGGCTGCAAGTTAAAATGTTTAAGTAAACAGACGTTGTTTTTTAATCGTTATGTAAGATGCTGATTTTCATTAAGCTGATTTCGAATTAAATTTAGAGCTTTCTTTCCCTCAAAACTTAAGTGTTAGAAGTGGCATTTAAACAGGTAGAAATACTGATTATTGAAGTAAATGTACGTGTAGAATTAACCTTAGTTCTTTTGTAGATTTGCTTCAGTCAACTCCTGGCACGGTGCAGGGTAAAGAAGCAAATAGGTAATTAATTTGCTTTGTTATCAATACGGTCCAGAATGAAAAATCAATATTTGGCCTATTGTACTTGTTAGTGATTGTTTATCAAGCATTTTCAAAATTCTATGCCGACAGTTAGATAAGGAAAAATTAGACATACGAAAAATGAATGTGATTTTAGCTGAAGATGATAATTTAGTTAGAGATGGCATCAGGTTGTTGTTGGAGACACATGAAGGTTTCAATGTTATAGGTGAAGCCCAAAACGGGCTTGAAGCAATTGAGTTGTTGAAGAATGGTCACAATCCCGATGTAATTTTGGCTGATATTAATATGCCTGACATGGATGGCATAGAACTCATAAAGGCTGCAAAGGACCATGATCCGAAAATTCAAGTTGTCATGCTCTCGATGTTGGATAATGAAAAATACATGATCCAATCTTTCTCAGAAGGTGCGTCGGGATACCTGCTTAAAACCGTAAGCCCCGATGAATTAATATTCTCTTTAAGGCAAGTTACCTCTGGAGAGCGTTACATTAGCTCAGATCTATCTTTTGGTTTGCTGGAACGTTCCTCGAAACGACCTCCTGCATTGCCGGCAGAACCGCTGAACTTACATCTGAATAGCCGTGAACTGGAGATCCTGAAACTTATCGGTGAAGGGCTTACAAACAGTGAAATGGGTGAGAAGCTATTCATCAGCCGTCGCACCGTGGAAGGTCATCGCCAGAACTTAATGGAAAAAACGGGCTGCAAGAATACAGCTACACTGATCAAGTATGCTGTTTTAAATCGTTTAATTTAAGGAAAGAGGCTTTTGAACTGCCCACTAATTTATGTCTGCTTCTGAGAAAGTGCTATTAGAATTAGCTAAACACGATACTCGAATATACCTTTCGTATAACCTCAATAAGAACGAGTACATTTATTTCAATCCTGCATTTGAAGAATTCTTCCCGTTGAAACCTGAAGAGGCAACGCCTGGGCGATTGTTCGCCATGGTACATCCGGAAGATCAGGAATATATTCGAGCGCAATTTGCGGAATTAAGCCTAGGTGGATTTCTGCAAAACCTGGAATTCAGAATTGTTATACGGAAGAAAATCCACTACTTAAGGCTTGGAATGACCCTGACCATCAATGGAACAGGTGATCGTATAATATCGGCTTTTCTGGATGATATTACAACCTATCAGGAAGGTGTTGACCTCATGGAAGCGTTATCTAATAAGAAAAATGCGGTACTGAATATCCTTTCCCATGACCTTGCTGGTCCATTAGGTTCAATATCAAATTACAGTTATCTGCTTGCGAAGAAAACGGACCCTGCGGATCAGCATACCTTAAAGCTTATCGATTCCATAGCCAGTATTTCGCGACGCAGTATCCGTCTGGTGCAGGAATTTGTAAAACTTGAGTTTATAGAGTCCACCGGAGTAGATCTGGTAAAATCCCGGCATGACCTTGTAAAGAGTATCTGCAACTTTATGGAAGAGTATCTGGCGCATGAAGTACAATTAAAGAAGAGCATCCGCTTTATCAATGACGAGCCGCAGATTTTTGCAGAGATCGATGACTATAAATTTATGCAGGTCCTAAACAACCTCATTTCGAATGCCATAAAGTTCACACCCGATGATGGGCTGATTGAACTTAGGTTAAGTAAGCGTGATGAATTTGTCCGGATATCCGTCAAGGATAATGGAATTGGTATTCCTGAGGAATTTAGAAGCTTCCTGTTTGACAAGTTTAGCAAAGCACGCAGATCAGGCTTGAAAGGAGAGGCCTCTGTTGGTCTGGGCATGTCCATTATTAAAACCATCGTTGATTGGCATAATGGCAAAATCTGGTTTGAAAGTGAAGTGGGCAGCGGTACAACTTTCTTTATCGAAATTCCGGGATGTCTTTAGGGCTGCCGCTAAGCCATTCACGTGCTGTGGTCATGTCTGTAAAAAAGCGCGTGAGCACGTTTCCATAGCCCACATCAGCGGCTTTTTGTGCAGAAAGTTGACTAAATGCTGCAGAGGAGTAGATCCATGCAAACTGTCTTAATCCAGCTTTCTCCATCATGGGGAACCAAACTTCACCAACCCAATCTGCCGCATCAGACCAGGTGCCCTTTACATGAGTATTATCGTTGATTATCTTACTTATCTTGTATCGCGAAAGCATATCCAGCATTTTCAAACATCCATGCTGCACGGTTTGCAGGCTTTGAAAACCTGTCCAATCCACATCCAACCGTGCTGCAGCCTCATTGTACGCAATAGTTAGTGCGTCATTTTTGTAGAAATCATCTGTATTGATTTCCTTACTGCTGTTTGACGCGCTTGCAAGCGGCAGGCGGAAAAAGAATGTGGATCCTTTTCCTTCTTCACTTTCAATCCAGAAACTACCATGATGTCTTTTCAGTATTTCTGAGGATATATATAGACCGAGTCCCAGGCCTTCAAATCGCATGGCGGAATTATCTACACGATAGTAGCGGTCGAACAGGCGAGCGAAGTCCTTCTGTGCAATACCGATCCCAAAATCCTGCACGGAAACCAGGATGTTTCCCATTTCCACCTTATAATCGACAATGACCTGATCTGCTTCAGGTGAATACTTAATGGCATTCGAAAGGAAGTTCTGTACAACTTGTTCCAGGCGGAAGTGATCGCCAGTGTAGATTATTTCTTCAGAACCTTTCAGGATGATCTGGTGTGTGGTTGAGGTTTGCTGAATGGTATCAATACTGTTTAGAAGCAAATTCCGGAAGTTAAAAGGCTGCAAATTATAAACCATCTTACCGGCGTTGATTTTAGTGACATCAAGCAGGTCGTTAATCAGCCATTCCAGTTTATCGATGTGCTCGGCCGACTTACCAGCAAAGCGTTGAACTGTGTAATTGTCACTGCTCTTGTGAATCAACTGGTTAAAAGCTTTGATACTCGTCAGCGGTGTTTTCAACTCGTGACTTGCAATGGAAAGAAATTCATCTTTTTTCTGTTCACTTGCTTTCTGAAGCTCAATATTGGTGTTTGTGCCGATCCAGATTTTAATTTCATCGTTTTCAATCATGGGTACTGCCTTGGATATGTGCCAGTAATACCTTTGATCTTTAAATCTCAACCTGTACTCTGCGGTAAAGGGTTGCGATGTTTGCAGTGCTAAAGACCATTTGTCTACCGCATTCAGTAAGTCGTCTGGATGAATATATTGGCGCCAGCCCTGCTGAACCAAGCTTTCCATATCTTGCCCAAGCTCCTCACACATGGTTTGATTAACATAGTTAAGCTTCCCATCAGCCGATGAAGTCCAAACCTGTTGTGGAATTGCATTGAACATAAACTTTAAGGTTGACTCACTTTTCTGTAAAATGTTTTTTGAGTCAGATAAGGCTTCGTTAGTTGCTGCAAGTTCATCATTTGCGGATGATAGCTCTTCGTTAATTGCAGTCAATTCTTCAGACAGGTATTGTTCTCGTAGTCGGGCCAGAGTACGCTCCGTAACATCATCTGCATGTACAAGAATCCGGTCCACCTCCTGATCTGAATTAAACAGGGGCGTATAGGAAAAGTCCAGGTAAACTGTTCTTCTGCCAGTTTCGTTGAAGATGTCAAGTCTTGCGTCACGTTCGATATAGGGCTTTCCGGTATTAAATACGTCTTCAAGCAGGGAGGGGAAAGACTGATCTTTGAGTTCTGGCATGAATTCCAGTAACCTTGTGCCAAGGATTTGTTTGTCTTTGCCCCAGATTTTTAACATCCCTTCATTAACATCTTCCAGTAGCAATTCACGCCCCTTTAAAATGCAAATACCTGCCGGAATGTTTGCAATGATATTGCTGAGTCGTTTTCTTTCTTCCTGAATGAGCGACAGTGAGGTTTGTAACTCAAGTGTGCGGTTCTTTACACGTTTTTCCAGTCTTTCATTGGTATGCTTAAGATTTTCCTGTGCCAGATTTAAAGCCTCAACTGTATTTGTAAGTTCTTCATTACTTGCGTATAGTTCCTCGTTTGTAGCATCAAGTTCGTCTGAGAGGCTTTGCTTACGGAAATAATCTTCTCTGGCCCGCTGCACACTAAGTGGCGCAATAGGCATCGTGATTATATTAATCAGCACATAGTCCGGGACTTCTGCACTGCCTGATATTGGTACGAGTTCGATTTGAAGCCAGTTCTGATCTTCAAGTTCATCTTGTTCATCTATTTCACTGGTGGAAAAATACTGAATGACGCGTTCCCGTGTCTCCAATGCTGCGCTGCAGCCATCCAGGAGTATGCGTTCAGTATGTTGATCAAGGTACCGGGGCTCAATAAATGACACCAGAGTAATAGGAGCCAGTGTCTCAATCTTTGTAATCTCCCTTGCTGAATTGTTGAAGTCGACAATATGAAATCCAGTATTATCAGCACTTACCAGCACTCTGGGAAATGCCACGTTAAATACAGCCTGGAATATAGGATCATCTAATAGCTTCATGCAGAAAGGTTGAGGTGTGCCAGCTTATTATCAAATCTAAAGCCATAATTCGGTGCCACATCATTTTTATTAGGCTGTGATCTCCACTTGAATTTTGCTTTTGGCAAAGGCCTTCGGTGGCATAGCCTTTGTGAATAAAGGTGAAAACATACCTTAAACAAAAACCTATGAAAAAGTTCTTCTTAACCATGCTTGCTGCGGTAAGCTTTGCCGGGTTAACTGCCCAGGCGCAAATTCAAAAAGGTAACGTCATGGTCGGCGGTAACCTTGCAAACATCAATTTCAACCTTGATGATCCACACTTATTCCAGTTTGATGTGACGCCAAAAGCGGCCTGGTTTGTTCAGGATAACATTGCACTGGGTGCATATGTGAATTTCGGAATTGCTACAGCAAAAAACTCGGCTACTACAATCAACTACGGCGTTGGACCGCTTGCACGTTATTATTCAGGCTCTGACGTAGAGGTATTAAACCATGGACGCATTTTCGGAGAGGTTGCTGCAGGTCTTGGCGGACGTAACGTAAGTAAAGGCGGCGGTAATACTAACGGGTTCGATTTTAGCTTCGGACCTGGTTTTGCCTACTTCGTGACGCCAAACATCGGACTCGAAACGCTGGTAAAATACAACGGCCTGACCGGTTTCGGAAACGAAGGTTATCAACATGCAGTTAATCTTTCTTTTGGCTTGCAGATCTATCTGCCGGGCCGCGGCACAGCAGCAAAAGTATCACGTGACGTAAGATAGTTTATGTATTCTGAAAGCCGGTTTGTATAGCCTTGTGCATCAAACCGGTTTTTTTATGCAATCCACTATCGAATAGAAGAAAACTTCATAACTTAATCTATCCTAATCAAATACCGATGCCATCTACAGCTCGTATCATTGAAAGTTATAAATCCTCGGCAACACCTTGTCTTTTTCTTTTGCCAGATTCGCCTAGGTTTACCGTAGTTGACGCCAATGATGCATACTTGAGCGCAACAGGGAAGAGCCTGAGCCAGGTGGTCGGATTGAATATGTTCGATATTTTCCCCGAAGGCATCGGTGAAGATGCCCAAAAACGTGTGAAAACCTTCCGCTCTGCATTGGAAAATGCATACCGACTTAAAAAGACCAGTAAAGTTAGACTGCAACGATATGATATCGTGCATACTCCTAATCTGGGTGCTGAAATAAAGTTCTGGAACACCGACACCATTCCTGTGCTTGACGCGAGCGGCAAGGTTATATACTTAGTACATTCTGTTGCAGATGTAACCGAGTTTGTGACGCAACGAAAAAGATCAGATTCAGCAGGACAGCTCTTCCATGAACAATTCTCGTATCCATTGTTCAATAACTATCCCGAAGCTATGGCTACCCTGGATCTTTATGGCAACTTTCTAGACGTTAATAAGCTATTTGAAGATATGAGCGGCTACAGTAGGGAAGACCTGTTATTGATGTCCTTTGTTCCGCTAATTTCTGAATTACATTTTCAAACAGTGTTTGAAGCTTTTCAAAAGTCTATAAAGGGGGAAATACAAAATCTGGATACCCGGATGATGAGTACTGATGCTAAAACCCTGCTCCTCAACGTCACGTTTATTCCGATGATCATGAATAACGAGGTGCTCGGGGTATACTTGATTACGAAAAACCTGAGTGTACTCCGGGAGGCGGAAGCCCAGGCAGAAGCCAAACAACGACAGCTTGTAGACATGATGGAGAGCATAACGGATGGCTTCTTTGCCGTTGACAAAAACTGGACAGTAACGTATTGGAATAAAGAGGCCGAGCATATTTTGAGTACACCACGGTCACAGATCATCGGCAGAAACTTGTGGGATATCTATCCAAAAGCCCTAGCGCTTCGGTTCCCCGTCGAATACGACAAGGCACTTATCCTACGGGAATCCGTCCGCTTTGAGGAGTTCCTACCGGAGGCGCAGATGTGGCTTGAAGTTGCGGCTTATCCTAATACTGATGGTCTGAGTGTTTACTTCAGGGATGTTACAAGCCGGATTGAGGCCGATCATGAGCTTCAACAAGCAAAAGATCGCTATCAAATGCTGTTCGACTTCAGTCCTTTTCCAAAGTGGTTGTACGACATTAATACCTTGAAGTTTCTGGAGGTAAATGCTGCCGCGGTAAAAACCTATGGTTACACGGAAGATGAGTTTTTATCTTTAAGCGTGCGTGATATGTATCCACCAGAGGATCAGTATGTTCTTGATAAGATGCTTACTGAGAAAGCTGAATCGCGCAAGATCAATAAGGCACAGGTACGTTTACAAAAGAAATCCGGAGAGATTGTCATTGCCGAAATTACCAGTCAGCCATTAACCTCCTGGGATGATGCTACCCGAATTATCGTGGCCCAGGATATAACAGACCGGATCAAAGCAGAAGAGGGCCTAAGGATTAGCGAGCAGCGGTTCAAAGCATTGGTTCAAGATGGTTCAGACCTCACAGCGATTCTCGACCTTTCCGGAACCTTTAAGTATGTAAGCCCATCTACCAAGCATGTCCTTGGAGTCAATTCCGAAGCATTGATGCATAAAAATATTTTTGAGTTTATACATCCCGAAGATAAGCGGGATGTTGTAGAGGGGTTCAGGCAGCTCAGCAAGGAAAAGTCGAAACGCCTGGCCGCTTTCCGGGTAGTGGTAGGTGGTAGCCAGCATCGATGGATCGAAACGACGATTACGGACATGAGCGATGATAATGCGGTTGGAGGCATCGTGATCAACGGACGTGATGTTACCCAGCGTATCAACAATGAACGTAAGATCAAAGCAAATATTGAGCACTACAATCGAATTTCGAGAGCTGGTACTGAAGCCATATATGATTGGGAT
This sequence comes from Pedobacter sp., assembly GCA_038918115.1. Classification (GTDB taxonomy): domain Bacteria; phylum Bacteroidota; class Bacteroidia; order Sphingobacteriales; family Sphingobacteriaceae; genus Pedobacter. The sequence continues at coordinate 262,452 of JBCLAL010000001.1, forward strand.
CTAATAACTAACGAGCTCACCTGGAGTAAGGGCTTCGAGGAGGTGTTTGGCTATTCCTACGAGGAAGAAAAGCATAAGCCAAACCGCTGGCTTGAACTGATCCATCCTGAAGATCAGGAGCATGTTGTGGACCAGATTTTTATTCATCTTCGGGATAAAAAGACAAGGTGGAAAGAACAATACCGCTTCTTAACTGCCGGAGGGGTATACAAGGCGATCATTGACAGGGGATTCTTTGTCTTCAATGCTGCTGGTGCAGCTGAACGGATGATTGGTGGTATGCAGGATGCTACAGAAAGACTGACTTATATCAGCAATATGGAGGATGAGAATAAGTACCTTAAGGAGATCTCCTGGTTGCAGAGCCATATTGTTCGTGCACCACTGGCCAGAATTATGGGGCTCTCGGAATTGCTCACCTACAACGAGGGACAGATAACAAATACGGAGCTACTTGCACATTTGATGGATTCTGCCCAAGAGCTGGACAAGATCATCAGTGCTGTACTTACCGAGACCGACAAGAAGAATGAGCAATAAAAAGGCTCTATAGCTTAAGACTATAGAACCTCTGATCAGTTAGATCTGCCCCTTACAATAGGTATCCCAATATTTTAGCAGACGTTTCTTGCCAAAGCGGGTGTGACCTCTGCCCAGTGCAGGTGTAGGCGTGAATTCCCCGAATACAGCGCCCCTGTCGGTAGCGTAAAAGTCAAGCCTCACAAATATACCGTAAGCTTTGCTCAGACTCTTTGCCTGACGCACCATGTCTGGATAACATTTTGGTGCAGGTCCTTTCTCTTTTGGAGGATAAAAGACGTGTACTTCATCGATCTGTTGCCAGTGCTCATCGTAGAAAGTAGCGTATCCAGTTTTTGGACCGATGCGCTGAATTTCCCAAACGACGGAAATCTCCCCGTTAAAGCAGAAGAATTTATAATCGGTAAGCACATTATGCTCACCTTCTTCATTTTTCAGGAACTCTTCGATTAGAAATTCCTGATCAGCCTTTTTATCCACAGCTTCTTTAAGTGCGGCAACGATTTCCTGAGGGGTATATCTTTTACCATCAAAAAGGTTGGTGCCATGATCCATTACAAAAACCATCTTAGAGGAATGGCCTGTAGTTGGACGAATAACGTAGTAGGGTGGAAGTTTACTGAAGTCGATATTTTCTACATCTGAACCTCGCCAATAAAGATCTGGTACCTGGCATCCCTGCATCTTTGCAAATTCGCGTGCATTTGCTTTATTACTCAACTTGCGTTGCCAGTATGGATCATCCATCCATTTTTCGATCGGGTCGGATGCCGACATTCGTACGTTCCGGACCTGTTCTGCATCCGGGCCACCCCAGAATAATTTGTGACGTCTAATAATACGGTCAGCAAATTCTCCACTGTTAAGAATTTTCTTTTTTATTTTTTCAAACATGAGGCGGATTAAATGGTAAAGTTTTTCATAATAAATTTACTTGCCTGAAAAAGAAAGGCAAGGCTTAAAATTAAATCTATTTGTCGGCTCCAACAAATAATATACTGCACGTTTTATGCATCAAAAAACACATGTATAGCAGTATCGCTTTCAGCACTGAAGTATTTTGCTTATATATTCTATACTTCTTGAAATCCTTTTTTTTAAAAGTTGTGGGACTTCAGATCCTTTTGTGTTTCCCTCAAAAAAAAATAAAATTTTTTTTATCCATAGTGTTTTACGGTTAAGACGTTCATTGTCTGTAGGTTATTTGGTGTGTTTTGAGCTGATTTCGGCCTTGGAAGTGCTTTAAACCATGGTATTTTCAGAAAAAAGGAAAAAAACTTTTGCAGAATTAAAACTTGAGTGTATATTTGCACACCGAACAACGAAAAAGACTTCTTAAAAAGCTTAAATGTTGAAGAGGTAACCAAAAGGGAGATTAGCTCAGCTGGTTCAGAGCACCTGCCTTACAAGCAGGGGGTCACTGGTTCGAACCCAGTATCTCCCACCAACAAAAAGCCTTTCAGTAATACTGAGAGGCTTTTTTGTTTACCAGCCTTTTTTAAAGGCAGGGTGTTCTCCCTGCCAGAAATCATTTCAATTCTTTATTAAAAGCTCAATTGCGCCTGCAGTCGCAAAAGATTACCACTTTGGTAATTATCCCTTAGCTCAAAATCTTCGTACCGTCGATGTGAGAAGTTGTAGCTGCCTACCAGTTCGAGGTGTTCTACGGGCTGCCATTCAATCCCAAACTCAAAATCATTCACCTTATAGCTTCTTGCATCCAGCTCATGTTTCTTACCGCCATCATAATATTGAGCCCGCAGGAAAGGCATGTACGATTGCTTGTTCTTTTTAATAAGGTATGACATGGTTATATATCCACCCTTTAGATTCTGCACCTCAATAGAATCTGTGAGCTTATTGTATTCAGGGCCCTTTCCAATGTTGTATTCTGCCTGTATGCCGAATGGCTTAGGGTATAAGATGAACGTTGCCGCCACACGCTGATCCAGGTAATTGCGGTCGGCAGTATACTTTACATTCTTTGATAACTCATTCGTGGCAATCACATACTTTCCAGTGTAACCCTGAACGGCGGTTTCTATAATCTGGTTTCCAATAGAAAATGGCCAGGTTACCCGCGCAACAGTATGAACATCGTTATTTTGGTCGAGCTGATTGGAGTTCTGCCCATTAAACACACCAAACGCAAAGACACCGTAGTCGCCACTTCCCTTCAAGCCATCATCAACCAGCTGTTTAAACAGCTGTCGTTTTTCTTTAGGAGCCCAATAGAAGAATAAACCCAGGTCACGTTCATTTACTATGGCACTATTCAATGCATCTGCCCGGTCTAAAGGAATACGAACTGAGCTGGACTGCATGTTTTCGAAGCCATAGGGTATTTTGGTCTGTCCCAAGCGTAAGCGATATTCATTGTTTTCGTCCAGGCCAATGTCAAAGTAAGCGTCTTTTATTTGCCCGAAGTTCAATCCTCCGCCAGTAGAGGCCGCAAAGTCCGGCTGAAAGTAAAAGTATACCTGTTTGCCAATCTGACCAGAGAAGATTACCCTTGCACGTCTGATGAAAAAGCTGCTTTTCCCGTTCCAGCTTTTGTCACATTGCTCACAGTTCAGGTCGGGATTACTTTGAAAGGCATTGTAGCGCACCTGAAAATAGCCCCGGAGCGAAAAGGTATCATACCACTTTGGTTTACTGCCTCCATCCTGGGCAATTAGGGTTGTGGAAAAGAGTAGGAGAGCGATGCTTAGCGTTAGTATACGTGTAAGGCGCATTGTAATATTTTAGGTATAGCTGCAAAGAACGGACCTAGAACGCAATTCTCCATCATTCCTTTAGAGAATTCCTGCCTTAATAGGCATAATCTTTCGATAACGATCAGGAAAGCACCTCTTCAAGTACTTGATGTGCACGAATTTCACCGAAGGACGCGGTATGCAGGGTGTAAAAGACAAGGATTTTGTTTAGTATCGCCCGCCTTTCGATTTTGCTAAGTGAAAGCTCATGAAGCTTCTCCAGCGGTGTGCTAAACAAAGATATGAAGATCATTGCGTCGGCTTTATCAAGGAAGTAGGCGTGTACCGGCGGGTGACTGCTAAAAGCACCTTCCTGTAAGTCAAAGTAATTCTGATTACTTCTAGTTTCCATACTTGGAGCAAAACCCAGGAATCTCGTCAATTTTAGTAAAAAAGCCAGGTGAAAATTAATACTGGCATCCTCAGTTTCGTCAAACCAGGCGATACTATTGTATATAAAATCAAACAGTTGTTCGTCTGTATGTTGTTGTCTTATGCTCTTATAAAGCACTTCATTCAAAAACATGACGATGGTACTCTTAATGATATGATATGGAATGCTGCGGAAAAGGGGAGAAGACTGCACTTCCTTCACACGTTGAATACCAGTATTTGCCTTATGATAAACCACCATTTCCAGCAGATGGAGCGGTTGTAGCATGTTCAGATGTACCTTCGCCTTTGGCTTTCTTACCCCATTTATAAGGTACGATTGAATACCAAATTTCTCGGTAAAAATCTGTACGACCACGCCTGTATCGGCGTAGAAAGTTGTTTTCAGTACAATTCCTCGGGTTTTATGGAGCATAGATTTGTATAAACAAATATAGTTAAATTGAATTAGCAGAACTTATCCGGTACTTTTGCATCAAGAACAATCTATATGAGTCAGGCAAAGGAAGAAAAGTTAAATCTACATCCCAGGAATAAACATCGTGCACGATACGACTTTGCCGGGCTGGTAAAAGCCACGCCAGCACTACGCGAGTTTGTGCATGTTAACCCATATGGTGATGAATCGATTGATTTTGCAGATCCCCTGGCTGTGAAGATGTTAAATGCCGCACTGCTAAAGGCTTATTATAATATCGCTAACTGGGACATCCCTGCCGGTTATTTGTGTCCGCCGGTACCGGGCCGCGCGGATTACATCCATTACCTTGCCGATCTTCTCGCCGAAGATAATGGCGGGGTTATCCCGACCGGACGGGGTATTCGGGTGCTGGATGTTGGGGTTGGTGCTAATTGTATTTACCCGATCATTGGACACCAAACATATGGCTGGAGTTTCGTAGGCTCAGATGTAGATCGCACCGCCCTGAAATCGGCCCAAAATATCCTTGCCGCTAATCCACCTTTGGAGGGAGCGCTGCAGTTCAGACTGCAACAGCATTCAAAGCAGATCCTGAAAGGCATCGTCAAACCTGGAGAGCGTTTTGATTTGACCCTGTGCAATCCGCCTTTCCATGCTTCAGCAACTGAGGCGGCCCTCGGTTCTAACCGTAAGCTCCGTAACCTGGGTAATAAAAGTAAGGTCTTGAACTTTGGTGGCCAGCAGGTCGAACTCTGGTGCCCTGGCGGCGAGCAGGCATTTGTGCGGCAAATGGTTTTTGAAAGCGCTGAGCTTGGTCCAGGTAAAACCTGGTACACCAGTCTGGTATCAAAAAGCAGTAATCTGCCGGGTATTTATAATGCCCTGGAAAAAGTAAAGGCCACTTCGGTGCGTAGCATCGAAATGGCCCAAGGTCAAAAGATAAGCCGCTTTATAGCGTGGAAGATTAGTGTCTAGGCGACCTGAACATGGTCTTCAGCCATTTTGGAGTAAATTCTAAGCTGCTTTTTCAAGATCTGTCTTGCTACGTGGATCCTGGTTTTTACTGTTCCAATTGGGATCTGTAGTTCGTCTGCAATTTCATGGTATTTGTATCCTTCAAAATACTTGATGAAAGGGATATAATATTCAGGTTGCAGCTTTTCAAGTGCCTTATAAATGTCGTCCATCACGAATTTACCTTCACTGCCATTCATGGATGCACTTAAGAATAGTTTATCTGAAGTTAGGTCGTCTGTAACCGTCATAATACGGTCAGTCTTGGCGCTTTTTCTATAATTGTTGATAAAGGTGTTGCGCATGATGGTGTATAACCATGCTTTTAGGTTAGTACCTTCTTTAAACTGGCTTGAGTAATTAATGGCCTTCAGCATTGTCTCCTGAAACAGGTCGTTCGCATCGTCAGTATCTTTGGTAAACGAGAACGCGAAAGAGAATAAAGAATCTTTATGACTAAAAATATTTAAGTTAAATGCTTTAGTGTCCATTGTTTAATTATTTTGGTTGATAGATGAACAGATAATAACAATTGACATACCAATTTTTTTTATTTTAACTTTATCCCATGAAATATCAAATCACGTATCAAGCGGCTATCGTAATTGCTTCTCAGGTCGAATCGATCTTTAACGAGCATCTGCGCTTAGCCAAGAATCGTGGTGAGATGGATCTTGCACCGCTGCCGGAAGCACGGCTGGTGGAAATGATCATAGATGCTGCCTTTTGGGCCAGCCTAAGGAAGGAAGAGGGGCATTCTCCTAAGATATCATTAGCCTTTGTAGCGCCCGCGCAGGCCGGAAATCCGCTTATTTTCAAACAACGGTTACCGCTTACCTCTACGGCCCTGGCTAAGATTGCTCCAGGGGTGGAGCGTGCCGGTATACACCTGGGTATCTGGCATGATGACGGAGAAGTTTACATCTGGGGAACTACCACCAGCATCCCAAACTTCTGCTTCGTACTGGATGTCTCTGAACCAAGCTTGCTGGTGATCAAACATCGTCGGTTTTCGGGTTTCGGGAAGTTTACCAATGTTGCTGTACTAAAAGGAGAGCAGATCAAGATCGTTGATTCTGAAAGTGCAAACATGCCCGATACGCCGCATTTGGTGCTGTCGCTGCTCGATCTCACCGCACCTTCTTACTGGAACGATGCCGTTAATGTTATGATCCAACTGGCAGTTTCCATGCGGGCTCACCAACGGGGAGGCACCTTACTCATTGTTTCTTCAACAAACAACAACTGGCTCCACTCCATCATCAAACCTTTCCAGTATGGTGTACAACCCGCTTTCTCGGGCTTATCCAAGTTATTAAACCAGGACCGGAAAGAAGCCAGTCAGATCTTCTGGCAAACAGCGCTTCGCAGGGAGGTAGAGCATCTTGCCGGACTGACGGCGGTTGACGGTGCTACTATTGTCAATGAAAACTATGATCTGCTGGCTTTTGGAGCTAAAATTGGCCGTGCAAAGGGCAAGGAGACTGTTGATGATATCCTGCTTATTGAGCCAGTATATGGTGGGGCAGCGGTCGTAATGCCCGCAGCAAAGATGGGCGGCACAAGACATCTCTCTGCAGCCCAGTTTGTAAATGATCAGCATGATGCACTGGCATTGGTGGCCTCACAGGATGGCCATTATACGCTCTTCAGCTGGTCTGATACCAGAAACATGGTACAGGCACATCGTATCGACACCTTACTGCTTTAGAAGGTTCCTAATTCCCAAATTTCAGGCAAAAAAAATCCCGGTATACCTGCCGGGAAAAAAATTAATTAATGTTTCTCAAGCCCTATGAAAATACGATCGCGCCAGTGATGACGGCTAGAAACATGATTAGCATCACCAACCGGTCTGCAAAAATCCACTGCTTTCTAGATAACGCTTTCTCAACCTTCGCCTCCCTATGCCTTGCATAAGTAGAGAATACGGGACTTAATTTGATTAACATAGGTAGATGATTAAAGATGTACTTTTTGCGATACAAAGTGTGCGCCAAAGTATTGTGCATCTGTTAAATAATCCTAAGTTTTAGTATTTCTAAACAAGCTTAACTTAACTGTTAATCTTGTGCTTCAAATAGATGTTTAAATTCAGCCTAGCTCTTGTTTACACGACTTTCGTTCTGCTTGCGCAATACACTGTTCTTTTTTCCGTACCCGAAATAAATGGCCATACCAATAGCTAACCAGACCAGCAACCTGATCCAGGTATCACCAGGCAGAAACATCATAATACCAAGACAAACCAGGATGCCCAAAATTGGAATCAAAGGCACAAGTGGTACTTTAAAGGGTCGTACTGCATCGGGATCAGTTTTACGAAGGATCAGAATACCGACACAAACCATCACGAAGGCTAGTAAGGTACCTATGCTGGTCATCTCGCCAACAATGCGCATCGGTACGAAAGCGGCAAAAAGGGAGATGAAGCTACAAAGCAGGATATTGGATTTATAGGGTGTTTTAAATTTCGTATGCACATCTGAAAATACTTTTGGAAGCAAGCCATCACGGCTGATGGAGTAGAACATCCTGGACTGTGCCATCAGGTCGACCAGGATCACCGAGGTGTAACCCACCAGAATGGCAAGGATTACAGCCTGACTAATCCAGTTTATCGGTGTATTCTGTAAGGCGATGGCTACCGGTGCACCGCTGTTGGTAAATTCTTTATAATTAGCAAGTCCGGTAAGCACGTGCGCAAATACGCCGAACAATACTGTACATACCAGCAGTGAGCCCAGAATTCCTATCGGCAGATCTCTTGCTGGTCTCTTTGTTTCCTGTGCTGAGGCAGCGACCGCATCAAAGCCAATGAATACGAAGAATACCAGTGCGGCACCGCGCAGAATACCCGACCAGCCATATTCTCCAAAGGTACCTGTGTTTTGAGGGATATAAGGTTGATAGTTCTCCGGATTGATGTATTTCCATCCCATCGCTATAAAAATGACAACAACCCCCACTTTAAGGAATACGATGATTGCATTAACAATGGCAGAACCTTTTGCACCACGGATAACCACCATGGTCATGATGATCACGATTAATGCGGCAGGAATGTTCACCCAACCGGTTACCATCCGACCGTCTGCCAAGGTTGCCGTCTCAAAGGGCGACATGGTTAGCTGCGCCGGCAGGTAGATATTGAAGGATGATAGAAATTTCGTAAGGTACTGCGACCAGCTTACCGCTACCGTTGCACAGCCAATGGAGTATTCCAGCACCAGATCCCAGCCAATGATCCAGGCAAAGAACTCACCCATGGTTGCATAGGAGTAGGTGTAGGCACTTCCGGCGACAGGAATCATGGAGGCAAACTCCGCATAACAAAGCGCGGCTAGCCCGCAGCCTAAGGCAGCAATTACAAAGGAGATCGTCACCGCAGGGCCCGCATAGGTTGCTGCAGCAAGTCCTGTAATGGAAAACAAGCCCGCGCCAAGTGTAAGGCCTACGCCAATGAGAATCAGGTTAAAGGGTCCCAGGGATCGTTTTAAGGAGTGCTCGTTATTCTCGTTTGCTTCAACAAGAATCTGGTCAATTGATTTCTTCAGCATAAAGGTTTTAGAGGATAGTCGACAAAAGTAGTCGTTAATGGCTGATTAACAAGAAAGTACCTCCATATTAAAATTAATAATCTGATTATCAAGTATTTGAAATATATTTTTGATTTTATATGGTACTATGTATTGCATATTACTATACTAAACATATATCTTTGTTATATGATAGCAGAAAATACGCAAACACAAATGCGCAAGGGCATACTCGAATACTGTGTGCTTCTGATAATATCAAAAGGGGAGATCTACGCTTCAGATATTATTGCGGAACTAAAGAAGGCCAGGTTGCTGGTGGTGGAGGGTACGTTGTATCCCTTACTAACGCGATTGAAGAACAACGGACTGTTGAGCTACAATTGGGTTGAATCGACTTCAGGTCCCCCCAGGAAATACTACCTGCTTACTGCTGAAGGAAAAGAAATATTAAATAAACTCGACATCACCTGGATGGAACTGTCTTACGCTATAGAAACCTCTAAACAAACCCGATCATGAAAAAGACGCTCAACATAAATATTGGAAATTCAATCATATTGATTGAAGAAGACGCTTATGAGATGTTAACGGCTTACCTTAATGAAATTAAATATCATTTCTCAAAGAATGCTGATCATTTCGAAATTGTCACAGATATCGAGAACCGAATCGCGGAGATGTTCAGGGAGATCATGACTAAGCAGCAAAAACAGCTGATCTCCATTGAGGATGTGGAAGCTGTGGTGGCGCAGATGGGCTCAGTGAAAGATTTTGAGACTGCAGATGAGGACGAGGAAAATGCGTATGATGATACCTTAGGCGGTGTAAAAAAACTTTACCGCGATACAGACGAAGCCTATGTGGCGGGCGTTTGCTCGGGATTAAGTCACTATGCAAATATGGATGCCAAGTGGTTTCGCTTACTCTTCTTGGTATCTATCTTCTTTGCCGGTTCTGGTATCCTTGCTTACCTGATCATGTGGATCATCGTGCCTAGAGCGGTTACCCGTTCGCAAAGGATGTCTATGAAAGGCCAGCCCGTAAATTTGCATGGCTTTATCCGCAACTTTGAAGAAGAGCTGGCTTCGAACCAGTTGATCAATCGCTCTCGTGGTTTCTTTGTGGAGCTGATAGAAGCCGCGGGCCGACTATTACGGACTTTCGGTAAAATCTTCTTTAAGTTCATTGCTGCTGTCATCATCATCTTTGGAACCTTTTTCTTCCTCGGCTTGCTGGTTGCCCTGGCGGTGTTCTTCGGCTTCTGGGATGCAAACCCAAGTGATTACTTCCCTTTAAGCATTGTTAATGAATCCTATCTTTCCTCAATGGTCTTTGCATTCTTTATCGCAATGGCTATTCCGGTTATCGCACTGGTATTGTTCGCAGTCCGGGTTGCTTTCAATACCAAAGCCATAAACCGCATCGTTTCATTTGCGCTGCTCGTTGTTTGGTTGGGTGGTGTCATGCTTAGTATTTTCTACATTACTAAAGTGTTTTCTGAATTCAAGGAAGAAGCAGAATTCACACAGGTAAAGGACTTAAAGAAATTTGATACTTATGTTCTAACGCTGGATCGCTCGCGTTTTTTCTCAAAGTCAGACAGCCTGCAGTATCGGATTAGCAGTGACAAGTATAAAGGGAAAGTGATTTTAAATGACAGGAATGGGCCTTTTGATATGCCTCGTAATGTAAGATTGAATATTGTCAAAAGCGAAGATGGGCAAGTTACGCTTAGCCAAAACAACAGTTCTCATGGAAAAACATTTGAGATGGCACTGAATTATGCGCAGAATATCCATTACGATTTTAGTCAGCAGGATTCTTTGCTAAACTTCAGCCCGAACCTGCAGCTAGATAGAAACACGAATTGGCGGGATCAAGAGGTTGAACTAACCCTTAGGGTGCCTGTAGGAGTAAAGCTTATACTAACCGCAGACATGGATCAATTTCATTTCGACTTTGATTATTGGAGCTGTGAACATGCTGATGACCGCAGAACCTGGGTCATGACTACAGATGGCCTAAAATGCTCAATGCTATAACAGGTGCTTAAACAAAAAAGGAGGTCAGCTGACCTCCTTTTTTGTTTAAGAATTACTATTCTACTTAACCGTATAGCGGTAAATAAACCGACCTGGATTTCCATTAACATCAAGACCCTCCACAATGGCTTTGTATGTCCCTTTTCCATCGGCGTTATAGAACTCGAAAGTACTTGCGCCGGTAGTTGCATCAGTGACAACTTTAGGGTTCCAGAATATGGTACTCCTTAGGTCTGTAACATTATAAGTCTTTCCAGGAAGATACTTCGGTGCATAGAACTCACGGTCCTTGCTGAATCCTTTCGGACTAAACTTCAAAGTGTTGCTTTCAGGAATCATTTTCTTGAGATCGGCGATGCTGATCTTTTGTTTTTCTATCTTTTTCATGTTAATCGAAATCACACCATTTGTCTGGTATGTTCTGCTGATCGATCCAACCTCATCCTTTAAAAAGATCTCTATAGACTCGATTTCACCTGGATTAACACCATTGATAGAAAAAAGATCTACTGGTGTTCCGGCCAGGAAGATTCCCACCGGTACCCGCCTGCCAGCATTGTAGTCTCGGGTGATGTAGAAGTTGTTTTCATAAAAAGTAAGGCCGGTTGCCATGGTTTTTAAACACGAGATCAGGTCTCTGCAATTCCCCAGACGCTCACCGTCGATCTGATGGTCAGCAATCATGCTTAAGGTGCTTAGTGCTGAATAGTCACTATGCGAAACCTTTTTCACCGGCGCGCCTTTAATCACTACCTCTTTCAGGTTGGTGAGAAACCTGTACTGCTTCTTGCTGTTTGCAAGGTAGTTATTCAGTGTGCTGTCGATGTTCTCAATTTCATCTGCAGCGTTAATGTTTTTTGTGGTTGCTGCCCCGGGGGTTTGATCCAGCATGATCATCATGTTACTGGAGTTTGCATTGTACTTCGCGCTAATTACCACTTCTGAAGAATCCGGAATATTCAGGTTTTTAAAAGCGAACAAACCTGACGGGCTCGTTAAGATCTCTGCGGAGATCGGTTTATTAGTTACCGTAAGACGGAGAGCACCCTTTTTCACGGGCATACCCGTACGATCGCGCAGGGTTCCCGTGATGTCCATACCTTGTTCAGGATAGTAGGCAATCGGGTTGTACTTGTTTGCAAGAATGTCTTTGTACGCAAATCTTCTATACCCTTGGGTAAGAAGGAGCATATCGAGGTCTGCGACCTTTTTATCATCTTGTTTATTGAAGTAGTAGTTGGGTTTCTCAATATAACCCTGCAGGTCGGAGGTCAGCAACAATGAACTTAGAATTGTAGTTTCCGAATCATCATTAAACGGCACCTTCTGTTCGTCGATGACCGTAACGGAAAAATCGCCGGCAATTTTCTTCGTAGAATCCTGGGCGGTAACGGTCATCTTTACTTTCTGGCGCGGTTTGTAGCTGGCCAGGTCAGTGGTGATGGTTAGCTTCAAAGCATCTTTATGCAGTACAAAGGCCAGACGTTCTGATACCGGTTCGCCAGCAGAAGAGAAGAGGGTCAACTGTACAATTCCCGAAGGAAATTTGTCTTTCGGAATCTTTGCAGCGGTAACCTGATTTTGCAACATGGTTTGTGCGGCATAGTAAACCACATTGTTATGCTGCGCCACCAGGTAGAGCGGCTTTCCTTTGTTCGCCTGGAAGTAAGGTTCATTCGCGACGATCTTAACCGCAATAACATCCTTCTGGTTGTTTGTTACTTGCAGATTTAAACCAGATGCTTTCGCCGTAGGTAATTGGAACACTTGCTTGCTGCCATCTTTAAAGGTAATATTCGCTTTATAGCTTTTAGCAGGTTCCGGGTTCAGGTAGAAGGCGCCCATGCCCAGGTGACTGGAGCTGATGGTCGTAACCTGATTACCTTCATTGTCTGAAACAATACCCGTAAAATCAGCACCCAGGCCGTTAGGCTTCACAGCCTTCACTGCGATTTGGCTTGGTAGACCCACATAAAGATCACCGCCTTCCGGGAAAAACTGGAGATCATTAGTGCCCGTTACCGGTTTGATGTTAAAACTTGAGCTCAGCACCTCCTTGTCGGCAAGTACCAGGTCGGTAAGCAGCTCACCGGATTTAATGAAATTATCCTTTTTTGTATTGACCTCCACGGTAAGAAATCCATTCTGGTCGGTAGTTCCACGGCCTTTTGCCACCACATCATAAGAGGATACCATGCGCCAGTTTACAACCTTGTTGGCTAATGGCAGCTTCTCTTCATTCCTGAACTGAATCTTAGCCGTAATGGTTTGCGACTTGTCTGACACACTGGTGTTGTATTTTATGTTGGTATATAACCTTTTGTCGATCGCACTACCAACAGCAATGGTTTTAGTGAAGTAATAATCCTGTGGAAAGTTCAGCATCCATACGGTATAAGCCTTGATATGGTAGTTACCTTGTCTGTACAGGTCCAGGTCGAGCGGAATGTGCCCTTTGGCCACGCTGTTCGTCACCGGAAGCTTCAATGCGGTCACCAGTGAATCCCTGTCATTGATCACATCTACGTACACAATCTTACTTAAAGTAGAAGGCAGGTTCTGTTCAGAAGTAAGGTAGGCTTTAAACCAGATGGTATCAGCAACGCTGTAATAGGGTTTATCGAAATGCAGGTAAACCTTCTCAACAGGCTGCGTTTGGGATAGTCTTTTTGTTTTTTCTAGGATGTTTTGCAGTACGGCGGTGTCTTGTTGCGCCGCAGCAGAAAAGTGTAAGCCCCAGGAAAGGAAGAGCAGGGCAGATACAATTTTGATATACTTCATAGATTCGTTTTAACCTTTTAAAGAAGGCTAATATATTCATTTCTAAAGGCTGCTGCCTTATTGATTCTTAGTTTAACATATTTTGACATTTCTGAAGGGTAAAAAATAACCTTATTCTTTTGTATGCGCATTTTGCTAATTTGATTTTGTTGGTTTTAATTTTCTCAATATAATACACGCTTTTTAACCGAAACTATACAGTTTTAATCAGATTTCTACTAATCTGATGGTTGGTTAATTAATGTGTTATTTTCGATCAATAATCAAACCCAATCAGTGTATATGAAGGCATTTTATTTTAAATCCTTGTTCGCTGCGGTACTTGCCGTAACGCTCTCCTCATGTGAAAAAAGTACAGAATCAATCGAGACGCTTTCTGAAAAACGAACATCCAGTTTATCGCCCATTGTTTACCCTTTAATGGGGAATGAAATCGGAACTGCCATCTTGCCCAGAAAAGACAAGCTGCCGGACGGAAAGCTTGACAAAGGTTTTCTATATAAGAATGGCAAATTCAAACTCATTAATGAGGTGTGTGAGGAATACGTAACGAAGACTAAGTTACTTGACATCTCTAAGCTACCTGAAGGGGTGTATGGCAACAAGATCATTAATGATGATTTAACCGTAAATTTCGTCTCTACCGTAGATACTCAAGACTATGGATTTAAGAAGGTAAGTAGTGGGCTAGAAGGTTGGTGGGCACATTGGAACTATAGTCCATATACAGAATCGGAGTATCCAGCCGTGTTAACTGCCATAGCAGAGGAGCGCTACACCTCAAATTTATTTGCATTTACATTTAGCAAGAAGCTCGACATGTTCGGATTTGAAGTTGCGCCTAATGCAGTGAACGAGAATTTGAAAGTAAAGGTGAGATACTGGGACGATTACTGGTATAAATATCCAACCTTGTGTGATGTTGAGCAGGTTGTTAGTACACCATCTGGTGCGAGGCTGATTGCAATTAAATCTAGCATTCCCATTAGAAGGGTGGAGATCATCTTAGATACTAAGCCAGGGGCAGTTGGTGTGGCAATAGCAAACTTAAGGTATTCGATTGCTAAATAGTACATCAAGCATCATCAACTAGCAACTAATCTGTCCTCTGGATTCCTAAAAAAGCTATACACAAAATTTGTGTATGGAATCAATAGAAAGCATATCTAACCTTTCAGTTAGAACAAGTAATCGGCACCCTCTTGACAAGCGCTTAATTGCACAAATGGTGGGTCTTGTAGAGCAGGGTGTTCCCAGAAGCATTCTCGTTGAGAGTATGGAACGACTAAAGGCACCTTGAAATTAGGCGGAAAAGAAAAGTGGTCACCACCAATTCAAGGCACTGGATGTATAAATACAACAACCTGATCGGATCTGTCGGCTCAAGGCTGTGCAGACGCTTTACAAATGGCACTGGAAAGCAAGAGCGCGCAAAAAGTGAGAATACAGCGTGTATAACTCAAACAGGAATAATAAATCAAAGTGTATAACCAGTTTAGCATTAAAAGCTAAACATGTATAGCTATACAAGGATAAGACACCAAAACACCTGCAAGACCTCTACATCATGCTACCGCCACACGTTGGCCAAACTTCATCCATATCCGCTCCGTACTTACACGGCCAAAGCACGGCCGAAGTACGGAGCGGATACGGCGGAAGCACGGACTTGAGCAGAAGCTGGCCTTGAGCTATGTTAAACCTTTCTTAGTCTATTGTAATTACAAAGTTCTCAACTGGCTTACGTACTTTTTTCAGGTTGATCAACCAGTCGCCTTCAGCATCACGATAGCCTAGAGGCAGAATTGTGGTGCTTTTCAGATGGTATTTCTCTAATCCAAGGAAAGCATCCAGTTTCTCATTATCAAATCCTTCCATTGGGGTCGCATCTACTTCAAGCATTGCCGCTTGTGCTATGGCGAGACCAAAACCAATGTACGACTGTTTCGCGGCATGGTGGTGGTTTTCTGCCGCAGATCTGTTCAGATAAAGGCCAAGTAAAGTTTGTACATAATTTTCTGTTGCCGAATCTGGCACACCACGTTCTGCATTCATGCGGGAGAATACAGTTCTGATACGTTCTTCAGTATAGTTATCCCATGCAGCAAAAATGAGCAAATGTGAGCAATCGATAACTTGCGACTGGTTATTTGCAATTGCTGCAATTTCCGCTTTTAATTTAGGGTTAGTAATCAGGATCACGTTAAAAGGTTGTAAGCCTGATGAGGTTGGTGCAAGCCTTGCAGCTTCAATGATTTGATCAACTTTGTCTTGTGGAACGGCTTCTCCGTTCATTTTCTTGGTGGCATAACGCCAGTGAAGGGCTTCAATAAGGTTCATATTTTTAATTAAATTCGCATAACAATGGGCCTCAAATTTATGAAGTAACAAGCGTTTGCTCGAGTAGTTTGTGAAGGTTGACTTTTAGATGATATGTAAAAATTTGTCAATAATGTGAAAGTAAATTTGTTACATTTGTTATGCATGCATATATAACTTGAACGCATGCAGAACTTTAACGTACCTTTAATATGAAAAAAATTCTACTGGGTTTATTAACCGCCTTACCCTTCTGGGGATTCTCTCAATCCTTTCAGGTAAATCTTCAAGGGCAAAAACAAATTGCAATGGCAGGAGCTGGAACCGGGCTTGCTTTAGACGAAGCATCTGTGTTCTTTAATCCGGGTGCTGTTTCTTTTTTAGAACAAAACGGTATTCAAGGTGGTGTTAGCGCACTTTACCTGAAATCTGCTTTCCGCGAAACGGGTTCTAACATCACAGAGTATAACAAAGACAAGATTGCGCCGCCCTTTCAGCTATACGGGGTATGGGGTGCACCTCAAAGTCCTTTAAAATTTGGTCTGGGTGTGTATACACCATTTGGCGGTGCCATGCACTGGGATGAGGACTGGTCAGGTAAATATGGTGTTACATCACTTGATCTTCAAGCCATCTATATCCAGCCGACAGTGAGCTATAAGATCACTGACAACATTGGTATTGGTGCCGGCTTAGTTTATGCACTTGGCAAGGTTGATCTTAGACGTGCCATTCCACTCACACTGAACAATGGACAGTCCAGTACCGCTAAGCTTAAAGGTAGCTCTGGCGACTTAGGCTGGAATGCTGGTGTATACTTCAAAGATGTAATCGATGGATTATCAATCGGTATTACCCACCGTTCACAAGTTACTGCGAAAGTTACTGATGGTGATGCGATTTTCGTGGTTCCTGAAGTATTGGCATCTTCTTTCCCTTCAAAATTCAATGCAGAGCTGCCTTTACCAGCAACCACCAGTATCGGTTTCGGTTATAGTGTCTCTCCACAAACAACCCTTGCACTTGATGTGAACTGGGTGGCCTGGAATAAGTACGAAGTGCTTGCCTTTGATTATGATAACAATACCAGGATTGAGGATACCAGATCACCGCGTAACTACAAAGATGCTGGTGCAATCCGTCTCGGTGTACAACATGAGTACAATGAGCAATTTGCAGTAAGAGCTGGTGCAGGTTATGCAATTACTCCGGTGAAGGATGGTTATGTGACCCCAGAGGTTCCTGATGCAAACCGTATCATCCTTAGTGCAGGTGTAGGTTATAAACCAACTGAAAAATTCGCGATCGACTTTTCATTCTTGTACGAGAATGTTAAATCCAGAACGCAAACAAATATTGAAACCGGGTTAGCAGGTGAATTTAAAACCGCTGTTTACATCCCTGGTATTTCTGTTTCTTACAAATTCTAATCGTTCTCAGATAATGAAAAACATGATCAAAAAAAATCACGTAGCTAAAGGTCTTTTGGCTATTGTTGCCGCAGGTGCAATTGCATCTTGTAAACCGAACTTTAAAGAATTCATTCCGAGCAACGGTGAGGCTGATTTCAGTCGCTATATTGCTGTGGGTAACTCGCTGACTGCAGGTTTTGCTGATGGAGGTTTATACCTGGAAGGTCAGCAAAATTCTTTCCCTGAGATTCTTGGTAAGCAGCTTAAGGCTGTTGGAGGGGGAGAATTTACATCTCCGTTCTTCTCTGAAGCTCAGGCAAACGGATCAGGATATATCCAGCTTGCAGGTTTTTCTGCCACAGGAACACCGGTAACTTCTACGGTAACTACAAACCTGGCTTACGTTGCCCCGGGCAAGTTTGCTAAATATGAAGGTACCTTCAATAACTATGGCGTTCCTGAAATGAAGGTTTCCCTGCTGGAGACACCTGGTTATGCAACTGTGAATCCATTCTTTGCCAGAGTTTTAGGTTCTGCAAATGCAAACACAACATATCAGAATCTGGTGGCTGCTCAAGACTTCACTTTCTTTAGTTTCTGGGAAGGTCAGAATGATATTCTTGGTTACGCCTATACAGGTGGGTCGCAGCCATTAACACCGGCTACAACCTTTGAAACCTTGTATAACAGGACTGTGAATAAACTCACTGGACCTAACGATGAGCGCAAGGGCGTGTTGGGTACTGTAGGTGATATTCTTGCAATCCCATATTTCAATGTAGTTACCTTGAAAGCATTACAAGCTGCGGTTGCACCTGTAACTAAGGTGCCTAACACAACTTTCTACGTTAGAACCGGCGAAAATAAAGTTGTTCCTGCCGATTCGACATTCAAGTTTACCTTGCCGGTAAGTACCTCACTCGCCATCGGAACACCAGATGCTGCAGGTCGGCCGCTTGGACTGCATCCTGGAAACCCGATTGCCAGCAACTGGGTACTTGATCCTGCAGAGCAGGCTTTAATCAGAAGCCGTACCAATGAGTACAATTCCATTATCAAAAGGATTGCTTCTCAGAAAAAGCTTGCCCTGGCAGATATGGATGATTTGTTAAGCCAGTACTATACACCTAAAATGGTGAATGGCGCTGCAGTAAGTACAGCTTTCATCACCGGAAATCTATTTTCACTTGATGGTATCCACTTAACCCCAATGGGTAATGCCATCACTGCAAATGCTTTTATCAAAGCGATCAATCAGCAATATGGAGCAAGTATTCCAATTGCGAATATCGCACATTACAGAGGTGTTAAGTTCCCTGCATCAGCAACGAAGTAGTTCTTGACATCATACAAAGAAAAAGCCCTGCCGGATTTCCGGCAGGGCTTTTTCTTTTCGCGCTTTTTGGTTTTACTTCTTCAGCTGTGCTTTAAATACCTTTTCCAGTTTTTCAACTTTTGGCTGGATAACCAGCTTGCAGTAGGGCTCATTTTTGTTCTTGTTAAAATAGTTCTGGTGATAAGCCTCAGCAACATAGAAGGGCTGTGCAGCCGTAATCTGTGTAACTACAGGCTTACCGTAGGTATTGTCTTTGTTTAGTGCAGCTTTATAGCGGGCGGCGATTTCTTTCTGCGCGGCATCATGGTAAAAGATAACCGAGCGGTATTGGGTACCCACATCGGCACCTTGGCGGTTCAGGGTAGTGGGGTCATGACTCTTCCAGAAAACAGCAAGCAGTTCTTCGTAGCTGATCTTTGCCGGATTGTAGCTGATCTCAGTAACTTCTGCATGACCGGTGGTTCCGGTGCACACATCCTCATAGCTAGGGTTTGGTACATCGCCGCCCTCATAGCCCGACTTCACGCTGATAACGCCGTCGAGGCGCTGGAACAAGGCTTCCGTGCACCAGAAGCAGCCCATGCCGAAGGTTGCTTTCTGTGTTTTTTGCGTCTTTTGAGCGCTGGCGGTACTTATCGATAAAAATAGCAGTGTAATAAATGTTATGTATTTCATGTTGGTTCAGCAGGCTTATGTGCCTTTCCCAAAGTTACACAACGAAAATCGGCGGATAATGCTTCACCATTGCTAGCCAGCCAAACATGACAAAGCATTGATTAATTTAGGTGTTTCAAGAATTGTTAATAACTTAAGGTGTTTAATATTAAATCGTTATTTGAGATTAAATTTACGTATTAACATTTCGCGTTATTGTTTTTTAATTTTGACAAACATTACTAACACAGTAAAATTATGTCTACACCGTATATTCCATGCCTGGACCTTGGCACTTATGTTAATGGGACAGAAGCACAACGCAAGACCTTCTCTGATGAGCTTGGCCGTGCTTTCAACGATTCAGGTTTTGTGACCCTAACCAATCATGGCTTAAGTCAGGAGCTGATCGATCAGTTGTATGAAAACATCAAAGCTGCATTTGCATTAACGCCCGAGCAGAAGGCCCAATATGAGAAACCGGAATTAGCAGGTCAGCGGGGTTACACCAGTCCTGGGAAGGAAACGGCTAAGGGTGCGAAGACTGCAGATTTGAAAGAATTCTGGCAGATTGGCCAGGAGGTTTCAGATGGTGATCCCATAAAGGATCAGTATCCGGACAACGTGGTGCTTAAGGAAGTTCCTGATTTCAACCTTGTAACGCGTGAGATCTATAGAAAGCTTGAAGAAAGCGGTAAACACCTGCTAAGGGCCATCGCCACCTACCTGGAGTTACCAACAGATTACTTCGATAAGCATGTACAAAATGGAAATTCTATCCTCAGGGGGATTCACTATTTTCCAATAGAGAACCCGGACACTATTGCACCTGATGCTGTACGTGCCGGCGCCCATGAAGATATCAACCTGATTACGTTGCTTATCGGCGCAAGTGCCGATGGCTTGGAAGTATTAACCCGCGCTAACGAATGGTTACCGATTAAAGCTCACCATTCAGATATTGTGGTTAACGTAGGTGACATGCTGCAACGTTTAACCAATAACAAACTTAAGTCAACAACCCACCGCGTGGTTAACCCACCAAGAGAATTGATGAAAACATCCAGATTCTCAGTGCCATTTTTCTTGCACCCACGTGCAGATATGGACCTGACCTGCCTAGATTCGTGTGTGGACGAAGCACATCCGAAAGCATACAGCGACATGACTGCCGGAGCATACCTGGATGAAAGATTGAGAGAGATCGGCTTGAAGAAATAGGGTATAAGACCACTCGTTAAATACAATAAAAAAAGACCGGCATTTCTGCTGGTCTTTTTTTATGCTTTGTGTTAAGAGTTTATTTGTCGATTGCTTTGTTGATTACATCCTGGATTCTGCTGCGTATCGACAGCTTGGAAAGCTGATCGGAAACACCTGGATGCACGCGGTTGGAAAGAAATACATACACCAGTCCTCTGGATGGGTCTACCCATACACAGGTTCCGGTATATCCCGTATGGCCATAGGTCCTGGAAGATGCCGTTGCTGAAGGGTATTTGTTCTTGGTATCCGGGTCCCATCGGTCGAAGCCTAATCCACGGCGACTTACTGCTGATTGTTTAGCGGTAAACATGTCTACAGTTTCGGGCTTGAAATACTGTTCCCCGCCATAAGTTCCTTTGTTCAGGAGCATCTGGTAGAGTATTGCAACATCATTTGCACTTGCAAAGAGACCCGCATGACCGGAAACGCCCCCCACCATAGCTGCACCCTGGTCGTGCACATAGCCTACAAGCAGCGTTTTACGGAAATAGGTGTCGTTCTCTGTTGGTACAATCTGCGCTTTGGAGAAGCGGTTCCTTGGCAGGAAACCTGCGGTCTGCATCCCAAGCGGTTGGTAAAACTCTTTTGCAACATATTCGTTCAGTGGTTTTCCACTTAAGCGTTCTACCATATCTTTCATCACATACATGCTGATGTCGCTATATACATACTTGCCGCGCGTTTTAATTGGTGCATTAAGCATTTGTGGCCACATCACATCCTGGAAGTAATTCTTGCGCATGTAATAGCCGTCAGCAACCTTGGTTGGGTATGCTTCTGATGAGTCCGCACTGTGATCGGCATCTTTTACTGCGTTATAGAATGGAATAAATGGAATAAAGCCAGCCTGATGCAGCATCACTTCACGCACATGGATATCATTCATCGGCGTCCTGCGTGCCCTGGGGATGTAAGCGCCCACGTTGGTATCCAGGTTCAGTGTCTGCTGTTCAAACAAGCGCATCACTGCAGGTGTGGTGGCAGAGATCTTCGTTACTGAGGCCAGGTCAAAGATATCCGTGATCTTTTCTGCCGGACCATCGTTATAGGTGTGGTTGCCGTAGGCTTTGTTAAAGATCACTTTACCATCTTTCGCAACCAGGACCACCATTCCGGGGGCTGCCTTGCCCTTTATGGCTTCTGTGGCAATCTTGTCAATTTCCTTAAGGTCATCTGCATTTACCCCGGCATCTTCAGGCAGGGTGTACTTAAGTCTGGTCACAGTGCTGCTAAAGCCCGAACCGATTGTGTATTTAGCGGAGTATGCGGTTTTAAGTTTACCTGTAGCGGCAATGCCGCCAAATATCACCTGTGGTACAACAGCAGCGGCATCCGCATCCTGCGCTGGCGTCCATACAATTGGTGCGCTGAGCGTATCAAAGGCCGATAAGGCATTTCCATTGCCAAACAATGCTACGATCACCTGTTTGCTCTTGGCCAGGGTGTTAATGAAGTTGACATATCGTGCATTGTTGCTTTCCGTCGAAGCAAGGGAAACTACCACGGTGTTGTAGTACTTCAGGTCATCTTCAAGGGTGTTCAGATCGGGCATACTGCTGTACCCGGCAGCATCAAAGGTTGTTACTTTGGTGTATTTGTTCAGCATGCTGTCCAGTAGCTGCTGTTGCGGCAAGCCCAGGTTCACGGACGCGATCTGTTTCTTTTCAAGTGCCTTCAGCGGGATGATCTGGTCATGGTTGTTTAGCAGGACCGTACTGTTGATAATGCTGTTAATTGCGGTTAAACGTTGTTGATTGGTTTTATGATCCTGTGCGCAGGCACTGAAGCTGGTAAGTGCAATTGTTGATAGTAGGAAAATGTTCAGGATCTTATTTCTTCTCATATACTTTCTCTCCGTTGATGTAGGTTTTCAAAACTCTTGTGTTCAGGATCTTGCTGTCCTCATTGCTCATAATGTCGTGATCAAGGATCACGAAGTCGGCAAACTTGCCTTTCTCCAGGCTTCCTTTTTCTTTTTCTTCGAAGTTGGCTTTGGCTGCCCAAATGGTCATGCCGCGTAAAGCTTCAATGTTAGTAAGTGCGTTTTCGGACTGGAAGCCACCAGAAGGATAGTTGCTGGCATCTTTCCTTGCGGTTGCCGCGTAAAAAGTGAACATGGGGTTGATGTTTTCCACCGGAAAGTCGGTCCCCAGTGGCAGCCAGCCATTCTGATTAAGCAGCTGCTTGTAAGCATAGGCCGTTTTTACACGTTTCTTGCCCAGGCGATTGGCTGCCCAGTACATGTCGGATGTGGCGTGTGTAGGCTGTACAGATGGAACGATCTTAGCTTTGCCGAATAGGTTGAAGTCTTCCGGTGCAATAACCTGTGCATGTTCTATGCGCCAGCGGGCATCATTGGTGCCGCCCAGTACCTCATTGTAAATTTTTAAGATGCTGCGGTTGGCAGAATCGCCAATGGCATGCGTACACATCTGGAATTTGTTCCGAGCAATTTTGCGGGCCACTTCCATGAAATGTTCTGGTTTGCTGAG
The DNA here is from genome assembly GCA_038918115.1 of Pedobacter sp. GTDB lineage: Bacteria > Bacteroidota > Bacteroidia > Sphingobacteriales > Sphingobacteriaceae > Pedobacter. The sequence continues at coordinate 285,420 of JBCLAL010000001.1, forward strand.
CAGGAATCCTTTCTTGTTCGGCATATCGCTGTAAGGCTCGAGCAGGCTTGCACCCCTAGACCCCAGGGCGCCATCAGCATACACCTTAAAGGAGCGCACGTTTAAGCGATCGGTCTTCACCGGGCCACGTTTAAACAGGTAGTCGTAGTTCTCCTTTTTGTCTGACAGCATTAAGTATAAACGCATTTTCAGCTTATTTGATGCCTGCAGTCCTTCTATAAATTCAACCAGCTGGGCATCTACGCCACAATCATCAATGGTAGTTAGTCCCGCAGCGAAGCAGTTGCGTTGTGCATCAAGCAAGATCTTTTCGGCTTGTGCCGCTGTTGGTGCTGGTATTTTAGATGATACCAGGTCTACTGCATTATCGATAAGCAATCCTGTAGGCTTGCCATTTTTTTCAACAATATCACCGCCCGTAAGTTCATAGCTTGCCTTAATGCCGGCAGCATCCAAGGCTTTCTGGTTGGCTATGGCTGCATGTCCGTCAATTCTGGTAAGCAGCACAGGCTGGTTGGGAAAAAGCCTGTCTAATGCGGCTTTGTCCGGGAAGGCTTTGTTCGCCCAGTCGTTCTGATCCCAGCCGCGACCGATCAGCCAGCCTTCAGGGTGCGACTTGGCAAAGGCGGCCAGTTTATTACAAACCTCCTCCCAGCTTTTGGTGCCGGTAAGGTCGGCAGTTTGCAGGCTTTCGCCATAACCGTAGAAATGAGCATGTGCATCGATAAAACCTGGAAATACAGCTTTACCGCCAGCATCAATGCGTTCAGTCGCATGGTAAACTTTCTCAATTTCGGTGTTGCTGCCGAGTTCGATGATCTTGCCGTCTTTAACCGCAAACGCTTCGACAGTGTCAAACTTGTCGTTGACGGTATAAACCTTGGCGTTGTAGACGATAAGGTCAGCTTTTTTGCCCATACAGCTGCAAAGCAGCATGCTGCACATGAGTAGTGTAGCGTTAAGTTTGTTCATATTGTTAAAGGTATAAATTGCTTGTACGGCCTGCGTCATATAACGGCTATTATAGAAAAGAAGTTACAGTTAAGGCTAATAATCGCTAAATTAGCGACTTTACCAGAGATTTAAATGTCAGATATAATACAACTCCTACCCGACAGTGTAGCTAATCAGATTGCTGCCGGGGAAGTGGTTCAAAGACCCGCATCAGCAGTAAAGGAATTGCTGGAGAATGCCATAGATGCAGGGGCGAATAAAGTACAGTTAATCCTTAAAGATGCAGGGAAAGCCTTGATCCAGGTGATTGATAACGGCTGTGGGATGAGCATTACCGATGCGCGCATGTGCTTTGAGCGCCATGCAACTTCAAAAGTACGCAAAGCGGCAGATCTTTTTGCCATCCGCACCATGGGTTTCCGTGGCGAGGCCATGGCATCCATTGCCGCGATTTCGCAGGTGGAGATGAAAACCCGCCGCCATGAAGATGAGATCGGCACCATGATCGAGATCGAGGGTGCAACCTTCATCAAGCAGGAGCCTTGTGCTACACCAGCCGGTACAAGCATCTGCATCAAAAATCTTTTTTATAATACCCCGGCCAGAAGGAATTTCCTGAGGAGCAACCCGGCGGAGATGCGTCACATCATCGACGAGTTTCAGCGGATCTCCATGGCTAACCCACATATTGCCTTTAGCCTGCATAGTGACGGGCAGGAGGTGTATCGCCTGCCTTCATCCGGTTTAAAACAGCGTATTGTTCACCTTTTGGGTAATAACTATAACGAGCGTTTGATCCCGGTAGAAGAGGAGACTTCAATCATCAACCTGAAAGGCTTTATTGGTAAGCCACAGTTTGCAAAGAAGACCCGCGGCGAGCAGTTTTTCTTTGTTAACAATCGCTTTATCAAAGATGGCTACCTGAACCATGCTGTTACCAAAGCGTATGAGGAATTGCTTACTGAAGAGAACTTTCCTTTGTACGTGCTTTTTATAGATATCGATCCGGCGAAGATCGATGTGAACGTACATCCTACCAAAACGGAGATCAAGTACCTGGATGAAAAGTCCATCTATGCAATTATGCATTCCGCGGTGAAGCGTTCTTTAGGACGGTTTAACATCAGCCCGAGTATTGATTTTGATCAGGAAACAGGCTTCAGCAGCATGATCAGCCTGAAAAAACCGGAGGATATTGTACCGCCAACCATCAACTTTAACCCGGACTTCAATCCCTTTGGAAACACCAAGAGCACCGGTAGGGAATATGCTTACCAGGGCACGAACGACTACCAACCGGCAAATACCAAAAACTGGGGTTCATTATACGAGATCGTAAAACACGAGGCCGCAGAGCAGGCTGCCTTAACCCTTGAGCAAGATAAGGAAGATGAGCAGTTTGCACCCGTACAGAAGCAGTTGATGCAGGTGCACAACAAGTATATCATTTCGCAGATTAAATCCGGTATTATGCTGATTGATCAGCAGGCGGCACATGAGCGGATCCTTTATGAGCGTTTCCTGTTGCATCTTGAAGACCGCAAGGGCGCTTCACAGCAGAGCCTTTTCCCGCAAACGGTAACTTTAAGCCCAAACGATTTCGAACTTGCTAAGAGCTTGTTGGAAGATATTAAAAGCTTAGGCTTTGAGGTGCGTGAGTTTGGAAAGAATACACTCGTGATCGAAGGCATTCCCGTTGATCTGGGCAGCAATAACATCAATGAGACGCAGTTATTTGAGCACCTTATTGAAGGTTTTAAAAACTCACAGCAGGAATTGAAGTTGGATAAGAGAGATGCCCTGGCGCGGAGTATGGCTCGTAACAGCTCTATCAAGAGTGGTACATCCATGGCGCAGGAAGAAATGAATACCCTGATTGAACAATTGTTTGCCTGTAAAACTCCGAATTTCAGCATTAGCGGTAAGCCGGTGATCCAAACTATTGGGCTGACAGAGATTGACAAAAAATTTGACCGATAAACATGAATAATATTCAGATCCCACCAGTAGTAAAGAATCTGCTGATCATAAACATACTTTTCTTTGCAGCGACATGGGTGTTCGGCACAAAGGGTGAGCATTTGGAGTTTTACCTGGGTGCGTTCTATTTTGATTCACCCTTGTTCAGCATTTGGCAGCCAATTACCTATATGTTTATGCATGCTGGGCTCACGCACATCCTGTTCAATATGTTTGCCTTATACATGTTTGGCAGCGTGTTGGAAAACCGCTGGGGTCCGAAGCGCTTTCTGAACTTTTACCTGATTACTGGTCTTGGTGCCTTGGCGTTGCAGCTGTTGGTGCAGTCTATAGAAGTTTATAACCTGACGGGATCAATTACCAATCCTGGTGCTGTGACGGTTGATCTGCACGAAGAGATGGTGAGCCTGAACTTTCCAGGTGTCAGTCAAGCCGCATTATCGACCTTAAAGGATATCTATATCACACCTATGGTTGGTGCCTCGGGTGCCATCTTCGGCTTGTTGGTCGCTTTCGGAATGTTATATCCTAATGTAGAGATGTACATCATGTTCATACCCATTCCAATAAAAGCGAAGTACATTATGCCAGTTTACATCCTTATCGAATTATCCCTGGGCATTGCTAAGTTTGAGGGTGATTCTGTTGCGCACTATGCGCATTTGGGCGGTGCTTTACTCGGCTTCATCCTGGTGAAGATCTGGAAAGACAGAGATAGAAATACTTATTACGACTATTATGAATAATGGCCTTATTGAAGATTTAAAGTACAAAGTTTTTCGCTCAGGTAACCCGATATTTCTATACATCGGCCTGAATGCAATCATCTTTATTGTAACGGCGGTGCTAGGGGTGCTGCTGTTTTTGTCTGGCAACGGTTCGGCAAGTATTTCCGCTTTTATCAATGAATACTTTGCGTTTCCGGCAAGCCTCTCGGCATTGCCAACACGCTTTTATACGCTGATCACCTACATGTTTTTCCATGACAACTTCTTCCATGTGCTTTTCAACATGTTGTGGCTGTACTGGCTGGGACAGATCTTCATGAACTTTTTAAGTGCCCGGCAGTTTCACTTTGTCTACCTCTCTGGCGGCATCATGGGCGCGTTGGTGTTTACAGCGGCATTTTATGCTTTTCCGGTGTTTAGCCCGGCCATTCCTACTGCTTTCCTGATCGGCTCCTCCGCCGCGGTAATCGCCATCGTAACGGCAACAGCAACGCTGGTGCCCGACTACGAGATTCGTATGCTTTTTCTGGGTAACGTAAAGCTAAAGTTTCTGGCATTGGCCTACTTTGTACTATCTGTGATTGGCATCGGCTCCGTGAACGCCGGCGGTAACCTGGCGCACATTGGTGGGGCTTTACTGGGTTTTGCTTACATCAAAGTGCTGAGAAGTGGTACCGACTGGAGCACTATTTTTAAAAAGAGATCAAAGCTTAAAGTGGTGAAGAACAAGGCTTATAACCCTTCTGCAAGCAAAACTGGCTCGGCTATTGCACAAAGTGAGATCGATGCCATCTTAGATAAAATATCTAAATCAGGGTACGATAAGTTAAGTAAAGAAGAGAAGGAAACTTTGTTTAAAGCCAGTAAACATTAATGAAGCGAAGGAAATTATCCCTTTTAGATATCTTAGTTAGACTGCTGGCCCTGGGCTTGATCATTGCACTGGTGCTCGGTAGCCTTGCGGGTTATGTTGACCCGCGCAATAGCAAGTACATCCCCTTTTTCGGACTTGCTTATCCTTACATTTTGCTTCTAAACATCTTTATGGCCAGTTGGTGGGTGATCCGCCGGCGCTGGGTGCTGGTATTCGTAACCGTACTCATCATCGGGACTGGTTGGAACGCACTCACCGCAACCTTCCGCTTTACCGGTGAGGAAGGGCAGGGGCCGAAGACTGATACCGCTTTGGTAAGGATGATGACTTACAACGTGCATAATTTTAAGCCCTTTGATGAAGACGGGAATGACGACTCGGTACGCAGCCAGATATTAAACCTCATAAAAGCAGAGAATCCGGATGTCATTGCCCTGCAGGAATACTTCAGTCGCAAAAAGGGGAACTTCGACATGACCGACAGTCTGCAGGAAGCACTGAATACCCCGTACTTTTATTTCTATCCATCTAACGGCAACGATTATGAAGCATCAGGACTGGCAATCTTCTCTAAATATCCAATAAAAAACAAAGGGTATATTGACTTTGATGGTACGCACAATGGTAATGCAAGCATCTATGTGGATCTGAAGATAAAAAAGAAGACCCTCCGCGTGTATAATGTGCACCTGCAAAGCATCTCTTTCGGCCCTAAGGATTACAAATACATCAACCGCGTGAAAGAACGCCTGGAGCCTGAGATCCGGCCTTCAAAGCGTATTTTGTTCATGCTGAACATGGCCTTTAAGAAACGGAGCAAGCAGGTAGACATCATGAAGGCGCATATGGATTCCTGTACAACTTCTTTCCTTATTGCAGGTGATTTTAACGATACCCCGGCATCGTATGCAGTGACGCAATTGACCAGCAAGCTGAACAAGAGTTTCGACGAACAGGGGAAGGGACTGGGACGAACCTATAACGGTAAGTTTCCGAATTTCCAGATTGACTATATTGCAACTACAAAAGACATTGAGATCATGAATCACCTGGTGAAACCTGCGCGTTTGTCTGACCACTTCCCGGTCCGTGCGGATTTTCGATTTGATCCATAATACATTACGATTATAATTTTATTCAAATGATAGACGGCTTACAGCTTTACAATACATTATCCAGAAAGAAAGAACCTTTTGTTCCCTTGAACAGTCCAAATGTGGGCATGTATGTCTGCGGACCTACAGTTTACAGCGATGTACACCTTGGAAACTGCCGTACCTTTATTTCTTTTGACCTGATCTTCAGGTATCTCAAATATTGCGGCTACAAGGTGCGTTATGTGCGCAACATCACCGATGCGGGACACCTGGAAGGTGACCGGGATGAAGGGGATGATAAATTCGCTAAAAGGGCCAAGTTGGAACAGCTGGAGCCAATGGAGATTGTACAAAAGTATACCCTGGGCTTCCATGAGGTGCTGAGTATGTTTAATACTTTGCCCCCTAGCATAGAGCCTACCGCTACAGGTCACATCATCGAACAAATCGAGATGGTGAAGGAGATTATGGAAAAGGGTTTTGCGTATGAGATTGGTGGTAACGTGTATTTCGACGTAGAAAAATACAGTCAGAAATACAACTACACGATTTTGACCAACCGCAACCTGGAAGACATGCTGCACAACACCAGGCAGCTTGGCGGACAGGATGAGAAAAAGGGCAGGCTGGATTTTGCGCTTTGGATTAAAGCCAAGCCTGAAACCTTAATGCAGTGGCCATCTCCATGGGGCATGGGCTTTCCTGGCTGGCACATCGAGTGCTCGGCAATGAGCTCTAAATATCTTGGCCATGAGTTTGATATCCACGGCGGCGGCATGGACCTTGCGGCAACGCACCACACCAATGAGATTGCACAGTCTGAAGCATGCAACCATGTACAGCCAGCACGATACTGGATGCATACCAACATGCTTACGGTTAACAGTGCGCGGATGTCCAAGAGCGCCGGAAACGGCTTTTTGCCTCAGCAACTATTCACTGGTGAACATCCTTTGCTCAAAAAGGGCTATAGCCCGATGACGGTAAAGTTCTTTATGCTGCAGGCCCACTACCGCAGTACGCTTGATTTCTCAAACGAAGCATTAGAGGCGTCTGAAAAGGGTTTTAAAAGATTGATGAATGCCGTGCATGTGATGAATAAACTGGTTGCAGATCCTGCAGGAGAAAGCGAGTTTGACATTGCGACCATCAAAGCTAACTGTATAACTGCAATGAACGATGACTTTAACAGTCCGGTCGTAATTGCAGAGCTCTTCGAGCTGGTACGCATCATCAACACCGTTTATGATGGCAAGGGTAAGATCAATGCGGCAGACCTGGAACTACTAAAGGCCACCATGCAGGAATTTCTTTTTGACATCTTCGGCCTCAAGGATGAGGATGCTTCGAATGAAGAGTTGAACGCAGTATTGGACCTGGTTATTGACATCCGGCAGTCCGCAAAAGAGAATAAGGATTACGCAACATCTGATAAGATCAGGATCGGTTTACAATCAATGGGCATCCTCTTAAAAGACAGTAAAGAGGGAACCACCTGGAATAAAATGTAATACAAACCCTATATTAGCATAAATAACAGCAATCATGATGTTTAAAAAGATATTTACCACTGTCGTTGCGACCTCTATAGCGATCGCAGGCTTTGCACAAAAGAACGACGGTACAGCCAAATCATTGGTTAATACAGAAAAGGATTTTGCCGCCACTGTGGCGAAGAGTGGTACCAAAGCAGCCTATGCGAGCTATGCCGCATCAGATGCCATTACCTTTGCACCTAATCCGGTAAATGCCAGGGAGTACCACGCAAAAGGCGAAGACAGTAAGGGTCTGAGCTGGACGCCAGCATATGCAAGGGTTTCCAGAAGCGGCGACTGGGGATTTACCTCTGGTGCCTATACTTTCCAGGGTGCTGAGAAAACCTACGGTGATTACCTGAGTATCTGGAAAATGATCAACGGCAAATGGCAACTGGTACTTGACCTGGGTACAACCCATAATAAACCACTAAACAAGGTAACGCCGAAGTTTATTGAACCTAAAGAGTTCCGTAAGCCGCAATACACCAACGACAAAGATATTGCAACTGGTCAAGGCATTATTCTTACAACAGAGAAAACCCTCGAAACCACCCTAAAGTCGTACGGCATCGCTGCTTTCTCTGGATTTTTAGGTGAGGATTCAAGATTGTTATTCCCGGGAAGAGAGCCCATCATCGGAAAAGACAACGTACTTGCTTTTTACAACAGCATGGTAAGTAAGATCTCTTTCAAGACCACAAAAGCAGATAAGGCACTGGGTGGTGATCTAGCGTATACCTATGGTGTCGCGACAATCGATTATAAAGCAGATCTTCGGGAAAGCTTTCACTATGTGAACATCTACGAACGTCAGCCGGATCACAACTGGAACCTGATCCTTCAGATCTACACACCGGCGGAACGGTAGGCATAATCATACCTTAAAAAGGGTTTCTTATTCAGGTAAGGAACCCTTTTCTATTTTAATGCTATCGACTTAATGACTAGTCTGAATATGTCAGGCTAGTTTTCGACGTTAAATAACATATATTCACAAGTTTCCACCGAACAATAACAGATGAAGAAAACATACCTATTTATTGCGCTAGCCGCTTTAGCCTTAAGGACTGATGCGCAAAAGCTTGATTTGCAAGGTCATATGGGTGCAAGAGGATTAATGCCGGAGAACACCGTCGGTAGCATGCTACGTGCATTAGACCTGGGTGTTAACACGCTGAACATGGATGTAGTGATCACTAAAGATCGCCAGCCAGTCCTCTCTCATGAGCCTTACTTTAACCACGAGTTCAGTCTTACCCCCCAAGGCAAAGAGATTTCCTTAAAAGACCAGAAGAATTATAACATCTTTAAGATGGACTATGAACAGGTGAAGAAGTTCGACGTGGGCAGCAAGGTGCATAGCCGTTTTCCGGGTCAGCAGAAATATAAAGCTTACAAACCTTTGCTTGCTGAAGTAATAGACTCTGCAGAAGCCCATGCAAAAGCAACCAGGCGTGCTAAGCCATTATACAACATCGAGACCAGCATGATCCGTAAAGGGGATGGTGAGTTCCAGCCTGAAGCTTCCGAGTTCGTAGAGCTCATTATGGCAGTGGTAAACGAGAAAAAGATTGCTAAACGGGTGATGATCCAGTCGATCGATATGCGGACCTTACGCTACCTGCACGAGCATTATCCGAAGATAAAGACCTCACTTGTTATTGACGAGAAAGTAGATTTTGAACAGAACATTGACTCTCTGGGCTTCAAACCAACGGTTTATAGTCCTTATCATGTACTTGTTGGTAAGGGTCTGGTGGAACGTTGTCATGAGCAGGGTGTAAAGATCATTCCCTGGACGGTAAACTCACTTAAAGACATGCGTTACCTGATTGGCTTGGGTGTTGATGGCCTTGTGACAGACTTCCCGAACATATTCCAGATGGTAAACCCTGGAGAGAAGAAAAAATAACACAAAAAAAAGGTGCTGCTATTTAGCAGCACCTTTTGTCCATATTTTGAGATCACTACAATCAGTGAATTCCTCGTCTATTTTGATGTAAGTGTTTTCGCGGCGTTTCTCAAACCATTCGCTCAGCACCTTATCCATTTTTTGTTCCTGGGCTCTTTCTTTGAACTTTGCATAATCCTGCTCCAGGTTACCTTTATGTGGCGGTATCTTGGATTTCAGATAAATGATCTTGTAACCTTCCTTGCCATCCTGACCAGTGAATGTTACAGGTTGAGAAATACCGCCGACTTTCATGGTATCAATTACTAAGAAGTCGCTAGGCTCGATCTTATCTGCCGGAATGTAAGTCGTTCTTGCAGTAACGTTATCGGAGTATAACTTCATACCACCGTTGTACTTGCTCTCCTTATCGTCCGAATACATTGACGCTGCGGTAGAAAAGGGAAGTTTCTCTACGGTGATGTTGCGGTAGATGGAGTCTGCATGCACCTTTAGGCGTTCAAGACTTTGTGGGGTTGTTTGCGGGCGAACAAGGATGTGGCGGGCATGTACCTGCTCACCACGACGTTCAATAACCTGCAGGACATGATATCCAAATTCTGTCTCAAACACGGGAGATACTTCACCTGCTTTAAGCTTGAATGCCCAGGCAGTAAATTCTTTGGCCATTACGGTCCTGTCGAAGAAGCCAAGGTCACCACCGTCGGCTGCTGATCCCGGGTCTTCAGAGTAGGTTTTAGCAAGAAAACCAAAGTCCTCACCACTTTTTACCCTAAGTCTGATGGCATCGAGTTTGTCGTAATAACGTTGTTTCTCTGCCTTTGTTAATTGTGGGTGCATGACAATCTCACCGATCTCATACTCTGTATTGATATCCGGCAGGCTATCTTTACTGTAGGAGTCAAAGTACTTTTTTACTTCAATTGGGGTGATGAAGACATTCTCAGTGATCTTGCCTTGCATCTTGTTTGCGATCAGCTGGTCACGGACATCAGGTCTGATCTCATCTTTATATTGCAGAACGGAACGGTTAAGGAAGCTTTCCAAACGGTCCTGACCACCAGCACGCTGGATCTGATAACGCATCCTTCTGTCAACTTCATTATCTACCTGATCTTCCTCCACGTACACGGAGTCGATCTCAGCTTGTTGTTTCAACAGCTTCTGAACCAGCATTTGCTGCAAGATGTAGCATTTTACTTTTTCGTCAGGAGGGTTTCCCTGGTTAAGATACATCACGTACTGCTGGTTAAGTTCAGAAGCAAGGATGATGTTGTTCCCCAAGACTGCGACCACTTTATCAATGTTCTTCTTCTGGGCTTGAACGTTTAAAAACAAGCAGATTAATCCGCCTGCCATAAATAAAAATTTCTTCATTCTGTTGTTGTCCTGTTTTTTTACAAACTGCCAGTCTTTAGGGAAGATGAAGCAATCGTTGCTTAGCAGCAGCGCTTTTCATCGGGCAAGCAATTCATATTAAGCTATAAAAGTAAACATTTAAGGGGCTATAATAAGATATTTAACTAATTTTAACAGAAAAATGATTCCTGTTCAAAGCATAGCATGTCTGATCAAATAACGAACAATCCGGAGGCTTTAAGACTCTTTTTTACTGAGGATATTTTCCTGGTTGATGCTACGCAAAAGGCACCCGCGCCCTTAAAATCTGAGGAACTTCCCACTGAAGCTTCGGCGCCTGCTGCGCCGGAACAAACGACCTTGGCAGCAAAGCCCGCTACTGCAGCAGCTCAGGCCACAGCGGAAATTCCAGAACTGAAAATACCGGAAATCAGCCTTCCGACAGCTGCCGACCCGGTCAGGGTTGAGACCGAAGCGGTTGAGCCTGTTGCCCACAAACAGCACTTCCAGTATGTTGGTGCAAATCAAAAGCAGATCCTGATCCTTGTCGACGATGCGCTGCACCCGGTGAGTACCCTTAAAGGTCGTGAGCTGCTTGGCAATATTCTGAAAGCCATAAACCTGAGTCGTAACGATTGTGCGCTGGTTAACTATGCTTCCTGCAGTGGGGCAGACTTTACCATGCTTGCCGACTTTTTTCAACCAAGATTTCTCTTTTCATTTGGCGTGCTGCCGGCACAATTGGGATTACCGGAAGCTGCACAAAACAGTATTGTACAGCAAGAAGCATGCAAGATCATATTCTCCAGTAACCTGGATCCATTGAGTGATGATCCAGCCATCAAGAAGCAGCTTTGGACAAGTCTGAAACAAATTAACCTTTAATGAAACAACTCGTATTCGCAACACATAACGCCAACAAGCTTGCAGAAGTGCAGGCCATCTTAAAAGATAAATATCAGGTATCGGGGCTCACAGAACTGGGCATCACCGAAGAGATCCCTGAGAATGGGAAGACTTTCGCAGAAAATGCATCTCTGAAAACGCATTATGTTTTTGAGCGTTTACAGCTAGATTGCTTCGCTGATGACAGCGGACTGGAGGTCGAAGCTTTGAACCAGGAGCCGGGTATCTATTCTGCCCGGTACAGTGGAATGGGGGATGTGGCAAATACCCGACTCGTACTCCAGAAACTGGAAGGTGTTAGTAACCGGAAAGCACGCTTTAAAACGGTTATTTCACTTCTTGTTGATGGGCAGGAACACTTTTTCGAAGGACAGTTGAATGGCAGTATTACCCTGGCCCCACGTGGTACTAACGGCTTTGGATATGACCCTGTATTTCAGCCAGAGGGTAGTGAAAGAACCCTGGCAGAGTACTCCATGGAAGAGAAAAACGCCATCAGCCACCGGGCACAGGCCATGAAAAAACTACTTAACTGGCTTCTTGCTTAAAGTATCTGCAGCAACTGTCTTCTTAGGCTTAACCAGCGTTTTATCCGATTCCGCATTCACCTTCGGAGGCTTGACTTTCTCGACTTGACCTTTTTCTTCAGTGCTGTCGCCTGCATTTTTACCTTCGCCTGCATCTTTACTTTCCGTGGCAGCCTTCATCGCAGCAGCTGCTTTAGCCGCGGCGCCCTTCTTTGGTGGTGCTGTAGCCTTACGCGCTTTAGGATTGGTGATGTCACGTTTCGATAAGGGACGTAGTTCTGGCTTCCAGCTGAAGCCAGTGAGGAAAACATCTTCTTTAAGCTTTGAAAGGGGCGTTATCGCACTTTCGGCTTCCTTAATGGTCACGAGGTCGGCAATCTCGTCATTTTTAAAGGTGATCTTTAGCCTGCTGCTCACCGTCTGGTTCATCTCCTTGTAAACGTTCTTGTCGTCTTTAGTGAAGTAAATGCTCTCGGCATTGCCATCAACATAAAGGCTTTGGATCTTGCCTTCTTTGAAAAAGCCGGTCATGACCTTCCCTTTTACCTGGTTGAAATGCGCTGTATCTTTTTCCACGTTCACTGCGAATGCCGATTGGAGTACCTGCACCGAGTTCAGTTTAGAATTACGCATCTGCAGATATATCGTGTCTCCAGTTTGCTGTGAACCCTCGCCCCACATAATCGGATTTCGGAACCATCGTAGTGTAGAGTCTGCACTATTGTAGAACAGGGAATCTGATTTGGCCTGGAGGTTGGACTTATACACCCGTACATTATGGTATGCTTTTATGGTACGTACCTTTACCGTGTCAGAAGGATTTAACACAGGTGCAGGCTTAAGTGGTACTTTTGTTTTGTCCGATGTTTTAACCGCTGTTGTTTTAACAGAATCTGCCGCCGGGAGGGGAGACTTAGCCAAGGTATCTGTTCTCCCTTTTGGAGGGACCTTTATGCTGTCAGCAGCAACTTTAACCGCTGCGTCTGCGGGTTTAACCTTCACTTTTTCCGTCGTATCGGCAACTTTAGCCTTTACCTCAGGTACGTTCTTGGTCGAATCTGCTGGCGGTTCTTTTCCCGCCGCAGCATCCTGACTTGCCGCGTTTCGCTTCTTCCTGGCTGCTTTTGGATCCTCGCCGTCGGGACTTGCATCCGAGCCAATCTCATTATCTTTTTTTATAACGGGTCTTGGTATCAGCTTTAATGTCTGCCTTAATACCATTTGTGTTTCAAGTGTATCGGCACCCAACCAAAGTGTATCGGGGCGCAAAACATCATTCACCTTCACGGAATCCTTACCCATACCCACGTAAGGGTTGCGTGTTACAAGTGCACGTTCATCAGATTTGTAGTAATAGCCCAACTGACCGTAAAGCACCGTGCGGTCTACTGTGTCACTAAATACGATGTTTTTCACCGCCTTGCCATAGCCGGCGATGCCATCATAGTATAAGCTATCGCCCTTCAAAGATTTACTGCCCTGGGTGTATAGGTTTTTTTTACCAAAATAGGCGTATTCAGATTTCGTATTGTAAGCGCCATTTTCGGTGTATAGGTTATCATCTTTCCCCTTGATGTTAGTCGGACCGTAGAAGTAGGTCCAGTTGTTCAGCGTGTTGTAGCGCATGGTATCTGACTGGATGCGGACCTCCGGACTAACCACAACCACATCATACCTGAAATAGGCATCGCGGCTGTTCGCAAAGTAATACCCGTTCTTGCTGGTTACTGTTACATCACCTCCGCCCTTACTGTCCTTGCTCACGATTTTACCGCCCTGCACATAGGTGCCCACCTTGGTGTTCATGTCGTAATCCAGGATGTTTGTGGTGAGTACCGAATTACGGTCAAGGAGTCGCACATTGCTGGAAAGGTGTGCCATCTTCGTGTTACCATCGTAGGTAAGACGGTCTGAATAGATATTCACCGTATCCGCCTGATTGATGTGCACGTTGTTATATGCTTCAAAGACGTTTCTGGCTTCGTAGAAAACTGCGCTATCGCAACGCAGAATTGCGTTATCTTGCTGAAAAACAGGCTTACGCAAATAAGATACGTTCGCCTTCAGGTCAACCGTACTATGCTGGGAATTAACCAGCGTTATTTTAGTTCGTTTCTGCGCCAGCAAAGAAAAGGGCAGGAGTATAAAAAATAGTAAATAGTGTATTTTCCGCACAATTACAAAGTTAGTTTATTTGCTTCCCATTTTTAATTAAATATTTTTGACAGATGTTACCTCTGCAAAGCTTCAAGGCTTTTATTTCCCGTCATGAGCTCTTTCTCCCGGATCAGAAGATCCTGCTGGCAGTGAGTGGCGGAAAAGACTCGGTACTGATGGCGCATCTTTTTAAACAGTCCGGCTTCAGCTTCGGTATTGCACATTGCAACTTCAACCTGCGTGCCGAAGAATCTCAACGTGATGAGGCTTTTGTGCGATTGCTGGCCGCGACCCTGGAGGTACCTTTCCATGTTACCCATTTCGATACCAAAGCTTACGCAAAGTCGCACCGATCTTCCACGCAGATGGCCGCCCGGGAATTGCGTTATACCTGGTTTGAAGAAGTGCGAATAACAGGAGGCTATGAGGCCATTGCCCTTGCGCATCACCAGAATGATGCAATAGAAACCATGCTTATCAACCTGACACGTGGTACCGGGATTTCCGGATTGCATGGCATCGCTGCAAAAAGAGGACGACTCATCCGCCCATTGCTCTTTTTAAACCGGGAAGACATTGAATCGTGTGTAGCTGCTGAACATCTCGATTATGTTGAAGACAGTTCGAACCGTTCCGACTACTATGCACGTAATAAGATCAGGTTGAAAGTAATTCCACATCTTAAAGCCATAAATCCGAGCCTCGAACAGACCTTCGCGCAGAACATACAACGCTTCAAGGATGCAGAAATGATCATAGAGCAACGCATTGCGGAGCTTCGTGTAACCTTGTTCAAGGTTGGGACACAGGGTGTCTCGCTATCCATAGATGAGGTACAGAAGCTAAATCCGCAACGTCTGCTATGCTACGAATTGTTAAAAACCTACGGTTTTACAGAAAGTGTAGTGGAGGAACTGCTCAACAGCCTCGATAAACAAAGCGGTACTTCTTTTTATAGCACCAGTCACCGTATTACGCTGGATAGGAACCAGCTGCTCATTACTGCAGCGGAAAGTGCCGGTAATATCAATGTAATTATTCATCCTGGTGACGAAACCCTAAAGCTGCCCTTTCATGAGCTGCATGTACGGTATGAAACCGGTAACGGTTACCTTGCCGATGGACGGGCATATGTAGATCAAAGTATGCTGATCTATCCCCTGGTGATCAGAACAAGGCAGCCAGGCGATGTTTTCATCCCCCTGGGCATGAAGACCCACAAAAAGCTAAGTAACTTCTTTGTTGATGAGAAGGTTCCACTACCGGAAAAAGACAAGATCCCGCTGCTTGTAAATGGCAATGGAGAGATCATCTGGGTGGCCGGTTTACGGCAGGACAATAGATATAAAGTAAGCGCCGCAACAAAAAAAGTCGCTATATTCGAACTGAAATTAAAGCAATGAGTCACCAAAAATACGCTTACCTCGAGAAACAGTACATCGGCAGAGACTACATCAGGATCTGCATTCGTTTGCTGCTCGCTGCATTCTGCTTTGCTGCTTATGTTTATGAGCGTGACCGCGACAATACTCAGGATCTCTTTCTGGTTGTGGGCTTTGGTATTATCGGTATCTCCATTCTGCTGCTTTTTCTTATTCATTACAAGACCATCATTGTAAACAAGAGCATTATTCTTGATGGACTATGGACCGCAAAGATGGTTAAGATAGATCTGAACAGTATTGTGAGCGTTCGTAAAGATCAATACAACACTTTCTTCTTCAATAATCCGGTGTATAATCTGCACCGTAAAGGCAGCATCCGCTTCTATTCTTCCGGCCAGGATGCTGTTGTGCTTACCGACCGCGATGGACTGGAATATTACATTGGTACACAAAGGCCTAATGAAATGTACCTGGTTATCAAAGACGAAATGAGCAGGTAGCGCGGCAACAAAATTATATTGCATTTGTTTAACACTATAATCAGTTTAGTTAGTGTTCTTTGCGCCACATAAATCAGTCAGTGAACACCATCCATTCACTGTCATAAAAACGATTATTCATTGATGAAAATAGGTATTGTTTGTTACCCAACATTTGGTGGGAGCGGTGTCGTTGCCACAGAACTTGGTAAAGCACTCGCTGATGAGGGACACCAGGTACACTTTATTACATATAGCCAGCCAGCAAGGCTGGATTTCTTTTCCGCTAACCTTTTTTATCACGAAGTTTCTGTACGGGATTACCCGCTCTTCGATTATGCACCATATGAATCTGCGCTGGCAAGCAAGCTGGTAGATGTGGTACGCTTTGAGAAGCTTGACCTGCTTCATGTGCACTATGCCATTCCGCATGCATCTGCCGCGTTCATGGCCAAACAGATCCTTGCGAGTTATGGCATTTCCATTCCGGTGGTTACCACACTCCACGGTACAGACATTACCCTCGTGGGTAAAGATCCAACCTATAAGCCCGTGGTTACATTCTCCATTAACCAGTCTGACGGCATAACAACGGTTTCTCAGGATCTGAAAGATGATACCATGAAACACTTCGATATTAAGAAGGAGATTAAGGTAATCCCAAACTTTATCGACTTTAACCGTTTCAGCTTAAAGCCAAAAGATCACTTCAAGAAAGCCATAGCGCCAAATAACGAGCGCATTCTGATCCATACATCAAACTTCCGCAAAGTAAAAAGGACTTTCGATGTGATCAAGATGTTCCATAAGATCCAGCAACGCGTACCATCGAAGTTATTAATGGTGGGCGATGGACCGGAGCGTGCGTACAACGAGCAGCTTTGCCGAGATCTTAATATTACAGAACATGTACGTTTTCTGGGTAAGCAGGATGCGGTAGAGGAGATCCTGGCGGTGTCTGACTTGTTCCTGATGCCTTCAGAATCAGAAAGCTTTGGGCTTGCCGCATTGGAAGCTATGGCTTGTGGCGTGCCGATCATTACGACGAATGCAGGTGGTTTACCTGAGCTTAATATCAATGGCTTCTGCGGTTATATGAGTAACGTCGGTGATGTGGAAGATATGGCCGCAAATGCTGTGAAGATGCTCGAAGACGATGAGGTATTAAAAACCTTTAAAGAAAATGCGTTCAAACGTGCGCAGGACTTCGATCTTAAGAAGATCCTTCCAATTTACATCGGCTATTACACCGATGTAATTCAGAAAGCAAAGTAGTTAATTAGCAGGCGCGAACACCAGGCATACTGGCGCGCCTACTTCAATTCTTTTACCAGTGTCGGTCAACGCACCTGTTTCTTTGTTGATCTTGAAGATCACCACATCATTGGTGTATTGATGTCCAACCAACAGATAGTTTCCTGTAGGGTCTATCGCGAAATTACGCGGACCTTTTCCAAGTGTAGGTACTTCCGTCCTTTTGGTTAGCTTACCATTTGGTTGTACTGCAAATCTGGTGATGCTGTTCGCGGTACCGCGATTCGTGGCATACAGGAATTTACCGTCTGGCGTAAGGTGTACATCAGCGGCACCAGTTTCACCCTTGAAATCTTTACCAAAGATGTTGCTTTCCTGTAGTAGGCTTAGCTTGCCATCGTTGTAACTGTAAACATTCAGGCTTCCACCCATCTCGGTAAGCATATAGGCGAATTTTCCGTCTTTACTGAAGGTGATGTGTCTTGGACCACTACCGGCTTTCACCGCTAGGCTGTCATGTTCAACAAGTACATTGCTAGCATCCTCAGGCTGGTATTTGTAAACATAGATCTTGTCTGTCCCAAGGTCGTTTGAGATCACATATTTGCCATCCGGGCTAAAACGCACCTGGTGAACGTGCGGACCTTGCTGACGGTCTTTGTTTATGCTGCCTCCGGTATGCTGAATGATCTGCTTGGGGCCAACAAGTGCACCTGAGTTGTCCCTGCCGAACACCGAGATGCTGCCGCCGGAATAATTAGCGGTTATCACGTTGTTTCTATCCGCAATAACAAAGCAAGGGTCCTCGCCCTTAGTAGGCAAGCTATTCAAAGGCTCCATTGAACCTTTTTCCGCATCAAAGCTAAAAGCACTAACGCCACTGTTTGCGCCATCCTCATTAACTGCGTAAACAAAGTTGTTGTCTTTGGTTACGGTCAGAAAGCTTGGATTGATCACATTCTTGGTAATGCTTTTAGCTCTGAATGCAGCGGTTTTTGTATCAAAGTCGTAAACATAAATGCCTTCACTCTTCCCGGTATTGGTGTATGTCCCAATAATTAAATTGTAGTCATTGCTTTGTGCCTTTGTGTGCAGGCTGCAGAATAAGATCGGTAGGAGGTAAAGGCTGTTCTTCATGTTTATTTTATTAAATGTTTTATCTGAATAAGTTCGTGTTCTTCAAGGTAACGCCATCTGCCACGTGGCAGGTCTTTTTTGGTCAGGTTGCCATAAACAACGCGGTCTAATTTAACAACTTCGTACCCAAGATGTTCAAAAATTCTTCTTACAATGCGATTTTTTCCGCTGTGAATCTGAATGCCTACCTCGCGCTTTGAACCGCCGGTAACATAAGAAACATTATCTGGTTTGATTACGCCGTCTTCAAGCTCCAGACCGAACTGAATCTTGTTCAGATCTCCCTGACTTAAACTCTTGCTCAATTCTACATGATAGATCTTGGTGATGCCATTTCTAGGATGAGAAAGCTTGTCTGCAAGGTCACCATCATTGGTCATCAATAATAAACCTGTAGTATTGCGGTCAAGGCGGCCTACAGGATAGATACGTTCACGACTGGCTTTTTCTACCAGTTGCATTACGGTTCTACGTTCCTGCGGATCATCCGTTGTGGTGATGTAATCTTTCGGTTTGTTTAAAAGTACATAAGTTTTCTTCTCCCGCTTAAGCAGTTCACCATTGTAGCGTACTTCATCTTTAGCTGGGTCGATCTTATGGCCAAGTTCTGAAATAACAGTACCGTTTACAGATACCACGCCTGCAGCAATAAGCTCATCTGCCTTACGGCGGGAGCAAATACCAGAATTAGCGATGTATCGGTTTAAACGGATCAGGCCGTCATCCACTTTCTTAGGCTGATCTTTTCTAACACGCATAACCGGTGTGCGCGCTGATGAGAAGCTCGGTCTGTATTCACCGGCCTCAGTATCACGTTTTCTGAATGGTCTGTTGTCTGTTGTTCTGGATGTACCGCCTTTACGGTCCTCGAATTTCCTTGGCTGGTCACCTTTGGCGCCAAACTGGTCTTTCTTGATATAGCTGCGGCCTTTGCTTTCTGCCGCATCTCTGCCTTCCTTGGTTTCGAAAGGTCTTTTGCCTTTATAGCTGCTGCCTGACTCCGGGCGGCTGGCACCTGGGCGTCCAGCATTGCTGAATTTGTTTTCTCTTGTTTCGTTTCCTCCGAAACTACGTTTTCCCTTAAAGTTTCCTCCGGCTTCAGGTTTGCCTTCTTTTCCTTCTTTGTCAGCAAAACTCCGTTTGCCTTTGTAGGTATTTTCAGCTCCGGCAGTACGCCTGTTTGAACTGGTTCTGTTACCTGGGGTGGACTTGTCATCCCGACTGTTCCTGTTACTGTTTTTCATCATAAGACTCTATTAACTGCATGATTTATGCGAGCGCAAATTTAACAAAAATCGCTGATTCTACCTCGCTTATTTTCAGGCGGATGTAGATATTTAAAATCATATCTGAGGGGTGTTTAAAGGCCGTTTTTGAAGCTTGTTTTTGTAATCGCTTGATAATTAGCTAAATATAACGTATGTTTGTCGGCGTTCTATATTGTTAACCAAAAGAAGGAGGAAAATGATAAGGAAACACATAATAACATGTACGGTAATTTTAGCATTACTGGTTATGGCAAAAGTGTTAGTTCTCAACCCGGCCCAGAAAAGAAAAAAAAGTGCTATCGAAGCACAACAATTAACAAAAAATGCGGTAGAAACTCCAGCAGTTCTACCAGTTCTAGACGAACAAAAGCCTGTAAAACCTAAGGCTAAATTAAACTTTGCAAAGGAAACACTTCCCATGGCCGATGCCCGGGTGAAGCAAAAGTTAAAACGTTACCTTGCATCTTATAGTTACCGGAAAACACAAACCAACCGCCTGCACAGAAAAGCAGCAGAATGGTTCCCGGTGATCGAACCCATTTTGAAAGCACATGGCATTCCTAATGATTTCAAGTATGTCCCTTTAGTAGAGTCGGGCCTTAAAGACGGCACTTCTGCAAAAGGCGCATCTGGCTTTTGGCAATTTATGCCAGGCACTGCCAGAAGCTACGGATTGAAAGTGAATGCCCACGTCGACGAACGAAAGAACCTGCGTAAGTCGACCATCGCTGCCTGCAAATATTTAAATGATCTTTATGATGTATTTGGCAGCTGGACCTTAGTGGCGGCAGCTTACAATGTTGGTGATAACCACATGAAAAAGCAGATCAACCGCCAAAAACAAGATGACTATTATAAAATGAAGCTTAACCGTGAAACGGGCAGCTACGTTTATAAGCTCATCTCCATGAAGGAGATTGTGAAATATCCTTCCAAGCACGGTTACAAACCGTCTAAAACCTTACTCGCCTATAACGCGGAATAAAAAACTAAAAAACCTGAAAGTGCCGGATTTATCCGGCTTTTTTTGTGGCTGAAAATTTGCTAAACCTACATAAAGGCCCTACAAGCGCTTAATTTTAAATATGAGTAAAAACAATGTTGATCTCGGCGAACAAAAAGATGTTGAAGTTTACGGCGCCCGGGTACATAACCTTAAGGATATAGATGTTTCCTTTCCAAGGAATAAAATGGTGGTAATCACCGGATTAAGTGGTAGTGGCAAGTCATCCTTAGCTTTCGATACCATCTACGCCGAAGGCCAGCGCCGCTATATGGAGACCTTCACCGCGTATTCACGCCAGTTCATGGGTGGAATGGAGCGCCCTGATGTGGACAAAGTGTCAGGGCTAAGCCCCGTTATCGCTATTGAACAGAAAACAACCAGTAAAAATCCACGATCAACTGTGGGTACCATTACAGAGATTTATGACTTCATGCGTCTGCTATTTGCACGTGCTGCAGAGGCCTTTTCCTATAATACCGGAGAGCGCATGCAACGAATGACCGACGACCAGATTCTCCAGGCTATATATAATAAGTATACTGATATTCCAGTGAACATCCTTGCACCGGTGGTGAAAGGCCGTAAAGGCCATTACCGGGAACTTTTTGAACAAATCAGAAAGCAGGGTTATGTGAAGGTCCGTGTTGACGGTGAAATCAAAGACATCGGACCTAAAATGCAGGTCGACCGCTATAAGATCCACGACATCGAGGTGGTTATTGATCGTCTCATCGTTGAACCAAAGGATCAGAAGCGACTGCAGGATTCCATTGCTACGGCAATGAAAATGGGTAAGGGCGTAATTAAGATCAGTGATAAGGACAACAATGTCTCGCATTTCAGTAAGTTTCTGATGTGCCCAACAACGGGCATTTCCTACGACGAGCCGCAACCAAACAGTTTTTCTTTCAACTCACCTTATGGCGCTTGTGAGCGCTGCGACGGGTTGGGTTACATCTTTATCGTTGATAAGGAGTCCGTAATGCCTAATCCAAAGCTCAGCATTATCAACGGCGGACTGGCACCTTTGGGCGAATACCGTGATATCTGGATGTTCCAGGTGTTGAAAGCCCTTGCAAAGAAGTATAGCTTTTCTTTGTCTACGCCAATTGAGAAGTTAAGCGAAGAAACAATAAACATCATCCTCAACGGTACGCCGGACCTGCTTTCGGTTGCTGTGGAGTATAACAAGTGGAATGTTCAGAATTATCAGGTGACTTTTGACGGGATCATCAAACTGCTGGAAGAACAGCAGGAGAAGAAATCCAGTGGTGCACATGATGATCTTGAAGCTTTTCGTAAACTGCATACCTGTCCGGTGTGTAGCGGTGCCCGACTAAAAAAGGAAAGCCTCCATTTTAAGGTAGATGGCAAGAACATTTTTGAGCTTGCGGAGATGGACATCCTTAGCCTTCGTGGCTGGTATGAAAATCTGGAAAGCCGATTATCTGAGCGCCAGAATACGATTGCTCGGGAGATCCTGAAAGAAATCCGTGCAAGGCTCGGCTTCTTAAGCGATGTAGGATTAAACTACCTTTCGCTTGATCGTACGGCCAGAACCCTTTCTGGTGGTGAGGCCCAGCGAATCCGACTGGCAACGCAGATCGGCTCACAGCTGATGAATGTCATGTACATTCTGGATGAGCCAAGTATTGGTTTGCATCAGCGCGATAACGAGCGATTGATTAATGCACTTAAGAACCTGCGGGATCTGGGTAATACCGTACTCGTGGTGGAACATGATAAAGATATGATCCTGGAGGCCGACCACGTGATTGACGTCGGACCAGCAGCTGGCTTGCACGGTGGAAGGATCGTTGCGGAGGGTACCCCCGCGGATATCCTGAAGTCGGACACCCTGACTGCGGCCTACCTGAATGGGCGTAAGGAAATTGCAGTGCCAAAGTCGAGGCGTAAAGGCAATGGTAATAAGCTGTCCATCATCAAAGCTAGCGGGCATAACTTAAAAGACGTTTCGGTAGACTTCCCGTTAGGTAAGCTTATTGCTGTAACTGGTGTGTCCGGAAGTGGCAAATCCAGCCTCATCACCGAAACGCTGTACCCGATCCTTAATCATCATTTCTTCCGTGCCAAAAAACACCCATTGCCATACGAGAAGATCAATGGATTGAAGGATGTTGACAAGGTGATAGAAATTGATCAGGCACCGATCGGGCGTACGCCACGTTCAAACCCATCAACTTATACCGGCGTGTTTTCCGACATCCGTAACTTATATGTACAGCTGCCTGAAGCAAAGATCAGGGGCTACAAGCCCGGCCGTTTCTCCTTCAATGTTAAGGGCGGCCGTTGTGAGACCTGCCAGGGGGCGGGAATGAAGGTTATCGAAATGAACTTTCTTCCGGATGTATCTGTTCCCTGCGAAGAGTGCGGTGGCAGAAGGTATAACCGCGAAACGCTGGAAGTGCGTTACCGTGGCAAATCTATTAGTGATGTGCTGGACATGAGCATTGAAGAGGCATGTGACTTCTTTGAGAACATGCCTGCCATTTACCGTAAAATTAAAACGCTTAAAGATGTAGGACTAGGTTATATAACCTTGGGACAATCGTCGACCACCTTGTCTGGTGGAGAAGCGCAGCGGGTGAAGCTGGCTACAGAATTATCTAAAAAAGATACTGGAAGTACTTTCTATATCCTTGATGAGCCGACTACAGGCTTACACTTTGAAGATATCAATGTGTTGCTTGGGGTATTACAAGAGCTGGTTGACAGGGGTAATACCGTATTGGTGATTGAGCACAATCTGGATGTGGTGAAAGTGGCAGACTGGGTTATAGACCTTGGTGAAGAGGGTGGTGCCGGCGGCGGACGCATCCTGTTTGAAGGTACACCTGAAGGTTTGATCCAGAATCCAATAAGTTTAACCGGTAAATTCCTTAAAAAAGAAATGGAGGCCTAAGATGTATAACAAGATCCTGAACAACTATTTGCCAGATACGTCAGCGCCAGCGGCGGTTACCGTAGGCGAGGGACTAACAAGTACAGCTGTATATAAGCTGATCACGGTTCAGGATGCTAAGAAGATCCTCAAGCCAAGAAAATCCTTTAGCCATAAAGGTACTTACGGTCATGTGCTGATCATTGCCGGTCAGGAGCAAACCATGGGTGCCGCTATGCTCTGTGCCACTGGTTGCCTGTTCACCGGCGCAGGACTTACTACCGCTTCTATTCCGCCATCGGGTTTAACGGCCTTGAATACGGCCTTACCCGAGGTCATGTACCTCTCCAGGGAAGCACTGAGCGATACCTCAAAATTGAAAAAGTTCAATAGTTTAGCAGTCGGCCCCGGACTGGGTAAAGAAGTAGATGCTGCAGCATTACTACAGCTGGCTTTCAGTGCCGGAAAACCGGTAGTAATTGATGCGGATGCGATTAACCTGCTTGCTGCGGGAGTAGCTCAGCTAAACCAAGTACCAGCCGGATCTATACTTACCCCACATGTTAAAGAATTTGATGGCTTGTTCGGCGAGCACCATACCTGGTTCCATCGGATACAGACAGCAAGAGAAATGGCACGGAAGTACCAGATTGTGATTGTGCTTAAAAATGAGTTTACATTCATTATTGACGAGCGTGCCACAGTATTCATCAATCAGACAGGCAACCCGGCAATGGCACAGGGGGGCATGGGTGATGTGCTGACCGGCATCCTCGCAGCCTTAGTTGCGCAGGGCTATTCAGGCGCAGATGCAGCAGTATTGGGCTGCAATATTCATGGCCGGTCGGGTGATGAACTCGCAGTTAGCCGCTTCATTGTTAGTGCCTCACAAGTCGCGAAGCACATCCCACAAGTCTTAAAAAAGCTGCTCGCTTCCTAGAAATCGAATAAATGTTTTTCTGCGTGATAAGAAGAACGTACAAGCGGTCCACTTTCCACATACTTTAGGCCTTTTGCCAAGCCCACTTCCTTGTATTTCGCAAACTGATCCGGATGAATCCAGTCTACAACAGGGTGGTGGTTTCTGGTTGGCTGCAGGTATTGTCCTAAGGTCAGGATGTGTACGCCGTTTGCAACAAGATCATCCATGGCTTCATAAATATCGGCTTCAGTCTCGCCAAGGCCCAGCATAATACCAGTTTTTGTTCTTAATCCAAACTCCGAGATCCTTTTCAGGCATTCCAGACTCCTGTCATACTTAGCCTGGATACGCACTTGTCTGGTCAGCCTTCTAACGGTCTCCACATTGTGTGACATTACTTCAGGACGTTCCTCAAGTACGCGGTAAAGGTTATCCCAAATACCTCTGAAATCCGGAATTAAAGTTTCAAGCGTTGTTTGAGGACTTTCGCGGCGAATAGCTTTAAGTGTTTCTGCCCAGATGATGGAGCCGCCATCTTTAAGGTCGTCACGATCAACAGAGGTAATCACACAATGTTTAACGCCCATCAATCTTACGGATTCTGCTACGCGCTCCGGTTCGCCAAGGTCAACAGCCAAAGGACGGCCTGTCGCTACCGCACAGAAAGAACATGATCTGGTACAAATATTACCAAGGATCATGAAGGTTGCAGTTCCGGCCCCCCAGCATTCACCCATATTCGGGCAATTTCCACTTTCACAAATGGTATGGAGCTTATGTGTGTCAACCAGACTGCGCACCTGCGCATATTCTTTACCTACTGGAAGTTTAACTCTAAGCCAGTCAGGTTTACGTTGTACGGGATTTGCTGAAACAACCGGAAGTTCAATCATAATACAAAGTTAAGGAATAGGTTTGAATAGTTGTACAAGTCTGGATTTTGAATGTAATGCGAGCGTAATAAGTCAAGGAATACAAGACAGCTGCTCCAGAATTGCTGAACAGTTTATAGGTGGTTAATAGGGGTTTCCTACGTATCAGCACGGACAAGGTACGTAGCAAGCCCCTAGCAAGTACGTAGCAAGTACGTAGCAAAATGCAAGCATGGTTTGCCTTGAACCGGACATGACGGTTGATGAATATACCTGCTTAGTTTTCGAAATACATACGTTACATTCAGCAAAAAGATTAGATTCGTCTTAATTAATTAGTCTTTCAATAATTACTGCGCTCATGTCCAAATTGCCGCTTCTCCTGGCTTTGTTTTGTATTGTATTTTGCTCCGCTTGCTCCACAAGCATGGACTGTCTTACCCCGCCTCAGCTGTTATCATTACGATTTGTGGACAAGGATGGAAATGATCTACTCCGCCCCGCTAATCCAAATGCATTTAAGATAGGCGAGATCAGATTGTATGACCTCAAGGATGGAAAGAAAACCTATAGTGATGTTAAACTCGATTCGCTTCCAGACGGTGGATACTACTTCTTGAAAACGGATCTTTCCTGGAAAGCGCACAACGGAGCGGAATTTTTCCTTCAACTATCAAATACAGTCACAGATAAGATCTACCTGCGCTACGATGAAGTTTCGAATGACGGTTGTACCTCCTATAAGTTCGTAGAATTTAGGTATGATGACAAACTTTACGAGCCAACCGAGGTGCCACCTTATTTTAAAGAATTCAAGATTGTAAAATAGTATTCATTTCAATTATTTCTTAACGCTATGACGGCAAGTAACAGGAGAAAAATAATCAAATTCGCAATTGCAGCTGAACTGGTGTTAATTGCATGCATGATCATCCTAAAGATATCACACGCTGTATACCAGTTTGTTGAACCACTCTACTTCCTAAGCCTTGCAGGTGGAGCGATCATCGCTATATTATTGCTGTTCCGCGCAGTAGATGTACTGTATCTTGATAAACGTGATGTAAGACATTAAGGTAGATAAACCCCTGAACCAATGGTCTTAGTCGCTACAGATAAAATCTCCAGGTACCTTGAAACGGAGCCTGATGCCCGTTTATCATTGCTAACCTATATCAAAGAGTTTCCATACCGGCAGTTTCCTTCATTACCGAGCGCTAAGCCTGCTGGTCAGGATGCTGAGATTGGAATTGCATTGCCAGATCTAGGGGTCTATGCCCTGAAGTATCGGAGTAATGTTGATGCTGGGGCATTCTTCATCACCTGGGTTGGTAAGGCGGAAGTACTTCGAAGTCCTGCGGAGGCTAGGGAGGTTAAGACAACCTCAGTGGTGATTGTACCGCCAAGACCATTTGATGGTGAAAGAACGACCTTGCCTGAAACAAGGAGGGCCGTTACAACATCCAGTTTCTCTTTTGCTTCCCCAGCAGAATATGAGCAGGCTTTAGCACGCGTAGAGCAATTGTTTAATGCCGTTTCAGGTACTGCTGAATTTGAAGCATTGGACGAACTCCTGGTTAGGGTAGCGGGTTATGAACAACAGCATCTACAATTTCCTGTACTCACACCCGCTGAAATCATAAAACACCGGATGAACATGTTCAGACTCAATGCGACCTATCTATCCGAAGTGCTGGATGATAAATATGATATTCAAAGCTTTCTGGATGGCAGCCTCATATTGCCACAGGTCGCTTTAGATCGCCTATATAAGCTTGTGGGATACAAATTTCCTGCTGAGGATACCCGCTTTATAGCGGTGTAAACACGCTTGTTCTACATTCGTTTCCTCTTCATTTCTTTCAATTTCCTATCTTGTTTTTCCAGCCGCAGCTTGTTGGGCTGGAAAAACAAGATATAGATTTTTATGAGCGATAGCAGAAGAGCATTCATCAAAAAAGCAAGTTTACTAAGTGGCGCTGCGGGGCTGTTCAGCGTGTTCCCTGAGGCGATACAAAAAGCGCTGGCTGTAGAGGCTAAAGCCGGTAGCACCTATCTGGATGCAGAACATGTGGTTTTCCTGATGCAGGAGAACCGATCCTTCGATCATTGTTTCGGTACATTGAAAGGTGTAAGGGGCTTCAATGATCCAAGAGCATTAAAGCTTGCAAATGGCAATCCCGTATGGCTGCAAAGTAATGCCGCGGGAAAAACCTATGCACCCTTCCGGCTCAACATTAAAGACACGCAGTCTACCTGGATGAGCTCCCTGCCACATTCCTGGGAAAACCAGGTAGATGCACACAACAAGGGTAAAAACGACAAATGGTTGGATTCGAAACAATCGGGCCATAAAGAATTCGCTGATATGCCACTCACCATGGGTTATTACAACCGGGAAGATCTGCCATTCTATTATGCCCTGGCCGATGCTTTTACCGTGTGCGATCAGCATTTCTGCGCTTCACTAACTGGCACGAGCCCTAATCGTCTTTTTTTCTGGAGCGGAACCATCCGGGAGGAACAGCATGAAAAGTCCAGGGCCCACGTCTGGAATGATGAAATAGATCATAAAGATATCCACTGGACAACATTCCCGGAGCGCCTGGAAGAACTCGGGATCTCCTGGAAGACTTATCAAAATGAGCTGAGTATTCCTGTTGGCCTGGAAGAGGAGGAAGAGCAGTGGCTGTCTAACTTCACGGATAACGATCTGGAATTCTTTAAGCAGTTTAATGTACGGCTTCATCCGGAGCACCTCGCTTACATGGAACGTCAGTTGCAAACCCTGCCTTCAGAAATAGCAAAATTGAAAATTGCTGTGCAGCAGCAACCTGATGATAAAAAGCTGAAAGATAAGCTGAAGAAGAAGGAGGACGCACTTTTGAAGCTGAAAGCCGATCAGCAAATCTGGAATAAGGCGAAGTTCAAGCAGCTGTCTGCGCGGGAGAAAAGCATCCATAGCAAGGCCTTTGTTACCAACCGCAATGATCCGGATTATCATAGCCTGGAAGAGATGCGTTATGATGAAGGGGGCGAAGCGCGCAATCTGAAGATACCCAAAGGTGATGTACTTCATCAGTTTCGTACCGACGTTGAAACCGGTAAACTGCCAACGGTTTCCTGGTTGGTGCCACCGCGGAACTTTTCAGATCACCCGGGCGCGCCATGGTACGGCGCCTGGTATATCTCGGAGGTCATGGATATTCTAACCAAGAATGAGGAAGTTTTTAAAAAGACCATCTTCATCATTACCTATGATGAAAATGACGGCTACTTTGATCATGTGCCGCCATTTCTTCCCCCACATACGGACAACCCGGAGACAGGCAAAGCCTCTGCGGGACTTGATACCCGGGTAGAACATGTGTCCATGGAACAAGAGCTGGCCAGGGGATTCGAGGAGAAAAGGGAAAGTGCCATCGGACTGGGCTTTAGAGTGCCGATGCTGGTGATTTCACCCTGGAGCAAGGGTGGCTGGGTAAACTCCCAGGTGTTTGATCATACCTCAAACCTGCAGTTCCTGGAACATTTCCTTTCCGCTAAGACCGGTAAGAAGGTTGAACAGCCACAGATCAGTGCATGGCGCAGGACGGTTTGTGGCGACTTAAGATCCGTTTTTCGAGTAGCAGAAGGGCAGCAGTCTGCCAATCCGGCACCGCTGAGAAAAGAAGAGTTTATTCAAAGCATCTATAACGCAAAGTTCAAGGAACTGCCTTCGGGTTTTACCGCAGTACATCATGCCATGCAGGAGCGTGGTATAAAGCCTGCTAATGCCATTCCCTATCAGCTTGCGGTACATGGCAGGTTTGATCGCCAGACTCGCGGCCTGGAGCTTCAATTTGGGAGTAAGACCGCCGTCTTCGGTGAGCTTACCAGCGGTGCAGCCTTCCTTGTTTATTTTCCGGCATCTAAACAGCATACGCGTTACTATGCGGTACAAGCAGGAGATACAGTAAAGGATGTACTGCCCTTATCTCTATTTGAAAATGGACG
Source organism: Pedobacter sp. (assembly GCA_038918115.1). Classification (GTDB taxonomy): domain Bacteria; phylum Bacteroidota; class Bacteroidia; order Sphingobacteriales; family Sphingobacteriaceae; genus Pedobacter. Next base: position 314,673 of record JBCLAL010000001.1, read on the forward strand.
ATACGATGTAGAGGTTTACGGGCCCAATGGGTTTTTTAGAGCGTTCAAAGGCAGCGCTGAGGACCCGCAGCTGGAGCTCCATTGTATTGAACAGCAGGACCGCATCAATGCGAAGCAGCTCTCGGGCAACCTGCAGCTTGAATTTACAGGAAATGTTAAAGGGGCAATCATTATAAAAGACAACGCTTATGGCGCTAAACCGAAAGCCATAAAGCTAAATGGAGGAAAGGTATCAACAGTGCTGGATTTAAGTAAGAGTCACCACTGGTATGATTTCGATGTAACCCTGGAAGGACGACCGGAATACTTGCTGCATTTTGCAGGCAGGGTGGAAACAGGTAAACCTGGATTTACTGATCCGCAGATGGGCGGTATTACCGCCTGATCTGAAATTCGATCAAAAGAAAGGGGGATGCTTGTGGCATCCCCCTTTCTTATTAATGATGAGCTGATTATTTCTTAGCCCACCATAGTGGTGTTAGCACTTCATCAGCACCGCCAAGATCAGACAAAGCTTGTCCGTAACCGGCAGCATTGGTGTTCTTTAAGCTTGAAGGATATTTCAAACGCTGTGGGAAGAACTTTACGTTGCTTGTCATGTAGTTTGTTGCATTCAAAGCAGGTAGTGTTTGAATTGGAATTTCTACAGCAGGGTTTTCAAAGAAAGGTAGTCCTGTTCTTCTGTGATCGTTCCAGGTTTCAAGTGGTAACCAAGGTGTTTGTGCAATGAATTTTTGCGTAATGATCTTGGTTAGGTGGTCGTTTTTAACACTTCCGTTTTTATAAAGATCATTTTTAGGATATGCAACAGTTGTGGTACGTTTAGCACCCGTTATACCATCTTCATACTCCATAACACGGCTTGCAGGTTCAACAGTATGGTTCCAGGCAACAGATGTACCTACGCGGTTGTAGGTTTCTGAAGATAGGTAGCCAGCTAAGTTGACTTTGTTGTATTCGAAACTCTTTTGAATAGCGGTTTCATAAGCAACCTGTGCTGCAATAGGTGTATTCCAACCACGAACTGAAGCTTCAGCAATCAGGAAGTAAGTTTCCCAAGGACCAAAGAACAGTCTCTTTTGAGTGCTGGTACGGAATTGCATATTAATACGAGGCATAGTTCCACCGTAGTTTACCAATTGGTTCATGGCATCTTTAGGACCCCATGCGCCATCAGTTTTCGCATTCCAGGTGTATTTAGCGTCGATCTCTTTTACGTTGTCACCTTTTGCATTTTTAAGGAACCGTTTAGTGATGGTATCGTATCCATTATTCTGTGCAGGGTAGTTCGGATTGGTCAGGTTGCCAGGAATGCTGAACAACGCATATGCACGTGGATCGATGATCTCCGGCAAACCGTTAAACCAGTAACCTGCAGCAGGATCGTTGGTTTTGGTTGTGAAGTGATCCGGATAGCTTTGGCCTAACCAGTTTGCAGGTTTGATGTATGGTTGGAAGTCAGCACCTAGCAGGTCTGCACTCTTAATACCACCTAAGCCTACGAAAAGGTTGTTTAGGGTTGCAGATAGTGGTTGGGTGTCCCATGAACGGGTCATCACACCAGTAAGATCACTCCATCCGTCTTTTTCCTGAACCTGGAAAGCGTCTTCCATAGTTGTAATAAAGTCGTTGGTAGCACCAGCGGTTTTCATTACAGCGTCGAACTCAGCTTGTGCTTTTGCCGGATCTGCCTCTGATAAACGCATAGCCAGACGCATACGCATCGAGTTTGCATATTTACGCCATTTTGCGTAGTTATAACCAAATGCTGGATCCTGTTTGTCTAAACCAGATGGGTTCACTACAGAAAGATCAAGCTTCTCGCCTGCTTCGGTAAGTTCGGCAAGGAGGTGGTAATACACACTTTTAACGTCATTAAATTCCGGATTAGTTCCAGTGAAACCATTTACCGGAATCGGACCGAAATTATCTGACATTTCGCTCATCAAATAAGCTCTCCAGATCCTTGCAACCTGAATCAGGTTTTGGGTGTAAGGTTTGTTAATGCCGGACTCCACTTGTTTGTTTCCGATTTGGATTGCCGTGTTCGCAGCGTTTAACCAGTTTGAAACCTGATCATAGTAGGCGCTGGTCCACTGGTCATTGTGATCACCAATAGAGATGGTACCGCCATCCACATCAGCAGCTTGACGGCCTGCAGGTTTCCAGTACAAAACGAAAGAACGTTCTGCAACATCCGGGTTCATCTGTGCACCAACAATGGAGCTGTTGATGAAGTATTCAACCTGTACCTGCTCATCGTTAGCGGCAACAGGGTTTACATTAATATCTTCAAACTTTTTACATGATGCCAGCAAGAGGGTCGCCGTAAGTAGCATGCATGATTTTTTTATAATTTGTTTCATGATCTGTAGACGTATAGATTAAAAACCTAAGGTTAAGTTAAAGGAGAATGAACGTGAAGTTGGCGCTGCCGCATTCTCAAATCCAGTAGCGTTGGTGCTGGTTGCAAATACAGACTCTGGATCCAGGCCATTCATGTGGCTTGAGATTAACCATACGTTGTTGCAGGATACACCAACTTTAGCACGTTGGATGAAGGTTTTCTCCAAGAATTTTGGTGAGAAGTTATAGGCAAGGTTTACGTTTCTTAGGCGGATGTTAGAAGCATCATAGATGTTTGCTTCAGTAATACCTAAGTTTCCAACACCTGCAACTGCAGACCAGTATTGTTGAGGGGTAACCTCAGCTGTGTTTTGTACATATTGGTTTGCACTGTTTTGGAGCACTCCTGAAACGACCATGTTATCACGCGAACCGTTTACAACGGTTTTGTCGGAAGTACCATTTCTTTGCATTTGTGCAAGTGTAGCAGAGAACATTTTTCCACCAAAACGACCATCGATAAGGAAGGATAAATTAAAGCCTTTGTAAGCAAAAGTGTTGGTGATACCCAATAGTGCATTTGCCTGCTGGTTACCTAACCTAACGTTTTGCTCACCACGTTGAGGCAGACCGTTCTCATCCAGCAAAAGCTGACCGTTGAAAGGGCTAGCAGCATCATTAACTCTTTTAAAAGTACTTCCATAGATCTCACCGTACTTAGCGTTCTCTGCAGCATAGATTGCCACATCATCAAAACCACCAAGGCGATACAATGGCACACCTTCTTTAATAGATTTCACGGTATTGTTGTTGCGTGAGAAGTTCACACCCATGTTCCAGTTAAGTCCATTTTCACTTTCTAAAATGCGTCCGTCAACCGTTAACTCGATACCAGTGTTCTGGATGTCACCGCTGTTAATCTTCATGAACTTATAGCCACTAAGTGGATCTAAAGGTAAGTTGATCAACTGGTTGGTTGCATTAGATTTGTAGACCGCGAAGTCAAAACCTAAACGTCCTTTGAACATTCTCAATTCAGCACCTGCCTCATAAGATTTGATCAGCTCGTTTTTCACATTAGGGTCAAACAAGATGTCGTTTCTTGATCCGGTTGTATTTCCGTTAGGGTCTTTACCGATGTTGTAAGTGTTGTATAATTGATACGCTGGTAAGTCGTTACCCACAGAAGCAGCAGAACCTCTCAGTTTTGCATACGTTAACCATTCTGGTACGTTCTTGCCCATTTTGGTTAACATCTCGGTAACAACCCAGGATACGTTCACCGAAGGGTAGAAGTAAGAACGGTTTTCAGGGCTTAATGTAGAGCTCCAGTCGTTACGGAAGGTTCCGTCAACAAATAAGTAACCATCCCAGTTTACACCTAGTGTTCCGTAAACAGAGTTTATACGTCTTTGATTGAATAGTTGATCAACTGTTGGGTTGTTGATACCGTTGTTCAAAGAGAAAAGGTTTGGCACAACCAGTTGTCCGGAGTTGCTGCTCAGGCCGCTGTTTTGTTGTGACATTAAGTTACCACCAACAGTAAAGTTACCACCTAACCGGTCGATAAGATTATCTTTTTGTCCGGATAGCAAGAAGCTGAAGTTGGTTTCAGTAAAGGTTTGTTTTCCTAAACTGTACATGCCATTTGCGTTTGAAGGGCTACCAGCGTATAATTTACCTTCGGTAGTTGTGCTGTATTTATCCGCACCTGCTTTAACTTCTGCATTCAACCAGTCATTGATCTGGTATTTCAAGGACCCGTTTAATAAATAACGGTCACGGATATCCTGATTCAGGTTGTATTCTTTAGCCCAGTAAGGGTTTAATTGTGAACTGGTGTTGTACCAAATCATTTTACCAGTTTCAGGATCTACAGATGGATTTAACCTGCGGATGTCCAGTGAACGTGGGAATTGGTAAAGGGTCGCAAATACGTTGTTCGGGTTGGCACCAGTTGCAGGTCTGTTCTGCGCATTGGTGTTGCTATACTGAACTTTAGTATCTACAGTCCATCTGTCGTCTGTACCAAACTTGCTGATTGCTCTTGCAAGTAAGTTGGTGCGCTGAAGCTTTGCACCAGGAATCATGCTTCTGTCGTCTAAACGGTTGAATGAAGTATAAACTGAAGTAGACTTATACTGTTGTTGCAACGACAAACTTTGGTTAGAGCTAAAGCCCTGATCTGCATAGTTACCTAGGTTATCGAAGATACCCAGGCTTTCTTGTTCACCTTTCCAGTTGGTAACCGTTTGGCCAGCAACTTTAGGTCCCCAGCTTGATCCTTCTAAAGGATCAAAGCTGTTTTGATCACCCTGAGCGTAGTCATTTTGCATTTTTGGACGGGTAAAGATGCTTTCAGTACCAAAAGTTGAAGAAACCGTGATACCTAAGCCTTTTTGAATACGTCCGCTTTTGGTGGTGATTAAGATAACACCATTACCAGCTCTTGATCCGTATAATGCGGAAGCAGAAGGGCCTTTAAGTACCGATACACTTTCGATATCTTCAGAGTTGATATCAGAAAGTCCGTTACCGTAGTCAATTGATGGATTGTAATAATCATTGTTTGTTGAACCAGTAAAGTTGTTTACTGGTACGCCGTCAATAACGATCAGTGGCTGGTTGTCGCCAGTAAGGGAGTTGTTACCCCTTAAAGTTATTTTTGATGAACCTGCCGGACCATTGCTTGATCTGGTTACCTGTAATCCTGATACCTTACCAGAAAGGGTGTTCACCACGTTCGGCTCACGAGCCTCTACCAGGGTCTCACCTTTCACTTCCTGCACGGCATAACCCAGGGATTTTTTCTCTCTTTGAATACCTAAAGCGGTAACAACAACTTCATTCAGGTTGTTGCTTTCATCTGCAAGTACCACATTGATGGTGTTTGACGCACCAACAGTTACTTCCTGGGCCTGATAGCCGATGTAGCGGAAAACAAGTACGCTGCCTTTTTCTGCGGCAATTCTGAATTTTCCTTCAGCATCTGAGCTTACACCTTGTTTGGTGCCTTTAACAAGGATGCTAACAGCGGGAATGCCTTCCCCCTTGGAGTCCTTCACCGTACCCGTAACGGTGTTTTGAGCATAAGCGGCTATTGTGAACAGGGTCAGCAATAACATACTTAAGCAACGGGCATAGATTTGTTTCATGGTCTAAGTATTAACGATTTAAAATTTGTGTTAACTGTTTAATTGTTGTTTGTTGTGTTTCTGTTTTTTAATTGGGGTTACTCCTTGTTACTGTTTGTTGATTTATTTAATTGTGTGTTTTTGATGGCTGTTAGGTGGGCGCGTTAAAATTTTTATCTGAAGTCGGCATGTTCCATAACCAGGCTTGCTGCTGCGAGGAGCTCGGCATTTTCTGCAAGTTCTGACTGGATGATGCTTGTCTGGTTGGCGATTCTGGGAATACAAAATTCATTGAGGGCCTGCTGTATTGGTGGTAGGAGTACCTTGCCAGCTACAGCCGCCCGGCCGCTTAGAACGATACATTCGGGGTTCATGATATGAATTAAGGTTGCGAGTCCTTTTCCAATCATAAAAGCGGCTTCCGACAAAATAGAAACGGCTAAAGGATCATGTTCTTTTGCTGCCTGTAAAAAGATTTGTTCGATGTTTTTAGTTTCGTCTTCAGCAAGCTTACGCATGCTTGTCGCTGCTCCGGATTCGATGGCATGCTTGGCACGTTCGGTCATCACCGAAAGGGAGGTTTCAACCTCCAGGCAGCCGCGTTTGCCGCAGGAGCAAAGGTTGTCTGACTTGGAAAGCGGAATATGGCTGAATTCACCGGCATATCCACTGCTGCCGCGATAGAGCTTACCATCAACGATCATTCCCAGACCTGTACCCCAGCCAATGTTTGCAACCATAACATTCCGTTTGCCTACTGCTGCACCATACCGCATTTCTGCGAGTGCAATCAGCGAAGAGTCGTTATCCAGGTAAACGGGTAACCCAAGGCTCTTGCTAAGGTAAGTGCTCAAGGGACTGCCATCCTTTGTTTGCAGGTAGGAGTGGCTGATCCCGGTTTCGGCATTTACAAAGCCTGGAATACCAATACCGATGCCCAGAAGCTGATCTTTCGGAATACCGGAATTTTGAATCTCCTGCCGGATGAAGGCGCTGAGTTGATTAGTCGCTTCAGGATTATCTTTTAATGCTAAGGATATGGTCGCCATTTCAGACCTGGCCTTATTGCTGAGGTCGCATATCATCATGCGGGTAATGAACTGATCCATTGCCACCGAAACAATAAACTTCTGTTTTATGGCACTAAGCAGGAACAATGAGGCGCGGCGCCCGCCGGTAGAAGGTCCCAGACCCTGCTCTGTAATATAACCTTCACTTACAAGTTGCTGCACAACCCTGGTAACCAGCGGTAGACTTTTGTGAGTTCGTCTGCTAATTTCCGTTAAAGACAAAGGATATTTGTAGTAGAGCTGCTTAATGATATCATTCTTAAGCACCTGGTTCTTTTCTTCTATGGTGTTCATACTGGTTGAGACACCAAACTTAATAAGTATTTACAGTAAATGTTAAATACTTATTAAATTATTTTTAAAGTTGTGCAGTGTTCCTGTATAAGAGCTTGAAGTTGTGCTAGGACTCCACAAAAATGCACATGTTTAATGGGATACAAACTTGAGACCGACAACCGAACCGATGAGTGTGGTTATGAAGAATATGCGCCAGAAGCTTGCCGGATCTTTAAAGAATATAATACCGATAATTGCTGTACCGACTGCACCTATACCTGTCCAAACTGCATAGGCCGTGCCTATAGGTAGGGATTCGGTAGCCTTTACCAGCAAGGTCATACTGATAGCCAGTGACACAAGGAAGCCGGCAAACCACCAATACATCTCCGTGCCGCTGCTTTCTTTTACTTTACCTAAACAAGAGGCAAATGCCACCTCAAACAACCCTGCGACAATTAGTATAATCCAGTTCATAGCTCATTATTTGCCGCAAAGGTCTGCATTTAGCTGAAGAATAGATCCAGAAAAAGCAAATTCAGACGATTACATTACTTACCAGCTGCTTCAGCGTGGGTAAAACGTCTGCTGCAAACCAGGGATTTACTTTTAGCCAGTTCTGGTTTCTTGGAGAGGGATGGGGTAAAGGGATATATGTTGGCAGGTATTCGTGGTAGTTCCTGACCGTATCTGTGACGTTCCCTTTGTAACCCGACTGCAGATAATGGCGTTGAGCATACTGTCCGATCAGCAGTGTGAGCGGTTGAACTGTGAAGGCGTTTAACAGCTGGGCGTGCCACAGTTTAGCACAAGCAGGTAAGGGAGGCAAATCACCTGACTTTCCCTTTCCGGGATAGCAGAAACCCATTGGGACGATCGAAAATAGCTCGGGGTTATAGAACATGTCTTTAGATACACCGAGCCAGTCCCGAAGTTTATTGCCACTGGCGTCGTTCCAGGGAATGCCGGTTTCGTGTACACGTCTGCCTGGTGCCTGGCCTATGATCAAAATCTTTGCGTTTGCAGCAAACTGGATTACTGGTCGTGGTTCATGTGGAAGGACGCCGGCACAAAATGTACAACTTAAGATTTCGTCAATCAGGTTATTCATTCAAGGCAAAGTTACAATGCTGCGGGTTGAAATTCCGCAGCATTGTAATGTCTTTACATAGCCGTTACTTCTTCTATCCGGTACTCACGGATGGTCTCTCCCGTTTCCCAGGATAAAGTGGTGCCCTCAGGATATCCGATCAGCGCAAGGCCCATTGGTGACAGGATGGATAGGGTTTTGTGCTTTTGTCTGGCTTTGTCGGGCCCCACAAATCTATATTCCTGTATTTCTCCAGACTCGATATCCGCCAGGCGCACTTTCCGGTTTATATCTACCACATTAGCTGGAAGATCTTTACGCAAGACCTGCTTTGCAGTTTTTAGTTGTTCAACAAGTTTCAGCTCGTTGTGTAATGAAAGCTTTTTTCGTCTGATCTGATCTTTTAGCAAATCGAACATTCCTGTTGTTAATATAATTGAAGTAGTTTCTTGTGTTTCTAAAGTTGTATTGTTCATAATTTCTTCTAATGGAATTCATAATGCTGATTTAATTTTTTTTGACGCTTATCCATGTTGGAAGGAATTCCCTGTGTCTATACAGGGCAATTCTTTTGATCAGTGTTAAGTAAAAGCCTATTAAAGGATAGATCCTTAACCAAAGGAGGCTTTATCGTTAAGCTGCAAGAAATGGATCGCGTGCAATCCCGGTTCCCTGAATCAGGTCCGGGCTAAAGTGTTGAAGTCCTTGAAGGATGATAAGAACCAGCGTTTGCTGAAGAGCAAGTGACTACCTTTCGCAGCACATGGCCTATGAACAACGTTATGGGAGCCAACAGGGGTACTGTTGGCAAACTTTGGGCTGATATGTTTATCTGGCGATTTCACTCGACTCAAACATATACAATTCAATCTTGGTAAGCCAGTTATTGATGTAATTAGGCAGCACTTTAGTTGTTTTTTGACACGAAAAAGCTGAAGTCAGCTAATGTCGTTGTCTTTCTTGCTGTATCAATTATCTAATAATCAGTATAATTAATGTGTTTTCAGCATGCTTTTTGTTGTTAAAGCATATCCCTTAACATTATGAGAAAGCCAATATTACGGTATAAACGATTGCTGATTTCTTCGGTGGTTATTTTGCTAGTTTGCACCTTAACATCACTGCTTGCATTTTATAGGGCGAGTGAGAATGAGAAGTGGGTTCAACATACGCATCTGGTTATCTACAGCCTGGAAGACCTGCTTTCAGAAATGAAGGATGCAGAGACCGGTGCAAGAGGTTATCTTATTTCACGGGCGCCGAATACCCTGGAGCCTTATTATAACACCCAGAAGCAATTTGACGCGAAGTTTGCTGCCTTAAAGCGACTAACAATAGATAACCCAGCGCAGCAGGCTACTTTGGACACTTTACGTATCAACATGCAATCCCAGATGCTGGTGCTTGCCAACATGATTTCCCTTGCCAGCCGGGATGCGCAAGTACCGGTGGGGGCAGTAGAATCCGGTAAGCGGTTGATGGATCAGGCTAGAGACCTGATCAAAGTCATGGAGCAGCGGGAAAAGCAATTGCTAAATCAACGAAACACTTCCTGGGTAAGGACTTGGAGCGTGCTCCCTTACCTGATCACCATACTCACGATCGTTGCGGTGTTCATCGCCATCTATTTCTGGCGCAGTTTGTTGTTTAATTACATCGAGCGGTATAAGAACCTTCATCAGCTTAAGCTACAGGGTGACAACATCAACAAGCGCATCAATATCATTCAGTCCGTTACAAAAGAGGTGGCCTCAGGAAATTATAATGTAAGGCTCAACGCCCAGGAACGGGATACGCTGGGCAGTCTGGCAACAGATGTAAACAGGATGATTGATGCACTGGATTATAGCTTTAACAGCCTTAATGATCTCATGAGAAAGAAGGACGACTTCATTAACATTACTGCACATGAGCTTAGAACGCCACTCACAAATACCAAGATGGCTCTGCAACTGATCGGGCGTATAAAGTTTCAGGAAGAGGAGATGCGGAAGGTACACGGGTTTCTGGAAAAGGCAAACAATCAGATTAAAAGGCTTACTGAAATTTTAAGGGACCTACTCGATGTTTCCATGATAAATGCTGGGGAGCTGAAACTTAACATTGGACAATTTTCACTTTACGTGGCCATAGTTAACGCGATCGAGGCTGTACAAACACCGGGTAAACACCGGGAGATCGTTATTCGTGCAGATGAGGAAGTGTGGGTTACGGCCGATCAGGGAAAGATAGAACAGGTGATCAGTAATCTGCTGTCAAATGCTATAAAGTATGCCCCGCAGGACTCCATCGTCGAAATTCAGCTGGAGCGAACGGGCAATAACGCAAAAGTCTCCATTTCGGATCAGGGACCCGGCATTGATCCGGAGATGCTTCCATTTGTTTTCGACCGCTATTTCCGGGTAGAGCGTACATCTCAGAATTATGCCGGTATGGGACTTGGATTGTTTATATCCAAGAGTTTTGTGGAGCAGCAGGGCGGAAAAATCGGGGTAGAAAGTGTTTTCGGTAGCGGTTCACATTTCTGGTTTACACTGCCTTTGCCTGCAGTTAAGCCCCCTGAGCTCCGGTAACAAACTTGAAACAATCTTACGTTGCCTTCTTATTTCGTGGATTTCTTCTCAACTTCATTAACACCAAACCAAATATATTTCTGTGCATGCCTGGTTCAGTTTTACGGGCATTACATGTTATAGGTACAGGTTGTTGGTGTTAGCAATCAAGAAACCAAGTTATGCATGAAAATTCAAGACGACATTTCATAAAGGCGCTGGGTGTGGGTACGGCTTCCCTGGCCCTCGGCAATACGGTGTTCGCCAGCAGTGCAAATCGCTTTTCGGCGAAAAGTTACCGGAACATCATTGGTGCAAATGAGCGACTGAACATGGCCATTATGGGCCTGAATGGTCGTGGCGACAGCATGGCGGGAACACTCGCCAGACTCAAGAACGCACAGATCGTGTCACTTTGCGATGTAGACAAGCGTACCTTCAGGAAGGTGCAGGCGACCATCTCGAAATCGGGAAGTACTGTTACACCGAAAACGGAGGGCGACTTACGCCGTGTGCTGGAAGACAAGGATGTAGATGGCATTTACATTGCCACGCCCGATCACTGGCATTCGCCATTGACGATTATGGGCTGCCAGGCAGGAAAGCATGTTTACGTGGAAAAGCCGCTAAGCCATAATCCACATGAGGGTGAACTTGCCATAGCTGCGGCCCGGAAGTACAACCGGGTAGTGCAGATGGGTGCACAACGGCGATCTGCACCGGTGCTTACTAAAGGCATTCAGCTATTACACGAAGGTGTTATCGGAAAAGTTTATCTGGCAAAAACCTGGTATACCAATACGAGAAACGCAACTTACCTCAAGCCTGGTAGTGTACCCGATTGGCTCGACTATGAGCTGTGGCAGGGACCTGCACCAAGGATGGCCTATAAAGACGGTTTGATTCATTACGACTGGCATTGGTTCTGGCATTGGGGTACAGGTGAAGCTTTAAATAACGGCACCCATGAGGTGGATGTCGCACGCTGGGGTTTAGGTGTAGAATTTCCTCAACGGGTAAGTTCCAGTGGTGGCCGCTTTCATTATCAGGACGACTGGGAAACACCAGACACACAGGTAGTAAATCTGGAATATCCTGATGGTCGCAGCATTGTCTGGGAAGGTAGGAGCTGCAACGGCCGAAAAGTTGAAGGTCGTGACCGGGGTTTGATATTTTATGGCGAGAAAGGTAGCCTTGATACCGGTGATGATGCGTTTAAGATCTTTGACCTGGATGGAAAGCTAATCCGGGAGGAAAAGCAGCAGGGCGAACAGGAAGCTATGGCGGGGAGAAATACAGCGAGTCCGAGTTTAGGGCTGGACAGCATGCATATGCTCGATTTCATTGATGCTGTGAAAAATAATCGCAAGCCGAACTGTGATGTGGAGATCGGGCATAAGAGCACGGTGGCAATGCAGCTGGGGAATATTTCCTGGCGGCTGGGGCGCGACATACATGTGGATTCATCAAACGGGCATATTAAGGGCGACAAAGAAGCGCAGAAATACTGGAAGCGGGAATATCAGAAGGGTTGGGAGCCAAAGGTGTAAGGATGAAGGGATTTGATTAGTCGATCCGCTGATGCTTTTTCTTAAATTCACTTGGTGTACATTCGTATTTGCCTTTAAAGACTGTAGAGAAATAATTCGGGCTGGAAAACCCGACCATGTAAGTGATTTCAGATATAGAATATCCCTCATTTATTAGTAAGTACTGTGCTTTCTTTAGTCTTCTGGTTAGTATATAATCGGTTACTGTACAATTCAGTAATGCTTTCACTTTTCGATAAAGTTGTACACGTGAAATCCCGATTTCCTTACAGATATCGTCGACGTTGAAGTTTTCATTTGAAAGGTTCTGTGCAACTATCGCTGCAAGATCATTAATGAACTTGCGGTCCACAGCATTTAATGATTGAGACTGCTTAGAAGAACTAATATCGCTGATATAATGTTCTTTAAGTAGTACGCGGTTCTTAAGAAGATTATCAACCTTAGCTAAAAGTACATCTAACTCAAAGGGCTTAATCAGATATGCATCAGCCATGCTTTCCAGCCCTTGAATTTGTTGTTCAGTGCTGCCCCTTGCAGTTAGTAAAACAATTGGAATATGGCTGGTCCGTATGTCTGATTTAAGCTTATGTGTTAGTTCTTTACCCGAGAGACCTGGCATAACCACATCCGAGAGAATAATGTCAGGTACGTGTTCATAGGCTGCGGCTAATCCATCTGTTCCGGTTTGAGCGGTGAAGACCTCATAATCCTTACTAAATCTGCTTTCCAGGTAGTTCAGCAGATCTAAGTTGTCCTCTACAATTAAGATGGATTGCTCATGTATTTGCGTTATGAGCGCTGTTGATTGTTTCAATATCGGGAGGTCAATTTCAGAAGTGTAAATGCGCGCCGTTTCACTTAGATCTGTCTTTGAGGAGGGTATATCCGACAGCTCCGCGGGACTGAAGTGATCAGATCCCTTTAGAAGTGTGATGGTAAAGGTTGTACCATGCTGCTTGTTACTATGAACGTCAATGCTACCATGATGTATTTGCATAATTTCCTTCGAAAGGGATAAGCCAAGTCCAGAGCCTTTGGTTGAATTCGTATCTACCTGATAAAAGTGTTCGAATATGTGCTCACTTTCTTCCTTTGTCATTCCAATTCCATTATCCTGTACCTGAATGGAAATCAGGTCACCCTTTTCCTCTACGAACACTGCGATCGTACCATTCGGTGGGGTAAACTTAAAAGCATTAGAAAGTAAATTGAAGATTACCTTGTCCAACATGTTCGCATCAAACCAAACCAATATTTCTTGTTTAGAAGCTTTGAATTTCAGGTTGATGTTCAGTTTGTGCGCATTGAATTTAAAACTCTCCAGAATATCCTTGATAAAATCAACGATGTTATTAGGGCTTGCATGTATTTTGACTCTTTCGTATTCGATCTTCCTATAGGTTATGAGCTGGTTAACCAACCTGAGTAAGCGGTAAACATTTTTATGGATGTGATTCAGGTTGTTTCCCCCGAACGCTGCGATTTTTTCATTGCTTAGCAGTTCCTGCAATGGTGAAAGAATTAATGTCAGGGGTGTTCGGAATTCATGAGATATGTTTGTGAAAAAATTGAGTTTTGCTTCGGTGGCAAGTTCAGCTTTAGCGGACATTTCAATTAACTGATTTCGCTGATTAAGAATTTCAGCATTCTTCAGGTTGAGCCGCTTGTTTATCTTTCTATTTTCTAAAAGAGAATAGAAAGCCAGGCCGCCAAATACCACGGCAAGAACAAGCGTGATCACGGTAATATTGAGCACCACTTGTTGATTACTGAATAGCACCTCCTGATCAGCCAACAGGACTTGCTGGCGTTCTATATCATTATACTGACTTCTAACCTTTTCCCATTGTAACTTCATCACTTCAACATTTGTAGAGTCGATGACTATAGACTGAAGGATGTTTTCTTTTGTAAAAGGTTCTTTTTTAAGAATCTTAAATGCTGTTGAAATTGCTTCCTTTCCGCCTGTAGGGTAAAGTAAACTGGCATCAAGAACCTTCTCAGACACCAGTTGTAAACCGCCGCCGTTACCTGGTAGTGCATCAATTCCAAATACCTTTATGGGTTGTGAGATGTTAAGTTGTTTAATAACGTGTCTGGCGCCGTTTGCCATTACATCATTGTGGGCGAAAATAGCATCGATATCCTTTAAAGACTCCTTAAACTTAAAGAGTTGCTGTTCCGCATTGCTTTTCAACCAATCTCCATAAAGTTGATGTTTGATCTTGATGCCCGGGAATTTCTGGAGGCCTTCTGCAAAACCCCGTTCCCTTTCGATTGCAGGAGAAGAGCCTGGTAATCCCATGATCTCAATGATATTACCCTTTCCATGTAATGCTGAACCTACATACGCTCCGGCGATTCTTCCAATCTGGAAGTTGTCAGCACCAACATATGCCGTATAGGCATTTGATGATATTTTCCGATCAATGACGATTACCGGAATACCCTTTTTATATGCAAGTTCTACTACAGGCGTAAGCGGCTGCGCTTCATTTGGTGAGATGATCAGCAAGTCGATGTTTTGTTTCAGCATCCATTCTACCTGATCAATCTGAGTGCTACTGTTTCCACCAGCGTCCTTATAGATCAATTTAGCTCCAGGATGTAACGAAAGCTCCATCTTCATCTCAGCAGACATTGTTTTGCGCCAAAGATCTGCACCAGTACATTGAGAAAATCCAATTAGGTAATTAGAATTCTTTTTTTTGGATCCACATCCCTGAAATGTAATGCTAAAAAGGAGTATGGTAAGGAGTTGAACCAGTATAGATGAAGATAGCTGGGAAACCGTTTTCTGGTTATTCATTGGTAGTCTAATATTGAAATGCTGAGGTGGGTTGTTCCACAATCACTTTTAAATATATGAAAAATAACTTTCGAAGTCGGAAGCCCGGGTCCCGCTCGAAATCGTGAACCATGAACAATGAAATAAAATTGAAGATTACCTGTAATAAAATTGTAGGTGCAGTAATGATATTAAGGTGTTTGAAATTTATAGTATTGATGTACAGTTAGTTAAGGTATTTATGGATTTTGAATTCATTTGGAACAAATACACAAATGAAATCGGTGCGGCCTGTATACTTTGCGATTGCTAACCAATAAATAAACTTATGAAAAAACATTCCGTCCTGGCCTGGTCCATGGTCGTTGCTCTAGGAGGCTTTTTGTTTGGATTTGATACTGCTGTAATATCCGGCGCAGAAAAATCCATTCAACAATACTGGAATCTTTCCGTTTTTGAACATGGCTTTACCATATCAATTGCTTTGATCGGAACCGTAATTGGTTCTTTAATCGGTTCACGACCCTCTGATTACTTTGGACGTAAAAACACCTTGTATTTTGTTGCTATTGCTTATCTATTGTCCTCGCTTGGTACTGCGCTTGCTGACAACTGGACAGTTTTCTTAATCTTTAGACTTTTAGGCGGTCTTGGTGTCGGCATATCTTCTGTAACTGCCCCAATATATATATCTGAAGTGTCACCGGCAGACCGCCGGGGCCGGTTGGTTGGATTGTTCCAATTTAATGTGGTGCTTGGAATACTAATCTCTTATTTGTCAAATTACCTGATAAGTCAGGCGGGAGAGGCCTCCTGGCGATGGATGCTTGGTGTACAGGCATTCCCCTCTTTACTATTTCTAATTCTCATTTACTTTATTCCTGAAAGTCCACGATGGTTAATCCTTAAAAGAGGCGCTGACCACGCTGCTTTGGAGATACTCCGGATTATAAACCCCCTTAATTGTGAGGAAGAATTAAAAGCAATAAAAGACTCGAAAGTAGCTTCAGTAAATACTGGGTTTAAGTCTGATGCGTTGTTTTCCAGAAAATACAAAACCCCGGTTATGCTAGCAATGTTGTTTGCTTTTTTTAATCAGGTTTCCGGTATTAACGCCATCATCTACTATGCGCCACGAATTTTCGAGATGGCTGGTTTAGGTGCACATTCATCTTTATTGTCTACCATCGGCATTGGCCTGATAAACTTTTCATTCACGCTTATAGCAATCAATTACATAGACAAGGTAGGGAGAAAGGTCTTAATGCTTGTGGGGTCTGTTGGACTGATTATTTCGCTTTCATTAGTGAGTTACACGTTTTACAAAGGCAATCTTAGTGGGTTTTCAATTCCGATTTACATGATGCTATTCATTGCCTTTTTCGCTTTTTCCCAGGGTGCCGTGATTTGGGTGTTTATATCCGAAATTTTTCCTAACGAAGTACGTGCAAAGGGCCAGACACTTGGAAGCTCCACCCACTGGGTGATGGCGTCCTTAATAGCCTTTAGCTTCCCTTATTTTGCCGAAAATCTGGGCGGAGGAACTACATTTCTCTTTTTTGCGGGCATGATGTTACTCCAACTACTCTTTGTATGGCGTCTTATGCCGGAAACCAAGGGACGTTCTCTGGAGCAGATCGGAACAAACATAATCTTGCACTAAGATCCTTGCAGCAATAAAACTCAGACGATGATGAAAACAAATCGATCGCAAATAGCAGTAGTCTGCTTTGGTGAAATACTTTGGGATAACTTGCCAAATGGAAGAAGACCAGGTGGTGCTCCCATGAATGTCGCTTACCATCTGCACAGGCTTGGTTTGCAGAGTAAACTGGTCAGTAGTATTGGAGAAGATCCATCAGGTATGGAATTAATTGATTTCCTGACAAAAATTGGATTAGATACCACGTATGTTCAGGTTAATCCTGAACAGAAAACCAGTGAAGTTCAGGCTTTGATCAATCCTGACAACCACGAAGTAACTTATGAAATACTTGCCCCGGTAGCTTGGGATTATATCGGTCCGGAACCAGCTTTAGCATCAATGGTCTACGATGCACAGGCATTCGTCTATGGTACACTTAGTGCCCGCAATGCCGTATCAAGAGCTACATTGACGGCGCTGTTGGAACAGTCTTCCTACCGGGTTTTCGATGTTAACCTACGGGCGCCTCATTACTCAATGGATACAATAGCCCAGTTACTGCAGAAGGCAGACCTAGCGAAGCTAAATCAAAATGAGTTGACATTGATCGCTAGGGCGTATAATGCTGCATGTAGGACTGAAGGGGAGTGTGTTGAAGTACTATTCAACAAGTTTAAGCTTGATGAGGTAATTGTAACCAAGGGAAGTAATGGTGCCACCTATTATAGTTCTTCACTTCGATATGACTACCCTGCCTATAACATAGATGTAAATGATACCATTGGAAGCGGAGACTCTTTTCTCGCTGCATTTCTGGCTATGAAGCTAAGTGATGAACCGCTTGAGCTGATACTGGACTACTCAGCTGCCATGGGCGCTTTTATCACCGCGCAGGCAGGTGCCTGTCCGCCTTATTCCAAGTCAGATTTCGAGCGCTTCATTTGGAAAAAGAAGCTCGGAATCATGTAGACTGGACAGCATAGATGAAATGAACCTTAGCGATGTTCATTTGAAGAGCTAGACTTCCTCAATAGTTTGTAATTGAAAAAACCAAATATTAAACCTTAATCAAAATTGTATGAAAAGAATTTTCCTTTTCTTCATCCTATTGCTAATTGCAGTCGGATGGAGCTACGGGCAAGTCAGGCCGTTGAGCGGCACCGTGACCGACAAGGATGCTGGTCCGCTCGAGGGCGTAACTGTTAACGTTGTCGGTACGAAGACCACAACCATGACTGATCAACGTGGACAGTTTAAGATCGAAGCCTCAGTTGGCCAGTCGCTTAAGTTCTTTTACGTAGGGGCAGAACCGGCTACTTTCCTGATTGACGCAAGTACGAAGACTATCAGTATTCAATTGGATATATCATCCAATAAGTTAGAGGAAGTTGTGGTTACAGGCTATCAGACCGAGCGTAAAAAAGATATTACGGGCGCAGTGAACGTGGTAGACGTGGCAGAGATTAAAGACATCCCAACCGGAAATCCCATCAAGTCCCTGCAAGGGCGGGTTCCTGGTGTACTTATTACAACTGACGGCTCTCCAACTGGTGGTGCCACCGTCCGCATCCGTGGTATTGGCACCTTAGGGAACAATGACCCGCTATATGTTATAGATGGTGTACCAACAAAGAGCGGCTTAGAACAACTTAACCAAAATGATATTGAGTCGATTCAGGTATTGAAGGATGCCTCCTCTGCCACCATTTATGGTTCAAGGGCAGCTAATGGGGTCGTAATTATTACGACTAAAAAGGCAAAAGAGGGATTCTCGAAAGTGGACGTTAATGCCAGTACATCAATTCAGAATTATGCTACGAAGTTGAATACCTTGAATGCCGAAGAACGTGGACGGGCTTATTGGATTGCTGCGGTAAATGATGGCGCTAACCCTAATAACAACCAAATTTATCAATACGATTGGAATAATGATTTTAGCAATCCAGTGCTAAATAAGGTTGTGCTACCTGAATTTATCGATGCAGCCAATACGATGAAACCGGCAGATACCTACTGGTTCGACGAAATTTCCCAGAAATCCATCATTCAGTCTTATGATTTGTCTTTATCAAATGGCGGCGAAAAGGGCAATTCACTTTTCTCATTAGGCTATTATGATAACAAGGGGATCGTTAAGCAGTCGCATAGCCAGAAGTACAATGCCCGTTTTAACTCGGATTATAAATTACTAAAAAACAAGTTGACTATAGGTGAGAATTTTTCACTGAGCTATATCAAGAATGCACTAATTCCCGCGAGTGACATATTGTTTGCATCGTTGGTGCAGCAGCCTATAGTACCGGTACATACAGTTGATGGTGGTTGGGGTGGACCCGCTGCAGGTATGACTGACAGGCAGAATCCTGTTCGGTTGATCGCGGACAATCGGGATAATAAGTTTTATTTCTATAGACTTTTTGGTAATGCTTATGCGAATTACGAAGTATTACCAAACCTGACATTCAGAACCAGCTTTGGGGTGGATTATAACGGGACCTATCAGCGGACACTTAAAAGGTCTTATACCTCCGGATTTTTAGCTGACCCGGCAAATCAGGTTTCTAATGCACAGGTATACCAGGGTAATATCATCTGGCAGAATACCCTGAATTATAAAGTTGAAAAGGGGAAACATAGTGTAGAGTTTCTTGCTGGACATGAATATATAAGAAACATTAATCAGGAGTTCTCTGCAAGCAGACAAGGACTGGCTTTGGAGAACATCAATTATGCCTACCTGAATGCAGGGTCAACAAACACCTTAAATGGAGGCTCTGGCGCTGCTTACGCATTGCTTTCATTTTTTGGCAAAGTCAACTATGTGTTAGCTGACAAGTATATCGCATCTGTAACGCTCAGAAGGGATGGCTCATCCAGATTCGGAGCAGAAAACCGATATGGAACTTTTCCAGCCTTTTCATTAGGCTGGAGATTAAGTGAAGAAACTTTTATCAAAGATCTGGACTTTATTTCTGATCTGAAATTAAGATATGGCTGGGGTAGGTCCGGGAACCAGGATATCCCAGATAACGCCAGCTTATCTCTTTATTCGGCAATCTATGGTGTTGATCCAACCTGGGATTTCGACCTCGGTAGTGCATACGACATCAGCGGCGGTGGAACAGGTCAGTTGCCATCAGGTTTTACGATGATTCAACAAGGAAATGCCGCACTCAAGTGGGAGTCGTTACAGGAGTCAAATTTTGGAGTTGATTTTGGTTTATTCAACAATAAACTTACGGGTTCATTTGATTACTTCATTAAGAAAACATCGGATATCTTGATCAGTCCAGCTTACCTGGCTGTATTAGGGGAAGGTGGTAACAGCTTTATCAATGGTGCGTCTTTACAAAACAAAGGTGTAGAGGCAATTTTATCCTATGATGCAGTATTAGGCAATGAGCTTTCAATCAATTTGACCGGAAACTTCTCGCTATATAGAAACAAGGTCACTTACTTACCAAAAGATGTGTTGGCTTCGTACCCGGGCAATGGAACAGACAAGACGATTTTGGGCAGGCCGGTAAATTCTTATTTTGGATATGTTGCTGATGGCTTGTTTACCTCGGCAGCTGAGGTTGAGGCCGCTGCGGATCAGCCTGGTAAAGGTTTGGGTAGGATAAAGTACAGGGATTTAAATGGTGATGGCGTTATCAATGATCAGGATCGGGATTTCATTGGCAGTAACAGCCCTCGTTACACAGCAGGTCTTAATGTTTCCTTAAATTATAAAAACTTCGATGTGAGCTTTTTTCTTCAGGGGATTAAAGTAGACGTGGTGAATGATTTCAAAACGTATACGGATTTCTCATCCTTGTGGACAGGCACCAACTGGGGATCAAGGGCCTTGGATGCCTGGTCACCAGGTAATACCGCTTCAAGTATTCCGGCGCTTACGCTGGTTGACAGGAACAATGAAGGAAGGTTTTCTACTTATTTTATTGAAAACGGCTCGTACCTCAAGCTGAGAAACCTGCAGATCGGTTACAATTTCAAAAAGGCATTCAACCTCAAAATTCAGAATGCCCGTGTGTTTGTCCAAGGGAGTAATCTATTAACCATTAAGAGCAAATCATTTACCGGTCCGGATCCCGAGATTCCGAACTATGGATTTCCAGTGCCTGTCGTGGGAACAATTGGTTTAAATGTTACGCTATAAATAAATCTGTTAACATGAAAAATTTAAAATACATATTCTTAATAATGTTCACCGTACTCGTCTCATGCAAGAAAGTACTGGATGAGCCATCACAAGGTGTCGTGTCGTCAGCGGATCTGGCAACACCTGAAAACAGTGATAAGATGGTGATCGCTGCCTATTCGGCACTAGGCAATGATCACTATACATCGCCCTATTCCAGTATGTGGCCATATGGGAGCGTGAGAGGAGGAGACACCTACAAAGGTGGGGATGGCCCGGGCGACTTATCGGAATTTCACTTGTTTGAGACCTTCTCATTGAACCGGGTGGATAATCCTTTGCTTGACCAGGTTTGGTTCAGGCTTTATGTTGGCATAGGAAGAGCAAATGATGCCTTAAAACGTGTTAATGCAATACCTGATGCAGAGTTTCCTAAAAAAGCGGAGCGGCAGGCAGAGCTTCGGTTCCTGCGTGGTCATTTTTACTTCCTCGCCAAAATTCTCTTTAAGTATGTTCCATACCTGGACGAAGGTTTAGAGAAATCAGCGTATCCAACAATCTCCAATAGGGCATTACCAAATGAAGAACTTTGGACCAAGATCGCAGATGATTTCAGAGCAGCAGCAAATGCCTTACCTGAAAACCAATCAGAATTGGGTAGAGTTAACAAGTATGCTGCAAAAGCTTATTTAGCTAAAACTTTACTTTACCAGGCATATGAACAGGGGGAGGATCATCAGGTAACCTCAATAAACGTTGCTAAGTTACAGGAGGTGAATGAACTTGCAGATGAGATCATTGCGTCTGGAAAATATAGTCTGGCTCCAGATTATGCCAACAATTTCCTTGCTTCCACACAAAACGGTTCTGAGTCAATTTTTGCTATTCAATATTCAAAAGACGATGGAACACCTAAGGGCCGACTTGATTATGGTCATGCCCTGAATTATCCAATGAACCAGGAATACGGATGTTGTGGGTTCAATGTACCTAGTCACGATTTGATTAACGCTTTTAAGACAGATCTGAATGGATTACCAGAATTTGCGACGTACAACAATACGGATGTTGCTGCTACGCTGGATTTTAAATCAGTAACGTTTGATCCACGTCTGGATCATACTGTGGCTAAACCTGGGGCTCCGTATAAGTATAAAAGCAACTTCATTTTCCAACGTTCATGGTCTAGAGCGCCTGCGATCTACGATGCATTTGCGAGCATGAAGGAGGCGGTGCTGCCGGATGATCCATCTTTTCAGAAAGTTCCCCCCTTTATTGGCAGTTCTAAAAACTGGGAGATCATACGTTATGCTGACGTGCTACTTTGGAAGTCTGAAGCTTTAATTGAACTTAACAGGTCTCTGGAAGCTGTGCCTTTGATTAATCAAGTTCGTGCAAGGGCAAACAACAGCAGGAATCTACTGAAAATGGCAGACGGAAGTGCCATATCAAATTATAATGTTCAGCTGTATCAGCCAGGTGTAAATTGCAACTGGACACAGGCATACGCCCGGGAAGCAATGCGATTTGAGCGCAGGCTGGAATTTGCAACTGAAGGCTATCATTTCTTTGATCTTGTAAGATGGGGCGTTGCAGCGCAAACGATGAATGCTTACTTTGAAACGGAAAAAAGAAGGGTTGCTCACCTGAACGATGCACGATTTACCAAAGGGCGCGACGAGTACTTCCCTATCCCGTTAAATCAGATTAACTTCAGTTCCGGACTTTATAAACAAAATAACGGCTGGTAATCAGTCATAATTATAAAACATGAATATGAAAAAGCTTTTTAACATTATAGTACTTTCGTGTCTGACACTAAGTCTAAATACATTTGCCCAGCAGTTCAAAGCGCAACACCGGCCACAATTTCACTTTTCCCCAGCAGCCAATTGGATGAATGATCCAAACGGAATGGTTTACCACAAAGGCGTGTACCATCTTTTTTACCAATATTATCCGGATGGCACTACCTGGGGGCCTATGCACTGGGGACATGCAGTGAGCAAAGACCTGGTTAGATGGGAAAATAAACCTATAGCATTGTTTCCGGATAGTTTGGGTTACATATTTTCGGGTAGTGCAGTAGTCGACGAGCATAATACGACCGGTTTTGCAAAAGCAGGAGAAACACCGTTGGTAGCAATATTTACACATCATGACCCAAAAGGTGAACGTGAGAAAAAGACAACTTATCAAAATCAAAGTCTTGCCTACAGTTTGGATGATGGGGAGACATGGGTGAAATACGAGGGTAACCCCGTGTTGAAGAATCCTGGAATAGTTGATTTCCGAGACCCTAAAGTTATGTGGTATGCGCCACAGAAAAAGTGGATCATGACTTTGGCCACAAAAGATCGCATTACCTTCTACAGTTCGCCGAATTTGAAGGACTGGAATAAGGAAAGCGAATTCGGTGCCAATTTGGGTGCTCATGGTGGTGTTTGGGAATGCCCAGACTTGTTTCCCCTGATGCACAACGGAAAACAGGTTTGGGTACTTTTGGTAAGTATCAATCCCGGGGGACCGAACGGTGGCTCAGCAACTCAATATTTTACGGGATCCTTTGATGGTAAAACCTTTGTTCCGGATGTGGAACGCACAAGGTTTATAGACTACGGTACTGACAATTATGCTGGTATAACCTGGTCAAATACTGGTGCGCGAAAGATCTTTATCGGCTGGATGAATAACTGGCAATACGCGAACGTTGTGCCTACCGAAGGCTGGCGTGGTGCAACGACGCTTCCGAGAGACTTAAAAATAATTTCCTTAAATGCTGAATATCACCTCAGTTCACTGCCGGTTAAAGAACTAAAGTCGATTGAGCAAGAAAGTTATACAAAGCCTTCACTGCGCTTCAGCAAGGAACTTAACCTGAGTGATCAAATTGAAAAAGCGAAGGGTCAATTTAAAATCGATTTTACTATAGATGCACGCAATGACTTTCATGTACTGCTAAGCAGTAAGGGTGGAGATGAAATCACTGTAGGTTATGAAAGTAAGAAACAAGAATTCTATATTGATAGAACAAAGGCTGGAAAGTCTGATTTTGAAGCTGGATTTGCTAAGCGGCATACCGCACCACGTGTCAGTAAAGCCAATCAAATTAAAATTAGTTTAGTTGCAGATGTTGCATCATTGGAACTTTTCGCTGATGATGGACTCTCTGTCATGACCGATATCTTTTTCCCAAAGGAACCAGTTAGCAAGTTAGCGGTGATCAGCACCACAACAAAGTCAATTAAGGATCTGCGTATAGCCGCTATCGAATCCATTTATCAGCCTTAATGTAGATTGCAAGTACTTCGGTAATGTCTGTTCAAAGATCCTGGTGTGCGATTCTTTCCACAGACATTACTTTGTTCCGTTTGATTAACACCTCAGGAATGCTAACTTGCCTGCATAAAATTGTATAAAATGGCAACTTCAAAGATTACGTATAATGGTGGTTTAAGAACCACCTCCGTGCACCTGCAGTCGGGCAATGAGATCATTACAGATGCTCCGGTAGATAATAAAGGCAAGGGGGAAGCATTCTCACCAACAGACCTGCTGGCAACTTCATTAGGCAATTGTATGTTAACGATCATCGGCATTGCTGCCAACGAACATGGCTTTAACATTGATGGAACAACCTGCGAAATCACCAAGATCATGGCTAAAGAAGGTCCGAGAAGGGTGGGAGAGATTGTGGTGAACTTTCAATTCCCTGAGAACGAATATTCAGACAAGGTTAAAACCATTATCGAGCGTTCCGCACATACATGTCCGGTTGCATATAGCATACACCCGGACATTGTAAAAACGGTAACTTTTAATTATTAATCACTTCAGCAACTTCATCCGCAGCGATGTCTCCATGGGAGGCATCCAGGATGCAGTTGCCATTTTTGATTAGCAGGATTTGTGGTGATTCATGGTGTACCTGGAAGGTATCTGCGATATGTGCAGAGATCGCCCGGTAGGCAATCAGGTCCAGGAAATGGAGGCTGACATCTGAAGGGATCACATCCCAGTCCATTTCAAATCTTCGCTTAGCCATTGCACTTACCGGGCAACGGGTACTGTGTTTAAAAATTAGGCTATAGCCTTCCTTCGCTTTTATATCGTCAATTTGCGCGATATCTGTTAATATATTCCACTGCATCTATAAACGTCTTAAGTTAAAAATGGGAGGTTATCCTCTTCTCTTTTTGCCTTCCTTATAGGAACTGTAAGCAGGACAGATCTTGTTTGAGCATGCCTGTAAAACAGCGGTTGCAAAAAATACGCCAAGCAAAATGGTCGCAATTCTCTTCATAACTGGGAGATTAATGAACTTTAATTCGATTAGTTAAAAACCTGCAGTAGCAGCCATGTGTGCCATTTTTATGGCCGTAATAGCAGCTTCATCGCCTTTATTACCATGTTTGCCTCCTGCGCGGTCAATGGCTTGCTGTTGGTTATCTGTCGTCAGCACACCAAAGATTACAGGTTTAGCATGTTTTATGCCAACTTGTGTTACACCATTCGCAACGGCATCGCAAATAAAGTCGAAATGGCGCGTCTCACCCTGAATAACACAACCAAGGCAGATGACAGCATCCAGATCTGGTTGTTTGTTCAGCAGAATTTCTGCAGCAGCACTAAGTTCAAAGCTGCCTGGAACTGCTACCGATAAGATGTGCTCTGGTTTTGCACCATAGGCAAGCAGTTTTTCCAAGGCACCGTTATATAAGCTGCCTGTGATTTCTGCATTCCATTCCGCAACAGCAATAGCGAATTTATAAGGACTTGCGTCAGGTACAGTTGTATGAGAGAAGTCTGACAGGTTTTTAAGTTGTGTAGCCATGGGATAAAGATAAGTATTGGATATAAAAAAAAGGTTAGCATCTGCATGCTAACCTTTGATATTGTTGGTTAAGTACGATTATTTTACTTGTGCATGAGCACGGGCAATGTACGAGTCGATCATTGCGGCTTCTTCACTTGTAGGATATTCGGTCTTAATTTTAGTGTAAGAATCTTCAGCCGCTTTAAAGTCTTTCAACTGCTCTTGTACAAGTCCTAGTTTTTTAAGGAACATCGGAGAAGTAAAGTTGTTACCGGCTTTATCTGCTGCTTTTTTGTAATAGGTAGCAGCTTGTTTATAGTCTTTCAACTCGCTGTATGCGTCACCTAATAGACCTAAAGCCAGTGGATCAGCTACCGGGCTTCCGGTTTCTGAATATTTGCCTAATACTTCAGTGGCTTTCTTGTATTCACCTTTACGTAAATAGATTCCGCCTAAGTAAAGGTTAGCAAGGTTAGCAGATTTAGTGTTTTCGTATTCATCAGCAATTTTCTCAAATCCGGGATAGCCGGAGTCGCCTTTGATGGCTTTGTTTGCTAAGGAATCTACACCTACATACTGCTCTGCTTTATACATCTTCGCAGAAGCCTCTTCAGCTCTGTTTGTTAAATAAACATTCTGATACCAGATATAGATTGCGATTAACACAACTACCGCACCAGCAATGAACAACAGGCTTTTGGAGTTTTCGATAAAAAATGATCCTTTTTTTACTGGAGGATTTATTTCGTTTTGTGTTGTAGACATTTTGTTTATGAAAAATTAAGGATTGCAAAAATACATTTTTCGGTTAAAGTATCAACCCTTTTGCGGTATTTACACAAACTTTAACCTTCTGAAACTGAACTATCCACAAAATAGTTTTGAAAAGTATAACTTTGGAGGATACTTATGTGGTTAAAAAACATTACCCTCCTCAACTTTAAAAATTATGCAGATGCTGCCGTTAGTTTTTCAAAGACCGTAAACGCGTTTGTAGGTAATAACGGTGCAGGGAAAACAAACCTGCTTGATGCCATCCACTACCTTTGCCTCTGTAAAAGTTATTTCAACCCAATTGACACGCAACAAATAAAAACCGGATTTGACCTGTTTATGATCCAGGGGGATTTTGAGCTTAATGAAAAGAATGAAAAAATAAGCTGCGGGGTTAAACGAAATCAAAAAAAACAGTTTAAGCGTAACAAGAAGGAGTACGACAAGCTGGCCGACCACATCGGCCTGTTTCCCTTGGTAATGATCTCGCCTTACGATTCCAGCATCATTATGGAAGGGAGTGAAGAAAGGCGGAGGTTCATGGATAACGTGATCTCGCAGACCAATGCACAATACCTTGATGAGCTAATTGCTTACAATAGACACTTACAAAACCGTAATGCCTTTCTTAAGCAGGTGGCTACAACCAGGCGGTTTGATCCGGCATTGCTGGAGATCTATGATGAGCAGCTTGCGGCTTCCGGTAAGCGGATCTTTGAAAAACGTAGGGAATTTATGCTTGATTTCATTCCCTTGTTCAATCAGCATTACAGCTTCCTGACAGCAGCGGGTGAAGAAGTTAAGTTGGAGTATGCTTCTCAGCTTAATGACACCGCCCTTGAGATCTTGCTACAGCAGTCGCAGGAGAAGGACAAAATCCTGGAGCGCACCACAACGGGCATACACAAAGACGAGCTGCTTTTTACAATCAGCGAGATGCCACTGAAGAAATTCGGCTCGCAGGGTCAGCAGAAATCTTTTCTAATCGCATTAAAGCTTGCGCAATATAGCTATCTGCAGAAATTTAAAGGCTTCAAACCCTTGTTGTTACTGGACGACATATTCGACAAGCTCGACAACCATAGAATGCATAAGCTAATGGAAATGGTTTCTCATGATGATTTCGGGCAAATATTTATAACTGACACTGGTAAAGAAAGGGTGTTAAATATCTTTGACAAGATAAAGGTTCCCATAACTTTGTTCGACGTAGAAAACGGAACAATAAGCCATGCGTAAGCCAAACGACATCACACTAAAGGAGGGCATTGAAAAGATGCTGAAAGTTTACCGACTGAAAAGTAAGCTGGATGAAACCTCCGTGGTTGCACTTTGGCCGGAGGTGATGGGGAAGGCGGTTTCGAATCGTACTACTCAAATCTATATTGCACACAAAAAACTCTTTGTGCGCATAGAGTCTTCCGTGGTGAAGAATGATTTGATGATGATCAGAACCGGCATCATTCAAAAGTTAAATGAACGCGCCGGCTCTGAAGTGATCACAGAGATAATCTTTCTTTAATTTCTGCTACCGCCACCAAATATCTTGCTGATAACCCAAATGATCAGGGCAAGTACTACGACAACCATAATAACGCCAGCCCAAACGCCGGCTTTAAATATACCTTCAATGGCAGAGCAGCTTGCCAATGTTGTAGTGAGGAGCGCTACGAGTGCTAGGGGGAAATATTTTTTCGTCATCATAAGTTTGTTTTTATCTACTAACAATACATGGTAAAAATGGTTTCCCTGCCTATTGCTATTATTTAATCTTCACCAGCTCCACCTCGAAGATCAATGTACTGTAGGGCATGATGTCCTGACCAGCACCTCTTTCTCCATATGCGAGTTCCTGCGGGATGAAGAAGCGGTAGGTTGAACCCTCATTCATGAGTTGTAAGCCTTCTGTCCAGCCCTGGATGACGCCACTGACATTAAGTTCAACGGGTTCGCGGCCCTCATTGCTGTCGAACTGCTTTCCACTAAGCAGACCCCCTTTGTAATTGACCAGTACATCATCGTTTGCTGATGGTTTGCGTCCATTACCGTTCTTAACTACAAAATACTGTAGTCCGCTGGCGGTGGTTTTTACACCTTCTACTTTTTTATTGTTTTCCAGAAATACCTTTCCCTCTTCTATCACAGCACCGAATTTGGCTTTGCTCTTCTCCATGAAAAGCTTATTAATCGCCTCTTGTGCCTGCATGCGTTCAAGTAGCAGGTGGTTGCCGGTAAAGGCATCTTTAAGCCCTTTCAGCAATAGGTCGTAATTGAGTGTGGTGATGCCATTGGATTTCAGGCTTGCGCCCATAGAGCTGCCGAAACTGTAACTCGCAGAGTCAAGTGTATTCTTCAGTGTAACGGTGCTTACCGCTGGTTTCGCGGCAACTTTAGCCGTAGGCTTTTTAGTTGCGGGTTTTTTAGTTTGTGCATTGGCACCCATAACTGCTAAACAGCAAGCCAATGCAATAGATGTCGTTTTCATTATAAAAGTTCAGTTAAAAAATAAGCACCCTTTTGAGGTGCTCTATTTATATGTTGATTGTAAGATACTGTTTAGAAACGCTCGTCTGCAGTAAAATAGAAATTACCTTCAATTTCTGCATTCTCATCAGAGTCTGAACCATGAACAGCATTTGCATCGATCGATTTTGCATATTTGCGACGGATGGTACCTTCGTCAGCTTTGGAAGGATCAGTAGCACCAATTAGTTTTCTGAATTCTTCAACAGCATTATCTTTCTCCAGAATAGCCGCAACGATTGGTCCTGAAGACATGAAGCTTACAAGATCATTGTAAAAAGGACGTTCCTTATGTACTTCATAAAAAGCACCTGCTTTTTCCGGCGTAAGTTTGGTGTATTTCAAAGCAACGATTTTGAATCCTGCAGTAGTGATGTCATTGATAATAGCACCGATATGTCCGTTTGCTACTGCATCAGGCTTAATCATTGTAAATGTTCTGTTTGTACTCATGGGTTTTGTATTTTTTTTCAAAATTACGTTTTAAACAGTAAATATTATAGCTTCAAAATAATTCGCCACCAATTCATCTATTTAATTATTAGCTTTGCAGCTTTAAAATATGCTATCTCTTTCAGAATTAACCGATTTATTGGCTACGCCACAAAAAATTGTCATCACTACCCATCACAAACCTGATGGCGATGCAATGGGTTCTTCACTTGGTTTGTATGCTTATCTGATTCAGAAGGGCCACCATGTTAAAGTAATCACGCCCACTGACTATCCTTACTTCCTCCACTGGCTACCAAATAACTCCGACGTTATCGTTTATACCGAAAATCAAGCGGATGCAGCGTTATACGTGGCTGAAGCGGCATTGATCTTCTGCCTCGACTTTAATACGCTTAGCCGTATCAATGAGCTTGGTGAATTGATTCGCGAGGCGGACGGGTACAAGGTGATGATCGATCACCACCTGGAGCCAGAAGATTTTGATGATTACCGTCATTGGAATATTAACGCCTGTGCTGCAGCGCAACTTGTGTATGATTTCATCGTTAATGTTTTGAATGACGGCGCGAGCATGACAAAAGATATTGCGACCTGCCTTTACACAGGAATTATGACCGACTCCGGGTCGTTCCGTTTCCCTTCAGCAACATCAAATGTTTACCGTATTGCGGCAGATCTGATTGATCTTGGTGCAGAACATTGGAGAATTCACCAGCAGGTTTATGATAATGCTACAGAGAGCCGCCTGCGTTTTCTGGGTCATTGTTTAACCAACAAGCTTGAGGTGCTGCGGGATTACAATACGGCCATCATCACCGTAACTGCAGAAGAATTGAAACAATACGATATTGTAACCGGCGATACTGAGGGCATTGTCAATTACGCACTTTCTGTGAACGGGATTAAACTTGCCGCGTTCATCATTGAGCGTACCGACCGTGTAAAGCTTTCCCTGCGTTCAACAGGTGAGTTCCCAGCGAACGAAATCTGTAAAAAGTACTTCAATGGCGGTGGTCACCGTAATGCAGCAGGTGGTGCATCAGATAAGAGCCTGACAGAAACCGTAGAAATCTTTAAAGCATTGCTGAAAGACTATGAGCAGCAATTGTTAGCTTAGATATTTAAAAAACCGAATATAAAAACATGATGGCCATGCGCAAGCAGCTACCATCAACCACAAATCAAATAGTAATAATGAAAAAAAGTTTAGTAATTCTTTTTGCAGCCTCTCTTGGATTGGGTGCTTGTAACAACTACAAAGATGCGCCGGGAGGTACAAAGTATCTTGTACACAAATCTGAGGGTAAAGAAAAAATCAAACCTGGAGATATTGTGAAATTAAACTTCACCCGTAAGAGTGAGAAAGACTCCATTTTGAGCAGTACTTATGATGGGGAGCAGCCACAGATTTTCCCTGTAGGCGAAAAAACCTATCCAGGTGATATGAACGATATTTTGACCTTCTTTGGTGAGGGTGATAGTGCAACCTTCAAATTGAACCTTGATACCATGGCGACCAGAACAAGCCAGCCAAAACCGCCGGGCACAAAAGATACTTACATGTTGTTCACCATTAAGGTTGAAAAGGTGCTTTCGAAACCTAAAAATGAGCCAGACAGTGTGTTCATGAAAAAAGCACAGGATTTCTTTGAGAAAGACTACCAGGCATCTATTGCTAAGCGTAAAGCTTCTGAAGAAAGCAAGATCAAGAAATATGTTGCTGACAATAATCTTAAAGTTAAGACTACTGCTTCTGGCTTACAATATGTGATCACGGCTCCTGGTGATGCGCAACGTGCACAACCTACTGACACCATGATGATCAACTATACCGGCAAGTTTACCCACAAGAAGGTAGATGGAAAGATCAACGTTTTTGATACCAGCGTTAAAGATGACGCAGTAGCTTCTGGTGCGCAAATCAACCCTGCGATGCAGTATGGTCCACGTCCGTTCCAGTTGGGTAAAGCTATTCCTGGTTTTGACGAAGGTCTTAAAATGTTAGGTAAAGGCGGAAAAGCTACTTTCATCATTCCTTCAAGATTAGCTTACGGTGAAGCCGGAATGCAAGGTGGTATCCAACCATATACACCATTGGTGTTTGAAGTTGAGATGGTAGACATCAAAAAACCTTAATATAGTACCTGAAATCAGGTAAACGAAAAGGCCTCCATATGGAGGCCTTTTCTGTTTTATAACAATTCTACCCGTTCAGTTTAACCGGAGCGGTTCATCATTTTATTTCGCAGAAACTTCAACGCATGGGTAATCTGGTTTTCAACTGTAGGTTTTGAGATGCCCAGGCTCTCTGCAATTTCATGGTTACTGAGCTGATTTACCCGACTTAGGTAAAAGATTTCGCTGCACCGCTTAGGCAGCCCGTTCAGCATGGTTTTAAGTTCTATTTCAAAGTCAGACTGGCTGATCTTTTCAGTGGATTTGACATTTGGTTGTTCAACCATATGCTCTTCATAACGATCAACATAGGTGATGGGCGATATCCTGCCAGCCTTGATGTGCCTTATCACATGATAGCGGGTAGCGATGAAAACGTAGTTCCTGAAGTTGTTTATGCGTAGGTACTTTCTTCTTTGCCATAGGGTTACGAAGATATCATGCACAATCTCCTCTGCCAGGTTTTGGTCCTGCGTGTAATAGCCGGCAGTTTTAAACAGCGTGGACCAGTGCCTGTCATATAAGGAGGCAAATGCATCAGCATCGTCCGAGACTACTTTGTTCCAGAGCTCCAGATCGGAAAGGTTATCGCAGTTCATATTTGGAGTTTAAACATACAAAATGTGGATAAACTTAGCGGAACATATCTGAAATTATACACAGTAAAAAAATATTTTATTTTATGTGTGTGCGATACCTGATTTTGCCTCTTTATCATACAACCAAATTGTATGAACCAGGAAGAATACCTAGAACTCTATGAAAAGTATGTTTCGGGTCTGTGTAGTCCGGAAGAAGAAGAACGACTATACACCTATACGGATGGCTTTAAGATGCTCGAGAGTCAGCCCGTGCCACATGAAGCAGAAAGCCGTCGTCGTAAAGCGCAGCTGTTTGAAAAGATCAACCAAACCATCCAACAATCAGAAAGACCAACTTACAGGCTATTTACCCGGATCAAATATGCCGCTGCAGTAATTTTGCTTCTTGGAGCCAGTCTGCTTTTCATCAATAAAATACCAGTATCAAAGGAAGTTAATAAAACTGAAACTCAGCTTGCCAAAGCGGCAACGCCCATTACACCGGGCCGAAATACGGCTACGCTCACGCTTTCAGACGGTTCAGTGCTGGACCTTGAAAAGCTTAAGGATGGCACCATTGCCCAGAATGATGGATCGCAGGTTAATAAGTCGGCAGAAGGCGCAATTATCTACGAACCGTCGGGTAGGAGTGGTTCAGCAGTAAGTTATAATACCATTTCCGTTCCTGCGGGTGGCAGTTACAAGGTTGTACTGCCAGATGGCACTGCAGTTTGGTTAAATGCACTTTCTTCTTTAACCTATCCTACAGCTTTTAATGGCAATAGTCGTGAAGTTACCCTGGTTGGCGAGGCTTATTTCGAAGTCGCTAAAGATGCTACAAAACCCTTTACTGCGAAAGTTGATGCCATGAAAGTTACCGTGCTGGGTACACACTTTAACATTAATGCCTATGATAGCAAACGCTTTAAAACCACCTTGCTTGAAGGTTCTGTGCGCCTTAGCAATGCAGGTAGTAAAACCTTGCTTACTCCAGGCCAGCAAGGTATTGTAACTGCAGACCGGACGATCGAAGTTGCAAAGGTGAATGTAAATAAGATGGTGGCCTGGAAGAACGGCTATTTCATGTTTCAGGATGATACGATCCAGGATATTATGGGGCAGATCAGCCGCTGGTTCAATGTCGATGTTAGATATACCGGCAATATGCCGTCAAAGACCTTTGGAGGTATCTACTCCAGGAATAAAGATATCAATGAATTACTCAAGGGACTCGAACTTACAGGTCTTGTCCGGTTTAAAATTGAAGGAAGGAGGATTACCGTAATGCAATAAAGTTACCAGCTATTGAGGTCTGAGTGCCACCCGCGGACCTGATGTTTTTAAATGTCAAAGAAGAACAGGGTGCAGCAACAAAAGAAATAAACTAAAATCACTAACCAAATGTATAAATATTTCAAAGCATCAGACAGGACGAAGACCTGTGTAAAGCTTAGAATTTGCCGTATGATGAAGCTTACCTGCATACTGCTTTTCTTAGCTGTTCTACAGGTAAGTGCGAGCACTTACGCACAGAAGATAAGTCTAAAATATAAGGATGCACCATTAGAAGATGTGTTGCTGAATATACGGCAGCAAAGTGGATTCGACTTCCTGTATAGTTCAGATTTGCTTACCAAGGCTAAGCCGGTTACCATTAATCTACAGGATGCCTCTATCGAAGAAGCGTTAAAAATCAGCCTGGCAGGTCAGGCATTCAGCTATCAAATTAATCAGAAAACCGTAACCTTAACACCGCTTAAGACTGTTAAACCACAGGAACTGACTGTAACCGGTAGGGTTATCGATCGTACCAATCAGGGACTGCCAGGAGTAAGCATCCGTGTTAAAGGGATGAACCTTGGTACCATAACCGATCAGGACGGTCGTTACCGTATCAACGTGCCTTCAGGTACCGCTGTGTTGGTGTTTAGTTACATTGGCTATGAAACCACTGAAAAGGTAGTTGGCAGTCAGCAACAGATTAACATAACGCTTGCTGAAAACGCACAGTCGCTAAACGACGTGGTAATTGTGGGGTATGGTACACAACGCAGAACAAGCGTTACCGGTGCCGTGGACCAGATCAATGCTGCTGCCTTGGAAGGAAAACCTGCCATGAATGCCACTCAGGCTTTACAGGGTGTTTCTCCAAACCTGATCGTTCAGCAACGTAATGCAGAGCCAGGCGGTGCCATCAACCTGAACGTCCGTGGTGTCGGTACGATGGGAGACAACAGTCCGCTAGTGATTATCGACGGAATTGTTGGCGGGGATATCAATTTATTAAATCCTTCAGACATTCAATCCGTATCTGTGCTTAAGGATGCAGGTAGTGCCGCCATCTACGGTTCCAGATCATCTAATGGGGTTATTCTCGTAACTACCAAGCAGGGTAGCAAAAACTCTGGCACAAAGCTTACTTTTAATGCATTAACGGGTGTTCAGGTGCCGCACATTCTTTATAAGCCAGTACAAGGGTATGAAAATGCCATTTTGCGTAATGAGGCGAACGTGAATGCGGGACTTACCCCAATCTATAGCCCTGCGCAGATCCGTGGTTTTCAGGAGCGCGGTGATGAGGAATGGTTCCTGGATGCAATCCTCAAAAACGCTTTACAACAAAACCATAATGTAAGCCTGTCTGGCG
The DNA here is from genome assembly GCA_038918115.1 of Pedobacter sp. GTDB lineage: Bacteria > Bacteroidota > Bacteroidia > Sphingobacteriales > Sphingobacteriaceae > Pedobacter. The sequence continues at coordinate 349,240 of JBCLAL010000001.1, forward strand.
GTAATGCAACATCGTCTTACCTGGTTTCCGCAGGTTACGCTGACCAGCAGAATAACCTTGTTGGACAGAACTTTGGTCTGAAGCGTTATAACTATCGTATCAATATGAACAATGAGTATGGCAAGTTTAAATTAACCAGCATTTTGTCATACGCGAAAACCCAGATTAAAGATCACTCCTCAAGCACATCAACCTTAATTGTAGATGCTGGTCGTGTGCCTACCATCTACAAAATGAAGGATGATCAAGGACGTTATTTAACCAATGAGGTATTGGCAGAGTTTAACCCGCTTGGACAACTCGAGCAAGGTGGTTTCCGTAAATACGATAACGATAACCTTTTCGGGAGTTTAAATGCGGAGTTTGCAGCAACTGACTTCCTGAAGTTTCGTGCCGTAGTTGGTGGTACCTTAACCGCCAACCACCAGTTTGCAAGAACACTCCGTGTAGATTACTATCCGCAGGGTACCTCCGGAGCCGATCGTAACACCAACGATGAAAATACCAAAAACCTCTTTTTGAATACTCAATTTATTGCAGAGTTCAATAAAGCCTTCGCGAAAGATCATATCGTAAATGCATTGGTGGGTGTATCTAATGAATCTACCAATAATGAAGGAAACACTTTGTACCGGAGGTTTACCGATCCTGAACTCGGAACGCCGGTATCAGAGACGGTGATTGACCCTAATTCTGCAAACACCAACCAACGGACTAACGAAAGCAGCCTTAACTCTTTATTCGGTAGAGCTGGTTATTCTTTCCAGGACAAATATTACGGTGAGGTAAACTTCCGTTTGGACGGCTCTTCAAAATTCAGTAAACAAAATCGCTGGAGCTTTTTTCCGGCAGTTTCCGCAGGTTACCGCATCAGTCAGGAAGGATTTATGGACAATTACCGCGATAAATTCGGAGATCTGAAGATCCGTGGATCGTATGGTATCCTCGGTAACCAGAACGTGGGTAATTACCAGTTCCAGACTACCTATTTCAGTTATCAGAACGCGTATTCATTCAATGAAAATGTAGTGAGTGGTACAGGCTTTAACTTTGCTAACCCAGACATCAGATGGGAGCGTGCTTCGACCTTCAATATTGGTGCGGATGCAACATTCCTGAAGAATCGTTTAACAGTGTCTGTGGATTACTTTAACAAGGTTACCAGGGATATTCTGGTTCCACCGGTTGTACCAGGTATCTTCGGGACCTCCCTTCCTGACTTCAATGCGGCTAAAATGCAGAACCGCGGTTGGGAAGCCAGCATCAATTACAGCATTTCAGGCGATAAATTTAAACACCAGGTTGGTTTGAACATAGGGGACTCGAAGAACAAGATCCTTGATTATGGTGGTCGTGAACGTATCTCAACATCCGATGAGATGCAGTTCATCATCCGTGAAGGCTTGCCGTTTAACTCCTATGTGGGTCTAAAGACCGATGGTTATTTCCAAAACATCGACGAAGTAAACAATGGTCCAAAGCCTGAAGGTATTTCGGTGTTACCAGGTGACATCCGCTATGCTGATGTAAATAAAGATGGTGTGATCAATGATCGTGACCGCTATGTACTGGGTAACGCTTTTCCAAGACTTACCTTCGGTATCACTTACGCGGTAAGTTTCAAGAACTTTGATGCCAACATCTTTATACAAGGGGTGGGCAGACGTGATGCCTTTATCCGTGGTGAAATGGTAGAACCTTATCACTTCAACTATGGTCAGGTAATGTATCAGCATCAGCTGGATTACTGGACACCAACCAACCCGAATGCAAGATATCCGAGACTGGCGGCAAATGGTAGCCAATCGAACACCAACAACTACCGCCGCGGTTCTGATGCCTACATCTATGATGCATCTTATGCACGGTTGAAGAATCTGCAGATTGGTTATACCTTGTCGACTGAAACCGCTAAGAAAATTGGTATGCAGAAGTTAAGGGTTTACGCTTCTGGTCAGAACTTGTTGACCGTTTCGAAGCTGAAGTTCTTAGATCCGGAAAATACAGAGTTTAACAATAACCTAAGCAGTTCTGGCGCAAACAGTGCGCGGGCATATCCAACACCAATCTACGTTGGTATGGGTCTGGATGTAACTTTTTAATCTATAAACATGAAATCATTTAGAAATATACGCTGGGTTGTACTGCTGCTGTTAGCAACGGTTACTTCCTGCAAGAAACTGGATCTGGTACCTACAGATCGGTTTACTGATGTGAACTACTGGACCTCTCCTGAAAAGGGCAGCAGTGTACTTAATACCGCCTACTCGCAGATGTTCAGCAGCAGCCGCTTCTTTATGAATGAAGCGCTCTCTGATAATGCTTACAACGGCAGGGGAGATAACGAAGGTGCCGCATCACTGGCTTCGGGAACATACGATGCCTCACTTGGAAGAATCAAGAGTGAATGGAATGATCACTACAGCGGAATAAAAACCTGTAACTTGTTTCTGGACAACGTGGATAAGGTACAGAACATGGATCCTGCATTGAAGGAACGTATGAAAGCAGAAGCACGGTTTTTACGTGCTTTCCAATACTTCCAGCTAATGACCTGGTTTGGCGATGTGCCATTATTTGCTAAGGACGTTACCCTTGAAGAGTCGCAAAACATTGGACGCACACCACGTGCGGAAGTGTTAAACTTCATCTTGAGCGAACTGGATGCTGCCGCTGCCGGACTTCCGGTAAATACAGCCTATGCAGCGAATGACCGCGGCAGGATCTCTAAGGGTGCTGCGCTAGGACTTAAAGCACGTGTTTACCTGTACGAGGGAAGATGGCAGGATGTGGTGACGACCTGTGAAGCAATCATGGGTGGTAATAATGGAAGCTATAGCCTTTTCTCTTCTTACGAAGGCGTGTTTCTTCCACAAAATGAAAACAGTTCTGAGGTTCTACTTGACTTACAGTTTGCACCAGTGAACAGAACCTATAACCACTTGTTCGACTTTGCGCCAATCTCTGTTGGAGCGCGTTTAAATGCCCTTGCACCAACACAAGAGCTGGTTGACAGCTACCTAACGCTTAACGGTAAGTCGATCAGAGAAAGTGGATCCAATTATGATGCAGAAAATCCTTATGTAAATCGTGATCCGAGGTTAAGCGCCACAGTGGTATACCATAACTATCAATGGAAAAAACCTGATGGTACAACAAAGACCATTTACATTAAGCCAGGATCAGACCCGGATCAAAACACTAAAATGGATGAGTATGCCGCTGGTGGGGTAAGCTCGCCGACAGGTTATTATTTACGCAAGTACTATGATCCAACATCGCTGACAAACTTCGTATCTGGACTGAACCTGATACTGATCCGTTATGCAGATGTGCTCTTGATGTATGCTGAAGCTAAAAATGAGCTTGGCAGCATGGACGAAACCGTTTGGAACCAGACCCTGCGCGCACTACGCAGCCGTGCAGGATTTACTGATCCGGCAGCACTGAACTTCAATGTTACATTAGCGCAGACGGATTTAAGAGCAGCGATACGTAATGAAAGAAGAACCGAACTTGCCATGGAAGGTTTGCGGATCTTCGATATCAGAAGATGGAAGATAGCAGAAGTCGTGTTAAATGGTTGGGCGCATGGTGCCAAATATGGTCCGCAATCAATTGACAACGGCTATATCCGTGCTAATCTGCGCGTGTTTGATCCGGGTAAACATTATTTATGGCCAATCCCGAGAGATGAACGAAATATTAACTCTAACCTTCAGCAGAATCCAGGCTGGTAATTACAACATTTAATCAATTCAAGATCATGAAAAATATAGTTTCCAAAATAGCACAAACCAGCCTGATTGTACTGGCTGTGATTACCGGGTGTAAAAAAGATGACACCCTTAAGCATACACAAGTATCGGCTGTAAACACTTTGTTTGCGCCCGCAAATGATGCATTTTTAAAGCTGGATCCAAAAGCAGGGTCTACGGACTTTGAGTGGGAGCAGGCCCGTGCAGAAGACGGTGGTGTTGTACAATATGAAGTCGTATTTGATAAGGCTGACGGTGACTTCTCCAAGCCATTGTATGCTTACCCTTCTGAAGGTAACGGATTGTACAACAGGTTAACTTTGACCCATGCGGAAATGAATAAAATCGCCTCAAGTGCGGGCATCGAAGCCCTAACGAAAGGAAAGATCAAATGGACCGTGCGTTCATCAAAGGGCATTAACGTTAAATCCGCTGCAGAAAGCCGCATCCTGGAGATCGAACGTCCTGCCGGCTTCTCTGAAATCCCAGCAGATTTGTACCTGACCGGGGCTGCAAGCGAAGGTGGAGCAGATCTTTCAAAAGCAGTTCGTTTCAAGAAAACAGGGAATGGTATTTTCGAGATCTATACCCGACTTAAAGATGGTAACTACCACTTTACTGATGGTAACTCGGGAACACCAAAGACCTTCTCTGTTGTAAATTCTACCTTAAAGACTGATGGCGAAACTGCATCTGCTGGTGGAGAGAAAGTTGTCCGTATCCGTGTTGACTTTAATACTGCTGTAGCAAGCTTTACGCAGATTGAATCGTTCGGCGTATTCCTTAGCGGTGATAATCGTGTTATTTTCACCTTACCGTATGCTGGTAATGGTGTGTTCAAGGCTCAGGACCAGCCAGTGGTTTTCAAGACTGAAAGCTGGGGCAGGGATGAACGTTATAAATTACAGATGAAGGTTAAAAAGGAGGATGGTACATCAGACACAGAATGGTTCGGAAGTACGAATAAAGATAATCAGGCACCAACTGCCTCATCACCGGTAGCATATTTTAACATTGTGCCTGTAGATAACTCACAATACGACTTCTCATTTAAGTTCTACAAGGCTGCGGATAACAAGAATGTAGATATGGAAGTGAAATTCCAGGCAGAGGGTGCTTATACCCATTCTGTAACAGTAAAATAGTGCATATGAAAAAGATGATAAGAATTGTTATGGTATCCGGCCTTATGGCCGGAACCATGAATTTCGTTGCCTGTAAAAAGGATGTATTTCCATTGTACAACGACGAGATCATTACTGTAGATTATAACTACAGTGCCCTCGCAGATTCCATACAAAAACAAACTTATACGACCTTCCTTTCTGCAAACGGGAATTATTTCGTGCAGAACAATCAAGGAAACTCCACTTTCCACTACTGGCCAAATGCGCATGTTTTGGATGTGATGGTTGACCAGTATCTGAGAACTAAAGATGCGGGATTGCAGCCACGTATGAAAGCATTGTTGAACGGGATCAAAGCACAGAACAACAATGCCTACCCAAATGATTTTTACGATGACATGGGTTGGCTGGCGCTATCAAGCCTGCGTGCACATGAAGCGACCAAAGATGCTGCCTACTTAGAGGCAACGAGCATGCTCTGGGAAGACATGAAGAAGGGCATCAGCAATGTGATGGGAGGCGGAATGGGCTGGTCTAAAGGCAGGCCTAATTTCAAAAACACTCCTGCAAATGGTCCGGCAATTATCCTTGCGGCAAGATTGTATCAATTACAGAAAAAGCAGGAAGATCTTGAAACCGCAAAAAGCCTGTATACTTGGTTGAAGTCGACCCTGGTAGAGCCAGGGACCTACCGTATCTATGATGGCATCAATTACGATGGCAACGGGGAGCTTGCTAAAAATAAGTACACGTACAACTATGGACTTTTTATTGGTGCGGCGCTGGAATTATACCATTCAACTAATGATAAGGTTTACCTGGACGATGCAGTGAAAACAGCTAGTGCTGCAATTGCAGACATTGAACTGGCACCTGGAGGAATCCTTAAGGATGAAGGTCAGGGAGACGGTGGTTTGTTTAAGGGCGTATTTGTGAGGTATTTAAACCTGTTGATTAATGATAAGGATGCACCCGCAGTAAACCGCGACAAATATCTGCAGTTTATGAAGTTCAATGCGCAAACCTTGTACACAAAAGGCATCGGTCGTCCGTCAATGATGATCAGCCCGGCCTGGAATAAAGCACCAGGTGCAAGCACTGATTTAACGACTCAGCTTAGTGGAATTATGCTGCTCGAAGCTGCTGCAAATCTCAAGAACAGCGGACTGCTTTAGACCGTTTCGTAGTTAAACAACAATAAAAAAGGCTGCTTTTATGCGGCCTTTTTTATTGTTGACGTTGATTGGATTAGCGGGTACCGATCTCGATTTTTCCACCCTTCCTGAACACTTCATGCGGAACAAAGTATCCTTTGATTTCCTTCCCGTCTACTTTGATCGAGCTTATTGCGCGACCTTTTCCCGGTTTACTGATGGTTACCATCTTTCCATTGCTGCTTTTCCACTTTACTTCATCAAAAAGTGGGGCCGTTACGATGTATTCCGGGTCCGTTGCTGAATATGGATACAGACCCAAGGAGCTGAATACATACCAGGCTGACATTTCGCCGGCATCATCCATCCCGCTAAGTGCCAGTCCTTCATCACCAATTCCATATAGTGTGTTCATGATGGTGTCAAGGATCTGCTGTGATTTCTCCGGTTTGCCAATGAAGTGGTAAGAGAATGGTGCTTCATGATCGGGTTGATTTCCGTGACAGTACTGGCCAATCATGGTCTCTACGTTTCTGGCAATATGTTTAGGGTTCCAGGGCAAGGTAAACAAGGAGTCAAGTTTCGATTCAAAACCTTTCGCCCCCCCATAAAGCTCCACGAGTCCTTGTGGATCATGCGGTGCATAGAACGAAACCTGCCATGCATTTGCCTCCCTGTACATGTATTCGTAGTATGGATATTGTGGGTCAAAAGGCTTAATCCAGTCGCCATTGGCCAATCTTCCACGCATAAACCTGGTAGATGGATCGAACATGTTTTTGTAGTTCTTTGATCTGGCCATCAGGATCCTGTAATTAGCAGTATCACCCAGCTTTTTAGCGATCTGTGCTAGAGAATAGTCGTCATAAGAATATTCAAGCGTTTTCGATACGCCGGCATTTGCCTTGGTTTCCACATGGGGGTTCGCTATGTCAGGATCAGAAATGAAACCTTTTTCGATGTACTCAGCGATGTGCGGGCGAGCCCCACCCGATACATTCGCGTTTCTGAGCAAGATCTCATAAGTGCCTTTAACGTCGAAGTTGTCAATGCCACGTAAATATGCACCCGCAATTGAAGAGGCTCCATGGTCGCCATGGAAGAATGTCGGGATGAATCCGGTTTTATCACCCACATCTTTCATTGATTTGATCACATCAACGGTTACTTGTGGCGTGATCATACCCAACAGAACATCCTTGTTCCGGTAGGTGTCCCATAAAGAAGGTTCTGTATAGTAGTTGAAGTCAGCTTTTGCAACCTGGTGTTTAGCGTCGGTAAATTCGCCATTTACGTCGCTGCGTAGTGCTGGCCAAAGGAACGAGCGGTATAATGAGGAGTAAAGCATACCTTTCTGCTTTTCAGTTCCGCCCTTCACCTGTATGGTCGACAGCAGTGTTTCCCATTTACGGGTAGCTTCGTCCGTAATCTGCTTGAAGTTTTTACTTCCAATCTCTGCTTTCAAATTTTGCTTGGCATTTTCTGCGCTCACGAAGGAAATACCAATTTTAAGCTCTACCGGTGTGTTGTTGCCATCTGCCAGGTGTACGATCGCATAACCGGCTGATTTACCTTCCTCTTGTTTTTCGAGTCGGCCAATTTTTGTATTCAACTCCGCATAGAAGAAGATTTTTTCTCCGGTTTGCTGATATCCTTGTACGGCATTGGTGCCAACCTGCTCAATTTGCCAGTTGGAGATCCTGTTATTTGCCCTTGCAAGATCAAAAAGAATTTGCCGGTTATGGTTGTCTTTGAACTCATATTTATGATAGCCGCTTCTCAAAGTAGAGGTTAGACTTACATTCACATTGTAGTCATCGAGGTATACCTGGTAGAAACCTGGCCTGGCGCTTTCCTTTTTATGGGAGAAAGTAGAGCCAAATTTAAAGCCCTTACCTAGTGCCTGTAAGTTCTTTCCGGTTTTGGAAAGCGGTAAAATTGGAATGTTGCATAAGTTCCAATGACCTTTATTGGTATGTGTAAAACCATAAATCACATTGTCTTCGTATTCATAACCTGCGCCCGAGCCATATTCTGTCATTGGACTGAGCTGCACCATTGCGTTTGGTAGTGAGCTACCGGGAAAGGTTAGTCCCGCCCAGGATCTCCAGCCTTCCGGCAGTTCATAGCCCAGGATCTTTGGGTCGGTGAGGGGGGCGGTGCCGATAAAGGTGTTCACGTACTTCGTATACGCGGTGGTTTGGCTTTTACCTGCAGTGGATGCACACAGCATCGCAGTAACTGCGAGTAAACCCGTTCGAATGTAGTTGTTCATACAATAATATTGATTAGCAAATAAGGTGATGTTCTAACATCAAAGCCAATATAGGCCTTGTTAAAAGGTCACTCTCTAAGATCGTCATTTTGCTGCTTTAAGCATGAATATTAACGGCATAGTTACTTAGGCCTTTAATTTTCGGATAATTAAGGGTGCTTAGTGTATAATGTGATATTCCGAGCAATGAAAAAGTTCTCACTTTATTTCACACTTTTTTAATCATGTGTGCAGCGAACGTAATGATAAAAACTATATTGCTGATACCTCCTTTGTTAGAGATTGTTTGTGGTTAACTCGCAGGCTTCCAATCCGAAAAATTTGAAATAATCTTCAGGATCAGCAATCATTGTGCTATGTAAAAGCGCTCAACAATTTTGTTACGGTACAATCTGGTGTTCACCTTGTCCTGTAAGGATATAATTCTCTTCTTTGGTATTACTAAAACGTTTTATATCGAAGGAATCACAACTTTAATTAACCTTGCTGATCTCTTTTCTGAAAATGAAATGGTTTAGATAACTAACTGAAATGAAATATCTGTATGAAAAAAAGTTTTATCAAACTTATTAAGCCGGGCCGCGTACTCATCGCAGGAAGCGTTTTGCTTGGTTTGGGTACGGCACATTCGGGCGTATTTGCGGCGCGTATTAGCATTGAACGGTCGACCGCTTGGAGTGCAAAAAAAGGGTTTGCCGACATCCGTGTTCAGGGTGTAGTGCGTGACGAAAATGGGCAGGCAGTTCCCGGGGTAAGTGTAAAAATCAAAGGCACAAATGCTGTTGTAGCTACGGATGCCGAAGGTAAATTCAGCATCGCTGCACCTGCAGCAAATTCCGTGTTGGTCTTCAGTTTTATTGGCTATGATTCGCAGGAAGTGACTGTTGGAAACAAGACAAGTATTACCGTGGATCTTAAGCCAAGTTCCACAACATTGCAGACTGTAGATGTGGTTGCTGTGGGTTATGGAACGCTGAAACAGAAAGAAGTTACATCTGCGGTAAGCCACGTTTCTGCTGAAGATTTCAGGCAAAGTGGTTCAAGAAACCCCTTAGACCTGATTCAAGGTAAAGTTCCAGGCTTGGTTTTAACCAGGACATCTGGTTCCAACCCAAACAGTGGTGTTGAAGTTCAACTAAGGGGTGCGATCACGGTAACAGGTAGTTCAAGCCCCCTGTTTGTAATCGATGGTATCCCAGACGCTAATCCAGACTTGCTTCAGCAGGATGACATCGAATCTATTGACGTGTTAAAAGATGGATCTGGTGCCGCAATTTATGGTACCCGTGCCAATGCAGGTGTAATCATCATTACAACTAAGAAAGGGAAGGCAGGTCCACCAGCATTTGCGTACTCCTCTTACTTCAGGAAAGAGTACCTGAATAACAGGCCTAATTTCCTTACAGCAGAAGAATATCGCCAAAAGATTGCATCCGGTGAGATCAAGCAAGATGATTATGGAAATAGTACCGATTTCTACGATGAGCTGGTCAATCACAGCAATTTATCCCAGAACCACAACTTGTCTATGTCAGGGGGTTCTGAAAAAAGCAGCTACCGTGCAAGTATTAACTATAGAGATCTACAGGGAATCGCTTTGGAAAATGGCCGTAAAGAGTATACTGTTCGTTTAAACATCAATCAAAAAGGATTTAATGATCGCCTAAACGCACAATTTAACATCGCCAGCAATTTCAATAATGCGAATATGTTGGGCGGCGGAGGCTGGGAAAGTGAGGCAGCCAAAAACCCGACCTTAAGCAATTTCAATCCAGATGGTTCATTTCGTTACGACCAGCTGAGTACCAATGAGTATGCGCGTTTATTCATGGAAACCAACAGACGTAAACAACAGACGACCTCAGCAGACGCAAAGTTTGACTTAGACGTCATAGACGGATTAAAGGCGTCAGTATTCGGATCGGTTACTCGAGACAGTAGAAATGACGGCGCTTATCGCTACAAAAACAGTGAGTTTTCACTGGAGAACGATGATGAAAATTTCCGCGGCGGCGGATATGCTTCAAGAGGAAGTGATTTGAGCCAACGTTTTGCCGTTGAGCCAACCCTACAATTTAATAGAACTGTTGCGGAAGTACACAGTATTAATGCTGTGGCGGGATATAGCTATCGCTATGAGCTCAACGAAGGATCTTCGGCATCTAATATGGGCTTCATAAACGACCTGTATCATGAAGATAAACTAAATGAAGGAACAGCCCTGGCCCTTGGAAAAGCGTCAATGGACAGTTACAAGGATGATAATACGCTTGTTGCGTTTTTCGGAAGGGTAAACTATGCTTTCAATAATAAATACCTCGCACAATTTATCTTGAGACGTGAAGGTTCATCCAGATTCGGAGCAAATAATAAATGGGGTAACTTCCCAGCAGTTTCTGTGGGATGGAACATTTCTGAAGAGGATTTTTTAAAGGATTCTAAAACCATCAACTACCTTAAATTTCGAGCTGGCTATGGTGTTACAGGAAATAGTGGTTTCGAGAATAATGCGTCTAGAGTAACGCTAGGTGGCGGAGGTAGATACCTGTTTCCGGATGGAAAATATTATGAAACCTACGGGCCAAGTAGAAACCCAAATCCGAATCTTAAATGGGAGACCAAAAGAGAGGTTAACTTAGGATTGGACTTCCGTATGATGGAAAATAAACTTAGCGGATCCATCGACGTATTTAAACGGACAACGAAAGATCTGTTAGATACTTATATCACTCCACAACCACCGTATGTACAATCTACCATTTACGCTAACGTAGGTCAGATATCTTCCAAAGGAATTGAGTTAGCTCTAAGCTATGCAGCCATCAAAAAGGGCGATTTCAGTTGGGATATTGACCTAACAGCAAGCACGCTGAAGAATACCTTAGATTCATACTCGAATGACCTGTTTAAAGTTACTTCCAAAACCTTCGGAGAAATTGGCGGGGCAGGAGCTTTAGGTGACGCAATTACCACCTATGAAGGCGGTGCACTTGGCGAATTCTGGGGTAAAAAGTTCGCCGGGTTTACTGAAGATGGCAAATGGTTGTTTTACAACAGGAATGGAGAAGCTGTTAGAAATGACCAGATCCATACCGGAACGGATTTGGCAACAACGGATTACGTGAAACTTGGAAATGCAATTCCAAAATATTACGCATCATGGAATAACAATTTTCGGTATAAACAATTTGATCTGCGGATATTCTTAAGAGGTAAGTTTGACTATAAGATCCTAAATACTACCGCACTTACCTATGGAAATAAAAACTGGTCTGGAAACCTGCTTCGTGAGACCTTTACAAAGCACAATCAAATTGATGATACCTACATGTATTCTGACTACTACCTGGAAGAGGGTACAAACGTGAAGATCGACGAGGTTACCCTAGGCTACAACTTTAAGTTGAATTCAAAATGGGCTAAAAGCGCAAAAATTTATGCTACTGGTCAGAATTTAGCAACCATAACCGGTTACTCAGGAAATGATCCCGACTATGTGAAAGATACTGGTCTGGGTCCAGGTGTTGATAGTCGTGGTGCTTACCCGAGTACCCGTTCCTTCCTAATTGGATTAAATGTTGGATTTTAAACAATCGAAAAATGAAGAGTAAATCAATTATATATCTAGGTCTTGTTGCCGCACTAAGCTTTACGAGTTCATGTAAAAAGCAACTCGAAGAAAATGCCTATGATGAGCTACTTACCGATAACTTTTATAACAATAAAACAGAAGTTATATCTGCGGTTTTACGGCCCTATACGCATGCGAATGCTTGGGTTACACCATCTGGTCAAGATGGCTGGTGGAGAGCTGCTGAATTGTCAGCGGATCAGCTTGCCTGGCCTACAAAAGGCCGTCATGGTGAAGATGGTGGTAAATGGAAACGCTTGCACTACCATACTTGGACCAACGACGAGGGTGGATTGAACAATGCATGGTCGTTGATGTACTGGGGTATGGGGCTTTGTAATGATGCCATTGAAAACATTGAAAAAAGAGACATTGCCCAGATGGGACTAACAGCGGAAGAAAAAGCTTCTTATCTTGCTGAGTTGAAGTTGCTAAGAGCATTTCACTACCTGAAATTGATGGATCTATTTGGTAATATTCCGGTCGTAACTAAGGTTGGTGAACCTGCAAGGCCAGAGACTATGCCGCGTCAGGATGTTTTTAATTTCATCGAAAAAGAAATAAATGAAAATATTGCTGCTGCACCAAAACATTCACGGGCTATGTTAGGCCGCATGAGTCAGGCGGGTGGATATGCAATGTTGGTAGAGTTATATTTGAATGCTGAAGCTTGGACTGGCAAACCTCGCTGGGATGACTGTATTGCTGCTGCTAATAAATTGATTAACGGTGATGCAGGTGGACAAAATGGTGCGATGCAACTAGATCCAAATATTTTTGATCAGTTTAAAACCAGTAATGATCTGTCAAAGGAGGCCATTTTCTCTATAGCATATGATTACAAGGTAGCCAATTTTGCTCCCTCATGGCCTAGTGAATTCTACCACTTTCAACAGCGTGATATCTATGGAGGCGGTAGAAATGGTAATGACGGAATCGTAGTGGTGCCTGGTGTTTATACAACTTTTCCCGGCCAGGATCTTAGAAAATCAAACTGGTTATTGGAAGGACCAATGGTTAAATTTTCCGATGGTGTAACTCCAGTTTTAGCATCTGAAGAGTACAGCGGTAAACAGTTGGTGTTTGTCGATAACATTCAGCGGAATAAGGAAGGATCCACCGTTTCAAATATGAGTGAAGGGGAGGAAAATAGTGGCGTGCGTTTCAATAAATATAAGCTGGGTAGTCAAGTGAGTGGACCTAACGGAATTGAACCTGATCCTAACTATAACAATACCGACTGGAACATCTACCGTTTAACCTGGATCTATTTCGCAAAAGCAGAAGCCATCATGAGAAAGAATGGTGGTGTTGCCACCCAGGAAGCTGTTGATCTGATCAATACTTGTAAGAAGCGGGCTTATACCGCTGCAGACTGGGCTGTACCAGGCATTGCTTATACGCCAGCTACACTTACCCTTGATGAGCTGCTTGCAGAAAGAGGTCGTGAGTTCATCTTTGAAGGCTTCCGTAGGGATGACCTGATCCGCTTTGGAAAATTCACTACCGCGTCATGGTGGGATCACCAGCCATCAGCGCCAACAAAGGCCTTGTACCCAATTCCACAGAGACAACTCGATCTAAACAGTGCCCTGAAACAAAACCCAGGCTACTAAAGCTATAAACACCAATAAACCCAGCGGTTGTTCAGTTAATGGGCAACCGCTTTTTTTTGAAGATAGGACAAGTTCAGCAAGGTCTTTGGGACAGTCCTGAATAACACATGGACAACACCTCAGACACAGATTACGTGGGCGAGGTGTGGGTCAGGTGTGGGTGAGGTGTGCGTCAGGTGTGTCTAAATCCTCAAGGTGTCTTATACTTTGGTATACTGTTTTATACAGGTATTACTTTACACTGTTGACTACATTTTACTGAATTAGTTTACACGGTAGAGTTGCTTTACTGGCAACGTTCTTCATAATTCCTGAGTTTGCTTTACATTACATTCTTTCAGATATTTTTTTAGATTTGTTATATGTCTACTAAAGCGCTTTCCATACGAGATATTGCCGCAAAAGCGAATGTATCCATTACCACCGTTTCCTTTATTTTGAATGGAAAAGCGGTTGAGCGGAACATCAGTAAAGCGGTGATTCAGCGCGTGGAAGAAATTGTTGAAGCCGATGGCTATAAGCCCAACCAGATTGCCCGCAGTTTGCGCACCGGCAACTCCCAAATTATTGGTTTGATTGTCGAGGATATTGCCAACCCTTTTTTTGCGGGTATTGCCCGGCTGCTGGAAGATAAGGCGTATCGTAAGGGCTATAAAATCATTTATTCCAGTACCGAAAATCAGGCCGGCAAGACACGAGAACTGATCAACCTTTTTAAATCCCGGCAGGTAGATGCTTATGTAATTGCACCAGCACAGGGGGCGGAGAAGGACATCCAGAGCATTATTGATGATGGCAAACCGGTAGTCTTATTTGATAGATTCCTGCCCCAACTGGATGTAAGTTATGTGGGTATCGACAACTATAATGCTTCTTATCAGGCGGCACAGCAGTTCATAAAAGAGGGTAGACGGCACCTGGCGCTTGTAACCGTAGATCTCGATATTCAGCAGATCAAAGAGCGTGAAGACGGCTTTAATGTTGCGATAAAGGATGCCGGACTCAAGAAAGAGGCTTCAGTGGTGATCAAAGTGCCCTTTGCACATAGCAGGGAGGAAGCCATCACGCTGCTGGTGGACATGTTCAAGCAGGCCCCGCAGATTGATGCTGTTCTTTTTGCTACCAACTACCTTGCAATCAGCGGACTTCTAGCTATCAAAGAAACCGAAAAGATCATTAAGCAGGACTTATCGGTAATTGCCTATGATGATGGGGATATTTTTAAATTACATACACCTCAGATTTCTGCCTTGGCACAGCCGCTTGAAGATATTGCAGAAAGCATCATTAAGGAAGTTTTTCAACAGCTCTCAGACAAATCAGAACGTACCATAACGCGTACCATTTTACCCGTAGAGTTGCTGCTGAGATAGGTAGCGGGGTATGTGTATCTTTTTTTTTACAGGATGTTATGCGTGCATTTTGGCAAATGCCATTATATTGCCTATTCTTGAAATTAGTAAAACGTTTTAGGAAACACAAAGAATAAACCATTTATAAGAATACTGTATGGAAAGAAGAAATTTCATCAAGAACACCAGCTTACTGGGGGCAGGGATTTTAGCGTCAAAAGTGTCCTTCGCGGCAGCACCAGAGTTCCCGATTGTACGTGTTGCTACTTCTAAACGTCACTTCAGAAGCAAAGCGGTAGACGCTGCAATCAAAACCTTCCAGTCTAAAGTAAAAAATCCTGAGCTGAACTGGTTATTTGAAAATTGCTTTCCAAATACCCTAGATACTACCGTTTATTACAAAGAAGAACAAGGTCGCCCGGACACTTACGTGATTACCGGAGATATTGATGCCATGTGGCTTCGTGACAGCTCGGCACAAGTTTGGCCGTACCTGCAATTTGTAAATGAAGACAAACCATTAAAGAACCTTATTGCTGGTGTGATCAATCACCAGGCAAAATGTATCTTAAAGGACCCATATGCGAATGCTTTTTATAACGATCCGCAGAAAGTAGGAGAGTGGAAGAGTGATCATACCGATATGCTTCCTGGTGTACATGAGCGTAAATGGGAAATTGATTCCCTGTGCTATCCCATCCGTCTGGCTTATCACTACTGGAAAAAGACGGGTGATAAAGCACCTTTCGATCAAACCTGGAAAGACTCAATTGCAGCAATCGTTAAGACCTTCAAAGAGCAACAAAGAAAGAATGATAAGGGCCCGTACCATTTCCAGCGTACGGCAACTACACCGACCGACAGTTTGCCAATGGCAGGTTACGGTTTCCCGGTGAAACCTGTAGGATTGATCGTTTCCGCATTCAGACCGAGTGATGATGCAACCATATTCCCATTCCTGATCCCTTCTAACTTCTTTGCCGTTGTTTCACTGAAACAAGCTGCAGAGATGGTTACCGCACTTTATAATGACACTGCCCAAGCTGCTGATATGCTTGCTTTGGCCAAAGAAGTTGAAGCTGCAATTCAACAACACGCTGTAGTTACCCACCCGAAATATGGTAAGATCTACGCTTTTGAGGTTGATGGATTTGGTGGTGCTTACCTGATGGACGACTCTAACGTACCTAGTTTATTGTCACTTCCGTATTTAGGTGCAGTTGATAAAAACGATCCGGTATATCAGAATACCCGCAAGTTTGTCCTTTCTGCAGATAACCCATACTATTTTATTGGTAAAGCTGCTGAAGGTATCGGTGGACCGCATGCTGGGCAGGATATGATCTGGCCTATGAGTCTTAGTATCCGTGCCCTGACTTCAACAGATCCGGAAGAAATTAAATACTGTATCAACACCTTACAGAAAACACATGCAGGAAAAGGTTTCATGCATGAGTCGTTCCATAAAGATGATCCTAGCAATTTCACCAGGGCTTGGTTTGCATGGTCTAACACCCTGTTCGGTGAGCTTTTATGGAGAACATACCACGAAATGCCTGATTTACTGAAAGGATAATAGCTAAATAAAATAATAATATTCAACAATAACATGATTGCATTAGGCATTGATATAGGAGGATCGCATATAACTGCAGCGATGGTTGACCTTGAAAGTAGAAGTATCATTTCGGGAACGAATTCCCGAACGGCGGTCGACTCCAACCTTAATGCAGAAGATATCCTGAACACCTGGTGTGGAATGATCCAGGGCGTTTACAACCATGCGGACGGTGCAGAGGCATACATTGGTATCGCCATGCCCGGTCCGTTTGACTATGAGGAAGGCATTTCCCTGATTAAGGATCAGGAGAAATTCAGGAACCTGTATCAGATTAACATTAAAAATGAACTGGCAAGCCGATTGAACATATCGCCTGCAAACATCCGTTTTATTAATGATGCGGCCAGCTTTTTACAAGGAGAGGTTTTTGGTGGTGCAGCAAGGGATAAGCATAAGGTTATCGGCCTGACCCTGGGTACCGGCCTTGGAGCTTCTTTCTGCGCAGAAGGAATGGCTGTAGATGCCGCACTCTGGAACTCGCCATTTAGGACCGGCATTGCCGAAGACTACCTTTCAACAAGATGGTTCATTGGCAGGTACAATGAGCTTACTGGTAGAACGGTTGCCGGAGTAAAAGAGCTTACTGACCTTGAAACTGATGAAGTGATCAAACGCCAGATCTTTGATGAATTTGGAGTGGCACTTGCCGAATTCCTGATCCCGCTTTTAGAAGTGGAAAAACCAGAAACAATTGTGCTTGGCGGAAACATTTCCAACGCACATCATCTGTTCATGCCCGCATTGCTGGCGAAGCTGGATGCTGTGACTGTAGGGACAGTCATTAAGATTGCTGAACTGAAAGAAGATGCATCGCTTATTGGTGCTGCCAGCTGTTGGCAGTCGCTGGTGCAGGCGAGCTGATGAAATTAACTTGCATATGAAAATAAGGTCTGTATTTGTTGCTTTAGTATTAGGGATTACAACAACAGGTGTTGCTCAACAGCAAAATCTGGTGCGCTATGTAAATACACTTCAGGGTACCAACTCAAAACATGAGCTTACCCGTGGTAATACATACCCGACTACAGCCCTTCCTTTTGGTATGCATACCTGGACACCACAAACCGGAAGGAATGGTGACGGGTGGAAGTATCAGTACTTCAAAGATAAGATCCGCGGTTTCCAGCAGGCACACCAGTGCAGCAGCTGGACGAATGATTATGCTGTATTTTCACTCATGCCTGGCATCGATCAGTTGCAGGTAGATGAAAATAAACGCGAGCTGGCCTTCAGTCATACCAATGAAGTTGCGCGGCCGGATTACTACAAAGTGAAATTTGAAAATGAGGTGAGCACCGAAATTGCGCCGACAGAGCGTGGTGCGCACCTGCGTTTCAGCTATCCAAAGGGACACAAAGGGTTCCTTGTACTGGATGGTTATACGAACATTAGTGCGGTGAACATTGATGCGAAGAACAGGAGAATCAGCGGCTATGTAAACAATGGCCGCGGATTTTATCCTGGTTACAAAAGCTTCTTTGTGCTTTATTTCGACCAGCCCATCAAGCGCTTCGGCACCTGGGAAAACCGGAAGAATCAAGTTAATGCCGACTCTACAACTGCGGAAGGCCATGGCAAAGGCGCCTGGGTTGAATTTGCCGCGGGAAGTACCGTACAGGTTAAAGTTGCTTCTTCCTACATCAGTCCGGAGCAAGCTGAGCTTAACCTCTCGAGAGAGCTTGGTACTTCAAAGAAACTGGAGCAAACCCGTGCTAAAGCAACAGCAGCCTGGAACAAATCACTTGGAAAAGTGCTGGTAGAAGGTGGCACCGAAGCTGACAAAGCAACGTTCTATTCCTGCTTTTTCCGTGCAAGCCTTTTTTCCAGGAAGTTCTATGAGCTGGACAAAAATGGCAATCCATACTATTTCAGTCCTTACGACGGCAAGGTACATCCTGGATATATGTTTACGGATACCGGATTCTGGGACACTTTCAGAGCACAATTCCCACTCAATGCGTTATTGCACCCGGAAATGCATGGCAGATACATGAACGCGATGCTTGATGCTTATGATCAGTGTGGCTGGCTCCCTTCCTGGTCTTTCCCGAGTGAAGCAGGAAGCATGGTTGGTAATCATGCCATCAGCTTGCTGGCTGATGCCTGGGTAAAAGGCATCCGTACCTTCGATCCTGAGCGTGCACTTAAAGCCTACCTGCACGAAGCAAACAACAAAGGTCCATGGGGGCCGGCGAATGGTCGTGAGGGTTGGAAGGAATATTACCAGTTGGGCTATGTGCCTTATCCAAAATACCGGGAAGCAACAGCAAAGACGCTGGAATATGCCTATGATGATTTCTGCGGCTACCAGCTGGCTACGCTTACCGGAAACAAATTCTTCAGCGATGTCTTCAGTCGCAACATGTACAACTACAAAAATGTGTATGACAATATCACAGGCTTTATGCGTGGCAGAGACGAACACGGCAACTGGACAAAGAACTTTGACCCAATTGAATGGGGTGGACCTTTCACCGAAGGTAATGCATGGCACTACCAATGGTCGGTGTTTCAGGATGCACAGGGGCTGATCAACCTTATGGGTGGCAACGAAGCATTCACAAACAAACTCGACTCTGTATTCAGCGTCCCAAACACGGTTAAAACCGGTACGTATGGCGGCATGATCCATGAAATGACAGAAATGGTGATGGCGAATATGGGACAATACGCCCATGGTAATCAGCCAATCCAGCACATGGTCTATCTTTATAACTATTCAAATGCACCATGGAAAGCGCAGTACCATGCACGTAATGTGATGGCAAAGCTCTATGATGCTACCGAAAACGGCTACCCGGGCGATGAAGACCAGGGTCAGACCTCTTCCTGGTACGTGCTAAGTGCGATGGGATTTTATAGCGTTACGCCAGGCGTGGATCAGTATGTGTTTGGTAGTCCGGCTTTTAATAAGATCAGCCTTAAGCTGGAAAATGGAAAAACCTTCAGCGTTGTTGCCAATGGTAATAGCAAGGAGAATGTTTATATTCAATCGGCAATACTCAACGGCAAGCCTTATACCAAGAACTTCATTCGCCATGAAGATATAACGAAGGGAGGAACCCTGATCTTTGAGATGGGACCAAAGCCGAACATCTCCCGCGGACTGCAATCGGCAGATAAGCCTTTCTCTCTCACAGCAGCGAATTAATCCAAACAACATACGTAGTACCGGCCAGCTTGCTGGTTAAAGAAAAATTAAATGAACAAAGTAGTAAAACAGTTTGGTTTGGTTGTCATGGGAACCCTTATCGGGGCGTCTTCAGTCCATGCGCAGCAAAAACCAGAAGTGATCAAGAAAAAAGGTTACGAACTGACCTTCGAAAGTAATTACGCAGCCCTGGATCCTGCATTGAAGCAGCGTTTAATAAATACCTTTTTTGAGGTTTATCCAAAACTTGCCAAAGCTTACAATCCGAACACCCTGAAGAAAGTTAGTTTTCTGGTAGATACCGCTTATGATGGCGTTGCAGCAACTGCAAACGGCCAGGTGGTGTACAGTTCAATGTGGATGGACAAACACCCTGAAGATATTGACGTGGTAACCCACGAGGTAATGCACATTGTGCAGGATTATGGTAGCAGCGTGGGTCCAGGATGGCTTACGGAAGGTATTGCCGACTATGCACGTTTTAAATTCGGGATAGACAATGCCGGTGCAAAATGGGCCTTGCCTGCGATTAAGCCTGAACATCATTATACCAACAGCTACCGGATCACTGCAGCGTTCTTCAACTGGATTGAAACCGACGTGAAAGCCGGCACTGTTAAGGCACTTGATGCGAGTTTACGTGATCATAGCTATACTCCGGCGCTCTGGGCAAAGCTTACCGGTAAAGACCTGGATACCTTATGGTCTGAATATGTTAAATCGAAAGCCAAATAATAAAACATGAAAAAAGTATTTACAGCATTGCTGTTGTTGGGTGCAAGTTTCACCCAGGCGCAGACCACGGGTAAGATTGCGAGCCCGGTGGACTACGTAAATCCGTTGATGGGCACCATGTCCAAGCCGGATCTTTCTAATGGTAACACCTATCCGGCAGTTGCCGTACCATGGGGAATGAATTTCTGGACGCCGCAAACCGGCAAAATGGGTGACGGATGGGCTTATACCTATGATGCGGACAAGATCCGTGGATTTAAGCAAACCCACCAGCCATCACCATGGATGAATGATTATGGTCAGTTTGCCATTATGCCGGTTACCGGAAAGTTAAGGTTTGATCAGGATGAACGTGCCAGCTGGTTCAGTCATAAAGCGGAGAAATCCACACCATATTACTACAGCGTGTACCTTGCTGATGCGGATGTGACCACTGAGATCACCCCAACAGAACGCGCTGCACAATTCCGTTTCACCTTCCCGGAAACCAACGATGCCTATGTGGTGATTGATGCCCTGGATAGAGGATCTTACGTGAAGATCATCCCTTCAGAAAGAAAAATTATTGGTTACACCAAAAAGTATGCGAGGGGACCGCTGCCAGACAACTTCAAGAACTACTTTGTCATCTATTTTGATCATGACTTTAAAGTGTCAAAAACCTGGAGCAAGAAAGATCTGAAGGACGGCCTTGAAATTGAAAGCGACCACGCTGGTGCTGTTGTAGGATTTAATACCAAAAAAGGTGAGCAGGTAGTGGCTAAAGTTGCCTCTTCATTCATCAGCTTTGAGCAGGCAGATATAAACTTGAAACGCGAGCTTGCGAATGACAAGTTTGATGTAACTAAGGATAAAGCAAAGTCAATTTGGAATAAAACCTTAAGCAGAATTAATGTTGAAGGTGGCTCTATTGATGAGACCCGCACATTCTATTCTTCATTGTACCGTACCTTGTTCTTCCCGAACAAAATGTATGAGCTCGATGCTAACAACAAGATCGTTCACTGGAGTCCATACAATGGAAAGGTACTTCCAGGATACATGTTTGCCGGTACCGGATTCTGGGATACTTTCCGTGCACTTTATCCATTCCTGAACCTTGTATACCCTTCTATCAATAAAGAGATGCAGGAAGGCTTGATCAACGACTATAAAGAAGGTGGTTGGTTGCCAGAATGGAGCAGTCCTGCTTATGCCGACATCATGGTTGGAAATAACTCTGCCTCTGTGGTAAGCGACGCATACATCAAAGGTTTGCGTGGCTACGACATCGAAACTTTATGGAAAGCAGTAACAAAAGGTGCAAACAACAGCGGTCCGATGGCTGCGGTTGGTCGTGACGGTGTTAAATTCTACAATGAATTAGGTTATGTGCCATTTGATGCTGGGTTCAGCGAAAATGCTGCAAAGACCCTGGAATACGCATACGATGATTTCGCAATCTATAACCTTGGTCGTGCGTTGGGAAAACCGGAAAGTGAAATTGGTATCTACGCTAAACGTAGCATGAACTACAAGAACCTGTTCGACCCATCATCAGGACTAATGCGTGGTAAAAATAAAGACGGCAGCTTCCAGTCGCCATTCAGTCCATTTAAATGGGGCGGAGCCTTCACTGAAGGTAACAGCTGGCACTATACCTGGTCTGTGTTCCATGACGTAGCAGGTTTAGCAAAATTAATGGGTGGTAAAGATAAGTTTGTAACCAAACTGGATTCTGTGTTCTCGATGCCGCCGATCTTTGACGAAAGTGCTTACGGTGGTGTGATTCACGAGATCCGTGAAATGCAGATTGCCAACATGGGTCAGTATGCACACGGTAATCAACCGATACAGCACATGATCTACTTGTACAACTATGGTGGTGCACCATGGAAGACCCAATATTGGGCAAGGGAAACCATGAACAGAATGTATAAAGCTACTCCAGACGGTTACTGTGGAGATGAGGATAATGGGCAAACTTCTGCCTGGTATGTATTCTCTTCGATGGGCTTCTATCCGGTAACACCAGCAGTAGGCGAATACGTATTAGGTGCGCCATTGTTTAAAAAGGTAACCTTAACCCTTGAAAATGGTAAAACTGTAGTGATCAATGCACCGAAGAACAGCGATGCAAACCGCTATGTGGATGCCTTGAAGATTAACGGCAAACCGTACTCAAAGAATTGGTTGAGCCATAATGAACTTCAAAAAGGCGCAGTGCTGGATTTCAGCATGACGGCAACGCCAAACAAGAAAAGAGGAACGAATGAGGCCGATTTCCCTTATTCATTCTCAACAGAAAAGACACACAAGTAGCATGTAATACCTGAATCATTTTATTGTGATTAGCAGAGGGCCCCTGAAAAGAGGCCCTCTTTTTTTGTTAGCTTTGTTTCATGCTTTTAACAGATACGCATACCCATTTGTACTATGAGACGGATGAAGTAAAGCAGGCGGCATTGCTTCAGCGTTGTTTTGACCAGGGAATTGAACGTTTGTTCTTACCCAATGTAGATGTCGCCTCCATCAGCCGTATTGATGAGCTGCTGAGTCGCTATCCCGAAAACTGTTTCGCCATGTCGGGGCTGCACCCCTGCGAAGTGCGCGAGGATTATCAGGAAGTACTATCCACCATCAAAGCGACTATACCATCACGTAAGATCTATGCAATCGGGGAGATCGGCATAGACCTGTATTGGGATAAGCGTACGCTGAAATTTCAGCAGGAAGCATTCGCCATACAGATTGGCTGGGCCAAGGAAATGGGCCTGCCTATTGTTATTCATTGCCGGGAAGCTTTTGATGAGGTTTTTGAAGTATTAGAACAGCATAAGGATGAAAAGCTTTTCGGAATATTACACTGCTTTACCGGTACCCTGGAACAGGCAAGACGCTGTATAGCACTTGGATTTTACCTTGGGATTGGCGGGGTGCTTACCTACAAGAAGGCGGGTTTAGATTTGGTGTTGTATGATGTGCCACTCGAACATATAGTACTTGAAACAGATAGTCCATACCTGGCACCAGTGCCCTTCCGCGGTAAGCCGAATGAGAGCAGCTATTTGATCCACATCGCAAAGAAAGTGGCCGAGATCTACCAACTTCCGGTCGAAGAAGTTGCGGAGATCACCACAGCAAATTCACGCAGGATATTTAATGTTTAAGCGCCGATGACGAAAATACTGATCATCTATACCGGTGGTACCATCGGGATGGTTAATGACCCAAATAGCGGTACGCTAATTCCCTTCGATTTTGGCCAGATCAGGCAGAATGTGCCAGAGTTGGCCAGATTGAATTATGATCTGGAAGTACATTCTTTTAATCCGATTCTCGACTCCTCTAACATGAATGCGGAAGTATGGGTGGAGCTGGCCGGAATTATAGAAAAGAATTATGAAGCTTTTGATGGTTTTGTGGTATTGCATGGCTCAGATACCATGGCTTATACCGCCTCGGCACTAAGCTTCATGCTGGAGAACCTGGCTAAGCCAGTCGTGCTTACCGGTTCACAGTTACCAATCGGTGAGATCCGCACGGATGCGAAAGAAAACCTGATTACTGCGCTGGAGATTGCAGCCATGAAAAGGCATGGGCTGGCAAGGGTGCCGGAGGTATGCATTTACTTCGATTACCAGCTGTTTCGGGGTAACCGCTCCATCAAGTACAATTCAGAGAAGTTTGAGGCTTTCCGCTCACCGAACTATCCTAAACTCGCAGAAGCTGGTGTACACCTTACCTTTTTTAAAAATTATATCCAGAAGCCTTCAAAAGAAGCGCTGAAGGTTAACTATAAGCTGAATACCAATATTGGTGTTCTGAAATTATATCCGGGCATAAGCAAGGCTGCAGTGGAGGCGATAACAACCTCCGGTTTGGACGCTATTGTACTGGAAACCTTCGGCTCAGGGAATACAAGTACCGCGCCATGGTTCCTGAACTGCCTGCAGGAAGCGGCAGACGGGGGCAAGATCATTGTGGATATTTCACAATGCCAGGGCGGTTCTGTTGAACTAGGAAAGTACGAAACCAGCAGGAAGCTGCAGCAGATGGGGATCCTGAGCGGCTATGATATGACCTTTGAAGCCACGATTACCAAGCTGATGTTTTTGCTGGGCAAGGAACTCGAAGTTGCTGAACTGAAAGATTTAATGGAGCAATCCTTAAGGGGAGAGCTGACCCGGACTGTGTGATCCAGGTCACACATGCTTAAAACGAAAAAGCTTAATTTTGAATATTAAAAGATGCAATCGACACCTAGGTTGATGCATCATTGAATTTAACATATATCTAATGAAAATAGAACAAATTTATACCGGATGTCTTGCCGAAGCTGCTTATTATATTGAAAGTAATGGTGAGGCGGCAATCATAGATCCCCTGCGCGAAGTTGATGCTTATTTGGAGCGTGCGGAAAAGGATGGTGCAAAAATCAAGTATATCTTTGAAACGCATTTTCATGCAGACTTCGTATCGGGCCATGTTGACCTCGCCGCCCGGGCTCATGCGAGCATTATATACGGACCAACGGCAGAGACCAACTTTGAGGCGCATGTTGCCAATGACGGGGAGGTTTTCCAGCTCGGCGAGATCAGCATTACGGTGCTGCATACACCTGGGCATACGCCTGAATCGACAACATACCTGCTGAAGGATGCCCTGGGGAAGCCATATTGTATCTTTACGGGCGACACGCTCTTTATTGGTGATGTTGGCCGTCCCGACCTTGCCCAACAGGGTGATCTTACTGCAGCCGATATGGCCGGAACTTTATATGATTCACTACATGCTAAGATCCTGGGTTTGCCGGATGAAATATTGGTGTACCCTGCACACGGCGCAGGTTCTGCCTGTGGCAAGAACATGAGCAAGGAAACTTTTGATACGCTGGGAAACCAGAAAAAGGTGAACTATGCGCTGAAGGCAGCAGATCGGGAAACCTTTATCAGAGAGGTTACAGACGGCATATTGCCGCCGCCGCAGTATTTCGCGAAGAATGCGGCCATAAACAAACTAGGCTACGCCCGTTTCGAGCAGGTGTTGGAGAAAGGCTACAACGCCCTTTCGCCAGCAGCATTTGAAGCACTGGCAAATCAAAGCGGCGCACTTATCCTGGATGTACGGGATCCACAGGTTTTCGCAAAAGCATTTATTCCATCATCAATCAACATTGGTCTTGGCGGTCAGTTCGCCCCATGGGCAGGAAGCCTGATTACAGATCTTCAGCAGCCAATATTACTTGTCGTAGAGGCAGGTGCTGAGCAGGAGGCGATCACGCGATTGAGCCGTGTAGGTTACGACAATACCATCGGCTACCTTGAAGGTGGAATGGAAGCATGGAAAGTAAGTGGCCGGGATATCGATACGATCGTTTCCATTTCTGCCGCCGACTTTGAAAACATTGCTACCGCTGATCCAGCAGTGCATGTGCTCGATGTACGTAAACCAGGCGAATACGAGTCGGAACACCTGGAGATGAGCCTAGCCCGGCCGCTAGATTATATCAACGACTGGACCACGGATGTTAAGCCGGGAGAGACATATTACATCCATTGCGCAGGTGGTTACCGGTCCATGATTGCAGCGTCAATACTCAAAGCAAGAGGTATTAACGATGTTATTGATATCGCTGGAGGCTATGCTGCGGTAAAAAATACAGGTCTGCAACGGACAGATTTTGCTTGTCCTTCCAAGGCGATGAAAAGCTAAGTTATGATAGATTACGATGTCCTGATCATAGGCGCAGGCCCAATAGGTCTGGCCTGTGCCATAGAAGCAAAGAAAGCCGGGCTGAGCTATGTTATCGTAGAAAAAGGTGCGCTGGTAAACAGCTTGTACAACTACCCGGTATTTATGACTTTCTTTTCAACCTCTCAGCGCCTGGAGATCGGTGATGTGCCCTTTGTGAGCATAAATCCTAAACCAAATCGAAATGAGGCGCTGGAATATTACCGGCGTGTAGCCCAGAAATTCTCACTGAACATCAACTTATTTGAACGTGTAGATCAGGTGAAAAAAGGGGAGGATGGGATCTTTGAGGTCGAGACCGCGAAAAGGAAATACCGTACCAGGTATGTTATCGTTTCTACCGGGTTCTATGATGTGCCGCTGATGATGAACATTCCAGGTGAAGATCTGCCGAAAGTTGCGCATTACTATAAAGATCCGCACCAGTACGCTTTTCAGCGTGTGGTTGTGGTGGGCGCAAACAATTCCGCTATTGATGCGGCATTGGAGACCTACCGCAAAGGTGCGCAGGTTACGCTGGTAATCCGCGGACAGGAGATTGGTTCGTATGTCAAATATTGGGTCCGGCCAGATATCGAGAACCGCATCAAAGAAGGTGAGATCAAGGTATATTACGGTTCCACCCTTCGTTCCATTACAGCAGATAAGGTAGAAATAGAAAGCCCCGAAGGATCTGTCATGCTGGACAATGATTTCGTAATTGCAATGACCGGCTATACGCCAGACTTCACCCTGCTTCGCAAGCTCGGGCTTGAACTATCTGGCGATGCGGCAAACTGCCCGGTGTACAATCCGGAGAGCATGGAAAGCAGTATTCCGGGATTTTATCTTGCGGGTGTAGTATGCGGTGGAATGGATACCCACAAGTGGTTCATCGAAAATTCAAGGGTGCATGCAGTGCAGATCTTTGATCATATCAAAGGTCAACAATCCTGATATCTGCATTTTAAACCTGCATATACAGGAATTTAATTAAGTTTGCACAAACATTTCAAAACCTGAATGCCAGGAATAAATCAAATTAAACAACCCATAGCCGCCGACATTAGTGCCTTTGAAGAAAAATTCAAAGCTTCAATGCACAGTGATGCCCCGCTTTTAGATCGTATTACCCATTACATTGTAAAGCGAAAAGGAAAGCAGATCAGACCTATGTTTGTTTTTTTTGCTGCCAAACTCTGTGGCGGTATCCTGGAATCAACCCATCGTGGGGCCGCATTGGTCGAGCTACTGCATACTGCTACCCTGGTGCATGATGATGTGGTTGACAATGCTTACGAGCGCCGGGGATTCTTTTCCATCAATGCTTTATGGAAAAATAAAATTGCGGTGCTGGTGGGCGACTACCTGCTGGCAAAAGGCTTGCTGCTGTCGGTAAATAATAATGAATTCAGGTTATTACAGATCGTTTCTGAAGCCGTGAAGCAGATGAGCGAAGGTGAGTTGCTGCAGATAGAAAAAGTCCGGAAAATGGACATCAGCGAGCGGCTTTACTTTGATGTTATCCGTCAGAAAACGGCCTCACTTATTGCTTCATGCTGTGCCTGTGGTGCGGCATCTGCTGGTGCAGACGAAGAAACCATCGAAAAAATGAGGTTATTTGGAGAAAAAGTGGGTATTGCCTTTCAGATAAAAGATGATACTTTTGACTTCGGAACCGACAATGTGGGTAAGCCCCTGGGTATTGACATCAAAGAGAAGAAGGTAACACTTCCGCTGATCTATGCACTTAACCGTGCGGACAAGGCTGAAAAAAAGCGCATCATAAACCTGGTTAAGAACCATCAGGAGGATCCGCAGAAAATTGCTGAGATCATTGACTTTGTTAATGCAAAGGAAGGCGTGCATTACGCAAACCAGAAGATGCTGGAATACCAGCAGGAAGCTTTCGATATCCTATATACCTTCCCTGATGGTGAGGCACGATTGGGTCTGGAGCAACTGGTTCGCTATACTACAGAGCGGAAGAAATAACCAGCCGTATGGACCATGCACAACATCAATATAAAAGAACTTGCTAAGTCGTTAAATCTATCTACATCTACAGTTTCACGAGCGTTCAGAGATAATAGTGACATTAACCATGCTACTAAGGCGCGCATACTTGCAAAAGCAAAAGAGCTGAACTACCAGCCTAATCACTATGCCAGCAATTTACGTGAACAACGTAGTAAAACGATTGCAGTGATCGTGCCGGAGCTTGCAAACAACTTTTTCTCACAGGCCATTCACGGAATTGAACGCATTGCACGGGAGAAGGGGTACCACATTCTTATTTTCGCAACGGAAGATAATTATGAAAAGGAAGTGTCCTTTATCCGTCACTTACATAACGGTCGCGCCGACGGTATCATCATGTCTGTGTCCGGTGAAGCAAATGACCATACTTACCTCGATGAGCTGGCGGAGAAAAGATTGCCGCTGGTTTTCTTTGATAGGGTATATGAAGACATCATCACCCCACGGGTAATTACCAATGATTACAACAGCAGCTTTTCTGCAACCAGGCACCTCATTAAACAAGGCTGCAAGCGCATTGCCTACTTGGTGATCAATAAAAATCTTTCAATTGGTAAAACCCGTATGCAGGGCTACATGGATGCGCTGGAAGAGTTTAACATTCCCTATGATGAAAAACTGGTGATTGATTGTACCAACAGTTACCGGAAGAACAACACGATACTTAAACACATGCTTACGCACATTAAGCCCGAAGGTGTGTTTACCTCTGTGGAGCGTCTGGCCTTCGCCACTTACTACGCGAGCTATGAGCTTAACATCTCTATTCCCAAGGATTTGAAGGTCATCGGTTTCTCCAGCCTGGAGATTGCCCCCTTGCTCAACCCTTCGCTAACCACCATCACCCAACCGGCTACAAAGATCGGTATTGAGGCCGCAATGCTTTTGTTCAGGATGCTTGAAGCACCTGGCACAGTAGACCTGAATTGCAAGGTGGTACTCGATTCTAAACTTATGAAAAGAGCCTCTACTTCACGTTAAAAAATCATTAAAAAATCCTACCATTTTCGGGTAAGAAAAAATCAAAGTCCAGGAGCGAAAAAGCAAAAACGCGCAGAATTTTGAGGACTGTTTAAGAAATTTCCGGGAACGATCCCGAAAGTGCTGGGAACGATCCCGGTAACGTTCCCGAAATTTCTCATCTTTTTACCTTAGTGTACGAATAACACCAACTCTTGCTGATTCTTTTAGGAAAATATTGAGCTACAATGCTTTGCAAGGATGTTTGCTCAAATATGAAATTTGACAAAAAGTATATTTAACCAAAATGTCTCGCTTTTAGCGTATAAAATATTGCTGATAAATATTTTGTAGTATAAAATTTTGAATTCTAATGCCGGATTGTAAATTTACCCCGATTGTATACACACTAAGTGTTAACTAAAAAAATCACCATAAAAACGAGTTCAAAATATGAAAGTATTTTACGTCATGAAGTCTTGCTTATTGTTGCTGTTTCTTTTCGCGGCAGTAACAGTACAAGCACAAACCGGCACTTTGTCCGGTAAAGTTTTAGATGAAACCGGCCAGGGTTTACCAGGTGCCTCCGTTCAGATCAAGAACCTGAGCAAAAGTACCTCCACAGATTCCGATGGCAGTTTCAGGATTACAGGACTGGCAAACGGTTCAGTAACCGTTACGGTAAGCTATATCGGCTATACCCCACAGGATCAGGTTGTAGCCATCTCAGGCAATACAACTGCAACAATTAACCTTAAACCTGATGCACAAAACCTTACTGAGGTTGTGGTGATCGGCTATGGTACCGCTGAAAAGAAAAACCTTACCGGTTCAATCACTACAGTAGGGGCTAAAGACTTCCAAAAAGGTACGGTTACCACGCCCGAGCAATTGATCCAGGGTAAAGTAGCTGGTGTAAACATCACCAATAACGGTGGTACACCAGGTGGTGGTAGCACGATCCGTATCCGTGGCGGTGCTTCCCTTAATGCAAGTAATGATCCTTTAATCGTTATTGACGGTGTTCCATTAAGCGGTAACTCCATTGGTAATGCAGCGAATCCATTAGCATTGATCAACCCGAATGATGTTGAAACTTTCACCGTACTTAAAGATGCAAATGCAACTGCCATCTACGGCTCAAGAGCTTCAAACGGTGTAATTTTAATTACCACCAAAAAAGGTGGATCAGGCGCACCAGAAATTAACTTCGTAACAAACAACTCCATTGCAACTGTTGCCAAAAAAGTAGATGTACTTTCTGCAGCACAAATCCGTGACTATGTAAATGCAAATGGAAATGCGAACCAGAAAGCACTTCTTGGAACAGCAAATACCGATTGGCAAGACGAGATCTATCAGAATGCTTTCACTACAGATAATAACTTAAGCATTGCCGGTAAATTCCAGGGCGTTCCTTACCGGGTATCTGGTGGCTACCTTGATCAACAAGGTACCATTATTACAGACCGTCTTAAGCGGGCGACTGGTGCAATTACCCTAAGTCCATCTTTGTTTGATAATCACTTAAAGGTTGATTTAAACTTAAAAGGATCCTTAACCGAGAGCCATTTCGCAAACAGTGGTGGTATTGCTGCTGCTATTCAGTTTGATCCAACGCAAGCGGTAAATGCAAACAATCAATTCGGAAACTACTTCGAGTGGACTCAAGGTGCTAACCCAAATCCAAACGCACCAAGAAACCCAGTTTCATTGATCCGCTTAAATGATAACAATGGTAACGTTGAAAGAAGTATCGGAAACCTTCGTTTAGATTACGCTTTCCACTTTCTTCCAGAACTACATGCAAACGCGAACGTAGGTTATGATGTATCTAAAGGTTATGGCCGCATCAGCATCCCTGAATTTGCAGCACAATCTTATGCAACCAATGGATCAAGATCACAGTCGCTTAACAGACAAAATGACAAATTTGCGGAGTTTTATTTGAACTATGCGAAGAACGTTGGCATTAGCCGTATCGACGCAACTGCGGGTTACGGTTACTACGATAACGCAAGTACAACCTTCAATTTCCCAAGTTACCGTGCTACAGGTGTTGTACAAACCACACCCGTGTTTCCATTCTCTGTAGAGCAGAACAAATTGCTTTCTTACTATGGAAGGTTGGTGTATACGTTAAATGATAAATACATCTTGTCTGGTACCATGCGTGCAGATGCTTCTTCCAAATTCGCGGAAGACAACCGTTGGGGTTATTTCCCATCCGTAGGTTTAACCTGGAGAGTAATTGGTGAGAATTTCCTTAAAGACAGTAGGGTGCTTTCAGACCTGAAACTGAGATTAAGTTATGGTCAGACAGGTAACAAAGACGGTATTGGTAACTATGATTACCTTGCTAAATACTATGCGAACAGCAACACTGGTCAATATCAGATTGGAAATCAATTTTACAACTATTACACCCCGGCTGCATATGATCCGGATTTAAAATGGGAATCTACAACTACATATAACGCAGGTATCGATTACGGTTTCATGGGTGGCAGAATCTACGGTAGTGTAGATGCTTACTACAAAGAAACTAAAGACCTATTAAGCACCATTAACATTCCGGTAGGTACCAACTTCAGCAACTTGCTTACCACCAACGTTGGTAACATGGATGTAAGAGGTATGGAGGCTAACATTAACTTCGCTGCCATTCAGGGTGAAAACTTAAACTGGGACTTCGGATTTAACCTGGCTTACAACAAAAGAAAAGTTACCAACCTGACACTTAACCCTGATCCAGGATCTAAAGTAGGTGCAGGTAACATCACCGGTGGTACAGGTACTACCTTGAAGTGGAATGCTGTTAACCAGATTCCAGGTGCATTCTTTGTATATCAACAAGTATATGATGCAGGCGGTCGCCCACTAGAAGGTGTTTACGTAGACCGTAATGAAGACGGTATTATCAATACCAGCGATCAATACTTCTACCAGTCGCCAGATCCAAAACTTACTGTAGGATTTAACACTGCTTTGAACTACAGAAAGTGGACCTTAAGCACTGTGCTAAGAGCAAACTTTGGTAACTACGTTTATGACAACGTAAGCTCTAATCTTGGTATAAGAAGCAATGTATTAAGCCCAAGTGGTGTGATCAACAACACTGGTTCAGACTTCCTGAACACTGGCTTTACTCAGGTTCAATACCTAAGTGACTACTACATTAAAAATGCCTCATTCCTGAAAATGGATAACGTTGGCCTTTCTTACAACCTTGGTAAACTTTCAGAGAACAGAAACACAACCCTTCGCATTTCTGCGAATGTTCAAAATGTGTTTGTGATTAGCGAATACAAAGGTTTAGATCCTGAGTTGCCATCTGGTATTGACTACAACTTATACCCAAGACCAAGAACATACACTTTAGGTTTAAATGTTGGTTTTTAATTAAAAAGATACATGAAAAAATTACATAAAATAGCTTTGGTATCAGGAATGATCCTGATGTCAATGAATGCCTGCAAGAAGGAAGCTTTTAATTTGACGCCTACCAATGATGTAACAGCTGTTGAAGTTTACAACACTCCTGCGGGTTACAAGAATGGTCTAGCAAAACTGTACGCTGGTTACGCTTTAACCAGCGCGCAAGGATCAGATGCAAGTGATATTGGTGGCCTTGATGCAGGTTTCGCAGATTTCCTGCGCCTTTACTGGACCGCACAGGAGTTGCCAACTGACGAAGCAGTTTGTTCTTGGGGTGACGTGGGCATCCCGGAATTGGATAACTCAACCTGGGCTCCTGACAATGTTTTCCTTCGTGGTTTATATTCTAGAAGCGTAATTCACATCACGTTCATCAACGAATTTTTACGTGAAAGTACGCCTGAGAAGCTTGCAGCACGCGGCATTACTGGTCAGGATGCTGCCGACATTCAGCGTTACCGTGCTGAAGGACGTTTCTTAAGAGCATTCCAGTACTGGGTGTTAATGGATAACTTTGGAAATCCACCATTTGTTACCGAAGCAGATGCGATCGGAAAGACACCACCTAAACAGATCAGCAGAGCAGAACTTTTCAAATACGTTGAGTCTGAATTGTTGGCAATTGACGCTGACCTTGCTGCACCTCGTGCTAATGAATACGGCCGTGCAGATAAAGGTGCTGCTTGGGCATTACTTGCAAGGTTGTACCTGAATGCAGAAGTATATACCGGTACAGCGAAGTACACCGAAGCAATCACTTACTCAAGCAAAGTGATCAACGCAGGTTATGCTTTGAAATCGAACTACCAGGACCTGTTCAATTTCGCAAATGAAACCAACAATCCGGAGCTGATCTTGTCAATCAACTATGACGGTTTAAGAGGAACCAACTTCGGTGGTACCACCTACCTGATCAACGCTGCCGTAAATGCAGATATGAATCCAGCATCTTTCGGTATCCCTAATGGTGGATGGGGTGGTAACAGATCCCGTCAGAACTTACCTGCATTGTTCCCTGATACCAAAGGAACAGCAGATAAAAGAAGCATGTTCTTTGGAACTAAGCCAAACGTAGATGACATCGCAGTATTTACCGATGGTTTAGCAGTTACTAAATTTAAGAACGTAGATGCAAAAGGTATCGCAGCACCATCATTGAATGGTACCTTCAGTTCAGTGGATTTTCCACTGTTCAGACTTGCAGAGCAGTACCTCATCTATGGTGAGGCTGTAACACGCGGTGGAAACGGTGGTTCCCTTGCACAGGCTATCACTTATGTTAACGCATTACGTGCCCGTGCTTATGGTAACGCTTCCGGTAACGTGAACAGTATCTCTACAAACTTCTTTATTGATGAGCGTGGCAGAGAGTTATACTGGGAAGGTCACCGTCGTACAGACCTTGTACGTTTTGGCAGATTTACTGGCGGTAGCTACGTATGGCCATTTAAAGGTGGTGAGAAATCCGGAAGAGCGATCGCAGAGACCCGTAACATCTACCCGATCCCTACAGCGGATTTAATTGCTAATCCAAACTTAGTACAGAACCCAGGTTATTAATCATAAGATCTTATATAAAATGAAAGCAAATATTATCAAAACCTTTGCAATGGGCCTTATGGTGCTGTCGCTATGGTCTTGCAAAAAGGACGAGGACAGAGTAATCGCTGACGCTAGTCCTGCAGGTGCACTTACAGCATCTGCAACCACCGTCGATCTGAATATCGCAGCAGCAGTTAATACCGCAGTAACCTTTACTTTTCCGGCTCCGAGCGTAACTGGTTACCAGGTTCCGGTAACCAGCACCTTGCAGTTCGACCTTAAAGGAAACAACTTCAGCACGGCTAAAGAAACCGTATTAACGACAACAACTTACAGTGCAACGGTTGCAGAATTGAATAAAATGATGTTGAGCCTTGGCGCAACCATCGGCGTACCTGCAGAAATGGAAGTACGTTTAAAATCTGCACCTGCTCCAAATGCAGCAACCTACTCTAATGTAATTACCATTTCGGCTACACCTTACCTTGCTTCGGCATGGGTATATGTTCCAGGTGCATATATCAACTGGGATTTCGCAGCAGCTGATAGCTTAATTTCCCTAACTGGAAATGGTGTATATGAAGGCTTGATTAACATGCCTGCTGATAAAATCACATTCAAAGTAGCACCTAAAAAATCGTGGGATCTAGCTTATGGTGATGGTGGAGGCGATGCCCTTAGCAGCTCTGGTGGTGACCTTACCGCTGGTACTCCAGGATTGAAAAAGATCACGGTTGACTTAAATAAAAGCACCTACAAGATCGCTAATGCAGATTCTTGGGGATTGATCGGTGATGCAACACCAGGTGGCTGGGATGCTGATACCGACATGAAATTCATTAACGACGGTAAAGGCCTATGGAAACTTACCGCGAACTTCAAAGTTGGTAAATACAAATTCAGGATGAATGATGCCTGGACCGTGAACCTTGGCGGATCTGACGGCAAACTTACCGATGGTGGTAGCGATATCGATTTACCTACAGCTGGTAACTACACCATTTCACTGGATCCGGTGGAAAAAACTTATACAATCGTTAAAAACTAATCCCAGTGCCCTGCAGATAATCCATCTGCAGGGCTTCTTTTCTTGCCTTCATCAACGCTCATTACACAAGAATTAACTAACAATACACTGCCAAATGAGAAATCTTTTTACCTCCTTACTTTTAATCGCTTCGCTCCAGGTATTCTCCCAAATTCCAAAATTGGAAAGGGTAGAGCCCATGTCATGGTGGGTTGGCATGCACAATCCTAAATTACAACTGCTGGTACACGGCGATAAGATCGCAAATGCAAACGTGCAGCTCAACTATGCAGGTGTGTCGCTGCTTAAAGTAAACAAGGTAGAAAACCCTAATTACCTGTTCCTTGATCTGGAGATCAGTCCAGCAGCAAAAGCAGGGAAGTTTCCCATCACCTTTGCACAAAAAGGAAAGAAAACCCTCACCTATACTTACGAACTAAAAGAACGCGATAAAACCCCTGGAAGAATTCAGGCCGTAACCGCCAAAGATGTTATTTACCTGTTAATGCCAGACCGCTTCGCCAATGGCGATCCATCCAATGATGTGGTGAAAGGCCTGCAGGAAACCAAACTTAACCGCGACTCCATGTACTACCGTCATGGGGGCGATATTCAGGGTGTAATTGATCACCTTGACTATTTTAACGAACTTGGCATAACTGCCATCTGGATGACTCCGGAAATTGAAAATAACATGCAACAAGCCTCTTACCACGGCTATGCTGCTACAGATAACTACAAGATCGATCCACGTTACGGAACTAACGAATTGTACAAGACCTATGTGGAAAAAGCGCATGCAAAAGGCTTGAAAGTTATTAAAGACATTGTACACAATCATATCGGTACAGGTCACTATACCTATAAAGATATGCCTATGAAAGACTGGTTAAATCAATGGCCGTCTTATACACAAACCAACTACCGCGATCAACCGGTAATGGATATTCATGCCTCGCAGGCCGACAAAAAACGTATGCTGGATGGCTGGTTCGTACCATCTATGCCAGATCTTAATCATAGAAACCAGTTTGTACAAAACTATCTTACCCAGAACCACATCTGGTGGATCGAGTATACGGGTATTGATGGACTACGTTTAGATACCTATCCGTATAATGAGGGAGAGTACATGGCCGACTGGGCGCAGAAGCTTAAAACTGAATTCCCGACCTTGTCGATCTTCGGTGAAACACTGGTAAACTCTGTAGCCTCACAATCGTACTTCACCGACGGAAACACCAGTAACAGGGGTATGGACACCCACTTGCCTGGGATCACCGATGCCGTGTTAAAAGATGCGATCTATGAGGCCTTAAATGGCAAAGCAGGTTGGACAGATGGTATATTCCGTTTGTATGCAACCCTTGCACAGGACTTCCTTTATAAAGACCCTAGCAGTAATGTGATCTTCATGGATAACCATGACATGAGCAGGTTTTACTCCATGGTAAATGAGGATTTCAATAAATATAAAACCGGCATGGCAATCCTGCTAACCATGCGCGGTATTCCACAGCTCTACTATGGTACGGAGATCCTAATGAAGAACTATTCAAACCCTGATGGATTGGTTAGGTCTGACTTCCCTGGCGGCTGGAAAACCGATAAACAGAACAAATTCACGAAGGCTGGCAGAACCGAAAACGAAAACCTTGCATTTGACTATATGAGCAAGCTGGCGAACTACCGTAAAAACAGCCAGGCTTTAACCACCGGCAAACTGATGCAGTATGTGCCTGAAGATGGTCTTTATGTTTATTTCAGATATGCAGCCGACAATAAGAAAACAGTAATGGTAATCGTAAATTCAGAAGATAAAGCTAAAGACCTGAACACTGCACGTTTCAGCGAACGCATACAGCAAGCGACCTCTGCTACCGATATCATTACCGGTGCAAAAATTAACAACATTAACACTATTAATATCCCAGCCAGCAATACCCTGGTTTTAGAATTGAATTAATGAATATCACTAACGATAAAATTGGATGCCTGTTCGACTTGGACGGCGTCCTTGTAGATACTGCCGTATATCACTACCAGGCATGGAAAGCCCTGGCAAACCGTCTTGGCTTCGACTTCACAGAAGCGCAAAATGAACAACTTAAAGGTGTGAACCGCATGCGTTCCCTGGACATGATCCTGGAATGGGGACAGGTTACCAAAACAGATGCGGAGAAGCTTGAACTTGCAGCTGGCAAAAATGCGGAATACGTAGATATGATCAGCAAGATGACTGCTGAAGAAGTGCTGCCGGGTACACTGCAATTGCTGGAGCAGCTTAAAGCCGCGGAAATAAAGATTGCCCTGGGCTCTGCAAGCAAGAACTCAGGACTGATCCTGGAAAGAACAAACCTGGCCCATCTTTTTGATGCGATCGTTGATGGTAATCATGTGAGTGCCTCTAAGCCGGATCCTGAAGTATTCCTGAAAGGTGCTGAAGCACTAGGGATGGAACCCGCACACTGCATTGTTTTTGAAGATGCACAAGCAGGTGTTCAAGCTGCATTAAATGGCGGCATGAAGGTGATTGGCATAGGTCAGCAGCATAACCTCGCTGGTGCTAACCTGGTGATTCGGGACTTGTCGGAGATTAGTCTAGAACAGATTGTGAACCTGGTAAATGAAAAAGCATAATGAAAAACTATATAAAACCAAACGAGTGGAACATCATTGAGGAAGGTTTCGATCCTCATTTAAATAAAATATCAGAAAGTTTATTCAGCATCGGTAACGGCCGTATGGGCCAGCGGGCGAATTTTGAAGAAACTTATACCGGCGACAGCTTACAGGGCAACTATGTTGCCGGCGTTTACTACCCGGATAAAACCCGCGTGGGCTGGTGGAAAAATGGCTACCCGGATTATTTCGCGAAAGTATTAAATGCGGCCAATTGGATTGGCATAGACATCAAAGCAGAGGGGGAGACCCTCGACCTGAATACCGCTAATGTAAGCGACTTCCAGCGCGTGCTGAACATGAAAGAAGGCTACCTTCAGCGTTCATTCACTGCGGAGCTGCCTTCAGGAAAGGTGTTAAGTGTGGTGTCAAAAAGATTTTGCAGCATCGCTGATGATGAAATTGCAGCGATCCGCTATGAAGTGACTGCTAAAAACTTTAATGGCGTATTAACCATCACTTCTTCAATCGACGGTGATGTGAAGAATCAGGATGCCAACTACGATGAAAAGTTCTGGGAAGAGGTGAACAAAGGTTTCCAGCAGGAGACTGCTTTTGTTACCTTAAGAACGAAGAAGACCAACTTTGAGGTTTGCACCGCTACCAATACCCAGGTTTACCTGAACAATGCAGTTTTAGCGGGCAAAGCGAATCCGGTAGAAAAAGAGAAGTACATCGCTTCCGTAATTGATGTTACGGTAAAAGCCGGCGACGAGCTTTGCATCTATAAATATGCAGCGAATGTATCTTCGCAAAACTACGATAAAGCGGAATTGCAAAATGCCGCCACAACTGCTATTGCGCGTGCAACTGCAGCAGGGTTTGATACCTTGTTCGAAGCACAGGTTGCGGCCTGGGCAAACAAGTGGGAAGAGGGTGATATCCTGATTGAAGGTGATGTTGCTGCACAGCAAGCCATCCGTTTCAATATCTTCCAGCTTAACCAAACCTATACCGGTAAGGATGCAAGATTAAACATCGGTCCGAAGGGCTTTACCGGTGAGAAATACGGAGGCTCCACCTACTGGGATACCGAAGCATATTGCATCCCTTTCTACCTGGCTACAGCACCACAGGAAGTGGCGAAAAACCTTTTGGTATACCGTCATAACCAACTTCAAAAGGCTATCGAAAATGCAGCGAAGCTTGGCTTCAAGGATGGTGCGGCATTATATCCAATGGTGACCATGAATGGTGAAGAGTGCCACAACGAGTGGGAGATCACCTTCGAAGAGATCCACCGTAACGGTGCTATCGCCTTTGCCATATACAACTACATCCGCTATACCGGAGATGCAAGCTACCTGGCCTCACACGGACTGGATGTACTTATCGGCATTGCCAGGTTCTGGAAACAGCGTGTAAACTGGAGCGCGGAGAAGAACAAATATGTGATTCTGGGCGTAACCGGTCCGAATGAATACGAAAACAACATCAACAATAACTGGTACACCAATAAGCTTGCAGCATGGTGCATGCGCTATGCAAAAGAGGCTGCAGCACATGTTGAAGCAGAAGATCCGGCACGCTACAATGCCATTCTTGCACAGCTTAACTTCAGCACGAAGGAGTTGGATGACTGGACCAGCATTGCCGATCAGATGTACTATCCGTATGATGAAAAAGAAGGTGTATTCCTTCAGCAGGATGGTTATATGGATAAAGAGCAGATGCTTGTTTCAGAACTACCTGCCTCAGAACGTCCACTTAACCAAAAATGGAGCTGGGACAGAATCCTTAGATCATGCTTCATTAAACAGGCCGACGTACTTCAGGGCATGTACTTCTTTGAAGAGGAGTTTGATTTGGAAACGCTGGAAAGAAACTTCAAGTTCTATGAGTCACGTACCGTACACGAAAGCTCGCTGTCACCATGTGTACACAGTATCCTTGCCGCACGCTTAAGTGATGAGGAAAAGGCATACGAATTTTACCTGCGTACCGCACGTCTGGATCTTGATGACTACAACAACGATACAGAAGATGGCCTGCACATCACCTCGATGGCTGGTACCTGGATGAGTATTGTTGAAGGATTTGCAGGCATGAAAGTGCATGACAATAAGCTT
Organism: Pedobacter sp.; assembly: GCA_038918115.1. GTDB lineage: Bacteria > Bacteroidota > Bacteroidia > Sphingobacteriales > Sphingobacteriaceae > Pedobacter. The sequence goes on from JBCLAL010000001.1 coordinate 389,130, forward strand.
CAGTTTAACCCATTTTTACCTAGCCAGTGGCAAGCATTCTCTTTTAATATCGGCTTCCGTGGCACACAGCTGAAGATAAGGATCAGTGCTTCCGAAATCTGCATCACCAATTACCATGCAGAAAGCATTTCTATAAATGTATTTAATGAGACATTTGAGATCGCACAAGTCGAGAAAAAGATATCTTTAAAACCTGTGAGCCTGTGAGGAAATTAAAATATCTGATACTTATGACAATGATGTCTGCACCTGCAATTGAAAGTGCCAATGCACAAAGCAAGGACAAGCTGATGATCTACCAAATGCTGCCAAGGCTATTTGGAAACACGAACTCAGCTAATATCCCTTTCGGTACCATCGAACAGAATGGTTCCGGGAAGTTCAACGACATCAACCAGAAAGCCATCAATGGGATCAAAGAACTGGGTGTAACACATATTTGGTACACCGGGGTAATTGCCCATGCAAGCTTAACAGACTACAGTAAATTCGGTCTTCCTGCTGCTGATGCAGATGTGGTTAAAGGTCGTGCAGGTTCACCCTATGCCATCCGCGATTACTATGACGTGGATCCGGATCTTGCGGTTGATGTGAAAAACCGCATGAAGGAGTTTGAAGCGTTACTTCAACGTACGCATCAGAACGGCTTGAAAGTGATCATCGACTTCGTACCAAACCACGTTGCCAGACATTACGAATCAAAGGCTAAGCCTGCAAATGTGATCGATTTTGGTGCTCAGGATGATAAAAATGCTGCTTTCCACCCGCGGAACGACTACTATTATGTACCGGGCAAAGACTTCGTGGCACCAGTTGACACAAATGCCAACGATGGCCTGGCATATCTTAAAGATGGCAAGTTTGCGGAAAATCCTGCCAAAGCTACGGGCAACAACGTGTTTTCTGAAGCACCAAGCAAGAACGACTGGTATGAAACCGTGAAACTAAACTACGGTGTTGATTATCAGAACAACAATCAGACTCACTTCGATCCAATTCCACCGGTATGGACCAAAATGCGTGACATTCTGGTTTACTGGAGCAATAAAGGTGTAGACGGCTTCCGCTGCGACGTCGCAGAGATGGTGCCTGTTGAATTCTGGAGCTGGGTGATCCCGGAGCTGAAGAAGGTAAAGCCATCATTGGTATTTATTGGTGAGGCTTATGATCCAACAGCATATGAAAGATACCTAACGGTTGGCAAGTTCGATTACCTGTATGACAAAGTTGGTCTTTATGATGGATTAAAACGTTTGATGCGCAATGAGCAAAATGCGAAGGTTGCTGATATTGATCATGTATGGAGACATGAAAGCGCCCGCTTCGGTAATAAGATGTTGCGTTTTCTTGAAAACCATGATGAGGAGCGTATCGCATCACGAGCTTTTGCGGGTGATCCGATGTTAGCAGTGCCGGCTATGGTTGTATCCGCAACCCTGTCAGGCGGTCCGGTAATGCTGTATTCAGGGCAGGAGCTTGGTGAAAGAGCGGAAGGCCTGTCTGGATTTAGCGGTGATGATGGTCGTACCACGATCTTTGATTACTGGGGTGTGCCGAGCCTGCAAGCTTGGGTGAACAATGGCAAGTTCGACGGTGCTTTACTTAGTCCGGAGCAGAAAGCGCTGCGTGCATTCTACAGCAGGCTTTTTTTGGTTGCAGGAAAGTCTGACGCCATCATAAATGGTAAATTCTACCATGTGCCATTGGAGCAAAACAATCGCGCCTATGCTTATTTCCGGTATACGGAAAATGAAAAAATGCTTATCGTAGTCAACTTTGACCGCGAGCATACCTTCGAGCGCGAGATCAGCATCCCTGCTGACGTGTTTTCAAAAGGCAATCCGGCTTCGGCAACGGATGTGTTAAGCGGTAATGCCGTTCAAATTAAAGATCGAAATATCAGCATGAAGCTTGCACCTTCAGCTGCTCAAATTATTAAATTCTAATTCACCATATGGAACAGGTTAGCCAAAAACAAGCATCCTCAAAACCTCAACTCAGCAAGCTGCAAATATTCAACATGAGTATGGGCTTCTTTGGAATACAGTTCGGTTTTGCCCTGCAAAACGGAAATGCCTCCAGAATCCTGCAAACTTTCGGCGCTGATGTTGAACATTTGTCTTTGTTTTGGCTAGCCGCACCATTAACCGGGATGATCGTACAACCGATCATCGGTCATTACAGCGATCGTACCTGGAACAGGTTCGGGCGCAGGAGACCGTACTTCATGGTGGGTGCATTACTTACCGCAATGGCGCTGATCCTGATGCCAAACTCAGCAGTACTTGCCGGAATGCTCCCGCCGATTATCATTGGTGCAGGTATGCTGATGATCATGGATGCTTCTATCAATGTTGCCATGGAACCTTTCCGTGCACTGGTAGGCGATAAACTTCCGGAGCGGCAGCGAAGTTTTGGCTTTTCCACGCAGACCTTCCTCATCGGATCGGGTGCTATCGCCGGCTCCTGGTTGCCATACATCCTCTCTGAATATGCAGGTGTCTCCAAAGTGGCTGCCGAGGGTCAGATTCCCAACAACGTGATCTATTCCTTTTATGTGGGTGCTGCGGTACTTATCTTAACCATCCTCTGGACCGTACTTACAACCAAAGAATACTCGCCGGAAGAAATGGAAAGCTACCATACAACGCCTGTTGAAGAGGAACAGCACAGCATTATGGATATCTTCAAGGACTTCAGAAATATGCCGCTTACCATGAAGCAGTTAGGATTGGTGCAGTTCTTCTCCTGGTTCGCATTGTTCTCCATGTGGGTTTTTACTACCCCTGCCGTCGCACAGCATATCTATAAGGTAGCGCCTGGCGATACCACTTCAGCACAATTTGCCGATGCAGCCAACTGGGTATCTTTCCTCTTTGGTATTTACAACGGTATTTCTGCTGTATATGCACTTGTATTACCCTGGATTGCAGGCAAGACGAGTCGCAAGGTTGCACATGCCTTTTCGCTGGTCTGCGGTGGGGCGGGCCTGCTATCGATATACTTCATCACTAATCCAGACCATTTGATCTATTCCATGATCGGGATCGGTCTTGCCTGGGGTAGTATCCTTTCCATGCCTTATGCTATTCTTTCAGGCTCTATTCCTGCCCGCAAAATGGGTGTGTACATGGGTATTTTCAACTTCTTCATCACCATGCCACAGATCGTCAACGGATTTTTTGGCGGCGCAATCGTGAAACAATTCTACAATGGTGAAGCCATCTACGCAATTGTACTTGCCGGAATCTTCATGATTCTAGGTGCAATTTCTGTGTTATACATCCAGAATAGTAAACAAAAATAAAAATGAAAAAATACGCTGTATGGCTGTTTATCCTTGGGATAATGGCTTCGTCATGCCGTAAAAGCAACCCCGGAGAACAGATTCAACCAACTCTGCCAGTGGAAGTTCCGGTTCAGAATGGACTGGTTTCAACCTCCGCCAGCTTTCCTACAGCCGATGAAACCTTTGTATTAAATTTTGATGCCACTAAGGGTAATAAGGCTTTGCAAGGGAAGAACGACGAGGTTTACCTCTATGCCGGTTTGATCACGGACAAAAGTGCTAATGTCGGCGATTGGAAGTATGTGAAAAGTCCTGACTTTAACAAGGCTGATCCTGCGGCGAAAATGAAATCAGTGGCATCCGGAAAATACCAGATCAGCATCAATCCACGGACTTTCTTTGGTGTTCCTAAGTCAGAGAAAGTATTGGGTATGGTGATGCTTTTTAAAACCGGCGACGGCCAGGTGGTTACCCGAAATGCGGATGGTTCCGATATTTATGTTCCAATGTATGAAGCCGGACAGTTTGCACTTAAATTTACCTCGCCAGAGCTTACAGCTAGCAAAGTACCGGCACCGGTGCTTAGCGTAACCAGCGTAGGTGCAGAAATTCAAGTATCTGCCACAGCTTCACTTGCAGGAGACCTTAGCTTGTCACTCAATAACGAAAAGTTCGCGACCGCGGCCAACAGTACCACCATAGCTGGTAAGGTGAAGGTAAGCAAAGATGGTCTGCAGCAGATCACGCTTGAAGGTACCCGCAACGGACAAAAATTGAGCAGCACCATTGAACTGTTTGCAAGCACAGTAGCAGAGGTTGCCGCACTTCCGGCAGCAGCCAAGGAAGGTTTGGTATTCCTTAATGGCGGTACTTCCGCCATTTTAACACTCACTGCACCCGGTAAGAACAGCGTATATGCTATTGGCAGCTTTAATAACTGGCAACCTGCTGCTGCACAGCGGATGAAAAAAACACCGGATGGCGAAAAATGGTGGATACAGATCGACCAACTTGATGCAGGCAAGTCGTATACCTACCAATACTTTGTTGACGGCAGCTTGAAAGTTGCAGATCCTTATTCGGAGGTTGTCCTGGATCCGGACAACGATCAGTACATCCCTGCAGCGCAGATGAGCGGTCTTCCGGCTTATCCGAAAGGGCAGACTACAGGTATTGTAAGTGTAATGCAGGCAAGTCCTGCGAAATATGCTTTCAGAAATAACGCCTTTAAACGTCCGGACAAGAATAAACTGGTCGTATATGAACTGCACCTTCGTGATTTTTTGAAGAGCAATAACTATAACACTTTAACGGACACCCTGAACTACCTGAGCAGGCTCGGTGTGAATGCCATTGAGCTCATGCCGGTAAACGAATTTGAGGGCAATTCAAGCTGGGGCTACAATCCGAGCTTCCATTTTGCAGCGGATAAGTACTACGGCAATAAAGCAATGCTGCAGCGGTTCATAGACGAATGTCATGGCCGTGGTATTGCGGTTATCCTGGATATGGTACTTAACCATGCCTTCGGAAGTTCACCTATGGTGCAGTTGTATTTTGATCAGGGCGCAAACAAGCCCTCGGCCAACAGCCCATGGTTCAACCAGGATCCAACACACCCTTACAATGTGGGGTACGACTTCAACCACGAAAGTGCGGCAACCAAAAGCTTCGTTAAAAATGTGTTGCGGTTCTGGATGCAGGAATATAAGATCGACGGCTACCGTTTTGACCTTTCCAAAGGTTTCACGCAAAAGAACTCCGGAACTTCTGATGCAGCTGTTAATAGCTGGAGCGCATATGATGCAGGCCGGATAGCTATCTGGAATGAATACAACAACTACATCAAAAGCGTAGATGCCAATAACTTCTACGTGATACTGGAACATTTTGCTGCCGACAATGAAGAAAAAGAACTTGCTGGCAAGGGCATGATGTTGTGGAATAACCTGAATGGAAGTTTCAATGAAGCGACTATGGGGTACCTTAACAACTCCAACTTCTCCCGCGGATTTTACGGCACACATGGCTTTAGCGCAGCAGAAAACCTTGTTAGTTACATGCAGAGTCATGATGAGGAGCGAACCATGACTAAAAACCTCGCTTTTGGTAATGCCGCAGGCAGCTACAATGTTAAAGACCTGAATACGGCCCTGAAAAGGGAAGAGCTGGCAGCAGCGTTTTTCTTTGCTATTCCTGGTCCGAAGATGTTGTGGCAGTTCCAGGAGCTTGGTTACGATGTAAGCATAAATACCAACGGACGTACCGGCGAAAAGCCGGTGTACTGGAATTACTACCAGCAGCCTGCACGCAAAGCCTTATATGATGCATATTCGGATTTCATAAGCCTGAAAAAGCAGAACAACGTGTTTAACACAAGCAACGTACAATTCGGATTAGAGGCTGCGGTGAAGTATATCAAGCTTACCGATGCAGAGAATGTGGTGATGGTGGTTGGCAATTTCGACGTAAGCAGCCGTGCAGCAAACATTGATTTTGGTAACGGCGGCATTTGGTATGAAGCAGGTACCAACCAGGTGTTGACGCTGGCCGGAACTAACTATACAAAGACCTTGGCTCCAGGCGAATATCATATTTATAGCAGGCAGCCTTTACGCAAGTAAAATAACCTTATGAGTATGTACTTGTTATGTTTTAAATAAAATGTCTATTTTTACAGTCCGCTTATGGAACAGATAAAAACGTCATTTGATTTCGAAAAACCAATTGCTGAATTAGTTCAGCAAATTGAAAAAGTAAAACAGGTTTCTGAAAAAACCAAGGTAGACATGTCTGCTACGCTTAGAGAGCTGGAGGAGAAACTGGATGCATCCAGAAAATCTATCTATAGCAACCTTTCTGGCTGGCAGAAGGTACAGATGTCCCGTCATGCTGAACGTCCGCAAACGCTTGATTATATAAAACTGATCTGTGATGACTTTATTGAGCTTCACGGCGATCGTACAGTAAAGGATGATAAAGCCATTATCGGTGGATTTGCAACCATTGCAGGCCAGACCGTAATGATTATCGGACACCAAAAGGGTAAGAACACCAAAGAGCGCCAATACAGGAACTTTGGTATGGCTAACCCTGAAGGTTATAGAAAAGCACTCAGGTTGATGCGTCTTGCAGAGAAGTTTAATAAACCCGTAATTTCCTTCATTGATACCATGGGTGCTTATCCCGGACTTGAAGCGGAAGAACGCGGACAAGGAGAGGCTATTGCCAGGAACCTGCTTGAAATGTCTATTCTGAAAGTGCCAATCCTTTGCTTTATTGTGGGTGAAGGTGCATCTGGAGGTGCATTGGGTATTGGTATCGGTGATAAAGTGTATATGCTGGAGCATACCTGGTATTCAGTAATCTCACCAGAGTCTTGCTCATCCATCCTTTGGAGAAGCTGGGATTACAAGGAGCGTGCTGCGGAATGCCTGAAATTAACTTCCGAAAACATGTTCGACAATAAGTTGATTGACGGGATCGTAAAAGAACCTCTTGGAGGTGCACATCAGGACCCTGAAGCCATGGCTCTAAGTGTTAAAGAACAAATATTAAAAGATCTTCAGGAATTGAAACCCGTTCCGACAGAACAACTCATTGCAACAAGGATCGATAAATTCTGTTCAATGGGCGTGGTTGTAGAAGATTAATAAGAACTTATACCCATTTAAAAAGGGCTGTCCGGCATTTGCCGGACAGCCCTTTTTCATTTTGGGAACAGCTACTGAACAAACATGCCACAACCTCGGCCTATGCGCGCTGCATACGAGGGGCATACGGGGCGATAGCCCTGTTTGAGCCCTGGTTGTGCCCTGTATGAGCCCTGTGTGAGCCCTGTTTGTGGTGAAGTTTAGGTGTATCCAGCCATAAAAAAAAGTCCTGCCAGATATCTGGCAGGACTTTTAGAAAATCCAGGTCTTTCTATTGCTGTGCAAGATACGGACCGAACCTCACTTCCAGTGCTTTAAACTGGTTATTTAGTTTATCAGCGATAGGCGTTTGTTTGTACTGTGCGGTGGTATTTGCCATTTGATTAAGGAAAGACATACCCAGGCGCACGTTTTGCATGCCTACAAGCCTGTTTTTGCTGTCAGAGACGTCTGCAAGGTAGGTTAGTTCCTTTTGAATATATTCCGAGCAACGATTTACAATCGCATTTGCTTTTGCCGTTTCGCCCAGGGCATATAAGTTTTCTGCCATAAAGTAAGTGCCCATCATCGAGCGGATGCCATAGAACTTGTCTGGCATTACTTCCAGGTATTTGTTAGCTGCTTTTTTCGCCTCGTCAACTTTGCCGGTTGCCAGCATACCAGTTACAGTGTTGTTCCATACGTTTGCGAAGATCGAGATGTCGTCAGCCGACTGTGGATCCAGGTATTTCGCCTCTTTAATATTACCCCATTTGAACTTGTTCATCACATTGTTGTACAATACAGGTGCATTAACCTTCTCCGTTCTGTTGGCGGAAGTATCCGGTGTTAATGGCATCAGGCGCAATGCAAGTCCTTCGTTGTAAAGGAAGTTGTCAAGACCGTTGTATTGGTCACCTGGCACGGTGCTGGCGAAATAAATTGGTCGCTTCCAGTTATTGTGTACAAGGATGTCGAACATGGCTAAGGTACCTTTGGTTACATAGCCCTTGTTGAATGTCCATTGCATAATCGGAGCAATTTTATCTGCATCCTCCGGACGAACAGTTCCGCTCTTCAGAACATCGTCCTTGTTGATGGTGATGTGGAAGTTCTTAGTTGGAATAAAGTTCTCTTTAGTGGTTTCTGTTACCTGAAGTTTATCCTCGTCATTGTCTGATAGGAGTACTTCAAGAATGCTTTTTAGTTCTACTGAACCGGCAATTTTATAATCCTGGTAATACATTACATCACGAACGCCCTGAACATACTGCGATTCTTTCATCGAGATTGGCAGTGGTTCTGACTCGTTCATCTTGCGCTTCATACCATTGATGTACCAGTCAGTATCGAACAAGCTAAGGTTCACCAGGCGGATATCCGGACGTATGTTTTCCACCTCTTGTGCATACCATAGTGGATAAGTGTCGTTATCACCATAAGTGAATAAAATGGCGTTCGGTGCACAGGATTCCAGGTAGTCTACTGCGATATCATGTGCCACCATCTTTGTAGAGCGGTCGTGATCATCCCAACCTTGTGCAGCCATGATAACCGGTGCCGCAAAAAGGGAAATTACCGTTGCACCGATAGCAGCGTTCTTTGGCGTGATCTTTTTCTCCAGCCACTCGCGAATAGCCAGCACACCAAAGCCGATCCATATGGCGAAGGCATAGAAGGACCCCACATAAGCGTAATCACGTTCACGCGGCTCCAAAGGCTTTTGGTTTAGATATAATACAATGGCAAGACCGGTAAAGAAGAAGAGCAGGGCAACAATGCCGGCGTCTTTCTGGTTGCGTTTGAAATGCCAAACTGCACCCAGTATGCCGAGTATTAGTGGCAAGAAGAAAAATCTGTTGTAAGATTTGCTATCTACGATGCTTGGTGGCAGGTTGCTTTGGTTGCCCAGCAGGATGGCGTCAATAGGTTTTATGCCGCTCAGCCACTGACCTTCATATAAGCTGCCCTGACCCTGGTCATCATTCTGGCGACCAACAAAGTTCCACATGAAGTATCTCATGTACATGTTTCCGATCTGGTATTTGAACAAGAAGCTTATGTTGTCGAACAGGGTAGGGAACTGACTATCATCAAGTCCGGTCAGGTCTTTATAGTATTCTATGTGACGTGGATCATCACTGTACATTCGTGGGAAAGGGGTATTTCTATCGTATTCATATTCCGTCTTTTTGCCGGAAATTTCATACTTGTTTTCGCCTTTGCGGTATAAATTCTTACCCTCTTTCATGCTCACACGTTGTGAGTTATAGTTAGGTCCGAAAAGCAGCGGGCGGTCGCCATATTGCTCCCTGTTCAGGTAGCCCAATAACGAGAATGCATTGTCCGGGTCACTATTGTTCAGGTTCGGATCTGCTTGTGCGCGAATAACAATCATGGCATAAGAGCCGTATCCAAAGATGATCAGTGCGGTGGAAAGCAGTGCCAGGTTAAGCACCTTTTTACTGTGTTTAATGGAATAGCGGACACCGAAAACAAGTGCGCCGATAAGCAGCAGTGCAAAGAAAAGCACGCCGGTACCAAAGCCCATACCCAGTGTATTTACAAAGAACAGGTCGAAGTAAGCACCGAATGAAATCAGGTATTGAATGATACCATATTGCACTACAGCGAGGATCAGAATTCCGACGATGAAGGCTTTAATGACGCCTGCAGTTGTTGGATTAGGTGTTTTCTTGAAGTAGTATACGAAGGCGATGGCCGGAATGGTAAGTAAGTTCAGTAAGTGGATACCGATGGACAGTCCCATAATATAGGCGATGAAAAGCAACCAGCGATCTGCGTGCGGCTCATCTGCCTGGGCTTCCCATTTCAGGATACCCCAGAATACAATGGCTGTAAACAGGGAAGATAAGGCATAAACTTCGGCCTCTACTGCCGAGAACCAGAAGCTATCGGAGAAGGTATAAGCTAATGCACCTACAACACCAGCACCCATGATGCTGATCATTTTAGAGCTGCTGATTTCTTCACCGGCTTTTACAAGCATTTTCTTGGCAAGAGCGGTGATGGTCCAGAAAAGGAACAGGATGGTGGCTGCACTGGCAATTGCAGAGCCAAAGTTCATGAAGTAGGCGATCTTCTTTACATCGCCAAAAGCGAAGAGGGAGAAGAAGCGTTCAATCATGAGGAAGAGCGGGGCACCAGGTTGGTGTACAACCTGCATTTTAAACGCGGAGGCTATGAATTCTCCGCAATCCCAGAAACTTACATTGGGTTCAAGCGTTAGGATGTAGGTAACTGCAGCAACTAAAAAGCATATCCAGCCCGTTAGGTTGTTTATTTTATTATACTTCATTTTTAGATTGGTATAGGTTTCGCGCAAATAAATGCTGCCGAAATTAAAAATAAAGATTGATAATAGGGCAGGCGAAAAAAAGAGTTTAACAATTTTTAACTCGCATTCAGGCCTTTACAAATCGGGAGTGAAATTATTTGCAAGTTTTTTTGAGGAAGATTTGCAGAATTGAAAAATGTGCGTAGATTTGCAATCCCAATTCAAAGCAACCCTTTGACGGAGATTGCCCGATAGTATAAAGGTAGTACGACGGTTTTTGGTACCGTTTGTCTAGGTTCGAATCCTGGTCGGGCAACAAAACATATTCGGATTGCGAATAAAACCGCAATCCGATTTTTTTTAACCAGCATTGATACCCCTCAATCATGCCATTGCAATTTAACCCAGTTAAACTCTTTGCCGGAACCGGTAGTAAAGCATTAGCTCACAAAATTGCCGCCAGTTACGGCAAACCACTCGGAAACTCAACCTTAAGCCAATTCAGTGACGGGGAATTTCAACCATTTTATGAGGAGACTGTTCGTGGATGTGATGTATTTCTAATCCAGTCTACCTGCCAGCCAAACGATAACCTTATGGAATTGCTGTTAATGATTGATGCTGCAAAACGCGCATCTGCCCATTACATCACGGCAATTGTTCCTTATTATGGTTATTCAAGACAGGATCGTAAGGATAAGCCACGTGTAGCCATTGGTGCTAAACTGGTTGCAAACTTACTCCAGGCAGCGGGCATCAGCCGCATCATGACCATGGACTTACACGCCGCACAGATTCAGGCATTCTTTGACGTTCCAGTAGACCACCTTGATGCTTCTGTGATCTTTGTTCCTTACATCAAAAGTTTAGGTCTTAATGATCTGATCATTGCGTCTCCGGATATGGGCGGTTCTTACCGCGCACGTACCTTCGCAAAATTCTTTAATGCTGAGGTGGTGATCTGTGATAAGCGCCGTAAGCGTGCAAACGAGATTGAGTCTATGTCGATCATCGGTGATGTAACCGGAATGGATGTGGTATTAATTGATGATATTTGCGATACAGCAGGTACCTTGTCCAAAGCCGCAGCGCTGATTATGGAAAAGGGTGCTAAGAGTGTACGTGCAGTATGTACACACCCGGTACTGTCTGGTAAAGCTTATGAAACCGTTGAAAATTCTGTGCTTACCGAGCTAATCGTTACCGATACCATTCCTTTGAAGCGTGAAAGCGAGAAGATCAGGGTATTGAGCACCGCGGATCTGTTTGCAAAGGCTATTGCCAATGTAAATGAGCATGGTTCGATCAGCGAATTATTTAAAGTATAACAATAACAATAATAAACGAAGCCAGTACATTGGGTAGGACGCTTCAAATTAACAAATCAATAAAATGAAAACAATCGCAATTAGCGGTTCTCCAAGAGAGAACGTAGGGAAACGCGATGCTAAAGAGCTTCGCTATGAAGGCAAAGTTCCTGCAGTATTGTATGGTGGTACAGAGCAAATCCATTTTGCTGTAGTTGCAACTGATTTAAAAGAAGCAATCTACACACCAGAAGCAAACTTCTTAGAAATTGAAATTAATGGTACTAAAAACAAAGCGATCATTAAAGAACTTCAATTTCACCCACTAACTGACCTTTTATTACACGTAGATTTTCTACAGTTATTTGACGAGAAAGAGATCCTTATGGAGATCCCTGTTAAATTAACCGGAACTTCTCCAGGTGTTAAAATGGGTGGTAAACTGGTTCAAAAATTACGTAAACTTCGCGTTAAAGCGTTGCCTGCAAACATGCCACAAGTGGTAGAAGTTAGCATCGCTAAATTAGAAGTTGGTAACTTGTTCCGTGTACGTGATCTTGCTAAAGGCGATTACGTGATCACCAACACACCTGAAGATACTATCGTATCTGTAGGTATGTCAAGAGCTTTAAAACAAGCTGAACAACAAGCTGGTAAAAAATAAGCTTTAAGCTTTACAAGGAAAAGGCCGCCATTGTGCGGCCTTTTTTATGCGCCGGGTTTCCTGCAGCTGAATCATAAGCCTTATATTTGCCGCACATGAAATACTTAATTGTAGGTTTAGGGAACATCGGGACTGAATACGCACACACCCGTCATAACATTGGATTTGATATTGCAGATGAGCTTGTAAAATCACTCGAGGGAAGCTTTCAGAATGTCCGCCTTGCTTATTATGCCGAAGTTTCATTTAAAGGCAGGAAGCTTCATGTGATCAAGCCAACCACTTACATGAACCTCAGCGGCAAGGCCGTAAATTATTACATGCAGGAACACAAGATCCCACTTGAAAATGTATTGGTGCTTGTGGATGACCTGGCTTTGCCATTGGGTAAATTACGATTAAAACTGCAGGGTAGCAGTGCAGGACATAACGGCTTGAAGAGTATTGAGGCGCTTTGTGGCGGACAGCAGTATCCACGGTTACGATTCGGCATTAGTGATAACTATCCAAAAGGGCGGCAGGCCGACTATGTACTCGCGCCTTTTGATAAAGACGAGCAGTTGGAGATCCCTGCATTGATTGACCGAAGTGTAGAGCTGATAAAAAGTTTCGTGACCATTGGCCCGGCAAAAACCATGACCATGTTTAATTCCTGAGCCTAGCAGTACATGCAAAGGCTTTCAATTTTGCTGTGCAGCAATTTTGCATCGAAAGGTTTACTTAAAATATCGTTTGCACCGGCTTCCAAGGCAGTAAGACGATCACTTTCCATCACCGCTGCGGAGAAGGTGATAATCGGGATGCTCTCCTTGCCTGGAACCGCCCCGGCACGGATAAGTTTTATTGTTTCAAGTCCATTCAATACCGGCATGAAGGTATCCATCAGCACCATATTAAAGTCTTCTGCTGCCAGGCGCTCAATGGCCTGTTCTCCATTTTCTACCATTACCGTCTCAATGTTCCAGGATTTAAGGATCCTCAGGATCAGGAATTGATTAATAACATTATCTTCTGCAACAAGAATTTTAATGCCTTCAAGCTGCCTTAGATCGTCTCCCGTAGTTAGTGTGGCGGGTACTGTTTTCACTTCAGGAAGTTCGAATTGATTGATGAAGCTGAATGTGCTGCCTTTGAATTCTTCGCTGGTTACTTCCAGCACACCGTTCTTTAGTGCGGCAAGTTGCTTTACAATAGACAAGCCCAAGCCGGTTCCACCAAACTTGAGTGTGGTAGAGTCCTCGGCCTGTTCAAAGGTTTCAAAAATTTTGTCGATATTTTCCTTTGCAATGCCGATACCGGTGTCAATAACCGAAAACTTTAAGGTACAGCCCTGCTCACTGCGTTCCGTTACCTCTACTTTAAGTGTTACATGCCCTTCAATGGTAAACTTTATGGCGTTGCTCATCAGGTTTGTAAGGATCTGGTTTAAGCGCAGCGCATCGGCAATTATCGTTTCCGGAACATCGCTACCGATATCCATGATCAGGCCGATGCCTTTGTCCTTGGCTTTAAGCTTGAGGATATTCACGACGTCTTTGCAGATGGAGCGAACACTGGTTACTCCACGAACGATCTTAAACTTGCCGGATTCGATCTTCGAAAGGTCAAGGATGTCGTTTATCACGCCCAGCAGGGAGTTGGAAGAAACTTCGAGCAAATCCGTCATTTCTTTCTGCTCCTGATCCAGGGTGGTAAGCTGTAGCAGGCGTGTGATACCGATAATACCGTTTATTGGCGTACGGATTTCATGGCTCATGTTAGCCAGGAAATTTTCTTTGACTTTCCTGGCTTGTTCTGCTACTTCTTTGGCTTTTATGAGCTTGTCCTGAAAATCAAGAAGTTCCTGGTTCTTGGCTTTCAGGTCGCGTTGTGTTCTGGTAAAGCGAATGAAGGCATCAACTTTAGCAGCAGTAACGAATGGGTTTAGTGGTTTATAGAGGTAGTCGACTGCACCAGACTGATAGCCCATTAGCGCAAATTCAGTGTCTGTGGAAATTGCAGTAACGAAAATCACCAGGATATCCTTGGTTTTTGGATTGTCTTTAAGAATCTTCACCAGTTCAAAACCATCCATCTCAGGCATTTGCACATCTACCAGCGCAATGGCGATATCCTGTTCCCATGCAATGCGTAGGGCATCATTGGGGCGGGTCGTGGTGAGTATATTGATGTCGTCACGCTGAAGCAGGGCTTCAAGCGCGATTATATTCTCCGGGCGGTCATCAACAATTAAAATGTTAATTTTATCCATGTTCCAACTGGTCCATTATGTAATTTTCTGATAGATATTATTCTTTCTGTCAATAACCTTGAAGCGCTTGGCCACACTACCTTTCAGACTTTCTTTACTTCCTAGACAAAGAAAGCCAAAATTAGCCAAACTGTCATAAAATAAGTTAAGGACTTTCTCCTGAAGGGTTTGGTTAAAGTAGATGAGTACATTTCTGCAGGATATCAGGTGGAACTCGTTGAATACACCGTCAGATATAAGGTTGTGTATCGAAAATAGCGTATGTTTTTTCAATCGCGGTGCGATGATGGCTTGTTCATTAACAAACTCGAAATAGTTGGCGAACTGTTTACAGCCGCCTGCTTGTTCATAATTCTCCCCATATATATGCATGAGTTTTGCAGGATAACTTCCGGTTCTGGCTTGTTCAATGACAATACCGTTTATGTCTGTTCCGTATATAAAACTGCGCTGGTAGAGCGATTCTTCTTCGAATGCTATGGCGAAGGAGTATAGCTCTTCCCCGCTTGAACAACCTGCATTCCACACTTTAATGTGCTGGTAGGAGCGTAGGTAGGGGAGTACATGTTTTCGAAGCGAGAGATAAAATTCCGGATCCCTGAACATTTCAGTTACGTTCACCGTCACTTCAGTAAGAAAGTGCTCAAAGTAATCCGGATCATTTGTGAGCAAATTTTTTAAGTCGAACACGCTAAGGTTCTGTAGCTGCACAATACGGGAAACGCGCCGCTTCAGCGACGCTGAAGCATAATTACTAAAGTCGAAACCGTGGACATTTCTGATCAACTGAACCAACTGGTTCATGTCATCAAAAGAGATGTTTGTTGGCATAGTTGTATCGTTAGCTTAACCAAACACGCATTAATGAAAGTAGTTTATCAATATCTACTGGTTTTGAAATATAATCGCTGGCACCCGCATCAATACATTTCTGCCGGTCATTTTTCATGGCTTTTGCCGTTAGTGCAATGATGGGTATTTTCGCATAGACTTCATCTTGTCTTATACGTCTTATGGCTTCATAGCCGTCCATTTCGGGCATCATAATGTCCATCAATATAAGATCTATGTGTGTTGATGCTTTTAATTTTTCCAAAGCCTCACGTCCGTTATTGGCAATAATGATGTTCATGTCAAATGCATGGAGGGCTGTAGAGAGTGCAAAAATATTGCGCATATCGTCGTCGGTGACAAGGATCGTTTTTCCCTGCAGAACTTTCTCCTGATTTGTCGATGTTGCTTTTGGAATGGGTGCTGGTTCGGCAACAACCTGATTTTGCTGCTGTTGAAGCTTGTTAATGAAAAGTGTCACCTCATCCATAAGCCGGTCGTTTGACTTGTTAGACTTAAGCACCATCGCTTCCGAGTACATCATGATCTGTGTCATTTTCTCCTGATCAAGCTCCATTGCGGTATTAATCACCACAGGAATGTGGGCGAACCTTGGCTGTGTTTTGATCTTGTCAAGCAGCTCCATGCCGCTGATATCCGGCAGGTTCAAGTCCAGAATAATGCAGTCGAAGGTATGGGTGTCTAATAGTTCAAGCGCCTGAGCCCCATTAAATGCCTGACTCACTTCTATTCCTCTTGAGCTCAGTTGTGTTTTTACCAGATCACTCTGAATTTCCTGATCCTCCACAAGGAGTACAGATTTGAAGTTATTAAGCTGGGCATGTTCCAGCAGTTCAAAAGCTTCGTTAAGGGCAGCACGCTCTACGGGCTTTTTAAGGAAGCCCACTGCACCTTCTTCCTGGGCTCTTGATGGGTTATTTTCTTCGGAAGACATCATATGTACGGGGATGTCCCGGGTTTGGGAATTCGATTTGAGCGCTCTGAGTATAGCCCAGCCATCTGTATCTGGCAGGAACACATCCAGGATTATTGCATGCGGGATCACCCTGTTTGCAATACTTAAAGCTGTAGCACCATCATGTGCCAATAACGGTTTGTAGCCTTTCTGCAGTGCATAGTTCTCTAGCAATCGTGCGAATACCACATCATCCTCAACGATCAGTAGTGTATGCTGCGCGAGTGTTTGCGCTTCGGCTGGCACCGCAGTTGACGCTATAACCTCCTCATCCGTCTGCTTCGTGATCATGCCTTTATCCAGCGGCAGGAAAAGTGTAAACTTGCTTCCCAGACCTGGTACACTGGATAGTTGAATTTCACCACCAAGTAATGCCGCAAGTTCTTTGCTGATGGATAAGCCCAGGCCGGTACCGCCATATTTGCGGCTTGTTGACCCGTCTGCCTGTTGAAACGCTTCAAAGATCAGCTTCTGTTTTTCGTCCGGAATGCCTATACCAGTATCCGAGATGGTAAAGGACAGTATCGGTAAACCTGTATTTCTTAGGTTTGCTGAGTAAAAATTATGTGTTGCAGCAGCAGTCTCCACGGTCAGTTCAATGCTTCCTTGTTCTGGTGTAAATTTGAATGCGTTGGAAAGCAGGTTCTTCATAATCTGCTCCACACGTGACCCGTCAGAGCTAAAAACTGCTGGTACCTCATTCGCAATAGCTGTTTTGAAGTTGATATTTTTACCTAGTGCGATTTCTGAGAACAATGATTCCATATTGCGGCAGATCTCTGTCGCTCTTACGGCTTCCGTGATGATCTCCACCTTACCGGATTCTATCTTAGAAAGATCCAGTATGTCATTGATCAGGTTCAGCAGGTCTGCACCAGCATTGTGGATCACGCCCGCATATTTAATCTGGTCGTCGGTAAGGTTAGCCGGCTTGTTCTCTTTTAGGATCCGGGCCAGGATCAGGATGCTGTTTAAAGGCGTTCGCAGTTCATGGCTCATGTTAGCCAGAAACTCCGACTTATAACGGCTGGATGCCTCAAGTTCTTCGGCTTTCAGGCTTACCGCTTCTTTTGCCTGGTTTATGGCCAGGTTCTTTTCCTCCAGTTGTTGTGCTTTCTCTTCCAGCTCCGCATTTGTTTGCTGCAGTTCTTCCTGTTGGATCTTTAATTCCTCTTCGGAAGCTTGCAGTTGTTCTGATTTATGTACCAGCTCATCATTGGTAGTAAGCAATTCTTCCTGCTGACTTTCCAGTTCCTCGCTTTGTGCCTGTAGCCTGTCGTACAGCTGGCGCAGTACAACCTTCGAAATTGCACTTTCCAGGCCGACACCAATACTGCTGGAAAGGCTGTCGATAAAAAGCTTAGCATCTGTCTCGGGCTGCTTAACGTAGCCTAGCTCAAATACAGCAATAGTTTTCTGGGTGTGCACTACCGGAATGATGTAAATTACGCTGGGACTTCTTTCGCCCAATGCGGAACTTACGTTAAGGTAATTTTCGGGTACGTCTTCGACGGTGTAAATCTCTCCATCCTTAGCAGCCTGGCCCAGTAAACCCTGACCATGTTTGATCTTCGTTCTTTTATAGTCCGGCATTATTGCAAAACCGGCCTTTAAGGTTAGTTCCTCATCGTTGGTGTTGATGTACATGGTGCCTACTTGCGCAGCCGTGTACTTGCATATTTCATTAAGCACATGCTGTGCGAGATCATCAATCTCCTGTGTGGCAAACATAACGTCATTAACCTTCCGTATCGCCAGTATGAGTTTGTTTTTCTGCTCATTGTCAAATGATAGTTGCGCGAGTCGCTCATTACGTTCCTTAACCTGTTCCTCAACTCTCTTTTGAAAGTCAAAGGTCTTTCTGATCAGTGTTAAGAGGTAGAACACAAGTCCGAATATAGTCAGCGAGCTTATGATGATGATTGCAATGGTTCTTTGGGAGTTGCGGTCGGATGCATCAGATCTCTGTTTAAGCAAGCGTCTTTCTTCGCTTACGAGCTGCTTGATGCTTTCGAGGATCTTTACCTTATATACCCTTCCTTTTTCTGCCGTTTTCAGCAATTCAGGACTTATGTTGTTAGTCTCACGATAGAGCTCAAGATTTGTTCTCATGGCGTCTACCTTAAGCCTGACATACATTGTGAGCGAGTCAACCTGACTAAGCTGCTTTTCGTTGTCACTCACCAGATGTCGAAGGCTGTCTACTGCAGGGATAATGGTGCCAACGTGTTCGTTATACGGGCCGAGGAATTTCTCTGAGCCGGTAAGCATGTAGCCACGCATAGCGGTTTCTGTGGTTACGATCTTAAGATCGATATTCTGAATTTCATCTATAACCTCATAGGTATGGCTTTGCCAGAGATCACTCGCCCTGGTAGAACGAACACTGAAATAGGATGTAATTGCGGAGATTAGTGCAAAGATCAGGGTAATGGTAAAGCCAACAAGAACCTGCCTTTTGAATGCAGTATTAAGCATATTAGAAGCGTGTAAACGAATTTTTACGCAATAGTAACTAATATAAAGAGCAGAACAAAGAATTAACAGTTTTTAACAAAAAGGTGAAATAAATTTTCGCTAGACTTGTAACTAATCAATTAGTTCAAACATTTCATCATTATCTAACCCATTTTAAATGAGAACGCTCTACCTTTTCCTGCTGTTGTGTAGCATGTGTATCTACACTGTTAATGCGCAAGCACCCATTGAAACTTCAACCATCAAAGGCATCGTTATAGACTCCGCCACAAAGAAAGGTCAGGACTACATTACCGCTGCATTAAAAAAGGAAAACACCACTATAAAGACTGCGCTTTCTAAAGCCGACGGTTCCTTTCAGATTGAAAAGGTAGCATCGGGCAATTACACGCTCGTGATTGTAGCTATGGGTTTTAATTCCAAGTCTATTCCAGTTGTAATTAAAGAAGCAAAAACCTATGACTTAGGTCGCATTACCGTTACTGGTACCTCGAAGGATTTGGCGGAGGTTAATGTCACGGCAGCACGCCCGATAATCAAACAAGAGATTGACCGGATAACGTATGATATGCAGGCCGACCCAGAGAGCAAGGTAAACACCGTGCTGGATATGATGCGGAAAATACCGTTGTTATCTGTTGATGCAGAAGACAACATTAAACTTAAAGGCAGTGGGAGTTATAAGATCCTGATCAATAACAAGCCCTCGTCACTTGTCGCCAGAAATCCATCGGATGTTTTCAAGAGTATGCCTGCGGCAAATATTGAAAAGATTGAGGTCATTACCACACCGCCAGCAAAATACGACAGCGAAGGTCTAGCAGGTATCATTAACATCATCACGAAGAAAAACATAGATGCCGGCTACAATGGTAGTTTGAATTATAGGCACTCATTTCCAACAGGCGGACCGGGTGGTTCGGGTTCAATCACGGTAAAACAAGGTAAATTTGGACTCTCTGCCTATGGTGGTATAAACAAATCCAGTAGTCCTGCTACAGCATACAGAAGTAGCAGAACAACCTTCGGTGATGAGCTGCAGGGCATTTTGCCAACTTCTTTAACTCAGAATGGCGCCAGCAAGTATGACAATGATTTTGGATACATCAGCTCAGAATTAAGTTACGAGATTGACAGTCTAAACCTGATTACCGGAGAGATCAACTTCAACAAAAGTACAAACGATGGTACAAGCGAGATCAGGTCAAACCTGTTACAGGGTACAGAACCATATCAGGCTTACCAGTCAAATACTCTAAATGCCTACGAGTGGAAAGGTTATGATCTAAGTTTAAACTACCAGCGTGGATTTAAGAATAATAAGAATCAGTTGCTTACCTTTTCATATCGAGTGAATAATTCTACAAACGACCAGGCTTCAGATTATGATATTTTCAATCGCTTCAATTACGCACCTGATCTGTTTCCGAACTACAAACAATATAATACCGGCAAGTCTGTAGAGCAGACTATTCAGGCCGACTATGTACATCCTGCGAGTAAGAAATTAAACATTGAAGCGGGTGTTAAGGCAATTATGCGTGACAACAGTTCTGTGTTTGAATACCAAGGTCAATCGGCTGCAGGCGACTATGTTGTAGACCCAACACGTACCAACAACTTTGATAACAACCAAAATGTATACGGTGTATACAATTCGTACCAGTACAATTTGGCAAACTGGGGTTTCAAGGCCGGTGTACGTGCAGAGCTTACCACGATTGATGCAGATTTCATCTCCCAGGATGGCAGTTTAAGTAAGGATTTCTTCAACGTTATCCCATCAGTTTCGGTGAACAGAAAGTTCAAAAACATGAGTAACCTGAACTTCGGATATACGCAAAGGATAGAACGTCCGGGCATTTGGGAGTTAAATCCATTTGTAGAACGATCGCCAAATTACGAGTCGACCGGTAATCCAGATCTAAAACCCGTGCTGAACAACAGCTTCGAACTAAATTACAGCAGGTTTAAAAAAGGATCCGTCAACATCGGCCTGAATTATTCATTTGCAAACAACACGATACAACGGGTAAGCAGCTATGTTGCCGAAACCGGAGTTACACGCTCCAGCTATGTAAATACCGGTAAGGACAGGAAGTTGGGAACGAACTTCAACATCAACTATCCCTTGTTGCCCGCATTGAGTCTCACACTGGGAGGTAACCTGAACTACGTTTGGTTGGAAGGTGATGTTAACGGAGTAACTGTTTCAAACGAAGGGCTTACCGGATATATGTACGGTTACACCAGCTATAAGCTTAAATCAGGCTGGCGCCTTGGTGCAAACTTCAGCTACAACAGCTCTTGGGTTACCTTGCAGGGCAGTTCAAGATCAAGGTGGTTTACAGCCTTTTCACTAGGCAAGGATATTATTAAAGATAAATTAACGTTCTCTGGCAATGTGAGTAATCCATTTCAGAAGTTCCAGGCTTGGGAAAATGAAACAGAAGGACCTAACTTTAGCCAGCGAAGCTACAGTGAGAATTATTCCAGAAGGTTTAACTTAAGTCTGAACTGGCGTTTCGGTAAATTAAAAGAGTCCATTAAAAAGAATAGAAGAGGCATCAGCAACGACGATGTTAAGTCGGGTGGTTCTTCAACAACAAACTAAAACAATGATTAAAGTATACGGTATCCCAAATTGCAACTCCGTAAAAAAGGCCATCACCTGGCTTAAGGAAAATAACCTTGATTACGAGTTTCATGATTTCAAAAAACAAGGGGTAAACGCAGACCAGCTGAAAAGCTGGTCTGCTGTGTTTGGTTGGGAGCAAGTCCTGAACAAAAAAGGCACAACCTGGCGTAAGCTTGAGCCTGCAGTGCAATCGACAGTGAAAGATGAAGCATCTGCCGTAACGGTCATGCTAGCTGCGGCAAGCGCCATAAAACGTCCGGTGATTGTTAAGGATGGCGAACCCATACTGCTGGGCTTCAATGAGGAGCAGTACGCTCAAACGCTTAAATTATAAACCCAAACTATTGTTTGTTGTTATGCTAACACCGGGGCAGACTAAGCTGTTCGGGGAGAAATTATGATGAAGAAGCTTCTATTATTTTTGCTATTTGTGCTGCCGCTGAAGCTGGCTGCACAAACATCCATAAGTGGCCGTGTGTACGACTTCGAAAATAAACTGCCCCTGGCACAGGTTGAAGTGCAGAACCTGAATAATAAGCAGGTGGCGAAGACGGCTGCGGGCGGACAGTTTGAATTGCCCGCAAAACAAGGTGATGTGCTTACCTTTACTTTAAAGGGCTACCATGTAGATACACTATTTCTATCGGCAATGCGTCCTTTAGCAGTATATCTTCCAAATTCATCCATCAGCTTGAAGGAAGTGCAGATACAGAGCGCAAAATTATCCCCCTACCTGGATATTGAAAATATCAATGCCGGAATAAAGCCAACCAAGCGTATCGAAGCTGATGACCTATCCGGAAAAAAGAACAACGACAGGGCAGGAGGCATTATTCTAAATCTTGGCTTTGACAAGATGAAGGCACAAAGAGAGAAAGAACAGAAGCTGTCGGAAAATGAAAGCTTTGAAAATCAGATTCGCCTGAACTTCAATGAAACTACGGTTGGGGAACTAACCAAGTTGAAGGGGGATGACCTTAAAGCATTTATCGCCATCTACCAGCCTAGCACCGAGCGTGTAAAAAGTGAAGCACCATTCAATTACACTTTGTACATTGCACAAGCTTACCAGGCCTGGCTGAAGCTGCCGCCTGCGCAAAGAAAAGTACCTAAATTCAAATAAAATTATGCTAAAACACTGCAGTACAAAACTTCTGCTTTTTGTGGGCCTGCTCGCTTCCGGATTAAGCGGCGCTGCCCAGGAAAGTGCCGGTCAGCAGACTGGTAAATACAGTACAAAAGACGCTTTCGGTCCTTTATTTTACACCAGTAATGGTAATGAATATCGCTCGGCAAGTGGCTACCCGGGACCAAAATACTGGCAAAACCGTGCCGACTATAACATCTCGGCAAATCTGGATGAACAAAGTCACATGATCACCGGTACGGTAACGATTACCTATAAGAACAATAGTCCTGATCAATTGCCATTTCTTTGGTTACAGCTCGACCAGAACCTTTTTTCGAAGGCTTCCCGAGGTAATGCCGTGATTCCGAAAGGCAGCCGATATGGTGCCCGCGGTGAACAGATTGACGGAGGCTACAAGATCACTAACCTGAGTGTTACTCAGAAAGCTAAGGCCGTAAAGTTCAATTCGCTAACTGAGGATACCAGAATGCAGATCCAACTGGATCAGCCTATGGCGGCAAATGGTGACCTGATCACCATCAAGATGGACTATTCTTTCCCAATTCCGGAGAACGGATCCGACCGCCTAGGGCACCTGAACACCAAGAACGGAGAGATCTACAGCATTGCGCAATGGTTCCCGAGAATGAGTGTTTATGATGATGTGAATGGCTGGAACACGCTGCCTTACTGGGGCGCGGGTGAGTTTTATCTGGAGTACGGCGACATTACCTACGCCATCACTGCTGCGGCAAACCAGGTTGTCCTGGGATCAGGTGAATTGCTAAATCCGCAGGAAGTCTTCACTGCTGAAGAGCTGAAAAGATGGAACGCGGCAAAGAACAGCGACAAGACCGTGATTATCCGATCAGAAGCGGATGTAGTTAATCCTGCATCCAGACCATCCAAGTCTAAGCTTACCTGGAAATATAAAATTACCAACACCAGAGACGCTGCATGGGCATCATCGAAAGCATTTGTGGTTTCGGGTGCACGTATCAACTTACCAAGTGGCAAGAAGTCATTAGCAGTTGAAGCACATCCTGTAGAAAGCAATACGACGGAAGGTTATGCACGTGGAGCAGAATATGTGAAAGGAAGCATTGAGCACTATTCAGAGCAATGGTTTGAATATCCTTACCCAATGGCAGTGAACATTGCGTCAAATATTAGTGGTATGGAGTATCCGGGTATTGTTTTTTGTGGCTGGGAAGCTAAAGGGGAAGAAGCCTGGAGTGTTATCGATCACGAATTTGGTCATACCTGGTTCCCGATGATCGTCGGCAGCAATGAACGTAAGTTCGGCTGGATGGACGAAGGTTTTAACACCTTCATCAACAACATTTCTAAGACGGTTTTCAACAAGGGTGA
The DNA here is from genome assembly GCA_038918115.1 of Pedobacter sp. Lineage (GTDB taxonomy): Bacteria > Bacteroidota > Bacteroidia > Sphingobacteriales > Sphingobacteriaceae > Pedobacter. Next base: position 412,994 of record JBCLAL010000001.1, read on the forward strand.
GTATAACAAAGGTAGAATGGATTACCAGGCGGTTGCCAAATACATGGCTCGTCCAAGCAATGAGATCATCATGCTTGAACCGGATGCGATGCGTGAGGCAAACATCGGCGTTAACTTATACTTTAAACCTTCAATTGGATTAGAGATCCTGCGCAAGCACATCTTAGGCGAGAAAAGATTTGATTACGCTTTCCGCAGTTACATCAAACACTGGGCTTACAAGCACCCTACGCCAACAGATTTCTTCCGCTCTATGGAGAACGCTGCAGGTGAAGATCTGGCCTGGTTCTGGAAAGGTTGGTTTATGGAAGACTGGACTATGGATCAAGCCATCGGCAGCGTGAAAGAAGCGAAGGGCAAAGCTGGAGAAAGAGAAGGTTATGAAATTACGGTTAATAACCTTGGACGTTTGCCGATGCCAATTATCCTTGGTGTGCAGACTGCAAGTGGTAAAAAGGAGCTTGTAAAAGTGGCAGTTGATGTTTGGATGCGTAACAGCAGCTGGACTGTACGTTTCCCGACAACAGAAGAAGTTGTCGCAGTAACCATCGACCCTGATCATGAGTTGCCGGATGTTAATGCGGAAAACAACAACTGGAAAAAGTAACCTATGCTTATAAACAAGAAAGGGCTGCTATCTTTGGATAGCAGCCCTTTCTTGTTTATAAGATTATTTAAGTGTTACTTCTGCCAATACCGGAAAGTGATCTGACACGAACTTACCCCGGTAAGTGTCGGTTAAGATTCCCCAGCGTGTTGCTTTGAACTGGCTGCTTACAAAGATATGATCAATGACGTCGTTGCGCTCCAGTTGCTTGCCCCAGGCGTTAAAAGAGGCGTTGTTTGCATATGGTTTTTCAACCTGGTTATAAGTGTCTGTTAGTAAACCTGAGTTCTTCAGGATCAGATACCATTCACTGTCATGACCACCGTTTAAGTCGCCGGTGAATACTGCAGGAGCAGTGCCAGCAATTTCCTTGATCTTCTTCAGTATCAATTTACTGCTTTCTACGCGTGCAATCTTTCCTTCGTGGTCAAAGTGTGCATTGAAGAAAAAGAACTTCTTACCGCTTTTGATATCCTGTAGTTGTACCCAGCTTGCAATACGGTTACAGCAGGTTGCATCCCAGCCGAGTCCCGGTTTTTCCGGTGTTTCCGACAGGAAGAAATCACCCTTGTTCAGCAATTTAAATTTGTCTTTTTTGTAGAAGATTGACGAGTGTTCGCCGGCATCTTTACCATCATCGCGACCGGCGCCATAGCTAGCATATTCAGGCAGGTAGGTATTAAGATCCTCAATCTGGTTGGGCTTGCCTTCCTGCGTTCCAAAAACGTCAAACTTATGGAAAAGCATCACATTTGCCGCGTATTCACGGCGTTGTTCCCAAAGGTTTCCAACATCGCCTTTATTATCATTCCGGATGTTGAATGTTCCGAAGATGTAGGTTTGTGCATAGGCACCGCAGCTGATGCAAATCAGCAAAACTGCGGCTAAAAGGTGTTTAATTTTCATGCTTTATTATTCAGGTTATAGATTTAAAATTACCATCCTGGGTTTTGACCTAACGCAGGGTTAAACAAGCGGTCGGTCTCTGGAATAGGGTAAAGATAATTTTTATCGGTGAACACGCGTTGTGTTGTGCTTAACCAGGTTAACTCTCCCGAGGTGTTATTGGATAAACGTTGTGGATTTGGTCCTCCATTCAGGGTAGGTGCAACGTTGATGTAGGTAACCCCAGGTAAGCGGTTTGCTGGCATAACCTGGTAAAAAGCAACATCCATGATGCCGTCCTCGTTAAGGTCCATCGGTACGTCTAAGGCAGGTACATAGAACCCGTTCCAAACTTTGGTCATGAGCTCACCTTTTTTCCATCGCACGATATCGTCAAAGCGTAGACCTTCAAATGAAAGTTCGATACCACGCTCTCTTCTAATTTCCAGTAATGCTGGGTTGGAAATCTCGGGAAAGTAATTTGCCTGTAGATAAGGATCCGCTGTAGTAGGTCTGGTGTTAAGTCCACCTGTAATGCCCGCACGCTGTCGCAGTGCACCAATGGTTCTCGCCCAGTCGGCATCGGTAAAGGTACCCAGCTCGGCCTTGGCTTCTGCATAGTTCAACAGGATTTCGGCATAGCGCATTAAGGGAATAGAGTTGATGTTCTGTCCGCCACCATCATAACGTACATCATCTAATACATATTTAATGGGTTGGTAGCCGGTATAGGTGTAAGAGAATACCGGTGGCGCAGGTTCAGGCGTTCCGCCATTGATACGCTTGTAGTTCCCCATTCTAATGGTTTGCTGAAGGCGTTTATCCCTGTTCTTTACTTCATCTTTAAACGGAATCGTAGCATAGTCCGGTCTGCTGGTAAAGGGGGTACCATCAATGTTCAGGTAGGTGTTTACAAAGGTACGTACTAGACTTACCCTTGAACCATAAGTTGCACTTGTCCACCACCAGTTGGCATCATTATATACTGCCAGGTTTGCATCAGTAACTGCAGCGAGCATCACTTCTGTTGCTACTGGTGCCGTGCTGATGAACAGATTACGATAGGCAAGATCTGTTCCGCCAGCTGTGTTCAGGCTAAATCCACCGGCTGTCATCACCTGCTCAGCGGCACTCGCTGCTTCTTGCAACCATTTGTCTGCCGAACCGGTGAGCCCTGCTTCGGTATGGTACTTACGATAGCTGCCCTCGTATAAGGCTATCCGCGATTTCAAGCCTAGCGCCACGTACTTCGTGATTAGCGAACGGCTGTTGTCATTGGTCCTGGTAATGTTTTCGCAAGCGTAGTTGATGTCAGCTAGAACGGAGTCCATAACCAGCTCACGTTTGTCACGACCCTGGAACAAAGTTGGGTCATTAATTTCGAATGTCTTGTTGATCCATGGCACATCACCAAAGCGACGTACTTTATCATAGTAGAAGTAGGCTCTGAAGAACCTGGCAAGTGCCGTATACTGCTGCCTTACAGCTGGGGCTACTTTAGGATCGTTGTTGTTTTCCAGGAAGTAGTTGATGTTTCTGAGGTTGGTCCAAGTCCAGCCAGTACTTTGACGTGGTCCATAGGCACCTTCAACAAGAAACTCCGGTGCCTGACTTCTTGCCGAGTAGTCGGCCATAGCGTCGCCTTTATGCGCGTCGGAAGGGGAAGGCAAAATGTTATAAAATGAGTTTGAATAGAGCTCCAGGCCTTTTTCATTGCTGAAAACAGCTTCTCTGGTAGCGGTATCCTGTGGTGTCTGATCAAGTTTCTTACACCCTGCAAAGCCAATGGCAAGGGGTATAAAAAAAAGTAAGAACTTCTTCATATTAATATGTTTATGTATGCTTTTTAGTAATTAGATCCTTAAAATGTTGCAGATAAACCTAAGCTGAATGTTTTAAGTATTGGATAGTTGTTTCCGTTTCCACTATTGCTATCCGTTAGGATTGCATCAGATCTTCCGATGTTTTCAATGTCGAGATCCTTGGTTATTTTGTACAAAGGTGATGAAGACCAAAGGTTCTCACCAGAAAGGAATACCCTTACATTACTTAGCCCTGCTTTTTTTACGAAGGTTTGTGGTAAGGTATAGCCTAGTTGAAGGTTTTTCAATCTGATATAAGAGACGTCTTGCAGGTATTTAGTTTGTGCCTGGGCCAATGTTCCTGAACCATTCTGGGCTATATAACCTCTGTATCTTGGGAAGTAAGCGTCTGGATTTTCTGGTGACCAGATGTTGCCGAGCTGAGATGCGGGAATCTTGTTGTACGGACGGTTGTACTGACCCCAGAAAGTTCCGTTTTCAGAGCCAGGATACCAGTCCATAGAGCCTACGCCCTGAAAGAAGGTGCTGAAGAACAATCCTTTCCAGTCTGCACCAAGGGAAATACCATAAGTATAACGAGGTGTTGAGTTACCGATGATCTTGCGGTCGCCTGGATTGCCTACAGTGTTGTCGCCATTGTTAATAACGCCATCTCCATTAATATCACGGAATTTGATGTCACCTGGAAGGCTTTTACTGGTGTTTGATGATTTATAGAGGATTTGACTAGGAGAATTCGCAACATCTGCTTCCGAAACGAAGTAACCATCAGTTACAAAGCCCCAGATCTCCCCAACAGTTTGGCCAGCGTAGTAATCGCTAAGGCGCTGATCCGGGTTGTTATATTTCAGGATCTTGGACTTGTAGTCTGCTAGAGTAAGTCTCACGGTGTAACTTAATGGTGATCCACCAACATCCGCACGGTCATTCCAGGTTAGATTTGCTTCCCAGCCATTTGTTCTTAGGTCTGCATAGTTTCCTTTTGGTACATCGATACCGAATACAGCAGGTAGGGTCATTCCTACGGTAAACATGTCGGTTGTTTTGCGGGTATAGGCATCTGCGCTGAAGTTTAGACGGTTGTTCAGGAACGCGATATCAAGACCTATGTTCTGTGTTGTTGAAGTTTCCCAGGTTAGACCGGCGGGGATAACACCTGGCTGATTGGTTTGCTGCGGGCGTACACCATTCAGCACACGTCCCATTTGACTGATGGCCAGTTTCTCCTGGAAAGCATAGGAGGCGATATTTCCATTGCCCAATGAACCGTAAGATGCGCGTAGCTTCAAATCAGTGATGACCTTTGGATTAATTTTCCAGAACGGCTCCTTGCTAACGCGCCATCCGGCAGAAAATGAAGGGAAAAACGCATATCGCTGGTTATTGGGAAATTTCGAAGAACCGTCGTAACGTCCATTTAATTCCACAAGGTAGCGGTCTTTAAAGGCATAGTTCAAGCGGTAAAAACCACCCATTATTGCCCATTTTTCATATCCACCAGAGGTTTGGATAGACTGGCCTAATGCAAGGTTAATGTCGGTAGCATCTTCGAAGATCAATCCATTACGCAATGCTTCCAGCCGCTTGTAGGTAGATTGTTCATAGTTATAACCTGCGAGTACCTTGAGGTAATGATCTTCACTGATCTTTGGTTCGTATTCAGCGTAGATATTAGTCACCATGTACTGCGTGTTGCGGTTAAGTTGCTGCAGATCGTTGTAATTTAAGCCTACATACTCAATAACCCCTGGTTTTCGGCTATAAGGCACAGGTACCCGCTTTCTGCTTTGGTCGTTATCCGTATTCTGGAAGGTAAAATCACCTTTAACTCTAAACCTGTCCTCGAAAAAGTTAGTGCTGAAACCGGTAGTGTTACGGAAGATCTTTTTGTTCATATCCATACCATTTTTACCATACCAAAGGTCTCCAACTGTGTAAGCTGAGGAGAAGGTAAGGGTACCGTCTGGATTAAACATTGGTGATACAGTATGCCCCTCATCAGCAATGTTACGCCAGATACCGCCACCTTCACCAACGTTTAACGGTGTGTGGTATTTGGAAGAAGAATAGTCAGCATTATTGTAAACCTTCAACCATGGATACAACTGGATGGATCCTTTAGCTCTTAGGTTTAACATTTCGTAATCATCAGCGTTGTAGCGGAATAATCCGGCTTGCTTGTAAGATCTCCCGGATACATAGAAGTCAGTCTTCCCACTGCCACCAGAAAGGGCAATGTTCTGATCTGTTGCACTGGTATTATCTTTATATAGTTCATTGTACCAGTCGGTATTACCATAATACTCGTATTCACCTGCTGCATTTACCGCCGTTCTGGGTAAGCTTGGGTTTTCAGAGCGGCGCTTAAGTTCTTCCAGATACGCGGGCGAAAACTTAACCGTTTTGTTAATGTTCTGCGGTGTTTGAGCGTAGTCGTTCCAAGCTGACCATGCTTCGTTGAACATGCTGGCGAAAGTATAGCCATCGCTTACATAGTCCGGTACAGTGGTTGGCGTTTTAATAGATTGTGTAATCGTGTAGCTTATAGAAGTACGGTCTTTCGCCGGATTTTTGGTGGTGATCAATACAACACCAAAGGCAGCTCTGGCGCCATAAATCGCCGCTGAGGCAGCATCTTTCAGCACGGTTACACTTGCAATATCATTTGGATTGATCGCTGATGGATCACCTTCGATGCCATCAATTAACACCAAAGCACTTCCACCCTGACCGATTGATGTGGTACCCCTAACGTTGAAGGCTGGCGACTGGTTAGGTCGGCCATCTGCAATGCTCAGGTTTAAATTGGGAATCACGCCCTGCAAGCCCTGAGCAAGATTGGACACGGAGCGATTTTCAAGCACTTTGGAAGTCACCTGTGTTACTGCACCTGTGAGATTTTCACGCTTTTGGGTGCCATAGCCTACTACGAGTACCTCGTTAAGCGTTCCGGTTTCGGCTGTTAATGTGATGTTCAGGTTCGTTGTTTCTCCCGCTTTGACGCCGACTTTGGTCTGCGTGGTTGAGGTGTAAGAGATGAAACTTGCTGTTAGCGTATAGGTTCCAGGTGCAACATTGAAGGTGTAGACACCGTCTGCGTTACTTTGCACAACGATATTTAGTTCGGTAATTCTGATGCTGGCACCTGGCAGCGGTGCTCCTTTCTCGTCCACGACTTTACCACTAATCCGTCCGCGGTCCTGACCGGAGAAATGAAGGCTTTTTCCTGTGGCATTTGCTCCGATAGCCAGGAGTAAGAACGCCATAAAGAAGGTGAGCTTCTTTTTTAAATTAAGTACAGTTTTAAACATAGTTGAATTGAATTATTGAATACAAAATTATTGGTGGCAAAATTGTAATGATGGTGTTAGACCAAGGTTAAATCCGTATTAACAATGACATAGCGAGGCCATTGCAACAGAAATGTTATCGCTGCAGCATTACATCTTAGAATCGGAATTTTTTTTTTGCCTAAAAACGAGGTTTCCTCTTAAGTTAAATAAAGAAGAAGGTTTAATAAAGTTAGGCCGGTGGGGGTGCAATGAACAAGCAGATTATGCCGGTCGCATGAGTTGCATTAGGTTTTTTATTCATACAGGGATTTACTTTGGTGTGCCCGAAGTTAAAAAATGTATGAAATTGATCATCCTGTCGATGTGTAAATTGAGTGTTACTAAAGTTGCTGGGTAGTAACGGAATTAACGATTAACCAGCATAGAACAAGAAAGCCAAAAAGAATAACAAACTGTTATATATGCGAAGAAATCAATGGAAGGTATTAAGGTATAGTTTCTCAACTTTTTTACGGGCCCAGTCTGTTTTGCGTAAAAACTTTAGGCTCGAATTCATTGAGGGGTTGTTTTTGAAACACTCGATTTTCACGTAAGTTGACAACTCTTCCCAGCCATAATGCCATACAAGCTGTTTAAGTATAAACTCGAGGGTTTTTCCGTGCAGCGGGTTGTTAATTTGTTCTTTGATGGCCATGCTGCAAAATTAGGAAGATTAAGTAGATTTGAGGTATGCAAATAAAGTTAGGCGATTTTGTCCGTTTTGTGGATGAAAATATTGAAGGGTATGTAACCCGCATCATAGATAAAGATACGATAGGAGTAACGGATGCAAACGATTTTGAAATTCCTGTACTATCTTCGAAGGTTACCCTGGTGCATGGTGACATCCCTGAGGAGGACGATGTTGTAGGAAACCGCAATACAATCCCGATTGCAGCTGCGGAATTCATTAAAGACGGTGTATACTTAGGCCTGGTAAGCGATCAGCACAGCAATTCCGTTGCTCATTTCCATTTAGTGAATACCACCTCTTACGATATTCTGGTTGCCTTTACGACGGAGCGGTCTGAACACTACAAAGGGGAGTTCGCCGGGCTTGTTGCTGCAAATAGCAGTAAGCGCATCTATTCTGCTAACATGACTGATATCCAGATTTGGCCTAAGTTCCGTTTAGAGGCACTGTTTCATACGCCGGCAAACTTCGAACCTAAGTTGCCCATTAATTTCCATCAGCATATTAAAGGAAAAGACCTGTCAGTTGCGAAACAGGAAATTGTGCTGCTCAAGACGAAAGGCTGGCTCATCCAGCTTGATCAAAAGGAAGCAACTCTGGATCTTGAGAAGTTGAAAGAGCGTTTTAAATAATCGCTGAATAGAACATGGAAATGCTACACAAGCCTTCTTTAAAGGTGATGAATGCGATTTAACATGAAGAATACCTTTAAAAAGGAAATCATACTGTCGAACGAACAGCAGCGACTGGATGCACTCCGTAGATACAAAATTTTTAGCACTGAAGCTGAAAAGTCATTCAGCAATCTTGCCAAGTTGCTTGCAGAGATCTTTCATGTTTCTATTGCAATGATCTCCCTTGTGGATGATCAGGAGGTGTCCTTCCAATCTAACACCGGAATGGATGTATCCATTGGTCCCCGGGGCGAAAGCTTCTGCTCGCTGACTGTGCTCAGTCCGGAGGTAAATGTTGTAGAAAATGCCCTGGAGGATCCCGTAGTTTCGGCAAATCCCTTGGTTTGTGGCGACTTTGGTCTCCGCTTCTATGCCGGGGCTCCCTTGATCACCCCAGATGGTTTTATGATCGGCACCGTTTGTATTGTAGATACTAAACCAAGGACTTTCAACGAACATGAACGCCGTATATTGACTGGTATGGCAACTGTTGTTATGGAGCAGATTGAACTGCACCTGCTTACTTTGGAGAATGCTGAAAAGCAGCAGGAAGTAAACCGCGAACTGCGGGAAAGTAATGAGAAGCTTATCGCCAGTGAGCAGCATTTCCAGAACATCCTTGACACGATGGCTGAAGGGGTAGGTATCATTGACGAAAGCGGTAATATGGTGTATGCGAACCAGATGGCACAGCAAATTCTGGGGCTTACACAGCAGCAGATCAAAGAGCGAACTTACTATGATTCCCGTTGGCAAAACCTCCGAATTGATGGATCTCTATTGCCAGATGAGGAACACCCGATGACGCTGATGATGCAAACTGGCAAGCCACTTTTTGATCAGGAGATCGCCGTGCAGGCGCCTGCACGTGAGCGGATATACATATCCATCAACGCAGCGCCAATCTTTGATCCCAAGTCCGGTGCGCTCACGGGCGGCATTGGCACTTTTATGGACGTAACCAATCGCCGACGCGTGCTTCAGCAAAAGGATGAATTCATTAATGTTGCTAGTCATGAGTTGAAGACACCAGTAACCAGTTTGAAGGCTGCCATTCAGATCCTTGAGCGGATGAAAGATCGTCCGAACCCGGTGGCGTTTGAAAAGATGCTGAGCCAGGCAAGTAAAAGTCTTGACAAACTTAATCGCCTCATTGTAGACCTCCTGGATAGCAACCGTATCTCTGAAGGGCAGCTGCAGATCAGGAAGTCGAAATTCAACATTGGAAATCTTGCCAAAGAATGCTGTCCGCACATCGGAACATCAGGTAAGTATAGTATTGTTCTGGAGGGTGATGTGGATACGGAGGTGGAAGCCGATGAGCAGCAGATCGATCAGGTTGTGGTGAACTTTGTAAATAACGCGATCAAGTACGCACCAGCTTCACTGGTGATCAGGATCATTTGTAAGCGGATGCCAGGGGAACTCAAGGTTTCTGTTGCAGACAGCGGCCCGGGTATACCTGCAGAGCAGGTACCGCATCTTTTTGACCGCTATTATCGCGCAGATTACACCAGCAACCGAATTTCCGGGCTTGGCCTGGGTTTGTATATTTCTGCGGAAATCATTAAAAAGCACGGGGGCCAGATAGGCGTGGAAAGTGAGTTAGGGAAGGGCAGCAGCTTTTGGTTTACTCTGCCGCTGAACAGGTCTTCTGTTCAATAATGGTGATCAGATCATCGAGATCAAAGGGTTTCTCAAGATACCCGTCGGCACCAGCCTGTTTGCTCAGCTTCTCAATATCGCTATTGGCCGAAAAATAGATTACGGGTATCATCCTGAGGTCTTCTGACTGCTTGAGCTGCTGGGTAGCGACGATGCCGCCTTCATCAGGTATCCAGTTGTCCATCAGGATTATCTGTGGGTTAATCTGACGAACACGTTCGGCGACATTGCTGCAGTCGGTAAAGGTGTAAACTGTCCAGCCGCTTTCTTCAAGAATATAGCTGCAAATTGCTAAGATATCTTCATCATCATCAAATATGATGACCTTTTTGCCAGGCTGAACTGCATTACTCATATAGAGTAAATGTAGAAGTAAATTGTGAACAAGCCTTTTCCCGATTAATTTATTTTACAGTATATCTATAAAATTACTTTGATAGGGCGGCGACCTCTTTTAAGAGCAGGGGGAATGCCGGCACGGCCATGCCGCCATGGTCAAATCCTTGGAGTTCGTAAAGGCGCGTTGTGCGGTTTCCAACCAGCTTCATCATTCTGTTAAGGTAGGCATTTTCCTCAAATCTGCCGAGTAGCTCCATCTCGCGGTCGCCTGTGATGAGCAACATTGGTGGTGCATCCGCTCTTACGTGAAATAAAGGTGCATATTTGTCTATGGTTGGCTGCGTCTCCTTTATGCCGAGTTCCTTGCGTACGGTAAAGTGTGTTATTGCCTGACCACTAAAAGGAATTAATCCGGCAATGCGGTTCGCGTCAATCTTGTATTTCGCCAGATACTGTTTGTCCAGGGTGATCATTGTACCCAGGTAGCCGCCTGCAGAATGGCCAGAAACAAAGATTAATTTATCAGAGCCACCCAGGGAGGCGATATTGTTAAATGCCCAGGCAACTGCCGCTGCAGCATCTTCGATGTACGCAGGCGCCTTAGCCTTTGGAGACAGGCGATAGCCTACTCCGATCACTGCAATCCCTTTATTCATCAGGGCTTCTGGGATTTCCTTAGCACCCCCCGTAATACCGCCGCCATGAAACCAAACAATTGTAGCGAAGTTCTTCACGTTCTTTGGAATATATATATCAAGCCGGCATTGTGACTTGATGTATGCATCACTAATTTTGTTTGAGTCAGGGTAGTAGAGGATATTATTCTTTCGTTCGCCAGATTGTTGACCGAAGCTGGAGTTGCTAACAGCGATGAAGATAAAAAGTAAGAGGAAACTAAAATTCTTTATCCAATTGAGTCTGGAAATAAGTGTCATACACGTGAGTTTGGTTATCCTGCAAGGTAAAAAGTAAAGCTGGATCCAGAAAAATGCTTGAGTAACAATTCCATTCAGATATTGAAATAAGTAGGACACCTAGCGGCAATGATTAGATGATAAGCATTTTGACCATAAACTGTATAAATTATTCAGGATTCTATAATTAATTCCCAGCCTGAAGCTGTAGATTTGCAGCTCAGCATGAAACGGATAATTTTGATCATACTCGCCTTTGTTTATCTGGGAGCTTCCCAGGGGCCAACCGTGTATCTTCATTATTGCATGGGTGAGCTGGTCGAAACGGGACTGGAACATCCAGGTGAATCAGCTGCATGCGAATTCTGTGGTATGAGCAAATCCGCTGCCGATGCTGGTGCTTGTTGCCAACAGGATGCTAAAAGCATCAAGATCGACAACGTTCAAAAGATCGTAAAAAGCGAATATAAGTTTGATCAGAAGGTGATCTTCCTGCCGAAGATGACCACAGAGCACTTGTTGCATACCTTCAATAAAAAGGGGCTCAAGGCTTCCTTTTCTCAACAAGACAGCCGACCCAGGTGGCAGGTTCCGCTCGTCATAGAACACTGTACTTACCGTATTTAATACCATTTGCTATCACGCTCGTGTAATAGGCAAGGGCATTGTCCCATTGCCTAAAATTCTTATACATTTTTCCGATGCCTTAGGCATCCTCAGCGAAAGCATTAATGGTACATAAAATTATTGAGTGGTCACTCCGAAACCGGTGGATCGTGCTCCTGCTAGCCCTAGGCTTATTTGTATGGGGTGCATTCGCGGTAAAGAAGAACCCTATAGACGCAATTCCTGACCTCTCCGAAAATCAGGTGATTGTATACACTGAATGGATGGGCAGGTCGCCTCAGCTTATTGAAGATCAGGTGACTTATCCATTGGTAACCAACTTACAAGGCTTGCCTAAAATCAAATATGTTCGTGGAACATCCATGTTCGGTATGAGCTTCATCTACGTGATCTTCGAAGATGATGTGGATGTTTACTGGGCCAGGGAGCGGGTGCTTGAACGCCTTAGTACCATTAGTAATACCTTGCCCGAAGGTGCCCGGCCACAACTTGGCCCCGACGGCACCGGTGTAGGGCATGTGCTCTGGTACACCCTTGAAGCTCCGGACATGGACCTGGGGCAGCAGCGCGCTGTACAAGACTGGTATGTTAAATTTGCGCTACAGAATGTTTCTGGGGTGAGTGAAATTGCATCTTTTGGGGGTTTTCAGAAACAATACCAGATCTCGGTAGATCCGAACAAGTTACTTTACTATAAGCTTTCCATTCCTGAAGTTATTGCCTCAGTGCGGGCAAATAATAATGAAGCTGGGGGACGGAAATTCGAGATGAGCGACATAGGGTACATCATTAAAACTTCGGGCTACCTGAAGTCGCTTGATGAAATCGAAAATATTCCACTTAAGACTGAGGGAGGCACTGCCATCCGTGTAGCGGATGTGGCAAAGGTGCAGATGACTGGTGAAAGCCGCTTGGGTATCTTTGATCAGAATGGGGAAGGCGAGCGGGTAGGCGGAATTGTGGTAATGCGCTATGGCGAGAATGCAGCGGCAGTAATTGATCGTGTAAAGGCAAAGATGAAGGAAGTTTCTAAAGGGCTGCCCGCCGGAATGAAGTTCGATATTGTCTATGATCGCGGTAAACTGATCCAGGAAAGTGTTGATTCTATTACAAAGACCCTCATCGAAGAAATGATCGTGGTATCGCTGGTGGTCATCCTCTTTCTTTTTCATTGGAGAAGCGCGGTCAGCATCATTCTACAGATCCCAATCACGATTGCCGCAAGCTTTATTTTTTTAAATGCCTTCGACATTTCCTCTAACATCATGTCCCTGACAGGAATCGCATTAGCTATTGGGGTTATTGTCGACAACGGCATTGTGATGAGCGAAAATGCCTACAAACATCTGGCAGAGAAATATGAGGAATGGCAGGCAAGTCAACAAAATTCAGATAAAATATGAGTAGCTGGTTTAAACGAAAAAGTGCCAAGAAGGGGGACTGGATCTCTGAAGCAGAGCGACTTAAAGTTATTGAGACCTCCAGTAAACAGGTTTCCCGCGGGGTATTCTTTGCCACTATTATCATTATAGCCTCTTTCCTGCCGGTGTTCATGCTTACGGGGCAGGAGGGCAAAATGTTCCATCCGTTGGCATTTACCAAGACATTCATTATGATCGTGGATGCCATACTGGTACTTACCCTGGCTCCGGTGCTGATCTCCTTTTTCATGAAAGGAAAGTTCAGACCGGATCATGCCAATCCGGTGAATAGGTTTCTAGAACGTTATTACGAACCGCTGATCAGGGCTGTGCTAAACTGGCGCAAAACCACAATTGCAGTTAACATCATTGCATTGCTGATCACCATCCCATTGTTGATGAACCTGGGTAGGGAGTTTATGCCAGCCCTTGATGAACAAAGTATATTATTCATGCCGGTTACCTTGCCGGATGTTTCGAACAATGAAGCGAAACGAATCTTACAGGTGCAGGATAAGATTATCAAATCCGTACCTGAAGTGGATAAAGTTTTAGGCAAAGCCGGCCGGGCAAGTACAGCAACAGATAATTCACCCATCAGCATGATTGAGACCATCATCATGCTGAAGCCGAAAACGCAGTGGCGGGCAGGCATAACGAAGAAGGATATTATTGGGGAGCTGGATCATAAGCTGCAGATTCCGGGCGTGGTGAACGGCTGGACACAACCCATCATCAACCGGATCAACATGCTGGCAACGGGTGTACGCACCGACGTGGGCGTTAAGATATATGGTCAGGACCTTGACACAATAGCTGCGGTATCGGAAAGGGTAAGAAAGGCATTGCAAGCCACTAGTGGCATTTCGGACCTTTATGTAGACCCGATTACCGGAGGGAAATATCTTTCGATTAACGTAAAACGCGATGAACTTGCCAGATATGGGCTGAATGTAGATGATGTGAATCAAGTGGTGGAAACGGCACTCGGCGGCGCAAGTCTTGGAAACACAATAGAGGGACGGCAGCGCTTTTCTATTAGCGTGCGTCTTGGGGAGAACTTCAGAAATAGCCTGGAGAATATTAAACGTATTCCACTCATCTCGAAAAGCATGGGTGCGGTACCCTTATCTGCGCTTGCCGAGGTAAGCTTTGAGGACGGTCCTCCCATGATAAATTCTGAAAATGCCATGCTGCGCGGCGCGGTCATGTTTAATGTGCGTGGGCGTGATCTTGGCAGCACCGTCGAAGAGGCCATGGATAAGATCAATAACAGCCGTGGCATCCTGCCGAACGGGTACTTCCTGGAGTGGAGCGGTCAATATGAACATATGATCCGCGGACAGCAAACGCTCACCTGGATTGCACCGATTGTACTGGCAGTGATCTTCTTTTCTTTGTATTTCGCATTCAACTCCTTAAGAGAGGCATTTTTAAGTTTGATAACGGTGCCCTTTGCACTTATAGGTGGCGCTTACCTGATCTTTTTCTATGATGTAAGCTTGTCGGTGGGTGTAGCAGTTGGTTTTATAGCCCTTTTCGGTATCGCAGTTGAGACCGGGATTGTAATGGTGATCTACCTTAACGATGCCATGAGCCAGTTGGTAAAACTAAAAGGCAATTCGAGCGAGACCATCAGCAGGGATGACCTTCGGGAATATGTTGTACGGGGCGCGGCAAAACGCTTGCGACCAAAGTTGATGACGGTATGTGTATCGCTGTTCGGGCTTATTCCGGTGCTCTGGGCAACTGGCGTGGGCAGTGATGTGATGCAGCCAATTGTACTACCAATGATTGGTGGCGTGCTTACCTCATCTACGCACATTTTGCTGGTTACGCCGCTAATTTTTCTAATGAGCAAAGAATATGAACTTAAAAAGTATGGAAAACTGGAGGTCAACAATGCGAATCATTAAGATCATAGGTTTAATGTTCGCTTTGCTTCCGCTGCAGGTGCAAGCACAGCAAACATTGCGGTTAGACACCATTTTAAACCGCATAGATGCGCATAACCCAATGCTGAAAACCTATGCACTGAAAGCGGAAAGCTATAAGCATAAGGCCGATGCCGGGACTGCCTGGATGGCGCCTATGATTGGTGCGGGAACTTTCATGACGCCGTATCCCGGACAGCAGGTGATGAGTGACAGCGATAAAGGAGCACTGATGTTTCAGTTGGAACAGGAAATTCCTAATCCAGCGAGGCTGAAGGCGCAAAAAGTATACGAGTCCTCGAAAGGGGATGTAGAACTAGCCGGGCGTGGAATAACCCTAAACGAACTCAAAGCGCGCGCAAAAGGTCTCTATTACAGTTGGCTAATCGCCAGTAAGCGAATCAAGGTACTGCAGGAGAACGAAAAGATCATGCAGATGATGAAGAAAATTGAACAGATCCGTTATCCCTACAATCAATCGCAACTTTCTGGCGTGTATCGGAGCGAAGCGAAGATCGAAGAAAACCAGAACATGATCCTCATGCAGCAGGCAGAGATTCTGAAAGCGAAAGCCTGGTTGAACAGCCTGATGGACATGCCAGCCGAGCAGCCCCTGCAGATAGATACAACCGTTCTACCAGCCTTTAACCCGGCGCTTGCCCTGGATACTTCGCAGCTGGCAGTCCAACGGAAAGATGTGCTTCAGATGGACAGGAACATCCGTTCCATGCAGCTCGGTCTTAAGGCTGTGGAAAGTCAATCTAAACCTGATTTTAAATTAAGAATTGATCATATGTCGCCATTGGGCAGCATGATGCCCAAAGCATACAGTGTGATGGGTATGGTCAGCATTCCAATTGCACCCTGGTCGTCAAAGATGTATAAGTCTGAAGCCAAAGCTATGAATGCTGAGATTGCGGCAATGTCTCAGGAACGCAGCGCCCTATTACAGGAACGTCAGGGTATGATTCGAGGCATGCAGTATGAGATCCAAAGCATGCAGAAGCGGATTTTGGCGATGGAGGCTAAGATCATCCCGGCATTGCGCAAAACCATGGATGCGGATTTCGTAAACTATCAGGAAAATAAGCAGGAAGTGACTGCAGTAATTGGAAGTTGGGAAGCCCTGACGATGATGCAGCTTAATGTGCTGGATGAAAAATTGAAGTTATACCAAATGATCGTTGATTATGAAAAGGAACTTTATCGTTAAAGCGCTGCTGCTGCTCTCGGTGTTACCCTTGGTGCCGGCTTGCCGTCGTGGCGCTAAGGAGCCGGTTGCTGCGGTTCAAGCCGGGCCTGATACTGCACTATCGGCATTGCTTAAACCAGCGAATAGCCAGGTATTGGCTCAAATTCCGGTTATCAGCGGCAAAAAGAGCTCCAGGTTGTTTGTCAAAGCGGTTCAGGGTAGAATCACCTTCGACACCCGCAAACAAGTGACGCTAGCCAGTAGGGTATCTGGCCGAATTGAAAAGTTGTACATCAAGTATAATTATCAGCCGGTAAAAAAAGGGCAGCTGATCATGGAAGTCTATTCGCCAGAACTTGCTGCGGCGCAGCGGGAACTGCTGCTCATTCAGCAAAATGGCACCGCTGATGGTATGCTAGCGGCTTCAAAGCGGAGATTGCTGCTGCTGGGGATGGATGCTGCGCAGGTCGCTAAAGTTTTACGAACTGGTCAGATCTCTTACCGGGTGCCGGTTTATAGTAATGAAAGTGGATTTATATTGGAGCAGTCGGCAGCACAAGATTCGCCGTTGATGTTACGCCCAGGGCAGTACCTGAATGCAGGTCAGCAGGTATTTACCATATATCGCAGTGGCGACCTGCTTGCGGAATTTACATTACCACCAGCCTTAAGTGCTCACCTGAACAGGAAAGATAAGGTGCTTATCCAGCGTATGGCAGATACGACACAAACGCTAACTGCGAATATTGGTATGGTCCAGCCGATGTTGAATGCTGATAATCCATTCGTAATTGCCAGGGTATACTTGAAAAGTACGCTGCTGAAGCCCGGGGAGTTAGTTCGTGCTCAACTGCCCTTCTTTGCAAAGGACAGTTATTGGCTACCCTCATCTGCGGTGCTTTCACTGGGTGACCAAACTGTAGTTTTCAAAAAAGGAGGCAAGGTATTTACGCCAATTCAGGTGCAAACTGGGCTGAGTCAAGGCGGAGAGATACAGGTTCTGGAGGATATCGGGGGCTGGGAGCTTGCAAAAAATGCACAGTTTCTTGTGGACAGTGAAAGTTTTATAAAAACGGTAAAAATAAAATCACCATGATGAGAAGATATTTATTGCTGTTGCTGGTGTGGGTGCTGGTCCTGGGCGCTTGTACGGAGGAAAAGAACAAAACCCAAGCCGAGACCCCTGCAAATGCAAAGACCTATACCTGTCCCATGCATCCCCAGGTGGTTCAGCACGAACAGAGTACCTGCCCTGTATGTGGTATGGACCTTGTTCTCGTTGAGAAGAGCAATGCCTCGGCTGGATTGCAGCTGGATGCTCGGCAGATCATGCTCGCAAACATTGCGACCATGCCCATTAGCAATAGTGAAAGTACAGGAAAACAACAGTTGAACGGGCGACTGGTTACTAATCCAGACGCCACAACTTATATCTCCAGTACGGTAGAAGGTCGTTTAGACTGGCTGTTTGTAAAACAAACCGGAGCGCAGGTTAAAAAGGGTCAGCCTCTTTATCAGATCTACTCGGAACAACTGGCATCCTTGCAGCAGGAATACCTGCTTGCTGTAGCACAGGCTGCACAGTTTCCAGCAGATAAGACCTTCGCGCAAATCTTACGATCCGCCAGGCAGAAGTTAAGCCTGTACGGACAATCTGAAACACAGATCCGGGTGCTGGAAAAGGGCGGCAAGATAAATCCCAACATTACCTTTTTTGCGCCAGAAAGTGGAACGGTGGCAGAGTTGTCCGTGAACGAAGGGCAGTATGTTTCCGAAGGTAGTCCTTTGCTCCGTCTGGAAGGTTACCAATCGTTATGGGTGGAGGCTGATATTTATGCTTCGGAAACAGGAAGCATTAAGCCCGGACAGCAGCTGCAGGTTGTTGTGCCCGGCTGGGAAACAGAGGCTAAGACGGTGAAGGTTGCCTTTGTCAATCCTGCACTAGAGCCCGGCTCCCAACTTGTACAGATCCGTGCGGTGATGCCGAACCCTAGGGAACAATGGCAACCTGGTCTGCAGGCGAAAGTTTATGTATTGCAGCGAGCTGAGCCGAAAGGGATATCCTTACCTGAAGGTGCCGTGATCCACAGTGGACAGGGTACACATATTTGGGTAGAAACCAAAAAAGGGTACTTTGAACCCCGGGTGGTAGAAACTGGAGAGGAAACAGAAAGCGGTATCGTCATCAACTCTGGGCTTCAGTCTGGCGATAAGGTGGTGGTTAGCGGGGCTTATCTGCTGTACAGTGAGTACATTTTAAAGAAGGGCAAGGACCCAATGAGTATAGTTCATTAACAATAAGCATAACTAAATTACAATTACAAACATGAAAAAACTGCATTTTTCTATTTTCAGTCTGAGTATGTTGTCGCTGCTTGCTGCTTGTGGCAGCCCTGGTAATGGAAGCTCAGCCCATGATCATAATAATGCTTCGGCACCAGTTGCTTCGATTGAAAATACCAGGGCTTCGGCGACCCTGAACGATCCAAACCTTGATGCTGTTCATCAGCAATATCAGAAGTTAGTTGAAGCGTTAACTAATGGTGACGTGAATGCTGCTAAGCTGTCAGCATTGGCAATTGAAGCCGGTGCCCGGGAGATTAGCGGTGCCGCTACAATGGCGAAGGCCGCTGCGGATATCAGCACCAATGGAGATTTGAAAGCGCAAAGGCTGGCCTTTGCAAGCCTGAATAAAGATTTTATCAACCTGGTAAAGCAAAGCGGAATGGAAAGCGGTGAATTATACGTTGCCCACTGTCCGATGGCACTTGATGATGAAGGGGCTTCATGGGTTACGATGACCAAAGAGATCAGGAATCCATACTTTGGCAGCAGCATGCTGGCCTGTGGTACGGTTACAGAAGCATTATAAATACATACTGTTTTTAAGGCATATCTAGAATTTACTAATTTTTTTAGTGTTTTGATGTGTTTGGTTTACGATATTGTTATTTTTGCAATAGACGGCAAACAAATAAGAGCTGCTGATGTCCGGATATCGCAAAATTATACATGTAGATATGGATGCTTTTTATGCATCTGTAGAACAGCGGGACAATCCTGAACTGCGGGGTAAGCCCCTGGTTGTTGGCGGATCGCCACAGGGCAGAGGTGTGGTTGCGACAGCAAGTTATGAAGCACGTAAGTATGGCATCCATTCTGCTATGCCCGCCCGCCAGGCCGTACAACTTTGTCCGCATGCAATATTCGTACGCCCCCGGTTTGAAGCCTACAAAGCCGTTTCGAACAAAATCAGGGAGATCTTCCAGCGCTATACGGATATAATTGAACCGCTTTCGCTGGATGAAGCATACCTTGACGTCACGGAAGATAAGCTGGGCATCGGTTCTGCACTGGAAATTGCGGCCCAGATCAAGGCGGCGATCAAAGCTGAGCTGCAGCTGACAGCCTCAGCTGGTGTATCGATAAATAAGTTTGTCGCTAAAATTGCCTCTGACATTAATAAACCTGATGGACTGAAATTTATTGGTCCATCATCCATAGAAACGTTTATGGAAAAGCTGCCGGTGGAAAAGTTTCATGGGGTAGGAAAGGTAACTGCAGACAAGATGAAGCAGATGGGGCTGCATACCGGCGCAGATCTGAAGAAGCTATCTGAAGAAACACTGATCTACCGCTTTGGTAAAACCGGCAGATTCTATTATAACATTGTTCGAGGCATTGATAACCGGTTGGTACAGCCGCACCGGGAAACCAAGTCGCTTGCTGCAGAAGACACTTTTTCGCATGACCTCACGGAGTTGCTTGAGATGGAACTTAAACTTGAGGAGATTGCGGAAATTGTCTATGAACGTTTGAAGAAGAAGAATCTTAGCGGGCGGACCATTACCCTGAAGATTAAATACCATGATTTCAAACAGATTACAAGGAACAGATCCTTTGCGCATCCGGTGGGCGATCTGAAGACCATTGTTGACACAGCAAAGTCTTTGCTGATGAGTACGGATCCGGTGGATCAAAAGATCAGGTTACTGGGGATATCGCTCTCAAATTTTGGAGAAGCGGAGCCGAAGCAAAAAGAGGAAAGATTTACGGGGCAGTTGCGATTGTTTCCATGAGGCGATAATCGCGGCTGTACAATATCCATTAATACCAAGCTAAGCTGTTGCAATTCAGATTATGTGGACAAGTGGATTTGTCACAATATATTTCAGTTAACCCCTTGATTTATAAAATGTATCTTGCTACCTTTGCAGTCCCTTTATTAGGGGTGAAGTTTTTAAACAAATAACAGAAAACAAAAAACAATGCCAACCATTCAACAATTAGTTAGAAAAGGTAGAGTAGCACTGGAGTTCAAGAGTAAGTCTCCAGCGTTGGACAGCTGTCCACAGCGAAGAGGTGTATGTACACGTGTATATACCACTACCCCTAAAAAACCAAACTCAGCAATGCGTAAAGTTGCCCGTGTACGCTTAACCAATGGAAAAGAGGTTAACGCCTATATCCCTGGGGAAGGTCACAACTTACAGGAGCACTCCATTGTATTGATCCGTGGTGGTCGTGTTAAAGATTTACCAGGTGTACGTTACCACATCATCCGTGGTGCATTAGATACATCAGGTGTAGCTGGTCGTAACCAACGTCGTTCGAAATATGGTACTAAGCGTCCTAAACCAGGACAAGTAGCTGCGGCGCCAACAAAAGGTAAAAAGAAATAATTAGGAGGAAAGAAAAATGAGAAAGTCAAAACCAAAAAAGAGAATTATCCTTCCTGATCCGAAATTTAACGATGTTATGGTGACCAGGTTTGTAAATAATATGATGTACGATGGAAAGAAATCCATCGCTTATGATATTTTTTATAACGCAGTGGAATTAGCTGAAAAAAGAGCTGGTGAAAATGGTCTTGAAGTATGGAAACGTGCTTTAACCAATGTAATGCCTGCAGTAGAGGTTAAGTCACGCCGTGTAGGTGGTGCTAACTTCCAGGTTCCAACTGAGGTTAGACCTGACCGTAAAATTGCTTTAGGTATGAAATGGTTAATTTCTTACGCACGTAAACGCGGTGAGAAAACCATGAAAGAAAAATTAGCAGGTGAGATCGTTTCAGCAGCTAAAGGTGAAGGTGCCGCAGTTAAGAAAAAAGAAGATACGCATAAAATGGCTGAGGCTAACAAAGCGTTCTCTCACTTCCGTTTCTAATATTAGATTCATAATATAATGTCAAGAGATTTAAAATACACAAGAAATATTGGTATTGCAGCTCACATTGATGCGGGTAAAACCACAACAACGGAGCGTATCCTTTATTATGCTGGGGTAAACCACAAGATTGGTGAGGTTCACGAAGGTGCATCTACCATGGACTGGATGGTACAAGAAGCGGAACGTGGGATAACCATCACCTCTGCTGCAACTACTGTATTCTGGCCTTACAGAGGAAACAAATACCAGGTAAACGTTATTGATACCCCGGGACACGTGGATTTTACCGTAGAGGTAAACCGTTCACTTCGTGTACTGGACGGATTGGTATTCTTGTTTTCAGCTGTTGATGGTGTTGAGCCTCAATCTGAGACCAACTGGCGTTTAGCAAACAACTATGCAGTTCCACGTATCGGTTTCGTTAACAAAATGGACCGTTCTGGTGCTGACTTCTTAAAAGTTGTTAAGCAAGTTAAAGATATGTTGGGTAGCCACGCTGTGCCTTTGCAATTGCCAATCGGTTCTGAGGACAGCTTCAAAGGTGTTGTTGATTTGATCAACAACCGTGGTATCGTTTGGAATGAGCATGATAAAGGTATGACCTTTACTGAAGTGCCAATTCCTGATGATATGGTTGAAGAGGTTGCACAATGGAGAGAGAATTTATTAGAAGCGGTTGCTGATTATGATGAGTCATTGATGGAGAAATTCTTTGATGATCCGAATTCAATCACTGAGCGTGAAATTCTTGATGCTTTACGTGCTGCTACTTTAGATGCTAAGATCGTTCCTATGGTTTGTGGTTCATCTTTCAAAAACAAAGGTGTTCAGACCATGTTGGATCTGGTAATGGAATTATTGCCATCACCAATGGATGTTGACGGTATCCAGGGTACTAACCCGAATACTGGTGAAGAGGTTACTCGTCAACCAGATATCAAAGAGCCATTTTCAGCTTTAGCGTTTAAGATTGCGACTGACCCATTCGTAGGTCGTCTATGTTTTATCCGTGTTTACTCAGGTAACTTAGAAGCTGGCTCATACGTTTACAACGCACGTTCTGAAAACAAAGAGCGTATCTCTCGTATCTTCCAGATGCACGCAAACAAGCAGAACCCAATTCCTAACGTAGGTGCTGGTGATATTGCTGCGGTTGTAGGTTTCAAAGATATCAAAACTGGTGATACCCTTTGCGATGAGAAAAACCCAATTATCCTTGAGTCTATGGACTTCCCTGAGCCAGTTATTGGTTTGGCGATTGAGCCTAAAACTCAGGCTGACGTGGATAAACTTGGTATGGGATTAGCTAAACTGGCTGAAGAAGATCCAACCTTCCGTGTACAAACTGACGAGGAAACTGGTCAAACTGTAATTTCTGGTATGGGTGAGCTTCACTTAGATATCCTTATCGACCGTTTGAGACGTGAGTTTAAAGTAGAGGTTAACCAAGGTGCTCCACAGGTTGCTTACAAAGAGGCGATTACTGGTTCTACTCAACACCGTGAAACTTATAAGAAACAAACTGGTGGTCGTGGTAAATTTGCTGATATCCAGGTTGTTATTTCTCCAATCGATCCTGATTTCGAAAAAGGTGGTTTACAATTTGTAAACGAGATTGTTGGTGGTTCTATTCCTCGTGAATTTATCCCTTCAGTTGAAAAAGGATTTGCTGCAGCCATGTCAAATGGTGTGATCGCAGGTTATCCACTTCCTGACATGAAAGTTCGTTTGATTGATGGTTCATTCCACGCAGTCGATTCAGATGCTTTATCTTTCGAAATTGCAGCTCGTTCTGCATTCCGTGAGGCATTGCCTAAGTGTAAGCCTGTATTGATGGAGCCAATCATGAAGATCGAAGTATTAACTCCGGAAGAAAACATGGGTGATGTAATGGGTGACTTAAACCGTCGTCGTGGCCAGCTGCAAGGTATGGACACTCGTAACGGTTCACAAGTTATCAAGGCCCTTGTACCACTTTCTGAGATGTTTGGTTATGTAACGCAGTTACGTACCATTACTTCAGGTCGTGCAACATCTACTATGGAGTTCGATCACTACGAACCAGCTCCAAGAAACGTTCAGGAAGAAGTTATTGCTAAATCAAAAGGCAAAGTTAAGTCTTCAGACTAAGAATTATAATCCGGCCGGCTGTTATTAATAGCTCTAACAGCCAGCCTTAATTAAATATATCATGAGCCAAAGAATCAGAATTAAGTTGAAATCTTACGATTACAACTTGGTAGATAAATCTGCTGAGAAAATCGTTAAGACTGTTAAGCCTACAGGTGCAGTGGTAAGCGGACCAATTCCGTTGCCGACAGAAAAGAAAATCTTTACTGTTTTACGTTCACCACACGTGAACAAAAAAGCAAGAGAGCAATTCCAATTGTGTGCTTACAAACGTTTGTTAGATATTTATAGCTCCAACTCGAAAACAGTTGATGCTTTAATGAAACTTGAATTGCCTAGCGGTGTTGAAGTTGAGATCAAAGTTTAATTGATATAGATACTTAATAAATAAAAAGGTCCCGGCTTAATGTCGGGACCTTTTTATTTTAGTGGTTTTTTATCGCTTCGCTGGGTTTTTAGTAACCTCTGCCTTTAAGTTCGTCTAGTTTGTTGCGCTCATCCTGAAGTTCACGTGCAAGCTTTTTCTCTTTCTCATTAGCTTTAACCTTGTAGCTCTGATATTCGGCAGAGATCTCTTCATATAAACTGCTACGGTACCGGGCTTCATGAAGCAGCTTTGCGGAACGGATGATTATAATGACCAGGGCAAATGCAAGCACAAGGATGATGGTCCAAACCATGGTGTTGTAAGTTCCTTTAGAAAAGGACATGCCCAAGAAGCTGATTTCGTCTAGTTTCTGATTGCTGTTGTTGAGCGCAGTTTCTTTTTCATTAAGCTGGACCTTTAATTCTGCAATCGTTTCCTGCTGGCCAGCAATTTGTTTTTTCAGGGCTGGCAGCTGTCTACGTTCGCTGCGTAAGGTATCATTCACGTTCTTCCAGAAGGTGTTCAGCCGGGCAGGGTTGATGACCTTAAAACCGTTCAGATTTTTGCTTTTGGAAAGGATATTCTGGTATTGGCCTTTAAGGCTGGGATCTGACGGGAGGGAGTCTTTCTGTGCCTGTTGAGCAGCTGCAACGTTGATGTTTAATGTTAAAAACAAAAGCGCGATGAACAGGTGTATAAATTTTCTCATAGGGTTCGGTTGTTCTAATCTAACATTAATATTTTAATTTTATTGTGTTTGGGCCGCAGATGTTATCTTTGCCGGAATGTCAATCCTATTATTTACCCTTGTAATTCTCCTCGGTGCATTCTTAGCGGGACTGCTTGGTTCGCTGACCGGATTGGGTGGAGGCGTGATCATTATTCCCTTATTAACGCTGGTACTTGGCGTCGATATTCATTATGCAATTGGCGCCTCGATTGTTTCCGTAATTGCAACCTCATCAGGTTCTGCAGCAGCTTATGTAAAGGAAGGAATTACGAATATCAGGATTGGGATGTTCCTGGAAATCGCTACTACCGTAAGTGCGATCTTTGGTGCGGTAATTACAGTTTACATCAACCCTAATTATATTTCAGTCATCTTTGGGGGCATACTATTGTTCTCTGCAGCGATGATGCTGCGGAAGAAGATCGACCACTCCGATACGGATACCTCCGGTAAACTTGCACAACTTCTGAAGTTGAACGGTAGTTACCCAAAGGCAGATGGTGTGGAGCAACCCTACGCGGTTCATAATGTAATCGGGGGTTTCCTGATGATGGCTGTAGCTGGTGTTGCCTCTGGCTTACTGGGCATCGGTTCAGGTGCGCTGAAGGTGTTGGCAATGGACAACATCATGCGTATTCCGTTTAAGGTATCGACAACAACCAGTAATTTCATGATGGGTGTTACTGCTGCCGCAAGTGCGGTAGTGTATCTGCATCGCGGGCAGATTGATCCAGGCATTGCCATGCCGGTGTGTCTGGGTGTGTTGATTGGTGCAAGAGCGGGATCGAAGATCCTGATCAAATCCAAACCCGAGAAGCTGAAGGTGCTGTTTGCAGCGGTCGTTACATTTCTGGCCTTGCAGATGATTTATAATGGTTTAAAAGGTTAACAGGTGCAAGAACAAAAAAAACAAACAACTTTGAAAGATAGCGACATGCAGTTGATCATGGGCAACCTGCTTCGTGCAGGCGTGGTGCTGTCTATGACCGTCGTGTTCATTGGTGGCGTAATTTATTTGTTCGGCTTTGGTAATTTACCAGCCGATTACAGCCACTTTGTGCTGGATAAGGCGGGTTTCTTTTCTCTGTCCTCGATATGGGCGGGGATACTTGAGCTGAATGGAAAAGCGATCATCCAACTAGGCATTCTGCTATTGATATTTACACCAATTTCCAGGGTAATCCTGGCGGTTTTCAGCTTTTTTCTGGAGCGTGATTACCTGTATGTGCTGATCGGTTTGCTGATTTTGTGCATTATTTTGTTCAGTTTGAGCAACAAGATTGCAGGTTAAGCTCGCCTAAGTGCTTCAATCGCAACTTGCTTCAACTTTCTACGCAACTTCCTGAAAACAATGGTACTTATTTAAAAAATAAATAAGCTAACTGTTTGAATATTAATAATACTTTCGTATTTTTGCCCTCCCTTAAATGGGAATTATATCCACCTTGAACGAAGCCCTACTGCTTCGATGGGTGTTAAACTTTAAAAAAGAAAATGTCAGGTATTATTGGAAAAAAAGTAGGAATGACCAGCATTTTCGATGCCGAAGGAAGAAACATTCCTTGTACGGTAATCGAAGCTGGACCTTGTGTGGTAACACAGGTAAAGACCGTAGAGAACGACGGTTACGTTTCAGTTCAGTTAGGTTTCGACGAAGCCAAAGCTAAAAACACTACCCAGCCTTTGAAAGGCCATTTTGCAAAAGCAAACACCACCCCAAAACGTAAATTAGTAGAATTTGATCCTTTCGAAGAGGCTGTTGCTCTTGGAGATACGATCGACGTTACTATTTTCGCTGAAGGTGATTATGTTGATGTTGTTGGAACTTCAAAAGGTAAAGGTCACCAAGGTGTTGTAAAACGTCATGGTTTCGGTGGTGTAGGTGGACAGACTCACGGTCAGCACAACAGAATGCGTGCGCCGGGTTCATTGGGTGCTGCATCTTATCCAGCTCGTGTATTTAAAGGTATGCGTATGGCGGGAAGAATGGGTGGTGACAGAGTAAAGGTTCAGAACTTACAAGTTTTGAAAGTTTATGCTGATCAAAACCTAGTTGTAGTTAGTGGTTCCGTACCAGGAGCTAAGGGTTCTTACGTAATCTTAGATAAGTAAGCAGATGGAAGTTAAAGTATTAAACATTTCAGGACAAGAAACAGGTGCCACAGTGCAACTTCCTGAGTCAGTTTTTGGCATATCACCTGTTGATCATGCTATCTATTTAGATGTAAAGCAATATTTGGCAAATCAGCGCCAGGGAACGCACAAGTCTAAACAACGTAATGAGATTGCAGGTTCTACCCGTAAGCTATACAAACAAAAAGGTACTGGTGGTGCTCGTGCCGGAAGTATCAAATCTCCATTGTTCAATGGTGGTGGTCGTGTGTTTGGTCCTCAGCCACGTGATTACAGTTTCAAATTGAACAAAAAATTGAAATCATTGGCACGTAAGTCAGCATTGTCTTACAAAGCACAAGATAACAATGTAGTTGTTTTGGAAGATTTCACTTTCGATACAGTTAAAACTAAGAACTACATCAGCTTAGTAAATGCATTGAACTTAGCTAATGAAAAAACCTTATTGGTTTTACCTGCGCAGAACACTAATATTTATTTATCAAGCAGAAACATTCAGAAAGTGAAAGTTACTACTGCTGATCAGTTGAATACTTATGATGTATTAAACTGCGGCAAGCTTTTGTTAACTACGGATTCTGTTAAAACATTGGAGGAGGCATTTGCCAAGTAATATGGAATTATTAAAGAAACCAATATTAACCGAAAAAGCTTCTGCATTAACAGAAAAGTCTAATCGCTTTACTTTTAAAGTAGAACACAAAGCAAACAAATTGCAGATTAAAGCAGCTGTAGAGAAGATGTACGGTGTTAACGTTGTAGCCATTAATACAATGGTTGTAAACGGAAAACTAAAGTCCAGAAACACTAAAGGTGGTTTAGTTTCGGGTCGTAGCCCAAAATACAAGAAAGCGGTTGTTACGTTGAAAGACGGTGAGACAATTGATTATTACTCGAATATTTAATTAGAATTGAATAATTTATAACTATGGGCTTAAGAAAATTTAAACCAGTTACTCCGGGTACCCGCTTTAGAGTAGGTGCCAGCTTTTCGGAGATTACAGCAACCAAGCCCGAAAAATCATTGGTTGTATCTTCTAAAAAATCGGGAGGACGTAATAACACAGGAAAGATGACTATGCGCTATTTAGGTGGTGGTCACAAGAAATCTTATCGTTTGATTGACTTCAAACGTGATAAGTTTGATATTCCTGCAACAGTAGCAACTGTTGAATACGATCCGAACCGTACTGCACGTATTGCATTATTACACTACGTAGATGGTGAGAAGCGTTACATTATTGCACCTGAGGGATTGCAAGTAGGACAAACAGTAGTTTCGGGAGAAACAGCTACTCCAGAGGTAGGGAACACATTGAAGTTGGCCAATATTCCATTGGGATCTATTGTGCACAACGTTGAGATTCACCCAGGCCGTGGAGCACAGTTAGCACGTAGTGCAGGTGCTTATGCACAATTAGCTGCACGTGATGGTAAATATGCAACCTTGAAGATGCCTTCAGGAGAAACCAGATTAATTTTGGTAACCTGTTTAGCAACAATTGGCGCTGTTTCCAACTCTGATCATGCAAATGAAGTATTAGGTAAGGCAGGCCGCAAACGTTGGCTAGGTATTCGTCCTAGAACACGTCCGGTAGCCATGAACCCTGTCGATCACCCAATGGGTGGTGGTGAAGGTCGTTCATCAGGAGGTCAGCCTCGTTCAAGAAATGGTATGTATGCCAAAGGCTTCAAGACCCGTACACTTAAAAAATACTCAAATCGTTTCATCGTAGAGAAAAGGAAAAAATAATGGCTCGTTCAATTAAAAAAGGACCTTATATTGACCACAACGTAGAGAGAAAAGTAGTCTCTATGAATGATTCAGGCAAAAGGTCTGTAATCAAAACTTGGTCACGCAGATCAATGATCTCACCAGATTTCGTGGGTCACACATTTGCAGTACATAACGGTAATAAATTTATACCGGTATACGTAACAGAAAACATGGTTGGTCATAAACTGGGAGAGTTTGCTCCAACCAGAACATTTAGGGGTCACTCTGAAAAAAGAAAATAATTAAGAGATGGAAGCAGTAGCGAAATTAAACAATTGTCCAACCTCACCGCGTAAAATGCGTTTGGTTGTAGATCTTATCAGAGGCGAGCGTGTAGAGAAAGCATTACATATTTTGAAATTTACCAATAAAGAAGCAGCGCAGAAAGTTGAGAAACTTTTGTTATCCGCTATCAAAAACTGGGAGACTAAAAATGAAGGTTCTCGTCCTGAAGAAAACCAACTATATGTGAAAACCATCATGGTTGGTGGTGGCCGTCAGCTTAAGCGTTTAAGACCGGCACCTCAAGGCCGCGGTTTCAGAATTCGCAAGCGTTCTAACCACGTAACTTTGGTAGTAGATAGTAAAATCGTTGAAACTCAAACTAATTAACAGAAATGGGACAAAAAGCACATCCAATAGGTAACAGGTTAGGAATCATCAAAGGTTGGGATTCTAACTGGTTCGGTGGCAACAACTATGCTGATAAATTAGTTGAGGACGAGAAAATAAGGAAATACCTTTCTGCACGTATCGCTAAAGGCGGCGTTGCGAAAGTTGTTATCGAGCGTACATTAAAGCGCATCACTGTTACCATTCACACTGCCCGTCCGGGTATTGTAATTGGTAAAGCAGGACAAGAGGTTGACAAGATTAAAGAAGAGCTGAAACAACTTACTAAAAAGGAGATTCAGATCAACATTTTCGAGATCAAACGTCCTGAGCTGGATGCACAGTTAGTAGCTGAAGGCGTTGCGAAGCAATTAGAGGCAAGGATCTCTTTCCGTAGAGCAATGAAGTCTACCATCGCGTCGACTATGCGTATGGGCGCTGAAGGTATCAAGATCATGACTTCAGGTCGTTTAGGCGGTGCAGAGATGGCACGTAGCGAACAGTATAAAGAAGGAAGAATTCCTTTGCATACTTTCCGCGCAGACATCGACTATGCATTGGCTGAAGCTTTAACTACTTATGGTAAAATAGGTGTTAAAGTTTGGATCTGCAAAGGAGAGGTTTATGGTAAACGTGATTTATCTCCAAACATCGGTTCAACAAGCAATGCGCCTGGTAAAGGCGGCAGACCTGAAGGATCATTCGGTGGCAGAGACAGAGACAACAGAGGCGGTGGCGAAAGACGTAACGATAACCGTGGAGGTAATCGTGGCGGAAGAGGCCCGGGCCAAGGCGCTCCTGGAGCAGGAAGAGATAACAGAGGTGGAAATACTCCTAACAGAGGTCCTCGCAAATAATTAAGTTAACAGATCGTTTTACGATAATATTAAGATAAAATGTTACAGCCAAAAAGAACGAAGTTCAGAAAGATGCAAAAAGGCAGAATGAAAGGTTTAGCTACACGTGGAGCTGAATTATCATTCGGGTCTTTCGGGATCAAATCTTTAGAGTCGACCTGGATCACCAGTCGTCAGATAGAGGCAGCCCGTATCGCGGTAACTCGTTTCATGAAACGTGAAGGCCAGGTTTGGATTAGGATTTTCCCGGACAAACCGGTTACTAAGAAGCCAGCTGAAGTACGTATGGGTAAAGGTAAAGGTGCTCCTGAATACTGGGTAGCTGTTGTTAGACCCGGACGTATTATTTTTGAAGCAGAAGGTGTACCTTTGGAAGTTGCCAAAGAAGCCATGAGATTAGCCGCTCAGAAATTACCGATCCAGACAAAATTTGTAGTACGTAGAGATTACGTAGAAGCATAAAAAGTATTGGGTTGCATGTTGTAAGTAACTTGTTATTATAACCTCTAGACCCAACACATTAAAATCAATAAAATGAAGAACTCAGAAATCACAGGGCTTTCACAAGAAGAACTAGTAGCCAGGATTGCAGAAGAAAAAGAAAACTTAGTTAAGTTAAAATTTGCGCATACAATTTCGGCTATCGAAAATCCTTCCCGTATCACAAAGGTTAGAAGGAGTATTGCCCAATTAAATACTGAACTGACTAAGCGTAAAGCTGTGTCTGCTAGTGAAACTAAATAACTTTAGAGTCGAAATGGAAAGACAATTAAGAAAAACAAGAACCGGGTTAGTGGTAAGCAATAAGATGGATAAATCTGTTGTGGTAGCGGTAGAGCGTAAAGTGAAACACCCGATCTATGGTAAGTTCGTAAAGAAAACTACCAAATTTATGGCTCATGACGAGAAAAACGATTGCGGTATTGGAGATACAGTACTGATCATGGAGACTCGTCCGCTGAGTAAAAACAAGAACTGGAGATTAGTGGAAATTTTAGAAAGGGCTAAATAACATGGTACAACAGGAATCAAGATTAAACGTAGCCGATAACAGCGGCGCAAAAGAAGTATTGGTTATCCGTGTACTTGGTGGTACTGGAAAGCGATATGCTTCTATTGGTGACAAGATCGTTGTTACCGTGAAAAGCGCGTTACCTTCTGGAAACATTAAGAAAGGAACAGTTTCTAAAGCAGTTGTTGTAAGAACTAAGAAAGAGATCAGACGTAAAGATGGTTCTTACATCCGTTTCGACGACAATGCAGCAGTGTTATTAAATGCACAAGATGAGCCGCGCGGTACTCGTATTTTCGGCCCGGTAGCAAGAGAACTGCGTGAAAAACAATTCATGAAAATTGTATCATTAGCACCGGAGGTATTATAAAATGAAAAATAAAGTAACGACACCAAAAATAAAGATCCGTAAGGGAGATTTAGTAAAGGTTATAGCCGGCGATTCTAAAGGCCAGCAAGGTACAGTACTAGCAGTACAAACTGAAAAAAGCAGAGTATTGGTAGAAGGCATTAACCTTGTTTCAAAACATACAAAACCAAATGCTGCTACTCCAAATGGTGGTATCATTAAAAAAGAAGCTGCTCTTCACATTTCTAACGTGATGTTGGTTGATCCAAAATCTGGTGAGACTACCCGCGTTGGCAGAAAGCTAAACGCTGATGGGAAATTAGTTAGGGTTGCTAAAAAATCAGGAGAGGAGATCAAATAATGGCTTACGTACCAAGATTAAAAAGTAAATATAAAGAGGAAATTGTAAATAATCTTAAAGATAAGTTTAATTACAAGAGCGTAATGCAGGTTCCTAAATTAGAGAAGATCGCTATCAACCAGGGTGTTGGTCGTTTCTCTGTAACTGACAAGAAGATCATGGACAGCTCTATTTTAGAGATGACAACCATTTCTGGTCAGCAGGCTGTAGGCGCGAAATCTAAAAAAGATATCTCAAACTTTAAATTACGTAAAGGTATGCCGGTTGGTGTACGTGTAACTTTACGTGATAACAACATGTATGAGTTTTTAGATCGTTTAATTTCCGTAGCTTTGCCACGTATCCGTGATTTCAAAGGTATCAATGACAAAGGTTTTGATGGTAAAGGCAATTACACTTTAGGTGTAACTGAGCAAATCATCTTCCCTGAGATCAACATCGACAAGATCAGCAAGATTTTGGGTATGGATATTACGTTTGTAACTACCGCTACCAACGACGTTGAAGCATTGGAACTTTTAAAACAATTTGGATTACCATTTAAAAATCAAACCCCAACAAATCAGTAATGGCAAGAGAAGGTGTAAAAGCACGCGAAGTTAAGCGCCAAAAATTGGTCGCTAAGTACGCAGATAAACGTGCAGAATTAAAAGCTGCAGGTGACTTCGAAGGACTTGACAAGTTACCTAAAAATTCATCTCCTGTTCGTTTGCACAACCGTTGTAAATTAACTGGCCGCCCACGTGGTTACATGCGTACCTTCGGTATTTCCAGGGTTACGTTCCGCGAAATGGCTTTAGCTGGTAAAATTCCGGGAGTAAGAAAAGCGAGCTGGTAACAATACTCACTATACATTAGAAGATCTGCACGGTGCAGATCTTCTAATGTATTTGCGTTAAAAAGAATATTAACCGACGGAAGGTCGTCCCGAATGGATCGGGAAGGAAACCGCTGTCACAATCATATCAAAATGAATACAGATCCAATAGCAGATTATCTTACAAGAGTAAGAAATGCCATTAAGGCAAATCACAGAATTGTCGAGATTCCTGCATCGAACCTTAAAAAGGAAATGACAAAAGTACTTTTTGACAAAGGTTACATTGCCAACTACAAATTCGAGGACACTACTGCTCAAGGCACCATCAAAATTGCTTTGAAGTACAACCCGATTACTAAAGTTCCTGCAATACGTACATTGATGCGTATCAGCAAACCAGGTTTAAGGCAATATGCTGGCGTAGGGAATATGCCAAGAGTATTAAACGGTTTAGGTATCGCTATCTTGTCTACTTCTAAAGGAGTGATGACAGATAAAGAAGCAGCTAAACTTAACATTGGTGGCGAAGTTTTGTGTCACGTTTATTAATTAAAGGAGGATAACAAAATGTCAAGAATAGGAAAAGCCCCAATTAATGTTCCTGCTGGAGTAACCATTACCGTATCTAAAGATAACGTAGTAACGGTTGCAGGTCCAAAAGGACAGTTAACTCAAGCAGTTGATTCAGATATCACTGTGAATCTAGAAGATGGTGTACTTACTGTACAACGTCCGACTGAACAAAAGAGACACAAAGCATTGCACGGTCTATACCGTTCATTGTTGAATAATATGGTTATCGGTGTTACAGAAGGATACAAACTACAACAAGAATTAGTTGGTGTGGGTTACCGTGCAACTAACGTAGGAAATACCCTGGATCTAGTTTTAGGATTCTCTCACCACTATGTGTTCCAGTTACCGGAAGAAATTAAAGTAACAACATCTTCGGAGAAAGGACAGACTCCTAAAATCATTTTAGAGAGTATCGACAAACAATTGATCGGTCAGGTAGCAGCGAAAATCCGCTCATTACGTGCACCAGAGCCATATAAAGGTAAAGGTATCAAGTTTGTTGGCGAAGTGTTAAGAAGAAAAGCAGGTAAATCAGCTTCTAAAAAATAATCATCATGGCAGGGAAAAAATTATCTCGTAGAGATCGTATAAAAAAAGGAATCAGAAAAAGACTTACAGGTTCTGAAGGCCGTCCACGTTTATCAGTTTACAGAAGCAATAAAGGGATTTATGCTCAAATCATTAACGACGTAACCGGAACTACTGTAGTTTCAGCATCTTCTTTATCTAAAGACTTTACTGGTACCGGAAACAAATCCGAGCAATCTGTAGCTGTAGGTAAATTAATCGCAGAGAAAGCTATCGCAGCTGGCGTAAAACAAGTTGTTTTCGATAGAAATGGCTATTTATACCACGGTCGTGTTAAATCATTGGCTGACGGTGCCCGTGAAGCTGGTTTAGAATTTTAATCTGATAAATAGAGAAGAATGTCAACTATCAATATAAAAAGAGTTAAGACTAGCGAGATCGAGTTAAAAGATCGTTTAGTTAGTATACAACGTGTTGCCAAAGTAACCAAAGGTGGTCGTACTTTCAGCTTTTCCGCTATCGTAGTGGTAGGCGATGAGAACGGTATCGTTGGCTACGGTCTTGGTAAAGCGAAAGAGGTAACTGAAGCAATTGCAAAAGGTATCGATGACGCTAAGAAGAACCTAGTTAAAGTTCCATTGTTGAACGGAACAGTTCCTCATGAGCAAATCGGTAAATTCTCTGGTGGTTTTGTTTTAATCAAACCAGCTGCAGTAGGTACCGGAGTTATTGCTGGTGGTGCGATGCGTGCAGTATTGGAAAGTGCTGGTGTACACAACGTACTTGCAAAATCTAAAGGTTCATCTAACCCACACAACGTGGTAAAAGCAACTGTAGATGCTTTAACCAAAATGCGTGATGCTTATACCGTCGCTCAGCAACGTGGTGTTGATTTAAACAAAGTTTTTAACGGATAACATTATGGCTAGGATTAAAATAACCCAGATAAAAAGCGTTATCGATAGAAGCGAACGCCAAAAAAGAACGATGCAGGCTTTAGGTTTAACTAAACTTAACCAGACTGTAGAAGTTGAAGCAAATGCTGCAATCATCGGAATGGTTCGTAAGGTAAACCACTTGGTTGCAATCGAGCAAATCTAATTTAACTGCGGTTGCAAATGCGGAATATAATTCTACATTTGCAACCTCTGTCTATTTATTAACCGTTGACCCTGATTAGTGAAAGCGAAGGGCAACACAATAAGTTTCAAAAATGAACTTAAGTAATTTAAAACCTGCATCAGGTTCAATCAAAAGCAGCAAAAGAATCGGTCGTGGTACTGGTTCCGGTCGTGGTGGAACCTCTACCCGTGGTCACAAAGGTGCTGGCTCACGTTCTGGTCACAAAAACAAGATCGGTTTCGAAGGTGGTCAAATGCCTTTGCAACGCCGTGTTCCTAAGGTTGGTTTCAAATCTATCAACCGTGTAGAATACGTAGGTGTAAACCTTGACGTAATTCAGGCACTTGCTGAGAAATTCAATTTAACTGCCATCACATTTGCTGACTTCCAAGAACATGGTTTAGCATCTAAAAATGATCTAGTGAAAGTATTGGGTCGTGGCGAGGTTAAATCGAAAATAGAAGTTAAAGCCCATGCTTTTTCTGCATCAGCGCAAAAAGCTATTGAAGCTGTTGGTGGCTCAATTGAAAAACTGTAATTAATGAAGAAGCTGTTTACTACTTTAAGTAATATCTGGAAAATAGAAGAATTGAGAGAGCGTATAGTATTTACGCTCATCATTCTTTTGGTCTATAGATTTGTATCACATGTGGTTCTTCCGGGTGTCGATGCAACTGCATTAGACACGAATGAACAATCCGGCCTGTTAGGCTTGATAGACATGTTTGCCGGAGGATCTTTCTCTCGCGTATCTATCTTAGCCCTTGGTGTAATGCCATATATTTCAGCGTCTATTGTAGTTCAGTTACTCGGTATTGCTGTTCCTTCTTTCCAGAAAATGCAGAAAGAAGGCGAGAGCGGCAGAAATAAGCTTAACCAAATCACCAGATACCTAACTGTGGCTATTACCGCTGTTCAGGCTGTCGGTTATATTAAAACACAGGTTCCTCCTGAGGCAATCATGATTGACCGTACTTTATTCTACGTGTTGTCAACATTTGTTTTAGCTGCAGGTACTTTGTTTGTAATGTGGCTTGGTGAGAAAATTACTGATAAGGGTATTGGAAATGGTGTTTCACTGATCATTATGGTTGGTATCATCGCACGTTTGCCTATGGCCCTACAACAGGAGATCAGCTCCAGATTTGTGGGTGAGGGTGGCTTAATTGGTCTTGTACTTGAAATCGTTGCCTTGTTTGCAGTGGTTATGTTCACCATCCTGATTGTTCAGGGTGTTCGCAAAGTGCCTGTACAATATGCAAAACGTATTGTTGGTAACAGACAATTTGGTGGTGTTCGGCAATACATTCCTTTAAAGGTTAATGCCGCTGGAGTAATGCCAATCATCTTTGCGCAAGCGTTGATGTTTATTCCGATGACGCTTACATCATTTTTCCCTTCATTGCAAAACACCTGGTTAATTCAGTTCAGTGATTATACATCACTTACTTACTGTTTGACTTTTGCTTTCTTGATCATTGCCTTTACTTTCTTCTATACTGCGATTACCGTAAACCCTACGCAAATGGCTGATGATATGAAGAAGAATGGCGGGTTCATTCCAAGCGTTAAACCAGGACTTGCTACTTCATCTTTTATAGATGATGTTATTTCTAAAATTACTTTCCCAGGTTCTATTTTCCTGGCGATCATCGCGATTCTTCCTGCGATTGCTGTTAAATTCGGTATTAAATCAGAATTTGCGCACTTCTATGGTGGAACATCTCTTTTGATCCTTGTTGGCGTTGTACTTGATACGCTTCAGCAAATTGAAAGTTACTTATTGATGCGTCATTATGATGGGTTGATGAAAACCGGTAGAGTGACCGGCCGCACAGGTATTCCTGCTGCCACTGGAAGTAATGCCGTGATATAAGTCATGTCAAATTTATTATAAATCAGCAGAAGAGATTGAGTTGATTAGGGAAAGTTCTATGTTGGTGTCGCAGACACTAGCAGAAGTGGCCAAGGTTATCGGCCCAGGGATGACTACCATGAGCTTAAACAAACTTGCTGAGACTTTTATTAAAGATCAGGGTGCCATTCCGGCATTCCTGAACTATAATGGCTTCCCATATTCCTTATGTATTTCTCCGAATGAACAGGTTGTACATGGCTTTCCGAGTGAATATGTCATTCAGGAGGGTGACCTGATTTCGGTTGACTGTGGTGTGATCAAGAACAATTACTTTGGTGACTCTGCGTACACTTTTTCCATTGGTGAGGTTGATGCAGAGAAGCAGAAGCTTGTTGATGTAACTAAGGCATGCCTGGTAGCAGGTGTGGAAAAGGCGGTGTCTGGATCCAGGATTGGGGATGTGGGGTATGCCATTCAAAGGATTGCTGAAGATAACGGCTTTGGCGTAGTAAGGGAACTTGTTGGGCACGGCGTGGGGGTTAAGCTTCACGAGAAGCCGGAAGTTCCGAATTACGGTCAGAGGGGCCGCGGGATAAAGTTAGAAGAGGGTATGGTTATCGCCATTGAACCGATGATTAACGCTGGTACTGCCAGTGTTAAGTTTTGGTCTGATGGCTGGACTGTAACAAGTAAGGATAATAAACCATCTGCACATTTCGAGCACACAATCGCGGTAAAAAAGGGTAAAGCAGATGTTTTATCAACGTTTTCGTTGATTGAAGAAGTTTTAGAGAAAAAGCATAAATAATTAAATTATTTTAATTAATTTTGCAACCCTGTTTAATAGCAGCTAATTAAGTAAAAATCAATAATATATGGCTAAACAAGCCTCAATTGAACAAGACGGAGTAATAAGGGAAGCATTGTCAAATGCTATGTTCCGGGTAGAGCTGGAAAATGGTCATGAGATTATCGCTCATATTTCTGGTAAGATGCGGATGCACTACATCAAAATATTACCAGGGGATAAAGTTAAATTAGAGATGTCGCCTTACGATTTATCAAAAGGCAGGATTACTTATAGATATAAATAAAATGAAAGTTAGGTCATCAATTAAAAAGCGTAGCGCTGATTGCAAAATTATACGTCGTAAGGGAAAACTTTACGTTATCAACAAAAAGAACCCTAAGTTCAAGCAGCGTCAAGGTTAAGAAATTATTTAAGTGTGATTGGATTGGATGAACAGGTTATTCAATCTGTCATTTAATCAAATAATCAAACATTTAGTACAAATATGGCAAGGATATCAGGTATTGATTTACCAAGAAACAAAAGAGGCGAGATTGGTCTTACTTATATTTTCGGTATAGGAAGATCTACTGCACAACGTATTTTAACGGAAGCAGGTATCGATTTAAGTAAAAAAGTACAAGATTGGTCTGATGATGAGTTGTCAGCAATCCGTACGATCATCAACGACGGAATTAAAGTTGAAGGTGCCTTACGTTCAGAAGTTCAGTTGAACATCAAACGTTTAATGGATATCGGTTGCTACCGTGGCTTACGCCATAGAAAAGGTTTGCCGGTTCGTGGACAACGTACAAAGAACAACTCCAGAACTCGTAAAGGCAAGAGAAAAACAGTTGCTAACAAGAAAAAAGCTACTAAATAAAATTAGTATCAAACAATAATTATGGCTAAGAGTAAAAAAGTAACTAAAAAGCGTATTGTTGTAATTGAGCCTGTTGGTCAGGCACACATCAATGCGACTTTTAACAATATCATTGTTACCCTAACAAACAACAACGGTCAAACCATTTCATGGTCTTCTGCTGGTAAAATGGGTTTCAAAGGTTCTAAAAAGAACACCCCATATGCGGCTGGCCAAGCGGCTTCTGACTGTGGTAAGGTAGCATATGATTTAGGTTTACGTAAGGTTGAAGTATTTGTAAAAGGTCCTGGATCTGGTCGTGAATCAGCAATCAGAACTTTACAAGTTGCAGGTATTGAAGTAACCTCGATCAAGGACATCACTCCGCTTCCACACAATGGATGTCGTCCACCTAAGAAAAGAAGAGTTTAATTTATAATTTTTAAAGCTAAGAGTCTGCAGCTACAGGTTGCACGATACTTTAAAACAAAGAAAAATGGCAAGATATACAGGACCAAAGTCCAAAATCGCGCGTAAATTCAGAGAGCCTATTTTTGGCCCTGATAAAGTTTTAGACAGAAAAAACTATCCTCCTGGCCAACATGGCGTTTCAAAAAGAAGAGGAAAACAATCTGAATATGCTGTTCAGTTAATGGAAAAACAGAAAGTGAAATACACTTATGGTGTATTGGAGCGTCAGTTCCGTAACTTGTTTACCAAAGCATCTTCACGTCAGGGAATTACCGGTGATAACTTACTACAATTATTAGAGGCTCGTTTAGATAATACCGTATATAGATTAGGTATTGCCCCAACCCGTTCAGCTGCTCGCCAGTTAGTTAGCCATAAACACGTAACAGTGAACGGGGAAGTGGTGAACATTCCTTCTTATCAATTGAAAGCCGGTGATGTTATTGCTGTTCGTGAGAAATCAAAGACCTTAGAATCCATCACTAACTCTGTTGCTGGAAGAGTAATCAATAAATTTAATTGGTTAGACTGGAATGCAAGTGAATTGTCTGGAAAGTTTTTAGCTTATCCAAATCGTGATGAGATCCCAGAAAATATCAAAGAAAACCTTATAGTAGAGTTATACTCTAAGTAATGAATTGATTCTAACTGCCCTTTAACCAAAGGGCGGTTAGTTTTTTTTGCGTTACAATTTTTAATAAACGATCTAAAAACATTATAAATGGCAATTTTAGCATTTCAGAAACCCGATAAGGTAATCATGCAGAAATCTACTGATTTCGATGGCATATTTGAATTTCGTCCTTTAGAGCCCGGTTTCGGTGTAACAATT
Organism: Pedobacter sp.; assembly: GCA_038918115.1. GTDB lineage: Bacteria > Bacteroidota > Bacteroidia > Sphingobacteriales > Sphingobacteriaceae > Pedobacter. The sequence goes on from JBCLAL010000001.1 coordinate 452,457, forward strand.
GGTAATGCCCTTAGAAGAATTTTACTTTCTTCATTGGAAGGTTATGCAATTACAAGTATCCGTTTTTCTGGTGTTTCTCACGAATTTTCTACCATCAAAGGTGTTGTAGAAGACTTGACTGAAATCATCCTTAATTTAAAACAAGTTCGTTTTAAGAAGGTTGGTGACACTGGTGATTCTGAAAAGGTATTCATCATTGTAAATGGTCAGGATCAGTTTCTTGCAGGAGATATTACCAAATTCTCAAACAACTTTGAGGTTTTAAACCCGGATTTTGTGATTTGCAATATGGAAAAAACTGTGACTTTAGAGGTGGAGTTAACCATCAATAAAGGACGTGGTTATGTTCCTGCTGAAGAAAATAAAGTAAGTGATGCTGTTGTTGGTGTAATCGCTATTGATTCGATTTTCACTCCGATGAAAAATGTTAAGTACACGATCGAAAACTATCGTGTTGAACAAAAAACAGATTACGAAAAATTAATCCTTGAGATTTCTACTGATGGATCTATTCATCCGGAAGAAGCTTTGAAAGAATCTGCAAAGATCCTTATTCAGCACTTTATGCTATTCTCTGATGAGAATCTTGTATTAGAGTCGCAGGCTAAGGAAGAAACTAAAGAAGTTGACGAGGAAATCTTACATATGCGTAAGATTCTTAAAACGGAACTTGTTGATCTTGATCTTTCTGTACGTGCATTAAACTGCCTTAAAGCAGCTGATATCCGTACCTTGGCTGACTTGGTGTCATACGACGTTGCTGATATGTTAAAATTCAGAAACTTCGGTAAAAAATCCCTGACTGAGATCCAGGAATTGGTTAAATCTAAAAGCTTATCTTTTGGAATGAACCTGTCTAAATTCAAGTTAGACGAAGAATAATAACAAATATAACTATTGTTAATAGTGCATAATTCCCTCGAAAAGAGACGGTATGCACTGAATAAAATCAAAAATGAGACACGGTAAAAAAAATAACCACTTAGGAAGAACTGATTCACATCGTAAGGCGATGTTGGCTAACATGGCTTCATCATTGATCAAGCACAAAAGAATTACCACTACTTTAGCTAAGGCAAAAGCATTGCGTATGTACGTTGAGCCAATGATCACTAAATCTAAAACTGACACCACGCACTCTCGTCGTATTGTTTTTAGCTACCTACAAGATAAAGAATCTGTAACTGAATTGTTCCGTGACGTAGCCGCTAAAGTTGCTAACCGTCCGGGTGGTTACACCAGAATTATTAAACTAAACAATCGTTTAGGTGATAATGCTGAGATGGCATTAATTGAGCTGGTTGATTACAATGAAGTTTACGGTAAAGATACCGATGCTGCTGAGAAGAAAACAACTCGTCGTGGTAGAAACAGAAGCAAAAAAGCTGATGCACCTGCCACTGATGCACCTGCGGCTGAGGCAACAACTGAAGCTCCTGCTGAGGAAACTGCTGCACCTGCTGAAGGTGAAGAAGCAAAAGAAGCTTAAGCATTATAACAAATACAGAAAGGCCCTGTTGATTTTATCAGCAGGGCTTTTTTCATAGATCTATTTTTAAATATGATTGATTCTAATCAACAAGCGTTATTTCTTAAACACCTGGATGAGGCAATGACTGCTGACACGTTTTTGAAGTTAACGCTATCTAATTATAGAGGTACTGAGACTGGGTTAAAGAACATTTACGTTCGTCCTGTAGAAATTAAAAGGCAAACCAAATTATCACTTACCTACCGCTACAAAACTAAGGACATTGTCAAGAACTTTTCCTGCGAGGAGGGTTGGGCTTTGTTGGTTCAATATCTGACGACGGATTTTTGCTCCGCGACTTTGTTTAGCGTATTAGCTGATTATGTCTTACAAGAGAAAGGAAATAGCTATGTCTTTAAAGTTCTGCCACCTAGTATGGTCCCAACGATCGATAATCGGTCACATGATAAAGCTAAGGTTAGGAAAATATCCAGTGTCGGTAGTTCGTACCTCATCGACCTGAAGTTAACTGATCCGGCTGGAAATGTTTTCAAGAACGCTCAAGATAAATATAAACAGATTAATCAGTACATTGAGATTTTAAGCCCGCTAATCGCTGGTATGCCCCTCGGTAGCCTGAAGCGTGTTGCAGATATGGGCTCTGGTAAAGGGTACTTAACTTTCGCCCTATATGATTATCTCCGTAACAAGCAGCAATTTGATGTACAAGTTACGGGAGTAGAGTTCCGCAAGGACTTGGTGGAACTTTGTAATCAAATCGCGGTTGATGCTAATTTCGATCAGCTTAACTTTGTAGAAGGCTCTATAGAAGCGTTTGATGCTGCCGGAACAGATATGCTTATCGCCCTGCATGCTTGCGATACTGCCACTGATGATGCTATCTACAAGGGGATACAAGCCGGCGCTTCACTCATCGTTACTGCACCCTGCTGCCATAAGCAAATTAGAAGGCAGATCACTAAGGGCAAGCCCTCTAACCAACTTGAGTTCCTGTTGCAGCACGGGATCTTCCTGGAGCGCCAGGCAGAAATGGTAACAGATGGTCTGCGTGCTTTAATCCTGGAATATTACGGTTATCAAACCAAGGTGATGCAATTTATCTCGGACCAGCATACGCCTAAGAACGTCCTAATTGTTGGTTTAAGAAAGCAGATAAATGCCTCAAGACAGGTAGAAATCTTACACGAAATTCAGTCCATTAAAGAATTTTTCGGCATAACTTATCATTACTTGGAAAAGCTTACCGGACTCACCGTTTGATCTGTCAATTTGGCATTTCTGCAGATGTCCAACCTAGACATATTTAGCAGGTGTTGAGACCATGATTTAATAAATATCTGCCAAAAAGCAATTGGCACAGCCCTTGTTCAAAGGGAAATATCGAATTAGTAAAACATTAAAATAATAATAAAATGGGAAAAATTATTGGTATAGACTTAGGAACAACAAATTCTTGCGTAGCCGTAATGGAGGGTAACGAGCCTGTAGTTATAGCCAACAGTGAGGGTAAACGTACTACACCATCTATTGTCGCTTTTGCAGAGAATGGTGAGCGTAAAGTTGGTGAGCCGGCTAAACGTCAGGCGATCACTAACCCTACAAAAACGATCTCTTCTATCAAACGTTTCATGGGTAGCAGCTTTGCTGAAGTAGGAAAAGAAGCTGGTCGTGTACCTTACAGCGTAGTTAAAGGCGACAACAACACCCCGCGTGTTGCTATTGACGACCGTAAATATACGCCACAAGAGCTTTCTGCGATGATCTTGCAGAAAATGAAAAAAACAGCTGAAGACTTTTTGGGTCAGGAAGTTACAGAGGCAGTTATTACTGTTCCTGCATATTTTAACGATGCGCAACGTCAAGCTACCAAAGAAGCTGGCGAGATTGCTGGTTTAACAGTTAAGCGTATCATCAATGAGCCAACTGCTGCTGCTTTAGCTTACGGTCTGGATAAAGCACATAAAGACATGAAAATTGTTGTGTTTGACTGTGGCGGTGGTACACATGATGTTTCCGTACTTGAATTAGGTGATGGCGTATTTGAAGTAAAATCAACTGACGGTGATACTCACCTTGGGGGAGATGACTTTGACCACATTATCATCGAATGGTTAGCTGGCGAATTTAAAATCGAGAATGGCATGGACCTTCACCAGGATCCAATGGCATTACAACGTTTGAAAGAGGCTGCTGAAAAAGCTAAAATCGAGCTTTCAAGCACTACTTCTACTGAGATTAACTTGCCTTACATCACTGCTGATGCAACTGGTCCTAAACACTTGGTTAGAACGTTAAGCCGTGCGAAATTTGAACAATTAGCTGCCGACTTGATCAAACGTACAATTGATCCTTGTAAATCTGCATTGAAAAATGCTGGTTTAAAAACCTCTGATATTGACGAAATCATCCTTGTAGGTGGTTCAACCCGTATCCCTGCAATCCAGGATGCTGTTAAAGCATTCTTCGGTAAAGAGCCTTCAAAAGGTGTAAACCCTGATGAAGTTGTAGCAATTGGCGCTGCAATTCAAGGTGGTGTATTAACCGGTGAGGTTAAAGATGTATTGCTGTTAGATGTTACTCCACTTTCTTTAGGTATCGAAACCATGGGTGGTGTAATGACCAAATTGATTGAATCAAACACAACCATTCCATCTAAGAAAGCAGAAACATTCTCTACTGCTGCTGATAATCAACCATCTGTAGAGATCCACATTTTGCAAGGTGAGCGTCCAATGGCTGCTCAAAACCGTACAATCGGACGTTTTATCTTAGACGGTATTCCACCAGCACCTCGCGGCGTACCTCAAATCGAAGTTGCTTTTGACATCGATGCGAACGGTATCCTACACGTAAGTGCAAAAGATAAAGCTACTGGTAAAGAGCAAAAAATCCGTATTGAAGCATCTTCTGGTTTAACTGATGAAGAAATCAAGAGAATGAAAGAAGAGGCTGAGAAAAATGCTGATGCAGACAAAGCTGCTAAAGAAGAAGCAGAAAAAATCAATGCTGCTGATGCTTTAATCTTCTCTACAGAGAAACAACTAAAAGAATTTGGTGACAAGATCTCTGCTGACAAGAAAGCACCAATTGAAGAAGGTTTGACAAAACTTAAAGAAGCACATGCAGCAAGAAACTTTGCTGATATCGATACCGCTCAAGCTGCTTTACAAGCTGCCTGGAACGAAGCTTCTGAGGAAATGTACAAAGCCGGACAGGATGGTACTCAACCTCAAGGCGGTCCACAAGCTGGTGACCAAGCTCCAAATGGAGATAACGTTACCGACGTAGACTTCGAAGAAGTTCAGGACGACAAGAAATAATCTTGTTCTAATATAATAGAAAAGGCTGCCTCAGGGCAGCCTTTTTGCGTTGTAGCGCCTCAAATTTAATAGACCAAGGCAAATATATCTACCAAAAAAGAAAGCCTCTCAACGAAAGTTGAAAGGCTTTTCTTATGGCAAATTTATTTTACGTTGCTTGGCTTAGGTCCAAAGGTTCTCTGGATAAGTACCATCTTTGATCAATTGATCAATACTCTCCTGAACAATCGGTTTATCTTCTTTATAAGTAACACCAAACCACTGGCTGCTTGTAGGAATTACTTTAACTACAGCTTTGTTGGTTCTGATCAGGTGATCACCAACAAGTGGAATGAAGAACTCAGCTTTAGCATTGTCTTTGTTTGCATGTGCAAATTCTTTAAACAACTCCAAGCTTACATTGAAGATCTCTGGTGTAAAGCCCCAGAAGTTCATAGATACACGCGTATCAAACTCAAGTGGGTGCTTATGATCATTCTCTTCGTAAACAATAACATCAAATTCTTTGTAAACGTTAGTACGTTCAACGATTTCTTCAAGGTTGCCTGAACCGTCAACCTTACATACACCACGAGAAACAGATCCGTGCTCAGAAAGCGTTTTACCAATCTCGTATCCGATCATGGAGAATGTACTGCCATTTGCTTCTGTTGTAAGGAAGTCGTTCATTTTCTGGAACGCATCCAAACCATAGAAATCGTCAGCATTGATTACCGCAAATGGCTCTTTCACCACGTGTCTTGCAGCAAGTACCGCATGCGCAGTACCCCAAGGTTTTGCTCTTTCAATTTCTAATTCAACACCATATTGTTTAATATCAAAATTTTGAAACACATAGTCGGTTTCAATCTTGCCGTTTAATTTAGGTTCAAAGATTGATTTAAAATTGTCGACAAATTCTTCTTTGATGATGAATACAACTTTGCCAAAGCCGGCTTGAATTGCATCATAAATAGAGTAGTCAATGATGGTTTCCCCATTAGGGCCAAATCCATCAATTTGTTTCATGCTGCCGTAGCGGCTCGCCATACCGGCAGCTAAAATCAATAAAGTAGGTTTCATAATAAATTTATATAAACAAAAGGTATATTTTACTTGTTAGTTTTTCTGTTATTTACCCGTCAAACAATAAATGTAAAAGCAGGCCAAATTGTTTGGTTATCTTGAATATTTAAAGTCGTGGTTATTCGTGATGTTCAAAAGCGAATGATAGATCAGGCTAATTACATTGTCCACATCTTCTTTATGAATCATCTCCACCGTAGTGTGCATGTAGCGCAACGGCAAGGAAATCAATGCCGAAGGTACACCCCCGTTTGAATAAGCAAATGCATCTGTATCCGTTCCTGTAGAACGTGAGGAAGCCTGACGCTGGAAAGGAATGTTGTTTTGAACTGCTGTATCAATCAGTAATCTGTTCAGATTGGTTTGAACCGCAGGCGCATATGATACTACCGGGCCTCTTCCACAAGCCAAATCACCTTGTGTGATCTTGTTGATCATTGGGGTAGAGGTATCGTGGGTAACATCCGTGATAATCGCTACATTAGGTTTAATGCGGTGTGCAATCATCTCTGCACCGCGTAAGCCAATTTCTTCCTGTACCGAGTTAACGATATACAAGCCGAATGGAAGCTCTTTCTTGTTCTCATGGAGTAAACGAGCCACCTCGGCGATCATAAATCCACCGGCCCTGTTGTCAAGTGCACGACCAACATAATAGCGATCATTAAGCACCATGAACTCATCTTCGTAAGTGATCACACAGCCTACGTGAATTCCCAAAGCTTCAACCTCTTCTTTGCTGGTGCAACCACAGTCCAGGAAAATATTTTTCAAAGCCGGCGCTTCTTCTTTCTCACCATTACGGGTGTGAATTGCAGGCCAGCCGAAAACAGCTTTCACCATGCCCTTATCAGTGTGGATATTTACGCGTTTTGAAGGCGCGATCTGGTGATCTGACCCTCCATTACGGATCACGTAAATTAAGCCCTCAGCGGTGATGTAATTAACAAACCAGGAGATCTCATCAGCATGTGCTTCAATCACGACCTTAAATTCTGCATCTGGATTAATCACACCAACAGCAGTTCCGTAGTTGTCAATAAAACTTTCATGGATGTAAGGTTTCAGGTAATCCAACCAAAGTTTCTGGCCAGGGTATTCAAAACCAGTCGGAGAGGGATTATTGATATAGGTTTCAAAGAAACGCACAGACTGCTCCGTAACTACAGGAACATGTTTTTTTTCTTCTTCTTGTTCTGACATAATTAAACTTATTAATATTTATTATATAATGTTGAAGCTTTAAAATAGCTCCAGTGACATGCTTTTAGCAGCTCTTATGCAATTCCGCGTACCTTGCGCTGCTTGTAAAAATAGTAGATCAGAATGTTGGTGCTGATTACTAGTGCTGAGCCCAGGCAGAACAACGGCCAGTGCCCCTTATCCCAGAGCCACAGTCCCGCAGCAGACCCTACAGAGGCCCCAACAAAACTAACAGACATAAACACGGTGTTCAGCCGGTTACGTGCCTCCGGAATCAGTGCGTAAATACGCGTCTGGTTCGTTACGTGTATCGCCTGTTGCCCAATGTCAAGCAAGATGATGCCGGCAACAAAAAGGAACAGATGACTTTGCGTAAAGTAAAATGCAACGATACTGATCAACTGAAGCACCAATCCGATCAACAGGTTTCGACGCGGATCGCTGGAATCACTCAATTTGCCCACCAAAGGTGCTGCTAATGCACCAGCGGCACCAGCAATCCCGAACAGGCCTACCTGTAAGGACTGAAAATTAAACGGAGGACCAGAAAGATAAAGCACCATCGTCGTCCAGAACGCACTCAAAGTTGCAAAAGCCAGAAAGTTGATCAGGGAAGTCTCTCTTAAAACAGGCTGTGTTTTGATGTAACCGAACATCGAACGCATAAGTTGTCCATAGTTACCCTTGAAAGCGGGCATGCTCGCCGGAAAGCGCCTGGCCATCAGCAATACCAATAGGAGGCAAATGCCGGCAGCGATCAGGAACATTGAGCGCCAGCCCCAGAGATAACCTACAGTGCCACTCAGCGACCTGGAGCCCAGAATGCCGATCAGCAAACCACCCATGATGATTCCGATCGTGTGCCCGCGGTTTTCGTCAGTAGACAGGTTCGCGGCCAGTGGTAAGATTAACTGTGGTACAATTGAACTTGCGCCAATCAACACACAAGCAATCTGCAAGACCAGGAAGGAATGTGCGAAACCAGCAAGCAACAGCGATAATATCGCCAGCCCGGTGATCACCAGGATCTGTTTTTTCCGCTCAAACATATCGCCTAGCGGTACAAGCAATAGCAAGCCAATCGCGTAGCCCGCCTGGGTAAGGTAGGTTGCTCTTCCGGCAACACTCTCCGGAACCTGAAAGTCGCGTGCAATAAGTACGATCAGCGGTTGACAATAATAAATATTTGCAACAATAAGGCCCGTGCAAAAGGCCATCAGCAATACGTCTGCGCGACTTAACTTCATCTATAGCGGTATGTTTCCGTGTTTCTTTTTTGGGTTATTAACGACCTTATTTTCCAGCATCTTGAAAGCCTTAATTAACTTGCTTCTGGTTTGCGAGGGCTCAATCACTTCATCAACAAAGCCACGCTCTGCAGCCCGGTATGGGTTGGCGAAGATCTCTGCATAAAGCTGCTCCTTTTCCTGCAATTTCTGTTCCGGGTTTTCAGCGGTGCTGATTTCTTTTTTGAATATGATCTCTGCAGCACCTTTAGCACCCATAACTGCAATTTCCGCACTCGGCCATGCATAGTTCATATCCGCTCCAATATGTTTAGAGTTCATCACATCGTAAGCACCACCGTATGCCTTGCGGGTAATTACAGTTATTCGTGGGACAGTCGCCTCGCTGAAAGCGTAAAGCAGCTTTGCCCCATTGCTGATGATTCCGTTCCATTCCTGGTCCGTGCCCGGCAAGAAGCCAGGAACATCTTCAAGCACCAATAAAGGAATATTAAAGCAGTCACAGAACCTTACAAATCGGGCCGCTTTGACGGATGCATGATTGTCAAGTACCCCCGCCAAATAAGCGGGCTGATTACCAACGATACCGATACTGCGCCCAGCTAGTCGTGCAAAGCCTACAACGATGTTCTCGGCAAAATCCTTATGCACTTCCAGAAAAGAATCCGCATCAGCAACGGTGGCTATCACCTCCCGCATGTCGTAAGGCTGATTGGCACTCTCCGGCAGCAGGCTGTTTAATGCTGGCCTGCTTTCATCTGCAGCAACATATGGCAGCGCTGCAGGAATATCTTCGCAATGCTGAGGCATATAGCTCAGCAACTTTTTAATATGATTTATAGCATCAAGCTCGTTTACACAGGAGAAATGAGTCACTCCTGATTTTGTAGCATGCGTAGAGGCACCGCCCAGTTCCTCAGAAGATACCTGCTCATGTGTTACCGTCTTTACCACGTTTGGTCCGGTTACAAACATATAGGAAGTGTTTTCCACCATCAATACAAAATCTGTGATGGCAGGGGAGTAGACTGCACCGCCTGCACAGGGGCCCATAATCGCGGAAAGCTGCGGAACAACACCCGAGGCCTGTACGTTTTTGTAGAATATGTCTGCGTAACCGCCTAAAGAAACTACACCCTCCTGAATACGTGCACCTCCACTATCATTTAAGCCGATCAGCGGCGCACCATTCTTCATCGCCATATCCATAATCTTGCAGATCTTCTCCGCGTGAGTTTCTGATAAGGAACCACCAAAAACAGTGAAATCCTGGGAGAATACATAAACCAGGCGCCCGTTGATGGTGCCATAGCCCGTCACCACGCCATCGCCGTAGTATTTCTCATGTTCCATACCGAAATCAGTACTGCGGTGGGTAACCAGCATGCCAATCTCTTCGAACGAATGCTCATCAAGCAGAAAATGCAGGCGCTCTCTGGCGGTTAGTTTACCTTTCTTGTGTTGACTGGCAATTCTGGCTTCACCGCCGGCGGCTAGTGCCTGCTCTACCTTCTCATTTAGTAATTGTAGCTTGTTTTCCATTCGCGTTTGCTATTGAGGCTAAAATACGCTTTCGACTCAATTTAACCCCAACGTGCCAGCGATTTGATGAGAAATTTGTGAAGTTTGCTAAACAATCTTTTCTTAATTACAAATTTTTTACAAGCATTATGCTTATTAATTACATTCTAGTATTATTTTTGGTGCCAGAAAAAGAAACAGACGTCCTAAAATGTCAAGAAGAAAATATCAGTTATTTGTAGCCCTCACTTTTCTTAGCCTGTTCTGCGCTAAGATGCTGATCTCGGCTGCGCCTGTATTTTTTCAAACAATGGACAAGGAACTTGTAAACTCTGTTATCATGCAGGTTGAACTTGAGCATGGTTCCGATGGAGAGACCGGAAAAACGCTGAAGTATGTAGATTTTAAAATAATTAACCATACTTATAACAGTGCCTATATTCCGGTTGTATACGATTTCATGCTGACCAACAGCTTTCTGAAACACTCAAAACGATATGTAAATCCATATCATCCTTCGGTGCCAACCCCGCCACCGAACTTTTCATAAACAATCATCTGTGGCCTGTATTTACAGCGCCCATACTATTTAATTTCATCTTAGAAATATCATTAACATCGCCGGTCAAAACGACCGCCGGCTTAACGATTTAATTTCTTTTAATATCGATTGTTTATGAAAACTGATACATCCGGCCTTACTGCGCTGGGCATTAAAAAATATTTTCTTAAAAAGAATTTGAAACACGATTTACCGGCGAGTATCGTTGTTTTCCTTGTAGCCTTACCATTATGTTTAGGTATCGCTATGGCGTCAGGTGCGCCACTCTTCGCCGGACTCCTTACCGGTATCATTGGTGGTATTGTGGTGAGCTCAATCAGTGGCTCACAACTTAGCGTAAGCGGACCTGCTGCCGGATTAACGGTTATCGTGCTGGGTGCAATTGCAACCCTTGGTAACTATCAAACCTTCCTGCTTGCTGTTATGCTAGCCGGTATCATGCAGGTTATCCTCGGCTTTGCTAAAGCAGGAACCATCGGTAACTACTTCCCTTCAAGCGTTATCGCGGGTATGCTTGCCGCTATTGGTATCATTCTGATCCTGAAACAGCTGCCACATGCTTTGGGTGTCGATTCCGACTTCCAGGGTGATGAAGCTTTTATACAAAATGATCAGCAGAATACTTTCTCTGCTGTTGAAGCAGCTTTGGGCCAGTTCAGCCTTGCGGCAATCGTGATCAGCTTGCTTTCCATTGCGGTCCTTATTATATGGCCAAACTTCAAGAAGCTAGCCATTGTTCCGGCACCACTGGTGGTGGTTATCATCGGTATCGCACTAACTGTTGCCTTCAGCGGTACAGGTTATGCCTTAAGACCAGACCAAATGGTTGCAATTCCGGTAGTCAATGGCTTTAACGAGTTCCTGGGCTTGTTCACCATGCCAGATTTTACGCAGATCACCAATAAAGACGTTTGGGTAATTGCTGGTACCCTGGCCATTGTTGCCAGTCTGGAGACCTTGCTGAGTATCGAAGCGATCGACAAGATCGATCCGATAAAACGTGTTTCACCTACCAACCGCGAGTTAATGGCACAGGGTGCAGGTAACATCGTGAGTGGTATGCTGGGTGGCTTACCAATGACTTCGGTAATCGTGAGAAGCTCTGCCAACGTAGGCTCGGGTGGCCGTACCAAAATGTCGGCAATCTTTCATGGTATTTGGTTGCTGCTATCCCTGGTCTTCATACCTTTTGTAATCAACCTTATTCCACTTGCCTGCCTTGCAGCGGTACTGATCGTAACCGGGTATAAGCTCGCTAAGATCGACCTGTTCAAGCAGATGTACAAAAAAGGATGGAACCAGTTTGTTCCGTTTGTCGTTACCGTATTGGCGGTTATCTTTACCGACCTGTTAAAGGGTGTAGCATTGGGTATGGTGGTATCTATTTTTTACCTCCTGCGTACCAACATGCGAAACTCATTCTTTTACAGAATTACTCAGGATGATAAAAAGAAAAATATCAGAATCAAGCTTGCAGAAGAGGTATCTTTCCTTAACAAAGCAGCAATTCAGCAAATGCTTACTAAAATCCCTGCTGAAACCAATGTGATTATCGATGGAACAAATGCCCGGTATATCGATCCGGATGTTTTGGAAATCATAAACAACTTTAAGCACAATGCCTATACGAAAGGAATAATTGTGCAGCTGGAAAATATACAGAAGACCTATGTCGTTCCTAAGATCGACACAAGTGTAATGGAAGAAATCAACAACTAATTAATAACAACCTTAAAACAATTGCATCATGTGCGCACAAATTGAAGAACAACACACACACATCACATACGAAAGCTTACTGGCAGGAAACAAAGAATGGGTAGCAAAAACACTGGACGAAAACCCAGACTTCTTTTCTACACTTGCCAAAGGACAAAAACCACCTGTATTATGGATTGGTTGCTCCGATAGCCGTGTTCCGGCAAACCAAATCACCAACACCAACCCCGGCGATATCTTCGTATTGCGTAATATCGCAAACGTTGTCGTGCATACCGACATGAGTATGCTTAGCGTGCTCGATTATGCGGTTAACGTGCTTGGCGTAGAACATGTGATCGTATGCGGTCACTATGGTTGCGGTGGGGTAGAGGCTGCCTTAGGCAATAAACAATTCGGTATTATCGATAACTGGTTACGTGCCATCAAAGATACCTACCGTTTACACAACCATGAGTTAGATCTGATCTCTGATCACAAGAAACGTTGCGATCGCCTGGTAGAACTTAACGTCATGGAGAGCGTATTCAACGTTACCAAAACTTCCATTGTACAAAATAAATGGGCAAGCGGCAAAACGTTAAACATTCACGGATGGGTATACAGCATTGAAACCGGATTAATCAAAGACCTGAACCTAAGCTGCTCAGCTCCGGACAACCTTTCAGCGGTATTTCGTGTAAGCGAAACACCGAAGATTGAACAATAGCTGTAACAAAGACTGTTTTTAGTTTAATAAATGAAAAAGCTCCTGGGTTTCCAGGAGCTTTTCTTTTTTTGGTATATATCGTGTTTCTTCGCCGGCAGCTTAATCTTCTGCCAGGAATGGATAACGGTAATCTTTAGCCGGTGCAAAAGTTTCTTTAATAGCACGTGGTGATACCCATCTGAGTAAGTTAATCATTGAGCCCGCTTTATCATTGGTACCTGAACCTCTGGCGCCGCCAAATGGTTGCTGTCCAACAACAGCACCTGTACATTTGTCGTTGATGTAGAAGTTACCAGCTGCATTACGTAAACCTACTGATGCTTTCTCAATTGCATATCGGTCTTGCGCAATCACTGCACCTGTCAATGCATAGATTGAGGTTGTATCGATGATGTTGATTACTTCATCAAAGTCTGCATCTTCATAAACGTAAACCGTTAATACAGGACCAAAAAGCTCTTCGCACATGGTTACATATTTAGGATCTTTAACCAGGATCACGGTTGGCTCAATAAAATAGCCTTTAGACTTGTCGTAGTTTCCCCCTGCAATCACTTCTACATTCGCATCAGCTTTTGCATTGTCTATGTATTTGGTAAGTTTATCGAAAGAGTTTTCATCAATCACAGCATTTATAAAGTTGCTGAAATCTTCTGTTCCGCCCATTTTGAAAGTTCCAAGGTCACGTAACATCAAATCCTTGATATCAGGCCAAACGCTTGCTGCTACATAAACCCTTGAAGCCGCTGAACATTTCTGTCCCTGATATTCAAAAGCACCCCTCACGATTGCAGTTGCTGAAGCTTCCACATCAGCTGAACCGTGTACCAGGATGAAATCCTTACCACCGGTTTCACCTACAATACGTGGATAGGTTTTGTATTTATGAATGTTGGTACCAATGGTTTTCCAGATGTCCTGGAATACGCCCGTAGATCCTGTAAAGTGGATACCAGCGAAATCTGCATGGTTAAAGATAACTTCACCTGCAACCGGACCAGAAACATAGATCAGGTTAATAACACCATCAGGTAAACCAGCTTCCTTAAAGATCTGCATCAACAGGTTCGCCGCATAGATCTGTGTGTTCGCAGGCTTCCATACCACAACGTTACCCATCATGGCAACAGAAGTAGGCAGGTTCCCAGCAATTGCAGTAAAGTTGAAAGGTGTTAGCGCAAAAACAAAGCCCTCCAGCGGACGCTGTTCAACCCTGTTCCAGGTACCTTTGCTTGATACTGGCGGCTGTTGCTTATAGATATCAGACATGTAGCTTACGTTAAAACGTAAGAAGTCGATCAGCTCACATGCGGAGTCAATCTCCGCCTGGTAAGCACTTTTCGACTGCCCAAGCATGGTCGCAGCATTCAGTTTATAGCGGTATGGACCGGCAATCAGGTCTGCAGCTTTTAAAAAGATCGATGCACGGTGCTCCCATGCAAGGTTTTCCCAGTCAGCTTTAGCAGCAAGAGCTGCATCTATAGCCTGCTGTACGTGGCTGCTATCACCTTTGCTGTATTGTCCTAATATATGTTGATGATCATGAGGAGGCGTTACATTCCCTTTTTGATCTGTATGTACTTCCTTACCACCAATGTGCATCGGAATTTCAAGCTGCTTTGAACGGGCATCAGCAATAGCTTCCTTTAGAAGCTGACGCTCTTTGCTACCCGGCGCATAATCTAAAATCGGTTCGTTTACTGGTGTTGGTACGTTAAAAAATCCTTTAAGCATAGTTTAATGTTAATGTTTATACAAATATACGCATTTTTTAAAGCCTGTATCCCGGCGCCGCAGTCAACGCAATTAGCCTTTGGTTTAAACCATTTAATATTTGCTATTTTTGAATGCAGGCATGATAAAATACATACGACCAATACTCTTCCCCTTCGCAATCTTCTACGGTATAATTGTCTTTATACGAAATAAGTGTTACGACTGGGGTGTCTTCAAAAGTCAGCAATTTGACCTGCCAGTGATATGCGTAGGTAATCTCGCCGTCGGCGGAAGTGGCAAGACCCCTGTTACTGAGTATCTTGTACGCTTGTTGAGCGGCTATAAGGTCGCCATTCTAAGCCGGGGATATGGTCGCGAAACCAAAGGTTTTATCCAGGCCGATCAACACGCTACTGCCGCAACAATCGGTGATGAACCATTGCAGTACTACCAGAAATTTCCCGGGGTTACCGTCGCCGTCTGTGAGGACCGCATCACCGGGATCAATCATCTTAAGGCCTCGCATGATCTTATCATACTCGATGATGCTTACCAGCACCGCAAGGTTAAACCCGGCTATGCCATTCTGCTTTTTGAATACGACAAGATGCGTAAGTGGCAATGGCTGCTGCCCAGCGGCAATCTCCGCGAACCCTTTTCCGGCTACCGCAGAGCACAACAGGTTCTGATTACCAAATGCCCTCAGCCAATGGATGCGCAATCCAGAAAAGCCATGCGCCACAAATTCGCTCATCTCGCTGCCAGTCAGGTCGCCTTTGCAAGCATTCAGTATAACCAGCTACAACCGGTTTATAAAACAGAAAGCCAACACAAGCAGCCCGGCCTGCAGGATGGCCAGGCTGCTGAAACCATATTTCTGTTAACAGGTATTGCCAACACTGCGCCCCTGCTTGCTTACCTTAATCCACGCTGTAAACAGCTGCTGCATCATGCCTATCCGGATCACCATAAGTTCAGCACGGCCGAAATCAAGCTGCTTGTAAAAGCCTTTCAGGAACACCCCGATACCCAAAAACTGATCATTACAACAGAAAAGGATGCCCAGCGTTTATTAGATGCAACAATCAAAGATTTACTAGTAAATTTGCCCGTATTTTTTTTGCCAATAAAGGTGGATATTCATGCGGAAGACTTTACGCACTTTAACCAAGAAATATTAACATATGTATCAAAGCATACGAGAAACCGTTCAATACATCAGACAAAAGACAAATAACTTTGAGCCCGAACTGGGTATCGTTTTAGGAACCGGGCTAGGTGGACTGGTAACTGAAATAGAGGTTGCTTTCAGTCTGATGTACTCCAACATACCGAACTTCCCGATTTCAACACTGGAATTTCATTCCGGCAAACTCATCTTCGGAACGCTTAATGGCAAGAACGTCGTTGCCATGCAAGGCAGACTGCACTATTACGAAGGCTACTCCATGCAGCAGATTACTTTTCCAATCCGCGTGATGAAAGCCCTTGGCATCAAATGCCTGTTTGTATCTAATGCTGCCGGTTCATTAAACCCCGCCTTTAAAAAAGGCGATCTTATGGTGATCAATGACCACATCAACCTTCAACCGGAAAGTCCGCTTCGCGGCCGTAATGATGAAGAAATGGGCCCGCGGTTCCCGGATATGAGTCAGCCATACAGTAAAACGCTCATCACTAAAGCACTGGAAATTGCCGCAGAAAATGATATTACCTGTCACCAGGGGGTGTACGTTTCCGTAACCGGGCCAAACCTGGAGACCAAAGCTGAATACAAATACCTCAGAATCATCGGCGGTGATGCCGTGGGTATGAGCACCGTACCCGAAGTTATTGTTGCCAACCACATGTCTGTACCGGTTTTTGCCATCTCTGTACTTACAGACGAAGGATTTCCGGAAGACCTGCAGCCCACCAGTGTTGAAGAAATCATTGCAACGGCAAAAGCTGCCGAACCAAAAATGACCCATATCCTAAGCCAGCTAATCTCTGCAATCTAATGCTTAAAATACCTGTACTCCTGGTTTCACTTTTATGTTTTTCTGTGTTCGCCGCGGTGGCGCAGGATTTAAAAACTTCTGTAACAGAAAATAAACAAGAACGGGATTCACTCCGTAACAAACTGGAGGGTGCAGGCGACTCGGTCGTTTTTACTTCTAAATACGTGCGCTTTACCACCTTACGGTTAACCAGAGACAGTATTCAGACGCTTCCACTAGACACAAGCTTACGCGGTTTTCAGAACTACAGCGCCTTATTTCAGCCACGTCGTCCAACGGTAAACCTTGGTAATAATGGGCTTGCTGCACGGGATATGCTTTTCGAGCCGACAAAAACCATTGGCTTTGATGCTGGTTTTCACGCGCTCGACTACTATGCCATGACCCACGATGATGTGGTCTACTATCAGGCACGTACACCATTTAGTAACATCTATTACATCAGTGGGGGCAAGGCCGATCAGGTGTTCAAGGTTACCCACTCCCAGAACATCAAACCAAACTGGAATTTCGGTGCCAATTACAACCGGATTGGTGCCAATGGTATATATGCGCGACAAAGGGGGGATGACCTTAACGGCGCGTTCTTTACCTGGTATCAGTCTAAAAGCAAGCGCTATAACCTTTGGGCCAACGCAGTTTTCAACACCCTCAAAGCACAGGAGAATGGTTCCATTGAAAACGAAGATATTTTTGTAACAGGTGGTACGGCTTTCTCCCGCGAAACGGAGAATATCAGACTCAGCAGCGCAAAACAACTATGGCGACAGAAATCATACTTGCTGAAACAAAACTATTTTGTGGGCCGTATAGATACCCTGCAACAGGAGATCACCGCCAAAGTACTGCCTACCAATAAGATTTCCCATACCTTGCTGTATGAAACAAAGTCATACAACTTCATTAAGGACGAAAATGATGACCTGACCGCACTTCCTCCAGCCCTGTTCGATCCGAGCTATACCAACGATTCCACGATGGTAACGCACCTGCAGAATGAGTTTGTATATACCTTCTTTCTTCGTGGTAAAGGAAGTAAAGTGATCAAAAATGAGCTGAAACTTAATGCCGGACTTCGGCATGACCTGTTTAGATATGCGCAGTTTCGCAGCGAGGATCCGGCAGAACCTACTGTAAAGGTCAAGAATACCCCCTTTCAGAATACCACGCTCCTGGGTAGCCTTGGCTACCGGTTCAGCAACCGCATAGACCTAAACGTAGATGTTCAGCAGCTGTTCCAGGGGCCGCAGGCAGGTGACTTCCTCTATGAGGCTAAAAGTAATGTGCTGCTAAGTAATAACATCGGCCGCATCGTACTTGGCGCTTATATGCAGAATAAATCGCCTGAACAGATCTATGTCCAGCACCTGGGCAACCATAACGAGTGGAGCAACCTGGGTTTCGATCGTACAAAGATCATCAACCTTTCTTTTAACTATTTCAATGACCGTCTGAAGTTGGAGACCGGCGCTCAATATTATCTTGTTAACAAATACCTGTACTTCGGTCAGCAAGATTCCCTTCGCATCATGCCCATGCAAGACCCGGATGCGATCAGCATGTTGAAACTTACGCTCGGCAAGAAGTTCGCTTTCGGTAAATTCAATTTCGAAACTTATATCGTGTACCAGAAAACAGATAAACCCAGCATCCTGAGAACACCTGAAGTTTATACTTACAATACCTTCTTCTTCAACCAGACCTTCTTCAAAGTGCTGCGCACCAATATTGGTTTTGATATCAGGTATAACACCTCCTTCGAGTCTTATTCTTACGATCCCTCTACAAGTCAGTTCTATCTTGGCAACGGCGGCAAGCTGAATACCGAACCTGTGCTGGATGTCTGGTTAAGGGCGAGCTTGCGTAAAGCTAATATCTTTGTGAAATATGACTACGCTAACCAGGGATTGTTCTCCAGAGGCTATTACACCACCAGCCGCTATCCAATGCCAGACAGCATGCTGAAGTTTGGCGTAAGCTGGAATTTTTACGATTAAGCAAGTGCTGTTCCAGGGGCTATCTTGCTTCTTTTGATCCATTTACATGGGAATCAATTCATTTTTCCTAAATTTGAACTTTAAACATACAAATATGAGCAGAGCAATAATAAAGACAGTAAAAGGCGACATGACTGTCGAGTTTTACGATAATGATGCACCTAATACTGTAGCTAACTTTAAAAAATTAGCAAGTGAAGGTTTTTATGATGGTGTTACCTTTCACCGTGTTATCCCTGATTTCGTAGTACAGGGCGGTTGTCCAAACTCTAAAGATCCAGCAAAAGCACATCTTGCCGGTACTGGTGGTCCAGGCTACAAGATTGACTGCGAGCTAACAGGTGAAAACCAATATCATGATCGTGGTGTACTTTCAATGGCACATGCCGGAAGAAACACTGGCGGTTCTCAGTTCTTCATCTGCCACAGCAGAAACAACACTGCACACTTGGACAGAAACCATACTTGCTTCGGTAAAGTAGTAGAGAACGTTGATATAGTTGACCAGATCAAGGCAGGTGATAAGATTTTAACTGTTGAAGTGATTGAAGGTTAATACTCAGTCTTTAAAAAAATATAATATGAATTTAAGAGGAATTGTTGCCGTTTCAGGTAGACCCGGATTGTTTAAACTTGTTGGCCAGAATAAGGCAGGTTACGTTTTAGAGAGCCTTGATGCACAAAAAGTAAAGATCGTAGCCAATATTTCTAATACCAAATTAGCTTCATTGGAAGACATCACCGTTTATGGCGAGGATGACGATATCAAACTTAGCGATGTACTTGCTGAGATTGCAGCGCAGAAAGACAATGTGCCAGACACAAAAGCAGATGCAGCCAAGTTGAAATCTTTCTTCCTGGAAGTTGCACCAAGCCACGATCAGGAGAAAGTGTATGTATCAGATATGAAGAAGATCATCAGCTGGTACAACATCCTTAAAGATCAGCCATTGTTCAGTGAAGAAGCTCCTGAATTGGATCCACAGCAGGAAGCTGCGAAAGCAGATCTTGAAAAGAAGTCCAAAGCTGCTGCGGCCGCTGCTGTTAAACCAGCAAATGCGAAAGCACCAAGCAAAACCAGTCAGCCTGCAAAAAAGGTTAACATGACCTCCAAAAAAGGCGTATAAACAGATTTTATATCAGAAAAGCCGGATCATTGATCCGGCTTTTTTTATGTGTTCGGTTTTCTAGAATAAAAACCAGATCACCAGAAATGCGACCACCGAGATCAGAATCGCCAGCCAAT
Source organism: Pedobacter sp. (assembly GCA_038918115.1). Taxonomy (GTDB): domain Bacteria; phylum Bacteroidota; class Bacteroidia; order Sphingobacteriales; family Sphingobacteriaceae; genus Pedobacter. Next base: position 472,254 of record JBCLAL010000001.1, read on the forward strand.
AGCTGCCCTTGTTTGCGTCGGTATCACTTTTATAGCGGTATTTTCTCTTAAAATCTCCTAATTGCATAAAACTCCTTTCTCCTTAGATGTAGAAAACGGCTGTTTTCCATAAAAACGATTTTATTATTCATGGTGATAGGGTTCACCTTTTAGTATGCTGAACGCCCGGTAAAGCTGCTCTATGAAGAACAAGCGAACCATCTGGTGCGAAAAGGTCATCTCCGAAAGGCTCAGACTTGAGTTTGCGCGTTTATAAACAGACTCATCAAATCCATAAGGACCACCAATCACGAATACCAAATGCTGAACACTCCCGATCATCTGTTTGTTCAGATAATTTGAAAATGAGACCGAGGTATACTTCTTGCCTTTCTCATCCAGTAAAACCACCACATCCAGGTTGCTGATCTGCTTCAGGATGCTCTCTGCTTCCTTACTTTTCTGTTGTGCCTCCGTCAGGTTTTTGGTATTCTTCAATTCGGGAATTACCACCATATTGAAGCTGATGTAATGTTTCAGCCTGTTCAGGTATTTCTCCATTCCTTCAATAAGGTATCTGTCCTCTGTTTTTCCAACCACCAGTAGCGTAATCTTCATTCGTGCTTCTTCATTTGTCGCAGATCCTCATCGGGAACCCGTCGGATTGCATATATTTATAATTTTCAGCGTTAATCCAAAGATATGGTAAAAACAAAAGATAGCATTTTATCGGCCTATCAAAATTGTGCCTCCGAGCAATTGAACAATATAAATACATTAAAACGTAACCTCAATAAAGTTTCACTATCCCGTCTTGGGGCCTTTCTGTTCGAAGTTTTACTGGTGGCCCTCTTGATCATTTACGGATATCACCTGGCCTTTCTGCTGCTGATGATCTTACCAATTATCGCGTTCATCATCCTTATAAAGAAGCAAGCGAAGCTGGAGCAGGCGCTGAGCTACGCTACTCAACTGCTCTGGGTATATGAAAACGAAGTACAGCTAATTGAAAGCCGCAAGAACGGGTACGAAGACGGTTCCCACAATGAAGATGAGCATCACCCTTACGTCTCCGACCTGGATATCTTCGGACCCGGATCTCTTTATGCACTGATCAACCGTTGCAGCAGCAGGGAAGGTATGGACCAACTCGCCAGTCAGTTAAATACCGCAGGCAGCCCGGAGCGGATCCTGGCCCGGCAGCAAGCCATTCAGGAACTCGGAGGCCATATAGATGCCAGCTTCCATTTTCGTGCAGCCCTGAAAGGGCACAGTGCCGGGCAGCTGGCGCTCATCAAAGACAAACTTACCATGCAGTTGCCGGAAGAACTCCGCTTTACACACAACACCTTTCTTCGTGCTTATACCAGCATCGCACCCTTCCTGAGCATTGGCACTTTTCTGCTGGGCTTATTCATAGGGGGCTGGACCTGGGATCTGTTCATCGCTGTTGCATTCTTCAACATTGCCTATAACATTTACCATGGCAAGGCGGTTAAGAATGTACACGAGGGCTTCAGTGGCAGCGCTGTGGTACTCAATTCCTATGCAGATGTTATTAGATGGACAGAGGATATTCGATGGAAGAGCCTATACATTCTGGACCTCTTTAAACAGGGTCATCCTGAAGCGAAAGGCAGTCAGCAGATCAAGCAACTTGCCGGGATTATCCAGGCCTTTGATGCAAGGCTGAACATGATTGTCGGTGCGGTATTGAACCTGCTGCTTGTTTGGGACCTGCGCTGCGCGGTAAGGCTTGACAGATGGCATCAGCAGGCATCAGATGATCTTGTACACAGTCTCATGCGCATCGCTGATTTTGAGGAACTGATCTCCTTTGCAACGCTGACGCATAATCACCCGCAGTGGTGCTTCCCGGTAATACTTCCGGAATTTGGATTTTCTACAAGCACCATGGGGCATCCATTGATCCCGGAGTCGCAACGCATACCGAACGACTATGCACTTACGGTAAGGCCAACAGTTGATATTGTAACTGGCTCCAATATGGCTGGCAAGAGTACTTTCCTGCGCACGGTAGGGATTAATATGGTGCTTGCCTTTGCAGGTGCACCCGTATGTGCAGCAGATTTTAGAACATCCATATTCTCGCTGGTCACATACATGCGTATAAAAGACTCGTTGAATGATCAGACATCTACCTTCAAGGCAGAGCTTAACAGGCTTAAGATGATCCTGGAGATGGTGACAAAGGTGCCCAATGCTTTTGTGCTCATCGATGAAATGCTTCGCGGTACAAACAGCAAGGATAAGTACCAGGGCTCACAGGCCTTTATAGAACGCCTGATCTCACAGGAGATCTCTGCCCTGTTTGCCACCCATGATCTTCAGCTCTCCGAGATGATCTCGACTTATCCGGATAAGCTGCGCAACTATCACTTCGACATTCAGCTGAGTGAAGGGGAGATGAACTTCGATTATAAACTAAAAGAAGGTGCTTGCCGGACCTTCAACGCGGCAATCCTGCTCAAGCAGATTGGCCTCCCGGTTTAGTCCACAAAAAAACCTCCTGCTTTTCAACAGGAGGTTTTTTATTTAGATAGGAGGCTTAGCTTAAGCACCTACTTGTTTTCTGATGATGTTTAATGCACCACCCGCTTTAAACCACTCAATTTGCTGAGCGTTGTAGCTGTGGTTAACAGCAATCTCATCTTTAGAACCATCAGCGTGGTTTAACACAACTGTTAATGGAACATCAGGTGTAAATTCAGTTAAACCTAAGATGTCGATTACATCGTCTTCAAAGATCTTGTCATAATCTTCTTTGTTTACGAAGGTTAAAGCAAGCATACCTTGTTTTTTAAGGTTGGTCTCGTGGATCCTTGCAAAAGATTTTACAAGAACTGCTCTAACACCAAGGTGACGAGGCTCCATTGCTGCGTGCTCGCGGCTAGATCCTTCACCATAGTTTTCATCACCAACAACTACCGAACCGATACCTTGTGCTTTGTATGCACGTGCAGTAGCAGGAACAGGACCGTACTCGCCGGTTAACTGGTTCTTAACGGTATCAGTTTTATCGTTGAAGCCGTTTACAGCACCGATAAGCATGTTGTTAGAAATGTTGTCAAGGTGACCACGGAATTTCAACCAAGGACCAGCCATAGAGATGTGGTCAGTAGTACATTTACCTTTAGCTTTGATCAACAGCTTTAAGCCGGTAAGGTTAGTGCCTTCCCATGCTGCAAATGGATCCAATAATTGTAACCTGTGTGAGGTAGGAGATACCGCAACCTGTACATGACTACCGTCTGCAGCTGGCTCCTGGTAACCTGCATCTTCCACAGCGAAACCACGGATCGGCAATTCAAAGCCTTGAGGTGCGTCAAGCTTTACTTGCTCACCTTTATCGTTGGTTAAAGTATCAGTTAAAGGGTTAAAGCCAAGATCTCCGGCAATAGCCATTGCAGTTACCAACTCAGGTGAACCAACAAAGGCAAAAGTGTTCGGGTTACCGTCTGCACGTTTAGCGAAGTTCCTGTTGAAAGAGTGTACGATGGTGTTTTTCTCTTGCTTTTCAGCGCCAACACGATCCCACATACCGATACACGGACCACAAGCATTGGTGAAAACTTTAGCACCGATGTTTTGGAAAACATCCAGGAAGCCGTCGCGCTGTATCGTATAGCGGATTTGCTCAGAACCTGGGTTAATGCAATATTGAGCAGCAGTTTTCAAGCCTTTTTCTTCAACTTGTTTTGCAACGCTCACTGCACGTGAAATATCTTCGTAAGATGAGTTGGTACATGAACCAATCAAACCTACGTCAATTTTCATTGGCCATCCGTTTTCCTGTGCTACCTCTTTCATTTTTGAAATCGGGGTAGCCAAATCTGGCGTGAACGGACCGTTAAGGTAAGGCTCAAGCTCAGAAAGATTAATTTCGATCAATTGATCAAAATATTGTTCCGGGTTAGCATAAACTTCAGGGTCACCGGTAAGGTGTTCTTTGATGGCGTTAGCAGCATCAGCGATCTCAGCACGGTTTGTTGCGCGCAGGTAACGCTCCATACTCTCATCATAACCAAAAGTTGAAGTGGTAGCACCAACTTCAGCACCCATGTTACAGATGGTACCTTTACCAGTACAGCTCAGGCTTTCTGCACCTTCGCCAAAATATTCGATGATTGCACCAGTACCACCTTTTACGGTTAAGATACCTGCAACTTTCAGGATAACGTCTTTAGGAGCAGTCCAGCCGCTTAATTTTCCGGTTAATTTAACACCAACCAGTTTAGGGAATTTTAGCTCCCATGGTAATCCAGCCATAACATCACAGGCATCAGCACCACCAACACCGATAGCGATCATACCTAAACCACCAGCATTTACAGTGTGTGAGTCTGTACCGATCATTAGACCACCTGGAAAAGCATAGTTTTCCAATACGACCTGGTGAATGATACCAGCACCTGGCTTCCAGAAACCAATGCCGTATTTATTTGAAACTGAAGCAAGGAAATCAAATACTTCTTTACTTTCTGTGTTTGCAGCTGGTAAGTCGAATTCTGCACCATCTTTAGCCGTAATCAAGTGATCACAGTGAACGGTTGATGGAACAGCAACTTTAGGTCTTCCGGCCTGCATAAACTGCAATAATGCCATCTGTGCGGTAGCATCCTGCATTGCAACCCTGTCCGGGGCAAAATCCACATAATCAGTACCTCTTACGAAAGCCTTACCTGCTTGTTGTTCCCATAAGTGGGTGTATAAAATTTTCTCTGAGAGTGTTAAAGGTCTGCCGACTACATTACGGGCCGCTTCGATGCGCGGACCAAAGTTAGCATACACCTTTTTTATCATTTCTATGTCGAAAGCCATTGAACTATTGGTTAAAAGGTAATAAGTCTAAATAATTGAGCGAATTTACAAAAAAAAGAAAGCAGCGGCGATCATCTATAAATCATTATATTATTTATAAATGTTCTAAATTGATGGTGTAACAACAATTAAAGCCTGTTTTAGTTTCCTCAGGAATTACAGTTTACCTGCATCCAGCAACATGTCACACGGGGCTTACTCAGGGCTCACACCCGGCCTATACAAGGGGTTAACAGGGCTATTGCCTAATATGTGCCTCGACTGAGCCTGGTATATACCTCGATAAGGGCTTAAAGGGTACGAAACTGATACCCCGCTGCTTTCAACATGGCTATGCTGCGGGGTAAAGCGTACTGTAAACGCTCAAAAGCTTTGAGGCTATCATGAAATACGATGATCGATCCGTTTTCCACATGTTTTTCAACATTATGGTAACAACCCTCGGGAGAGCGCTTCAGGTCGAAGTCGCCGCTAAGCACATCCCACATGATGATGTTCATGTCTGGATACCTGGACCTGATGCTCCGGATCTGAGATTTTTTAATCCGTCCGTAAGGCGGACGGAAAAGCCGGGTGCCGGTAAGCTGCTGACATTTTTCGAAATTCTCCAGGTAGGTAGCATCATCGGTTTTCCAGCCTTTCAAATGATTAAAGGTATGGTTACCTACGCTGTGCCCCGCATCCAGCACCTGCTGGAAAATATCGGGGTGTTTCTGAATATTATCTCCAATGCAAAAAAAGCTTGCCTTAACTTGCTGATCCTTTAAAGTTTTTAAAACAAATTCTGTAACATCGGGTATAGGTCCGTCGTCAAAGGTTAAATAAATTGCCTTTTCATCGCGTGACTTGTTCCAGGTAAGTGAAGGATAATACCATTTCAGCAGCAGGGGAGATTTTACCAGATACATATACAAAGGTACTAAATTGAATGCAGCGGCTGAATTGCAGGTTTAAATAAGGTTTTTAAAACATTTGAAAAGATATAAAGTATGAAAATTTTTACCCATCATGGTTTGTTCTCCCGCCTGGGCTGCCTGGTTGCAGCTGGTTGTTTAAGCTTCTGCTTAAGTACCGATGTGCAGGCACAGGAAGTGATCACCATCAAACAGGCCGTGGAAAGGATGCTTCAAAATAACCTCAACATCAAGCAGAGTGCATTGAATGTGGCGAATGCAGAAACCTACCTGCAGCAGTCTAAAGCTGAGCTTTACCCAAGTTTAAACGGCGGTGTCAACAACGACTTCAACTTTGGTAGGAGTTTAAACCCTGCAACCAACCAGTTAATCACCAGAAACTTCTTCTCCGGTACGGCAAACCTTTCAACTTCTGTAGACTTGTTCAATGGCTTCGCTAAAGTTAACCAGATTAAGCAAAACCGGATCTTACTTGAGGCAAACTACAGTGCCCTGGAGAAAACTAAGAACGATCTGGTGTTAAATGTGGTAACCTCATATTTCCAGGTGGTGTTTAATGAAGACCTTCTAAAGGCTTCTGAACAGCAGCTTATTGTGGCGCAGCAGACATTAACGCGTGAAAACGCGTTGTTTGAGGCCGGAAATAAAACAACCGCGGATATCGCGCAGGCTAAAGCACAGGTGGCTACTGCAGAGCTGAACGTAACCAATGCAAGGAACCAACTTACCATATCTAACCTGACCTTATCGCAGTTGATGGAAATGGGCGCTGATGCTAGCTATAAAGTGGTAGCACCAACCATTGCTGATGTTAATCTTGCACAGCAGCGTTACCCGGAAGCGGATGTTACTGAAGCTGCTCTGGCAAGCTTCCCGGACATTAAGCTTGCGAAGCTAAACCGTGAAGCTGCTGAAAAGGGCGTTGATGTAGCTAGAGGATTCTTGTTCCCAACCATCTCCCTTGGTGGCGGTATTGGTACGAGATATTCTTATGACCTTGCAAAACAACCCGGCGAGATCGGCGCATCTGATGCTCGTCTGTTTGATCAGATCAACAACAACTTTTACCAGTCTGTCGGCGTATCTATCCGTATCCCGATCTTCAACGGTCTTGCATCAAGGTCTAACCTGAAGCGGGCAAAAATTTCCTACCAGGGCTATCAGATTCAGGAACAGCTTATGAAGAACACCTTGAGTAAGGTAGTAACGCAGGCCATTGCGGATCTTAGAGCGGCAAGCAGTCGTTATCAGTCTACCATGAATACCTTCAACGCCCAGGCAGAAGCTTTCAGGGTAAATGAAGAACGCTATAATGTAGGTCTTGTAAACTCCCTGGACTATAATACTTCACAAACCAACAGGAATAAAGCGGAGATCGACTTCATTCAGGCAAAATACGACTTACTATTCCGTTCAAAGGTTATAGATTTCTATCTTGGCAAAGAGATAACCTTTTAATTTAACATCAGCATATAAACGCCATTTTTAACAGCAAACAAACGAACAACATGAAATTAAAACACATACTTATTGCAGTTGGAGGATTGATAGTTCTTCTGCTTATACTGAAAGTTACCGGGGTTATTGGCGGTGAGAAAATTGAACAGGTTACTGTTGAAAAAGTTGCTGACCGTACCGTTGTAGAAACCGTTACCGCCAGTGGTAAGATCCAGCCTGAGACTGAAGTTAAATTAAGTTCTGAGGTCTCTGGTGAGGTGACTGAACTATTGGTTAAAGAAGGTGATATTGTTAAAAAAGGCCAGCTGTTATGTAAAGTTCGTCCGGATGTATTGAAATCTGGTTACGACCGTGCACGTGCATCCTACAGCTCTCAGAAAGCTGCGGTTGCTGCATCTGAGCAACAGCTGAAACAAACCCAGGCGAACTTCGTGAATGCGGAAGCGATTTACAAACGTAATGTTGAGCTGTATAAAAAGAAAGTGATCTCACAGGCTGAGTTCGACTCGGCTAAAGCGGCTTTCTCAACGGCACAAACCAACCTTGAAGCGGCTAAGCAAAACCTTGTAGGTGCTAAATTCGGTTTGGAACAGTCTGGTGCAAACGTACAGGAAGCAAGTGCAAACCTTGCAAAAGCAACCATTTATGCACCGGTTGACGGGGTGATCTCTAAGCTTTCTGTGGAGCTTGGCGACCGTATTTTAGGTACTGCGCAGTTTGCAGGAACAGAGATCATGCGTATCTCGAACCTTAACTCAATGGAAGTGAATGTTGACGTGAATGAGAATGACATCAACCGGGTAAACGTTGGCGATAGCGCTATGATTGAAGTGGATGCTTTCGCAGATAAAAAGTTCAAAGGTTTAGTTACTGAGATTGCAAGTTCATCTAAAGATGTGGGTGCAACCACCACTTCAGTAGATCAGGTAACCAACTTTGTCGTAAAGATCCGAATTCTTGCAGACTCTTATACTGACGTAAAAGGTGGCGCTAAAGACTTACCTTCACCTTTCCGCCCAGGATTGTCCGCAACGGTAGATATCATGAGCGAGTCGGTAAAAGGTCTGTCTGTACCAATCCAGGCAGTTTACACTGGTGATAAGAGCAAGTCTGCCAGCAGCGAACCAAGCAAGGAGGAAGCGCCGGCAGCAGGTGCAGACGACAAACAGAAATCGAAGCTAGCTGATAAAACCATCAAGCAATACGTGTTTGTGTTTAATAATGGTACCGTTAAACAGGTAGAAGTAACTACCGGTATCCAGGACGATCAGTTCATCCTTGTGAAGTCTGGATTGAAAGCCGGAACCGAAGTGGTAAGTGGTCCATATTCAGCAATTCAGAACAGATTGAAGGACGGCGTGAAGGTAGAAAAGACTGCTAAGGATCAGCTATTTGCCAATCCGGGTAAAAAGTAAGCCTTCCTCAATCATAATATTTAAGTAAATTGTCCCGGTTTTAAACTAAAAACCGGGATTTTTTATTTATTGATTATGCTGGCAAAAGTTGCTATGATTGGTGGGGGTAGCTGGGCTACAGCTATCATTAAGATGCTTTCGGACAATATTCAGGAGAAGGAGATTTTTTGGTGGATGCGCAATACGGAAGCCATTGAACATATCAAAAAATACAACCATAATCCGAACTACCTCAGTGCGGCAGAGGTTAAAATTCCAGAGAACAATATCTCCGACAACATCTGCCAGATCATACATGCAGCAGACTATGTAATCCTCAATGTCCCGGCTGCTTTCCTTAAAGAGACTTTAAAGGATGCAGAAGCAGAAGATTTTAAAGGCAAAAAAATTGTATCTGCCATTAAAGGTATCGTGCCCGACGAGAACCAGATCATTGCCGAATTCCTTCATGAAAAATATGAGGTGCCTTACGACGATATTATCGTGATCAGCGGTCCCTGCCATGCCGAAGAAGTTGCTTTAGAGAAATTGTCCTACATCACCATCGCTTCCACAAATGTGGACTCGGCAGCGCACTTCGCGTCCTTGCTTAACACACGCTACCTTAAGACCAATGTCTCTGACGATATCTTTGGAACCGAATATGCTGCGGTATTGAAGAACATTTACGCTGTAGCAAGCGGAATTTGCCATGGCGTAGGTTATGGTGACAACTTCCAGGCGGTGTTAATCTCGAATGCCATCAGAGAGATTAATCGCTTTGTAAACGCCGTGCACCCCATTAGCAGAGATATTAAAGAGTCCGCATACCTTGGTGATCTGCTCGTGACCGCTTATTCCCAGTTCAGTCGCAACCGTACTTTCGGAAACATGATCGGCAAGGGATATACCGTTAAGTCGGCACAGCTGGAGATGAACATGGTAGCCGAAGGGTATTACGCAGCAAGCTGCATGCATGTAATCAACAAGAAGTATAAGGTAGATATGCCGATCAGTCGCGCGGTATATGCGGTGTTGTACGAAAAACACGCACCGCAGATTGAAATGAGGTTGCTCACGGAGAAACTCAGTTAATTATCACCTTGTAGTTCAGGTAACTACCGCATATTTTTTCAGTATAAAATAGACTAGTCCTCAAGTAGGGTAAAATCGCAATTGGGTATCTTTGCAGTTCTTTCTGGTGGATACCAGAGCATGGTTTTACATAGCTCATTTTATATGAAAATTAAACTTTACCTGTTTATTCTACTTTGCTGCAGCATTGGGATTTCGGCCCAGGCCCAGGTCATCCGCGGGGAAGTCCGCGACAGCAGTCAAACCATTACCGGTGCCACGGTTTCAATATCGGGGCAGAAACTTCGCATCGGCACCGATGCCAGCGGCAGATACGAACTGAAGTTGCCCGCTGCCGGTACTTACCAGGTTACGGTAAGCTATATCGGTTACCAAACCCAGCAAAAACGTGTTACTGTAGCTGCAGATGAAGTGAAGCAGCTCGACTTCGACCTGCTTAATGCCGGTGGTAACAACCTCGAGAATGTGGTGGTTTTAGGATCCCGCAGTGCACCGCGCTCACGAATGGACACGCCAGTGCCGGTCGACGTGGTGGATATCCAGAAGCTTACGGCAAACGTGGCGCAGGTATCCGTAAACCAGATCCTGAACTTTGTTGCGCCTTCTTTCACCTCCAACGTGATGAGCCTTACCGATGCTACGGATCATATTGATCCCGCTTCATTACGCGGATTGGGTCCGGACCAGGTGTTGGTATTGATCAACGGAAAAAGAAGACATACCACATCCGTTATTAACATCAATGGGAGTCTGGGTAAAGGTTCCGTGGGTACGGACTTAAACGCGATTCCGACATCAGCGATCAAGCGGATTGAGATCCTGCGTGATGGTGCATCCGCACAATATGGCTCTGACGCGATCGCCGGAGTTATTAACATAATTCTTAACACTGATGTGAACAAGCTAAATGCGAGTGTGTCAGGTGGCGGGTTTGCTGGTAAACATTCCGACGGTCTGGATGGTGAAACGGTACAGGCAAACGTAAATTATGGCGTGGCATTGAATGATAAAGGCGGCTTTCTGAACCTTTCAGGTTCCTTCGATTTTCGTGATTTCGCTTCCAGAACAACACCTTACCGAGGTGTAATCTTTACCGACTATAACAATCCAGCGCTTTACCCCACGCCGACGGGCGTAGACATCACCGATGAGGAGCTTACCAGAAGAGGTTTGGACCGTGGTGATTTTGTGCCGAACATCGGTCAGTCGAAAAACCGGGGCGGTTCGCTGTTTTTCAACAGTGTAATTCCGGTGGCAGATGAGGCGGAAATCTATGCATTCGGTGGATTAAACTACCGTAACGGTACCTCTACTGCTTTTTACCGTACACCGCGGCAGCTTACACAGAACAATGCAACCATTTACCCGAACGGTTTCCTTCCGCAGATCAATACCAATAACCTGGATCAGTCTTTTGCGGTGGGTATCCGTGGAAACCTGGGTGCCTGGAAGGCAGACTTCAGCAACAACTTCGGCCGTAATGCCGTAGAATTTGCAACCCAGAATACCTTGAATGCATCGATGCTTAATGCTTCGCCAACGTCATTTGAGTCGGGCGGTTATGATTTCACACAGAACACCACCAATCTGGATTTCAGCAGGTTTTTCGAAGCACCACTCAGCGGTATCAACGTAGCTTTTGGATTCGAGAACCGCTTTGAGAAGTACAAGATCAATCCGGGAGAAGAAGCTTCATATGTAAACTATGGTAACGCTATAAACGTGGGCACAGCCGATGCGCCGATCTATATCCCTTCGCCTACAGGAAACATTCCTACACGATTTGCGGCGAATGGCGCTGCACTGGCAGGTGGTGCACAGGGTTTCCCGGGCATCAGTGCTGATAACCTGACCAATGAGAGCCGTACATCCATTGCAGGCTATGCTGATGTGGAGGTTAATTTCACGGACAAATTCCTGTTGGACGGAGCGGTAAGGTTTGAAAATTATTCTGATTTCGGTTCTACACTCAATGGAAAGTTAGCTGGCCGGTACAAGTTCTCTGATGCGTTCTTATTGCGTGCTGCAGTGAACACAGGCTTCAGGGCCCCGTCTTTACATCAACGCTACTTCAACTCCACATCAACCGTGTTTATTGACGGTGCCTTTGTGGAGTCAGGTACATTTGCCAACGATAGCCGAGTTGCACAGCTGTTGGGTATTCCCAAGTTGAAGGAGGAGACATCAAACAGCTACAGTCTTGGTTTCACCAGCAACTTAGGGAAGTTTAAAATCACGGTTGATGGTTATCTGGTAAACATCAACGATCGTGTAATCTATACCGGCCAGTTTAGCGGCAGCAATGCAGCCAACGCTACGCCACAGGACCGGGAGTTATACGATCTGTTACGTTTAGCCAATGCAACTACTGCAAGGTTTTTCGCGAACGCTGTAGACACCCGTACCATGGGTATCGATGCGGTTTTCAGTTACAGTACGCCATTGGGTAACGGTACCTTCAGAGCGGATCTGGCGAATACGTTTACCAAGACAGAAATTGTAGGGGATGTACATGCTTCGCCATTATTGGTGGGTAAAGAAAATACCTACCTGGATCAGGCAAGCAGGATCCTGATCGAGCGTGTTACGCCAAGGATCAAAACCAACCTGAGCTTAGATTATTCATGGAACAAATGGAATGCTTTTGTGCGTAACGTGTACTTCGGTGAGGTGCAGCAGCCAACCAATGTGGAGGCAAACCGCCAGACTTTACCGGGCAGGGTGATCACTGATGTTGGTGCCGGTTACAACCTGACGAAAAACCTGAAACTTACTGTAGGGGCAAACAACCTGTTCGATGTTTATCCTGCACAGCTGTTATTGAGCAGTCAGGGTACATCCGGTATTTTGTATCCGAACCAGGCGCCACAGTTCGGCTTTTTGGGCAGATATGTTTTCACCAGGCTAGCTTTGAATTTTTAAATCAAGGAATATACAGAGCATAAAAAAAGCGGATCATTTGATCCGCTTTTTTTATGTATAAGTTTTTGAATTAAGATCTGCGTCTTCTTTCGCCGCTACCTTCGCGTCTTCCGCCTTTGTCGTCACGACTGCGGCCAGAGAAATCTCTGAATCCACCACCGCCGTTTCCACCTTCGCGTCTGCCGCCACCGCCATAGCTCTTGCGTTCACCGCCATCACGACGACCACCGCCATAACCACCGCTTCTGCGTTCGCCTCTGTCGCTGCTTACCGGAGCATCACCAGATTTTTCAATCCTAACACCGCGGTTGTTGAATTCGATACCTTTGAAGTTGTTGAATAATGAATCAACGGCTTCGTTTTCAACTTCGAAGAAAGAGTAAACACCTTTAAGGTCGATTTTACCAACGTTTTTACCGCTGATCTTACCGTTGTTACAAACGAAAGATAAGAGGTCGCCACGGGTGAAATCATCTACTGAACCAAGGTTAATAAACAGACGGGTATAACCTTCGCTGCTTCTTGAACCACGCTCACCTCTTTCGCCACGTACACCACGCTCGCCACGATCGTCGGCCGAAGCATTAAGATCAGGTGCATTTTTGTAGTACTCCAGGAAGCGGTTAAACTCCAGGGAAGCGAAACGTTTGATGATGTCTTCTTTGCTCAGCGCTGCGAATTCATCCATAATTCTAGGGATGTACTGCTCGATCTGGTTTTCGTTAACTTCAACGTTCTGAACCTTGTGGATTAATGAGAACAATTGTTTCTCACAAACATCAAAGCCTGTAGGTAGTTCTGCTTTAGTAAATTGTTTACCAATGATTCTTTCGATCTGACGGATCTTACCGATTTCTTTAGAGTTGATGATACAGATAGAGATACCTGTTTTACCAGCTCTACCGGTACGACCGCTACGGTGTGTGTAGCTTTCGATCTCATCAGGTAAAGAGTAGTTGATTACGTGCGTAACGTTGTTTACGTCGATACCACGTGCAGCAACATCCGTAGCGATCAATAACTGCATGTTACGATCACGGAAACGTTGCATTACTTTATCACGTTGTTGTTGAGAAAGGTCACCGTGTAAAGCATCCGCATTGTAACCATCTTTGATCAGGTGCTCTGCAACATCCTGGGTATCCAGTTTAGTTTTACAGAAAACAACCGCAAAGATTTCAGGATTGAAATCCACAATACGTTTAAGGGCAGCATATTTATCTCTTGCACGTACCATGTAGTACTCGTGCTCGATATTTACGTTACCAGTGTTTTTGGTACCCATGGTTAATTCCGTAGGGTTGTCCATGTAGTTTCTTGCTATTCTTCTAACCTCAGGAGGCATAGTAGCAGAAAACAACCATGTTTTTTTATCGTCAGGTGTTGTAGACAAAATTTCGTTAATGTCTTCCTGGAAGCCCATGTTTAGCATTTCATCAGCTTCGTCTAATACAACATATTTCACGTTGGTGAAATCTATTGCTTTACGGCCAATGATGTCTAACATACGGCCCGGTGTAGCCACAACAATCTGTACACCGTTTCTAATCTCACGCAATTGCTGCATAATGTTAGCGCCACCGTAAACGGCAACCACGCTAGCACCAGAGATGTTTTTTGAGTAATTTTTGATGTCGCTCGCAATCTGCAAACATAGCTCTCTTGTAGGGCATAGAATTAATGCCTGAGGCTTATTGACCTTAAAGTCGATCAATTCAATCAGCGGCAAACCAAATGCGGCTGTCTTTCCTGTTCCTGTCTGGGCCAAACCAACAAAGTCGTTATTGCCCGCTAACAATACAGGAATAGCTTGCTCCTGAATAGGTGTTGGATTTTCGAAACCTAAATCCGTTACAGCATTAACAACGTCATCACTTATCCCCAATAATTTGAATGGGTTATTCATTTTAACTTTTTTAATTAAGCCGCAAAGGTAAGGTTAATAATCCGTATTTCATTGAGTGCTAACCAAATAATAACAGCCGGTTAATGACCGGCTGTGCTGTTCTAGTAATTTAAAAATCAGGTATTTAGGAAATATCCTTATCGCAGACGATCTGCCGATTTAATCAATCGCTCGTCATTATTGACCCCACGGACGCCTAAACCTATGAATATGATCGAAATGATTGGCAGAAATGCACCGAGCTTATAGCTTACACCTTCCAGTCCGCCGGGAATTTGTCCGAGGTAGTTATAAGTTAAAATTGACAATACAAGGATTAAAATAATTGCAGCGAACGCAGCTCGCTTCTGTTGTTTCCGATTTTTATAAGCAAATATCGTAAGCAATAGCATTACCGCACTTGCAATAGTTAAAATGGTTAAGGGCAAATAAGAAGCTGTCTTTACTGCCGGTCCGTTGGTCTGCTGAAAGAGACCTAAGGCGTTTACGGAGTACGTTGTTTCATTTATCACTTTGCTCACAATGGGTGTCATTAGTAATAAAGCAATGGCTACGGCAGCCAGGAAAAACCATATGGTTTGTATTCTTTGTATCATCAGGTTCTGTTTTTTGATCAAAAATACATTTTTATATGAAATGCGAATAGTCTACGCGTAGGATTGTGTAGCTGCTGATTAAACCCTGCATCAACGAATTATTTACAATGCTTAAATAATCGGACTACAAAAAACAGCTTAGTTGAAAGCTTAAAAAAGTACTTTTGCATCAGTGACTACAAATCGTTTTTTCATAGAACTGGCTTATAACGGCACCGCATACCATGGCTGGCAGATCCAGCCTAACGCCCTGAGTGTACAGGAATGCCTGGATAAAGCCTTAACTACCTTTTTCCGGCAGCCGGTAAGCTCCCTGGGTTGCGGACGTACCGACACCGGGGTTCATGCCACGCAGTTCTTTGCGCATGCAGACCTGCTGAATGTAGATGCAAGCAACGTTAACCGCTTTGTAGGCAGCATTAATGCTTTGCTGCCATATGATATCGCGATAAAGCGGATCTTCCCGGTGGATGCCGACGCACATGCCCGCTTTCATGCTACCGCACGTGCCTATAAATACTACCTGCACTTTCTTAAAGATCCTTTTAAACTCGATCGTTCCTGGTTGTTCAAGGGAGACCTTGATCTGGAAGCGATGAATGCGGCTGCGGAAATCCTGCAACAATATACCGACTTCTCGTGTTTTAGTAAGTCGAACACACAGACCTTCACCAATAACTGCAAGATTACCCATGCGCGTTTTGAATGGGAAGTGGAGTCACTGGTGTTCAGCATTGAGGCCGACCGCTTTCTAAGGAATATGGTGCGGGCTATTGTTGGAACCCTGATCCGTGTAGGGAAAAAAGAAATCGCCGTTGAGGCCATTGTTGATATTATAAATAGTAAGAACCGGAGTAATGCCGGACAATCTGTGCCGGCCTGTGGCCTGTACCTGGTTAAAGTAGCATACCCTTTTGTAAAGTAAAATGTCGAAGATTACAGGTGATGTCATAAATATAAACTTGCTGAAAAGGATTTTTCAATATGTAAAACCCTACAGGCACATCTTCATCTATTCTGTAATACTAACTATATTACTGGCACTAGTGGCTCCGGTGCGTCCTTTCCTGATCAAGTACACGCTGGATAACAATATCCTCAAAGGTGATTACCGCGGACTGCTGAACATGACCATCATCATGATCATCCTGCTGGTGCTGCAAAGTGTTATTCAATACAGTCATACGCTGCTGACCAATACCTTGGGGCAGTCGGCCATCAAAGACCTGCGCATTGCCGTCTTCAACCACATTACGCGATTACGGTTGAAGTACTTCGATAAAACACCCATCGGGCAACTCATCACCCGTACCGTTTCCGATCTGGAAACTATTGCCGATATTTTTTCGGAAGGTTTAATCGTGATCATTGGCGACGTGCTGATGGTGATTGTGATTATTGCCGTAATGTTATACCGGGATGTAGCGCTGACCGTCATCGTGCTGCTGCCATTGCCTTTGCTGATCGTAGCTACATCCATTTTTCAAAAAGCCATTAAGTCTGCCTTCCAGGAGATCCGTACAGAGGTTTCCAACCTCAACACCTACCTGCAGGAGCACATCACGGGCATTTCAATCATTCAGTACTTCGCCCGTGAAGAGCAGGAGTACCGCAAGTTCAGGAAGATCAACTCGCGTTACCGCGACGCCAACATCCGTTCGAACTGGTATTATTCAATATTCTTTCCCGTAGTGGAGATCATCTCCGCGATGTCTATGGGGCTGCTGGTGTGGTATGGCGCTAAAAGTATCCTGGAAAAACCACTGGATGTTACCCCGGGAACCATTACGGAGTTCCTGCTGTACATCAGCATGCTGTTCCGGCCAATCCGGGAGCTTGCCGACAAATTCAATACGCTGCAAATGGGTATGGTAGGTGCAGAGCGGGTGTTCAAAGTGCTTGACACGGATGAGCTGACCAACAACAGCGGTACTTATAAGCCGGTGACTATGGACGGAAACATTGCTTTTAAGAATGTCTGGTTTGCGTATAACGACGAGCAGTATGTTTTGAAAGACCTGAGCTTCGAAGTGAAAGCCGGACAAACCGTTGCGCTGGTCGGCGCTACCGGGGCGGGAAAATCTTCTACCATCAACATCCTTAACCGCTTTTATGAAATCCAGAAAGGGGAGGTTATGGTGGACGGCGTGAATATTCACAAGTATGATCTCGACTTCCTGCGCCGCAACATTGCAACGGTGCTGCAGGATGTCTTTCTTTTTTCGGATACGATTTTCAATAACATCACCCTGAATAATCCGGATATTACCATGGAAGAAGTGGTGGATGCAGCAAAGAAGGTCGGTGCCCATGATTTTATAGAGCGCCTGCCAGGTGGCTACCAGTACAATGTTATGGAACGTGGCTCCACGCTGTCGGCCGGACAAGCGCAGCTTATCTCTTTTATCCGTGCGCTGGTGTATAATCCTTCGATCCTGGTGCTGGATGAGGCGACATCCTCGGTAGATACCGAGACCGAGTTGTTAATTCAGCATGCCATTGATAACCTGATGCACGGTCGTACCGCCATTGTAATTGCGCACCGCTTGTCGACCATCCAGAAAGCAGACCAGATCATCGTGCTCGATAAGGGCGAGATCATGGAGAAAGGTACACACCAGGAGCTGCTAAAGATTGACGGCTACTACAAACGTTTATACGACCTGCAGTTCTACTCTGGCGGTATCGCCACCTAAAACATTGCCAACGTAACGAATCAGGTACTTCGCCGCTTGCGCGGAAATGCGCCAAAATTCGTAATATCGGCCAATGAAGAAGATCGGCGCGAATTTAACCTTCCAGGTCCTGCTTGCCATTACACTCGGTGTATTGGTCGGTAGCTTTGTTCCGGGCTTTGCTCCCCAGGCCAAGATGATCTCCCAGGCCTTCATCAACCTCATTACCATGCTTATTGCGCCTATCGTGTTCCTCACCATTGTGCTGGGCATTGCGCATATGGGCGATATGAAGAAAGTTGGTCGCGTAGGGGGCAAGGCTTTGTTGTACTTCGAAATTGTTTCTACCCTGGCCATCGCCATTGGTATGCTTGTGGCCAACCTGCTTAAACCAGGCCTGGGTGTCCGCGCTGCAGACGGTGATGTGGCAAAGATCGAGTCTTACGCAAAACAGGGGGAAAGTATCGACTGGACGGAGTTCTTCTTCCACATCATTCCTAAAAACATATTCGAATCTTTTGTAAAGGGCGACATCCTGCAGATCCTGTTCTTCGCTATCCTTTTCGGCTACGGGCTGAACAAGATGGGGGCAGAGGGTGCATCCATCTTGAAGGGGCTTGACAAAGTCTCCAAGGTATTCTTCAACATCATGCGCATTGTGATGCGTCTGGCGCCGGTTGGTGCTTTCGGAGGTATGGCCTACAGTGTGGGTACCTATGGTTTGCATACGCTCCTGCCGATGGCAAAGCTCATGGGCTCAGTTTACCTGACCTGCTTCCTCTTTATTTTTGTGGTACTGAACGGCATCTGCCGTTACTATAAGTTCTCGCTATGGCAATACCTCAAGTTCATCCGGCAGGAGATCCTGATTGTGCTGGGTACCTCTTCTTCGGAATCTGTGCTGCCAAGCATGATGCAGAAAATGGAAGCCATCGGCTGCAAGAAGTCTGTCGTTGGACTGGTTATTCCTACCGGATATTCTTTTAACCTGGATGGCACCGCGATATACCTTTCTATGGCGGTGATCTTCCTGGCGCAGGTGTTTCAGGTGCCGCTGGATCTGCCGCAGCAGCTTACCATTCTTGCCGTGCTGATGGTTACTTCAAAGGGCGCTGCAGGGGTTACGGGCAGTGGCTTCATTGTGCTGGCCTCAACGCTAACCGCCCTGAAGATTATGCCCGTGGAACATATTGCCATCCTGCTGGGGGTAGACCGCTTTATGTCTGAAGCCCGTGCCATCACCAACATGATCGGCAACGGCATTGCCACCATCGTAATTGCCAAAAGCGAGAAAGAATTTGATGACGCTAAATACCAGCTTGCCATACAACCTAAAACCATTGTGCAGGCTGAAGAAGATATTAATAATTACTAAACATGAGCCTAACACCTTTTTCAAGAACCCTTGCGCTTTCCTCTCTACTTTGTTTATCCAGTCTGACCGGCATGACGCAGTCGGCACCCAAACCCTATGGTGCCCTGCCTTCCGCAAGGCAGCTTGAATGGCATGAAATGGAAATGTACGCCCTCATTCACTTCGGGGTAGATACCTATACCGATAAAGAATGGGGCTTTGGTGATGAAGATCCGAAGATCCTGAACCCAGTGAAGTTTGATGCCCGTCAGATTGTAGGGGCAGCCAAAGCAGCAGGATTTAAAGGGGTGGTTGTTGTTGCAAAGCACCATGACGGGCTATGCATCTGGCCTACGAAAACCACGAAGCACAACATCACACAGACGCCATGGAAGGATGGCAAAGGCGACATGCTGCAGGAATATCGTGAAGCCTGTGATGCCCTGGGCATGAAGCTTGGCGTATATGTTTCGCCATGGGACCGCAATAATGAACATTATGGTAAGCCTGAGTACCTGCAGATCTATCGCGAACAGCTTAAAGAAGTGTATAGTAACTATGGCAAGTTGTTCATCTCCTGGCATGATGGTGCCAATGGCGGCGACGGCTACTATGGTGGCAAAAACGAAGAACGTCATATCGATCGAACAACCTATTACGACTGGCCGAATACCTGGGCAATTACGCGTAAGATGCAGCCCGGTGCGGTGCTCTTTGGAGATGTTGGTCCGGATGTGCGTTGGGTAGGAAATGAAGAAGGTCATGCCGGGGAAACCAGTTGGGCAACCTATACGCCGGTAGCACCTGATAGCACTAAAACACCAGCAAACGGCTATGTGCAATACCTGCGCGGAATTGAGGGTACCCGGAATGGTAAGTACTGGATGCCTGCAGAAGCCGACGTTTCCCTGCGTCCGGGATGGTTCTACCACGCCAGTCAGAACCACCAGGTGAAGTCGCCTGCAACATTGATGGACCTTTATTATAAGAGTGTGGGCCGTGGCGCCAACCTCGATCTGGGCTTGTCACCCAACCGCGACGGACTGCTGGACACTACAGACGTAAATGCATTGAAAGGCTTCGGCGAACTGGTACGCGCAACATTCAAAACCAACCTGGCAAAAGGCGCTACGCTTAAAGCTTCTAATATCCGGGCTAAAGCTGCGGCGAAGTTCGGTCCGGCAAACCTGCTTGATAGCGACCGCTATTCATACTGGAGCACCGACGATGCCGTACATACCCCAAGCTTAACGCTGACCCTGCCAGAAGCACGTGAATTTAACGTGATCCGCCTGCGGGAGAACATCAAACTTGGACAGCGTATTGAAGAAGTTAAAGTTGAAGCCATGCTGGACGGACAATGGTCGCAGATTGCTACGGCAACCAGCATCGGCGCAAACCGCCTCATCCGTCTTGCCTCACCGGTTAAAGCCCGCGAAGTCAGACTGACCATCAGCAAATCGCCTGTAAGCATCGCCTTAAGTGATTTCGGTTTGTACATGGAGCCAAAATACAAGGACGTGTCTGCAACTGCTGCCAAGCAAGACAATGAAGTTGCCAGGAACAACTGGAAAGTTGTTGCCGCTACCGGTATGGAGCATGTTCAAAATGCAATTGATGGCAATGCTGCAAGCATCTGGACTGCGCAGGGCAGTGCAAGCTTCCAACCGGCATCCCTTGATATCGATCTTGGCTTTCCGCTGGAGATTGCTGCATTTACGTACCTGCCTCGTCAGGATAAGTCGACGGAAGGCATTGCTGATCAATACAGCTTCCTGATTAGTATGGATGGTAAAAACTACCAGGAAGTTGCTGCAGGGGAGTTCTCCAACATCCGGGCAAACCCGATTGAGCAGTTGGTGAGCCTTAAAGAAAAAGTTCAGGCACGTTACATCCGCTTTGTGGGTAAACGCAGCCTGGATGGCAAAGCGATCACCGTAGCAGAGCTCGGCATCAGAAAGTAGTGGCCGAATGAATAAGATTATCAAAGGAATTACAAAGCATAAAATATACGTATGCGGATAAAATCATACGCCTTTTTACTATTGGCACTATCGTGTTTTTCAAAGGTACAGGCGCAAAATGGCGTTCATCAACAGAGCAGCAGCTACGAATGGCCAAAAGAACCTGAAGTACGGCAAAAGCTGGAAAAGTGGCAGGACCAGAAGTTTGGAATGCTTATTCACTGGGGCTTATATGCGGTGCCTGGCATTATCGAATCCTGGGAACTTTGTTCGGAACCCTGGATTGAGCGCGACAGTACCATTGCTTATGAGGATTACAAAAAATGGTACTGGGGATTAAGCAAGGAATTCAACCCCGTAAACTTTAACCCTGAAGTATGGGCAAAAGCCGGTAAGTCCGCAGGGATGAAGTATATGGTCTTCACCACGAAACACCATGATGGTTTTGCGATGTTCGACACGAAGCAATCGGACTTCAGCATTGCAAACGGACCTTTTGCCACTAACCCCAGAAAGGATGTGGCCAAACATGTGTTCGATGCGTTCCGCAAGCAGGACTTTATGATCGGGGCATATTTTTCGAAGCCCGACTGGCATTCCCAGTATTTCTGGTGGTCTAAATACGCTACGCCAGATCGCAATGTGAACTATGACATCCGCAAGTACCCTTGGCGCTGGAACCAGTTTCAATCCTTTACCTTCAATCAGCTTTCTGAGCTGATGAGCAACTACGGGTCCGTAGATATCCTCTGGCTTGATGGCGGCTGGGTACGTCCGCTGAGCACGGTAAACGATGAGGTGCGAAGCTGGGGTGCCGCCATACCTGAATGGGATCAGCAGGTAGACATGCCGAAGATCGCCGAGATGGCCAGGGCTAAGCAGCCTGGCTTGCTGATGGTGGATCGTACCGTGCACGGACCTTATGAGAACTACCAGACACCGGAGCAGAAGATCCCGGAGAAGCAGCTTGATCACCCTTGGGAAAGCTGTCTGACGTTGGGCAATGCCTGGGGCTTTGTGAAGAACGACCAGTACAAACCGGCCTCTGAAGTGATCCGCGCGATGGCTGAAGTGGTGGCAAAAGGCGGAAGCCTCTTGCTGGGCGTAGGTCCGCAACCCGACGGTGCACTTCCCGCAGTAGCAGTTTCAAGGCTTGAAGAGATCGGTCGCTGGTTGAAGCTAAATGGTAAAGCCATTTATGGCACCCGCATCACCAAAGATTATGTAGATGGCAAAACCTGGTTCAGTCAAAGTAAAGACGGACAAATGAGATACGCCATTCACTGCCTGGAGAAGGGTTCTTCGCCCGCGGCAAGCCTGAGCTGGAAGGGTAATCTGCCAGCCAAAGGCACTGCCCTTACGCTGCTGAATACCGGGAAGCGCCTGAAGTGGAGCCAAAAAGGCGATGTTGTTACCGTACAACTCCCTTCAGGGCTGAAAGATAACCCTGACCTTTTTGGTGCTTTAGCATTTGCTTACAAGGCACAACAATAATACTAACTACAGCTTTACACCCCTCTTTGAAATACACCCATGAATACCCGTATCCCAAGTACCTTTCTTTTCCTTTTTACCGCGCTCAGCTTTATTTCCCCTCCGGCTGTTGCCCAACAAAAACCCTTGTATAAAGATGCAAAGGCACCTGTTGAGGCCCGGGTGAACGACCTTGTTGGACGCATGACGGTAGAAGAAAAACTTGGACAGCTGATTACGCTGCTGGGTTGGGAGATGTATGATAAAACGGGCAATAAAATAAGTGTTTCCGCAGCTTTTAAAAAGTCGGTTGCAGAGCAGAAGATCGGGAGCCTTTGGGCAACCTTACGGGCAGACCCCTGGACAAAGAAAACGCTTGCTAATGGTTTGGATCCATATGCAGCGGCAAAGGCCACGAACATGCTGCAGAAGTACAACCTGGAGCATTCCCGTCTGGGCATTCCGGTGTTTATGGCAGAAGAATGCCCGCATGGCCACATGGCTATTGGCACCACTGTGTTCCCCACCGCCATTGGGCAGAGCAGTACCTGGAACCCGGAGCTGATCGGCACCATGGCGAAGACCATTGCCAGCGAAGCACGTCTACAGGGCGGCCACATCGGCTATGGGCCCGTGCTCGACCTGGCCCGGGAGCCAAGATGGTCGCGCGTGGAAGAAACCTATGGTGAAGACCCCTTTCTGAACAGCATGATGGGCGTAGCCATGGTTAAGGGCTTTCAGGGAGCATCCATCGGCAGCGGACAGAACGTGATCTCCACTTTGAAGCATTTTACTGCGTATGGGGTACCCGAGGGCGGACATAACGGTGGACCGGTGAGTGTAGGATTACGTGAATTATATCAGAGCTACCTGCCACCTTTTAAAGCTGCAATAGGTGCTGGGGCGCTGTCCATCATGACGGCCTATAACGCAATTGATGGCGTACCCTGCACGGCAAATCCCTTCCTGTTGAAAGAGGTCCTGAGAAAAGACTGGGGTTTTAAGGGCTTTGTAGTTTCAGACCTTGGGAGTGTTAACGGCCTTGCCGGAAATCACGGTATTGCAGGCTCGCTTACGGAAGCTGCAGAACTCGCGCTTAATGCGGGTGTAGACAATGACCTTGGTGGTGCTGCATTTGCCAGCCTTGGAGAATCTATTCAAAGCAATGCGGTAGCCAAGACTACACTCGATGAAGCCGTGAAGAACGTGCTGCGGTTGAAGTTTCAAATGGGGCTTTTCGAAAATCCTTATGTAAATCCGGAGCAAGCTAAAAACACGGTACGTAATCCGGCGTCCATCGCTGTTGCCCGTCAGGTGGCGCAACAGTCTATGATCTTGCTGAAAAATAATAAACAAACCCTGCCGCTTAAAAAGGAGATCAAGTCTATTGCGGTGATCGGCCCTAATGCAGACAACATGTACAACCAGCTGGGCGACTATACCGCGCCGCAGTCGCCTGACAATATTGTGACCCCACTTGAGGGGATCAAGGCCAAACTGAGTACCACAGTGAAAGTGAATTACGTGAAGGGCTGCGACATTCGCGATACCAGCAATGTAGATATTGCCGCTGCGGTGAAAGCAGCACAAGCCTCAGAACTTGCTGTGGTGGTATTGGGCGGCTCCAGTGCACGTGATTTTAAAACGGAATACATCAGTACCGGTGCTGCAACGGTGGGTTCAGGGAAAACAGACGTCCTGAGCGATATGGAAAGTGGAGAAGGCTTCGACCGTCAATCGCTGGACCTGCTGGGCAAACAGCTGGACCTGCTGAAGGCCGTAGTTGCTACAGGTAAGCCGGTAGTGCTGGTCTTTATTGGCGGCCGACCGTTAAACCTGAAATGGCCTGCTGAAAACGTGGATGCCATTCTTTGTGCCTGGTACCCTGGACAGGAAGGTGGAAATGCCATTGCCGATGTGCTTTTTGGTGATTACAATCCCGCCGGGCGATTGCCAATATCCATTCCGCGCAGCGTAGGGCAGTTGCCGGTATACTATAACGATAGGAACCATCAAAAACACGCCTATGTAGAAGGACCAGCTGATGCCCTGTACACCTTCGGTGAAGGCCTCAGCTATAGTAAGTTCGAATACAAAAACCTGCAGATCCAAGCCACTGAAACAGCAGATCTTAACGTTGATGTTTCCTTCCAGGTAAGCAATACCGGAAGCAGGGCAGGGGATGAGGTCGTGCAGCTCTATCTCCATGATGAGAAAGCATCTACTGTGGTGCCACTTAAACAATTAAAAGCTTTCAGTCGTGTACCCCTTAAAGCGGGAGAATCTAAGCAGCTGCACTTTACACTGAAGAAAGAAGACCTGATGATCTACGATGCGAACATGAAAGCGCTTGTTGAAAAGGGAAGCTTTAAGGTCATGGTCGGTGCAAGCTCCAGGGACATCCGTCTTGAAGGAAAATTTAGCCTTAGTAAAGACCACCTTTAATTTTTCGGTACCGCCACGGGCTCATCAGCTACATACTGATGATATGGACAAAAGATTATGTTTAAACTGTAACCTGCCCCTTGCCGGCCGTACGGATAAGAAGTTCTGTGATGATGCCTGCAGAAGCAGTCACCATTCGAGGATCAGCAACAAGGAGCAGGACTATGTGCGGCAGGTTAACCAGTGCCTCAGGCGGAACCGCAAGATCCTGATGACCTTAAACCCGGATGGTAAAGCGAAGGTTACCCGCAAAGAACTGCTTGCCCAGGGCTTTGACTTTCAAACTTTCACCAGTATTTACAAGACTGAAAAACAAACCTGCTATTACTTCTGCTACGAAATGGGGTACCTGCTCCTGGAGCACGACTTTGTATTGCTTGTCAGGAAGAAACAATGAAGTATGTCGCTAAACACAGCGGGTAGAAAATAATCTATGGGTTACTTTCCTAAGGCTTCAAACCTAAAGTTACACCTGTGTGCTGCTCGCGGATTTCAGTTTCAGAAATGATTTCAAGGTATAGGAGCCCGCATCTTGTTGCGTCTTTACCTTTATTTTAGAGCCATTAATTTTATAGGTTCCACGATACACGATGTCACCACCCGGATTAACATCAGCAACGCCATCAGGCTGTAAGGTTAACCCCCAACCACCATCATAAGCATTCGTTGGTACATGGTCAACTTCTCTATATTCCTTTACTTCATTTACCTCTAATTTATCTTTCTTGCAACCGGCAGTGGTAAGGATAAAAAGGAATGCTACGATGAATAAATAGCAGGCATTTAAATATTTTGGTTTCATGATCGGAAGGTTATGAGTTTTTAATATGATTTCTTTAGCTTGACTAAACGGGTAAATGACCTTGGGTGCTACACTTGTGGTATACAAGTCTTTAATTCTTAACTGATCATGGTAGCATATCCTATTTTATCGCCTATATTGAACCCCCTCAAGGGTCGCATTAAACATGCGGTTTCAGGAGATTTTTCCTTCCCGGCAATGTAAACTGCTGGTTTCTTTTCTCTAAACATTTAATATTTTTACAAGATGACAGACGAAGTGTTTTCAAGTTATCCTGCCAATTATGTTGCTATTGATGAAGCGACCAGGCAGTCTGGTTTTACAATGGCATCAGACCCGATGACATGTTCTTTATTGAAAACCTTAGCTGGTACGAAACCAGGAGGGAAATTGTTGGAACTGGGAACTGGTACAGGCCTGTCCACTGCCTGGATCTTAGATGGAATGGATAACAGTGCCATGTTGACGTCTATAGATAATGATCCTGTTTTTTTAGACATAGCAAAGCATCATTTGAAAGACAATCGTCTAATTCTTATTAATCAGGATGCAGGAGAATGGATTGAAAATAATAAAGATATTAAGTTTGACTTCATCTTTGCCGATACCTGGCACGGAAAATACCTGATGCTGGATGAGGTATTAAACATGCTTAATCCAGGGGGATTGTACATCCTTGATGATATGTTACCACAATCAAACTGGCCTGATGGGCATCATGAAAAAGCCACGCGGCTTCTTGCACAGCTAGATGAAAGGCAAGACATAAATCTAACAAGGCAGTGCTGGGCAACAGGCCTTGTAATCGCAAGCAAGAAATAGAACTTGTAGTCACATCTAATCGGAATGAACTTGAATTATGATACCACAGTGGGAAAATTGAGGGAGCATAGCGACCATGAGATATTCGATGCCTTCCTAACTTACTTCAGTGATTATACAAAACATCAGCTTAGTACTGATCATCGCAAAATGATCAGAGATGCCTTCAAACTGAAGAAGATCAGTAAACGCCAGTTCTTGCTGCGGGAGGGCGAGGTTTGCAAGTACATCAGCTATGTTGTCTCCGGTGCCTTGCGTACATATTCAATCAACGAACGTGGTCAGGAATCTATAATTGTGTTTGCTCTTGAGGGTGAATGGGTGTCTGACTGGGAAAGTGTTAACCTGAAAACACCTGGCAATTATTATATAGATGCAATCGAAGATTCTGTAGTCCTTCAGATCTCACCTGCGGAACTGTTATCGCTTGCGGAAAAAATTCCAGCGATAGATCAGTTCATGCACCTTGAACATGGTGCAATTACAATTACCACTCAAAAACGGATACACTCGGCAATCAGTATGAGTGCTGAAGAGCGTTATCATGAGCTCCTGAAATCCCACCCGCAATATTTCCGACGCTTCTCTCAAAATATGATTGCATCCTATCTCGGTATTAAACCAGAAACCTTGAGCAGGTTAAGAAGACGCTAATCTTTTCTGCCAGGCAAACACACACATTCTAGGATTTTTTGATAAATGTCAAAAGATAGGGGACGTGTGATTTCAATCTTTGCTTAGCAAAAAAAAGAAAATGAAATCAGCTTTAATCACAGGTGCCAACAAAGGCATTGGCTTTGAGTCAGCAAGACAATTATTACAAAACGGGTTCTTTGTATTCCTCGGAAGCCGCAATCTGGAAAATGGGATTGCAGCGGTCGAGCTACTGAAATCTGAAGGACTGAATAACGTTCAGGCCATAGAGATCGATGTTACCAGTCAAGATTCGGTAAACGCAGCAAGAACGGAAGTCGGGCGTCATGTAGATGTTCTCGATGTAATTATCAATAATGCGGGCATCAGTGGAATCAAGATTGATGCCGCTGGACAAATGCTTCCACAAACCGCGATCGATACAGATCCTGAAGTTTACCAAACTGTTTACAATACCAATGTTTATGGACCAGCACGGGTAATCAAGTCCTTTATAGATCTTTTAAGGAAATCGCCCGCACCAAGAATTGTAAATGTAAGTTCAAGCCAGGGATCGCTCACCCTGCACAGCGATCCCACTTATAAATACTTTCATGTAAAAGGTGTTGTTTATTTGTCTTCCAAAGCCGCGTTGAACATGTACACCGTAAATCTGGCCTATGAGCTCCGCGATACTGCGTTTAAAGTGAATGCGGTGAGCCCTGGATTAACGGCCACAGACTTCACGGGTCAACATGGCGGAACAGTTGAGCAGGCAGCAGCACGTATTGTGAAATATGCATTGATTGACCAGGATGGACCTACTGGTAAATTATTTTGTGAA
The DNA here is from genome assembly GCA_038918115.1 of Pedobacter sp. GTDB lineage: Bacteria > Bacteroidota > Bacteroidia > Sphingobacteriales > Sphingobacteriaceae > Pedobacter. Next base: position 500,372 of record JBCLAL010000001.1, read on the forward strand.
GAAACCAATCCCGTAGGTGCCGGCGAAATTCCCTGGTAAGTCAGGGATCAACTAAGCGTCAGCTGACGCTTATAACTCGAGGGATTCATCTTCAGCACTTTCTTAAAGATCTTCGAGAAATGGTGCCGGTCTGAAAAGCCACACTCAAAAGATATCTCATCAAAAGACTTCTGCGTATGATGCAGCAGGTTACATGCTGCCTGCACCTTTAACCGTAAAATATACTGCTGCATGGGCATGCCCGTGCAGCTTTTAAATAACCGCGCGAAGGAGTTCGTAGCCATATTCGCCAGCTGTGCCAGCTGCTCATTGCTTATACCCGAATTGAAATGCTGCTCAATGTATTTAATCGCTTTTACAATGCGCAGGTCCGTATTGCCGGAGGCCCAGGCCGTGGCCGGCAGCTGCATCAGACACTGCGTAATCAACAGCTTGGTGCGCAGGCATTCCTGGTAGCCAGTGATGCGGTCCGTTATACAGGCCGCCTTAATGCTGTTCAGCATGGCACGGGTACTTTCGTCTACCTGAAGCTGCATAATGCCCGTGGCCGTCAGGTCCAGCGGGTAACCCAGGGAAAAGTGAATGAACAGATGGTCAACCTGATGCAGTGCCTGCAGCTTCCCGGTATCATCGTCTGCCCGGAACTTCCGGCCCCTGATCGACTCGTCTTCTTTATTGCTGCGCTGTTTCAGCCTGCTCGCAAAAGCCGTATTCGGCGGAATCACCAGCATCACATTTTCATTAAGCGCAAACCGCTGTCCGGCATAGGTAATGGTTGAACCAGACACTGAATTGTGGTAAATACGCCAGAACGGAACACTCAGATCGTTGCATTCCCATTCATCCAGAATCCAGTACCGGCAGCAGAAAAGCCTGATATTAACATCCTGGAAGTGCTGCTGCGCATCCGAGGGATCATGCTTAACACGTTCGCTAATTTTCCTTCCCATACCTCATGTTTATTTCATACATATTCTTGAAGGGAATACACAACGATTTTTCCATATCCGATCGCCAAATTAGGAAAATCAATTTCAACCAAATATAAACGAATGTAATTACCCCGTTGCAATGCCTTTTCACAGGCTAATTCCGATCCTACGGCATCTTTCCCAATCGCAAAAAAGAACAACAACAACCTTACATTTTAAATGACATGAATAGAAAACCTTTACCAATCTTTGCGGCCCTGCTCACCTGCTGCACCTCCATGCTGGGGTTCAATCAGGTTGCCTCGGCTGCCAACTTCCCGATCATCATCAACTCCAGCGGCGAGCCTGCGCCATCTGCGGCATATATGACCAACAAGCAGCAGATTACCGTTCGCGGTAAAGTTGTGGATGAAAACGCATCACCGATCCCCGGTGTGGGCATTGTGCTGAAAGGCGGCACAGGCGGCACAACCACCGACAGCAATGGTAACTACAGCATTAGTGTGCCAGATGGTGGATCTACCCTGGTTTTCAGCTATATCGGCTATGTAAAGCAGGAAATCGCCATTAACAACAGAGCACAGATCAACATAACGCTGAAAGCAGATGTTCAGGCACTATCAGAAGTTGTGGTCGTGGGTTATGGCACCCAGAAGAAAGTGAACCTTACCGGTGCAGTATCTTCCGTGAAAGGTGATGACCTGAGCTGGAAACCTGTAGGGCAGGTATCATCGGCCCTGCAGGGTGTAGCATCCGGTGTTACGGTAACCCAGAACCAGGGACAGCCAGGTAATGATCAGGGTACCATCCGCATCCGTGGTATCGGTACGCTCAACAACAGCAACCCGCTTGTGCTTGTTGATGGGGTACAGACCGACATGAACAATGTGGATGCAAATGACATCGCCTCTGTATCCGTATTAAAGGATGCTGCAGCAGCTTCCATCTATGGTGTGCGTGCGGCAAACGGCGTCGTGCTCATCACTACCAAAAGAGGAGCAAGCGGCAAAACCAGCTTCAACTACTCCAGCTATTATGGCTTCCAGGATCCTACACGCCTGTCTAAGTTTGTGGGTGCCCAGGAATTTATGCGCCTTGCAAACCTGATGTACACCAACTCAGGCTCAGGAGCCGTGTATTCCGACGAGCAGCAGGCACAATACAACAATCCAAATCGTGACCTTAACCTTTACCCGGACAATTACTGGATGGATAAGGTGCTTACCGGCAGCGGCTTCCAGCAACAGCAGAGCATCGCCATCGCAGGGGGGAACGAGAAAAATCAATACCGCTTCTCCACCAACTATTTCGATCAGAAAGGTCTGGTGCAGAACATGAACTACAAACGGCTAACCGTTCGTTTAAATGCAGATGCGAAGATCTCCAAACGACTGGATTTCAGTGCCGACATCTCCGCTAACATCTCCGGACAGAAAGAGCCACAGGGTGTTTCCGGTTCGGCATGGTACCAGTTTGGTCAGGCAGCAATTGCAAACCCACTGGCTGTTGAGAAATATACAGATGGTACCTGGGCAACCTTGCGCGGCGGCCAAAACCCGGTTCGTTTACAGGAAGAAGGTGGTTTATACAACTACAAACGCAACCTTTTCATCGGTAACTTCAAGTTGAATTACCAGGTGGTAGATGGTTTAACCTTAACCGCCACCGCAGCAGATACCTACCAAAGCACGTACAACAGCATGCACAACCGTGCTTTTGACTATGTGCAGTACGATACGAAAAATATCCTAACGGTAGGTCAGAACGATATCAACAAGCAATATGTGGGTTACTGGTTGCAGAACTACCAGGGATTGGCAAACTACAAAAAGGACTTCGGTAAACACAGCCTTAATGTACTTGCAGGTGCATCCAGATTAAGTGAAAACTACGATAACCTTACCGGCTTCCGCAGAGGTATTCCTGATCCGGATCTTGCAGAATTAAATGCAGGTTCCGCAAGCACAGCTACCAACAATGGTACCTCAACCGAGTACCTGCTGCTTTCGGTATTTGGTAGATTAAATTATTCGTATGATGATAAATACCTTTTCGAAGCAAACATCCGCAGAGACGGATCATCACGTTTTCCTGATGGTTCTAACTACGGCTGGTTCCCTTCTTTCTCAGCAGGCTGGAACATTGCCAAAGAAGCCTTCCTGGAGAACAACGGTCTGATCCAGGAGTTAAAGCTAAGAGGTTCATGGGGTAAACTGGGTAACGATAATCCATTGGCAAGTGCATCATCTTCCGTACTTAACTACCCATACCAATCTACTTTCAGCTACAATAACAGCTACCCATTCGGTGGCATCCTAAATACTGCGGCTAACCAGTCCATGTACAGCAATAGCGGCCTGACCTGGGAAACAACCACCATGGCCGATATTGGTTTCGACCTTGCAGTACTGCAGAATAAGCTGAGGTTCACTTTCGACTACTACAAGAAAACAACCGACAATATCCTTTATGCACTTCCAATTCCTGCAACTGTAGGCTTCAGTCCTTCATACCAGAACGCAGGGAGCATGGAGAACAAAGGTTTTGAATTCAGCGTAAACTATAGCGGAAAGATCGGCGAAGGCTTCAGGTATGATATCGGTGCAAACCTGTCTGACGTGAAGAATAAGATCACCGACCTGCGTGGAACAGACTACATGTCTACCGACAGCAACAACAATACCTTCGGTTACTTTGCAGGCACTCCTTTCGGGGCTTACTATGGTTATGAAGTGGAAGGCATCTTCCAGTCGGCTGCCGAAGTTACTTCGCATGCCACACAAAGTGGAAATACTGCTGCGGGCGATCTGATCTACCGCGACCAAAATGGCGACGGCGTGATCAACGCTGCCGACCGTGTGTACCTGGGCAGCAACATTCCACGTTATACCTATGGCTTTAACCTGAATCTGGCGTACAAAGGTTTCGACTTCTCTACCTTGCTTCAAGGTGTAGCGAAAGTTGACGTGAGCACCCTGGTAATGGAAAGAGCTCCGGTAAGCACCGATGGTAATTTCAAGCCAATTCATCAGGACAGCTGGACACCGTCAAACACCGGTGCAGCATTCCCACGACTAACAACTTCAAACCAAAACTACCAGGCATCATCTTTCTGGGTTAACAGTGGCTCATACCTTAGGGTTAAGAGCATGCAGCTGGGTTATACCTTAAGTCCGGAACTTTCCGCAAAACTGGGTATCGCTAAAATGCGGGTATATGCTTCAGGACAGAACCTGTTCACCTTCAGTAAGCTGGCGGATGACATCGATCCGGAATCTCCGAACGATAACCGCTACTACCCACAAGTTAAAACCTACACCTTTGGTCTAAACCTAAACTTTTAATCACCATGAAAAACTTTAAATATATCATTACTGGTGCTGCTTTACTGATCGGTTCTTTTACCGCATGTAAGAAAGATGCACTTGATAAACAGCCGCTGGATGCTTCTTCCGGCGCTACTTACTGGAAAACGGAAGCTAATGCGGTACAGGCCGTAAACAATATTTACCGTTATATGGGCGACTTCACCGACAGGATCTTCCTGGCCTGTGCCACAGACGACGCTTACTCCTGGAGCAACTGGCCATCAGACGTGCAGTATGTAGGTAATGGCTCCGCAACAGCCAGCACCGGTGTATTCGGCCACTTCTGGAATAACTTCTACACCATGATCGGTGCGGCAAACAATGTGCTCGATAACATCCACAAGGTGAATATGAACGAAGATACCCGTAAGCGCCTTATCGGTGAAGCGAAGTTCCTTCGTGCGTATGCTTACCAGCAATTGATCGGCATGTACGGCGATGTACCATTGATCACCCATGTACAGCAGGTTAGCGAGTTTAATACTCCAAAAACCAAGCGTGCAGATGTAGCTGGTTTCATCATTAAAGAGCTGGATACGGCTTCTACCTACCTTCCTAAAACCTATGCAAGTGCCGACCTTGGCCGTATCACCCAAGGTGCAGCCAATGCTTTAAAAGCACGTGTGTACCTGTATGAAGGTGATTGGGCCAATGCGGCCACTACTGCGCAAAGCGTAATGAATGCCGGCACATACAATATCGACAACAACTACCTGAGCTTGTTCAACGGATCCAATAAGAACAGTTCGGAAATCATCGTTTCCGGTCGTCACCTGGAAAATACCTATGCCAATGCAACCGCAACCTGGGTAGGCGGACCAACCCTTGGTGGCTGGAGCCAGGTGGTGCCATTGCAGTCGCTCGTAGATGCCTACGAATGTACCGACGGCAGAACCATCGCAACTTCTCCATTGTACAACCCGGCGAATCCTTTTGACAACCGTGACCCACGACTGAAGTTGAACATCATCGTACCGGGATCTGAAGTAAACGGAAAAGTGATTGACGTAACTAAAGCCGGATCTATCGACGCGATCGGGCAGAACAACGGTTCTTTCACCGGATATTACTTCAAAAAATACATCCCAACCAGCATCGGTGGAAACTGGGATAGCAACTCTGCTAATGATATCGTTTTGTTGCGTTATGCGGAAGTCCTGCTAACCTATGCGGAAGCGAAGATCGAAGCCGGACAGATCGACCAGTCGGTATATGATGCGATCAATAAAGTAAGATCAAGACCAGGTGTAAACATGCCGGCAATCAGCGCGGCCAATGCAGCAGGGCAGGCAGAACTGCGTAACGTCATCAGGAGAGAAAGACGTGTTGAATTCCCATTGGAAGATAACAGGCTGTTCGACATCAGAAGATGGAAGATTGCAGAACAGGTTATGAACGGTAATGCTTTCGGTATTTTAAATAACTTCAATGCTTCAAGAGCCGATTACGGAAAGCATGTTTTGGTTGAAAAACGTACATTTAATCCAGCGAAAGACTACTTATGGGCCATTCCACAGAATGAACTCGATTTAAATAAGAGTCTTAACCAAAATCCAGGCTGGTAATTACCGGTCTTATGCACACCCAAATTGAATAAAAAAGAAAGAATGAATTACAGTCCTTTGAAACAAGTTGCGCTCAGATGCTTTTTAGCCATTACGCTTGCTGGCGGCATTTTTGCCAGTCCGGTACAGGCACAGAACCAACAGCAACTTGCTTTAATCCCGTACCCAACAGAAGTAAAGCTGGGTACGGGAAATTTTAGCTTAAGCAGTGCCACCAGCATTGTTACCGAAACCAAGCAGTTCGCCAACGAAGCGGCGCAACTCAATACCCTTGTAGCCCAATACCTTGGCAAACCACTGGGCACTGCAAAGAGCAGCAAGAGCCAGATCCGTCTGCAGTTCGATAACGGCATCACAGCGCCTGAAGGCTACATGGTGGATATCACTGCAAACCAGGTGATCTTAAAAGCAAAGGAACCTGCGGGCATGTTCCGTGCGGTGCAAACCCTCCGTCAGCTATTACCCGCAAATGAAGGTAAAAACGGCTTTACACCAACGATTCAGCTTCCGGTATTGCACATTGCCGATCAGCCTGCCTATGAGTGGCGGGGTATGCACCTGGATGTCTCCAGGCATTTCTTCTCCATGGATTACCTGCATAAGTTCATCGACCTGATGGCTTTATACAAGTTCAACAAGTTTCATTTGCACCTTACCGATGATCAGGGCTGGCGGATAGAGATTAAGAAGTACCCTAAGTTAACAGAAGAGGGTGCCTGGAGAACTTTCAACAACCAGGATTCTGTTTGTATGGACCGTGCAAAAGAGAACCCGGACTTCAACATTGATCCCCGCTTCATTGTAAACAAGAACGGAAAACAGCAGTACGGCGGCTTTTACACGCAAAAACAAATGCGCGAGCTTGTAGCCTATGCAGCTTCAAAACACATCACCATCATTCCGGAGATCGATATGCCGGGCCACATGATGGCTGCCATCAACAGCTATCCTTTCCTTGTTGGTGCGGGCGAGAACAAATGGAATGAGGTGTTCACCACGCCGATCAGCCCATGCTCAGATGATGTATTAAAATTCGCAGAAGATATCTTCGCCGAAATTATCGACATCTTCCCAAGTAAGTACATCCATGTGGGTGGCGATGAGGTAGACCGTACAAGCTGGGAGAAATCGCCGGTATGTAAAGAATTTATGGCCAGACACGGACTGAAGAATTCTGCGGAGCTGCAGAGCTTTTTCATCAACCACATGGAGAAGTTTTTCAACAGTAAAGGCAGACAGCTTATCGGATGGGATGAGATCCTTGAAGATGGTATCAGCTCCACCGCCATGGTGATGTACTGGCGTTCATGGGTGCCAAATGCACCGGTTAAAGCCGCTAAGAACGGTAACAAGGTGATCATGTCACCAGGCAACCCGCTGTACTTTGATGCAGACCCGGACCAGACCTCCGTATACAACGTTTACCATTTCAACCCGATCCCGAACGGCTTAACCGCTGCGGAAGCGAAAGGCATCATTGGTGCGCAGGCGAATACCTGGGCAGAGAAGATCCCTTCAGAGAACCGCGCAGAGTATATGATCTTTCCGCGTATGACCGCCCTTGCCGAAAGGTTATGGACAAACCAGGATCTTTATACCGGTTACATGGAGCGACTGAGCAGGCACTTCGCCAGACTGGAAGCATTGAAAGTGAACTACCGTTTGCCGGATATCCAGGGATTAGTAGAGCGTAACGTCTTCACCGATGTCACCGAACTGAACCCGAAGAAACCACTAGCGGATCTTACTTTAAGATACACTACCGATGGTACGCAGCCAACAACCAGTTCTAAAGAACTGACCGGCCCGCTTGTCATCAAAGACAACCTTAAAGTACAGTTGGCGGCATTCTCAAAGACCGGCATCAGAGGCGATATCTACAAGCTGGACTACAACAAGCAGGCGCTTGCACCCGCTGCGAAAGTAGCGTCGACACAAGCCGGACTACAATGTGCTTACTATCCGGGTGCTTACAAAAGTGCAACCCTGATGAGCGGCGCACCAAAGGCAGTATATACCGTTAACGCAGTTGAGGTGCCTAAAGAAGCAAATGCACCAACCTTCGGGGTTAAGTTCAGTGGTTACCTGGACCTGCCTGAAGATGGTGTTTACAGTTTCTTCCTGACCTGCGATGATGGCGGGATCCTTAAAGTTGGTCCGCTGGAAACAGTGAACAATGACGGATGGCACCCACCAATGGAGAAAAGCGGGCAGGCAGCCCTGAAGAAAGGCCTGCAGCCAATTGCGCTCGACTTTGTAGAAGGCGGCGGCGGCTACACGCTAAAACTGAAATACAGCCTTAATGGCTCAGCGCCTGCCGACATTCCGGCATCCTGGTTGAAACATTAATGCAACACCAGCCCCACAGAAAATACCTAACCAAATATATCGATGACAAAAAATAAATACCTGTTACCTCTGGTGATGATCACCTCTTTGTTTTTTCTGTGGGGCTTTGCTTATGGACTGCTCGATGTCCTCAATAAACATTTTCAGGAAACCCTGAATATTACAAAAAGTCGCTCTACCTTATTGCAGGCCGCTTATTTCGGTGCGTACTTCATTGTTGCACTGCCCGCTGGCCTGTTCATGAACCGCTACGGCTACAAGCGTGGCATCATTCTGGGCTTACTGCTCTATGCGGCAGGAGCCTTTATTTTTTACCCCGCATCAGAAGCCTCCAGCTTCAACTTATTCCTGCTGGCCCTGTTTATCCTGGCCTCCGGACTGGCATGTCTGGAAACCGCAGCAAACCCTTATGTAACGGTGCTGGGTGAACCAGAAACGGCCACCACCCGCCTAAACCTTTCCCAATGTTTCAATGGGGTAGGTTCATTCCTGGGTCCTGTTATTGCATCATACTTATTCTTTCAAGATACATCTGCCGCAGCAAGCGGCAACCTGGATTCCGTAAAGATGATCTATGTCATCATCGGGGTACTGGTACTCGTGGTTGCCGGTATTTTCATGCGCACCCACCTTCCGGAAATCCGTGAAAGCGAAACCGTAAGCACCGCAGCGCTGAATGAGAAACCACTTTTCAGCCATAGTAACTTTACTTTCGGACTGCTTACACAGTTCTTCTATGTCGCCGCACAGGTGGGCATCGCAGCCTTGTTCATCAACTACTGCACAGAAAGTGGGGTAGACATCAACAATGCCGCCGCAGCCAAATTCCTGTCGGTAGGACTTATCCTTTTCACCATAGGCCGCTTTGTAGGCACCAGCCTGATGCGTGTAATTGCACCAAGCCGCCTGCTCGCCATCTATGCTTTCATCAACATCCTCCTTTCCGTGGTTGTGATCAGTCAGCAGCAATGGCTTTCGGTTTACGCCTTACTCGGCATGTTTTTCTTTATGTCCATCATGTTCCCGACCATCTTTGCCTTAAGCATCCGCGATCTGGGAAAACACACTAAAAAAGCATCTTCATTTCTGATCATGTCCATCGTAGGCGGTGCCATTGTGCCCGTGCTTATGGGGCTGCTTGCCGATGAATATTCTACCGCTACCGCATATATTATTCCGTTAATCTGCTTTTTGATCGTGTTGTTTTACGGGTTAAAGGGCCATAAAGTAAAAACTTCCAATTAATATGAACAAACACTATTTCGCGTTGGATCTTAAAGATGATCCGCAACTAATAGAAGCCTATGACACCTACCACAAACAAGTTTGGCCAGAAATTATTGCCAGCATCAAGGATGCCGGCATTGTCCAGCTGGAGATCTATCGTTACGGCAACCGACTGATGATGATCATGGAGACCGACAACACGTATAACGCCGAACGGAAGTCTGCCATGGATGCGGCAAATGAAAAAGTGCAGGAATGGGAAACGCTGATGTGGAAATACCAGCAAGCCCTGCCTGGCGCCCTTCCGGGTGAAAAATGGATGCAGATGACAAGGATTTTTCAACTTCAGTAATGAATTACATTAAAATAGATCCCAGGGACAATGTCCTGGTTGCTTTAACAGACTTCGCTGCCGGAACCAGCCTGGAGTATGAGGGACAGCCGCTGCTTGTGCAGGAGGCTGTACCGGCGAAACATAAGGTCTTCCTGCAGAATATGCTGCCCGGAGATGAAGTGATTATGTATGGCGTGCTGGTGGGCAAGACGATTTGCTTTGTTCCGAAAGGCGGCATGATGACCGTAGAGAATACGCAGCATGCTTCACAGGATTATGCCTACCGCGCTGTTGATTACCAGTGGGAGGCACCCGATGTTTCTGCTTACGCGAACAGGACCTTTATGGGCTACCCCCGCAACGACGGACGTGTAGGCACCGCCAATTACTGGCTGTTCATCCCCACGGTATTCTGCGAAAACAGGAACCTGGATGTGATCAAAGAATCGCTGCACAATACGCTCGGTTATACCGTAACCGACAAGTACCGTGCTTTTACCGCCCAACTTCTGGACGCCTATGAAGAAGGTGGCATGCTTACCGACGACATGTTGTCGCTGGACGCCCCGGGTGACATCCGGAAGAACCGTGTGTTTAAGAACGTTGACGGCATCAAATTTCTGAACCACCAAGGCGGCTGCGGCGGTACCAGGCAAGATTCGGAGCTGCTGAGCAATCTGCTTGCTTCCTATGCCGATCATCCAAATGTAGCGGGCATCACCGTGCTCAGCCTGGGCTGTCAGCACCTGCAAACCAGCAATCTCCTGGATGACCTGCGACGTCGTAATCCAGACTTCAATAAACCCATGTTGATCTTTGAACAGCAGCAGAGCCGTAGTGAGGAACAGCTGATCAAGGAAGCCATCCTGCATACCTTCAAAGGACTGCAGGAGATCAATCAGCAGGAGCGCCAGCCAGCACCGCTATCCGCATTATGCGTAGGTGTAAAATGTGGTGGCAGCGATGGCTTCAGCGGTATCTCTGCAAACCCGGCAGTGGGCTACGCTGCCGATATGCTGGTTGCCTTGGGCGCTAAAGTGCTGTTGGCGGAGTTCCCCGAGCTTTGCGGTGCAGAGCAGAACCTGATCGACAGGTGTGTGGATGAGGCGACTGCCGCCAAGTTTATCCGGCTGATGCAGGAATACGATGCACAGGCACATGCCGTAGGTTCCGGATTTTACATGAACCCATCACCAGGCAACATCAAGGATGGCCTGATCACCGATGCCATTAAAAGCACCGGTGCTGCTAAAAAAGGTGGTACCTCGCCGGTTGTCGATGTGCTGGATTATACAGAGCCTGCAAGGCTACCCGGACTAAGTCTGGTGTGTACGCCAGGCAATGACGTGGAAGCCACAACAGGTAAGGCCGCCAGTGGTGCAACGCTCATCCTGTTTACCACCGGACTGGGTACACCAACCGGTAATCCGGTTTGTCCGGTAATCAAGGTGGCAACGAACACGGCCCTGGCCACGCGCATGCCCGACATCATTGACATTGATACCGGTGCCGTGATCCGTGCCGAAAAGACCATTGCAGAAATGGGCACAGACATACTGGAATACTGCATAAAGGCAGCCAGCGGGGAGGTGATCCCTAAGGCGGTGCTGCTCAACCAGGACGATTTCATCCCCTGGAAAAGAGGTGTTTCACTTTAATTGACCAATCAGCCAAAAGCTAAAAATAGATAGATGTATAGTTTAGAAGGAAAATCGGCCGTAATAACCGGCGCCGGAAGCGGAATTGGCAAAGCCATTGCCACCTTGTTCGCAAAACAAGGCGCTACGGTACATATCATAGAATTGAATGCTGAAGCTGCAGCCTCCACCATTGCCGAAATCGGCGATGGTGGTCATGCGACTGCGCATAGCTGTAACGTTACCGATCAGCAGCAGGTGCTTGAAGTTTTTAAGGGTATCGGCAAGATCGACATCCTGGTAAACAACGCCGGCATTGCACATGTGGGTACTGCTGAGAGCACCTCGGAAGAAGATTTTACCAGGGTGTTTGATGTAAACGTAAGGGGTGCTTACAACTGCCTTTATTCGGCACTGCCGATGATGAAGGCGCAGGGAAAAGGTGTGATCCTGAATGTCGCTTCCATAGCGGCACTGGTGGGTATCACAGATCGCTTTGCCTACTCGATGAGTAAGGGGGCAATCTATGCCATGACCCTTTCTGTAGCCCGCGATTACCTGGCGCATAACATCCGTTGCAACAGCATTTCCCCGGCGAGGGTACATACACCTTTCGTAGATGGCTTTATCGCCAAAAACTATCCCGGGAAAGAAGCGGAGGTGTTTGAGAAACTGTCGAAGAGTCAGCCGATCGGCAGGATGGGCGAACCCGCGGAAGTAGCCAACCTGGCCTTGTTCCTTTGTGCAGATGAAGCAGGCTTCATCACCGGAAACGACTATCCACTTGATGGAGGATTTATAAAACTAAATAACTAACTGGATTGATCATAGCTGTACTGGAAGCCCAGAGGGTATTCAGGGATTGCAGCGATGATCGTTGATACTAAACAGAAAGCAATGAAATTAATCAGATGGGGCGCAGAAGGGCGCGAGAAAACCGGCGTAATTATAGATGATAACTGGTATGATACCTCAGCACTGGGTGTAGACTACAATGAAGCTTTTTTTGAAAATAACGGGCTTGAGCAGCTTGCGCAGTTCCTGAAAGAAAATGAAGGCAAGCTGGAGCAAATCAGTAAAGAAGAGCGCCTGGGTTCACCGGTTGCAAGACCTTCAAAGATCGTGTGTATCGGATTGAACTACGTGGACCATGCGCGTGAAACCAACGCCACCATCCCGGCTGAGCCGATCATCTTCATGAAATCGACCACAGCACTGGTAGGGCCGAACGATGATGTCATCATCCCTAAAAACTCTGTAAAGACCGACTGGGAAGTGGAACTTGCCGTAGTGATCGGTAAGAAAGCCTCCTATGTGGAAGAATCGGAAGCCCTGGACTATGTTGCCGGGTATGCATTGCATAATGATGTTTCGGAACGTGAGTTCCAGATTGAAAGAGGCGGCACCTGGGATAAGGGTAAGGGCTGCGATACCTTTGCGCCTGTAGGTCCTTTCCTGGCCACACCAGATGAAGTTGGTGATGTAAACAACCTGCGTTTATGGCTTACAGTAAACGGCAAGACCATGCAGGATGGGAATACCAAAGATTTCATCTTCAACGTGGCAAACGTAATTTCCTATGTAAGCCAGTTCATGACCTTACTTCCGGGTGATGTGATCTCTACCGGTACACCAGCAGGTGTAGGTTTGGGTTTTAAGCCACCAATTTACCTGCAGCCTGGTGACGTAGTGGAGCTTGGCATCGATAACCTCGGTACATCAAAGCAAAATGTAAAAGCTTATTCCAAAGCTTAAAGCCTATGTTAAAGATTGATGCGCACCAGCACTTCTGGCAGTACAATCCGGTTCGCGACCAATGGATCAACAACGATATGGCCATCCTGCAGGAAGATTTCCTGCCGGAGCACCTGCAGCCGATCCTGGAACACTACGATTTCCAGGGCACGGTTGTGGTGCAGTCTGACCAGAGTCCGGCGGAGAACCGCTTCCAGTTGGAAAACGCAGAAAGGCACCCCTTCATTAAGGCGGTGGTAGGCTGGGCTGACCTGCAGTCGCCGGATCTGGATGCGCAGCTACGCGCCTACCAGCAGTTCCCGAAGCTGAAGGGCTTCCGCTCCATGCTGCAAAGCGACCCCGACCGTTCGCTGATGCTGCGGCCCGACTTTCAGGCTGGCATTGCGAAGCTCCAGGAATACGGCTATACATTCGACTTGCTGGTCTTACCCGACCAGCTCAAATATGCCGAAGCATTGGTGGCTGCATTTCCCGGGCAGCGTTTTGTGCTGAACCACATCGGGAAGCCAAACATCAGGCAGCGGCAGTTCGAAGACTGGGTGGCCGACATCAAGGCGCTTGCTGCACATGATCATGTATACTGCAAGGTCTCTGGGATGGTTACCGAAGCCGACCTGAGGCTGTGGAAGTTTGAAGACTTTAAACCTTATATCGATACCATCTTCGACTATTTCGGTATACAGCGGGTAATGTATGGTTCAGACTGGCCGGTATGCCGGCTGGCGGCAACCTTCGGTGAGGTGATGCAGATCCTGGAAAACTATACCGCTCCCTTTACCAGGGAGGAGCGTTCGCTATTCTGGGCGCAGAATGCCATCCGATTTTACAACATCAACATGTAAACCCATAAGCACGATCAACACCGCTTCTGAATCCTAAATACAACCTAAACCTAAGCTAAACATGGAACTAAATTTACAAGACAAAGTCGTAATTGTGACTGGCGGTGCAAAGGGCATCGGTGCAGGCATTGTAAAGGCACTTGCCGCAGAGGGTGCCATCCCGGTGATCGTTGGCCGTAATGCCGGTGATAACCAGCACTTGCTCGACACCCTGACCGAAGCGGGCCAGCCGGCGATGCAGGTAGCCGCAGAACTGAGCGACCCTGCACAATGCGCTGATGCGGTGGCACAAGTTCTGGCGCAGTACGGCAGGATTGATGGACTGATCAATAACGCCGGGGCCAATGATGGCGTAGGACTGGAAAATGGGAGCTACCAGGGCTTTATGGATAGCCTGCACAAGAACGTGATCCATTACTACCTTATGGCCCATGAAGCCTTACCTGCACTGAAAGCATCCCAAGGCGCGATTGTGAACATCAGTTCCAAGGTGGCGGACACCGGGCAGGGGGGAACCTCAGCTTATGCTGCTGCGAATGGCGCAAGGAACGCACTTACCCGCGAGTGGGCGGTAGAACTGCTGCCATACGGCATCCGGGTAAATGCCGTGATTGTCGCAGAATGTTTCACGCCCTTGTACCAGACCTGGATCAATACTTTACCTAATCCGGAGGAAAAACTAGCCTCCATTACCAACAAGATCCCGCTGGGGCATCGCATGACCACCGCCGAAGAGATCGCAAATACAGCGATATTCTTGTTGTCGGAAAGAGCCAGCCATACGACCGGCCAGCTGCTTTATGTAGATGGGGGTTATGTGCACCTGGACCGGGCGATCAGTAATGCTTAGCATGTAATTCGTACCAGGCATGCGGATCTCCATCGTATTCAAATGTATTGACAAATGAGAACCCACATTTCTCCAGTACATTTCTCGATGCAAGGTGCTGCATGTCTGCAATTGCATAAATGCTGTTGAGCTTAAGTTCATTAAAAGCATAATCGATTACTGCTTTGGAGCACTCCGAAGCAAAGCCTTTTCCCCAATGTCGTTTAAGGAAGCGGTAACCCAGGTCGTAATAATGCTGATGCCCATTAACATGCTCCTTTATAAACTTTAGGCCGCCCCAGCCCAGGAACGCTCCTGTTTCCTTGTCAATAATGGCCAGTCGTCCGATGCCGAAGTCTGCATATTGCTGCCGGATATAAGCGATCATCGATGCAGCCGCTTCCAGGCTATTGATGGGGTTTTTACCAAGGAATCTGTGCACCTCGGGGTCGCTGTCCATTTCAAACATGCCCTGAACATCTTCGGGTAAAATCGCTCGCATGTACAGTCGCTCCGTTTCTATAATGATATCAGCTGCAGCTTTCATGATTCTTGTTTTCAGTCAATTTAGGAAAATCCGGCAACAAGGCCTTGAGGGTTGAAGAACGATAGGAGAGCCTGCACTCAGCTTCAGGACAGCTTCAGCTCAAGTCCGTAGTCGGACCGTGGCCTCGCCGTAGTTTGGCCGTGGTTTGGCCGTGCTAAGACGGGGGAACTATGCTGCAGCTATGGCTGAAGCATGATCTTTTGTTCAAGCTGGTATACCGTTTATCCGCTTTCGGCTACCGTTCCCTCAATGATAACATCTTTTAACATTTTTTTGCACACAACAGAAATGAGCAAGCTTTATATTCGCAGAAAATAATAACGATGTCCAGCCATAAAGTCGCGTTGATTGTTCACAGTTGCGACAGATACGAATTGCTATTTAAGGGATTTGATTACTTCTTCCGGTCGAACTGGGATTTCGGCGTTCCTCTGCAGTACTATTTCGCAACGGAAGAAATCGAGGTTGAGCTTCCGGGCTTTAAGAACATCCGCTCGGGAAAAGGGGAGTGGAGCGACCGGCTGCGGAACCTGCTTGGACAGATCAAGGAAGACTATATCCTGTACTTTCAGGAGGACATGTGGCTGCACAAGCCGGTAGATCCTGAATTTATAAATGCATTGATCTGTAAGGCGACATCAAATAAGTGGATGCAGGTAAAGCTGAATTCTTCTGAGGTTTTCACCACGCAGCCTACAGGCTTGTCGATAAACGGCTTTGAAGTTGCCCGGCTAGACAACAGGACCAGTGGTTATCTGATGTCGCATCAGGTGACGCTTTGGAACAAGCAGTTCCTGCTGGATCAGCTGAAACCCGGAGAACATCCCTGGCGGAACGAACGTAAAGGCACCCGCCGGCTGAAGAAGTTAGACAAGGAAATTTTCCATCTCGATTATTTTTCGGAGAACGGTCAGCCGCCAATCAACAACAATGGGCCTGCGGTGACCTTCAGCGGATACCAGAGCATATCTAAGAATGCCTGTTTAAATCGCAATGCTTTGCCTTTTATTGAGCAGCTGGAACAGGAGCCCGCGTATGCGGACTATGCGGCAAAGCTCCGCCACAATTATGAGCATCAGATCACCCACGACGGTAAGCCGAAGCCGCTGAAGAAGGATATCTTTAAACGCTTGAAGGACTGGTTACAAGCTGTGGCAGAGGCATAAAATTTTTCTTGGAATTCAGAATTATTGTGTAGTTTGGATATGAACTGAACAAATAAATCTGGTATGAAAAAACTTACTACACTACTGATCGGGGTATTTGCCCTGATGATCATTTCCGTTAGTGCAAAGGCACAGGCCAACACCGACTTCTTCGTAGGTAAATGGGACATCCTGGTAAAGGGCACGCCACAGGGTGATGTGAACCTGAAGGTTAACTTTGAGAAGAAGGACGGCAAGCTGGTGGGCACCATGGTTAGTCCGGAAACCGCTAAGGAAGAACCCTTCAACAAACTGGACACTACTGAGAAAGGCATCGTGGTGTACTTCTCTGCACAGGGTTACGATGTTGACATGAGCCTGGAAAAGCAGGATGATGACCATGTGATCGGCATGGTGATGAGCATGCTTGAGGTAACCGGCGTGCGGGTTAAAAAAGAAGTTTCAACGCTAACAAACTGATAGACTGGTGAATTAGGTTGTGCTGCCGATATACGTAAGAATATTTTTCAAAAAATATTTGCGGGGAAATAACTTTTTTCTACATTTGTATCGAGAGCGTTAATTTAACGGGGGCAGATCTTAGGGTTTGTCCCCGTTTCTTTTTTAATAAGCTCCTGGTTTCGGCAGGTGTCGTAGCTATTCAACATTGCTTGCCAAGCGCTCCAGATAGGAGCAGGATTCCCTTTTCTTTTTGCTTTTGAGTGCATTTTAGACGTAAGAATCGATAAAATCTCATTTCAATCCAATATTTCCGGCATTTTGATTATTGTAAGGATTGCATTTGACATTCTAAGTCCATTAACTTAGATTTGCCATAAAAAAAATAGATACATGAGTGTTTTAGTAAATAAGGATTCAAAAGTTATAGTTCAGGGTTTTACCGGAAATGAAGGTACTTATCACGCTTCTCAGATGATAGAATACGGAACTAACGTTGTTGGCGGGGTAACACCTGGTAAAGGCGGACAAACTCACTTAGACAGACCAGTTTTTAACACGGTTAAAGATGCTGTTGATCAGGCTGGTGCTAATGTATCCATCATTTTTGTACCTCCTGCATTTGCGGCTGATGCAATTATGGAAGCTGCAGAGGCAGGCATTAAAGTTATCGTTTGTATTACTGAGGGTATCCCTACAAAGGATATGATTCAGGTAAAAGAATATATTTCTGGAAAAGATTGCCGTTTAATCGGTCCAAACTGTCCAGGTATCATTACTGCTGATGAGGCTAAGATTGGTATTATGCCAGGATTTATCTTCAAAAGAGGAACTGTAGGTGTTGTTTCTAAATCAGGAACTTTAACTTACGAAGCGGTTGATCAGGTTGTTAAAGCTGGATTAGGTATCACTACTGCTATTGGTATTGGTGGTGACCCGATTATTGGTACAACAACCAAAGAAGCTGTTGAATTATTAATGAATGACCCAGAGACTGAAGGTATCATCATGATTGGTGAGATCGGTGGTGGCATGGAAGCTGAAGCAGCGCGTTGGATCAAAGAACACGGTACTAAACCAGTTGTTGGTTTCATCGCCGGCCAAACAGCGCCTCCGGGCCGCAGAATGGGTCACGCTGGAGCTATCGTTGGTGGTGCAGAAGATACTGCTGCTGCTAAAATGGCGATTATGGCTGAATGTGGTATCACCGTAGTAGAAAGTCCTGCTGAGATTGGTGCTGCAATTGCTGCAGCTTTGAAAAAGTAATTAAGACCTTCTTGCATAGTACGAACGAGATTTGCTTCTGCAGGTCTCGTTTTTTCATTTAAGGAGTTTAGCTGTTTAATGGTATCCTGCATCTTGGGGCGATTTTTGCGTGTTTAGGACATTATAGGTCTGGACAGACGTTGTAGATTGATGACAGTAAGATTACCGCTCAGGCAATCTGCAGGGGGCTTATGCTTCGTATATTTATATATGAAATCTACCATGAAGCACCTAATGTATACCCTTGCAGGATTTTTGCTGCTGAGCAGCGTTACAGCCTGTGCGCAGAAGCAGTCGAAGGCGGCTCCTGTAGTAACAACAACCAAAAAAGATATGAGTAACTGGAATAAACTAACGAAAGAAGAAGAGGCAGTAATTGTGCACAAAGGCACCGAGTATCCGGGAACGGGTGCACTGCTGAACAACAAAGAAAAAGGTACCTACACTTGTAAACGTTGTAATGCGGCGTTATACCGTTCGGAGACTAAGTTTGAATCGCATTGCGGATGGCCAAGTTTTGATGACGAGATTCCTGGTGCAGTAAATCGCATACCGGATGCGGATGGTTCGAGAACAGAGATCGTTTGTGCAAATTGTGGCGGTCACCTGGGACACGTTTTCCTTGGTGAGGGTTTCACAGCTAAAGACACCAGGCACTGTGTGAATTCGGTTTCCATGAACTTTGTACCGGATACGAAAAAGTAGTTTTAGTACTTTCTAAGCTTTAAAAAGCATAAATGGTTGGGAGATGGAAGCATCTTTGAGATCATTTATGCTTTTTTATTTTGGAAAGTGGTTGGTTTCCATTAGGATGGAGACGTTTGTTGAATTTTGTGTGTTTTGTTGGTGGTTGGGGTTTGTAGGTTCGGTTAGGAATTGTACTTTTGCGGCGGAGAGTTGGCAGAGTGGTCGATTGCGGCAGTCTTGAAAACTGTTGAGTGTAATAGCTCCGGGGGTTCGAATCCCTCACTCTCCGCTAGTTTTATAAAAAGCCTGTAAATAATGTTTACAGGCTTTTTGCTTTTAGGGGTTTTAAGACCCTAATATTTCCATTTTCTTGTGATTAGAAAGGAATGATTTTTTTTTCTTGAAGATCAATGGTGTTGAACATACTTGTACTAGTGCCAAACATCTATTGATTTCAACTGTTGTCAATATAACAGCATATTTAGGTGTTAAACTATTATATTTATTTTCGCACAATAGCTGTTGCTATATTGTTTATTTCTGGTTCGACATGCATGTGAATTTCAAATTACATAGGCATATCTTATTACAACAAACTAACATAAAGGTGTTTCTTGGCCTTTACTTTCCTTGTGAAACTTTTTGTGTGGCTTATCTCCTTTTCTATATTGATTCTGGGATCTAATAATACTTATTATTCTAATGTCTTTAAGTTACAAGAAAATTAAATTTCGATAATTTGTAAGTGCTAGATAGTAATAAATGATTGAATATTTGGTTGATATATGTTGTGACTCATCGAGCTAAAATGGCGGGAGCTCATTAAATTGAGCTAAATCTGTTTTAAAAGTAATGTTCTTTGTTTCTCCTAATGTGATAGAATTCCAACTGCAAGAATTATGAATTATCTATTATATTTGTTCTATGACCAAGAATTTTTTTGAAAATAAAGATTATAATACTCCAGTATTCGAAACCAATAATTTCGTGGTCGTTCCTTCCTTGGGTTCACTTGTGGAGGGGTGGCTACTAATTGTACCAAAAACTTATTATTTGAATTATAGTCAGCTATCGGCTGAGCAAATATTAGAGGTAAATAGTATTACCGAGTACTTAAAATTACATTTTCTTCCTCTTTTTAACAATACGCAGTACGTGCTTTTTGAACATGGTCCTACGGATTTATTATCAACAGCAGGCTGCGGAGTCGATTATGCTCACTTGCATTGGGTGCCTTGCAGCTTTGATTTATTGAAAGGTGTATCGGATTTTCTTGGGCTTGAGTTTGAGTGGTATGAAATCGATGGGTTGACAGATCTCCATACTCAAGCTACCGCTGAGAATGATTACTTATATCTTCAAGATCAGAATGGGTGCCATTTCTTTACCAGCCAAGTTACTGTTCCCAGTCAAACCTTTAGACAGGTTATTGCTCATTATATCAATCAGCCAGAATGCTATGATTGGAAGACTTACGACGGTATCGAACATATCCGGTCTATTTATAAGAAATTGGCTTTGATTAGTTAAGATGGAGCAGGAGCAAAGCAATGAGAATAGCAGGGAACAACAGTCCCCTAAACCTACTACTTCGTTTGCTCCTGCGGACCCAACGGATGGCCGACAGATAGGGGTTTGGCGGACATTCTACAATTCTGAAGCTTGGGTTTATATCCGAAAAGAGGCTGTTTATGTCGGCTTAATGATTTTCACAACGGCTGTGCTGATCATATTTGTACGTTTTGATCTTTTCGGTCTTCTTGCCATTCCAAGTTCCGTAAAAAAGCTAAGCTATGCTTGGATCGGAGGTACTCTCGGCGGTACCTTATTTACGACAAAATGGCTGTATCACTCTGTAGCACGTAATCTTTGGAATCAAGATCGCTTTCTTTGGCGTATCTTTACGCCACACGTGAGTGGGGCTTTAGCTTTCTCCTTCATACTCTTAATATCATCAGGTATTGTTAGTCTATTTTCACCCGAAGCAATGGAAAAAAATAGTGCGGTATTTGGCTTTAGTTTTTTGATAGGTTATTTCTCCGATTCGGCTATTGCAAAGCTTACCGAAATTGCGAATACTCTTTTCGGGGCTACACAGAAAGAACTTCCCAAGCGTTCCACTAACCCAAAAGAACACACGGAATGAACGAGTCCTATTTAATCTACAATGAATCGGAATTTGAAAATGATGCTGTTGGTGTCAAGGCTTTGAACTTGATAAAGTATCGACTTTATACGCCCGAGTTTATAGTGTTAAGCACAGAATTCTATTCTAGATGGCATGCTGATCCCAAAATTTTCTTAAATAACTCCCTTGCCACTCTTACTGATATTGCCAAATACTTTCAGCAAAAGGATCATAAACAACTCATTCTACGTTCGAGCTGCACCGAGGAGGATATGCATGCCCGTGGGAGATATCACAGTAAGCGATGTAAGCCAAGCTTACAGGACATAAAACTAGCATTGGAGGAAATTTACCTTGATTTTCAGCGTACTAAGGAACATACAGATCTGAAGTTAGCTATATTGATTCAGGTATATCATCAACCGAAATTGAAGGGACATATGTCTAATGAGCGCAGGGTTAGTCAATCTAAAGAGCACTGGATGATTGAGAAAGAGAGCACTTCAGACTCAGTAAGCGAACCGGAGGAGTTTCAAGCAGTTGCTCATGATGGTAGTTTGGATCTTTCGCTTATCAATGCTCTAAATGCCCAAACTGCGGTCAGTAATCTTAAAAATTTTGCAGCTTACTTCTCTAAGCTCCCTGGTGTTTTTCATATTGAGTGGGTTTGGGATGGCCAAAAGTTGTGGATGGTTCAGGTTGACACGCAAGAAGACAATGGTTATGAGGGAACGAAACCTGCCTCAGAGTGGAAAGTTGAGCGGCAAACTATATCAGGAAAAGCGATTGAAGGGCTTGAGGTGCTTGAGACCGTGGATTCAGTTACTAATTCTTGGAAGAAAATAGCTAATATCCGCACCTTTAAAGCATGTGGCTTAAATTACTGGCCAATTTATATTCTAGAAAATGCATCTGTGATTGAAAGCGTCGTTTCCGGCAATACGGATCTAAGTTTAATCACTGATTTAAAGAAAATATTAGCGCTACCTATAGTCATCCGCACGGAAACAACTAAAAAAGAATCGATGTCACCTCGAACTGATACGATTTTGACATACCAGGAAGCCTTAACATTCATTAGGGAGAAATCATTGTTGTTTATGCAAGAGGGGCTACAGCCTGATCAGTTTTGTTTTCTTATACATCAATTTATTTCTTCTACCGCGGGTGCCTTAGCTATTTCTCGACCTAATACTCAAGTGACACGGATTGATGCTATATGGGGAATAGTTGAAGGGCTATATTACCATTCGTATGACTCCTTCGAGTATAATAAAGGTGAGGATAGCATTCTGAAAAAAATACGCTGTAAAAGCCAATATGTTGACGTAGATTCTACTGGTGACTGGAAGATTAAACCCGCAGGCAACAAATACGACTGGCGACCTTCCCTAACTGATGATCAAGTACGTCGGATTGCTGATTACACCAATTTAATTGCTAATCATTTGCGAAAGCCAGTTAATGTGATGTTTTTCATAAACAAAGGAAATGGATACCCAGAGATACTGCCCTGGTTTTATAGTGATGAGATAACAGAGGTGGGTAAAGTTTATGAGAATTTTTTGTCAGTTAAAAACAAGACCGTAATTCGCTCGCGCGCCGATTTTGAACGATTAAAAACATCAGATAATGATGGTGTGAAAAAAAATTTATTTATTAATCTAAATGTCAAAGATTTACGAGATCGGAAACTCATTGTTGAAATGGCTGACTTTGCCAAAGAACATGATTACACAGTAGATATTAAGGGGAGCATGCTTGCTCACGCCTTCTATGTTTTTGGCTCACGAGATGTTAACATCCGATGTATTGACCCCTTTGAAACTGATCATAGTATTAAAAAATTCTATAAGCTGGTACGTGATAAAATCCCGACCATGATTGGCCGTAACAATGAAAATGTGCAAAGTTACAAAGCTAAGCCAGAGTCTTTGCTGTCTTTACTCAAAGACAAATTAGTTGAAGAAGCTAATGAATTCAAATGGGCGCGTAACGATGAAGAAAATATAGAAGAGTTAGCAGATGTTTTAGAAGTAATTCGGGGAGTTTGCAAGTTGTATAATCTAACTCTTGAAAACTTAGAACGAATTGCAGATGAAAAACGTGAAAAACGTGGTGGCTTTGAAGATGGGATAGTATTGGTTGCGACTCAAGAACAATCGGCTGTTAAGTTTAGGGTCAAACAAACTGAATTATTTGAAACAGTAGAAGGTGCGATTGATGTAAGGCGCCAGCCTAAATTGAAAATGTTTGCGAGAGGGCCAATCGATAATTTTAAATCGCTAACTGAAGTAGATCAAATTGTCTTACCTTATATCAATAATTTGGCTCCAATTAATAATAGTTTCCGCTATTTACTGAAAGAGGGGCCGTTCAATGCCGTGAAGATTTCGTATCATAAGGATGGTATCACTTTAAAATATGAACTGTTGAATGAAATTCTTGATGACCCATCACAATTGTTACTTTATCCCCCTCAGCGGTAGGTGCTAATTTCTTACTGATTAGAATGGACTTGATTATTAACGGCATAGTTGATATCTCATGAATTTCTTAGATTCTCTCGCAAGCGAAATAAAGGCAACGAATTTGTACAACTATGTGTTTATAGTACAATGTTCGATCTCTTTTAAGCAGGTTTTATGCAGCTACAGCTAATTTCATCTTGGAACCGTAAGAACCGCGAAGGTATTCTGATGAGAATAATTTTAACTGTGATATTCAAGCGCGCAGAAATATCGAACTTAATCCTCTGTAATCACTTATGAGAAGGGATTTTCAGCTGCTAACAAGACTTATATCAAAAAACGAATCTATTGCAAAGCAAGGATTTTAGTTTTCCTACCAGTGAGTTGGTATATGCACAAGGCCTATGTAGGTCAAAATATACAAGGTAATGCCACCAATAAAGAGTACCAAATGTGGCAACATAACCGTTGGCCATCAGATAATTCTCTTCCACACTCTATGCTTACTTACCGTTTGCCAGTCGAGATTCCAATCAGTGGATATTTGTAGGGGTGGCAAGATACTCTTTTCTGTATTTGTAAAAAATGCCTCGATCGTCTTGATACGTCTTAAAAATGCATATTGAAAGGCCCTGCCAATAAGCTTCGATAACCCAAAAGAAAAGTGAGGCAATTGCTCCTATGCAGAACAGTTCGGCGCTGCCTTTTTCAGAAAATCCAGCACCTATTAACACTAGGCTTCCTGATACGCTCCAAGTTTTAATTGTAATAGATTTACTATCAAAGTCTTCATAGGTCTTTTGCAAAAAGAAGTATTCTTCCTTTAGAATGCGTTATCTGCAAGACCTTCATTTATAGCCATGACGTGAGAATATGACTATAGGTTAACAAAAATTTAGAATTACTCGACAAAAAAGGTCTCACAACGAAACTAACAATGTCTATATGACACAGATCAATTAACATTAGACGAATCTGCTCCATCGAAATTAGAATAAACGGATTGTTTTTGTTTAAATACTGGATAATGTGGTAAATTAATGCAGATTATTGATGATAGATCTGTATGGCAAAAAAAAATAAACCAACTGATAAATTTAGGTTTAATAAATATCAAGAAATAGGTTCACCTGATGCAGAAACGGATCATATGCTTGAAGAAGCTTTTATTGAAAAGGATGCTTTAGTAGCATTAACCGACATGATGAATCAGCGATCAATTTTAATTGGGCGAACGGGAAGTGGTAAGTCCGCGATATTAAGGCACATCGAATTACATCAAGAAAGAGTAGTTAGGATTGAGCCCGAAGCAATGTCTTTACGGTTTCTCTCAAATTCGACACTTCTAAATTATTTTAAAGCGAACGAGGTAAACCTTAATTTCTTCTACAAAATTTTATGGAAACATGTTTTTGTCATAGAGCTCTTACGATTGTATTTTTCCTACGACAAAAAGAAAAATGAAAACTGGTTCAAATCATTGAAGGAAAAATGGGATCGAAAACAAAATCCTAAACGAACTAAAGCCCTCGAGTATTTTCAAAAATGGAGTGAAGAGTTTTGGATAGATACTGAAAAAAGAATAAAGGAAATTGAAAATATAGTTCAAAAGAAGTTTGAAAATGAATTAGGCATTGACATCAATTATGTTAAAGGCAAAGTGAATTCAAACAGCAGTGATCAGACTAAAATTATTACAGAAGTAAAAAGTAAAGCAGAACACATAATTACTGAAGCTTTGGCTAATGATATTCATGAGATTATAAAAATACTCCAAGAAGAAGTGTTTATCGATTACCAGCAAAAGCATTTTATTATCATTGATGATCTTGACAAAGAGTGGTTGGCTACTGATATGCGATATGAGTTAATAGGCGCCATGATTGAAGTTATAAAGGAATTTCAGATTTTTAAAGGTGTCAAGATTATAATTTCTTTGAGAGACAATCTCTATCAAATGATTTTTTCAGGGAAAAACCACAAGGGTGGGCAACGTGAAAAGTTCAAACCGTTATATGCAAGTCTATCATGGAGCGCTATGGAATTAAAAGAGTTTTTGAACAAACGATTCTTCCTTTTAACCGAAAACTTAGATATCAAAACTGCTTTTGAAAAAACATATTCGAAAGGAATAGATGGATTCACCTACATGCTTGACAGAACATTCTATCGGCCAAGAGATGTTATATCATATGTAAATCATGCTATAGAAAATGCTGACAACAAGGCAAATTTCACTCTTGATGTATTAAAGAAAGCTGAAATTGCTTATTCGATTGACCGTTTGCAAGCACTAGAAGATGAATGGGGTGAGAACTATGGAGAAATTCGTAAAATTATCAAGTTTCTTTATTCTAAGCACAATGGATTTAATGTGAGAAATATTAAAGAAGACGATTTTAGTGAGGTCTACTTTGAAGAGAACGCGAAGATTATATTCAATGGAGACTTAAGAGACTGGGTCATTAAATGGCAAAAGTCGCAAATGAAGTTTACTGATTTTGTTAAAAACGTGTTGTTTATGCTTTATGACTTCGGAGTAATTGGGATAAAGAAAGATTCGGAATATCCAATTCAATTTTTCTATGAAAAGAACATTGACTTAGATGTAAATGACATCGTTCCTAATTCAAAAATTTATATACACAAAGCTTTCTACTCCGCTCTCAAAATCAATGTTAAAGAATTGGCTCCTGATAAATATTAGGAGGCATGACCAGAGCATAACATAATATAAAGTGATTACGCAAAAATAATTACCCATGGACAACTTGACAAGACATATTGAGTATCTACAATCCTTAATCAGTGACTTAAACCCTGATCTAGCAAATTATGGAAAAAACAAGGCGATCAGATCAAATGAAAGTTCAAAGATATCGGATGCAGCCGATCAATTGGAAAGATATTTAGGTCACAATAAAGATTTAGCGTCTTTACTCTTGGAGTATCACAATGGCAATGAATATGGCTATAACGAAACCTTACAATATCAGTATGTTTATAAGGACACCTTGCGTTTTATTACCTTCTTGAAGGAAAAGCTGAATCAAGAAGCCGAAAGTAGTGAACCTATAGATGAAGATGAAGGCTATGGTAATACGAGGTTTTATGATGAAGGCGAAAAGTTAGACCCACCTATAAAATAATTATTTGTCTCAAAAAGGCAGATTACAGACCAGTTTGAGTGTAAAGTGAATTACATCAAAAATGAGGACATTTTCCGAGCTTCTGAATTGGATAAATCTGTAAGAGATTAGTCACCTTTCATTGTGCATACAGTGTATGCATAATTGACCAAGAAAAATAAAATTTATACATTGAAAGTTCACAAATTAGTATTCAAAAAACTAAAAGTAGTCGATAAATCAATAGTCGTTACTGTCACGACAACTGTTCTGGTAGTCACTTTGCTAATCTAAACGTTGATCAACCAATAAGCCCCCGACAAATAGTTGCTTGAATTTCAAGCAAAAAACCGAACTATAAGCCTCAAAAAACGCCACTCATTGAAAATTCAAAAAATTAGAGGACAGAAAAGAAGGTCCAAACATATTCAGCGCTGGATATAAAACAACTTAATGTATAACAAGCAATACTTCTCATGTACCGACCCCTTATTAGTTGGACAAAAGTTTTGAATCAGATGTGTAATACTCGCTCGAATTTGGGTGTAATTTATCGTCATTGATCTCGGTTTGCTGAGAATTTTTTTTCTGCCTCTCCGCTATGATTGTTGCTGTTGGTGCCTGACTTCCTTTTTCCAATCGAGGCCAATGTTCTCATCCCATCTTTGTTTTGGCGTGGTATCGATGGAGCGATGATTGCGTTTGTTATCGTACCATAAGCGATGCGCTGCTAAGGTGTGTTTTGCATGATAAAAGCTGTCAAACTCGAACCGATCAATCACTTCTCGCTGAACGATGCTGTGAAATGCTTCAATGTATGAGTTTTCTTCCCGGGTAGCCACGTGGGTAAACTCCTGATTAGCTTCCGCTGATCTCAGGTACTGCTAACCCAATTTGCTATAAACTGGGAGCCATTGTCATTTCTGATGGTAACACCCTTTATTCCATATTGCTGTCCAATTCTTCTGCAAGCGTTAATCACATCCATTTGTCTGATGCTTTTTTGAAAGATCTGATCCACCGTTCTTCTGGAAAATACATCCAGAATGGTAAGCAGGTAGTAATTGCGTCTGTCGGCATGCACATAAACGTAGTTAATGTCCCGGCTGAGGTATTCCATAGGGTAGCTTGCCATGATCTTGCGGTGCTGAACAAACTTGCGTTTACCACTGGCGCGGATCACTTTGCCTAGTAGCAGATTCTCCTCATGCATTCAGCGATAGACCTTCTTTTCATTGATATGGTAATCCATTTTTCGCAATTCACCGGTGACATTTTCATAGCCGTAACAACAGAACTCCTGGAATAAAATGTCTTTTATTTGCTCAAAGATGACCTGATTTTCAAGCATTGATCCATCCAGCTTTAGCGTATGGGTACTCGGCTTTGCGCCGCCTATTCCATCTCTGTTTTTGTAATAATAAACACTCCCGGCCAGATCTAGCCACGATAGAAGTGTATGGTAGGGAGTATTTTACTATACTGCTCTACAATCATCTTCTTAGTTTGGGTTGGATAGGCGTTTTTTTTAAAGCTCTGATTTGACTTCTATCTCTTGCGCTTGTCTGGCAATGATGCGCTTGAGACGTTCATTCTCCTCCTCCACGGCCCGAATCGTGGATCTACCCGAGGGTAGGCAGGTTTCAAACCTTCAACACCCTTAGCCAGGTACTTACTGCGCCATTTGGCAAAAAGGAAGGTGATAAATTGTACTTGCGGCAGGTAGCAGTGGTGCCTTCACGTTGACCTTCCTGAACGATAGCCAGGCGATCCTCTGGACTGAATGATCTCCGTTCTCTTTTTCATGATACCCTAATTTAATGGTTCTAAATTGTTTTTATTATTTAGTACAGTCTTTTAGGGGGTTAGTACAGTAAACTATAGCATATTTAAGAATCGTTTCTATGTAATATCCAGAAACTCCAGACTCAGCATAGCGTTCTCCCACCAGAAGATCGTTCATAATTGTCGTCGCAGAAACGACCGCTATTTGAGGTATAACGTGATGGGTTTAGACTAGAGATTGTTTAGACATTCAAAGTCTTCGTTGTAAGCTCCTGCAACCTCAGACGTACGGGAATTTCACACTCTTACCTAATATTCGTCAGAACATACAAGTACTCACTTCCTAAAAGCATTTAAATTTTTGAAGCTGCTGTTTTTGATGCCGTGTCTCCTTGACAGCAGTTCAGTATCAAAGCGGTAGATTGTCGTCTCGCCGGAGGCTATTAGATATCTTCCGTCGGTCGTAGTGATCATCTGGCCTCTACTAAGCTGATTTATGATTGGGAACTTTAGAATAGTTGATGCAGACTTATAATCCAGAACCTGAAGGTAGTTGTCTGCATCAAACGCGTAGACAATACCATCCTCGCCTGGTCTGTAACTGAAATCAGCCTTATAAGCATTTGGAAGATAGGAGACCTGACTGACGTAATTGGTTCCCGGATTGTAAAGGTATTGGTGATAAACCTGAATAAACATCATGTTTTCATTCTTCTTATTCGACTTAACATTGCCAATTCCTCCAGGAACAGGAGGAAGGATAACTTTTATGACCTCTTTCAAAGGATCAAAGCTGTATAAATCATTATTAAAGTTACGCTTAAGGATAAGCCTGGTTTGATCTGAATTGAGCTCAATATCCCCTATATCTTCCATTTCCGATTTATTTTTATAATAATACACTAAGTTGTCTTTCCGGCTATCTATCATCTTCCAGGTGCCAGCGTAAGGGCCAATACCTTGGCATGTCATGATCCCGAGGCCGGATTTCGTAAAGCACATCATTGTCGGATATATCTCTGGATATGCCGGGAAATCCCCAGGAATCGGTGCAATCGTTTTCTTTGCTACGATCTTATGGGCAACAGGGTCGAGCATGTAAAAGTCCGGAGATTCACCGGTAATGTAGATCAGCTTATTATACGGATTGAAACACAGTCTTCCTACTTTGATAGGTACCGTGTAACTCCTGACGATCTGAAAGGTTTCAATGTCAACCTCTTGAATTTCTCTTTCGTCAATGCCGCAGATCCATAGGGTTTTGGTATCCTCAAACACGTAGCAGTTTGGATAGCCCAGATATCCTTCTCGCTTAAAAGACAGACGTTTGGAGAAAAAGTCGACTGTAACGTCTTCAGTGTAGGTGTCAATTCTATCGTTTAAAATCAGCCGAAATGGGTAGGAACCGCCCATTTTCGCACAAGAGTAAGTAAAACTTACCTCCTTAGCTCGGGGATCTGCATTGTAGTTCAACGTGGATAGACAATTTTGATCCAGCGCTTCAATTTTAATTTTCTCTACCTGCTTATTAAAATGCAGAACCACTAAATCACTGATTGGATTGCTGAGCGAAACATAAAGTAGTTTTAGCTTGACCTCCTGGGTAACTTTGATGTTTTTTTTAAGGGTGCCTGTCGATATAGTGATCATTGCAGTTCTAGGCTCTTCAGTAACATTATCCTCCGCAAAAAACCTGAGGGTACCATTACCCTGCCCCGTGGTAATCTGAGCGGTAAGCCAATCCTCCGAACTTTCAACGATCCATGCTGAATTAGAATAGACTTGTACAGTGTTGTCCGAGCCCTTGGAAGAATACAAGATACTTTCGTTACTTACTTCCAGGGTGGGTTCGCCAATCTTCAGTTTGATGTCGATCATGCTCTTGTCGTCTTCGGTGACCGTTACCGCTTTCCGCTCTGAGATATACTTGTCTTTTGAAGCTAGCAAATTATAATCACCAACAATAATGTTTTCAATAACAAAATGCCCTTTTGCGTTCGTTATTGCGGATTGTTGTTTTTGGCGGTCGAGGGTAATCTTGACATTGGAAAGGGCTGATCCAAGCTGATCAACCACACGGCCACTGATGGATCCGGTTGCAACAGCAGCCTCTTTTTTACAGGAACTAAAAGTCAGATTAACAACTAAGAAAATCATAAGGCGTATAAGACTGCGGCTTACACTCAGGTTGAGATCGATCATGAAAGCGTTTAAAAAGATTTGCAAAAATAAGCTTTTTACCTGTTTCGCAGTGAACACGGTTCTAAATTTCTGATAATCCTTCACACTTTATTAGACACTTGCTAGTTCATTATAAACTCAATTTTTATGGGATAGGTTTAAGCTCCTACTTGTGCTCAAAGATATAATGAATGGTTTAACATCTGAAAAAAGAGATGGAAGCAACTAAGTATGAGCAGTTCGAACAGGGTCTAAAAAAGATTTAAGAATCACCGATTTTATAACCAACTATATTTGCAGGCACAATTTTCTTAAAATCAATCGCTGTGGTGCGGACGTCGAGAAAATTTGAACAGATGGCGCAACTCGATTGAAAATACTGTTGAGTTCGGCGATCAGTTCGGTATCATCGCTTATCGAAAGCATTTTCTTGCTGCCATATACCGCCAGCACAGCCCAGTCTTTGGGCGCTTCACTAGAAGGATGAAAATATTGGACATAACCGTATAACCTCGCAAATGCTTCTAAGCTTCTTTGCTGCCTTTCTGCCGATTGAGAAAAAGCTGATAGAGAAAGGCTCTGAGAAAAACCCTAATCCGTTAAAAGCAAAAAAAAGGTGACGAATAAATCCTATACATAATTTTCATTCAATCCGAGACTAGTAAAAAATGTCATGCAGATAATTACACGATGATACTTTAACCATATCAGATTGAGGCGGTCTGATATATTAGGATTTAAGTTTACAGAGTGCCCGATCTACTCTCATCATTGATGATGATAGCGCAAGTAAATGATCTTATACTTATTAAATCCTGAATAGTTGATAAGCGCAGGGCAGATCAGCCAGGACCGTCTTTTTAAACGAGGGAATAATGATAATCTCGCCAAGAAAATTAAATGCTAATTATCCCATTTAAGTTTTGGAATTCTTATGCATAAGTCTCAGGTTAGGATACAACAATACACGGTTGAGAAACACATTACAGTTATACCCTCCGTACATTTGTGTGGTAAATTGTATAAAACAAAATAATGAACAAAACCATTTTTATAACGGGTGCTTCAACAGGAATGGGGAAAGCTACCGCGAAATTGTTTCAATCCAATGGTTGGAATGTTATCGCAACCATGCGCAATCCAGATAAAGAAACCGAACTCAACCAGTTGGATAATGTCACGGTTTTACCACTGGATGTGACCAGTCTTGAGCAGATTACCAGCGCCGTTTCAAAAGCCACTGCCATAAATGCAATCGATGTATTATTTAACAACGCAGGTTATGGCCTATTGGGTGCTCTGGAAGCAATCAGTGACGAACAAATTTTAAAAGAAATCAACACAAACCTTCTTAGTGTAATTAGGGTAACACAGGCTTTCATTCCTCATTTTAGGGCTAAGAAAAATGGCTTATTTATAAGCACCACATCTATGGGGGGATTTTTAGGGTTTCCCCTGCATTCCATTTACCACGCTACAAAATTTGGGATAGAGGGATGGTCAGAAAGCATGTCCTTTGAACTCGGCCTACACAACATCGGCATCAAAACTATCGCTCCTGGTGCGGTTGCGACTGATTTTATGACTAGGTCATTGGACAAAAGTCTGCATCCTGCTTATCAACCTTTGGAAGATAAGCTTTTTTCAATGGTTGATGCCATGATGCACCTGTCCATGCCTGCACAGCAATTTGCAGAAGTTGTTTACGAAGCTGCTACCGATGGTAAGGATCAGATTCGCTATTTTGCGGGAGAAGACTCAAAGGCAATGTACGCCCGCCGTATGGAGCTAGGTGCCGAAGACTTTAGAAAAGAGATCAGGCAGCAGTTTTTAGTATAATATTAGGACAGACAGGCAATTAGGTAAATGTTTGATTGCCTGTTGTAAATTTGTAAAATCTTTAGAGATGAAGATCATAAATTCCATATCTGAAAAACATCGGCTCTTATCACTGCCTGAGCCTTTGCACCCACTGGTGAGCGTTATACGTATTTCTGAGATACGTTTTAATGATTCTGCAATTTGGAAGAACTTCTCAGTGAATTTTTACTGCATATCACTAAAAAGGAATGTAGCTGGGAAAGCAAGATATGGTCAGGGATATTACGACTATGATAAGGGTGTAATGACCTTTATTTCTCCCAGACAAGTAATGTCTCTTGAGGAATCACAGTCAAATATATTAAGCCCCGCCTCGGGTTATGCACTGCTAATCCACCCTGATTTTCTTTACAAACATCCTCTTACAGAGACGATCAGAAGCTATGGCTTCTTTTCCTATACGATTAACGAGGCACTACATCTTTCGGAAAAGGAGGAGGAGAACATTGAAAACATCTTTCTAAAGATTGATCAGGAATGCCAGCATATAGACAAGCATACCCAAGATATAATTCTTTCTCAGATAGATTTGTTACTAAACTATAGTAACCGTTTTTACGAAAGGCAGTTCATTACAAGAAAGGCTGTTAATCATGATATCTTGTCAAAAATGGAAAAACACTTAAGCGGGTATCTTGATGAGAAACAAACGCTAAAGACCGGGCTTCCTACAGTGGAGCTAATGGCCAAGCAGTTAAATCTTTCACCCCATTATTTGAGTGATCTTTTACGTTCTCTTACTGGTCAGAGTGCACAACGGCATATTCAGGATCGGATAATTCAAAAAGCGAAAGAGTATTTATCAGCAACCTCTCTCTCGGTCGCAAAAATTGCTTATTTACTGGGATTTGAACGTCCGCAATCCTTTAATAAGCTATTCAAAAGAAAAACCGAAACATCTCCTTTAGAGTTCCGGAAAACATTCAACTGATCTATGCAGTGAGGATTTATATTAAGTCAAAAAATTAGATTATCAAAAAACGGTACTTTGAAGGAGAATCCAGGTGGGAACCTGGGAAAGATTTGAACCCAAGAGTTTAGCCACCTCATACAAGCAAGCGTCTTCATAGCGATCATATTATAACGAACCCATCTATGCTGAACGAGCGAATATTACACAACTGATTTATAACCTTGCCCAACTATAAAGGGATAGGAAAAGTAAGCTTAATAGCTCGTAATATTCATTTGAAATTATTATTCATTTGAGTTCATTCGCTCTGGATACAGATGCAGTACGCCGTTAATTGAAATATTCTGGTATTTATGTATTAAATTTTACTTCCGTATATTTTTTAAGGTTGTTCAATACGCCCAGTCAAAAGTCTCTTTGTATTTCTACTGGAATTTCTGGATCTGCCTCAAAGATTTCTGTTATGTATGTGGCACTACCATCTGGTACAAACTTAATAGTTGATTCTCGACCATCGTCACCAGTGTATCTGATAAGCTGATGGCCGACTATTTCATTATAAAAACCACTATGATCAAATCCAGAACTTTTATCTTTTGCTTCCATGCGAAATAAAAATCTACCATTTGTTCTAAAGTCTATTTCTACCAAGGATGTATGCCAGTTGTCAGAAGGTGCATTCCATTGCATAATACTATCGGCAGATGACCAAACTTTCCAGACCTTGTGAACAGGTGCATCTATGATAACTTCAACAGTAATTTGGTTCCTTATTTTCTTGTTTTCCATTAATTTCCGAATGAAGGTGATTATTCCTGCAAGTTCTAATTCTAAAATTCAACTACGAGAATCTACTACGTTGACACGACTTCTGCTTTTCCTAGTTCAACAACCTCTACAATATACCAAACAATCCTAGATGATTTGTATTAAAAACGAAGCGTAGGTGCTCGCCTATCAGGGTTGAGCAACATGATGTTATTACCATTTAGTATACCGACCTAAATTGAGTGTATTTTCTTTCAGCTGTAGGTTTACTCAGGTTATCCAAAATACAACCAAGAGAGAACGCAATCCTTGATATAGCAAGATATTAAATACACTGGCTTGCTGTTAGGCCTATATAGGACCTACTTACCGGATTTCAAACCCTGCAACTTTTTACGGGTATCTGGATTATCATTTAGTCGGAGTGCTTTTAATAATACTGAAATAGCATTTTTCTTGTCTCCAACTGCAAGGTAATAATCGCCCATGCTGTCATACACATTGAAACTTTGAGGATAGCTATCGATGTTCATCTTAAAAAAGCCATAGGCTTGCTGGTAACGCTTTTCTGACAAATGAATATACCCGATGATATTTAAAATTCTTTCTTCAGGTTTTAGCTCATACCCTAATAGTCTTGAAACATCTTGGTAATGTGATTGGATGTACTCCGCTGTTAAAGACGGATCGTCCATTTCTTTTCCCAGGTCATAGCCTTTAAACAAAAATCGCAAGGCATCATAGGCTGAAATAAATGGAACCGATAGATGATTATCTTCAGGATAGTACTTCCATTGCCAGTTCAAGCGACTCGTTTTATCTTGCTGAAGCAAGCCACGAAACAGCAAATTATCTTTGACATGTATATTAGCCTGATCGGTGTCATTCACCACTCGTATTGTATCCATGTTCTTGTCCATTGTATTGGCAGAAGCATAGAAAAGACTCTTATTTGCATAGCTACCTTTTACCAAAGCCTTTTCTGTCTGTTGCATAATCAACCTGTTGTCCCACCAAACGGTTGGATCAATCGCTACATATGATTTGAATAAAGAAGAGTGATTGGCAAGTGCATTGAGCACAGTGAGCCCACCCAATGAATGCCCCACAAACATTCGGTAAGGTGCTGTTGGATAAGCGGATTCTACATGCGGTATCAACTCGTGTTGTATAAACGATAGGAATTTTTCACCACCACCAGTATTTTGCAATCCCTTTTCATCCTTTTCACCATCAGACCAATATACAAAATGTGTTGGGGTAAGATCTCTTCTCCGATCAGTGTTTGTTACGCCCACTATAATCATTTCTGGCATTTTTCCAATGCTGCTTAAATACTGAACCATTCCGGTGAATGAGTAAAAGAAGCTTTCACCATCCAACAAATACATGACCGGATATCGTGTAGTACTATTCCGGTCTTTGCTTGCACTTGCTGGAGTATATATTAAGATCGCTCTATTTTCCTGTAATATTTTAGATTTGATTGTGTCAATTTGGCCTAAAGTAATAGGGTTTTTAGTTTGAGAGTAGCCAACTTTGATAAATAGGGTCAAGATAAAAAAGAGTAGAAATTTCTTCATTTTGTAATTGCTTGTATATAAAAATTCGAAGGTATCAAAAGTTGCAACTTCATTGTTCTACATAAGTTAAATTAAAGACCTTACAAGTAAAATGGTCAACTATCGCCCAGGCTTAATTGCTGGAACTCCTTGCTACTCTCCAAGCATGGATAGTGATTTAAAAATAGACGAATGGGCAACAGATGACAGTATCGGAATCTTCCCTGCGACGCCTTCTTTAGCAATGTCCTTGCCTTCTTTTTGCTCAAACCATTGTCTTGCCACCGCGAGGCATGTAAAATTTGACATGGTAGCTCCTGTTACAAAGCCGCCACTACAGTCAGGTGTCAATCCCAGCAAGTCCCGCAATAATGCTATTGTTTGTAGTTCGAGAATAGTCATTGTAAATCTGGTAAATAATGCAGTAAAATATTCACCTAATGCTGCTGAAGTCGTAGTGCTGGTACAGCAGCAAGGAGATAAGGCAAGCGTATCTGTGACTGACAAAGGCCTGGGAATAGAAGAAAGTAAAATACCACATTTGTTTGATCGATATTATAGAGCCAGCTATGCTGGTCTTCAATTTTCTGGATTGGGGTTGGGCCTGTACATCTGCGAAAATATCATAAAACTTCATGAGGGTATCATTGGCGTAATATCTACGCCAGGCGCCGGTTCTACCTTTTGGTTTAACATTCCAATCACCGGCACAGAACTCTGATCCGTAACCATGATATTACGTAGATTTCAGCATTGTTGGCTACCAAGATTTGCCGCAGTAAAACGGAGGATTACCTTCTATAACATTTCCGCAAAGAATGAAAGGAAAGTAAGCATTTTCATGGTAGTGCCAGTCTACATACGGATAAGTATATTCTGTCGGTACAAAAGCCATTCAGCTTATTTTTTCTACCTTTGTGCTACCGATACCTAATCCCTATAAGTTCAATCTTGAATTGTTTAAATACTAAACAATGAGTGCTACTTCTCCTCCCTCTAGAGAACAGTTTTATTTTGAAAGCTTTTTTAGGCTTTCAAATGACTTGATATGCGTAGCCTCTGTTGATGGCTATTTTAAACGGGTAAACCCAGCTTTTAAGAATACCTTGGGGTGGGATGAGCATTATTTACTTAGCAACACTTTTCATGATCTTATACATCCTGATGATGTATCAGCTGCGACCCAGCAGTTGGAAAATTTCGGTCATGGGCTTCCCGCAGATAATCTGATTTTAAGAACAAGATGTCAAAGCGGAGACTACAAGTATATTCAATGGGCTACTACGCCTGAGGTGGGAACCGGACAATTATTTGCAATCGGCCGGGATATAACATTGGAAAAGGAACGAGAAAAACTGCTGCATAGCTCAGAGAATCGGTTTCGTGCCTTTTTTGAAAGCTCTCAGGGTCTAATGTGTACTCACGACATTGGCGGTACAATCATTACCGTAAATACAGCAGGTGCTGCATTGCTGGGATACTTGCCCCAAGATCTAATTGGAACAAATTTAGATCAGATTATTCATCCCCGATACCGGGAAAACTTTCCAGAATATCTACAGGTGCTCCTTCAGCATGGAAGGGCCTCAGGACTGATGCACACTCAGCGAAAAGATGGTTCTATGCTGATTTGGCTTTTCAATAATGTGGTAGAGCTAGATGCCTATGGTAATAGATACATTATAGGAAATGCTGTCGACATTACAAAGCGTCACCAGCTGGAAACAGACCTAAAGCGTACCCAACAAATGCTTGAAGACACTAACAAAGTGGCTCTTATCGGTGCCTGGGAGATAGATGTTGCGCATCAAAAGGTTTACTGGTCTACGGTAACAAGGATCATTCACGGTGTACCTGATGACTACCAGCCAATTCTGGAAGAAGCAATTAATTTCTATGTAGAGCAGGACCGCGAAAAGATTACTTCAGCGGTGAATTTAGCCCTAGAGCAGGGTAAGCCCTTTGATCTTGAAGTGAAGCTTAAAATAGCTGCAGGAAAGACCATTTGGGTAAGAACAATTGGTGCCGCCGAAATGGATAACGGAATCTGCAAAAGGTTATATGGAACCTTTCAGAATATAGACAAGCAAAAAAAGGCAGAGCAAGCGTTAATCAATGAAAAGCTGCGTCTAACTGCTTTTGTCGAACATTCGCCGGCTGCTGTAGTGATGATGGATACCAAGTTTAGGTATGTAGCCGTGAGTCACCGGTGGAAAGCAGATTATCATATTAAAGAGGATGTAATCGGCAAATCCCAGTATGAAGTGTTCAATAATCTGCCAGAAAGCTGGCGGGAAACTTGTAACCGGTGCCTTTTAGGCGCTATTGAAAAAAATGATGAGTACAGATGGCGACCTGAAGGGTATGAGCATGATATTTACCTGAGGTGGGAGATCATTCCCTGGTTCAACTATGATGGAGAAATTGGCGGCATTATGGTCTTTACCCAGGATATTACTGAAAGCTGTTTGCAACGCGAGGAGCTCAAAAGAGCAAAGCTCAGTGCTGAACAGGCAAGCATGGCCAAATCTGAATTTCTGGCTAACATGAGTCATGAAATTCGTACACCACTTAATGGAGTAATCGGGTTCACTGACCTGGTACTTAAAACTGACTTAAACACTACCCAACATCAATATTTATCCATTGTTAATCAATCGGCAAATGCTTTACTAAGCATTATCAATGATATCCTGGATTTTTCAAAGATAGAAGCTGGAAAATTGGAACTGGATATAGACCAATGTGACATTTTCGAAATTAGCAGTCAAGCAGCAGATATCATTACCTATCAGGCGCAAAACAAAGGTTTGGAGATGTTACTTAATATTCCACCTGAGCTTCCAAGATTTATTCACGCGGATTCGGTAAGACTGAAACAGATTTTAGTTAATCTACTAGGCAATGCTGTGAAGTTTACCGAAAGTGGCGAGATAGAATTGAAAATAACGCCGCTGGATGAACTCATAGACGGAGCAGTTACACTCAGGTTTGAAGTGCGTGACACCGGCATTGGTATACCTAAAGATAAACAGGGGAAGATCTTTGAAGCCTTTTCACAAGAAGATGCATCTACCACAAAGAAATATGGTGGCACGGGTCTAGGCCTTACCATCTCAAATAAGCTTCTGGGCTTAATGAACAGTCGGCTCCAACTGGAAAGTAGTCCTGAAAAGGGAAGTTGCTTTTTCTTTGATCTTACTTTGAAAGCCGAAAGCGGGAATCCAATTCTTTGGAGCGAGGCTTTAGACATTCACAAAGCACTTATAGTGGACGACAATGCAAATAACCGGCTAATTCTCCGGCAAATGCTTAAATTGAAGAATATTGAGGTGGATGAAGCGGCCAATGGGTTTGAAGCACTTCAGTTCCTAGCTCTAAACAAGCAATATGATGTAATATTAATGGATTATCATATGCCTTATATGGACGGGCTGGAAACGATTGGTAAAATACGTCAAAGTTTCACGGCCTGCCCTGAACAGTTACCAATTGTACTGCTACATAGTTCATCCGACGACGAAAGGATTCTTCATGCATGCGAGGAGTTAGCTGTGAATCAGCGCTTGGTCAAGCCGGTTAAAATGGAGGAGCTCTACCACAGTTTCCATCGTCTAAAAAAGATTGCTATTGCAAGTGAAGACCAAGAACCGGTAAAGGTGGACGCATCAGCTGGGAATTTTCAAGCTTTAACCATCCTGGTTGTAGAAGATAACATGGTAAACATGTTACTTGCAAAGACTATTATCAAGAAAATATCACCCGATGTACAGCTTTTAGAGGCTACTAATGGGCAGCAGGCGCTGACGTTGTTTGATAAAGCTGATCTTATTTTGATGGATATCCAAATGCCTGTAATGAATGGTTACGATACAACAAAGGCTATCAGGGAGAAAGAAATGGGCAAACGTATTCCAATCATTGCGCTTACAGCTGGAAATGTAAAGGGTGAAAGAGAAAAGTGTCTGGAAGCAGGAATGGATGACTTTATCGCAAAACCTTTTGTAGAGCAGACCATCATCCGTCTTTTTGAATACTGGCTTAGCCCAGCGTCACAGCAAAGTGAAACCTTGCATCAAGAACATAACCTTCACAAGCAAGATCATTTTGATTTGCAGACCTTACAGAACTATATAGGCGATGACGGAAGTGTTATTAAAGAGGTTCTGATGCTTACTCAGCAGGAGCTGAAAAAATCTATATCCACTATCTATACGCTAAAGGATGCGGGAAATATTTCTGAATTAAAGAAAGTAGGGCATAAGCTATGCGGAACTGCTGTTGGCGTTGGACTTAAAGTCCTTGCTGAGCTTGCTAAGGAAATGGAACACTTGGATCCAAATGATGCAGCTAACCTTCCCGATCTAATTAGAAGGCTAAAGCATGAAATTGATCTTAGCCAGCAACTCATTAATGATCATTTAAAAAGCTGATTGTTGGCTTAATTACGTTTTTAGTTCCACAAAAAAAGTGGTCCCAACATTTTCTATGCTATCAAACCATATGTTTCCTCGGTGCCAGTCAATGATCGTTTTGACAACTGACATCCCAAGTCCAACTGTTGGTTGTCCTTTTAGTCCTGGTCTTCTTGCACCATTAAACTTTTCAAACAAGGTTGAATGGTACTTTTGGGCAATACCAATGCCAGTATCCTGTACTCGGATTAGAACTGACTCAGGACTTTTATCTATGTCTAAAAGAATTTTACCACCATCAGGAGTAAATTTGACAGCATTACTTATTAAGTTTTCAATTGCTTGTAGGAGCTTTGGTTCATCAACCTTGATATAAATCTCCCTGTGAGAACTGGAAAAAACAAAGTCCAGGTGCTCTGAAGTTGAAGATTTTTTGTGCTGCTCAATGATGTATGACAACGGTTGAACTAAATCAACAAGTGCAAGTTTGATCTCTTCCCCTCCGGCATCCAGGTACTCTCCATCTACATAGTTCCTGATCAGATTTAAACTTTGTTTACTAATTTCTTCGATATCTTCAATAAGATCCTGAATATCTATGCCATCACCGCTGCTAAGTTCATGTCTGATGAATTTCGAAAACATCTGTATGTTTCCAAGTGGCCCGGCTAAGTCGTGAGCAAGAATATTCGAGATTGCATTCCTGCTATTAGCATAGTGATTTAATTTTCGATATTCCTCTTTATAGGCTGTGATATCCTCAAAATACCCTGTAAGAATGGGCTTAGTACTTTTAGCATTCAGGTGTAAGTTCAATCTAATCCAGTATCTGTTTTGTTCAGACATATTAACCCGTACCTCTATATCTTTTAAAAAATCGCCTGCCTGCATTTGCAGTAATCTTATCATAAGAGGTTTTCTGTCATTCTTATCAATATAGGCGAGTAAATGATAGAAGCTGAAGTAACTCTGATCGCTATTGAAAAAGGATTTAAAAGCATTATTCACATAAAGTAAAGTGCGACTTGAAAGGTCAAATGCAAAGCAAACGCGTGCGTCGTGCTCGAGCATTTCAAACATTAGTGAACTGATTTTATCCATTCTAAAATAATTGCTAATTTATTTAAGTGTCGAATTAAATAGGGCCTCTGCTATTAGTAATAGCGTGAACCGAGTTACATGAAGGGTAATGGCCTGTAAAATAAAAAGTTAAATCATAACTCATTTAAGAACGATTTGTTTTCCATCAGGCTTAAAGGTATGTTTAAAGAGCTCTTTCATAAACTTTGGGCAGAAACAGTTTTTCTGTGCAAACATTCCCTTCTAAAAGTTTATTTCTAGTAAAGATTTGCCTGACTGCCTTTAAGGCTATTAGGCATCTAAAATTTTATAATTGATCATCCTAAACTTACCGACTTGCTATTCTACTTAATTTATATCAGTAAAGCGAAAACCTTAATGCGTAGCCCGGATTTACTCTTTCTTTTAAACCAGTCTAGAAATTGGAATCAAGAACATGGTCTTACCGGAATGCTGCTCTACCTTGAAGGTAAGTTTTTAAGCAAAGTAGATGGTCGCTTTATGCAGGTCTTAGAAGGTACTGAAAATGATGTAAAGGAAATATTTGAGAAAATTCAACAAGATCCAAGACATCATAGCTTGATTATTCTAAAGCAATCATCGACTGAAGATCGGAACTTTGGAACATGGAGCATGGGATTTAAGTCAGTCAAACTTGAAGCTTGTAAGGAACTTCCAGAATGCTTTGACCTGACTGAAGAATTTTTAAAAAGTGATGAATTGCTAAAATCCAACCTTCCACTTAACTTTCTGAAATCATTTTATCAAGTAAATCTTGAAACTGACTCATAACTTAATTCCCAATCGGAATGTAAATTCTAATTTCTGTTCCATCTGACGCTTTAATATCTAGAGCGCCCTTTAGTAATCTAACTTTATTCTCAATTGTTTGAAGTCCGGTACCCTGATACTTCACCTGACCAGAGTTAAAACTTTTACCAGCATCATTTAGCGTGATTAAAATGCATTGTGGTTGATGTTCTACGATTAAGCTGGCATTTGTTGCATCTGCATTTTTAAGAACGTTTGAAATAAGCTCCTGAACTATTCTATAGATTGAAATTTCTACAAACCTTTCTAGTTTGGACCCGGAACCTGTGAAATCATACCTTATGGCAATCTTTTTTTCAGAATTTTTGCATAGATCTTCAAGTGCAGCTTTCAATCCAAACTCCTCCAGAATTATGGGCGTAAGCGCATGGGAAACACGCCTTGATTCTCTGATTGCTTCCACTAGTAGCTGTTCTGTAGCCAGTTTAATCTGATGTAGAGCAGCAGAATCAGGATTTTTATTGAGATCAACCATGCTTAGACTCATTTTAACTGCATATAGAAGTTGTCCAATGCCATTATGCAAACTCTCGGCAATCTGTCTTCTTTCTTCTTCCTGAGCATGCAGATCTGCCTTAAAGATCTGCTCTTTTTGTTCGATTTCAAACGCTTTCTGCTGCAGCTCAAGCTGCTCTCTTTCTTTTTGTAACTCTAATTGGCGGGTGTTATCCATATTCACCCCAACTACTTTCAATGGACTGCTATCCTGATTGCGAATTACTAGCCCTTTAACGATCAAGATTTTTTCACTGCCCTCAACTAGAACCTTTACGGTTTCCTCGAAGTCTCTCTGTCCCCAAACAATGTATTCCGCGATTAGCGAAGCAGTGGACTTGTTGTCTTCTGTGGCATGTTGCAGAAGAGTGTCTGGTGTAACATCAACACTAAAATCTAAACCAAATAACCTGTACATACCTTTAGACCAGGTAAACTGACTGGTTTGACAGTCGTACTCCCAGCTGCCAGTACCAGCTAGTTCTTCGGTTTGCTCCAGCAAGGTGAAGATCCGGAATCGATCTTCCTCCATACGTTTGCGCTCAGTGATGTCAAGATTGCTGGCCACAAGGCCATCTCCCAGCTTAACGAACATGCTGGAAAACCAACTATTAAAGCCATCCACCTGATAAG
The DNA here is from genome assembly GCA_038918115.1 of Pedobacter sp. GTDB lineage: Bacteria > Bacteroidota > Bacteroidia > Sphingobacteriales > Sphingobacteriaceae > Pedobacter. The sequence continues at coordinate 543,585 of JBCLAL010000001.1, forward strand.
GGTATTCCATCTGGGCAGAAACTCCGGTTTCCATCACCTGAAGCATCAAATTAAATAGTGGGGTTTGCTTGATACCCGGATATTCTTTCGAATACAATTTTCCGGAAAGATCTCTTCGGCCAGTTAGCCTTTCTAGTTCCTTGCTTACAATTAAAATTCTAAAATCATCTATCTGTCCTGCTTCATTTCGTTCAGCTTGTAGCACTGACATTCCAATCAAGCTAGTATCAAGAATAGACTGGAGTAGCTTATTTTTCGCTCGCAACTGCTGTACTAGAGATTCTTGTTCCAGGTTACCGGATATGTTCTGTGCTGCCATAGACTAGAGGGGGATAGGTTAGGGTAAATCAATAAACAAACAACCTTATGGGGAAGGTATTGAAACTCCTGTTAAAGGAAAACAGATATATTTACATCTACAATTCTCGTCGGCTTCTCCCGAGTAAGTGCTATGGATCGGACAATGAAAACGAGAGCTGACATTATGGACAATTGAAAGTGCATTCACCTGTACCACATGGTTTGCAGCAAAAAGACAATAATGTCTTAACTCAGGTGGGTGAATTTCACGATCTAGGCAAAATACAAAAAGTACTATAATTACCGGCAACATACTCTGTTAAGGGATTTGGTTTAAAATATCTGATAAAAACACACAGGGATACTTATTAACTGCATCAAGATTTTCTATTGCAAAGTGCAACGTAGATAAACATGTTTTGTTTGAATTAGATGCTATGAAGAATTCGTCTCAGAAAACAGACTAAAATTAGCTTCATACAGAGCTAACAGTTATAGTAATATGAATCAATTCTCGAAAATGCCTCGTGATTCGCCAACTACAACTAATAGCGATAGATCTGGAATAGAATCCTAATTATTTAAATTCTGTGAACATCATTCTTATACCTTTGCGTCCAATTAACCCCAACTAATGTTCACCAAGCTGTTGTTGGTCTTAAAGTATGGATCTGAGTCATTTTTTAGAGATAACCTCTTATGTCGGGATTGTTCTCGTCATTTTTCTAGTGGTGTTCTTGCTGACAGTAAGAACACAAAACAGACTTCCGAATTGGCTTCTTGCCCTGTTCCTGTTCCTATGTGCCATAGATGCCTGTAAATTTCTAGTTAAAGATGTTCCGGTTCATCTCCTCAACTTCCAGGCTTTCCGTTGGACTTTTGTCTACCTGGTTCCCGCATCGTTTTACCTGTATGTTTCGTCGGTTTGCTTTGAAAATTTTCGCTTTAAGCCGAAATACCTTTTTCATACCATCCCCTTTATTGCACTTAATTTCTATTATCTAATCGAGATATACTCAAGCAGCAGTGTAATAAAATTGAAATTCATCAATGGCATTAATCAGGAACCAATAATGCATTTTTTTTATTTCCTGTTCGAACTGCTATTTCAGGTATATTTTATTGCATCGTTTAGATTAATAAAAAGATCGAAAACTGTTTATCTTGAGAATTATGCCGACCCTAACAACTATTTACTTAATGCACTTTACAAAATAACAATTCTCTACTACACCCTGCATTTCATAGTTCTTCTCAGATGGCTGGTTACCTTCACCACAGGCTTTAGTAAATTCATTCAGTGGATAATTACACTCGATAGTTTTGCATTCCTATTTTGCACCAGCTGGTATCTCTTTGTTGCCCTACACAAACCAGAATTCTTTAGAGGGGTTAATTCTAAATTGGAATCGATCAAGGATACTGTTCCCAAACAAAATCCTTCTGCCTCAATCAGCGAGGAAAAACAGCAACGGATTGATTCTTTGAAAGCGTATATGAAGACGAGCGAGTCCTATCTGAATCCTTCATTGACTATTAAGGATTTGGCCGAAAAATTAACAATTCCGGTCAAAGACTTATCGACACTGATCAACTTATATATGGATAAACACTTTTTCGATTTCATCAATGAGTATCGAATTGAAAAAGCCAAAGAAATACTTCGGGATCCACTGCAAAAAGATTTAACAATTTTGGAAATTCTCTATAAAGTTGGTTTCAATTCCAAATCCTCATTCAGTACTTCGTTCAAGAAACACACCGGAACAACGCCAACAGATTACAGAAACACTCCAAATTAGATGTTTTTACTAACAAATGGGTTCGACTTTTTTAGTCGGTCGCATGGTCAGAACATCCTATGCATATTTGCTGCGTATTAATTGACCAGCCCCTAACATGAGAAATTTCTTGCATGCATGCATCATCCTTTTATCGCTTAATGCTTTTGCTCAGGACAGCACAAGAACAAAAGATGTCGATAGACAAAACACAATGGCGACTATAAAAAAGTCGAGCGCACAAAAATCCAATTATGTCGAACAAATCGATTCCTTAATGAGGATATCCTTTAAAAGAGATTTATTCAATGGAAATGTACTTGTCGCTAAAGGTGGTAAAATCATATACCAAAAATCCTTTGGCTTTACTGACGAGCTAAAACAAAATGCCTTAAACGGTCGGTCAATATTCAATATTGGCTCCATCGCCAAAGAATTCAATGCTGTTGCTATCATGATTTTAGTGGAACGTGGTTTACTAAGCCTAGATGATAAGCTGTCGAAATTTAACTTGGGATTACCCAAATGGTCAGAAAAGGTTACGATAAGGCATCTGATCAATTATGCGAGTGGCATACCGCGGATTGAGTCGGGATTAACACCAGTATTTGATGATGATGCCTGGAAAATTTTGCGAAGCAATGAAAACCTGCTTTTTGAACCTGGGACCAGTTATCGTTATGATAATGGGAATGTTTTTTTGCAAAGAAGAATAATCGAGAAGGTATCCGGCTTGTCTTTTGAAGAGTTTGTAATTAAGAACATTGTCAAACCCTTGAAAATGTTTAACGCTGTGTTTGACCCGAAACCTGGTCACAAGAACCGCACTTCCTGCTACGATTTGGAGAATGTCAGATGTCCGGAACTCAAATTTATTAGTGGTTGGCTTTGGGTAGATATCAAGGATCTGTATAGATGGGTTGAAGGAATGAATTCCAATAAGATCATCTCGAAAGAATCCTTTCAAGTACTATTAGAAAATCCATATGCTAAAGATGAAGGCGGATCATTAGGAAGATATTTTGAAGAAGAAGAACTACAAAGGCATAATGGGATATCCTATAAATTCGAATCCATCTTCCTAAATGATTTGAAAGAAGATGTTACAATCATCTTATTGTCTAATAACCTAAATCGGGTTTGGGATCTAGGGCACGCTATTCGAAACCTGATGTTGGGAAAGGCTTACGAAATCCCTAAGAAGTCTGTTTATCAAGCATTCAGAAAAGAAGCCCTTAACAATGTAGTTAAGGCTGTACAGTCGTATTATCAACTTAAAGCAAATGCTGCCGAGGAGTATAGCTTTAACAATCCGAGTGAGCTGAACAGATTAGGGTATGAACTATTGCGATTGGGCAAAAACAATGAATCGATAACCATTTTTAAATTGGCTACAACAGAGTTCCCGAATAATCCCAACCTTTTCGATAGTCTGGGAGAAGCCTACTACACCAATAGACAATTTGATTTAGCATTGAAAAGCTACAACCAGGCGATAAGTCTTGGTGAAACCACTGGTAGCTCCCAAAAAATGGTTGAAAAAATAAAATCAATTAATTGATTGAAAGCCGGCATTTTAAAACGATCTAAAAACTGAGGTAAATAGCGAACAAGATTGTAATCCTCCCACAAATTGAACTGGTCAGTTGGTGAGACTTTCAAAGTTGATATTATCTACACGCTGCCGACAGGGCATCTCAAGTCCATTGAAGAACGCGCGTCTAGTGATTTATGTGGCCTTGTGTAGTTAAATTCTTGCCTCGTAAGCAGCCGACCAACCGCGTAGTGATTGACCGTCTTGGATGAATTTACTTTGTTAGAAAAGATAAAGTAATAAATTTAGGTCAAATAGCCAGGAGGATCTTGCCACTGAGCTTAGCTCTTTCAAACAAAATACATTTTAATTGAACGGTCTTCACAATACACAAATTGATTTGAATAATAAAAACAGGATTTTTATCCTTCACAGAAAGCTAAGCCTAATTGCCTGTGAATAAACTGTACCTGAAAAAAGAAAAAGAGAAAATAAAATGAGGACAGTTTGCATAAGGATCAAGTAAAGTGATTCATTGCTCGCCAATGATAATGAATACAAATTAATCTCTTCAGCGCTCCAATAAAAACCATAATACAAACTGTCTACAAATAGAAGTCTTTTTCTTATCGATTGCTCCGCAACCTTTGGCATAGATTCCTTTAAGTTAACGTTAGGGCGTATAAACAATCTTGCAACATCCGTATTCACGCTAAGTATATTATATTACAACATTACTGCAACTCCTGACATATAATTCTACGGTGCTTAGAACGGAGTTGTACATTCCTATTTGCCGAGTTCTGTGTATTTGTAATTACTGATTACATGTGTAATAGTATGAATCTAACTATCATACTTTCACAATAGTTTACATAACTTAGAAAAGCCTCCTCTAACCTAGGTACAATTACATTAATTTAACTCACTCAATTATATAATGGGTGTCAAAGATACTGTACGTTTTCTGCTTTATTCTATTTGCTTGTAATGGCCATTCGGCTAAAACAGATACAACCCTCGAGGAAAAAACTCCCTTTCCATCTTCTTATAAGTTGCCTCAAGAGGATATTGTTGACTCCAAAGTCAAGGTAACATATAAGATCATTAACGCTATTGAAGACACTTTTGGGTACAACATATTTATTGATGGTAAATTGTTTATTCACCAACCCGTTGTACCCGCCACTATAGGAAATCATGGTTTCAAGAGTAAAAAGGATGCACAAATAGTCGCGGAATTAGTTGTGTCTAAAATCACTCTTGGAGAAATGCCTCCTGATGTAAGCCTTGAGGAAATAAAAAGATTAACCACTAATCCAATTAACGATAATTAAATAAACGCCTATGAAAAAATTACTAGCCTTAAGTTTAGCAGCCTTCTGTTTATTGCAGTCTTGTAAGGAGACAGATGAATCTTACCCCGATGTTGGTAACGCTGTATTATCATCAACAATCGCCCGTGCTGAGGGCTCCTGGGTCAGGAAGGCTGCTTTAAAACGTCCCCGGACTTTTGCTGTCGGTTTCAGTATAGGTGACAAAGGATACATTGGAACTGGCGCGAATGATGGTAAGGCGCTGAAAGATTTTTGGGAATATAATCCTGATACTGATAGTTGGACACAAAAAGCAAACTTTGCTGGCGTACCCCGTACAGGCGCGGTTGGTTTCAGCATTGGGAACAAAGGGTATATTGGAACCGGCAATTCGGACGGTGCACTAAAGGACTTTTGGGAGTACAACCCCGCTAAAAATTGCTGGTCAAGAAAAGCCGATTTTAAAGGAACTGCTCGTTCTGGAGCAAAGGGGTTTAGTATTGGTAACAAAGGATATCTAGGAACAGGTGAGGGCCTTGGTTTTAACAACAGTGATTTTTGGGAGTACAATCCGAAAACAAATGCCTGGTTGAAGAGAGCAAATTTTCCTGGTGGAGGCCGAAACTCTGCAACTGCATTCTCAATTGGAACTAAAGGATATTTAGGTACCGGTTATAGTGAAGGTAAGGATTATAAAGATTTTTGGGAATACAACCCCACTACAAATTCCTGGACAAGAAAGGCAGATTTTGGAGGTTCTGAAAGACGATATGCTACTAGCTTTAGTTTTGAAGGGTTAGGATATATTGCTACCGGAATGTTTGATTCAAGCCGTTCTCTAAAAGATATCTGGGAGTATAATCCGCTTGCTGACACTTGGACCCGAAAGGAAGATCTAAAGGGGGATGCCCGCGCTACTGCTACCGGATTTAGTATTGGAAACAAAGGTTATATTGGATTTGGTTCAGAAGTCAATAATGATTTATGGCAATTCAGTAGAAATTGATAAATGAGAAGGGACTTTGATCATTGATCATGGTCCCTTTTTCTTAGGTATAATTTATTGTTGTATCAGAAGAATAGGTGATCTTGTATATAGAAATTTCACCTATTATGAACGCTTTAAAGTACAGCCTCAGCATAATACTTTTTTTATAGCTGTCATATCTACTCAGGCCCAGAATTTTAGAAAGATATGGATTCCACGAGGGATGGCCGTAACCCTGCTGTAGGAAAATACGTTGAACTGCGTGGAATAAAAATGTATTATGAGGTTTATGGTAAAGGAGAGCCTAGAATAGCATTCTCATCATCCAGTACCATATAAAAACCGTATGTTGACTTACATATAGGTTATGAAAATACTTTTAACAGGAACAACTGGTTACATTGCCCAGCGACTTCTACCCGTATTGCTGGAAGGGGGGCACGAACTCTATTGCTGTCTGCGGGATAAAAGCCGCTTTGATATAGAAAAGTATAAGGGATTTAACATCACATTGCTTGATGTCGACTTTCTGAACCCGGATTCTTTAAGCATCATCCCGAATGATATTGATGCTGCATATTATCTCATGCATTCCATGTCGGCCGCTTCCGACTTCTCAGAAATGGAAGGTCAGACGGCCAGCAATTTCAAAAGACGATTGGAACAGACCAATGTCAGGCAGGTTATCTTTTTAAGCGGTATTATAAATGATAAAGAACTTTCCAGGCACTTGGATTCCAGAAAGAATGTAGAAGAGATTCTGGCATCGAAAAGTTATGCCTTAACCACACTCAGAGCGGGAATTATTGTGGGCTCCGGAAGTGCCAGCTTTGAGATCATTCGGGACCTGGTTGAAAAGCTGCCAATCATGATTGCTCCAAAATGGCTCAACACCAAGTGCCAGCCCATCGCCATCCGGAATGTCCTGGAATACCTGTACGGTGTATTGTTGTCTGAACCTGATTTTAACCAATCTTATGACATTGCCGGACCAGAGACCATCACCTATAAAGAAATGCTGTTGCGGTTTGCAGAAGTGCGGAAACTAAAAAGACACATCCTGGTCGTACCTGTAATGACTCCAAAGCTCTCGTCCTACTGGTTGTATTTTGTGACCTCCGTATCCTATACGCTTGCCCAGAATCTGGTCGATAGCATGAAAGTGGAAATCATTGGTAAACCCAACACACTGGGGCAACGATTAAACATAACACTCATCACCTACAATGAAGCCATTGAACTTGCTTTCGGTAAGATTGAACAGAATCAGGTCCTTTCCAGCTGGCGTGATGCCATGAATAGCAACGCCTACCAGGCCGGATTTTCCAGCCTGGTTGAGGTTCCACTTAATGGTTGTTTCAAAGACAAGCGTCATGTCAAAGTGCGTAATCCTGAAATGGTGATGAATAACATTTGGTCCATTGGCGGGGAGACGGGCTGGTACTATGCCGATTTTCTTTGGTCGCTTCGGGGTGTGCTCGATAAAATGGTTGGCGGCGTTGGACTTAAAAGAGGACGAACACACCTGAATGAAATACTTCCGGGAGATGTGATCGACTTCTGGCGGGTTATTCTTGCAGATAAAAAAGACCGGCGGCTATTGTTATATGCGGAGATGAAACTACCTGGCGAAGCCTGGCTGGAATTCAGACTGGACAAGAATGATGTACTTCATCAAACGGCTACTTTCCGCCCTTTGGGACTTTTGGGTCGACTCTATTGGTATTCCGTGCTGCCCTTTCATGCTTTTATTTTCAAGGGTATGCTCAACAGAATTGCTGGTCTCAAGGTAAGGCCATCATCTGAATAACACTACCCTGTTGATATTCATCAGAGCCAGGTAAACCTACACGTGGATGCACTGAAATGTATAAGACATTATTGTAGAGTGCAATGCCTGAAGGATCATGCAAATCAACACTATCAGCAGGACCTTCGCTCGGTGCGGCATATATGTCGTTAACTGGTACGCCCGCCACGACACTAACAGTACCGTTTGCTGAAACTTTCTTTATTTGATTGTCGCTTGCAATAAAAAAGGTTCCATCAGCCAAGGGCAACAAACTATTGTATGTTACATTAATATCTTTCTTAACCACGGTTACATCGCCCTTAGCGCTTATTTTATAGATACCGTTACCTGCTGCATAAATTGTTTTATTCAGAACAGCCAAACTCTGGATGTTCCAGGGACCTGAAGACGTTACAACGGGGTCTTTGGTCAGTGTGCTTACCACACCTGCGCGGGAAATCTTCCGGATCCGGAAATCAAGTTCAGGATATACACCTCGGTCCTCAATAACATAGAGTGCACCGTCTTCACATGCTGCAATTGATATTAGTCTTCCAAATGTAGCGGTTTCAACTGGTCCATCCCGATAACCACCTCTGGTTTTACCTGCGATGGTTGTTACCAAACCTTCTTTAGTTACTTTGCGAACTTTACCATTGTCAACAACGTACAGATTTCCATCAGGGCTCAAGGTAATCGCCTGTAGGGCGGAAAAAGTAGCCTGCTTCCCTAAACCATCTCGCGATTCTCCATATCCGCTACCAGCCAGCGTCGTAACAGCACGCTCACTAATTTTAACTCTACGGATAAGCGGATCGTCTAATACATATAAATAGCCATCATCTGCGACCATTTGATCGAGTACGTAGAACCTGGCCTGGTCGCCAATGCCGTCCTTTTGGTCTATGTAAAATGAATTCCCCGCCAGCGTATACACATAGTTAGGGGTCATGTCTGTAACGGCTGTTGCACTAAAAGATTTCTGTGCTGCGTTGTTGGCGACTGGCACATCTTTCTCACAACTAATTAAACTGCTTGCCGCTACTACAGCTGCAAGCAGGAAAATAGATATCCTTTTCATAATCAGTTTGTTAAATTATGGTTCTATTAAATTTAACAATAATTTACCCATTAAATGAAAGTATATTCAAAGAAAAACTATGTTAGGACAACCTATCAAAAACGATCAATTCATCGACCTTTTTCCATGAGATTGACTGGTCTGAAAGCTCATATATTTGATTGGAGCAGGCAATATTGACTAGAAACCTCAAAACTTAACTTATGAAAAATTGTTCCTTCCAGAGGCACTGGCTTCGGCATATTGCCGCAAGCATCTTAAATATTTAACATGGAAACAGCGATCCCTGGTTTATTTTTATATCCCGACTTCATTGATGAAAAAAGGGAGCGGCAGTTATTAGCTGAAATCGATAGTCAAACATGGATTGTTGATTACTTAAGAAGGTTGCAATATTATGGCTATCGTAACGAGCTGGAAAAACCCTATGACTTAATACCCTTTCCAGTTGCTATGCCGCCAGTGATTTTCCAGTTTTCACAGGATATTGTGGAACAGGGAATTCTGCTTCAGCAGCCAGACCAGGTGATTATCAATGAGTATGTTCCTGGAGAAGGTATCAAGCCGCATAAGGACAGAGCATATTATGAAAATCAAATCTGTGGTGTTAATCTTGGCAGTGGCTGCATCATGCGGTTTATCAGAGGTAAGAATGAGGAAGTTATAGATGTTGAAATTCCCCGGCGTTCCGTCTATGTGATGCAGGATGATGCCAGAAAGAAATGGAAGCACGCCATACCACCCCGAAAGAAAGATAATATTGCGGGCACAGTGAAGCACCGAGAAAGGAGAGTGTCTATTACTTATCGAAAGGTGAAGCCCGGAAAGGTACATTCTATCAATCCTGAAGGCAAAGTAGCCCAGCTACTTCAGGAGAAATTTAATATGAGCCTTGATCAAATAACAAATCAGCGTTAAGATGGATATTACATGCTGCGGCCAAGTTTATCGTTCAAGTCCCACTTCGGCGGAAAGTAATAGGCTATAGGACCATGACTGTTTGAGTACAGTTGTTTGATTCTCGTTCTCTTAGAAATACCACCCACCTCAGGGTGTGCTAAACGGGCATACTTATCCGTTTCGCAAAAAAGGTTCTGGCAGTCGATGAGTTGAAGTCGTCTTCCCCATAAACGCTTGAAGTGGATACCCAGGCGTTCAAATTCCTGTTCCTGCCGGTCAGTGGCATACCTGATTACGTCTGCTTCGCTATAATCTCCCAAACTGCTGAAGCATTTCCGGATCCCATCCTTTGCTCCAGGACCGGGCATCACAAACTCCATCTCACTAAAGTCTGTAAGCATGCTGTAGTTAATGTCAATGGCATATTGATAGGCTAAAAACTTTCCAATGGTTGGGAAACTTAAGAGCAGCCCATAGATCGCCTCAAGTGACTTAGCTTCTCTAATGCGGTCTGCAAGGTCCAGACGCAACATGTGTTCGATTAATTTTAGATGGTTTTGGTGTTTCCTCGCATAGCCAAATGCGCTCTTGCCCGAAGCCATGATATAAGCACCAGAATAAATCGGCTCACCAGCCTGCAGCGCTTGATCTAAAACTTTGCCGTATAATTTGAAAGAGAAGCCCTCCCAGGTCAGTGTCCCCAGTTCATACTGCAAAAGTTCCCAGGTTTCAATTTTGTTAAACAGCTTAAATAATAATATGCGGAAAAGAAGTTCCTTTGGCGTTTGATCACCCTTGTAAATGACCTCACGTATCAAATACTGACTTACACGGTCAGCAGCGCGGTAGGCATTTGTAAACTTATGCTTTAGTAGTACAGGATCGGCGGTTAGCTGACTAACCCCGTCGATCCGGTTGAAAAAAATCTCTTGGCGTGCTGCCGCAAACTTCCAGTAGGTATCGAATACGTAAGTGGCAGTTGGCGGCTTTTTGGTAATCCAGATCATCAGCATTGACGTTAGCGATAGGTAAACTTAACATTTTGACTGGCTGATCGGATTATTTTTAATCAAGAAATACAGTAGCGACAGGAACTTTTGCGGAATATGCTTTTTGCTTTGCGATCACTATCTTGCAGGCCTAAGCAAGCCATGGAAGACCTGAGCGCATTTTTAATTTCAACCGTAAAGATTACCCATGAGGATCTTACCACCGCGCTCAGCTATTTCAAGCCAAAGTCTTTATTTAAAGGACAACTCCTGTTAAAACGTGGACAGGTAGCCAGGCATTATTATTTCCTGAAAAGTGGGGGACTGCGTTTTCACTACGATCAAGAGAAGGAACTCACTGCATGGATCGTGCAGCCCGGGGAGTTTTTTACAGAAATTTCGAGCTTAAATCCGGAGCTGCCAACCAGGTTTAACATCGAGGCTGTGGAGCATGCTGAACTGTACTGCATCAGCAAAGACGATATGGAACTGCTTTATAAGCAAATACCCGCATGGCAGGAATTCGGACGCAAAACCTGGGAAGCAATGGCCATACGCATGATCGATGAGATCATCCGCTTTCAGACCATGACGGTTGAGGAACGTTATCTGGAGTTTCTTAAGAAGCCGGGATTTATGCAGCTTATTTCCGTAAAGCAAATGGCGTCATATCTCGGTATCACGCCTAATGCCCTTAGCCGGATCCGCAAAAATCTGCGCTGACCTTCACTAACTACCAAATGGTAGTTTCAAGCGCTTAACCGGAACATAGTTTTGTATGACAAATACATAAGGACTATGAAAAACATCATTTTAGTTGCAGGTGCCACGGGCGATCTGGGTAGCAAAATTTGCAAGAATCTCTGCAATAAGGGAATCAGCGTAAGGGCACTGGTCAGGGAAGAAAGTAAGCAAGCCAGGGTAGAAGCGCTTCAGGAACTTGGCGCAGAAGTTATCACCGTTGATTTTGCCGATGCCTCTGCCTTGATCTCGGCCTGCGAAGGTGTTTCCTGTGTAGTTTCCACGTTGGCAGGTTTGCATGATGTTCTTGTAACTGCGCAAAGTCAGCTGCTGGAAGCTGCAGTAAAGGCTGGTGTTCCACGTTTTGTTCCCTCCGACTTCTGTACCGACTTTACCCAGCTGAAAGCGGGCGATAACCGGAATTTTGACCTTCGAAAGGAATTTCAATCGATTATCGAAGACAGTGCAATTCGTGCTACTTCTGTCTTTAATGGCGCTCTTGCCCATGTCTTGCAATATGGCATTCCACTACTCGATACCAAAAACAAAACGATCACCTATTATTCGGGTAAGGCCGACTGGCAGATTGATTTTACAACGATAGATGATACCGCTGCATTTACTGCATGCGTAGCAATGGATGATACCGCACCACGCTTTCTTCGGATTGCTGGCTTCCGCGTGAGTCCGGATGAACTGGTCACCCTGACTGACCGCGTTTTCGGTGTTCGATTTAAATTGAAAGAACAGGGCTCCCTTGAACAATTTGCAGACTACATCAGAAACGTACGCGATAATAATCCCGAAGGAGAGAAGCAGTTGTATCCGCAATGGCAGCAAATGCAATACCTGTACAGCATGTTCGCGGCGCACCATAATACGCTTGACAACGATCGCTATCCGGGCATCAACTGGCAAACAGCTGAAGAAACAATTATGCAAATCAAAGATCAATCACACGCCTAAGATGGAGACTACCTACCAAAACGAACAACTGCTAAAGCATTGGCCGGGATTTACCAGCCACCAAATTGAGGTAAACGGCACGCTATTGCATTATGTAGAGGGTGGCACCGGTCCTGTATTGATTTGTTTGCCCGGCTGGCCACAAACCTGGTATTCTTATCACACCATAGCGCCTAAATTAGCGACGCAGTTTCGGGTTATCGTAATTGACATACGAGGGATGGGCAGTTCAGCAATGCCAGCCTCTGGTTATGACAAGAAAACAATGGCTACTGACGTTTATGAGCTGCTCTTAAAACTTGGTATTACCAAGGCTCATATACTAGGACATGACATCGGAGGGATGGTCGCTTCAAGTCTGGCGCATAATTTTCCGCAAGTGGTTACCAGTCTGATTCTGGCAGATGGACTGCACCCAAGTGAAGCTATGATGCAGATGAAGCTAATGCCACCTGCTGGAACCTTCAAGGAAAAGATAGACACCCAGCAACCCTACACCTGGTGGATGGGATTTAACCAGGTTAAAGGATTGCCTGAGAAATTGCTGGAAGGACGTTACCGTCACCTGCTCGACTGGCTTTTCCACTATGTAATGATAGACGATACCAAGATGCCTGAGTTTGACAGATGTGTTTACGCAGCGGTATATGATCAGCCGGAGCGGATACGCGCTTCCAACGCCTGGTATCAGGCATTTAATCAGGATATCGAAGACGCTAAAACTTATGCAAGGCTCAAGATGCCGGTTTTGGGTATTGCCAGCAATGTCTCATTTGGATACTACCAATTTGCTTTGCCACATATTGCAGAACATAATAAGCTGCTGCACCTGGAGGATACTGGTCATTATATGTTTGAGGAAAATCCTGCGGCTGTAACAAATGCAATAATCGAACATCTGATTTCAAATGCTGACTAAGATTTGAGGGGGAGATGCAGGAATTTCCTTTGTATCAGCGTGTAGTTAAACCTATATTTAAATCAACTGATGAGGAAAAGCAAAGGCTCTATTCCTGTAAATAGCTTTGGTGGCGATTCTGGCGGGGGAATATTCATTGAAAGAATAGCTTTCGATGCGCTTCCTGATCTTCCAGATTGGGAACAGCCAGAGCGACATGACCGCCACTCACTTTTTCTTGTTGAACAGGGCACCTTGAGCCTTGAGGTGGATTTCCAGCAATTCGAGGTTCAAGGCCCATCGGTAGTGTATATGCATCCTGATCAGGTGCACCGCATTGTTATGTTCGAAGATATAACGGTAAGTGCTCTGGGTATTGATAATGAAAACCTCGATGGGGAGTACTCGAAATTACTTGAACTGATCAACGCGTCTCCTCCCATGCGATTGAACAATGAAGACTTCACAATGCTAAAGGAGGCTGCATCACTCGCTTTGAAATTAGCGGAGCGAAAAAATCATCAGCTCTATTATAAGGCACTTAAAGACAGCTGCAATGCGTTTGTTGGATTGGTTATATCACTTTATTTAGAACTGGATAAACGAGCAGATAGATCAACCCGTGCGGAACAGGTTACCAAACTGTTTCGCGATGCATTGGGACGGGATTTTGTGAAAAAGAAACGTCCGGCAGATTACGCGCAGCAAATGAACCTATCTACCACTTATCTAAACGAATGCATCAAAACATGCACGGGCCAGTCCGTCACTTTCCATATTCAGCAGCGCATTGTGCTCGAAGCTAAACGTTTGCTCTACCATTCTCATTATTCATTGAAAGAAATTGCCGGAGCTTTGGGCTATGACGACTATGCCTATTTCTCCAGATTGTTTTCAAGGGTAACCGGAGAACCACCACAGGCTTTCCGCCAGAAAAACCTCGGTTAATCCAAGCCTTACCTGCATTTGGCCTATTGCGGGTGAGTTATACGCCGTTCTTTTGTCAAAAAGAAACGTATAAATATGAAGACAGCAGACCATAAGAAAGTACTCATTTCGGGCGCGAGTTTCGCGGGCCTTTCAACAAATTACTGGATGAGCAAATTAGGTTATGAAGTGACCATTGTAGAAATTGCAGCAGGCCTAAAAATGGGTGGTACACCGGTAAACATTCTGGGGGACACCATTGACATTGTTAAACAGATGGGTTTATTTGAGCGGATCGTTACTAATAAACTGGTTATGCATTCATTCGAGTTCAAGAATGCCGACGATACAACGGAGCGGCGTGACCTTATAGAACGAAATCATGCAGACCCCGGCGACGTAGAATACGAGATCGAACGTGATGTATTGTTACTCATGATGTACGAACTTGTAAAAGATAAAACCGAGTTTATTTTCAACGAGAGCATCACAAGTTTAACTGAATCAGAGGATAGGGTGAATGTTACTTTTAAGAAAGGCTTACCGCAGTCCTTTGACCTGGTGCTTGGGTGTGATGGCATTCATTCTGTTGTTCGAAAGCTATGGTTTGGGCCGGAAGCAGAATTCTCTCATTTTCTTCAAACTTATTTCTCCATTACCATTGTTAATAAGTTACTTATCCCGGAGTTCAGCACCCAAATGTACAGTGAGCCGGGAAAAACGGTGATGTTGAATGCTTACAACGGCAAAACTGACATTTGTCTTGCCTATCACTCGAAGCAGGAGATCGCCTATGATTTCCGTAATGAACAGCAGCAACGTAATATGATTTATGATCAGTTTAAAAATACCGGTTGGCGAACGGCTGAACTATTACAAGAAGTGCACAACGCTGAAGTTTTCTATTTTGATAAGCTTTGCCAGATGAAAATGCCCTCATGGACAAAGGGTAGGGTAGCACTGGTAGGGGACGCGGGGTATTGCGCTTCACCTGCTGCAGGTCGCGGCGGATCACTGGCTATAGATGGGGCAGCAGCATTGGCTAAGGCTTTTCAAAAATATCCCAGCGACGTTGACATGGCCTTTAGGGAATACAATGCTCGTTTCCGTCCCTTTGTTGAGGAACTGCAGACAAACGTGATCGAATATGGACTGGACATACTTATTCCCAAAAACGAGGAGCATATCCGTAAACGAAATGTAGAAGGGTTTGGGAACTTAGGTTGAAACCATTAAGGTTGATATTTACCCCGCGTACAACTTGTTATGGCTGAAATACTGTCGGGTAATGATAGTGGTTGTATTTTTAAATTTTGCTTATTTTTTTGTATTCTTACCATGACCCTGAATATTGTAATCGTGGAACGGTAGAGACCTAATAATTTCCGCATTCATACTAAATTGGAATCAAATAATCGATAATGATCAAAAGCATAATTTTTATAGCCCTTGTTGCTTGGGCGGGAAATGCTTCGGCACAGCAACGTGCACGAAAAGTGGTCTATATTATTGCCGACGGGATCTCTGCGGATGCATTGGAGCGCGAGAACTTGCCCAACTTCAAAAGAGTGATGACTGTAGGAACTTACTCGCGCATGCATGTGGGGGGAGAAAAATGCACCTATAATGAAACACCCACCATTTCTGCTGTAGGATATAACAGCCTGCTGACCGGAACCTGGGTAAACAAGCACAATGTACCAGATAATGCCATTAAGGCCGCTAACTATAATTATCCAACGATTTTCAGGCTGTTTAAAGAACAATATCCTGAAAAGAAGACTGCCATTTTCTCAAGCTGGACAGATAACCGCACGAAGCTATTAGGTGATAACCTTGTTGCAACCAATAGGTTCAAACCAGACTATGTTTTTGATGGATATGAACTGGATACCGCTCGCTTTAAGCATGACCAGCTCTCTGCTTACATGCATCAAATTGATGAAGAGGTAGTGAAACAAGCAACGCAAACGATACAAAATAATGCACCGGATCTTTCTTGGGTATACCTGGAATAT
Organism: Pedobacter sp.; assembly: GCA_038918115.1. Taxonomy (GTDB): domain Bacteria; phylum Bacteroidota; class Bacteroidia; order Sphingobacteriales; family Sphingobacteriaceae; genus Pedobacter. The sequence goes on from JBCLAL010000001.1 coordinate 559,816, forward strand.
ACAGATGATATGGGACACCGTTATGGCGACAGTCCAGAGTTCCGCAAGGCCATCTTGATGCTTGATGTGCAAGTGGGTAAAATCTGGGATGCAATTACATATCGCGAGCGAAAATTTAGAGAAGACTGGTTAATAATCATAACCACCGATCACGGCCGGGACGAACAAACTGGTCGCGGGCACGGCGGGCAGTCCGACAGGCAACGCTCGACTTGGATGGTGAGTAACTACAAAAACCTTAACAGCTACGGGCAATACTTCGACATGGGTATTGTAGACATCATGCCTTCCATTGCGCGATATCTGGATGTTAAGCTTCCTAAAGGTGTGGCACAGGAAGTTGACGGTACTACCTTTATAGGACCTGTTTCAATAACTGGCTTAAAGGCCAACTATATACAGGGCTTTCTGGACATCAGCTGGAAAGCCCTGGAGAAAAAAGGAAAGGCAAAAATCTGGATCGCGACAACTAATAATTTTAAGACAGGCGGTAAAGATTCGTACAACCTTTTGGGAGAGGTAGATCTAAGTGATCAGCATTACTTGGCGGACATTAAGAACTATCCTTCAGATTTCTATAAGCTTGTTGTTGAAGCACCCGAAAACAGTGTTAATAGGTGGATCAGAATTAAGTAGTAACACCCCTTTTTCAGCATTCGTCTTGATTACAATACTAAGATTATTGGAGTTCTTCCTGGTAATATTAATCTTGAACCTTCTGAGGGAAGCTAATTTCGCTTCCAGGGCTTGTACCATTGTTCATTATGCAAAGCTTAAAAGGAGGATGTTTCTTTTTTGATTGTGATATCGGCTATTTGCAACACCGCTGATCGTGCAATTAGGTCATAATTTTCAGCACTTCCACCACCAGCAACACCGATACTCCCTACGATTATATTTTCATGCCATAAAGGGACACCTCCGCCCAGTAATAATAATTCCGGTAGGAAAGCTAAATTTTCGCTATCAGGATTCGTTTTTGCGTTTCTTGCTAATTTGAGCGTTCCTGTTTTCGTTGAGAGTGCTGTATATGCCTTTCTCCTGGCGGCTTCGGTATTATGAGGACCAACTCCGTCGCCGCGACTAATGAAAATGCTTACTCCTGACTGATCCACAATTGCGATTGATACCTCTTTCCCCATGGTATGGGCTTTAGCTCTAGCAGCTTCGGCCAGTGCATAAGCTGCTTTTAAGGTAAGTTGACTGTTTGTTGCCAGATATTGATTTACTGATTCAACCTGCGGTTCTCCTTTGGTAGAAGTACGCTTCTTAGGGCTCACATCCTGGGCGATCGAGGCCATAGGCAAAGCCAGAATAATATAAACTATAAATTTTTTAATAATCATCCCACAAAAATACAAGCTCCTTTGGGTAAGAAAGGTTGACCTAGAGCAAGGATTTAAACGCGGGACTTTATTCTACTAAGGGTAGAAGAAGAAAGAATTAGGTATGAAGCATACATAAAGAAGTTATATCTGGGTTAGTTTTCTGAGACGACAGTCAGGAACGAGTATTGTCATTTACTCATTATCAAAAATTAGAAAAGATCAATCGGTTAGTTTTTGTGAAATCAAATCCTTTGTAACATCGTAAAGATGGGATATAAATGTAGCATATATTGCAGGTCCTGCTGAAAGCGTTGAATGATGGCTTTACCGCATTAAGGCACGGAATTCAGATATTAAAATAGCTAAATAGAGGCGAAAAGATTTTTGTTCGCAGGCTTTTTTTTATCTTAGCTACTGATCAGACTTCGATAGAATACCACTAAATATTGACATAATGACAACCGAAGCTACAGCCTTTATCTCCAATCTGTTATTAACCCGCTGAGCATAACGGTTCGTTGCAAAACTCAAGTGACGTTTGGAGTTGGTCACAAATTAATATGTAGATAAAATGATGTTAGCAGATGTGCCCACGCAGTGTAACTGTTTAATCTGGAATGATATATCAAAAGATAAACCCATATGAGCGAGAAGTATTTCATCTTAAAGGCACTAGTAATTGGCTTTTCTTTTTTCTTTCTGAGATATGCCTTCTATTTAAGTGATGGTAGAACGAGCAGAAGGAAATACTTCGGACTACTATCCATAGTAGCAATTTGTATCTTCGGGTATTTTGTCTATCTCCGAAGTAAATAAGTTTTATGTTGGGGCTATGGATTCGAAATTATCTCCGCCGTGCCAGATAATCTATGTAATGGAAAGAAGAAATTCTGATTATGCGCATTCGCTTTAAAGATCATGCCTTCCACGTGAATTCTTTGGCATGAAAAGATTAGTGAGTCATACTTACATTTCTTAATGAAATCATCTATTCTACAAAAATATGAAATGACGCCGGCAGCCAAATCCTTATTCAGACCCATTTGGGCAGATATTCTTCATCTAAACTGGAAACTGGGTCTTTTCTTGATTTTGCTTGTCTGCATTCCGCGGTTCATCTTAGTTCTTGAGGCTAACATGAGTGGAAACTATGGGACAATTGGCGCGATCATGCTTGTCTCAGCTTTAATCCCTTTTATTCTCTTAACTAAGGCAGGTCGTGCTAAGATAGGAATCGTTAAGTCAAATAGTCTTCAATGGCAGATGATGGCACTTGCCTCAGGAATTATCGCAAGTGTTTTCTTATGTTTTACAGGCATGTTGCTATTTGGCCAGTCGTACCAAAACTGGTATGTCTACATTGCGAAGTCTTACAACATCCCAGCGGGGATCGCGGGAAATGACAGGCTAGTCATGTTTGTTATTATGGCGATTATGGGTATGACCTTCAGCCCTATTGGTGAGGAGCTTTTCTTCAGAGGTATTGTTCAATCAAGTTTTGCGGAATCAACGGGGGAGAAGCGCGCTCTAATTGTTGACGGTCTCGCTTTTTCACTAACCCATATTGCTCATTTTGGACTTGTTTTCGTAGATGGCAGCTTCAAGTTCTACACCTTGCCTGCTTTTTTATGGACAAGTGCAATGTTCCTGGTAAGTCTTCTGTTTTACTATTTCAAGAGGAAGTCTGGGTCACTGTTAGGCGCAATAGTTTGTCATGCTGGTTTTAACCTTGGAATGATCTATAGCATATTCTACATCTTGTAGCGTCACATACCCTTTGTCCTTCAGATCAATTCCTGATTATCTGGAAGTGTCTGTTTGTTATTAATTACCTGGCGATTTCAGAAAGTTCAATGACAGCTTACATTTATAATGTAGAGCCGCTTCTAACCTGAACCGAGGTATTTGTAAATTCCAGTTACAACGTTTATTGAGCACTCTTCGTTTGTCGACTTTATCACCTTCACCTTTAACGCCGGAATTCCCGTAGCTAAGCTTACCTCAAAGATCTCCAGCTTATCCTCGCTTGTGTATCTCCACTTGCCGGATGGTAACTTCCGGAGAACACCTCGTAACTTTATTTCACAAGGTGTTTCTACGGAAGTATAATAGAAATTATAGGTTTTTAGGTCACGTCGCTTTAGTCTAAGGGTCATTGCCTGCGTGAATATATCTTCAATTGTAAGTTGATATACACCTGGTTTGATTGATGAACCTGATGCTTCCTGAGGTTTACCTGCGGGGGTTGGTCCACGGCGAGTTGTGAGAAACTTTGCAGTGGTGGGATCGGAACCCGTTCCAAGTATAATTGTGTCACCCTCTTTGAACGAAATGCCATTTGATAACACATCAGGTCCCGGAGTTCTTTTTCCAGGTATTTGGGAATAGCTAACCAGCGGTGCAACTGCCAGGAGTATTAAGATCAACTTTTTCATATTAAAAGCATTAATTGTACTAAAGTTGCACATTTAAAATGCTGCAAAAATCGCTAGTAATAGTGGTTATTTACATCCCTTGATTTGCTTACAACCTTCAGGGGTTTGCACACATGCATGCTGCTGAGCTTATCGATATTTGATATCATGGAAATAAAACAAATAGCATTGGGTAGCCAAGGTTTGGCTGTACCAGCAATTGGTCTGGGCTGCATGGGCATGACAGGTTTTGAAGAAGCAGACACCTATGGTCCTGCAGATGAGCAGGAAGCAATCGCGACGATTCACCGTTCGCTGGAACTGGGTGGTAATTTTTTGGACACTGCCGATCTTTACGGCCCGCTAAAGAATGAGCAGCTCATCGCAAAAGCAATCAGCGGTAAACGTGATCAGTATATTCTTGCCACCAAGTTCGGCTGGGAAATCGATGAGAATAATAAGATAACCTGGACAATCAATGGAAAGAAAGATTATGTGAAGAAAGCCCTGGAGCGTTCGCTGAAGAACCTAAAGACGGATTACATTGATCTGTATTATCTACATCGCCTGGACAAGAACACACCGATTGAGGAAACCGTTGAGGCTATGGCCGAGCTGGTTAAAGAAGGTAAGGTAGGTTATATTGGTCTGTCGGAAGTTTCATCTGACACGGTGAAGCGGGCACATGCGCTGCATCCGATTACGGCCGTACAAAGTGAGTATTCTTTATTTGAAAGAACGGTAGAAGAACGTGGGGTACTGGCGACCTTGCAGCAGCTGGGTATTGGTTTTGTCGCTTACTCCCCACTAGGCCGAGGATTTCTATCGGGACAGATCAAAAGCATAGATGACCTTCCAGAGAACGATTTCCGCAGAGGCATCCCACGTTTTCAGGGTGAGATGTTTAAAAAGAATATCGAATTGGTTAAGGCGATAGAAGCTATGGCTGAAGCAAAGCAGGTAACATCTTCCCAACTGGCCCTCGCCTGGATTATGAGCAAAGGTATTTTACCGATTCCAGGAACTAAACGTAGAAAGTACCTGGAACAGAATCTGGCGGCAACGACCATTGAGCTATCTGCTGCCGATCTTTCTCAACTGGAAAGCATTGTGCCTTTGGGTACCGATACCGGCAAACCTTATGATGAGTTCAGTATGGGCTTAATTGATTAATTTTGTTTATGAACGCGATAAACTCCATATCAGAATTTCACCGCTTACTGTCATTACCTGAACCTTACCATCCCCTGGTAAGTGTAATCAATCTGGAGGAGAGTGTCTTCCTGGATGACGAGATCTGGAACCGCTTCGTCAACCGCTTTTACTGCGTGGCGCTGAAGCGTGACGCCACCGGCAAGATCAGGTACGGACAGCAGCACTATGATTATGATAAAGGTGTATTGAGTTTTACCGCACCGAACCAGGTGCAACAACTGGACCTGCAAAATACGGAATGTGGGTCCGGTTATCTCCTGATTTTCCACCCTGACTTCCTGTTACAGCATACCCTGGCTAACGACATTCACCACTACGGCTTTTTTGATTATGCAGTTAATGAGGCGCTGCACCTCTCTGCTGAAGAAGAAAATGACCTGATTACGATCCTGCATAAAATTGATAAAGAGTGCCAACATATCGATAAGCATACCCAGGACATTATTATCACTCAAATTGAGAGCTTATTGAAATACTCCAATCGCTTCTATGAACGGCAGTTTCTGACCCGGAAGAATAATAACTCAGCCCTACTGACCAGGTTTGAGCAGTTAGTAGATGACTACTTCAAGAACGAAGGACAGGGCTTACTTACCGTACAATATCTTGCTGCACAGATGAACCTGTCCCCGAATTACTTGAGTGACCTGCTTCGGGTTCATACAGGTCAAAATACACAGCAGCATATTCATGAGAAACTGATCGGTAAAGCCAAAGAAAAGCTCTCTACGACCAGTCTTTCGGTTAGCGAAATTGCCTATGCTCTGGGCTTTGAACATGCGCAATCTTTCAGCACACTTTTTAAAAGGAAAACGAATTTGTCGCCGCTTGAATTCCGCCAGGCTTTTAGCTGATCACGAGCGACAAACTGTGGTTATGGCTCCGGTCGCTCAGCTTTGGGGATCAAATTCAACGATCCACTCAATACCATATTTATCCCTGAACATTCCTGCATAAGTACCCCAGGGACTCTCGCCAAGTTCACCTTCGATGGTTCCACCTAAGGAAAGCCCATTGAAAATCTTCTCCGCTTCTTCCTTACTTTCGGCACTAACAAAGATTTTAGACCGGTTCTCTTGCTCATTTACCTGCCCCAAAACCGCAGGAACGTCATTTGCCATTAAGGTGTTAGATTTACCTATTGGCAGAGCGATCGTCATTATTTTATTTTCTTCATTTTCCGGAACTGGGAATTCCTCGCTTGCTAGCTCTTTAAACCGGATAATTTTGCTGAACTCGCCACCAAAAACCGATTTGTAAAAGGTAAATGCCTCTTCGGCATTTCCATTGAAGTTGATCCAGGGATTAATTGCTTTCATGATTTTATTTTTAAGTGAATATGGTTCTGTTGTTGAAAGATTGAAGAAGTACATTTTTGTCATGAAATCCAGGTATCCTTGATATTGCTGATCACCCATTTGTTACCAGTTTTCGTTATGGTAACCAAATAACCTAAGCCACGTTTCATACCGCAGCGGTAGCTGACATCTAAACTTCCAGATGCGCTATCACGATCAAACTTTATACGCGAAAAAGACAACACACCTGCAAATTTGGGATACCTGGCAGACCAGTTATCAAAGTCTTGGGAGTCCGGCAATTCGGACAGGTGTTTAAAGATAAATTTTTGGCTGTAATATTGACTTAGATCAGTGCTATCATTTAGCATCCCACCATTGCCAATGGCAATCACAAGACCAACTGTATCTCGCTCAATAATTCTTCCACTTTTGTCATAGACCGACTCATCAACTTCCGGAGGACTCATGTAAATTCTTTTATCCTTGTAGGTGGAATCAACAAGCGCCAGGAATATGTCATTAAATACCTTTCCCTCAAATTGCGCTTCAGTCAGCTTTCGCTCACAACTTAAGAAAATTAGCAGCATCGGGATAAGTAAGTATCCTATACATAGCAGCTTAACCTCCGGGTGTCGGTTAAGTTCAACTGCTTGTAGTAACTTGAAATTCGAAGACGTAAGCATAGGAATAAAATGAGATTTGCGGCTAAGTACTGTGTATGAATTCATGATGAGAAGCCTTCAAAGTTTCCACATTATTGTAGAAAGCTATTTATATAGGCAAACAGCGTCTCTGTTTCGTTCATGAGGCTAACATGGCTTTGATTGGGGATGATGGCCAGACGTGATTTTGGCATTGCCTGCATATCAGCAGTAACGCCGCCACCCAGCAGCTTATATGTTTTTGCGAGCTCGAACTTATCCATGCCATCGTTATCTCCGGATATGATCAACACAGGGGCCGTGATGTCTGCGATATTTTCATCACCCAGATCAAAGGGCTCCCCGGCGAAGCTAATCATTTGTTGCACAAACGTCTTCCACTTGGATTTATCAGGTGCGACCGCGTTATATCCGGTTTGCAAAGGCGAATTATCAAATGCGTCGGGCTTCATTGTTTTAAATACCGCAGATACTTCCGGTAACCAGCCTTCGCTTTTATGAACTGATGAAAGGATGATCAGCTTTTTTAACCGTTGAGGGCTTTGTATAGCAAACTGATAAGCTACCTGGCCGCCAAAGCTGTAACCCACAAGATCCGCCTTATCTACTTTCAGATGGTCCATTACCTTCTCCACATCACTGGCTAACGTTGTACGTGTTAATTTTCTGTCGGAATAGGGTGTGTGCCCATGCCCCTGCAGTTCTACCGCAATCACTTTTCTGGTCTTAGCCAGTTCAGGGATCAATAGTCCCCAATTTATCTGTATCGTACAATAGGCGCCGTGTAGTAGAATGATGGGTTCTCCTTTGCCGTAGACCTCATAATAGATTTCTGTGCCATTGGCCACTGCGTAGCCGCTGTCGTCAGGTTTGATTTGTTGTGCCTTGGATGTTGTTGCAACAGTCATAATAATCGTGGTAAGAATTAATTTAAATAGAATTCCTGAATGTACTACAGTTTTCATAATGTCGTTGGCTTAGCACTGATTAATGTCAAATATCAGGCGCAGTCCGGAAAAGTCGAGGGTGCAAAAACGACAACTTTAGGGGTCTATTCCGACAATTTAGAGAAGGCGGCCGTTAAAGCAAGCGTACTTCTGTTAACTGCCAGCAAGCACTTTCAACTTTTCTGCATTTAAGGATTGTATTCTTGAGGGCAAGCCGGAGCGACTGTTTGATCCTTGACATTTGCGGATAATTCGCTAACTTAATTTATTGTCAAAGTGGTTAATATGAATGATAAACTTACTGCAAAAGCTTTTATACAGATCCAGAAGTCTGCTGGGGAAGTCTTCAAAGCAATTATAGATCCAGAGCAAATGAAGCATTATTTTGCCTGCTGTTCTGCGGCACTTGTTACCGGAGAAACGGTGGAGTGGTGGTTCCCGGAATTTCCTGATCGCTTTGCTGTGAAAGCAGGGGTTATAGAACCCTATAGCTATATTTCCTTCGATTGGAGTGGCGGGCAGGCCGACATGCTCGTAGAAATGAGGCTAGAGGCCCAAGCAGACGGCTCGACGGTACTGCATGTAGAAGAGCGCGAAATGGATTTTAGCCCTGATGGGGTTGCGATGGCCTTGAGGCAGACCGGAGGCTGGGCCAACTTCCTGGCATGCCTAAAGGCGTATCTGGAGTACGGAATTGAGCTTCGCAAAGGCGCATTTGAATTTTTGAAGCCGGAATAGTTGCTTTAAGCCCGGAGCAACAACAGCCCTTTAGAAAAGACCTGCTCCATCAGCAATTCTGCAGGCTTCCATTACGTTGGTCACATTAAGCTTTTGGAAAATGTTCTGGCGGTGCCGGTTTACAGTATGTACACTGAGCGATAATTTTTCTGCAATTTCCTTACTGCGGTAACCGAACTTCATAAGTTTTAAAATCTCCTTTTCGCGCAGCGACAACAATTGCGCAAAGCCATCCTGGCTACATTCCAGCACTGCTCCGGTCACTTTATTGAAGATCATGCCGCCAGGAAAATTAAAAGCAGGGTGGTCGGGAACCATCCGGTAAATACAAAGCGTAAGCCATACGCAATCATCGGCAGCGTTGTTGACGTAAAGCAAGCGATGCTGCAGAAGTATCGTTCTACCATCAATACCGCGGGTCCTTATTTTTGCCATCACCTCATAATTTACCCGCTCCTCCAGTTTTACTGAGTTTAAAAACTGAAAGAACTGAAGTTCTATCCTGTATTTAGCCTGAAGATCATCGGGGTGCATTAGACTTAACAGTTCATCCTCCCATATGGAGTAAATTTCCATGTCATGCTGGCGCAAACCCAATTCTTTTGCAATTACCCCGGGATATATGTAGCTTTTTCGTGCTATTAGATCACTAAGGACACTGATGCAGTTTTCAAGTTTGGCATAGGTCTGCGCAATTTGTTTCCACTGCTCCAGCTGCAGGTCTGTAAACGGCCGTTCGGGAAAAGGCTGTGTTAAAAGGTTGCTGTTTAGTTCATGTAAGACATTCACGATTGAAGATTGGTTATTTTTTGCCATTGAATGGCTGCTGATCGTTGATTACCTTGCGAACTTACAAAGTTGAACAGGGTTTCAGCTGATGAAAACACAATTACTTTATGAAAAAACTACTTATCACTATAAGCTTGCTGCTTACAATCTGTTCCCTTCAGGCACAAAGCCTGGAGAAGATGCATTGGTACAATGAACCGGAAAAGTGGGAGATTAAGAACAAAAGTTTGATTATGCAGGTGACACCGAAGAGTGATTACTGGCGGATATCACATTATGGATTTACGGTAGATGATGCACCCTTCTATTATGCAAACTATGGCGGAGAGTTTGAAGCTAAGGTTAAGCTTACTGGCGCCTACAAAGCCCGTTTTGATCAAATGGGACTTATGATTCGAACAGACGCAAAAAACTACATCAAAACAGGGGTAGAGTTTGTGGATGGTAAGTTCAATGTAAGTACCGTGGTAACACATGAAAAGAGCGACTGGAGTGTAACGACTTTAGATAAAGTACCGCCTTTTATCTGGATTAAAGTGGTGCGTAGGTTGGATGCCGTTGAAATTTTCTATTCGTTAAATGACAAGGATTATATCATGACGCGGAATGCACCGTTACAGGATAACGCCCCGGTAATGGTAGGCTTGATGGCTGCATGTCCTGATGGTGATGGCTTCCAGGCTAAGTTCGACAACTTTTCCGTAAAGCACCTTCCTGATCAGCGACGTTTGGACTGGCTGAAGAACCACAATTAGATTCTTCAGGAAGATTAATATATTGCGCACATAACTTAACGCGTTGCCTATGTGTCTCAGAGCTGGATTTTCTATAATACTACTTTTTATAGCACTTAATGTTGTTGGACAAGAACGTAGTTATGAAATTCTAAAGAAGGTTGATATTTTTGGCGACACATTGATCACCTTTAGAGAACAACAAGGCGCGTTTTCTTATACAGTCAAGAATTCTACAGATATCTTTGGCAAAAAGATCAAGCAGGTTACTCGCTCCAATGGCGAGCTTATTCGTTCTGAAAAAAGGTATCGGGATATTTTTGGAAATGATATACTGGAAATTGCCAAAGAAAAGAACCGACCTACAATCATTAAAAAATCCAAAGATATTTTTGGAAACAAAATAACGAGCATCACTGGTCCAAATGGTGAAGCCGTCCGCACCATAAAACGGACCAGTGACATATTCGGTAATCGGCTGATCATTATTACCGAAGGAAACCAAAGCACCCGGACCATAAAAAAATCCAAGGATATTTTCGGAGCTTCCGTTATAGAAATTACCAACGAAAGGGGTATGCAGTTGTTGCAGGTTAAGAAATCAAAGGACACCTTTGGTAACTGGCAGACCTACATTAAAGGTGATTCAGAGCACACTGACCTGGAATTCCTCTGGGATTTATTCGCCGAGGAAGACTAGTCGCCCGGTCCGTCGGGAATTACTGGTTCTACCAACCGCATCAGCTTATCAAGGCTTTCCTGCCAGCCCAGGTAGCACATTTCTGGAGGAATGACCTCAGGGATGCCTTCCTGTACTATTTCCAGGGAAGTGCCGGTAGCTACAGCTGTAAAGGTTACCGAGGTGGTTATTTCCCCTGGCAGATTCGGATCATCAAATTTATCCTGATACCTGATGAACTCGTTGGGCCTGATTTCAAGAAATACACCTCCAAAAGCCTGCGTGCTATCCGTGCTGAAGTTGACAAAAGACATTTTAAATTCGCCACCCACCCTGAAGTCCATTTCATGTACCTGGCATAAAAATCCGTAAGGTGGATACCAGCTTGCCGATGCAAGGGGATCTGCAAAAGCTTTGAATACTTTTTCTGTACTCGCTTTGAGTACCCGGTGTAAGGAGACTGTGTTCGTTTTCATGTTGTTTATATTTTTGGCTCTTATTATAATGGATGGATTTTTCTGTTGTAGAAATATGAAACCATAAGGATAGCGAGTACCACCAGCGGCATCAGCATGAAACCAATGTTTTTATCCACAGCTGCATGACTGATAAATGCAAATATCAGGTTGAACGTTAGTCCGGCATATGACCATTCTTTGAGCAGGATGGGCGTCTTTGGGTATGTAATAGCAATTACACCAAGAACTTTGCAGATGATCAATGCATAAGCGAAGTAATCGGGGTAGCCTAAGGGTTTCGTGCCCGCATTGACATACTGTGCTGCAAACAGGAGCGTGCAAAGCGGCATTAAACCTTCCCAAAGTGCAATGATTCCTGTAGAGATCCAGAAGATCTTACGGTTTTTCTTCATCGGCGTGGAGCTTGCAGCGCCGGGATGATTGATGTTGAATGCTTCTTCCATTGAAATTCTTTTTTATTCAGATTACACCACAAAATTGCATTCTAGTTTAGAAATACAACTGTTGTAGAAACGACAACTTTAGGGGTGGATTACGACAATAAGATTTCCTAACTTGGTATAAAAACATCAAAAGCTATGCGCATTTCAGTCTTTGTTCCAAAGTATGGTGTTATAGAGGCGATTACCCCGCCATTTAGAACATTTAATACCGCTAATGAGTTTCTAAAAGCTTCAGGGAAGGAGCCCATATTTGACGTTGAGTATGTAGGCTTATCTCCATATGTATCTGCTGGTGAGGGTGAATATCTCATTAAGATCGACCGGCTGCTTAAAGATGTCAGGAAGACAGACTTGCTGTTCATTCCACCTACTTTCGGAAACATGGAGCTGGGTATAGAGGCAAATGCAGAAGCGATTCCCTGCTTTAAAGGCCTGCATAAAAAGGGTTGCAGCCTTGCAAGTTTATGTGCGGGAGCTTTTTTGCTGGCAGAGACTGGATTGTTAGATGGGAAAGCTTGTTCTACGCACTGGGCACATGCTAAGGAGTTTAAGGCACGTTATCCTGAAGTGGAGTTGGAAGACGGTGCTGTAATTACCGAATATGAGAATATTTACAGCAGTGGTGGTGCAAATAGTTTATGGAACCTCCTGCTGTATCTTGTAGAGAAGTTCTCGGACAGGGAGACAGCAGTGATGATCTCCAAATACTTCGCTATTGATATTGGCAGAGATAGCCAGTCTCAGTTTGCGATATTTAAAGGCCAACGCACACATGATGATACCGGGATCCAAAAGGTGCAGGATTATATTGAAAAGAACTACGAGGAAAAGATTACAGTGGAAGATCTTGCTGCTTTGCTGATGGTGGGCCGCAGAACCTTTGAGCGACGGTTTAAAGAGGCCACAAATAATTCTCCATTGGAATACATACAGCGAGTTCGGATCGAGGCAGCAAAGAAGTCTTTCGAAGTCTCAAAAAAGAACATCTCTGATGTGATGTATGATGTGGGATATACGGACACCAAGGCATTCCGGGACGTCTTTAAAAAGGTCACCGGGCTTACGCCCCTTGAATACCGCAATAGGTTTGCCGCAGCGCCTCCATACATCTATGTCGCATAACAAGTAAGGGGTTAGTTATCCCTGTTGTAAGTTGCAATGATCGCATCTACCCATTGACTGTACATCTTTCCTGAGTAATGAAGGCCGTCTGGTGCAAGTAAGGTGGGGTCTGTGGTGACTTTCAAAGAGCCTGGTGTTATGTTAGTGTAGCTGGCACCTCTGGCCAGTGTCTCTTCTTTGTTGATCTTGTTAAAAGCAGCAATGTCTGCGCTAATCTTCTGGGTATCGCGACCACTTTTCTTCCCATATGGCGTTTGGCCCCAGTCGGGGATGGAGATCACAGAGACATGACTGACTTTTCCATCTGCGAACTTAATAGCCCGGTTTAGCAGATCTCTGAACTGGGTACGATAGGTAGTCTTGGACAATCCCTGATATTGATTGTTAACCCCGATCAGCAAACTCACAAAATCGTACTTGGCGGTGATGTTTGCCGCTGTTATTGCTTTCTGGAGATCATTCGTGGTCCAGCCCGTACGGGCGATCACCCTTGGTGCAGGGAAGTTCTTTCCTTTTGAGTTTAGTTTAGAGACCAGTAAATAAGGGAAGCTTTGTGCCTGAGAAACAGACTCGCCGATGGTGTAAGAATCGCCAAGTGCAAGGTAAGTTTGTTGTTTAGGAGCAGTAACCGCGGTAGCAGCGACATCATTTTGCACGCTAACGGTCTCAAGGTTGTTTTCAGTTTTGCTGCAGGACGCAAATAATAATATGGCTGCAAGAGTTGATAGAATCTTCATGACCTAATAACCATTTGAAATCCAGAAGGTTTAATAAATTCATGGGCATTAACAGCTTTGCGCTATTCACATCTTGATCGTTGGTGATATCTTTACTGTTCATCCGTAGGCAAATACAGCATTATGGCTCAAAAAGCAACTTTGTCGGGAAGCGTTTCTCCAACAGCAGGTGAAATCCATTCGATGTGGTTGATTTGGTGCTTACCTTAGAAAGTCAGTTTAGAGAATATTCTTTTATCAGCTCCAAGGCCGCTGATTAGATAGATGTTCACGTTAACTAATTTGATAAGGTTTACCTCGCATTATTTTGTAATATAGCAGCGCCATCCAAGCCGCATTCCAGCCTTAAGGATGCAGGTTTAACTTGCTGTTCTGAGAAAAATATTCAAAAGACCGCTAACAATGGAAAATAACAATCTTGAAACGTTCAATGGTGCAAGGGCCACACCTTTTTCACAAACCTACTTCCACGGGACCAAAGTAGACCTAAAACCCGGTGATCTGATTGGGGTGGGCTACAACTCTAACTTTGGAAAACGTACCAATGCCAAATACATATTCCTTACCGCTACGCTCGACGCTGCAATCTGGGGTGCTGAACTTGCCTTTGGAACTACAGCGCAACGAATATACCTAGTTGAACCCACCGGACCTATTGAGGATGATCCGGACCTGACGGACAAAAAGTTTCCCGGCAATGCAACAAAGTCTTACCGTTCGCAGCATCCCTTTAAGGTGCTGGCAGAAGTTATTGGTTGGCAGGGGCACACCCAGGGTCAGATTAAGACAATGCAAGATGCTTTGGCGCGACTAAATGAGCAGGGTATCGAATCCTTAAACAACTGATAAATATAACGATGATCATCACGGCGCCTACACAACAACTTCCCGTTTATTCTTTGATACCTGATGAACGGACAGGGAATAAAAATTTCCGGCTCTATAACTTCGAAGGTTGTTTACCTGATGAAGCCGATTTTCTGCGACCGCACCGGAAAGATCACTTTCTGATCGTATTGATGCGCAGGGGTGGACCCAGGCAATGGATAGATATGACGCCCGTAACCTTGAAGAGTAATACTGTATATTTCTATGTGCCGAACCGGATTATTGTAAAAGAAGGTACTGACGCACTTTGGTCTACTGGTATCGCTTTTACGAAAGAATTCTTGTTTTCACAGGATAATACCGCACTGTCAAGCCTACCCATTCTCGAAAATCCGTATGGTGGTCATGAGCTGCTGCTTGCCGACAGTGACCTCATCTTTGTGGAAGATCTGCTCGCGAAGCTAAATGTCGAATATCATACCCCGAATAGTTGGCAGCAACGCATGCTTGGCGCATACCTCGGCTTGTTGTTGACTTACCTGAGCAGGCTCTATATTGAACAATACAAAGACAAGGAAAGTCCGGAGCTAAATCTTTTGAAACGCTATCATGCAAAGATAGACGAGTATTTTCGTGAACTTAAGGAAGTAGGAGATTATGCCGGTTTGTTAAATATTTCCTCCGGGCATTTAAGTGAAGTGGTAAAAATGCAAAGCGGCAAGCCTGCTATTAAACATATCCATGAGCGACTGATCCTTGAAGCCCGTCGGCTACTCTTTCACACCAACAGCTCCTTAAAGGAAATTGCTTATGAACTGGGTTTTTCTGATGCTTCATACTTCAATCGTTTCTTTAGAAGGGAGACAAATCTGACACCAGCAGCTTACCGGTCAAAAACCCGTGAAATGTACCATTAATACCGTTGGATGTGTAACGGATGCATTGAGGTGCCGACTTACTTTTGTATTCTAAACCAATGATTATGAATACAGTATTGATAACAGGAGCAAACAGAAGTATAGGCTTTGAGACCGCGAAGCAACTTCTAAAACAAGGGTATTATGTATACTTGGGTTGTCGGGACCTTGAAAAAGGCAGTCAAGCCGTTGAACAACTTAAACAGGAAGGTCTCGACTCAGTGGAACCTATTCTGATTGACGTTACTGATGCAGCCTCAATTGCCGCTGCTAGTGAAACGCTAGCGAACAAGACTGGTGTATTGGACGTGTTAATCAATAATGCCGGTGTACTTGGAGAATTTCATCAAAATGCGGTGGAAGCTGCAGTATCTGTTTACCGCCAAGTCTATGAAACCAATGTGTTTGGAGTGATTGAAGTAACCAATGCATTCCTGGATATGCTAAAGAACGCCGAAGCCCCACGTATTGTAAATGTAACTTCTGGTCTAGGGTCCTTACACTTACATAGTGACCCTGCCTGGAAGTACTATTCGGTTAAACCAGCTGCGTACCTAACATCAAAGGCAGCCTTGAATGGCTTTACCATCGCGTTAGCTTATGAGTTAAGGGAAACCGACTTTAAGGTGAATGCTGTTGATCCGGGCTATACAGCGACTGACTTCAACAACCATTCAGGGCCAGGTACGGTTCAGGAAGCTGCAGAAAGGATAGTGAAAGCCGCTACGCTTGATAAAGATGGTCCTACAGGACAGTTTTTCAGCGATGATAATTCACCAGAAAGTGGTATCAGCCCCTGGTAAAATGATAAAGGGACCCGATCTCCGATCAAGGTCCCTCATATCTAAATTAACGCTCTCACATACATAAGCGCTGAAAAGCAGAGATTATTGTGCGCGTTTCCATTTTTTTTTAAATATTTTACCGATGTTTCTGTGGTGGTGTTCTAATGGGTTGTTATTGAGTGGGTTGATAGGTCAATAAAATTGCACCTGAACTGAAAGTTTTAGTGGTGATCAGCCTTAATACTGTTCGCTGCGCAAGTTGATCAAACAAGGTCAGTCCCTTTCCGGCAATAACAGGATGAAGGCAGAGCTGATATTCATCAATCAAATTCAGGTTTGTCAAAGTCACGATCAAACTTCTGCTTCCGACAAGCACAATTCCGGGGGGTTGCTGCTTGAAACTTTGTACGGTTTCTTCGAGTGACCTCTTGGCTAAAGTTGCAGTGTTCCAGTCGGGATGCTGCAAGGTGTGGGAAAAGACGATCTTCGGAATACGGTCAATTGCTATTGCAAAATTGTCCATGGCCGGTTCACCAGAAGGTCGGGTGATAAATGGCTTCCAGTACTTCATGAGTTCGTAAGTAACCCGACCGTAAAGTATCGCATCTGCCTGATCGATCAATGCAGTATAATGATCATGTATGGCTTCATCCGGGGAAAGCACCGTATGGTCACACATCCCGTCGAGGGTTAAGTTGATCGCTGCTGTAATTTTACTCATGTTACGACTTTAAACAAAAGGACCACCTTGGCAGGCGGTCCTTTTGTTGCATTGGGAGATATGGTTAATTAGATAGAAGGTGCAGTAGCGATATCATCTGCTGGAAGCACAGCATCCAGCGTCTTGTTCTTGCTCATGGATTCGATAATGAATCCAACAACGATCTTAAATACTTTGGCTTCAACATCTTCACCCAGTAGCGGAATGTCGATTTTCGCATTCATAAACCGCACAAGCTTGTCTGCAATAACCTCGACCTCTTCAGGCGACAGTCCATCCGAAGAATCATTGATCAGTGATCTCCAGTCTTCCGGTACATTCTGCTCCAGGAATTCCAGGATTTGCCTAACAGCCATCTTAAAGATTGCCGCTTCAGCGCGTTCTCCCAACAATGGGAGATTTACTTTAGCGTTCACTTTTGCGGTGATCGCATCGACTTGTTCGCTCGATAACATTTTGATTAGCATTGATGCCTACTCTAAATCCCTTTTCGGCTTTCTGGGTCTGATTGTTATTTGTACTGTAAGCGATGAGCGATTATTTATTAAATGCTAGATCAAGGTAGAAGCAAGCAAGGGAATAAAAAATAGCTATTACTAGCTATTTTGTTGAGAACCAGCCTTCGTAGTTTTTTGGTTTGAATAGGAAAGATGATATCCAGCTAAATCAAAAGCTGATCTGGCTAAAAAATTCAACGTAATGAAACAGAGATTTGTGATATAAAATTAAAACTATGAAAGTGTTTATAACAGGAGCCACAGGCTTCGTAGGTTCTGCAGTGGTGCAGGAACTAATTGCATCAGGCTATGAGGTGACCGGCCTTGCACGGTCTGAATCGGCCGCCAACAAACTAACTGCTGCAGGCGCAGCGGTGCATTATGGAGATCTTGAGGATGCAGACAGCCTGCATCGTGGCGCGGCGGAAGCAGATGCGGTGATCCATGCTGGCTTTATTCACGATTTTAGCAGGTTTCAGGAGGTTTGTGAGATTGACCGGTTAGCGATCGAGACGATGGGAGCGGCGCTCACAGGGACAGAGAAGCCGTTTATTGTAACATCAGGTATAGCCTTGGTTAGTCCTGGAAGCCTCGCAACAGAAGACATCATCCCTCCGGTTAACCCGATTATGCCAAGGGCTTCAGAAATCGCAGCAGATAAAGTGGCAGCAATGGGTGTCCGGGCTTCAGTAATCCGTCTTGCACCTTCTGTACATGGCGAAGGTGATGTACAAGGCTTTGTGCCGCTGTTAATGAATCTGGCCCGGGAAAAAGGTGCTTCCGCTTACATCGATGGGGGCCAAAATCGATGGTGTGCCGTGAACGTGAAGGATGCCGCGGTCTTGTACCGGCTTGCACTGGAGCATGCGTTTCCAAAGCAGCGATTTCACGCCATTGATGAATATTCAATTCCTTTCAAAGCACTTGCCGAAGCAATCGCTGAGCAGTTAAAACTCCCCCTGGTTTCTATTCCATCAGCTGCAGCCGGGGAACACTTCGGATGGTTCAAGGGATTTGCAGGGATCGATATGCCAGCATCAAGTGAGCTCACCAGAGATAAGTTAAATTGGCACCCGAAACATAGAAGCCTGTTTGAAGACATCAAAGCAGGGATATATTTATAATTTCCTAAATTGTATTATGCAAAGTCAACCCATACGGATTAACACCATTAATGAATATCACCGTTTAACGCGGTTGCCAAATCCGCAGCATCCCTTAATTAGCGTGGTGCACATGGATCAGGTAGTTCCTCCGCTCCGTGAAGGTTCTTTTAGCATGGTATTCAACTTCTATTCAATCGCTTTGAAACGGGTTAAAAATGTGAAGTTTAAATATGGCCAGCAATCAGGTGATTTTGAAGGAGGCGTATTGTTCTTTATGGCACCAGGACAGGTGTTTACTGTTGAGATCGAACAGGATACTAAACACCACGCCGATGGTTTGATGATCTTAATACATCCCGACTTCCTTTGGAACACGCCGCTTGCCAAAAGTATACGTCAATACGAGTTCTTCAGTTATTCTGTATTTGAGGCACTTCACTTGTCTGACAAAGAAGAAGATCAGCTTACAACCATAGCAATGCAGATTGAGCTGGAGTACCAATCTACTATTGATCGCTTTAGCCAGAACGTGATGATTGCCCAGCTCGAACTTATGCTTACCTATGCAGAACGCTTTTACCAGCGACAATTCATCACGCGAAAAGCCTCAGGTCATGAGATCCTAATCCGGATGGAAGATCTGTTAACCGCATATTTTGACAGTGGTGCACTAGCCAAACAAGGTTTGCCCAGTGTAAGCTATATCGCTCAGGAGCTAAACATTTCGCCAGGGTACCTGAGCGGCTTACTAAAATCCTTAACTGGCCAGAGTACCCAGCAACACCTGCATAATAAATTAATTGAACTGGCTAAAGAGAAGCTCTCCACAACCAGCATGACGGTGAGTGAAATTGCCTATGAGCTCGGGTTCGAGCATCTGCAATCATTCAGCAAGTTGTTTAAAACCAAAACCAAGCTTTCACCCCTGGAATTCAGGCATGCTTTTAACTAATGCTTATGATGTGGCTTTCGCTATATGGTGGAAGCCGCTGTTCTAATCGAGCTCGCAGTCGGTAGGACATGGCCGTGCGATAAGGCTCGGCTGATTTCCCTCGCGGGCTGATGCCTCTTTCTCGATTTGCTTGCGCCCCCAATGATGCAGGTGCGCGATGAAAGGGATGAGCTCCAGGCCGGTTTGCGTCAGGTTGTATTCAACTTTTGGTGGCACCACCTGATAAACCGTCCGGTTTATTAAATTATCCTCTTCGAGTTCACGCAAGGTCTGCGTTAGCATCTTCGTTGTGATATCAGGTAAGGTCCTGCTCAACTCTCCGTAACGTAGCACGTTTTTAAGGTTCAGGTACCAGAGTATTCTGGCTTTGTATTTTCCGCCGATGCGTTTAAAAGCATAATCGACCGCACAAACCTGGTTTGCCTCGGAAAGTTTTGTGTCATTTTTCATGTTGTTGAATTTTCAATGCGCTCATTATCAATGTCACATACTTTTTGGTCTGTAACATACAAAAATGTACATACTTGTCAAAAGTATGCAGACCAGCTACTATTGCCTTCATTAAAAAGTAAAAACTATGAACTTAAAACTGAAGAATAAAGTAGCGGTAGTAACGGGATCATCAAAAGGTATTGGCGCCGGAATTGCAAAGCAATTTGCCTTAGCAGGGGCAAAGGTTGTCATTAATTACGCTAATGACGAGGCTGGTGCAGCGCAGGTTGTCGATGAAATCAGAACGCAGGGTGGAACCGCCATTGCAGTGCAGGCTGATGTAAAGCTTTCTGCAGATGTCAAAAACATGTTTGAAACTGCAAGAGAAGCATTCGGCAGTTTAGATATCCTGGTGAATAATGCAGGGGTTTACAAAATTGAGCCATTAGAGTCGGTATCCGAAGAAAGCTTCCACGCTCAGGTAAATACCCATCTGTTCGGGACCTTCCTTTGCAGTCAGCAGGCATTAAAGCATTTTGGTGAAGAAGGTGGAAGCATAATTAACATCAGCTCTACTGTAAGTCAGAATCCGGTACCCGGCACGGCTGTGTATGCTGCAGCAAAGGCCGGTGTTGATGCAATGACCAAAGCCCTGGCCAAGGAGCTTGGACCACGAAAGATCAGGGTGAACACCCTCGCGCCCGGCATGACGGAGACCGAAGGCACCCGCGATGTGATCAGGGGTTCTGAGCTCGAAAAGCAGATGCTCTCAATTACCCCGCTCGGTAGAATCGGACTACCCGAGGATATGGCGAAGGTAGCGCTCTTCCTCGCTTCTGATGACGCCGCTTGGGTGACCGGTGAGCGCATTACTGTTTCAGGTGGTTTATTATAAGGGATAAGCCGTGTCGTACTTCGTTTCAGACAGTACAAAAAAGCTTTGTACTGTGCTGATGCGGGGTAAAGTGCTGAGCTTATTTCTATAGAAATCGTGATATGCATCCATATCGCTGGTTGCAATCCGTAAAATAAAATCAAATGTGCCAGTCATTTGAAAACACTCCATCACCTCTGGAAACTTCGCCACCTCCCTTTCAAATGTGCTTAACGTTTCCTTAGTATGATCATTTAACAGTACCTGACTGAAGGCAATCAGGTTCCTGTTGATCTTTTTTCGATCAAGGATCGCCACCGTTCGCATGATGTAGCCTTGCGCCTTCAGCCGGCGAATTCTTTCATGTATGGTGGCAATTGATTTGTGCAGTTTGAAAGATATTTCTTTGTTGGTTAGTGATGCGTCTTGTTGAAGCAACTTCAAAATTTCGATGTCTACCGGATCCAGATCGTTAATGGCCATGTCTTGAAAGTTCTATGCTGAAAAAATTACGTGTTGAAAGCAAACCTCGGTTTTTAAACCGGAATAAAGTTTATTTATAGAAGTTTTTACTGTAAAATTTCTGGATTATCGTTCAAAGCTTGTCAGAATTACATAAGGAACAGAGATTTGCCGTAATTCAAATAGAAAATTATGGTGATAAGTGAAGAGATTATAGGTTATTCTGATTCTATAAAGGAGAAGTTCAGCAACTTGTGGCATTTGGTTGGGAATACCCCAATGCTGGAGCTACAATATACCCGTAATGGTAAGCCAGGCCGCATCTTTGTTAAATGTGAACATTACAATCTTACAGGAAGTGTGAAAGATCGTATGGCGCTTTACATTATGCATAAAGCATACGCAAGCGGCGCCATAAAGCTTGGAGATGTCATCGTAGAAGCGACCTCAGGAAACACGGGTATCGCATTCGCAGCCATCGGCAAAGCTCTTGGCCACGAGGTAATGATCATGATGCCAAACTGGCTGAGCAAGGAACGTCAGGACATCATCAAAACGCTGGGTGCAAAAGTCAGGCTGGTAAGCAAGGCTGAAGGAGGATTTCTTGGCAGCATCCGGTTAGCGGAGCAGCTGCGTGAAGGATCGGAGCATTTATTCCTGCCAAAACAATTTGAAAACGTCTATAATGCCGAAGCACACGAACGCAGCACTGGCCCTGAAATCTGGGCACAACTGGCGCAGAAAGGCGTCCAGCCCGATGCCTTTGTTGCTGGGGTGGGTACTGGCGGTACCATCGTTGGAACCGGTAATTACCTGAGATCAAAAAATCCAGGAATAAAAATTCATCCCCTTGAACCTGCGGAATCACCCACGTTAACAACAGGGTATAAAGTTGGTTCCCACCGCATTCAAGGTATTTCTGACGAGTTCATTCCGGACATTGTAAAGCCTGCCGAACTAGACGAAGTAATTCAAGCGAACGACGGTGATGCCATCATCATGGCGCAGAAACTGGCTAAAGAATTAGGCTTGGCGGTAGGCATATCTTCAGGAGCCAATGTTATTGGCGCCATGAAGCTCGCTGAACAGCTGGGGCCAGACGCTATCGTTGTAACCTTACTCTGCGACAGCAACAAGAAATATTTAAGCACAGACCTGATGAAGGAGGAACCTGTAAAAACAGGATATCTTTCCAACGAGGTCAGCTTTACCGACTATAAACCCATCTGCCGCTTGCCCCAGCCTGTATTATAACCACACGCCACAATAAACTTAATCTAAACTAAACTCTTGTTCAAATTGAAAGCAATCCGTATGCTGCTCTTTGCAGTGATAATTATGTTTCTGCCGTTTGTTAGTTCTGCAAATATGCAGGACACGACTGGTATCGATGATCTGGTTTTTACGCCTGTGACACCTGCTGAGCTTGCAGCAACAGATACCACGAGTAAAATTGTAACGGGGATTGTGGGGCGCACCATTAAAGAGCATCACCGGCTTTCTGCCGCCGCAATCAACTCAGGACTTTGACCTTTATACTGCTGGTTTAACAGCAGCAGCTCCGATGGCAGCTGCAAGCGACAATACTCCGCATAAGTACGCTGAGCTTTTTGAAAAGCCAGCAGGCTTAAATCCATTTTTCGATTATAATGAAGGTATTGCCTATGCAAAAAAAGTTGGCAAGCCTGTGATGATCGACTTTACTGGACATGCCTGTGTAAACTGCCGCAAGATGGAAGGAACCGTGTGGACCGACAAAACTGTACTACCATTAATCAGGGATAAGTATGTGCTTATCCAACTTTATGTTGATGATAAAAAGGAACTGCCAGTAGGGGAGCAGTACACCAGCACGTTCAGCGGCCGTAAGGTAAGCACAATCGGGGCTATGAATAGCGACATACAGGCTTCACGCTTCAATAGTAATTCTCAACCCTTTTACGTTCTGCTTGATCCTGCGACGGAGGAAGCACTGGTAGCGCCGCAAGGAGCCCTCTATGATGTTGCAGCCTTTGCCAATTTCCTTTCCAGTGGATTAGAAAAATTTCAGCCTTGATCTTCAATGTTCTTTATAAATGAGTTAGTTAATATTGGAAGCATTAATGAAGAGGATGCTTCTCTTTTTGCATGAAAATGCTTAAGACAAGAAAAGCCTGCCAGTATTAGTCTGACAGGCTTTCGCTTTGATTGCTAATTTTATGCTATAGCCGGCACGGGAATTTTGGCCTTGCTCTTCTTCTTCTTTCTGCCTCTCCAGATCAGAAAACCTGTCACGGGCAAGCTTGCGGCAACCAGACTTCCACAAAATGCCATGATCTTTCCGGGTAACCCGAGTACGGCGCCGACGTGCAGATCATAGTTCATACGTGCAATTTTATCCGCTGCGCTGGCCTCATTAAACTTGCCAAACATATGATCTACCTTCATTTCTTTCAGGGTGTACTGGTCGTAAAAAAGGTAGTCTGCTTTCCAGAAAGTCCCCGGATCGGGATTGATGGCGAGCTCGATGGCAGCATCTTTCGCGTGTGGCGGATGTACATCCATGTTGCCTTTAAAGCCCGGTCTTTCTGCTCTTGCCTTCGCCCAAAGGATATCAATTGCAGGTGCCTTTCCAGCTGTAAGTTTCACAATCGCTTCATACGAGGCGCTTGGCGAAACGCTTTCTGTAAAGGGTATCATTTCTTTTCCTCCTGAAGAAACCCAGTAAACAGATTTGGCAAACCATTGAAAACCCATAACCATGCCTGTTAAAGCCAGAAAGATCATTATCCAGGTTAGATAAAAACCCACTACATTATGCAGGTCGTAGTTTACACGGCGCCATTTAGCATTCCATTTTATGCTAAAGCGCTTCTTGCTTGCTGCACGATTCTTAGGCCACCATAGCACAAGTCCAGAAAAAAGCAGGAAAGCGAACATCATGGTGGCAGTGGTAAGTATCGGCTGACCGATATCGGGCGGTAGCCAAAGATAATAGTGTCCATTGATCACCTGACGGAAGAAGTCGGTAGACATGTCTTTAACCTTTAACACTTCTCCTGTATAGGGATTCACAAAAACAGTCCAGAAATAGGTGTCTGTTGCGGCATAATAGGTGACCACGGCAGATTTTCCTTCCTGGTAGCCGATGCTATGCGCTTCCTTGTTTGGCAGGACCTTGTCTGCAATCTTATGAATTTCAGAGGGTCTTAGCAAAGGCTTATCCTGCACTTCCACAAAGCGGTAGGATTGTACCGCATTTTCAATTTCCAGCTGAAAGGCGAGGATGCAGCCGGTGATACCAAGAAAGCAGACCACCAGCCCGGACGAAAGTCCGAGCCATAGGTGTATTTGTCCGATCCAGTATCTGAAGTTCTTCTTCTTTTTCACCATTAGAATTTATAAGCAATACTTACCCTATAGTTTCTTGGCGCTTCAGCCTGCCATGAATAGGCTCCTTGTTTATAGTCTGGCGCGTTCCAGTAGCCATTGTAGTAACCTCCTGAGTACAAGTATCTATCAAGTACGTTGAACACGTTTCCGGTGATTCTAAGTCCGTGACCTTCCCAGTACAAGCCAGCATCAAGCTTAAAATAATCCGGAAGATTCTTTTCAGTTTCACTGCTGCTGAATGTGTTAGTTGCGCGACCAGTTAAGTAAGTGAAACCTGAAGAAATACCTGCGCCTTTAAGTACACCACTTTGAATGGTGTAGCTTAACCATGCATTAGAAATGTGTTTCGCGAAACCAGGTACAACCTGTCCAACACTATATAAAGAAGCGGCAGACGGGTCAACTTCAGTAAATTTACCATCGGTATAAGCGTAGTTTGCGATCAGGCTCAGACCTCTGGTCAGCTCACCTTTTAAGTCGAATTCAATACCCTGTGCTCTTTTTTCGCCCACAACAATGCTGAAGTTTTCACCAGCCTTATTACCTGGATCTGCGGCAAGCTCATTTTGTTTGCGGATGCGGTACACCGATAGCGTGGTATTCCACTTGCCGTTCATCCAGTCTTTTTTCAAGCCCAGCTCGTAGTTGGTACCTGTAATTGGGTCAATCTTGCCGCCATTGCGAACGAAACCGGTTTGCGGAATGAATGCCTGGTCATAAACACCATACACCGATGTATTCCTGTCTAGCGAGATACTTAAACCTACACGTGGGGTAAAACGTTCCGCTTTGTCGGCTTCGCCGCCAAATTTCGCCTGACTAACATTTGAATACCTTCCCGCTAGTGTTAGGCGCGCTTTGTTGTCGAAGAATGCAAGTTCATCCTGGAAATAGAAGCTGGTATATTCCTGATTAAACACACCACCACCTGCAATTGCACGCTCTTTTACGCTTCGGCTTCTGTCGAAATTGGCATAGCCGTTTCCGGGAAAACCGTAGTCAGGATTATTTACATTGAAAGGCGCGCCGGGCAGATCTAGATCATGGCTTTGGCCCCAATCTGCATAATAGTTCTTCTTGCCGCCATCAAAACCCGTTAAAATATTATGGGTGATGCCGCCTGTTTTGATTTTACCATTAACAAAAAACTGCGCAAGTTTCATATCGGCTTCAGCATCCCAGATGCCTACATTTCTGATCAGTGTGCCGTCGGCATACAGTCGTGACGGCCAGCTGCTGTTTCCTGTTTGTAAATATTTTGAGTAAGCCACCTGTGCAGTTGCTTTCCAATCATCGCTGAAGTTATGCTGCAGGTTCAGGAACAAGCTGTGGTCATTCATCCTGGTCGGATCTACGCCCGGCTGAGTAAGGGTGAAATCTCGTGGCAAGGTTGCATAACCATCAGGGGAGAAAAGGTAGTATGACCCAACTTCAGTCATTTTAGCATTCTGATAGGCATACTCTGCAGTAATTTTCGTGGTGTTGGTGATCTGATAGCTTAAGGTTGGTGCAATGGTGTACCGGTCATTATGTTCAAATGGTCTGAAAGAACCTTTGGTTTGTGCTGCGGCATTTAAGCGGAAAAGCAATTTACCATCATCAGTTAACTTTCTGTCAAAGTCTACTGCTGTTCTGTACAGGTCATAACTGCCTGTAGTAAATGAAACCTCTCCACGGTTGTTGCCTGTAGGCTTTTTGGTTACCACGTTGTACATACCACTTGGATCACCATTGCCCAACATGAAGCCTGCAGGACCTTTTACAAACTCGACATGGTCTACAAAACTCATATCTTCGGTAAGCGGACCCCAAAAGGAGGTTACAAAGTTGAATCCATTACGCATAGCCTGGATCTGTGAACCACGCATGGTGATGTTGGTGTACATATCACCCCAGTGCTCTACCCTTGTGGCACCACTTACATTCCGGACTAAGGCGTCGCTCATGCTGATTACCTGCTGATCTGCCAACGTTTGACCGCTCACGATCTGGATGTTTTGTGGAATATCCAACAATGGCTCATTCAGCCGTAATGAGGTAGAAGGTACATCTACCTTGTATCTCTTTATTTTACCGCCTATAATAACTTCTTTTAACTGGTCGGACTTCTCTGTAAGGCGGAAGTCGGCAATTTCATTATCGCCGATCACCAGGTTAATTGATCGCTCTTCTGACTGTAATCCCAGCGCAGAAACAACCACCAGGTAGGTCCCCGGTTTTAATTTTGTAAACTGATATTCGCCGTCAACATTACTTTGGGTAGAGATTGCCTCGCCCTTTAAACTTATTGAAACAGCTACGGCCGGATATCCATCCGCGGTGACAATTTTTCCTTTAATACTGCTGTTTCGCTGTGCCTGCGCGCTGAATGATAAACCTAAAAGCAGCATAACTGCCAAGATTCTAGTGATATGGTTCATTTACTTATTTGGATTAAATCTTAATTAGCCCAAAGAAAGAGACTTTCTTCTGACATTCCAAACTATTTAGAATAATTCTTAATTATTTTATTGCTAAGGTTATTTACAGTAATGTAAACACCCTTTCTTTTTAGGAAAGGGTTTAAGGGTTTGTTTACTAATTACATGAAGGGACCTTGCTGTACCTGAGTGTTCATTTTCTAAAAAATTTGCTACAATACTGTTATGGGTGATTGGATTGCCTGATAACAGCCGAATATTTTTAGCTTTGTGCTAATGAAAAGCATATGGATCTTAATGATGGTATTCGCTTTACTTGCACAAACAACTGAATTGCATGAGTTTGTCAAGTTGCCGATACTGTTTGAACATTATGCTGAACACCAGGAAAGAGATGCGAAACTGAAGTTCCTGGACTTTCTATCCATGCATTACTGGGGAGATGACATGAATGACGATGATGATAATCGGGACATGCAACTGCCTTTTAAAAAGCTTGAGGTGAACACTGTACATGTACATTTCCTGCCACCCAGAACGGGTATCAAGCTGAAGTCGATAGTCTTCCAGATCCAGTATGATTATGCAATATACAAGCCTTCAAATACCTTAAATCCAGCGCTTTCTGCACTGTTCCGGCCGCCCTGCGCCTAAATGCCACAAAATCCTTTTTAACGCTAATTAGTTATGTTGCATGGTATATGCAGGAACGTTCCTGCAGGTACCAGGCAACCTTTTTTGTTGCATTCATTTAGCAAATCATGCTTGATAAAATCATCCGGTTTTCCGTACACAATAAACTGGTGATCGGAATCTTCACTGTGCTGTGGATTATCTACGGAATCTTTGAACTTACCCGATTGCCCATAGATGCGGTACCTGACATCACAAATGATCAGGTACAAATTATCACCTCTGCACCGGCTTTAGGGGCCGAAGATGTGGAACGCCTGATTACTTTTCCGATAGAACAGGCACTAAGTAACATTCCCAAGCTTAAGGAAAGCAGGAGCATGTCGCGATTCGGACTTTCCTTGATTACTGTAGTTTTTGAAGACGGCGTTGATGTGTACTGGGCACGTCAGCAGGTTACCGAAAGGCTCCAGCAGGTGGAAATGAACGAAAATGCGAGTACCCCGGAGCTTGCGCCAGCCTCAACAGGCCTTGGAGAAATATACCAGTACGTGTTGCGTACCGAACCAGGCTTCGAAAATAAATACAGCCTAGCAGAACTCCGAAGCATCCAGGATTGGACAGTTAGACGAAACCTGCTTGGTACAAAAGGTGTTGCAGATGTCTCCACTTTTGGAGGCGAACTCAAGCAGTATGAGGTTGCCGTAAATCCCAATCAACTTAAATCATTTGGTATTTCTATAGCGGAAGTCTTCGATGCCCTTGAAACCAACAACCAGAATACCGGCGGTGCCTATATTGAAAAAGGACCTACAGTGATGTACATTCGAAGCGAAGGACTTGCCGGCTCCATCGAAGACATTGAAAATATTGTGGTTAAAACCACGGCAGCCGGCACACCTGTGCTCGTTAAAAACATCGGTAAGGTACAACTTGGTTCAGCCATTCGGTATGGTGCATTGAACTATGATCCTAACGGTGAAGTAACGGGAGGTATCGTGATGATGCTCAAGGGGGAGAACTCCTCCGACGTGATCAAGAACGTGAAAGAACGGGTAGCAAGCATACAGAAAATGCTGCCTGAAGGGCTGGTGATAGAGCCCTTTCTGGATCGTACCAAGATGGTCGACAATGCCATCGGCACCGTGGAGCATAACTTACTTGAGGGTGCACTGATCGTCATTTTTGTGCTGGTAATCTTCCTGGGTAACTTACGAGCGGGACTGATTGTCGCTTCTGTGATTCCGCTGTCAATGTTATTTGCGATCATCATGATGAACTTATTTGGTGTAAGCGGAAACCTGATGAGCCTTGGCGCGCTCGACTTCGGCTTGATCGTGGATGGTGCGGTAATCATTGTGGAGGCCATTTTGCATCACATGCACTTTTCCAAAAAATATAGCCATGTAAATGAAATCACACAAGACGAGTTAAATAACGAGGTTGCAGGCTCGGCTTCCAGGATGATGAATGCTGCGGTGTTCGGCCAGATAATCATCCTCATTGTTTATCTGCCGATCTTATCACTTACAGGTATTGAAGGTAAGATGTTTAAGCCTATGGCGCAGACGGTTGCTTTTGCAATCCTTGGTGCTTTCATCCTGTCGCTCACCTATGTGCCAATGATCAGTTCAATGTTCATTAGCAAGAAGATCTCCCATAAACCAAACCTTTCAGACCGGGTAATGACCATTATTGAAAACCTGTATTCACGTGCTCTGGATCGCGCATTACGGATTAAGCGATTGCTGGTGGGTATTGCTTTCGGACTGTTTGCCATTGCTGTATTCATGTTCATGCGCATGGGTGGGGAATTTATCCCGCAACTTGAGGAAGGTGATTTCGCCGTAGAAACACGCTTGCTGGTGGGTACAAATCTAAGCACAACCATCAATTCTTTTCAGCAGATCAGCGGTGTGCTGCAAAAGAAATTCCCGGAAGTGGAAAAAATTGTCTCCAGAATCGGTAGTGCTGAAATCCCGACAGACCCCATGCCAATAGAGGGTGGCGACATGATCATCGTCTTGAAACCCAAAGCGGAATGGACCAGCGCAGATAGCTTCACGGAATTGGCCAGTAAGATGTCGGCCGCTGTGCAGGAGGCTGCACCAGGTGTAACCCAGAGTTATCAATTTCCTGTACAGATGCGCTTTAACGAGCTGATGACCGGCTCTAAGCAGGATATCGTATGCAAGATCTTCGGAGAGGATCTGAATACACTCTCCAGATACGCGGAGCAGATTGGCGCCATCAGCAAAAGCGTGGAAGGTACTGCCGACTGGTATGTGGAAAAGGTAACCGGCATGCCGCAGGTCGTGATTCGCTATAACAGGGCAGAAATTGCAAAATACGGCTTAAACATCAATGATGTTAACCGGACGGTGAACGCCGGATTTGCAGGTGCTGCGGCCGGCAAGGTTTATGAAGGTGAAAAGCGTTTCGATCTGGTTGTACGGGTTGGAAGCGAAAACCGCAAAAACATTGAGGATGTACGCAACCTGATGATCGTAACCCCCGCTGGAAATCAGATTCCGCTTTATCAGGTTGCCACCATAGATGAAATTGAAGGACCCAATCAGATACAACGCGAGGATGCCAAACGACGGATTACGGTCGGATTTAATGTTCGCGGGCGTGATGTACAATCCGTGGTAGAAGATCTGCAGGCTAAAATAGCAGCCAAGGTGAAACTTGCACCAGGATATAACATTACCTATGGCGGTTCATTTGAAAACCTTCAACAGGCCAAGCAACGTCTCATTATTGCCGTGCCGGTCGCTTTGCTGCTTATTTTTATAATGCTTTACTTCGCCTTCAATTCCCTGAAAGAGGGTGCACTGATCTACACGGCGATACCGCTTTCTGCAATCGGCGGCGTTTTTGCACTCGCGCTTCGGGGTATGCCATTCAGCATTTCAGCAGGCGTAGGCTTTATCGCACTGTTCGGGGTTGCTGTGCTTAATGGCATCGTACTGATTTCCGAATTCAACCGGATCAAGAAAGAAGGAAAGGTTACCAATGCGCTGGAGATAATTCGGCAGGGAACCCGAAACAGGCTTCGTCCAGTGCTTATGACTGCTGCTGTTGCCTCCCTGGGCTTCCTGCCAATGGCACTAAGCAATGGGGCAGGGGCAGAGGTACAGCGGCCCTTGGCAACGGTTGTCATTGGTGGATTAATCACCGCAACGCTGCTCACCCTCTTTGTACTACCCGCATTATACCTCTTATTTGAACGTAAAGTGAAGATCAACACCAACAAGGTAGTGCTTACGGTATTGTTTCTCTTAATCGCTTTAGCACCTGCAAAGGCTCAAGAAACAAACAAAGTCATAACGCTGCAGGCCGCAATAGACACGGCATTGAAATATAACCTGCAGAACCAGGTTGCTCAACTTCAGGAAAAAGTGGAAGATCGCAGGCAGCACACCGCATGGGACATTCCCAAAACGGAACTTAGCGGAGAGTATGGACAGATCAACAGCGCGACCAAAGATACCCGTGTTGGGCTCACACAGTCCTTCAGCTTTCCAACGGTATATAGCAACCAGAAACGCAGTCTTCAGGAAAGTTACAAGTCTGCACAAGTGCAGACTGTTATAACCGGACTCGATGTAAAGACAAATGTCCGCAGCTTATTCTATGAACTGGTTTACCTAAGGGAGAAGCAGCAACTACTGCTTTTTGCAGACAGCATTTATCAGTTGTTTGAAAGTAAGACCAACCTGCGCTTCAAAGTCGGCGAGTCAGACATCCTGGAGAAGACTACCGCATCATCACACCGGCAGCAGATTGCGAATCAGCTACGCCTGCTACAAGGGGATATGCGGCTTAGCCTGTCAAAGTTCAACATCTTACTTGGGCAAAACGCCGGCTATATTCCACAGGCTGCCCCAGGAAAAACCCGCTTAACCGTGGCCGCTATCTCGGTCGATGCAGAAAGTCTGTTGCAGGTACAAGCATTGAACCACGATGCTGAAGCTGCAAGGTGGCGCTGGCGTACAGAACGTTCCAGATTATTGCCTGATTTCTTCCTTGGCTACAATAACCAAAGTATTGCAGGTTCACAGGTTATCAACGGCCAGGAGGTTAATGTGCCAACAAGCAAACGCTTCAGCTATGTGAATGCTGGCATTAGTTTGCCGCTGTTCTTTGGGGCGCAGTCGGCCAGGGCTGCTACAGCAAAGGCCGATTGGCAGCTTGCACAAAAGCGAAGGGAACAGGCGCTCCAACAAAGCAGGCTCGCACAATCCAACATTCTCTTGCAGCTGAAGCAATATGAAGAAAGTCTCAACTACTATGAACAAACCGGTTTGCAAAATGCAAATGTGATTTTAAGTACCGCAGATAAACAGTTTGTTGGCGGAGAGATAAACTACCTGCAATGGGTCATCCTGGTGGATCAAGCCATCGGCATTAAAAATGAACACCTTGATATGCTGAATAACTATAATCAAACCGTAATACAGGTTCAAAAAATCAACAATCAATAAGCACATTATCATGAAGAAATATTTATTACCCCTATATATCACCTTGTTCCTTGCTGCCTGCGGCGAAGGAAAAAAAGAAGCTCCTGTTGAAGCAGAAGTTGCTGAAATCGATACCACAATGGTGGAGATATCCGCCCAACAGCTTAAAACTGCAGGAATTGAAGTCGGTACAGCAGCGGAATCTTCACTAAGCGGAAGCATACGCCTGCAGGGTAGCATCGATGTACCTCCGCAAAGCACCGTTAGTGTTAGCTTTCCGCTTGGTGGTTATTTAAAATCGACAGACCTGCTTCCTGGTATGCACGTGAAAAAAGGCCAGGTGTTGGGTGTATTGCAGGATATGCAGTTCATTCAACTGCAGCAGGACTACCTTACCGCAAAAGAACGATTGAATGTAGCTAACAATGAATTTAAACGCTACCAGGAACTGAATGCCAGTAAAGCAGCGAGCGACAAGGTGTTTCAGCAAAGTCGTGCCGAGATGGAAACACAGCGCATTGCTATGCAGGCACTCGCAGAGAAACTTGGCCTCATCGGCATAAATGTTCGCCGGCTAACAGCTTCGAATATTTCAAAAAACGTTAATATTTATTCTCCCATCGACGGATTTGTATCAAAGGTAAAAGTGAATATCGGCAAATATACCGCTCCAACTGATGTTCTGTTCGAACTGGTCAATCCTAAAGACATCCATCTGGCCTTAAATGTATTCGAGAAGGATGTGAATAGCCTTTCCGTTGGACAGCGCGTACTTGCATACAAGAACGATGAACCCGATAAAAAGTATGAAGCAGAGATCATCCTGATCAGCAAGAATCTTGATGCAGATCGTACGGCAACCGTTCACTGTCACTTTGAACGCTATGCTCCTGGCCTGTTACCTGGCATGTTTATGAACGCAGAAGTTGAGGTGCAAAACAAAAAGGCACTGACGCTACCCGAGGATGCATTTGTTCGCTGGCAGAACAACCACTATGTTTTTGCAGCAGCTGGAGATCACAACTTCAGAATGGTTAAAGTACAATTGGGAAACCAGTCGGATGGAAAACAGCAGTTTGATGCCGCCGGTATCACAGCTGCTACGCAGTTGGTAACAAAGAATGCTTATACCCTGCTGATGAAGATGAAGAACAGCGGCGAGGAAGAATAGAATTAAGGTTGAAGTACCTTCTCGAATGCTTTCCTTGAGCTGCCTCGGAAGTTAACTTCGCCACAGTATTGATAGCCTGATTTCTCGAACAGTGCCAGCATAGCGGCATTGTCATAGTTGGTGTCTGCTTTTATGCTGTAAATGTTATTTTCAAGGGCAAATTGCTCAATGTACTTGAGCATTTGCTTGGAAATGCCCCGTCCCAGGTGGGACTGTGCGACGGCGACACGGTGGAAAACAACGAAGTCGCCGTCACTCAGCCATTTGCCCTGCAGTTCGGCATATGCTGGCTCATCGTTAATCATTAAGGCACAATAGGCAACAACCTTATCATCCTCAGTCATAATATAGCCGTAGCCTTTATCAAGGTCGACTTTTACCACCTCGGGGTTTGGATAGCCGTCCTGCCATTGCTTGCTGCCATCTGCTTTTCTGCGCTGAATGGCATCGCTTAGCATTTCCCATATTCCAGCAGCATGCGCTGGTGTTGCTTTTTCAAACTTAAATGTCATAGTGTGATCGTATCTGTGCTGCCAAATTTAGCAAATTGTTCTACGCTGTTGATTTATGTATTCTGTGGGTGACATCCCAAATTGTTTCGAGAAGTTGCGTCCGAAATGGGTTTGTGAACTGTAACCAACACGTTCTGAGATTTCATAGATCTTCAAAACACCTTCGTTGAGTAGTTCGGCAGCTTTCTTGAGCCTTGTTAGATTGATCAGCTCGTTTGGCGAAAGATCTGAGATGTGCTTAATTTTCCGATAGAGCGTGGGCCGGCTCATATGTAGCTCTGTGGCAATGCGGTCCACATCCAGGTCCGGGTTGTCAATATGCTTGTAAATAGCCGCCTGCAATTTCTGCAGAAAGATCTCGTCGGCGCGGGAATGTGCAATGCTGCTTATCTGTTGTACAGGCGAACTCGAGAAATATGCCTTTAACGTACTTCTGTTCCGGATCAGTGAAGATACCTGTGCCAGTAGGAAGTCGGGTGAAAAAGGCTTTTCAATATAAGCATCGGCGCCTAGTTCCAAACCTTCAACTTTAGATTGGACATTCGTTTTGGAGGTTAGTAGCACCACTGGAATATGGCAGGTGTTCAGGTCTGCCTTAATGCGCTTACAAAGTTCAAAGCCATCCATGCCTGGCATCATGATGTCAGTTACTACAAGGCTTACCAATTCCTGGTCAAGGATTTTCAATGCTTCAGACCCTGTAGTTGCGGTAAGCACTTCATAATGTTCGGAAAGATCGTCGGAAATAAAATCGAGTATTTCAGTATTATCATCGACAATTAAAATGGTTGATCTATGGGATGGTGGTTGCTGACTAACATTGAAGGGGTGTGCTTTTTCCATTTTTCCTGAAGATTAAATTCGATTGATTGATGTATGGGAAGTCGTAGAATGAAGGAGTTGTATTTGGAGCGTCGCCGTTCAAGGATCAAGGTGCCTTGATGAAGCTCTGTAAGTGCACGGGCAATGGATAATCCTATGCCGGTACCAGGAAGGTCGCGGCTTTCTTTCGCCCTGTAAAAAGGTTCAAAAATCTTTTCAGCCATCGCATCAGGCACAATAGGGCCATCATTTTCTACAATAATGCTGAACTGACGCTGTTCTGCCGGTTGGATCTGTAGCATGATCATGACTTCCGATTTTCCATATTTAAGCGCATTGTCCAGCAGGCTGAAAATTATCTTGTAAAACGCCTCTATATCAACGTAAGCAAAAAAAGGTTCTTCCTGAAGACTGAAAGAAATACCGATGTTGCGCTGTTCAGCTAAAGCATCGAAATTGGCACTGGCTTCTCTTATGATGTCTGTGATGTTCGCACGAACATAATTCAAGGAATAACCACTTACCTCGGTCTTTCGGAAATCCAGCAACTGGTTGGTAAGACTCAGTAGACGGTCTGTATTACGGTTAAGTATACGCAGATTTTTCTCCATCAAAGGCACTTCGCTCGCCATCTTCATCAGCTTCTCCATTGGTCCTTTTATAAGTGTTAATGGTGTGCGGATCTCATGAGAGACCATCGTAAAAAACTCGATCTTGGACTGATAGATCTCCTTTTGTTTTTCATTTTCAAAGATTTGCTGACGGATCTTATGCTTTGCTTTGAGTCGTTGGTGAAAATAACGGATCACCAGATAGGTAGCTGCAGCGGCAAGCAACGCATAGCACAGGTACGCCCAGTTGCTTTTCCAAAGCGGAGGCAGGATGGTGATCTTAAGACTAGCCTGATTCCCGGCCCAGCTGTCGCTGCCATGGACCAGCGCCTTCACCTGAAAAGTATATGTGCCTGGCTCCAGCTTGGTAAAGTATATCTTACGGTTGCTCTTCAGGTGTTCCCAATCATCATAAAAGCCAGTCATCTTGTAGGCATACTCCGTCATCTCCGGCGCAAAGAAGCTCAGTGCGGCAATGTCGATGTTAAAGGATGACTGGTTGTATTCAAGTGTCACCTCTTTGGTATTGATGATAGACTTCTGAAAAGGGTAGCTTTCGTTATTCTCGTAATTCTCATTATGTTGTACATGGAAGTTGGTTATGAATATGGGCGTGTTGTATACCTTGTTCTTTAGCTTCACTGGCTCAAAGCTGATCAGCCCCTTTAAACTTCCAAAATACATACGACCATGATCATCATTGATGGAAGATCCGTAGTTAAATTGATTGGTAAGTAAGCCGTCAGATTTGGTGTAGGTAATACTCTTTCTGGTCTCCGGATTGAAGTTTATCAGCCCCTTGCTGCTGCTGATCCAAAACGTATGATCCTGATCTTCTTCCATCCGGAACAGGAAATTGCTTGGTAAACCTTCTTTTATGGTAATCCTGCTGAAGTTTTCTTTTTCCTTATTATACTTTACCAGGCCGCCGCCTTCGGTCGTGGCCCAGATGTTCTTACGGCTGTCCTCGAATACGGAGGTTATGGTGTTGTGACTGACGCTGTATGGATCAGATTCATCATTGTGGTAGTGTGCAAGTAGCTTGCCGGAAGCGGACATCTTAAACAAACCGTCATCGAAACTGCCAGCCCAGATATTTCCATTTGTGTCCTCAATAAGGGAGCTGTAAGAATGAATGGGCAGTTCCTCGTAAATTTCAAAGTAATCCCTTTCCGGAAGATATCTAAATACACCATTCGTAGTGGCGATGATGATCTTTCCAGCTCTTGTTTTCAGGAAGGTCATCACGAAATCACTCTTCAAGCCGCGATCTCCTGCATCATAATGTCTGATGACCTTTCCCGTTCTGATATCCATAATATCAATACCATGATGAAAGGTTCCGACCCATAATTTATCATCATCGGCTAGTAAGCCATGTACATTGGAATACATGAGACTCGTTTTAGAACCATTCGGGCGAAAGTTGCTGAACAGGCCTGTTTTTAAATCAAGGCAATTAAGGCCTGCGTCTTCGGTACCGATCCACAATTTTCCATACTTATCCATCTGCATCTCACGTACGGCATTGCCACTGATGGCGTTTGCCTGCTGCTCGGGGAAATATTTGCTGAAGATGGAATATTGTTCTGAATAGTAGGAGATACCCCCAAAATAGGTGCCCAGCCAAATGCCACCCTGATTATCACGGCTTAGGGTGTAAACCGCGTTGTCGGCCAGAGCGTAGCGATTGGTGTTTTGCTTTTCCAGGTGTGTAACCTTCGACGTCGCTACATTATAGATGTATACGCCAGACTCGGTTCCTACCCAATACTCCTGGGCAGAATTCCTCAGTATGTCTCGAACAAAAATGTGCGTCTTATCAAGTGTCAGATTAATAATCTCTTTTACGGTACCTGATGCAGGGTCAAAGAGCTTCAGGCCTTGCGTGGTTGTACCCACCAGAATGCGCCCGTCATCAAGCGACTGCATCGTTGAGATGGACATAGGTTCGGTCGCATTAGGTATCGACAGGTCTTTAACGATACGAAACTCATCCCGCTGCGGATCATACTGCCTGATCTTACCGTCGTTTGCCCCGGCCCAAAGTACACCATTGTCGGCAGCGTAGATCGAAGAATACTCTATTCCATTAACATTGGGATACCTTTTAGCTTCAGTGCCAGCCTTGTTGAGCTGATATAAGCCGCCAGCCGAAAAAACCCAGAGCCGGTCCCTTGCATCATGCTGCAATCCGAAACCCTTTAACGTTTTAGTACCCGGTAAAAGGCTAAAATTCTCATGATCCATGTTGTACAGGTACACACCCTTGGATGTGCCAACATAGAACCTGCCTTGCCGATCAATATGTAGGGCGAAGATCTGATCATTGCCAATGCTATGCGCATCGTTAGCATCAAAGCGGTAGGTCTTAAAGGTGTATCCGTCAAAGCGGTTCAGGCCATCTTTGGTGCCAAACCACATAAAACCCTTTTGATCCTGAATGGAGGTGTAAACCGTGTTGTTTGATAAGCCATGCTCTACCTGATAATGCTTGAAATAATAAGGCTGCGCAATGCTGCAGAGCTGCGTCAAGACAAGTCCAAGTATTAATATAATGCTTTTCAATTGGTTAGGCTTTCCCAAATATATCAAAGAAAACAGCTTTTTGTTGTGGAATGCTGTGGAATGTACAGAATTTTTTGAGACGATTTGAGGAAAAATTGATACAATTCCACATACTGGCTGCTTTGTAAAAGCTTCATATTTGATTATAGCATTTTGCTTAGGGGCATTATCTATAAACCAAATACTAACCTTATGAAAAGACGTTTACACGCTTATGTCATTCGCATAAGCTCAAAGTGCCGCTCTGTAACGGCACTTCTGTGCGGTTTCACATTCCTTCTTTTCTCCTTACAAACCCGGGCACAAAACACGACGATCACAGGAACCATTTCTGATGACAAAGGGGGTCCTATTGCTGGTGCTTCGGTAAAAGTAAAAGGGACAACCACAGGTGCATCAACAAACGGAGAAGGAAAGTTTCAGCTGTCCGTTGCAAACACGAATGCTGTGCTCCAGATCGGATATGTTGGCTTTATCACTCAGGAAGTCCCGCTAAATGGTCGTTCCAATGTGGCGGTAACCCTTAAAGAAGACAACCAGAAACTTGAGGAAGTTGTAGTTACCGGTTATGGTACGCAGAAGCGGGAGTCTATTACCGGAGCAATCTCCTCGGTCACGAGTAAAGATATTGAACGTGTACACGGCGGTGCTACTGTTAGTACTTCACTAGCTGGTAAGATCCCTGGTGTTACGTTCAGGATGTCTGAAGGCCGTCCTGGTGCCAGCGCCAGCATTCAGGTACGTAACATGGGCCGCCCTTTGTACGTAATTGATGGTATACAGCAGGATGAAGGCCAGTTTAACAACCTTGCGCCTGGTGATATAGAAAGTATTTCGGTGCTTAAAGATGCTTCCGCAGCCATCTATGGTGTGCGTGCGGCAAATGGAGTAATCGTTGTCACGACCAAGAAAGGGGCACAGGGAGAAAGCAGGATAAACGTGGATGCTTATGCCGGTTTCCAGAATTGGTCAAGGTTCCCGGACGTGGTGCGTACCTCTTACGACTACATGCGCTATAAAGCAGATGCGGAATTAAACTCTAATGGAAGTACCAGCATTACGCCGGAAGAATTAGAGAAATACAGGCTGGGTACCGATCCGGCATACAGAAGTTTCGACTGGCGTGAATACGTGCTGAAAAGCAATGATAATGCACCTCAGAACTCACTTAACGTAAACTTTACCGGAGGTACAGACAAGCTGCAGTATTATGTGTCAGCAACAAACCTTTATCAGAACTCGGTCTTGGGTAAGGAATATGAATTCAAACGCACAAACATCCAGTCAAACATCAGCGCCACGGTCGCAAACGGCTTGAAAGTAGGCGTGAACATCAATGGCAGGATTGAAAGTCGTGAGAACCCAGGCGTTCCAGGATATGATGATTACTTCCTCGCCAGGTTTGCTGTACTGCGCAATACGCCGCTGGAACGTCCTTATGCAAACGATAATCCTCTGTATCTCAATGATATTGGTCATACGGAGTCCAATTACGCATTTTTGAATAAAAAGCTTTCAGGAACTTACCGCAACGACTGGCGCGTGCTACAAACCAACTTCAATGCAGAGTATCAGATACCAGGTGTTAAAGGCTTAACCGCAAGAGCTGTTTATTCTTACTATTATGGAGATTACCTGCTTAATAACCACGAGTACACTTATAATACGTACACGTACCGTCCGGAAACAGACACCTACGATGTCACCGGAGGTAGTAATAACCCTTACCGGGAACGTGAGCAACGGAAGGAATTTGCAACCACTTTCCAGGCACAAATCAATTATCAGAACACTTTTGGTCAACATACCGTAGGTGCAACACTGGTAAATGAAAGAATTGAACTGAAACATCTTAGGAATTATATCCACTCTTCACCAATTTCGAATAACCTGCCCCTGATTTATTTCCCTACTGCAGATACTTACGACGACAGTGATAATGGAGAAGCAAGGATCGGATACATCGGACGGATCACCTACAACTTTGCTAATCGGTATTATCTCGAAGCATCGGCAAGACGGGATGCCTCGTATCTGTTCGCGCCAGAGAACCGCGTGGGTTATTTCCCGGGTGTATCAGCGGGCTGGCGCATCACCGAAGAAGCTTTTATGAAAAAACTGCTTGGTGAAAGCAAGATCTTGAGCGATCTTAAATTCCGGGCATCTTATGGTATTCTCGGCGATGACCGAAACCCAAATGATCCAAACCAGCCTATCGTCGCAGCTTATGCTTACCTACCGGGCTATAATTATAACCAGGGAACCGCAATTATTGATGGAAATCCCGTCGTGGTGTCCAGGGACAAAGGTATTCCGGTGACAAGGGTATCTTGGCTTAAAAGCAGGTCTTTCAACGTGGGTGCCGATTTCAGTTTGTTTAATAACACGCTTACCGGTACAGTGGATTACTTCTATCGTAAAAGAACTGGCTTACTGGGTACAAAGAACGACCTGATCGTGCCGATAGAGATTGGTTATAGCTTGCCCCAGGAAAACGTGAACAGCGATGCCCAGTATGGTGAAGAGTTGTCTTTAAACTATACAAATAAGATTGGAGAGGTGACCTACAACATCGGCGGTAACATCGCATATACACGTTTGAAGAACCTTAACTCCTACAATCCGTTATTTTTTAACTCCTGGGATCAGTACCGTAACTCTTCAGAGAATCGCTTTGCGAACATCGACTGGGGTTACGAAATTGAAGGTCAGTTTGCTTCACAGGAACAAATTAACAATTACACTGTTAACATTGACGGAAGAGGAAACCGGACCTTGCTGCCAGGTGACCTGATCTACAAGGACCAGAATGGCGACGGCAGAATTGACCAGTATGATGAGCGTCCGATTGGATTTGGCTACGGACGCCAACCGAACATCAACTTTGGCTTTTCCTTGGGTGCTTCATACAAGTCATTTGATTTTCATGCCGACTTCTCCGGTGGTGCAGGTTATACCTGGTTCCAGAATTGGGAAACCCGCTGGGCCTTTCAGAACAATGGAAACTTAAACTCAATTTTCGAAGACCGGTGGCACAGGACCGATCCTTTCGATCTTAACAGTGCGTGGGAAGCGGGTAGATATCCCGCAAACCGTATGAATCCGGGAACTGGCCACAGTAACTATGGGTCAAACTCAACTTTCTGGTTGCACAACGTGAAATATCTTCGCGCAAGAACCATTGAGTTAGGCTATACCTTGCCAGCATCATTCGTCCAAAAGATAAAGATTAAACGTGCCCGGGTTTACCTGAACGGCTACAACCTGTTCTCTATAGATAACCTGAGTTCATACAATGTGGATCCGGAAACAACGGACGATAACGGATTACAGTTCCCACAGAATAAAGTTGTTAATGTCGGTTTAAACGTGACCTTTTAAACCTTACAAAAGAATTGCCATGAAGAAGATATATTTATTTATAGTAGTCGCGGCCCTCTCCATATCAGGGTGTAAAAAAGATAGCGAGTTTCTGGATGTGCCTCCTAAACAGATCATCCCTGAAGAAACTGCATTTTCAGATCCGGCACTCGTGC
This sequence comes from Pedobacter sp., assembly GCA_038918115.1. Classification (GTDB taxonomy): domain Bacteria; phylum Bacteroidota; class Bacteroidia; order Sphingobacteriales; family Sphingobacteriaceae; genus Pedobacter. The sequence goes on from JBCLAL010000001.1 coordinate 601,092, forward strand.
TGTCTGTGCTGGGCGATCTGTACAACCGCCAGGTTGATTTTTCAAGCCTTGATAATGGCTGGAATACCTTTGTTGATTTCAGTGAAGCATTTCCTTCGGAAAATGGAAGCTACAATATCGTACAGCGGACAAGCTGGGGATATGGGGAGTGGGGAACCTGGGATTATGGCTACATCCGTGATCTGAACCTGTTTATCGAAAGGGCCACTGCAGCGACCAAACTGTCTGAGAACGACAAATCCAGGTTTATTGCGGAAGGACGCTTTCTTCGTGCCAACTATTACTTTGAACTAGTGAAACGTATGGGTGGAGTACCCTTGATAACTAGCTCGTTAGTGTACGACTATAGCGGAAACCTCACCAACCTTCAGGTGCCCAGATCTAAAGAATCAGAAATCTATGATTTTGTAATCAGCGAAGCAGAAGCAATTAAAAGCCTGCTCCCTGCAGATGTGAATGTTAAATCACGCGCTAGTAAAGGCGCAGCATTGGCAATGGAATGCCGTGCGGCACTCTACGCTGCTTCCATTGCAAAGTATGGTGCAACTACACCCCAGGTGTCTTTGCCGGGAGGTGAGGTTGGTATTCCTGCCAGCCAGGCGAATGCCTATTATACTAAAGCCCTTACCGCAGCAGAGGAAATCATTAAAGGCACTGCCGGTGCGTACCAGCTTTATCGGGTACTACCAGATTTGTCCGACAATTATGCGCAGCTATTCCTGGATAAAACCAGTGTAAATACCGAGCCCATCTTCATTGAAGATTTCAAGGTTAATACCGGACGTGTACATAGCTTTACGACCAATAACCAGCCTTTCTCCATTTCTGATGAGGGACTTGATGCCGGACGTTTAAACCCGTCATTAAACATTGTTGAGGCTTTTGAAAAACTCGATAACACCTATGCCCCCCTGGCTACTAAAGACGCCAATGGCAATCCGATCTACTACAGCAATCAGCTCGATATCTTTGCAGGACGCGACGCGCGTCTTGCGGGTACGGTGCTGCTGCCAAACGGCTTGTTTAAAAGTAAACGGGTAGACATTTGGGCGGGATATCAACTTGCCAACGGCAGCATCCTTACCAGTGATGACGCGAGCAGGCTTGTTCCGTTGCCAGGCACAAACGTGCCGGTACAGGTGGTAGGAAAAGATGGCCCGGTAAATGGTCAGGAGTTTCGAACACAAACTGGATTTTACATCCGCAAATATTTGGATCCTGCGGAAGGATCAGGCCGGAGAGGTCGTCGGAGTGACGTTGCTTTTATCCGCTACCGCTTTGCAGAAGTTTTGTTGAATGCTGCTGAGGCTGCTTTCGAACTTGGACAAACTACGCTTGCCGCAGATTACCTGAACCGTGTAAGGCAACGTGCCGGTTTAACCACCCCACTTACTCAGATTACCTTCGACAGGATCGTACATGAACGTCGTGTAGAGCTGGTTTTTGAAGGCCATACCCTTTTCGATATGAAGCGCTGGAGACTTGCGCACGTTGTTTGGGATGGAAGTCAGATGACCGTAGATCAGCTGGTTAGTGATATTGGTTCAGCAAGAAAGCGGAACACCCAGCCTTTTGGCTTATGGCCTTACAAATATTACAATCCGGGTAATCCAAATAATGGCAAGTGGCTCTTTAAGGAAGTTAAGCCAAGTCCGGTTACGGGCGCCAGCCGGTTCCAGCTTGGAAACTACTACTCCAACATTGGTAACGACATTGTTTCGGCAAACCCCAAAATTGTTAAGCAACCAAATCAATAAGACACTTACATTTAAGACGTCATGAAGTTTAAAATTCATCATATCATCCTTTTGGCAATTGCATTTGGAGCACAGTCTTGTAAGAAAGACAACTATGAAGCGCCTTCTTCCACCCTCAACGGCCGTATCAGCTACAATGGTGAGGAGATTGGTTTAGAATATAACCAGGTGCCCTTAGAGATTTATCAGCCGGGTTTCGGAAAGTCAGGCGCCATAGTCACAGCATTCGGGCAGGACGGTACCTATTCAACCCTACTATTTAATGGGCAATATAAACTGATTATTCCAAATGGTCAGGGCCCTTTCAGATGGCAGGAACGTGCCGGCGGCGGCAGGGATACCCTGAACGTATCCATCACTGGTAGCCAGACCCTTGATCTTGAAGCTACGCCTTATTTCATGATCCACAATGCAACCTATGCCGCTAGCGGAAGTAACTTAAATGCAAGCTGCCGTATTGATCAGATCATCACTGGTGCTGATGCGAAAACCATAGAAAGTGTAACGCTCTTTATCAATAAGACACAGTTCGTGTCCCGGGCGGATAACATCGCCAACAAGGAAATCGGGGCAGAAGCAATCACAGATCCCGCCAATGTCAGCATGTCGGTAGCGATACCGGCAATTACGCCAACGCAGAACTATGTCTTTGCACGTATTGGACTAAAAATATCTGGTGTGGAGGATATGATCTTCTCACCACTCCAGAAAATACAACTATAACACCACTAAAATTTAATTGAATGAAAAAAGGAATCTCTCTTTTATTGCTGGTCTTAGGTCAGTTTGCAGTACAGGCACAGGATAAACCCTGGAGCCTTGTACGGGAAAAAATTGTAACCCCATGGGCTGAGCAGGTAGATGTAAATGCACCCTTGCCGGAATATCCGCGTCCACAGTTGGTTCGTAACAACAACTGGAAAAACCTGAATGGCCTCTGGAACTACTCAATTGTTCCTAAAGGCAACAAAGCGGTGTCAAAGTACGAAGGTAAAATCCTTGTTCCTTTTGCCGTTGAATCTGCAATTTCCGGTGTTGGTCGCCGTGTAGGTAAAGACAGCGTACTTTGGTATCAGCATAATGTAACGATCCCATCTAACATGAAGGGTAAGAAAATCCTCTTACACTTCGGAGCTGTAGATTGGCAGACTGAACTGTTTGTAAACGGTAAGAGCGCTGGTAAACATGAGGGTGGTTTTGACCCTTTTAGCTTTGATATAACTAAACTTGTTAAAGGCGGTACCCAGGATATTAAGGTTAGAGTATGGGATCCCACCGATGATGGTCCACAACCCCGTGGAAAACAGGTTAAAAAGCCAGACGGAATCTGGTATACACCAGTAACTGGTATATGGCAAACCGTATGGCTGGAGGCAGTGCCTGAATCTTATATCGAAAGTACCAAGCATACCCCAGACATCGATGCGAAGACCATCACCGTAAGTGCAGCGGTTGCTGCCGCTAAACCGGGCGATAAGATCCGTGTTCAGGCACTTTCCGGTGGTAAAGTGGTTGCTGAAAAGGTGGTTGCTCCAGATGAGGCTGCCGTACTTACCATTCAGGATCAAAAGCTATGGTCACCTGAAGATCCTTTCCTATATGATTTGAAGGTAGCACTGGTAAGAGGTTCGAAAGCAGTTGATCAGGTTGACAGCTATTTTGCCATGCGCAAGATCTCGATGGCACCGGATGCAAAAGGTGTCCAACGCATGCTGTTGAACAATAAGTTTGTTTTCCAATATGGCCCGCTGGATCAGGGCTGGTGGCCCGATGGCTTATACACCCCACCAACAGAAGCGGCAATGATCTTTGATATAGACCGCCTGAAAGATATGGGCTTTAATATGATCCGTAAACATATCAAGGTGGAACCTGCCCGTTACTATAACTATTGCGACAAAAATGGTATTCTGCTTTGGCAAGATATGCCAAGTGGTGACCTTGGTAACGCTTGGGAAAATCATCCCGGAGTTATTGACCGGGCAACTGATCAAAACCGTACGCCAGAGTCTGAGGGATACTACCGGAAAGAATGGGATAGGATTATGACTACTTTGCACAACTTCCCTTCAATTGTAGTGTGGGTGCCGTTCAATGAAGCATGGGGTCAGTTTAAAACTAAGGAGATATCTGAATGGACAATGAAAAAAGATCCAAGCAGATTGGTAAACAGCGCGAGTGGTGGTAACTTCACGCCAGACGGTCATATTGTCGATCTGCACAATTATCCACGTCCCGCAATGCCAGACCCTGATGTATTCGGCGCGAAACGCGTAATTGTACTGGGTGAATTTGGTGGACTAGGTTTACCGCTTACCGGCCACTTGTGGCAGGAACGTGATAACTGGGGCTATCAGAACTTCAAATCTGCAGATACCATGTTCACCCGTTATGCAAGTTTTGTAGATAGAATGACCGAGCTCATCCCAATTGGACTTTCTGCTGCGGTTTACACCCAAACCACCGACGTGGAAGGGGAGGTGAATGGTTTCATCACTTACGATAGAAAAGTCATCAAAATTGACCCTAAAAAGCTGAAAGCAGAAAGTGAAAAATTGTATAAAGTTAAGGTAGAAATGTAGGCTTGTGCCACAATTTTTAACCAAAATCAATATTTCTTACTGAAATAGCCTGTTGAATTAAAGGTTGCAAAAGGTTCATAGACCTTAAAGATTTACAGGTATTTAAGTATAATAAAGCCTCCTGGTTAGTTTGCCCATCTGTAAAGAGGGCAGACCATCCAGGAGGCTTAAATTTTTATAAACTATTCGTTTTTTTATATTTGGGAGTTCACCAAAGAGAGAAATATGAGATATTGTTTGCTTTTATTATGTATGATCTTCTTTCTCCAGGCTGGAGCAAATACCATTCTGGAAGACAAAAATCCGAACATTAAAACCAAAACAGGACTCGCAACATACTACTCCTCCCGGTTTGAGGGCCGCAAAACAAGCAGCGGAAAAAAATACAGAGCACACAAGCTTACTGCCGCACACCGCACACTTCCATTAGGCACAATCGTTACAGTCAAAAACCTGAAGAATGGCAAGACTGTAGATGTTGAAGTGAATGACCGTGGACCTTTTACCCGGCGGTACATCATTGACGTCTCTGCTCAGGCAGCGCGCGAACTCGGCATCTGGAAAAAAGGTGACGCCAAAGTAGAGATCACCTATATAAAAAAGTAAGTCGCCCGACCTGCTTCTAGACATTTCAACAATTGTTATCAATTCTGAGCTGGGACCGCCCGCTTATCTGCAAGCCAATATGCGTTCGCAGAAAAGGGCTACGATCAGCCAAACACCAGCTCCTGGAAAGCGCCGGATCAGCATGGCATTTTATACGCCTTTGCTTCGGCTTTTCTTCGCCTTCTCTTCGCCTCCGACCCGGCCCAAAGCCGAAGCGGAGGCGAAGGAAAAACGTAGCGGAAAGGAACATTACTGCTAGCCTTTAATAGCGTATTGTCTGCTTTCCTGCTTAATATTCCAAATGCTTTTTTATTGAAGCGCCAAATTGTGCTTGTAATATATCCGTCACTTTAAACTTTCGGTGTGGATAACATTGGCCAGTTGTGGACAACTATTTGGATCGAGCGGAGAGGAGGCTGTTTATATTTGTTTTCAACAAATATAAGAACGGACTTTGTTGGGAAATGCAGTCAACTTATTGATTGTAAATGAACTGAAATAGTGTTGTTAAATACGGCCCGTGTCGTATACGCAATCAGGACACCTAATGGGCGCTCCGCGCCAGTAGTAGTAAAATTTAAAAATCTTTCGATAAAAAATTAGAGCATATGCAGCAAGAAGAGGTATTACTGAAAGAGAATAAGGATCGTTTTGTTCTCCTGCCGATTAAGTATCCGGAGCTATGGGAGATGTACAAGAAAACAGAAGCAAGCTTCTGGACTGCCGAAGAAATTGACCTTTCAGATGATCAGAAACATTGGGATGGCCTGAATGATGGTGAGCGACATTTTATCTCACACGTACTGGCTTTCTTTGCCGCCAGCGATGGTATTGTTAATGAAAACCTTGCTGTAAATTTCATGAGTGAGGTACAGCTGCCGGAAGCGCGTTGCTTCTACGGCTTCCAGATCATGATGGAGAACATTCACTCCGAAACCTATGCACTTTTGATCGATACCTATATTAAGGACCCGGTAGAGAAAGACCGTTTATTCCACGCCATTGAAACAGTGCCTTGCGTAAAGAGAAAAGCAGAATGGGCATTACGCTGGATTGATGGTGGTAATTTCGCCGAACGCCTTGTGGCCTTTGCTGCCGTAGAAGGTATCTTCTTTAGTGGAAGTTTCTGCTCCATATTCTGGCTGAAAAAACGTGGCCTTATGCCAGGTTTAACCTTTAGTAATGAATTGATCTCACGTGACGAAGGTATGCACTGTGAATTTGCCTGCTTATTGTACCGCATGTTGCAAAATAGACTTAGCGAAGAAGCTGTTCAAGGTATCATCCGTGATGCAGTAGAAATTGAAAAGGAATTCATTACCGACGCACTCCCGGTAGCACTTATCGGTATGAATGCAAAACTGATGTCACAATATATTGAGTTTGTAGCCGACAGGTGGTTGGTAGAACTTGGCTACAGCAAGATCTATAACGCAACCAATCCATTCGATTTTATGGAGATGATCTCTCTTCAAGGTAAAACCAACTTCTTCGAGAAACGTGTTGGTGACTATCAGAAAAGTGGGGTGCTAACCTCAACGGAGGACAAGGCATCTGCATTTTCATTGGATGACGATTTCTAAGCCCATATAACTCAAAAGAAAAAATTATTGGCATTACCGGAACATCCCCCTCGAGGGGATTTTCTGTCGCCTAAAAAATCCTAAAAATATGTTTGTACAAAAAAGAGATGGCCGTAAGGAAGTGGTGAAATTCGACAAGATCACCGCGAGGATTGAAAAGCTTTGCTATGGTTTCAACCCCGAGTTGGTTGATCCCATCGATGTAGCGAAGAAGGTAATTGAAGGGCTTTACGATGGTGTAACCACCTCAGAGTTGGATAACCTTGCTGCTGAAACTGCCGCATCGCTGACTACTAAACACCCGGATTATGCCCTGTTAGCGTCGCGTATTGCGGTATCTAACCTGCACAAGAACACCACGAAGTCATTTTCGAAAACCATGGAAATGCTTTATAACTATGTGGATCCCAAGAACGGCAAACCTGCATCCCTTATTGCTGAGGATGTATGGCAGGTAATTGTCGATAACGCCGATATCCTGGACAGTACAATCATTTACGACCGCGATTTTGGTTTTGACTACTTCGGCTTCAAAACATTAGAGAAGTCATACCTGCTTAAAGTTGACGGCCAGATCGTTGAACGTCCACAGCACTTGTTTATGCGCGTTTCCGTAGGTATCCACAAATCGGATATTGAGAGCGCAATTAAAACCTATAACCTGATGAGCGAACGTTGGTTCACACATGCTACACCAACCTTGTTCAATGCAGGTACACCAAAACCACAGATGTCTTCTTGCTTCCTTTTAACTATGCAGGACGACAGCATCGAAGGTATCTACGACACGCTGAAACAGACCGCTAAAATCTCCCAGAGTGCAGGTGGTATTGGTCTGAGCATTCATAACATCCGTGCAACCGGATCTTACATCGGTGGTACAAACGGTACCAGCAATGGTATTGTTCCAATGTTGAAAGTATTTAATGACACCGCGCGTTATGTAGATCAGGGCGGTGGTAAACGTAAAGGTGCATTCGCTATTTACCTGGAGCCATGGCATGCAGATATTTTCTCTTTCCTTGACCTTCGTAAGAACCACGGTAAAGAAGAACTGCGTGCAAGGGACTTGTTCTATGCGCTTTGGATCAGCGACCTCTTCATGCGTCGTGTGGAAGAAGATGGTCAGTGGAGCTTGTTCTGTCCGCATGAAGCACCAGGACTTGCGGACTGCTTCGGTGAAGAATTCGAAGCACTGTACGCGAAGTATGAAGCTGAAGGTCGTGCCCGTAAAACCATCAAAGCCCAGGAGCTTTGGTTTGCAATCCTTGATGCACAGATTGAAACCGGTAACCCATTCCTGTTGTACAAAGACGCTGCAAACAGCAAGTCGAACCAACAGAACCTTGGTACCATCAAGAGTTCCAACCTTTGTACTGAAATCATTGAGTACACTTCCAAAGATGAGGTTGCCGTATGTAACCTTGCTTCACTTGCACTTCCAAGATTTGTAATCAACGGTGAGTTCGATCACCAAAAGCTATATGATGTTACTTATCAGGCTACACTTAACCTGAACAAGATCATCGACAACAACTACTATCCGGTAGACGAAGCCAAGAACTCCAACCTGCGCCACAGACCAATTGGCCTGGGTGTACAAGGCCTTGCTGATGCATTTATCTTAATGCGCTATCCATTTGAAAGCGAAGCAGCGAAAATCTTGAACAAAGAAATCTTCGAGACGATCTACTTCGCCGCAATGACAGCCTCAAATGACCTGGCGGTAAAAGAGGGTGCTTATGAAACTTTTAAAGGTTCACCATTGTCAGAAGGTAAATTCCAATTTGATCTTTGGAACGTAAGTCCGGAAAGCGGCCGTTGGGACTGGGAAAGTCTTCGTGAGAAAGTTGTTAAACATGGTACCAGGAACAGCCTTTTGGTTGCACCCATGCCAACCGCTTCAACCTCACAAATTCTTGGTAACAACGAATGCTTTGAACCATATACTTCAAACATTTACACCAGAAGGGTATTAAGCGGTGAGTTTATTGTGGTAAACAAACACCTGTTAAGAGACCTTGTTGCTTTAGGTTTATGGAATACTGCAATGAAAGACAGGATCATCCTTGCAAATGGTTCAATCCAGGACATTGCTGAGATCCCGGATTATATCAAAGAACTTTATAAAACCGTTTGGGAGATCAAGATGCGTAGCATCATTGATATGGCTGCAGATCGTGGAGCTTATATCTGCCAGTCGCAATCCCTTAACCTTTTCATCAATGCGCCAAATACCTCTAAGCTAACCTCAATGCACTTCTATGCATGGAAAAAAGGTTTAAAGACCGGTATGTATTACCTGCGTACACAAGCTGCATCTCAGGCAGTGAAATTTACTGTAGAGAACCAGTCAGGCAAGAACCTGGAACCCGTTATTCCGGCGGTGATTGCCCAAGGTGCAGAAGAGATCATCGAAGGTCCGGTTTGTACAATGGAAGAGGGCTGCATCAGCTGCTCCGGATAAAATAATTAATGGTTAATTCATCGAGGGGGTAGCGTCAGCTACTCCCTTTTTTTTGACCTTTCCTTTAGCTAACATAACCTTGGTAATCAAGGCGTAAATACCTGGCACCTGTGAATTATACTTGATAACTCCAGTGTGACGGAACTAAACATAAGTCCCTAAGATATTTTCTCTAACTTTGCATTTCAAAATTTTATTGAATGGCTAAAGTACAAGTTGGATTGGTGCAGATGAGCTGTACCAGTAATAAACAAGAAAATTTAGATAAAGCAATTGTAAAGATCCGTGAGGTAGCCGCACAAGGCGCTCAGGTGGTATGTTTGCAGGAGTTGTTTACCTCTCTTTATTTCTGTGATGAAGAGAACTACGAAAACTTCAAGTTGGCAGAAGCCATCCCTGGTCCATCAACCGACGCTTTATCTGTGATTGCTGCAGAACTGAATGTAGTGATCGTAGCTTCATTATTTGAGAAAAGGGCTGAAGGTCTTTATCATAACACAACCGCCGTGCTTGATGCTGACGGGGCTTACCTAGGTAAATACCGCAAGATGCACATCCCGGATGATCCGGGTTTCTACGAGAAATTCTACTTCACCCCGGGCGACCTGGGTTATAAAGTTTTCAAGACTAAATATGCCAAGATCGGGGTGTTGATCTGCTGGGATCAATGGTACCCGGAAGCAGCAAGACTTACTGCGCTAATGGGCGCCGACTTCTTGTTTTACCCAACAGCAATTGGATGGGCTACTACACAGGATGAAGGCACCAACACCGAACAATACAACGCATGGCAAACCATTCAGCGTTCCCACGCCATTGCAAATGGCGTTCCCGTAGTAAGCGTTAATCGCGTAGGTGAAGAAGCTGGCGTGAAATTCTGGGGTGGTTCATTCGTGTCTAATCCATTCGGGACACTGCTTTATAAAGCTTCACATGACGAGGAAGAACTGAAAGTAGTGGAGCTTGATCTAAGCAGATCGGATAGCTACAGGACACATTGGCCCTTCCTTCGCGACCGCAGAATTGACAGTTATTCACAAATCACTAAAAGATACATAGATGACGAATCTATTTAATGATACCCCAAAGAAAGCTGGTTACAGCTTTCCTGCAGAATGGGAACTACATGAGGCAACCTGGTTAAGCTGGCCGCATAAGGAAGCATCCTGGCCAGGGAAAATAGAAAGCATCTATGCCCCATACTGCGAGTTCATTAAGGTGGTTGCTGAAGGTGAAAAAGTACGCATAAACGTCAATGATGAGGAAACCAGGGCCTTCGCCACTGCAGAACTGCAGAAGGTTGGTGCAGACATGAACAACATTGAGTTTTTCATGCACCCTACCAACGATGCCTGGTGCCGTGACCATGGGCCCGCATTCCTGTTGAATGCAGACCGCACCAAGAAAGCAGTTATCGACTGGGGCTACAATGCCTGGGGTGGTAAATATCCACCCTTTGATCTGGATGATGTGATCCCCACAACGATCGCCCAGCACTATAGATTACCACTTTATACACCTGAAATTGTAATGGAAGGTGGTTCTGTGGAATTTAATGGCGCAGGTACCATCCTCACCACCACCGCCTGCCTGCTAAACGAAAACCGCAATCCACACCTGAAAAAGGTGCAGATCGAGCAATACCTGATGGAATATTATGGTGCAGAACAGATCCTTTGGCTTGGTGATGGCATTGTTGGCGATGATACCGATGGGCATATTGACGACATCACCCGCTTCGTAAATGAGGATACCGTCTTAACGGTGGTTGAAGAGAATGAGGCCGATGAAAACTACCACCTGCTACAGGAAAACCTGGAGGCACTTAAAGCGATGAAGCTGATTAATGGCAAACCTTTAAACATCATTACTTTGCCGATGCCTTCGCCGGTGATCTTTGAAGACACCCGCTTACCGGCATCTTATGCTAACTTTTACATCGCTAACAAAGCTGTAATCGTACCTACTTTCCGTGATGCGAATGATCAGCGTGCATTAGATATCATCCAGAGTGCTTTTCCCGACCGCAAGGTGGTCGGTATTGACTCAACAGATATCATCTGGGGATTGGGTAGCTTCCACTGTTTAAGTCAGCAAGAACCCGCTTTGTTTAAGCAAGCGCCAGTTATTTAATTTTCGAGATACATATAACCAAACATAGATGAAATTATTAGAAGGAAAAACTGCACTGATCACTGGTGCTTCTAAAGGAATCGGAAGGAAGATCGCAGAGAAATTCGCAGAGCAAGGTGCAAACGTAGCATTCACTTACCTGTCCTCAGTTGAAAAAGGCCAAGCTTTGGAGCAGGAGCTGCAAAGCCTCGGTACCCAGGTGAAAGGGTACCGTTCTGATGCTTCGAAATTTGATGAAGCAGAGCAATTGATTAATGCTATCATTGCTGATTTCGGCGCATTAGACATCGTCGTTAACAACGCTGGTATCACCAAAGACGGTTTATTGATGCGCATGAGCGAAGAAAACTTCGATGATGTGATCAATGTGAACCTGAAGTCGGTATTTAACGTAACCAAAGCAGCATCAAAGATCATGATGAAAGCCCGTAAAGGTGTTTTCATTAACATGAGCTCCGTTGTTGGGGTACAGGGAAATGCTGGTCAGGCTAACTATGCAGCCTCGAAAGCAGGTATCATTGGCTTCTCTAAATCGGTAGCGAAAGAGCTTGGTTCCAGAAATATCCGTAGCAACGTTGTTGCTCCAGGTTTCATCCGTACAGAAATGACTGATGTGCTGGATCCTAAAGTTGTTAAAGGCTGGGAGGAAGGTATTCCTTTGAAACGTGCAGGTGAGGTGGAAGATGTTGCTAATGTATGCGTTTTCCTTGCTTCAGACATGAGTTCGTACGTAACCGGACAAGTTATCGCTGTTGACGGCGGTATGTTGTAAGAAGTCTTAAAACACGATAAATAAAAAGCCCCGGGTGAACCGGGGCTTTTTTTATTCTTTTGATGTTTCTTTTACAACTACAAAGACATCTTCATTATCTTTCTTCATAAAGTACTTCTCACGGGCAAATTTCTCCGCCATCTTCAGGTTAGAGGTAAGCTCCTGCAGATCTTTCTTCACCTGAGTAGTTTCTTTTTCATAAAAGGCTTTCTCCGCTTTCAACTTGCTTACCTCGGTGCTGTACTCATATTGAGAGAGCATGTCGTTCCTGTCGAAAAACAACATCCACACCACAAACGCGAAAACGCAAAGGAAGTATTTGTTACGGAAGAGTTCAATTAACCTTTTCATTAACACAAATATAGAAGAAAACGCATTGCATGAGTCTTATTTGAAATAAAAAACGGCCGGCACATCAGATGCACCGGCCGTTTTGTTGTTAATCTTCGCGCCTCATTAAAGCACGGCGCTTTAATGCAAGCAGATCAATGCGAGCTTATTTATTTCTTTAAGAATTTGAAGTCTTTACCTAAGAAACGTGCTGCAGAACCAAGTTCTTCCTCAATACGAAGCAATTGGTTGTATTTAGCGATCCTGTCTGAACGGGAAGCTGAACCAGTTTTGATCTGACCGCAGTTTAAAGCAACCGCTAGATCTGCGATGGTTACATCTTCAGTCTCACCACTTCTGTGGCTCATTACGGAAGTATAGCCACTGTTTTGAGCAAGACTTACTGCATTGATGGTTTCAGTTAATGAACCGATCTGGTTTACCTTTACGAGGATTGAGTTCGCAATGTTTTTATCGATACCTTGTTGAAGGCGTTTTACGTTCGTTACAAACAAGTCATCCCCTACAAGCTGTACTTTGTCGCCAATAGCTTTAGTTAATGCCTCCCATGCAGCCCAGTCGTCTTCATCTAAACCATCTTCAATTGAAATGATAGGGTATTTGCTAGCCCAGTCAACCCAGTAGTTAACCATCTCGTCAGAAGTTAATTTCTCACCAGATGATTTGTGGAAGTTATAAGTTTTGCTGCTTGAATCATACATTTCAGAAGCCGCAGCATCCATAGCAATCCAGATGTCTTTTCCTGGGGTGTAACCTGAAGCTTCGATAGCCGTTAATACGGTTTCAATAGCCTCAACGTTAGAACCGATGTTTGGAGCAAAACCACCTTCATCACCTACGTTGGTTGAATAACCTTTTTTCTTAAGTACGGTTTTAAGGTTATGGAAAACCTGCGTACCCATTTGAAGTGCTTCAGAGAAACTGCTTGCACCCAAAGGCATGATCATGAATTCCTGGAAATCGATTTTATTATCTGCGTGTGCACCACCATTAAGGATGTTCATCATCGGAACAGGAAGGGTGTTTGCATTAACACCACCGATGTAACGGTAAAGTGGTTGTCTGCTTTCCTGTGCTGCAGCCTTAGCTACTGCTAAAGAAACACCAAGGATCGCATTTGCACCTAAATTGCCTTTGTTCTCAGAACCATCAAGATCGATCATCGCTTTGTCGATCATGTTTTGTTCAAAAACATCAACTCCGCGAAGGGCTTCAGCAATTTTAGTATTTACGTTTTCAACTGCTTTTAATACACCTTTGCCCATGTAGGCATTATTGTCACCATCCCTTAGTTCAACAGCCTCATGTTTACCTGTGCTGGCACCAGATGGAACAGCAGCACGGCCCATGTTGCCGTTTTCTGTAATTACTTCAACTTCTACTGTAGGATTTCCCCTTGAATCAAGGATTTGCCTTGCATGAACATCGATTATTAAACTCATTTTTATATTGTTTTATGTTTTGATTTTCGCTTAGTGTAAAGTTTACAATTACTAAGCAGTATTCAAAGTTAAACAAATAATAAAATAATAGGTTTCGATGTCAGATTTTTATTCCCACTTAAAGACTTTAACGGCAACGGAGTAGATCAGAATTCCCCAGATTACGAGGATCATCATTTCGAATTTCACGTCCCATAATCCATAACCCTCAAAAGCAATTTTTCGCATCGCATCATTGAGGTAGGTGAGGGGCAATGCCCTGCTGATGGGCTGCAGCCATTCCGGAAAGTTCTCAATGGAGAAAAAGGTACCTGAAAGCAGGAACTGCGGAAGGGTCACAATGTTGGAAATCGGAGGAATGGTGCTTTCACTCTTCGCAATGCCGGAAACTACAAATCCGAAGCCCATAAAGACCACCAAACCAAGTACAGACAGCAGCAGCATATTCAGCACCGTGACCACACCTTTGATAAGTGTAAAATGGAAGAAGAAATGGCCTACAAGGATGATAAACAAGGCCCCAAGCAGTGCAAAACCGATGCGGGCAATACCTTCACCAAAAACAATGCTCGAACGTTTTACCGGCGTGGCAAAGAAACGTTTGATAACCAGTGTCTGGCGTAAGCTGAAAAATACGAACGCCGTTCCGAACACACCGGTGCTCAGCAGTGAAAACCCAAGCTGACCCGGAAGGATGAAGTCAATCATCCGGTATGTTCTGCCATGAACGGTACTTTCTTTGAGCACCGCAACACTTGGCTTCAGGTTTTTGCTGTTAAGCTCGTATAACGCGTTGGTGAGTAATGATTTCAGTATGCTTCCTTTGTCCCTGGAAGCGGAGGTGTATTGTACGTCGGCGGTATACGCAGGGCTGTCGGCAGGGTTCTTTTTAATGCTGATCACCCCGTCAATATTTCCTTTTTCCAGCCCGGTGTTTAATTCTTTGCTATCCTTATCACGTATTATTTTCAGCACCGGAATATGCTCCAATGTCGTCAAAACAGGGTTGTTCAGGTCCGAACCGGGCGCAATACCCAGGCTCACCCGCGTTCCGCCCCCGCTTAGAAATCCGAAGATCAGGATGAAGATCAGTGGAAAGGCAAGGGTAAACACCACTGCCGAAGGACTGCGCGTAATGGAACGGAAACTAGCTTTCGCCAGCGCCAAAGTCGCTTTAGTATGATTGTATGATTGCTGCATGATTATCCTTCGCGCCAGGCCTTTCCGGTAAGGTTGATAAATACATCTTCCAGATTGGCTTTTTTAACTTCTTTTTTACGTTCAAAGCCACTGTTCACCAAGTTGTCGATCAACTGATCCGGTGTGTCAAGGGCGATGATCTCTCCGCGTTCCACAAAGGCTACGCGATCGCAGAGCTGTTCTGCTTCGTCCATATAGTGCGTGGTAAGTACCACGGTAGTACCCTGATTTCTGATATCGATGATCAGGTCCCACAAATTTCGCCGTGCCTGGGGGTCCAATCCGGTGGTGGGTTCATCAAGAAAAACAATCTTTGGTGAGTTGATCAAGGTTGTAGCAATGGAGAACCGCTGCTTCTGTCCGCCGGAAAGTTCTTTGTATTTCGCTTTTGCTTTGTCCTGCAGGTTCACCTTCTCCAGCATGTCCATAGGGCGGGTATCCACACCATATAAACCAGCAAAGAGCTCAATGAGCTCTACTAAGTTAAGGTTAGGATAATATCCTGCGGCCTGCAGCTGTACACCAATGATCTGTTTGATGCGCCCGGCATGTTTATCAACCGAGTGACCATTTACCGTAACCTCACCGGATGTTTTATCGCGTAACGTCTCAATGATCTCCAGGGTAGTGGTTTTCCCGGCCCCGTTGGGGCCGAGTAAACCAAATATCTCGTTCTCTAAAACGTCAAATGTAATCCCCTTCAGGGCAGTAAAGTCGCTGTACTTCTTAACCAGGTTGTTAACACTGATTATCGCCTTAGCGCCGCTCATCACTACCAGCTAACTTCGCCTGTGATCAACCCAACGAAATCATCAAAAAGGTAACGTGAATCGTGCGGACCTGGAGACGACTCCGGGTGGTACTGTACAGAAAATGCTTTCTTGCCTTTTACACGTATACCTTCGATCGACTGATCATTCAGGTTAATGTGGGTGATCTCTACTTTGTCAGAATTTCTTACATCATCAGGTACCACACCAAAACCATGGTTCTGAGAAGTGATCTCACATCTTTCAGTGATGATGTTCTTTACCGGGTGGTTCAATCCACGGTGTCCGGTAAACATCTTCATGGTCTTAATACCATTTGCCTGTGCAAGCAATTGATGACCAAGGCAGATACCGAATAATGGCTTGTCTGCAGCAAGGATTTCTTTCACCATCTCAATAGCGTATGGCATTGCCGAAGGATCGCCGGGACCGTTAGATATGAAATATGCATCAGCACCCCATTTTTCCATTTCGGCGAAAGAAGTTTTTGCAGGGTATACCTGAACATACAGGTCCCTGTCATCAAAATTACGTAAGGTATTTTTCTTAATGCCAAAGTCTACCGCTGCAACTTTATACTTTGCATCCGGAGAACCATAGAAGTAAGGTTTGTCTGTAGATACCTGTGAAGATAACTCCAGGCCTTCCATCTCAGGTACAGAAGCCAATTTCGCTTTAAGCTGCTCAATGTCCAGGATCTCGGAAGAAATAATGGCGTTCATCACCCCTTTGTCTCTGATGTGTTTTACCAAAGCACGGGTATCGATATCAGAAATACCTACAATGTTTTCATTCTGAAAGTAGTCCTGGATAGACTCCGAAGCTTCTTTACGGCTATAGCCAATGTTGAAGTTCTTACAAACGAGTCCTGAAATCTTAATGGATTCAGACTCAATTTCTTCTTTGTGAATACCATAATTACCAATGTGTGCATTGGTGGTCACCATAATCTGTCCGAAATAGGAAGGATCTGTAAAAATCTCCTGGTAACCCGTCATTCCGGTGTTGAAGCAGATTTCACCTGTTGTGGTTCCTATCTTTCCTGCTGCTTTACCGTAATATACAGTGCCATCGGCCAAAAGCAAAATTGCAGGTAACTTGGTGTAGTTAGTCATAATTTATGATCAGAAGTTATGTGGAAAAAAAAGAAAAACGTGGGATTCGCGACTGGGTTGGCGCTTAGTTGACTTAGAAATATGCAGTGATTTAACCCCTTCATTTTCGACTGCAAAGATAGGTTTTATGGCTAATTAAACCTAATTTTGTTGTAAAAACAACACATATGTCTCAGCATAAAGAAGTAAAACGAATAACCACTCACATCCTTCAGGAAATGAAAGCGCGTGGCGAGAAAATCTCCATGCTTACTGCTTATGATTATTCCATGGCTACCATCCTTGATGATGCAGGATTAGACGTTTTATTGGTAGGCGATTCGGCTTCAAATGTAATGGCTGGGCACGAAACCACCCTGCCTATTACTTTAGACCAAATGATCTACCATGCACAGAGTGTAGTACGTGGCGCAAACCGTGCTTTTGTTGTTGTCGACCTCCCATTTGGCAGTTACCAGGGCAACTCAAAAGAGGCCCTGAACTCCGCCATCCGCATCATGAAAGAATCAGGCGCACATGGCGTGAAGCTTGAAGGTGGTGCCGAGATCGTCGAATCTGTACAGCGGATCATTACCGCAGGTATCCCGGTGATGGGGCACCTGGGTTTAACTCCACAGTCTATCTATAAATTCGGTACCTACACAGTACGTGCTAAAGATGAGGCCGAAGCAGAGAAGTTGAAAGCTGATGCCTTGGCTTTACAGGAAGCTGGCTGTTTCAGTGTTGTACTGGAAAAGATACCTGCAAGTTTAGCGAAAGAAGTTGCGCAAAGCATTCACATTCCGGTGATCGGAATCGGTGCCGGCCCGCACTGCGATGGACAGGTGTTGGTTGTAAATGATATGATCGGACTAACCAAAGGCTTCCGTCCACGCTTCCTGCGCCAGTACTTAAATCTATATGATGGCATCCTTGGTGCTGCACAGCAATACATCAAGGATGTGAAGTCAAATGATTTCCCGAACGAAAAAGAACAATACTAAACTACAGGAATGCCGGTTACAGATAAAGATGTGCTCTTTGAAGACAATCACCTGATCGCCATCAATAAGCGTGCAGGTGATATTGTCCAGGTAGATGAGACAGGGGACCAGCCCTTGGATGAGAAAGTTAAAGTTTACCTGGCGCATAAATACAACAAGCCAAACAGCGCTTTTTTAGGGGTGGTCCACCGCCTTGATCGTCCGGTAAGCGGGGTCATTCTTTTTGCCAAGACCAGCAAAGCGCTGGAGCGTATGAATGCTATTTTCAAGAACCGCGACGTTAAAAAGACCTATTGGGCGGTCGTGCGTAATAAACCTTCAAAGCCTTCAGGTACCCTAATCAACTGGTTGGTAAAAAACACACAGAAGAATGTGGTTACCGCACATGCCCAGGAAGTGCCGGGGAGCCAGCGTGCCGAACTTAGTTACCGGCTCATCGCCGAACTGGGAGGCTTTTACCTGCTCGAAGTAGACCCCCTAACAGGCCGCTCACACCAGATCCGTGTACAACTGGCAACAATGGGTTGCCCTATTGTTGGCGACAACAAGTATGGCTATCCAAGAGGCAGCCGCAAAGGCAGTATTTGCCTGCATGCACGGCGCCTGCAGTTTTTGCACCCAGTGAAGAAAGAACCGGTAAATATCTTCGCAAAACTACCGGTTGATGGTTTCTGGGAACGGTTTGAACAGTTTTAGTCAGGCTTACATGCCGCTGGTTCCAACACGACGCTGCCATCAAACTTTAAGCTGCTCAAAGATTTAAATACTGTTTTGCCGTTTTGCTCCTGCACCTCGGCAAAACCTTCAATCAGCTTGCCCTCCTTTTGCAGGTAGGCCAGTTGCCGGACCGACTCGCTGCCTTCCGACTGGAAGGTATAGTCCAGCAGAATGGTATCACCTTTAACCACTCCGGTAACTGTACCACTATTCCTGTCCTTCTCATAAAGGCTGATGTCCAGCTTCCCGGTAACCTGCGCGCCCTTGGTGTGCAGCTGCAGATAGGTGCTGTCGCGATTATGGTTTTCTACATAGCAAAGGTTCGACTCCGCTGCTGAAACCACTGCAGTCTCTGCAGTGATGGTGCTGTCTGCATTTTCCGTACTTGTCGAACCGCTGTTGCACGATTGCAGCCCGAATGCTGCTGCCATTAAAATCAAATACTTTTTCATACATTCCTGTTAGGTACCAGATGATTCGGTTTAAAGATCTATTATCAGTAAATTGTTTGTTAGAAAAAAGATAGTTATTATATTTCCTTAAACAATCTTTTAATTGAATTGTAACTAGCTATAAGCAATCCCCTCATCCCTGCATTTAAATTAAACGTTATGAAATACAGAGTAATTTTAACCCTCGGCTTCTTGCTCTCCATTGTTATATTGATGAGCGCATTTATGCCGAAACAACAGGAAAGAACTTACACCAACTTAAAGGTACTTCCGAAAGACATCAGCAAAGAAGATCTCGGTAAAATAATGGATGGCTTCAAAACCTCCCTCGGCGTTAAATGTAACTACTGTCATGCGCCTAGTGCAACTGAAAAGGGCAGACTTGATTTTGCAAGCGACGCCAAGGCAGAAAAACAAACTGCCAGAATGATGATGCTGATGACAGCAAAAATCAATAAAAAGTTCTTTCACATTAAGGATGTTAAAACTCCTAATGCTGTTCTACCCGTAAGTTGCATCACCTGCCATAATGGTAAGGAACACCCGGCTACGTTGAACCCGGCAACGCTGTAGTAACAAAAGGGTGGAGCCGTAACTTTCTAAAACAGTTTCTTCATGGTCGTTGTTCCTTAATAAAAACAATCGACCATGAAACTACTAAGAGAAAATACGAACCTGAAGACCATAGGACTTATTACCGGCCTTGCTGCCGGAGCAGTTGTTGCAGCATTGTTCAGCACGCGTAGCGGATCTGAATTCCGCGAGCTCATCGCCAAACGTGTAAAAGGTATGCTAGGTGAGCTGGAGCAGAAGAAACCCGTAGAAATTAAAGACCACGTTGTCGAAGATGTCAGATCCCAGGTAATGGAAGCTGCACACAAGCTTTCCGGCGATGCTGAAAACGTTGACCTTACCAAAACCACCTTGAAGCACACGGAACCAAAATCCCGTCAGTTGCCCCTCGAATCATAGACATCTCAGGTCTGAGCATCGAACTTCCTGATCATAAAAAAAGTAACAGTTGTAATTCAGCTGTTACTTTTTTTTTGGTAGAAATGAAAAGGGTATTGTTATATTAGTAAAACGTTTAACTACTCTAAAATAGTTTACCATTCTAACCAAATATTTTTATGAGAAAAATCGCCTTGATGCTCTTGTGCTTTTTTGTCCTGACGAAGGCGCGTGCACAGAACGAAGCACCAGCTTACCCACTCCTTACCAACAACAGCTACTTCAGTGTCTGGTCCTTTACAAACAAACTTAACGAGTCGCCAACCCGCCACTGGACCGGTAAAACCCAGGCGCTGCAAGGCACCATCAGTGTTGATGGGAAACTATACCGTTTCCTCGGACAGGATGTGAAGCCTTACCTCCCGCTGGTTTCCAGCGTAGCGGGGCAGGTGCAAAAATTCAGATACACCTTAATCGCACCTTCTGAGAACTGGATGGATGCGGGCTATAATGATTCTTCCTGGAAAGAGGATGCTGCACCCTTTGGTGATGACCAGAGTTTTGCGAAAACCGAATGGAGAAGTGAAGAGATCTTCCTTCGTAAGGTTTTTGACGTGCTTGCTGTACCTTCGCGCAAAACTTACCTGAAGATCAATCATGATGACAACATTGTCGTATTTCTTAATGGTAAAGAAATCCTGCGTAAGGAGGGTTGGGTACATGAATATGTATACGTGCCAATTCCGGACGGTGTTCTTAAAAAAGGAAAAAACCAGCTTGCTATTCATGTGAAAAATACGGCCGGCGGACGTCACATTGATGCCGACCTGGTTACAGAACCGATCCAGGACAACAGCATTGCTCAGGCCGTACAAACTAATGTACAGGTAGAAGCAACACGCACCATCTATGATTTCCGTTGTGGAAATGTAAACCTGAACGTAAGCTTCCTTTCTCCGCTGCTATTGAACGACGTGGAACTTACAGAAAGACCGATCAGCTACATCAACTACACGGTCAAAGCAACTGATGGTAAAGCACATCAGGTACGCATTAAGTTTACAGCTTCATCAGATCTGGCAGTAAATACCCCGGGACAAACGGTTACCGCCTGGAAGCAATCTGAAAAAGGACTTTCATACCTGAAAGCCGGAACCGTAGAACAGCCTGTGCTTCAAAAGGCAGGTGACGACGTTCGTATCGACTGGGGATATCTTTATGTTGCCGTGCCGCAAGATTATAAAGCGACCCAATTGATCGCGAAGTCGGGTCCATCCTTGAACCTAAGCACTGAATTTGAGTTCGGTAGCGTAGCAGCAACTCCAAAAAGCAAATACGTAATGGTGGGTTATGACGACTCAAATCCAATTCAGTTCTTTAAGCAAGACCTGAAACCAATCTGGAAGACCGATAGCAAAGTAACTTTTGTTGATCAACTTGCATTAGCTGCAGCGCAGTTCCCAGACATCATGAAACGCAGTATTGCGTTCGACAAAGATCTTGAAGCAAAAACGACCAAAGCAGGCGGACCAGAATACGCGGAGATCTGCAAGCTGGCTTACCGTCAGGGTATTTCTGCGCACAAGATCGTCAAATCACCAGAGGGAGAAATCTTATTTCTTTCTAAAGAGAACTTCAGTAACGGGTCAATCAATACCGTAGACGTTACCTACCCATCAGCGCCCCAGTACCTGGTTTACAATCCCGAGCTATTGAAAGGAATGCTTAACGGGATTTTTTACTACAGCGAAAGCGGCAGATGGAAAAAACCTTTTCCCGCGCATGATTTAGGGACCTATCCTTTAGCCAACGGACAAACTTACGGTGAGGACATGCCTGTTGAAGAAGCTGGTAACATGATCATCCTTACTGCTGCAATTGTTAAAGCAGATGGTGATATCGCCTACGCAAAGAAACATTGGGAGACCCTTACCACCTGGGGTAATTACCTGCTTAACGAAGGTTTCGATCCCGCAGAGCAATTATGTACAGATGACTTCGCGGGACACCTTGCGCACAACACTAACCTTTCTGTAAAAGCCATTGTAGCCTTAGGTGCCTATGCACAAATGGCTGATAAGATCGGAATGAAAGATGTAGCAGCAAAATACCGGGCAGCAGCATTGGAGATGGCAGATAAATGGGAGAAACTTGCAAATGCAGGTGATCACTACGCATTGGTGTTCGACAACAAGAATACCTGGAGCCAGAAGTACAATCTTGTTTGGGATAAACTTCTAAAGCTCGACCTGTTCCCTAAGCAAGTTTACACCAAAGAAATTGCTTATTATCTGACTAAACAAAATGCCTTTGGCTTACCATTAGATAGCCGTAAAACCTACACCAAATCAGATTGGATCCTTTGGACAGCAACGCTAACCGACAACCGTGCAGATTTCCTTAAACTGGTTAAGCCGGTTTACAAGTTTGCAAAGGAAACACCTAGCCATGTACCATTGAGTGACTGGCATGAGACAACTGATGGGAAACAAGTAGGTTTCCAGGCGAGAAGTGTTGTTGGTGGCTATTTCATCAAGTTACTTGCCGATCAGTGGCAAAACAAATAATGTGTTTTTTCTTTTATTAGGGCTACTTTTGTAGCCTTAATAAAAGAATATGTCTGCAAATAACATCAAACCAGTTTACCCGGACTTCAAAACGTTCTATGAAGAAGTGGTGAAGCCTTTCAAAACAGCAAACCACGCTGCCATTCGCCTGGACAATAAACTAAAAGGAAGTTCTAAAAGCTTTGCTGCTTACTTCATGTATCAGGATAAAAAATGGAAGGTTGCTTCAGACACTCACATCGCCAAATTAGATATGGCTTATGAAGCAATTAGCAATGGAAATGATCCTTTCGTAATTAAAGCGACGAGAGACCATAAAGCCGAAACACTTAGCATTAAAGGACAACCGATCCGTGATACCCGGTTTTACGTGTATTCTGCATAATCGGCGGTTTTAACATCAAAAACTAAAGGCCCGGTACGGGAAGCGTTAACTTCCAGTACAGGGCCTTTTTGCATTCATATTGCGTGTCTGCCAAAAGCGACTATATTTGCCGCCTCAATCGCAATTTGATGTACCTGAAAAAACTTACCATTGCTGCCTGTACCCTCATGGGCAGTACAATGCTTGCAAACGCACAGCAAACTGAAAAAGACAGCGTAAACCGCCTAAATGAGGTCGTGGTTAATGAGAACCGCATTATACTTCCTTTCTCCAGTCAGAACCGCAATATCTGGATCATCGATAAAGCACAGATAAAGAGTTTGCCGGTACGGTCCGTGGCCGAGCTGCTGAGCTTTGTCTCCGGTGTTGACCTGCGTCAGCGGGGACCGGCAGGCACACAGGCCGATGTGGGCATGGACGGGGGAACCTTTGACCAAACCCTTGTATTACTCAATGGCGTGAAGGTTTCTGATCCGCAAACCGGCCATAACATGATGAACCTGCCGATCAATATGGATGATATCGACCATATTGAAGTGCTTCGTGGATCGGCCTCCAGAATATATGGTATTAATGCCATCACTGGAGCCATCAATATCATTACCCGTAGTCCTGAGCAAAATGGCGCAGCCATCAACGTGTTTGCCGGAAGTAGCTTCAAGGAAGATGCCGGCAGTAAGGATACGTATGGCAATTATGGGCTGAGACTTAGTGGAGATCTGGTACTTAATAAATCCAGTCACCTGCTTTCTGCAAGTCAGGAAGCCAGCAATGGCTACCGCTACAATACCGCTTTTAACAATCAGAAGCTGTACTACCAGGGCAGGGTGAACCTTTCCCCGGTAGATCAGCTCGACGTAAATGCCGGCTATATCCATAACAACTTTGGCGCGAATGCCTTCTATGCCGCACCAGGCGATGTGGAAGCAGAGGAAACGGTGAAAACCGCCCTGGCTGCAGTAACCTATACCAGGAACATGAGCGCTGTCTGGACCATCGCACCAAGGATTAGCTACCGCTACAATATCGATGATTACTTATATATAAAACAAAGCCCGGACAAGTTCCATAACCATCATGAAACAGGCGTACTCGACCTGGAGTTGAACAATACTTTTGAAACCCGTATCGGAACTTTCGGACTGGGGCTTGAACATCGCCGGGAGAACATTAACAGTACCAACCTGGGTAAGCGCGAGCGAAGTAACAGCGGCGCGTTTGCAGAATATAAATTTGAACCACTGGCGGGACTGCTGGTTAATGCCGGAACTTATCTGAATTATAATTCGGATTATGGCTGGCAAGCTTTTCCGGGTATAGATGCAGGATATAATTTCTATGGCAACTGGAGGCTCTTCGTAAATCTCGGAACAGGACAGCGCCTGCCGACCTATACAGATCTTTATTACCAGGGACCAACAAATATTGGTAACAAAGATCTGGTATCAGAGAAATCCAGGTATGCAGAGGCTGGATTGAAATACCAGGACACAAAGATCACTTTCAATGCAAGTTATTTTAACCGTACCATCACCAACTTTATTGATTGGGTGAAATCCATCCAGACAGATCCATGGCAGCCACGTAACTTTAGTGATGTTAATACTAAAGGATTAACGATAAGCGGCGACTACCAGTTTAAGTTCGGAAAAAACACCCGGATCAATGCTTTGCGTTTGGGTGCTTCATATACCAACCTGGATCCAAGCTTTAAAACGACAATAGCCGATGCTGCATTTTCGAGATATGCGCTGGAGAGCCTGCGCAACCAGTTAAGCCTCCGTGTTCATGCCGAAGCGTTCAACTTGCTGGCATTAACCCTCACCTCAAGATATAACGAGCGGATCAACTATAAAAGCTACCAGATCCTGGATGCACGTCTGGCTGCCCGGTTTAAACGTAACCAGGTTTATTTAGATGGTGCAAATCTATTGGATGTGCAGTACATCGAGTCTGGTGCGGTGCCAATGCCGGGTACCTGGTTCACTTTAGGGTTTAAAACCAGCCTTTAACGATAAATAACCGTTGATAAACGGTTATTTACGTATGTATCCGTTTGTTTTACGACTATGTGCTACAGCCATGATCAACTTTGACACATCAAATCACAAGTAATGTCAACTAAATTTTAAGATCATGGACAACGTAAAAAACACAGTACGCTTATCCGGTTTCACAGGTACAGATCCGGTAATTGTTAATTATGCAGGAAACAAAAAAATGGCCCGCGTCAGTCTGGCCGTAAACGAATCCTATAAGAACAACACCGGAGATTACGTGAATAAAACACAATGGTTTAACCTGGTGTTTTGGAACAGGAAAGTTGATCTAATCGAGGATGCCGTTAAGAAAGGCATGGAGATCAGTATCGAAGGCAAATTGAACAACCAAAGTTATACAGACAAAAAAGGAGAACAGCGCTTCAGTACCGAAATTATTGTTAATCACATTCAGGTGATGCCAAGGTGAAGTCATAAAAATACTGGTGATTGCTTTGGAAATCAGTAAATTAGGTAAGAACAAATTCTTCTTCAATGAAAAGAGATTTCATAGGCTTGCTGTTGCTGTTAGCAACGGCAGCCTGTAACACCGCTGAAAAAGAGATGAGTAATTACAAATGGCCAGAGGCCCAACCACCGGTAGCAGCGATGAAGCCAATGCCACGAGCTTTGCATGGCGACACGGTAATCGACAACTATTATTGGATGATCGACTACTTCAAAAAAGGACCGGACAGTAATGAAGTGCTGGATTATCTCCGCGCAGAGAACAACTACCTGGACACGATGATGAGTGGGACCAAAGATTTTCAGGCAGCACTCTTCAAAGAACTTAAAGGCCGTATAAAGGAGAAGGACGAAAGTGTGCCTGCACTAAAAAACGGATACTACTATTATACCCGTACCGAAGACGGTAAACAATATTTCAAATACTGCCGTAAGAAGGGCAATCTTGATGCTAAAGAGGAAGTCCTGCTCGACATTGACAAGATGGCTGAAGGCTCCGCATACTATTCTGCATCAGGCTTTAGTGTTAGTCCCAACAACCGCTACCTGGCTTATGGTGTAGATAAGCTTTCCCGGCGACAGTACACCATCTACATCAAGGACCTGGAAACCGGTGAGGTGCTCAGCGATGCCATTCCAAACACACAAGCCGACCCAGTTTGGGCTGCAGATAATAAAACCATTTTCTATACCGCAAAGAACCTGAAAACCCTGCTCAGTGAAAAGATCCAAAAGCACCTTCTTGGCGCGGATCCGGCGCAGGATGTGGTGGTTTATCAGGAGAAAGACCCGAGCAACTACATCGGCGTATTCAAATCCAAGTCAGACAAATACATATTCATCTATTCTGGTGCTACGCTTTCCTCCGAGTATCGCTACCTGGATGCTGCAACACCCGAACAGCCTTTCAAATCCTTTCAACCACGGATGAAAGAGGTGCTGTATGACGTCATCCCCCTTGACGACAAGTTCCTGATCCTGACAAATCTGGATGCTAAGAACTTCCGACTTATGGAGTGCCCGCTGGACCAAACGGGACGTGAACACTGGAAGGAACTTGTTCCACATCGTAAGGATGTGCTTCTTGAGAAAGTGGAAGAGTTCAAAGACTTCATTGTGCTTTCTGAAAGAAAGAATGGCCTGGTGCAGCTGCGTATCCAGAAGCCTGACCAAAGCACCCATTATGTGGAGTTCGATGAGCCTGCCTACCTGCTGGAGAGTGCTTCCAATCCGGAATTCAATACCAAAACACTGCGTTTTGTGTACACCTCGATGACCACACCGCTGTCCACTTACGATTACAATATGGAAACCCGGGAACGTAAGCTGATGAAGCGGCAGGAAGTACTTGGCGGTTATGACCCTAAAGAATATACTACCGAACGCATCTTCGCCACCGCAACAGATGGTACGAAGATCCCGATTGCACTGGTGTACAAGAACAGCACCAAGCGCGATGGTACGGCGCCACTCTTGCTTTATGGCTATGGTTCTTATGGTGCCAATATGGATGCCACCTTTTCCAGGAACAACCTGAGCCTGCTGAACAGGGGATTTATCTTTGCCATTGCCAACATTCGAGGTGGACAGGAGCTGGGCAGGCAGTGGTATGAAGATGGGAAGCTTATGAAAAAGAAGAATACCTTCACAGATTTCATTGCCTGTGGCGAATATTTGATCGCACAGCATTATACCTCCAAAGGGCACCTCTATGCCCAGGGCGGAAGTGCAGGCGGATTGCTAATGGGCGCTGTAGCCAATATGGCGCCAGACCTTTGGAAAGGCATCATTGCACAGGTACCTTTTGTCGACGTTGTAAATACCATGCTTGATGAAAGCATTCCCTTAACCACGAATGAATTTGATGAGTGGGGAAATCCTAAAGAGAAAGCGGCATATGAGTACATCAAGCGCTACTCGCCGTATGAAAATATTGAAGCGAAAGCATATCCGAACATGTTGGTCACAACGGGACTGCACGACAGTCAGGTGCAGTACTTTGAGCCCGCCAAATGGGTGGCTAAGCTGCGTGCTACAAAGACAGATCAGAATGTCTTATTGCTGAAGACAGAGATGGATTTTGGACATGGTGGGGCTTCCGGCAGGTTCGATTACCTGAAGGACATTGCCCTGAACTACGCCTTCCTCTTTGCATTAGAGGGCATTAACAAGTAATGCCCTCCAGATAGCTGTCCTCGCTTAAGAAAGCGAGCATATGAATACTTATTTATTAAACCTGTAAGCTACGCCGCCGTAAAAGTTTCGCGTAGCTGCAGGGTTAAAGTATCTATTACCTGCGGCGTTCAGGTCATTACCAAGGCTATACCGTTCATTGAAGAGGTTATCCACCCCTGCATAGATTTCCAGCGATGCCTTGTTAAACTTCAGGGTTCTCCAGCCGATTTTACTCTGAACCACATTATATTTATCTGCATACACTGAATTTGCATCATTCAAAGGGATACGGGAGGTAAAGTTGTGCTGCACAAAAAGGTACAGCCCTGCAGGCAATGACAGATCCAGGCTACTGATGATGCTGCTCTTTGGTACGCCGGTTAATCTGTTCCCGGAATAATCAGCTGCACGATCCTGATAATCGCGGAAGTTAAACTTACTAATGGTATAAGCCGATCTAAGCTGTAGTCCACGAACAACACGCCCTTCCGAGTATGGAAGCAACCATGCACTTAGAGCAGTTTCTAAGCCATACTGATTCGTTCCCCCTGCATTTATGAAGAACTCGGTATCATCTTCATTAAGCCTGCGTACAATCGCATTATCCAGGCGGTAATAGAAGCCGCTAAGGTCTGCAGAAAGTCGCTGGTCCCTGCTATGGATGCTGAAACCGGTTTCATAGTTCCAGCCACTTTCCGGCTGAAGATCCACATTGATCACCTGATCTGATGCGCGGATTTCAGCGATGGTCGGCGGAGAATAGCCTCTGCTCACCGATGCTCGCCAGGCCAAGTTATCCGTCACCAGGTAGGAGAGTGCCACGCGGGGCATAAACTGCATATCCAGCTCGTTGGTTCGCTTTGATACGGCAACCGGTTCAAGGCTTTCATAGTCGTACTTATACAGATTGGCACTTGCAGAAAGTTCAAGCAGCCACCTGTTCTTGAAGTCGAAGTTGGCGTGGAAGAACGCGAAGTTTGATGCAGCACGCAGTTTGTCCTTCGACTGCACTGCTGTGGCAGTGCCGAAGTTATTGTCGTAATTGCTGATGTCGGAGCTGGTGCCCGTACTTTCGACGCCCAGGTTAAAACTATACTTCAGGTCTTCAACTTCCTGCTGATATTCCACATAGGTACGTAGTCCTAAGGTAGACTCAAATCGCTGCTCATAGTTGGTGATAAACGGATTTTTAAAATCCGTGTAGTTGCCGTAAACTGCTGCTACATGGCGGAAACCTGATGCGAAGTTCCATTCATTGGAGATCCCTCCGAAGAGCATTTTGCTGTAGATGCCCGCCTGTTGATCTATCGCGGAGCGGATGGCACCTGATGCAGGTCTTGAACCCCGTGGATTGGCTGCAAGCTGCGCGGCATTTAAGCCGCCGGGTGTCTGATAGTTCAGGTCCGAATAGAAGAACATCGACTTGAGATTGGCATTTTCTGCATAACGCAGTTGCTGTACCAGCTGCAGGTAGTTGCGCTTCATGGCACTATGGTCACGGTAGCCATCACTGCGCTGGTAGCCCTGACTAATGCCCAGGCTGTAATTCTTCCAGCTGTTGCTAATGGCGGCATTTTCATGAAACATACCGAAGGATCCACCTTCCAGCTTCAGGCTGGCGGATGGGGTACCTGTTTGTACCTCCGGACTGATGAGCACAACGCCGCCGGAATTGGCACCGTATACGCTGCTCTGCGGCCCCTTAAGGATCTGCAGTTGGCCGAGCGCATTCACGTCTACGGCATTCAGGTAGCTGTTTCCGCCGGCATCAGTAAATGGAAATTCATCAAAGTAGAGCTTTACGTTACGAATTCCGAAAGGCGAGCGGAGTAAGCTTCCCCGTATGGATAAGCGGTAGCTGCCAGGCGAGCGTTCTTCCATGCGTATGCCCGGACTGGTATTTACCGCCGGAAGCAGCGACATGGAAGGCTGCCGTACCATGATCTGCTGATCGACCAGGCCGATGGCTCCTGTTGCCCTGAGTAAAGGTTGATTCGAAAAATAAGGATGTATAACAACTTCTCTCAGGGTTCTTGTGCTATCTTGTTGTTCCTGTGCAATGCTGTTTAAAGAAAGAAGTAAAAGTAGTGTAGTGCCGAGTTGTTTCATTACTTCGCTGCGACCCTCCAAATGGTATTACTCACATCATCAGTGACCAGCATACTGCCATCTTTCAACAAAACCATTGTTACCGGACGGCCGTATACAGTTGCTTTCTCTTTGTCGGCAATGAAGCCTGTCAGGAAGTCTTCCATTGGACCTGCTTGCTTACCGTTTTTAAATGGTATAAAGGCAACCTTGTAACCCGAGAGTTCTGAACGGTTCCATGAACCATGCTGACCGACGAACAAACCACCTTGGTATTTTGCTGGGAAAGCTTTAGCCGTGTAGAATGCAAGACCTAAAGAGGCCGTGTGTGCGCCGACAGGGATATCCGGTACAATGGCAGACTTCACCAGATCCGGGCGTTTGCCTGCGAGACGTGGGTCTTCATGCTGACCAAAATAGGCATATGGCCAGCCGTAGAATGCACCTTGTTTAACGCTGGTTACATAGTCTGGTACAAGGTCGTCTCCAAGCCCGTCGCGCTCATTTACTGCAGTCCACAGTTGTTTGGTAACGGGTGCCCATGCAACACCTACCGGGTTACGTAATCCGGCGGCAAAGATGCGCTCGCCGCTGCCATCTGGATTAACCTCCAGGATGTTCGCCCTGCGTTTTTCATTCTCAATGCCGTGTTCGGCAACATTGCTGCCTGAACCTACAGTGATGTATATCTTTGAATTGTCGGCATTTGCAATCAGGTTTCTGGTCCAGTGGTTGTTATAGCCACCTGCAGGCAGGTCCACGATCTTCTTACCCTCAGCGGTAATTTTCGTATCGCCGGTTTTATATGGGAAGGTTACCACGCCATCAGTGTTGGCTACATAAAGGGTATTACCAATAAGGAGTACGCCAAATGGCTGGTTTAAGCCTGAAAGGAAGAGCCGTTGAAGATCTGGTTTGCCGTCCTTGTTGCTGTCGCGGTACAGTATGATTGCATTGGCACTTTCACCGCCCTGTTCTGACTTTGCCTTACCAGAAATCTCGTTGGCAATCTGCTCTTTAGTGCTACGTTCTGAGTTTGAGAGTACGGCAAGTACATCGCCATTAGGCAGTACATACAGGTTGCGTGGACTCTTGATATTGCCAGCGAACTTGGTTACGGTGAATCCTGCGGGGGCAGTTGGGGTTTGTCCTTCCGGCCAGCCGATAACCTTACTGAAGCGGGTTTTAGAAGCATCAGGATTTGGTGCTGGTAGCGCGATGGTTTCGGTTCCGGACTTTCCAGATTGGGTTTGTGCCTTGGCTACATTATGAAGTGTAAGGCCGAGGAACGTGATTGGCAAAAGCGCCAATGGGCTGAATATCTTGTTCATTAACAGTAATTTCAGGTAAAACAATGAAGGTTCGAAGATGTTTGAACAGCATTATAAAAGAAAAAGCCGCTCCTTTTTACAGGAACGGCTTCTATATGCTTGAAATTAAGAATTAAGCTAATCTTGCTTGTAGGTTCTCGTCAATAGCAGCTAAGAACTCCTCAGTGTATAAGTAGTCTTTACCGTGCTCAACTTTGTTACCGTGAATACAAACAGCTAAATCTTTAGTCATTTTTCCGCTTTCTACAGTCTCGATACAAACCTGCTCTAAAGTATGGCAGAAGTTGATCAGCTCCTGGTTGCCATCTAACTGACCACGGAATTCCAAACCTCTTGTCCATGCAAAGATAGATGCAATCGGGTTGGTAGAAGTTGGTTTTCCAGCCTGGTGATCGCGGTAGTGACGGGTAACCGTACCGTGAGCAGCTTCAGCTTCCATAGTTTTTCCGTCTGGTGTAACCAATGTAGAAGTCATTAATCCTAATGAACCGAAACCTTGTGCAACAGTATCCGATTGAACGTCACCATCGTAGTTTTTACAAGCCCAAACGAAGTTACCATTCCATTTTAATGCAGAAGCAACCATGTCATCGATCAAGCGGTGCTCGTAAGTGATACCTGCTTCATCAAATTTTTGCTTGTAGTCATTTTGATAGATCTCTTCAAAGATATCTTTGAAACGACCATCATATTTTTTAAGGATCGTGTTTTTAGTAGAAAGGTATAAAGGCCATTTTTTCATCAATGCCTGGTTGAAACAAGCATGTGCGAAACCACGAATACTTTCGTCTGTATTGTACATTGCTAAAGCAACACCGTCACCTTTGAAGTTGTATACGTCGAATGACTGTACTTCACCACCATCTTCAGGGGTGAAAGTAAGGGTTAATTTACCTTTACCTTTAGTTACCAGGTCAGTAGCACGGTATTGATCACCGAAGGCATGACGACCGATGCAGATTGGAGCAGTCCAGTTAGGAACTAAACGCGGAACATTGCTCATTACAATTGGCTCACGGAAAACAGTACCATCAAGGATATTACGGATGGTTCCGTTTGGTGATTTCCACATTTGTTTAAGGTTGAATTCTTTTACGCGTTGCTCATCAGGAGTGATGGTAGCACACTTAATACCTACACCATATTTTTTAATGGCTTCTGCAGCATCAACAGTCACCTGATCATCGGTTTGATCACGGTATTCTACACCTAAATCATAGTACTTAATGTCAAGATCTAAGTAAGGTAAGATCAGTTTATCTTTGATAAATTTCCAGATGATGCGGGTCATCTCATCACCATCAAGCTCTACAACCGGCTGGGTTACTTTAATTTTTTGTACAGACATATTACGTGTTAAATTTTTAGTTCGATAGATTTTACAAAGATATAAATCTAAAAACAATTAAAGATTTGAGCAGGTTATTATGATAAAAACCTGAGATATGAACACAAATGAAGAAAATATTCCCGGAAGTGACTTAAGTTCTAAAGATAAGCTGCACCTTTCAGATCTTGGTGAAGTAAAAGATTTCGAAAACCTTGCGTACGACAAGGATTCTAATAGTTTCGAGCTGGATGTGAAAGGCGATGATGCCGAATATGACCATCCACTGCCTTATGATACCAGTGCACCGACAGGGGAGGATTTCAATTCAACATACGATGAAGCGAACCCACATATTGGTGATGAATATTCGGCAAAAGATACCCGTGTTGAAGGTGCCCTCGATGACCTGGGCATGCATATAGATAATGGAGATATTGTGGAGCTTGATCCTGAAGACGAGTTCTTATCTAAAACACCTGAAGATGACCGTCCGGATCTGGATGAGGAAGGCTATCCAAAGAATGATGCCCCACCAATGCCTTAGTATTAAGGATTAATATCCAGGTTAAAGCGCTTGCGCATGTCTTCCAGTTTCGGGTTTTTACCAAGTAAGTACTGGTATTTCTCTGTGCTGGTGTACAAACGGTTCTGAATCTTGCGCTCTACCTTTTCGGTAACCACGGTCAGATCAAAGTTCTTTAACCTGGATCTTAAGAAATTCAAAAATTCAACCATTTCAGTTTGCAGGATACTTTCCTGTGCACTGTTTTCAATGCCAACCTTAATCTGTGTTGGCGTTACAAGTACAGGGGGATTACTTTTCAGGATCGTATAGAAGTTGATCTTGTGTGAATCAAAAGCCTTTTTGGTGTATTCTTCCCATAAAGCCAGGAGTTGTTCGTAGCTGAACGCTTCCTTATCATCACCCACAATATACTTAGGCTCATTATCATCTACACCGCCGGCAAGATTTCCCAGCGCAGTAAGTGATGGAATAAGCGTACCCATTGCAGCATTATTACCATTGATCTTGATGGACATGCTTGCCTGCTCGGGCTTAAGCTTAATTGGTGCTGCGGGCTGCGAAGGTGGTACAGCAGGGCGGAGGGATTTAGATTCAGGTTCTTTAACGACCTGAACAACAGGCTTTTCTTCGATGATATATGGCTTTTCAACCGGTGCCGGTGTAACAGCAGGCGAAATTACATTAGTTTTTTTTTTAAGCTGATCTGTGTCAGTTAAAGCTTCCATATCCGATTTAGGCAGTTGCACTAGTTGGAGAACGGATGGAATGTGACACATTTTGATGAGGGCCAGTTCAACCTGCAGTCGCTGGTTACGGCTGTTCTTATAGCTCAGATCGCACTGATTAGCCAGGTTCAAACTCGTCAGTATAAAAGACACCTGGATCTGCTGACTCTGGCTCAGATATTTCTGTTTGATATTCTCACTAACCTCCAGCAATTTCACCGTGGTCGGATCTTTTGCAACAAGCAAATTCCGGAGGTGCGTAGCCAGTCCGTTGATGAAGTTATTGCCATCAAAGCCATTGTTCAGGATTTCATCAAAAAGCACCAGGGCTTTACTTACGTCTGCACTGATCAGATAGTCAGTAAGGCGGAAGTAGTAATCGTAATCCAGGATGTTCAGGTTATCAATCACCGACTTGTAGGTCAGGTTCTTGTTGGTATAACTCACAATCTGGTCGAACATGGACAGTGCATCCCGTAAACCGCCATCCGCTTTTTGCGCAATGATATGGAGGCCATCGGCTTCTACGCTGATGTTTTCACGCTGGGCTATCTTGTTCAGTAATCCTGCGATATCTTCCACCTGTATCCTGTTGAAGTCGAATATCTGACAGCGAGAGAGGATAGTAGGCAGGATCTTATGCTTTTCTGTGGTTGCCAGGATGAAGATGGCATAGGAAGGCGGTTCTTCCAGGGTTTTCAGAAAGGCATTGAAGGCATTTGCGGAAAGCATATGCACCTCATCGATGATGTAAATCTTGTATTTTCCGGCTTGTGGCGGAATGCGCACCTGTTCGATTAAGCTTCTGATGTCATCTACCGAGTTGTTGGAGGCGGCATCAAGTTCGTGGAAGTTAAAGGAGTGACCGGTTTGAAAGGAGATACAGGATTCGCAAACGCCGCAGGCTTCCTGTTCGGGGGTAAGGTTGGTGCAGTTGATGGTTTTTGCCAGGATACGGGCGCAGGTTGTTTTTCCCACCCCACGTGGACCGCAAAAAAGAAAAGCTTGTGCAAGCTGATTGTTCTTTATGGCATTTTTCAGTGTACCGGTAATATGATGTTGTCCGACAACGGTTTCGAAAGTAGCCGGGCGGTATTTACGGGCAGAAACAATGAAATTTTCCATCGCCACGAAATTAGCTATTTTTTGTGTGTCGTGGGGAATATGTTGAAAATAATGGCGTAGTGCTGGCATTGCTGTTCGGGAGAGGACTGTAAGGAGGTAGCACTCAGCTTCTACACAGCTTGTACTCAAGTCCGTGGTCTCGACATGGTCTGGCCGTGGTTCGTCCGTGGTTTGGCCGTGCTGGCACGGCTAAACCATAGCGGATGTACGGCTGGAGTTTGCCTGGAGCATAGTGGTCAGGTCTACTTGCTGGGCTTCAATGTCGATGCTGCCGGGATTTGATTTATTCCCCATATTTGCACGCAGGTACAAGAATTATGAAACACAAGCTACGACGTCGCTACCGCACCGCGAGGTACATCTTTTACAAGGAAACACTTATTGACTTCCGCGAACATCTCTGGACATTTCTGGGATCATTTGTGGGGGTTGCAATCCTTGGGCTGATCAACAGCCAGTATCTTACTGTACAGGAGAACTTGTTCATCATCGGATCCTTTGGTGCAAGTTCAGTCCTTATCTACGGGATTATTAACAGTCCGCTGGCGCAGCCGAGGAATCTGATTGGCGGACATGTGGTTTGTGCTTTTGTAGGTGTCTGCACTTACAAACTTATACCGAATGAGCTATGGCTAAGTTCTGCACTGGCGGTTTCGTTGTCGATAGTTGCCATGCAGATAACCAAGACTTTGCACCCTCCGGGTGGCGCAACGGCACTGATTGCGAACATTGGTGGGGCGAAGATTCATGCGTTAGGGTTTATGTATGTTTTAAATCCGGTGTTAAGTGGCGTCTTGATTTTGTTGGTCGTTGCAATTATATTTAACAACGCGACCCCGCATAGGCGGTATCCGCATAACAGGAATTGGTACAAGATCTGGCGGAAGAGGAGTTATAGGAAGGTGCGCGGTTAGATTACGGGGCAAGGTTCTATGATCCGGTAATAGGCAGGTGGAATGTAATAGACCCACTTGCAGAGAAGATGAGGAGATATTCTCCATACAATTATACTTTCAATAACCCAATACGATTCATTGATCCGGATGGGATGAAACCGGAATGGATTGTAGGAACTGATGGAAAACGGGTTGAAGTAAAAATTGGTCAGGATGGAAAAGTCAGTTGGGGCGCAAATGCATCAGATGATACGAAAAGGATAGGTAACTCAATGGCACAAACAGATATTGGCAGGCAAAAGTTAATGGATTTAGATCAAGCTGACTTTAAAGTCAAATTAGATGTTAACGAAACTGATCTCATAATAAGTAAGAATGGTGCAGTTACATCTGGATTTTCCCAGCCTACAGTTGATGGAAAAGGAAATATTACGGAATATGATGTTACTATTTATGAAAAAGGGATAGATAAAACATTAACAAGCCCTGAAGGTACCCAGCCAGTAGTTATGAAAGATGGAGAAAAGGTTTATATGAATAATTATACTAAAGAAGAACATATTGGAGCCGTTGGTGTACATGAAGCAACTCATGTTACGGATAAAAGTTCGAGGGGGTTCCAAAACCCTAACTCTTCTGCAAAACAGATAGAAGAAAAACCTAATAGGAACCAACTAAAACATTATCGTGAATTAGATAAACGTCAACCATAACAATCATGGAAAATTCAATAAAATATTTCTTTGTAGCTTTTATGCTTTTTACAAATATAGCTTGTGCACAAAAAGGATATTATGTGGATAAGGATTATCGGATACTCAAATATCAGAGTGAAATCATTAACTTTTTAATACAGGAAAAACAGATTCCTACTGAGAAAGGGTCAATTAAAGCGGCCGATTATACTGGGAAAATATTTGTAAAAAAGTGTTTGGATGTTTATAGGAGTAATGCAAATAACATTTTATTAATTCAGTTCGGTTCCCTGGCTGATCATGCAGATAGATATTGGGGTTTATTAAGTAGCGAAAGTAAGTTTTTCTTTTATAAGATAGATGACCCTGAATTCCTAAAATTAATTAAAGCTAATGATCCGCTAACTGTAACTACGGTTGCCGCTTATATAAAGCAAGATACTTTAGATCAATAATGAAGCTGATAAAAACAGCAAAGCCTGGTTCAGTTGAGCCAGGCTTGAGACTGTTTATGTGATAGGCTGTACATGCGCTTAGCTGTATATACGGTCAACCTGTTTGTTTTGTAATCTACAAGTTGTGTTTTTGTACGTACATCCCGCCTTCGGCAGGTCTGTCTACAAAAACTTGCTTGCCTTCGCTTCGGCCGAAGGAAGAAAACCCTGCGCAACTTAGGGTTTAATGCAGCAGCATGGCCTCTGTTATTTAAAGGGCAAAGGCTTTTTTTGTTTTGTTATAGGCCAGTGCCATATCGATCAGGTAATATACCTTATCCTTTTCTTCGCTGGGCAGGGCTTCAATATCTTCCATTCTGCGGACTAAACCTTTATCCATGATGATATGATCGGAATGCCCGATCAGATAATCTACGGTAACGCCCAAGGCATTGGCAATCTTAGCAGCCACATCAATAGAGGGGGTAATCTCCTCACGTTCATATCGCCCGATAATGGGTGCAGATGTGCCGATCTTTTTAGCAAGGTCATCCTGTGACCATTTCAGCTGCTTACGCAAGCTGATTATCTTTTCTCCGAAAGTCATATTTGGGTGCCTTAAATAACCTTAATTCTGTTAAAAGTATAAAGTTAAGTTACTTATTGGTGTTTTACAAATCACAAAGGTGTTGTGTAATTAAAACCAATCTGTAAGTACCCCCTTTTTCAGACAGCCTAAACTGGACTTTTCTAATTTACATTATTACCAGGTTTTTTCTCGTTCCTGTACATTTTTCGCTAATTCTGCGGGCGTCATGTTTCCAAGCCCTTCATGAGGTCTATCGTTATTGTACTCATCCATCCATATCTGAGTATGTTCCCTTACTTCCGCTAAACTGAAAAAGAGGTACGCATCCAGGATCTCCTTGCGATAGCTTTTATTAAATCGTTCTATATACCCATTTTGAGTTGGCTTACCTGGCTGCGTGTACTGGATACTAATGCCTTGATCTTTACACCAAAGTTGAAAATGATGACTGGTGAACTCAGGTCCATTATCCATGTGCAGGGAAAGTGGTTTGCCACGCCAGTCTATGATCTGTTCCAATGCACGGGTAACTCGGCGGGAAGATATAGATGTGCCGATCTCAATAGTTAATACTTCTCGTGAGCAATCATCCATTACGTTAAATGTTCGAAACTTGCTACCCGAGGCTAGGCTGTCACTCATAAAGTCCATACTCCATTTTTGGTTAATACTTTCTTGCTGTTCCAGGGGAATTCTTGGACGAAGTGGTAGTCTGCGTTTCCCACGACGCTTTTTATTCATCTTAAGCAACTTGTAAACTCTATATACTTTTTTATGGTTCCAACCTTTACCAGCTCTGCGCAGATAGGCGTATAGTTTACGAAAACCATAAACCGGATGCTTGGCAGATAGTTCATCCAAGGCCTCAATTACAGCACTGTCATCCTTTTTGCTGGTATAATAATATTGTGAGCGGCACATGCCCGTTAGCATGCAGGCTCCGGTGATACTTAAGCCGTGATCCAGAATAATCTCCTGGGTTAACTGCTTTTGTTCCCGGAGCCCCAACCTTTTTTTGTGATGACTTCTTTTAAGATCTCGTGATTGAGACTCAAATCGGCAAACATCTTTTTTAAACGAGCATTCTCTTCTTCAAGCTCTTTTAGCCGTTTGACATCAGAGGCTTCCATACCTCCATAACGGCTTTTCCAATTGTAGAAAGTCGCTTTGCTGATCTCCAGCTCTCTGCAGATGTCTTCTGTTTTTCTACCTTCTTCACCCTCTTTAAGGGCTTTTACAATCTGGGTTTCGGTGAATCGTGTCTTTTTCATTCCTATTTAAAACTAAGCATTTCTGTCCAGTTCTAAACTGTTTGATTTTTAGGGACACTTACAATATCGCCGATAAACTAAATGGCTGGCTTTATGGCAAGGGCTTGAACACCCTCCTAAAAGTGTTGTCCCTTTTCAAAGCCAAAGAAAAGGTTGTTGAAACGCTAACACAAGAATGTACCGGCTGCAGTTCAAAACTCGAGACATTCATCGTTCAAAAGCAAGAAGGTATTCCGGACTATGCCTGGACAATCATTAAGTGTAAAAGTTGTAGTGAATACAACTTACTTTCAGTCGGTCCAAATGTTAAGCAATATCGTTTTGGCGAGTATACGCCAGATGAGAACCTTCCAAAAGCAGAATACACGGAAGAACAAGCAAGACTAAGACTTGAACAGATAAAATACTTCCGAAAGAAATGATAATTGGAAATGGATTGCTAAATTCAAGTATCAAATTAGGTCGAGTATGAAGCGCAAAACTATACTGTTGGTATTCCTGGTGATCTTAGTGGTTGTTGTGCCTTCCTTCTCTCAACAGAAAACCGACGCACTCACCGGTGCATGGCAGACGAAAGAAGCCAACGAAGAACAAATATTGATTTTTCAGGACGGGTTCTTCCTGCATAATTCTTATAACAAGGGTGAGAAGCGCTTTGTATTCAGTCGTGGAGGAACTTATACCCGCAATGGCGATGCATTATACTGTAAGATAACCTTTAATTCAGCGAATGCAGAGGAGGTTGGTAAGGCATTTGGCGTAAAGTATCAAATTGCGGGTAAGACCGTCAGTCTGGCGATCGACGGCAAAAAACAAACCTGGAACCGGCTAGATGATAGTTCTGCACCCTTGGCTGGTGTATGGCGAATTACTTCGCGCATGCAGGATGGTAAACTTTCGCCAATCCATCAAACCGGCTCAAGACAGACCTATAAAATTCTTACAGGCACTCGTTTTCAGTGGGTGGCAATCGATCCTGAGCAGAAAGCCTTTTCCGGAACAGGAGGAGGAACCTATACCTTCAGTAATGGAAAGTATGTTGAAGCCATTGATTTTTTCTCCCGGGACAGCTCACGTGTTGGTGCTTCTCTGACTTTTGATGGAAAGCTGGAAGACGGCGAATGGCATCATAGCGGGCATAGTTCGAAAGGTGATGCGATATATGAGGTTTGGAGCCGCGTAAAAACTTCCTCCCCAGATTAACTATATTTCAACACAGCGCTAACAATAACCAACTCACAATATTTTAGAAAATGAAGGGCAAAATAGGGTTCAATATCGGCTTCGCATTAATTGCATTTCCAATCGCACTAGCTTTGCTTCGCGAGTTTGATTTCCAAACTTTCACCTTTAAAAAAACAGCGTTAGGCATTCTTTACCTGGTGACATTCATTGCATGCATCTTTTTAATGCTTAAGAAGAATAAAAAGCCATCCAGCCAATAATGGTAGAATACACTTTACCACAGTAACGTGAGCGTTGGAAAAGTAGGCGATAGGAACACCACGCTCATATATGCCCATAAAAAGGAGAAAATCAGGTGTATGGATGTCTCAAATGTCTTCCCTTTCCACAAGTTGGAAGAATAGCCGAAGAATTGAACCAAAAGCCTGATAAGCCAAAATATACCGAATCCTAGGGTGATCTTTTTTCCTAACGAGGAAGATATTAATTCATCAGCAGAGCTTACGCATATCACCCCGAGAATCAACAAGAGTAAGGCAATAAAAAGTGTGTGAATGTACATCATCTGCCGGTTTATCAAACTTAATGATTTAAGTTCTTTTGACCAGTTAAAGTATTTGGGGAAAAGCAGGTGCATGAATGACAGCGATATAAGAAGCACCCCAACAATTTTAAAATGAACCTCCATGTTTTTTGAGCGTAAATGCAGTTATAAATGGTGTAATCTTTACTTCTTTTGTGATAAACAGTTTTGATGGTTTAAAGGAATTTATCCATGTATTTCTAGAATAGAAGTGCATGCAGCCCAGATTGAAAGCTAGAAAGTTTGCTGTATCTCTTAAATGCTCAATCACTATTAATTCTGCATCAAACTTCATAACACGATTGATTTCTTTGAAAAAGTTAATCCTTTCTGCATGGTCACGAATTTCGTGAGCACTCAGCATTACAAGTACTTTGTCTGCTGTATGTGTTCTTAACGGAAAGCTGCAGGTGTTAACCTTTTTAGTTTCCCTATGACTGGGATAAGCTTCTCTAGCTCTCTTGATTGAAATTTCTGTATGCTTAAGGGGATCGTAGAAATCCAGCGTCACCAATTCTGAGTCTGGAAATTTATAATTCAGGACTTCGTTAATCTCGTTGAATCCCGCAGTGATGTTGACGACCACCCGGTCTGATGGCATAGTTGTCAGCCAGCTTAAGCGATATAGGTTTGATAAATCGTAGATGTAATGAGAACACATGAGTGAAGATATGTTTACGCCAAGGAGGGAGATTCCTGCCCACTTTAAAAGCTCCGAATAAGCTGTAAATTCCAGCCCCACAATATATAAAAAGGCGCTTAAGAGCATGGAAAGTATGTAGTAGTGTCGGTTGAAACGTAAAATATTTACAACACCTTGGAATGGCTCCCTCAAACGTTCCATAATGCTGTTGTTCCTTTTTTCCAAGAATAGGGTATATTTTGAAGCTTAAATGCGCTTGCAAGCATAGCGGAACTATCTACTCCTAAATCACGGAGGTAAGGAAGTTCATGTGCTATCACGCTTACTGGCTTTGGAATCCAATTGCTCCTCACACCCTCGACGGTTAGTACCTGTTGGGTCTCTTTATCGTAATTAAAGGTAAATGGCAGGGGACCGGCAAATCTCCGTGCTTCTTTCCAGGATCCAAAGGGAGAACTTTTTGGTAAAACACTTTCTGCAGGGCTTTCCTCAACCTTGATGTGCAAACCTGATTGCAATGAACTTACCTCAGTGAAACGGGCGTGTTGATCGATTTGAATGTCTGTGGTCGAATACTTATAATGCGTGAAGATGTTTCCCAGTAGTTGCATCCTCTTCTTATCTGTTTCTGACTTAAGAATGTATAAGCCTCTCAACCTTTTACCACTGGCATTTGTATAAGTAACAAAAACACGATAGCCGACCAAAATGAAGTTGTTCCCAAGAAACTCAGGGAATCCCTTAGGTCGCAATGACTTAGTTTTAACTACGGCTATTGCGAGGAAAGCATCGTTGCCTCCAGATGTTTCTAATTCAAAACAGGCAGGGACCAAACTTCTGAGTAAGCTTTTTTGGACAGCATATGTAAGCACTAGCGAAAGATCGAAAAATGCTTCTACACCAAAAGGATGATTTTTCAAGCTAAAACTCATGACTTGACCTGAATTTAAACATTGACCTCATTAATAGCAATGAGGGACATAAACATAAATGCGAAGATCAGGTTCATTCTGCCCCATAAAAGCAGTTCGGGCACCATGATGTACTCCAGAATGTTCATCAAACCAATTACAATGATTTGTGTAATTGCATTAAGCCGGCTCTTAATTCCTGATAAGATCCAAATTGCCATGAACACTTCCAGAATGCCAATTGTAACGGTGAAGAATCGTGAGGAAGGAAGCCTAAGAATTTCTTTTACAATAAGTTCATGTCTTGGGGTAAAGTTCAGTACTTTGCAGAACAAGCCGTTTACAAACCAAACTGCAGCAATGCCCAACGTGACGAAGCGGTTTAATGCCATTCTTGTGATTTGAAGGTGATAATTTATGAGCTGAAGAAGCATCCAAATTTCTTTATAATTTATGGGAAAGGCTATATAAATTATATTTTAAGTGACTTCTTAGTGCCTTATGATGACTATGCTCTTCTGCCTTCTCGTTCTTGCATATATGATCTACGGCATCATACAAATTGCAAAAAATAGAGAATTATTAATGATGGAAAAGATAGTGTGGATAGTTTTGGTGATCTCTTTGCCCGCGTTAGGAACATCATTTTATCTCCGATCAAATTTCCGGGCAAATCGCCGGAGGTGGTAGTTCCATGTGTTAATGTGCCTTAATCAATACAAATTGTCTACAATTAAAAACACACATTTCACATTTTCTTTCACATTGTTGTTGTGTGTTAAGCTTTGAAAAAGCCTGATTAAACATGTTTTAGCATTGTTTTGTAGTAGTTTCTGAATAACAGTCCAGTAGAAAGTGGTTTGTTTCTTGTAAAAACATAAACGAAAAACATCTATAATTTTTGGACTAACAATTTTAAACTATGAAAAGAACATCAATCTTAAAAAGTGTATTAGCCGGAACCTCATTGCTGTTATTTGCGACATTCATTACATCTTGTAAGAAGGATGATGTTGACGAGTCTGGATCTGCAAATCTGATCGTTGTGAACGCTGCAGATGGTTCTTCTGCACAAACTTTCCAGCTTGCTGGTAATACGGTAAAATCGGGATTGTCGTTTGGAGATGCGACAAACTACATCGGAACAAATTCTGGTAACAGACTGCGTGCAGAGTTCAAAAACGATGGCGCAGAGGCGGCCTTTGCCTCCGATGAAATTGATCTTACAAATGGTAGAAATTATACAGTCTTCTTAGCCGGAAATGGACAAGCGGCAAGGGTAAAGTTGTTTGAAGATGATCTAAGTGCGCCGGCAAGTGGGCAGGCTAAAGTTAGGTTCATTCACTTGAGCGATGCTGCACCGGCAAACGTGGATATAAGACGGGCAAATGGTGATAACTTAGTAACTAACCTTAAACATGATGAAACCAGTAACTATGTGAATGTAGCACCTGGATTACTTTCATTACAGGTCTTTGCAGCAGGGCAGTCGGCAAGTTTGGGTAACTTCGACCTGAGCGCCTTCGTAGATGGAAAGATCTATACTGTTTATGTGACCGGATCAACACCCGATAAGGTCAGTGTTCATCAGATTACACATAACTAATTTTTCTAAATTTGAAAAGCCGCTTAGCTACCTAAGCGGCTTTTTTTGTGGAATGCAGTTGCCCTCCGATACCGCCATTCTGAAGGTGGAGGCTTTATTTCACAAGTACAGCAAAGGGATATTACCTTAATTTACTGCAGCCTAATTATTATCTGTTTCAATTTATAACTTAGGGACTTAAGTTAGCTGTTAATGTTCGAAAATTTTCCCTTCTATCTGGTGCTGATCATAGCCATCACATTACTGATGATGCTGGCAAACAGGCTTAAAGTTGCTTATCCCATTTTACTAGTGCTGGGTGGATTACTCATCAGCATCATCCCGGGAATTCCAAGAGTCAGTGTTGATCCCGACCTAGTTTTTCTGATCTTCCTTCCACCTTTGCTTTATGAAGCTGCATGGGCCATATCATGGAAGGAACTATGGCGCTGGCGCCGCATCATCAGCAGTTTCGCGTTTCTGGTGGTATTCCTAACGGCGATGTCTGTAGCTGTCATAGCCAACCACTTTATACCTGGTTTTACCCTGGCCCTGGGCTTTTTACTTGGCGGTATTGTTTCACCGCCAGATGCGGTAAGTGCAGGAGCTATCCTAAA
The DNA here is from genome assembly GCA_038918115.1 of Pedobacter sp. Classification (GTDB taxonomy): domain Bacteria; phylum Bacteroidota; class Bacteroidia; order Sphingobacteriales; family Sphingobacteriaceae; genus Pedobacter. Next base: position 645,141 of record JBCLAL010000001.1, read on the forward strand.
GTTTGTTAGCCTGCCTAAAAGGATGTCTTCCATTCTGGAAGGGGAGAGTCTGCTTAACGATGCATCTTCGCTCATTATTCTGCGGTTTGCTTTGGTGGCGGTTGCCACCGGTCAATTTATCTGGTATAATGCGGCATTGAGCTTCTCCTGGATGCTTTGCGGCGGTGTAGGTATAGGTCTGGCGATAGGCTACTTGTTTATGAAAGCGCACAGGCACTTACCAACTGATAAGAATATAGATTCCGTGCTCACCCTGGTGACGCCTTACCTGATGTATATCGCAGCGGAAGAACTGCATGCTTCCGGTGTGCTTGCGGTAGTGAGCGGCGGGTTATTGCTGTCGGTACGCAGGCATACTTTTTTGAAAAGCAGTTCCAGGTTGCGGGGCATCAATGTTTGGGAAAGCTTGTCTTTTCTGCTGAACGGCCTTGTCTTCACTCTGATCGGATTGGAGCTTCCGGAAATTACCGCAGGACTGGGCGACGTAAGCCTTCAGTCGGCAATTGGCTATGGTGTGCTCATCACGGCAGTGTTGATCATTGTACGGATAATTTCCTGCTACGGTGCGGCGCTGGTTACCTTAGTGGCACGAAACTACATCAAGGTGGCCGACCGGCGAAATCCGGGCATGAAAGTGCCGCTTGTCCTTGGCTGGACGGGCATGAGAGGTGTAGTATCCCTCGCTGCGGCTTTATCGGTCCCGGTGCATCTTGCGGATGGGTCTCCATTTCCGCAGCGCAATCTCATTCTTTTCATCACCTTTATAGTCATCCTGCTCACCTTATTGCTGCAGGGCTTAACGCTTCCTTATCTCATCAGAAAGCTTGAACTGCCAGACTTGGATAAGGTAAAACCGGAGGAGGAAATTGATAATTATATCAGAAGGCAGATTGCGATGCAAGGCTTAATGCGTCTTCAGGATCAGCATAGCGCCGTACTGCAGCGACATCCTTTTCTCCAAAGCCTGGTAGATAAGTGGGAAGAAAAAAGCAGTGCAGAGGCAGAAGTGTTTGTTTCTGAAGAGGCGAAATCCATTTATGCAGATGTACTGGAACACCAAAGGAACTGGTTACTTAGCCTGAACATGAAAAAGGAGACCTTAAACGAAGAAATTGTCCGCAAGTATCTCGTGTATCTTGATATGGAGGAGGAAAGGTTGCAGTACTTGTAGCTGCTCCGGATTTTAGTTTTCCGACTATGTTATTGAGGATCTGTAGAATTAATTGTATCTTCAGCATATCACCATATTCCTTTCTTATGAAGACAATAACGCTTTTATTCTACAGCTGCATGTTGGTTTCACTAAGTGCCACAAAAGCCAATGCACAAGATGAGTCACTGCCTGTGTTCAAATCCTACGCTAAAGATTCAACGCAGTATTCCAACGACAAAAAAATCATTTCTCTTTTTGGTGATGCCAAATTTGCTTGTTAAATGAGTAGCCTTTCTGCTCCCGAAACCACGCTTGCTATAACCGATCCTGCAGTTCAGGCCAAAGATCACGAGGTTGAATATCTGTCTTCACTAACTGCGCTCCGTGGTATTGCTGCTCTGCTTGTCGCAATTTTTCACTTTGAGATGGCTGCGGCCCGCTTTGTGCCGCAAGCACAATCCATGTTCTTTGAGAAGTGCTATTTGATGGTGGATCTGTTTTTCATCATGAGCGGCTTCATTATGCTGCATGTTTACAATAAAGAGTTTCAGCAAGGTATTGATGGGGCCACTTTAAAGAAGTTTTTAGTTGCACGTTTTGCAAGGGTATATCCGTTGCATTTATTCTCACTCTTGCTGCTGGTGGTTATTGTGCGCTGGCTAACCGACTGGGGAAATCCGCCGATCTTACTGGAACAGCCATCGGACATTCTCCCAAATGTCTTCTTACTGCATTCTTTCGGATTTACCAGGATCTATTCCTGGAATATACCTTCCTGGAGCATTAGCGCGGAATTCGGTGCTTACCTGCTCTTCCCGATACTTGCTTTTTTCATCAGCAAGAAGCCAAAGCTTTCTGTGGTGACGATCAGTGTGCTTGTCGTGCTGGCTTACTATTCGATCATGTTTGTGTTGCCACGGATCAATCCAATCAATCCGGCTATTCCGGTGCCTCACAACCTGAACACCACTTTCGACTACGGCTATATCCGGGGGATAGCGGGTTTCAGTACTGGTCTGCTGATGTACCTGGCCTTTCGTTCACCGTTAATTCGAAAAGCATTCTCAAGTGATCTGCTGTCGTTCTTGTTATTTTTAGGTGTTGGCCTTTCTTTGCATTTTGCGCTGAATGACGGCATCGCGGTCTTACTCTTTGCGATGTTAGTGCTCAATATTGCGGCAAACCATGGCAGGGTTTCAAGGTTCTTCAATACCCGGGTGATGCAGTTCCTGGGTGATATATCTTACTCCATATATCTAATGCAGATTTTCTTGCAGGAGCCTTTTTCTCATGGCTACCAGCTGCCGGGAACGATAGGGCAGGGCCGGGGAAAGCAGAACATAGAGCTCCTTACTGGGATTGGATATTGCCTGATTTATGTGATCCTGCTAATCCTGATTTCCTACCTGACTTACCGCTTTATTGAACGCCCTTGTCGGCGTTTCATCAACCGCAAATGGGGAAATTAACCTGATTTTAGTTATTCCCCGGCCCTTGCAAGCTTTGCTGTTGAGGGTTTGCCTTCTCCGAACTGGGAATTGATCAGTGGTGTTTTTGGAGCCAGGAAGAATCCTGTTAAGCTTGCGAACATAATCGGCACAAAGTAGTGAAAACCCGTCATGGTGGCTAAGAGCACAATAACGCTGATCGGCGTTCTGGTTACGCAAGCATTTATGGCAGCGATGCAGCATACCATCATAAGTGCAGCATTTTGCTCCGGAAAAAACTTGTTCAGGATTAAACCCAGGGCCGTGCCCACAAAGAATAATGGAATGATGAATCCACCACGCCAGCCTGAGGTCATGGTAATTGAAATACTCAGTAGTTTACCCAGAATGATTGCAAAAAGCATAGTTAAACTGAGATTGGATACCAGCAGTTCTGAGATCTCGTCGTGACCAAAATAACGGGTGATCGGCAGTTGATACCCGATTAGTCCCAACAGCAATCCGCCCAGCGCAAGCTTGATGTAGATGGGTACAGGGAAGCTCTTGAATAGCGATTTAAATTGTTTAACCATGTAGATGAATATCCAGCCTACTGCAGTGGCGATGAGGGCATAGCCTACGGCATACATGAGGTCGGTAAGGTTTGTTTCTGTGTATGGTGGGAAGTTCCAGGTTGGTCCGATTGCTGTTCCGGTGATCAGCAGGAAGACCACGAAGCTCGCGCAACTGGCCACAATGGCGGGAATCATGGCCTGGTAATATTGACTCACATGTTTATGGTGCAGGATCTCTATGGCGAATAGACTTCCGCCGAGTGGTGAACCGAAAAGGGCGGTAAAGGCAGCAGCCATTCCGGCTATGGTAAGCGAACGCAGATCTTCGCCCTTCATTTTGAACTTTCTGGCAACATAGGTTCCAATAGAGCCGGAAACCTGCACTAAGGGTGCTTCAGGTCCAAGGCTGCCGCCACTGGAAATACAAAGCAGGGAGGACATGATCATGGATGGATTGTTTTTGGCATCAAGCTGCCCGCCCTTAAACCGAATGTTATCTACAATGAGGTCGATCTCGCCAGGGTCACCAAGTTTTTTAATGACAAGGCCTGCAAGCAATCCTGCGCCAGTCATTAGCGGGATGATCCATATGCCTTCAACCTTAGCCATTACGTGGATCATCTCTTCAAGCACCAGCCAATATAGGCCAGCGGTGGTGCCGCCTAATGCGCCCAGCAATATCCAAAGCCAGAACATTCTGCTGAAAACGAAGGGATTGAAGCTGAGGGTGTGTGCTGCTTTATGTTTAAGCGCGACGATTTTTCTTCTGCTGTTAAATTCCATAAGCCTGATTGTGCTTCAAAACTACGTCTAAATCTGCGTTGCTGCGAATTATTAAAGCAACAAGGTGATTATCATGTACATAAATGCGATTAAAGAGTTTGAAATAATGATTTTTTATTCCTAAGTTTGCATCCCCGTAGTCGTTGCGGGCTAAACAAATAATTATATAACAATGAATCAGTACGAAACTGTTATCGTTCTAACCCCGTTGTTGTCAGAAGAAGTAGCTAAAGAAGCAATTGCGAAATTTAGCAAAATCATCGCTGACAGCGGAGCCGAAATTATCCAAGAGGATAGTTGGGGTTTGAGAAAATTAGCGTATCCGATTGCAAAAAAAGCGAGCGGACATTTCCACCTAACTGAGTACAAAGCGTCAGGTGAATTAATTAACAAATTGGAATTAGAACTAAAACGCGATGAGCGTGTTCTACGTTTCTTAACCATTAGATTGGATCGTCATGCAGCTGCATACAACGAGAAGAAACGCAGTGGTGCTTTTAACAAAAAACCTAAAACGGAGGCTGCAGTATAATGGCTAAAGATCAGAAAATACAGTATGTTACCGCTCCTAAAGTGGACGATAACAGAAAAAAATATTGCCGTTTCAAAAAGAATGGTATTAAATACATTGATTACAAAGACGCAAACTTCTTGTTGAAATTCATCAATGATCAAGGTAAAATTTTACCTCGCCGTTTAACCGGTACGTCATTGAAATTCCAACGCAAAGTGGCTCAAGCGGTAAAACGCTCTCGTCACATCGGTTTGTTACCTTTCGTTGCTGACCAACTAAAATAAGCGCTGAACATGGAAATTATTTTAAAACAAGATATCAAATCCCTAGGGGAGAAAGATGATGTCGTGAATGTAAAGCCAGGTTATGGTCGTAACTACTTAATTCCTCAAGGATTTGCTCAATTGGCTACGCCTTCTGCGAAAAAAGTATTGGCTGAAAACTTGAAACAAGCTGCTTTCAAACAAGATAAAATTAAGAAAGATGCTGAAGAGATCGCTAGCCGTTTAACTGATGTTAAATTGTCTATTGGTGCTAAAGCTGGTGAGTCTGGTAAAATCTTCGGTGCTGTAAACACCATCATGATTGCTGATGCATTAAAACAACAAGGTTTTGATGTTGACCGTCGCCGTATTACTTTCGAAACTGAACCTAAATTTGTTGGTGACTATGTTGCTAACTTAAACTTACACAAAGAAGTGAAAGTTAAAGTTCCTTTCGCAGTAGTAGCTGAGTAATCTTTTATTACACATAAAAAAAAGCGTTCCGGATTCCGGGACGCTTTTTTTGTTTACAGGTAAATTGTTATCTTTCAATTACCATCATTATTGCATGAGCTAATTGATATTTTATGGGTATAAAATGTACTACGCTGGTAACACTCTTAAGTTGCTCTGCATACCTCGGTTTAAAAGCCCAAACCTCTGTTTCTATTGAGCTGAATGCTAATCAGGCAAAAACCACGATAAGCAAACACATCTATGGCCATTTTTCTGAGCATCTTGGCAGATGTATTTACGACGGATTTTGGGTTGATTCTTCCCGGAATGTACCTAAGAAAGACCGCATCCGCCTGGATATTGTTTATGCATTGAGAAAGATTAAAATTCCAAACTTAAGATGGCCAGGTGGGTGTTTTGCGGATGAGTATCATTGGAGAGATGGCATCGGACCTCGGGAGCAACGGCCTAAGATGGTTAATACAAACTGGGGAGGAGTGGTTGAAGACAATAGTTTTGGTACCCATGAATTTCTTGAATTATGCGACTTACTGGGTGCAGAACCCTATATCGCAGGAAATGTTGGTAGCGGGACGGTGGAGGAAATGGCTAAATGGGTCGAGTACCTGAACTTCGATGGAGTAAGTCCTTTAGCTAATCTTAGAAAAGAAAATGGTAAACCTGAACCTTGGAAGGTTAGCTTCTGGGGAGTTGGGAATGAGAGCTGGGGCTGCGGGGGAAACATGACCGCAGAATTCTATGCAGATCAATACAAACGTTATGCAACATATGCACGCAACTATCCTGGTGCACCATTAAAGAAAATTGCTGGCGGTGCAAACTCCTGGGATACAAATTGGACAGAGGTGTTAATGAAAAAAATACCGCTGCATCAAATGTGGGGACTTTCATTGCATTACTATACGATCCCTACCGGAAATTGGGATAGAAAGGGGTCTTCAACAACGTTTGACGAAGAACAGTACTTCAGTACGGTTAAAAATGGTCTTGCCATGGACAGCCTGGTGCGGGTTCATTCAGCGATCATGGACAAATATGATCCGGCCAAGAAAGTAGCTTTAGTTGTTGATGAATGGGGAGTGTGGACGGATGTGTTGCCGGGTACAAACCCTGGCTTCTTATATCAGCAAAATAGCATGCGCGATGCCCTGATTGCAGGATCTACCCTGAATATCTTTAATAACCACAGTGACCGTGTGAGGGTAGCTTCACTAGCACAAACGGTGAATGTATTACAGGCACTCATCTTAACAGAGAAAGAAAAGATGTTACTTACACCTACCTATCATGTTTTTGAATTGTATAAAGTACACATGGATGCAAGACAGATACCCTTAAAGTTTTCAAGCCCAAGCTACACGGTAGCAAATGAAAAGGTTCCTGCCATCAACGCATCGGCTTCCATTGATTCGCTAGGCCTTGTACATATCACATTGGTAAACGTAGACACTAAAAAAAAGTTTAACGTGAATACCGCGTTGAAAGGTTTGATGTGGTCGAAGGTTAAAGGTCGCATTGTTAGCTCGGGCAATTTCACTGATTATAATTCTTTTGATAATCCAAATAAGATCACTGTTAAAGATTTTAAAGGAGCAAGGAAAAGTGGCAATCAGCTGATCGTAGATCTACCTCCATTGTCAGTAGTTGAACTGGAATTAAAATAATAGATCTCGCTTTAAATGAATAATTACAAAAGAGTATTCTTAGCATCCTTGCTGGTGTTCTGTTCACTATTTGAAGGTGTTGTTGCACAAGCCCCTAAGGTTTTTGTTATCAAAACAAATGAAGTTAAGGCCAAAGTGTCTCCTTCAATGTGGGGGCTTTTTTTTGAGGACATTAACATGGGTGCAGATGGTGGACTTTATGCGGAACTTGTTTCAAACCGATCCTTTGAACTGGATGTACCTATGACGGGTTGGAAAGAAGTAGGGGATGAGCACGCCGCGGGTAATTATCTTATTTTAAACCGGGGAGATACAAACAAAGCCAACAGAAGGTATATAACCCTGGAGTCGACAAAGGGCAACTATGGACTATCGAATTCCGGATTTCGGGGGATGGGTTTAAAGAAAGATCTTCAATATGAATTTTCGGTTATGGCCAGGCAGCACAAGGGCAGTACGTGTAGTATGATTATCAACCTGATTGGTGAGCATGGTGCTTTGATCGGATCGGCATCCGTGACGCCGGAAGGACAGGATTGGAAAACATATAAGGTGGTTTTAACCTCATCAGCCACGGTTGATAAAGGGAGCTTAGAGGTTCTGCTCAATGGCAAGGGTATTATCGATCTGGATATGATTTCGCTCTTTCCTCAGGATACCTGGAAAGAAAGAAAGAATGGGCTGCGCAGTGATATGGTTAAACTTCTGGCAGACATGAAGCCTGGTTTTCTCCGTTTCCCTGGCGGATGTATTGTTGAAGGACGCACCCTTAATGAACGCTTTCAGTGGAAGAAAACCATTGGCCCCGTTCAAAATCGTGAGATGGTGATAAACCGCTGGAACACGGAATTTAAGCATCGGCCTACCCCTGACTACTTTCAATCTTTCGGACTAGGCTTTTATGAGTACTTTCAACTTTGCGAGGATATCGGTGCAGCACCATTGCCAATCCTAAATGCGGGTATGGCCTGCCAGTTTAATACTGCTGAGGTTGTACCACTTGAGCTTCTGGATCCCTATATTCAAGATGCTTTAGATCTCATAGAATTTGCTAACGGACCAGCAAGCTCCGAATGGGGTAGTAAACGTGCAGAGATGGGCCATCCGGAGCCCTTTAATATGACCATGATTGGAATTGGTAATGAAAACTGGGGGGTCCAATACCTCGAGCGTTTAGCTTTATTTACTAAAGCAATCAAAGCAAAATACCCGGAAATCAGAATTGTAAATAGTTCAGGTACGGACCCTGTAGGAGCGCGTTTTGAGTTTCTGGACAAGCACCTGAGATCAACAAAGGCCGATATTATTGATGAACATTATTATCGCAATCCAAAATGGTTTCTGGAGAATGCCAGTAGATATGATAACTACGATCGTAAAGGACCTAAGATATTTGCCGGTGAGTATGCCGCACAAAGTGTAAATACTGCAAGTCCGGAGAATAAGAACAATTGGTTATGTGCAATGTCTGAAGCCGCTTTCATGACCGGCTTGGAACGTAATGCTGATGTTGTTGAAATGGCGTCTTATGCCCCATTGTTTGCACATGCTGAAGGCTGGCAGTGGACGCCCGACTTGATTTGGGTAGATAACCTTCGTTCATATGGTACGGCGAACTACCATGTGCAGAAACTGTTTTCTACAAACAAGGGAACTGATGTGGTTCCGGTATTATGCAACAATGAAGTTGTTAGCGGCCAGGATGGATACTATGCTTCAGCCACAATAGACCGAGTAACAAATGAATTGATCTTAAAAGTGATAAACTCATCTGGTGAAAAACGACAGGGCACTTTTAAGTTTGAACGCATTACCAAACTAAATGGTAAAGGGACTTTAACGGTTATCAGCAACAGCGATTTAGATGTCGTGAATACATTTGAAAAACCAGATGCCATCTCTCCTGTCACCACGGCAGTATCGATTAAAAACAAATCGGTCCAACTTTCCCTTGATGCTTACTCTGTTAATGTGATGCGTATTAAGTTGTAAGGTGTTCCGCACGTTCAACGCCAAGGCAGATGATCATCCCTGGCGACTGATTTCGCATGTTAATGGAGATAAATTATTGTCGGTAATGATTGTAGCTGGATGAAATTTCCTATCGTATTATCATGATCAGAACTTTAGAAAGTACTGGCTCGTTCTTATGGTAGGCAGCGTTGTTCTGGTTACCGCAAGACACTTAGCAATGGAAGATAGGGAGATCTTGTAGCAAAATCTCCTAAATGGCCTATCTTCTTAATGCAGCTCTCTTCTCGTCAATAATCCGACGGATTTCCTTTACATCACTTTTGCTGAATCCTTTGACCTCTACTTTGTTGCCGTTGAGGAATATTCTGAGGGTGCAAAAGCCGATCATCGGGCTATCTACCTCGATGGAAGTAATGTCCTGATAGTTGAGGAACTTGGAATCACCCCGGAACAGTCCCGGAATTTTAACTTCAATGTTATTTTCCTCTAAGTTAATCTCTGCGGGGAACACCTTGTTACCCTCTGAGAGTCTGGATGCTTTAAATTTCATTTGAGCGAATTATGGGTATAATTTCTTGCTGATAAAAGTAAACAATTTTAGTGGGAAATGTTTTTATATACCTTTGAAGCGATGGCGAAGAAGCAGAAACTACTACATACAATTTCAGGGTTAATCTCCCGGGTCTTAATATGGTTTTTATTGGTATCTTTCTTTTGGGTGCTTGCATACCGTTTCATCAATCCGCCAATAACCCTATTGATGATCACCCGGAACATAGAGCGAAAATCTGATGGGAAGTCGTTTAAACTTGAAAAGGAGTGGGTGGACTTCGATCAGATCTCCAAAAACATGAAAGTAGCGGCAGTATGTGCTGAAGATCAGAAGTTCTTAAAACACATGGGCTTTGATGTAAAAGCCATCGGCAATGCCTTCAAAAGTAATGAAAAGGGGAAGTCGATAAAGGGCGGAAGCACGATTACCCAGCAAACGGCTAAAAATGTTTTCCTTTGGCCTGGACGATCCTGGTTGCGCAAAGGCTTTGAAGCTTATTTTACTTTATTAATCGAAATACTCTGGAGCAAGGAACGTATTTTAGAGGTTTACCTGAATGTGATTGAAATGGGAGATGGGATCTATGGTGCCGAAGCTGCGGCCCAGGCTTATTACCATAAACCGAGCAGCAAACTTACCCGCTCGCAGTCAGCAATGATTGCGGCTTGTTTCCCCAATCCACTGCGCTGGACGCCATTGAAGCCAACCCGGTACATCAGACATAAACAACAGCTTATCCTTCGCAACATGCGGAGATTACCGCTGGAATATAAACAGATCGACTAGTATTGATTATGAAGCTAAGCCATTTAAGTCTCGCCCTGCTGCTCTTCGTTGCGGGCCCAACATTCGCACAGAAGAAGTCTCCGCAGTATGTGCTGGTTATGCATGGTGGTGCGGGTACCATACTGAAGAAGAACATGACCCCGGAAAAGGAGGCGGCATACCGTGCCACCATGACCAAAGCACTACAGACTGGTTATGATGCGCTGAAAGGCGGCAGATCCAGCCTTGACGCTGTGGAACTCGCTATCCACGTACTGGAAGACGCTCCTTTGTTTAATGCCGGTAAAGGCGCTGTATTCACCCATGAGGGCAAGAATGAAATGGATGCAGCAGTAATGGACGGCAAGACCTTGAAAGCTGGTGCGGTAGCAGGGGTAACAGTAATCCGGAACCCGATCAGTGCAGCCCGGGCGGTGATGGAAAAGTCCGAACACGTGATGATGGCCGGCAAAGGTGCGGAAGAATTTGCTAAACAGGCCGGTCTGACACTGGTGAACCCTTCTTACTTTTACACCGATGAACGCTGGCAAGGCCTGCAACAGGCGCTGAAACAAGATTCCATGAAGGCGGTGCTGGACCATGATAAAAAATCCATGAAACTCGGCACGGTTAATCCTGACTTCAAGTTCGGAACCGTTGGTGCAGTGGCGCTGGATAACGCGGGTAATCTGGCAGCAGGAACATCCACCGGTGGAATGACCAATAAGCGTTATGGTCGTATAGGGGATGCGCCCATTATTGGCGCAGGTACTTACGCAAATAATGCCACTGCAGGAATATCCGGCACCGGCTGGGGCGAATTTTACATCCGCACCGTGTTGGCGCATGATCTCTCAGCAATGATGGAATATCAGAAGCTATCTGTTGAGGAAGCTGCCAGACGTGTAATTACGAAAATGGGTAAGATGGGAGGCGATGGCGGGCTGATTGCCCTGGATAAAGACGGACATGTGGCTATGGAATTTAACACGGCGGGTATGTACCGCGGTACTGTCACCGGCGATGGAAAGATTTCGGTAGAGATCTACCGTTAAGGACATAAAATGAATAGGGGACATGATGTCCCCTATTTCGTTTATTGAATTAGTTAACCTGCTAAGTATGTAGCCTAAAATAAGTGGGAGAAAACGGTGTTATGCCAGCTTTGGGCAAATGGCACCTTCCATTTGGTTTGAAATTCTTCAAGCGTTTGTACCATGTTGTTGAAAACAATGGTATCCGGTGTCACCTTTTTGATGCTGACTAGCGTTTCAAAATCTTCCTTGGTCAATGATACCACCTTGTCATCCATCATGTAAGCCATGTTGAAACGGTTGAAGAGATCAAGGTTGTAAGTTTCTTCGATCTCCTTTAATATCCGAACAGATGCATCAATCGAACATCCTGTTACATTGGAAGCCCGCTCATCAACGGTGATTACAATAAAATAGTTGTAAAAGATCTCTGCTTTAGCAACAAGCTGGTGTCCATGCGCCTTCCATTGTGCTGTAAAAGCATCCAGCTTCTCCTGAATTTCTGCTACTTCTGAAGTAGTAAACTCACGATTACTTTGATAAATCCAAACTCTAGATTGTGGAGAAAAACTCATGACACAAATTTAGTATTTTATTTAAATTACTATCATTAATCGTCATTATGATGAAAAAGTTTACACAATTCATAAAAACGTGCTTCTTTTTGACGCTGGTACTTGTATTTTTTATCAGTTCCGCATTCTTCCTCATCGATCCTCTGGAAGACGATGCCGATTTCGTGCAAAACATGCTCGGCAAGCATTATGATGAACAATTCACCAGTTCGCAATTGCAAAGCTATGAGCTAAGTATAACGAACAATGGATTTTGCAGGTATAAACGACATTACAAAAATGGCAAGATCGAGTATTTTGCCTTTAATTTCATAAAGTTTAGGGATGCAGATTTTATTGGTGGTTCGACGCGTGGACGCCTATGCTTGCGCACAGATGAAGATGATGTGATTGTACAGACCTATAAGGACCGTAATGGCGATATTGACAGCATGGCTAGCAGCCTGACTATACCTCTAAAGCAAGTTGAACCGGAGGACCTGAATATCCTGGTGGAGAAAATACGGTTGATGCGCGTGGCACTCCGGAAACAACAAACACGGGTGTCTCCTGGTGCCTCGATGCAACAATGATCGCTGTGCCTGCGGCATGTTCCTCAAACAAGGTTTGAACCAGTTGTGGATCGTTGTTGTCCTTACTGAGGTGCGACAGCAGCAGGTGGCTCAAGTGTGCAGCGCGGTGATTGTTAAAGAGTTCTAATGCCTGACGGTTGGAGAGGTGACCGCGGCCTCCGCAGATCCGTTGTTTAAGGAAGTAAGGATAACTGCCAGAACGCAACATGTGTTCGTCGTAATTCGTCTCCAGAAAAGCCGCATTACACATGCTGAAATATTTCGTTAGCTCGCCGCAAACAGCGCCCAAATCAGTAAACACACCCACATGGGTATTTCCGCAAGAAACCATAAAGCTGTGGGGCTCAATTGCGTCGTGTATCTTCGGGAAGGCCGTAATTACTAATCTCCCGATCGTTGTTCTGCTGTGACTGCTCAGGTTCTTTACCAACCCTGATTCAAGATCAAACCTGCAGTTAGTCAGTGTTCCGGGGGTGATGTAAACTGGAAGCTGATATTTCTTAGCAAGGGTGCAAACACCTTTGATGTGGTCAGAATGTTCATGGGAAATAAAAAGCGATTTAACCTTTCGCATGGACAGGTTAAGGCGCAGCATCCTTTTCTCGATTTCACGGCAGGAGATGCCCGCATCAATGAGCACGGCCTCTTCATTGTTACCGACATAGTAACAGTTGCCATTGCTTCCTGAGTTTAGGGAGGTAATATATAGATCGTTACAATCCATTCGCGCGTGCTGTGATCTCAGCGATGTCAAGAACATCTACCTTATCATTCTGATCTTTTATTTTCACACCATCATTCAGCATGGTCATGCAAAATGGGCATGAGGTTGCCACGATTTGTGGATCTAATGCTAGTGCTTCTTCTATACGTTCTACGTTGATGTCTTTTTTTCCAGGTTCAGGTTCCTTGAACATTTGTGCACCGCCGGCACCGCAGCAAAGTCCGTTAACCTTACAGCGCTTCATTTCTACCAGCTGTGCGTCGAGCATCTCCAGGGCAGCACGAGGTGCCTCATAGATACCGTTACCGCGGCCCAGGTAGCAAGGATCATGGAAGGTGATCTTTTTGCCTTTGAAGCTTTCACCGCCTTCGGCTCTAAGCTTACCTTCATCAATAAGTTGCTGTATTAATTGGGAGTGGTGAATTACCTCATAATTGCCACCCAATCCCGGATATTCGTTCTTTATAGTGTTGAAGCAGTGCGGACATCCGGTAACGATCTTTTTGATGTTGTAGCCATTGAGTACTTCAATGTTGGTCATAGCCTGCATCTGGAAAAGGAATTCGTTTCCCGCCCGTTTTGCGGGGTCACCGGTACAGCTTTCTTCCGTTCCAAGTACGGCATACTTGATGCCCACATGATGCAGAATCTTACAAATATCGCGGGTAGTTCTTTGTGCACGTTCATCGTAGCTGCCGAAACAGCCAACCCAGAATAAAATCTCTGGTTCTTCACCGCGGGCGATCAGATCAGCCATTGTAGGCACTTCAAAATTCAATTGCTCAGTCATCTTTGACGCAAATATAGTGTTAGTATTCTGTTAGTTTTTGTTCGCCCAGTTAAAGCGGTCGGCAGGGGAGTATTTCCATGGCGCAGCATTATTTTCGATGTTGCCCATCATGGTATTCAAGCTGCCAGGTGCCTGCGATTCTTCCATCACGATATATCGTCTCATTTCGACAATAATGCTCAGCGGATCGATATTTACCGGGCAGGCCTGCGTACAAGCATTACAGCTGGTACAGGCCCAGATCTCTTCACGCGTTACATAGTCGTCCAGCAATGATTTACCATCGTCATAGTCTGCACCATGTTTATCGATGTTCTTACCAACTTCCGTCACACGGTCGCGGGTGTCCATCATGATCTTTCTTGGAGAAAGTAGTTTTCCTGTGATGTTCGCAGGGCAGGCGTCGGTACAACGGCCGCACTCGGTACAAGTGTAGGCATTTAGCAGGTTTGCCCAATGCAGGTCCTTCACGTCCTTAGCACCAAACCTGCTTGCTTCCGCCGCAGGGGGAGTAAACGACGGGTCCAGCATGGCTTTAACCTCGTTGGTAACGCTTTGCATATTGCTGAATTCTCCCTTTGGTTTAAGGTAGGAGAAATAAGTGTTTGGAAATGCCAGCAGAATGTGGAAGTGTTTGGAGTAGGGCAGGTAGTTCAGGAATGCAAATATCCCGATAATGTGGAACCACCAGCAACCACGTTCAATCATAACAAGGCTTGCTTCTGAATCAGGCAGCAGGTTTTGCAGGAACTGGCTTACGGGAAAAGCACCGCCAAGGGTGTAGTGTCCTGCACCCAGGGTTTGTAACTTTGCATCTGCAGCGTTCATGATCAGGAAAGCAGACATCAGCAGGATCTCGGTGATCAGGATGTAGTTGGCATCCGACTTGGGCCATTCGGTCATCTCCACGCCGCGGAAGCGTTTTATTTTAAGTACGTTCCGGCGGATCAGAAAGATCACACAGGATGCAAGCACGGTAAAAGCTAGAATCTCAAACGAGCCGATAAGGAAGTTATAAAACCCTCCCAAACCGGAAAATATTCGGTGTGTTCCAAAGATCCCGTCGATCATGATCTCCAGTACCTCTATATTAATGATGATGAAACCAGCATATACGAAAAAGTGCAATATGGCCGGAATGGGGCGGGCCACCATTTTAGTCTGGCCGAAAGCAACCTTAAGCATCACCTTAAGGCGTTCGCCTGGATGATCAAAGCGGTCTACCGGTCTGCCTAAGCGGATGTTACGGATCACTTTCTTGAAGTTAAAGCTAAATAAGGCTACTGAAGCTACGACGAGTGCGATAAAGAGAATTTGTAATACCATTACGCTATATTTCTATTTAGTTGTGCTAAGGTAAATAAATTGTGTGTAGAATATTCCTATGCATGCATAATAGTTTTTAAATTAATTCTGTTTTAAGAAAAAGATGTTTTTTCTGTTTAAATTTTTCTTGCAGAAAATCAGGTATTTAGCATTGTTTGGTGAAATAGTTGTTAAAAAGATTTGGTGAGTAAGAAAAAGAAAGTACATTTGCACTCCCCAACCGAGGGAACGTTTAGTAAAACAAACGATAAAAAGGTGCGATAGCTCAGTCGGTAGAGCAAAGGACTGAAAATCCTTGTGTCGCTGGTTCGATCCCAGCTCGCACCACGAAAAAGCTTCAGAGAAATCTGAAGCTTTTTTTTTGTCTTTAGCATTCCACTTCTTCATGATTGTTTTGTGACAAGTCGTTGAAAACGTCAGAATTCTTTTAGTATTGGAATATCTTCAATATTTAGATGCTAAACTTTCTGCTTTTCGCTACTGTATGACCTCAAATTCGCTGAGCAACAAACCGCATTACCCTATCTTAGATGCCCTTCGGGGTATCGCTGCAATTATTGTTGTTACCTTCCACCTCGCCGAACCACTCGCCGGCAGCAGATTTGACAATCTGGTTAACCATGGCTACCTCGCTGTAGATTTCTTTTTCCTGCTCTCGGGCTTTGTAATTGGCTACGCGTACGATGACCGTTGGGAAAAGTTGAACTTTGGCAGTTTCTTTAGGCGCCGCCTGGAGCGACTGCAACCATTAGTTATCCTCGGCATGACCCTGGGTGCTCTTGGCTTCTATTTCACCGATTCTACCATTTGGCCCCTCATCCATACCGTACCAGTCTGGAAATTTCTGCTCGTCCTGCTCGTTGGCTATACAATTTTACCCGTTCCATTGTCGCTCGACATCCGCGGATGGCAGGAAATGCACCCGCTAAATAGCGTTGGCTGGTCCCTGTTCTTCGAATACATCGCAAACATCCTCTACGCCTTATGGATAAGAAAATTCTCGAATACCGCGTTGAGCATCTTAGTGCTAATTGGTGGTATTGCCCTTGCGCACTTAGCCATTACCAGCCCAAACGGAGACGTTAGCGGAGGTTGGACTTTAAACCTCGAGCAGGTACGTATTGGCTTTACCAGAACAATCTACCCGTTTTTTGCAGGACTCTTACTCTCCCGTGTTGCAAAGCCCACCTATATAAAAAACGCCTTCCTATGGTGCAGCCTGCTTGTAGCTGTAGTTCTCTACATGCCTAGAATTGGCGGTGCTGAAACGGTGTGGATGAACGGCCTTTATGAGTCCATTTGCATCATCATCATCTTTCCAGCCATCGTTTATCTGGGTGCCAGCGGCATATTGAAGTCAAAAGAAGAAGTCCGCATATGTAAGTTCCTGGGTGAGATTTCCTATCCCTTATACATGGTGCACTATCCGCTGGTTTACTTCTATGTGGCCTGGATCAGCAACCGGAAAGATGTCACCCTGCTGCAGGCATTGCCCTATGCAACCGCTATCCTGATCGGTTCCCTGGTACTCGCTTATGTAAGTTTGAAATGGTATGATGAACCGGTACGGCAATGGTTAATTCGCCGACGGAACACACCAAAAGGATGAAGGATCAGGTGCACTAAGAAGTTCGGCGCTGGCCGCGATTTCTACATCTAAATAATCCGAAAAACGTTTTCGCATAATCTCCCATCCCGCGCAGTCCCGGTCCATTGCAATCAGACGCAAATCTGTATTAACGGAGCCATATTTCGAAGATTGATTATACGCTAAATCAGATCCGAGGTTGATAATTCTGCGGGCGTTCATACAAAATTTTGAGTACTGTCCCGACTTAAACAATTCAAAATGCGCTTTCCATTTGGCAGGAAAGTAAAAGACAAACAATGCATTGGGATGTTCATCCTTAATTTCGAGAATTCCCGGATGGTTAAGGGGGCCAAATCTTGATGTCTGCACGGAAACATAAAGCTTTGTCCCTTCATTATCTACAAAACAGTTAATGAAATTAGTGTCGCAGCCAAAGCTGGATTTGTTTAAACCGATCAATGGAAGCAGGTAGTACGTCGCCATATTATAGCGGTTAATGAGCGCTAATGCATGTTTCATAACGAGTAAGAAAGTTGAAATGGAATTTAGATTTCAGGAAAATATAGCTGTCTTGGTAGGTAAAATTGCAGGATACAATTGTTAGCTGCTACGGGTCGGCAACTTGACTTATCCAGTATTTATAGACTGCTGGACAATACTTTTGTCAGTTGAAAAAGTAAAGAGATTAACCCGGCATTTAAGGGCTAGCGTGTTGATTGTGAGTATCATGAGCGTTGAGATGCGTTGATGTTTATACAAATTTAAATTTGTAGTCGGAATATGCAAATTTTTTAAGAAAAATATTTACGTAATTCTAAAGAGAATTTCAGCCGCAATGTAGGTAAGTTCTTTTTGCTTTATAGCTAATGAAGCCGCAGAAGGTTTGAAATAGCTACGCTGTCATATGTTGTTCGGTATAAATGTAATGCGCAAAGCTTGTGGGATCCTTATCTTTGGCTTCAATAATTATAATAAGTATGTTAGATAACCCCATCTGGTGGGCATTAAACGCCGATAGCAAGCTTTTGGGAGACGGAACTGATGAAGCTAAGTACTTCCAGCTGGACGTTTCACCCTTTGCTGCGGTGCGTGAGGATACCCCATCCCATTATAATCAGCTCTTTGGTTTGTTGCCAGACGAACGTGTGTTTGTAATGTTTTCGCCTAAGGCTGATCTCGATCCCGCACCCTTCACTACGCTGAACAAGATCGACGGATTGCAACTGGTATATGAAGGTGCAGTTC
Source organism: Pedobacter sp. (assembly GCA_038918115.1). Lineage (GTDB taxonomy): Bacteria > Bacteroidota > Bacteroidia > Sphingobacteriales > Sphingobacteriaceae > Pedobacter. The sequence continues at coordinate 663,146 of JBCLAL010000001.1, forward strand.
CCTGGATAGCTGAAGAGCCGGAAATTAAACGTTTGAACGAGCAGCATGTGCCACAAATGCTTGCCTTGACCAAGCTGGTGCCACCAGGTCCCTTTGAGCAGCGGACGATTAGCTTTGGTGGCTACTGCGGAATTTTCCAGGATAAACAACTCGTAGCCATGGCAGGGGAGCGATTACGATCCGGCCAGTACACAGAAATCAGCGCTGTCTGCACACACCCCGATTTTGCAGGAAGGGGCTTTGCTAAAAGGTTAATGATTCAGAAAATTCAGGATATTATTGCTGCTGGACAGCAACCTTATCTGCACGTACGCGCCGACAACTTGGGCGCTATAGCCTTGTATAAGCGTCTTGGCTTTGTGCCACGCTCGGAAATGAACTTTTATGTTCTTCAGAAAGTAACTTCTTAATAAATTTTGTTGTATAGTTTTGGTTATTACCTGAACTTGATCCCAAAACATGTTATACTTTGCCAAAGCGATTCATGAAGTACTATCCGACCTTAACGTTGATCCCTCCGCTGGTTTGAGTCAACAGGAAGTTGATCGTCGGTTACAGCAATATGGTGTAAACAAGCTTATCGGAAAGAAACGAAAAAGCATATTGCAGTTATTTGTCGCACAATTGCAGGATTGGCTCATTTATGTGCTCTTTGTTGCGGTTGTAATTACCCTCTTTATGGGCGAGTATGTAGATGCCGCAATCATTCTCATCGTCATCTTACTAAATGCTGCGCTTGGTGTAATACAGGAGATCAAGGCCGGGAATGCGATCGAAGCCCTGCAGAAGATTGCATCACCACGCGCTATTGTTAAGCGCGACGGCAGCATACGTGAAGTTGATTCAGAAACGCTTGTTCCTGGTGATATTCTCATTTTAGATACCGGACGATTCATCGCTGCGGATATACGGCTCATAGAGGCCGCCAACCTGCAGGTCGAAGAGTCGTCGCTTACTGGTGAGTCTGTGCCCTCCAGTAAGGATGCCAATCTGGTGCACGATGATGATACCGCGCTAGGCGACCGGGACAATTCAGCGTTTATGTCTACACTGGTGACCTATGGACGTGGGCTTGGTGTGGTTACCGCAACGAGCATGGAAACAGAAGTTGGAAAAATCGCTGGTATTATCGGTAATGAACAGGCATCCAAAACACCATTAGAACTGCGGCTGGATAAGCTCGGAAAAACCCTGGGCTTACTAGCTATTGGAATTTGTGTGTTTATCTTTATCGTAGCCTGGTTCCAGGGCAGGGAACTTTTAGAGATGTTCCTGACCTCAGTTTCATTGGCTGTCGCCTCCATTCCGGAGGGGCTTGCCGCAATTGTGGCCGTGGTCTTGTCTATCGGCGTCACCAGCATGTCGAAACGAAATGCAATTATCCGGCAATTGCCAGCTGTTGAGACACTCGGTTCCGTAAATATCATTTGCTCGGATAAGACCGGAACACTCACACAGAATAAGATGACGGTCACACGCAGTTTTACGCTTGGCAAAACCTTAGCTATCGATGCTGAACAGGAAGACAAGCTAGATCCAGACACCAAGATGCTTGCACAGGCCATGGTGTTGTGCTCCGATGCTACCTATGAAAATGAAGAAGGAACCGGTGACCCAACCGAGATTGCGCTTCTTGTATTTGCAGACAAATTGGATATAGATCGTAAAGGATTAAGCATACAAAGTCGAAGGGTGGGGGAATTTGCCTTTGATTCTGATCGCAAACTGATGTCTACGCTCATCCATTCGCAGGGGCAGCATAAAGTATACACTAAAGGTGCAATTGATAACCTGCTTGATAGGTGTACTCATATCCTGGATCAAGGTAAAGTAAACCCGATCACCGAGGAGCACAAAGCCCAAATTATGGAGGCAGCAAACACCATGTCAGACCAGGCACTTCGCACACTTGGCGCAGCGTTTAAAGTAGCAGACGGAGCGCTGGCTGAAACCGAGATGGAGCAGGACCTGGTGCTTATCGGCATGGTTGGTATGATTGATCCGCCGCGTCCGGAGGTAATCGAATCCGTAAAACTGGCTAAACAGGCTGGCATTAGCTGCGTGATGATCACCGGCGACCATAAAAACACAGCATTTGCAATAGCAAGGGAACTCGGCATTGCCGATGATCCGGCACAGGCGCTTAGCAGTAAGGAGTTGAATGCGCTTGATGAAGCTGATTTTACCGAAAATATAAACCGCTATCGTGTGTTCGCCCGGGTATCCCCGGAAGACAAGGTCCGCATCGTCCGCGCATTCAAAGCACAGGGCAATGTGGTATCTATGACCGGCGACGGGGTAAATGATGCACCGTCACTCAATGCTGCAGATATTGGTGTAGCCATGGGCATCACCGGCACAGATGTGGCCAAAGGTGCCGCAGATATGATCCTTACAGATGATAATTTCTCCACCATCGTTGTGGCCATAGAACAGGGTCGCAACATCTATAACAACATCAAAAAATCTGTAATCTTCCTGCTGACCTGCAATCTTGGCGAAGTGATCACCATGTTTGTAACCTTGAGTATTGGCTGGGAGGTACCCCTGGTAGCTACCCAGCTGCTTTGGATCAATCTCATCACAGATTCACTTCCCGCCATAGCACTCGGCATGGACCCTGGTGATCCTGATGTCATGAAGGAAAAGCCAAGAAGCAGAACCGAAAGCTTCTTTGCCGGCGGCCGTGGCTGGAATGTTCTGGTCGGCGGGCTGCTTATTGGCCTGCTCACGGTTGTCGCATTCTGGTATGGATATTACGAACATGGCGCCAGCCCCTTTGATCATGCCGTGTCACCGCAAATTGTTGAATACGCCAGAACCATGGCTTTTATGGTGCTCGTAGCCAGCCAGCTGTTCTACGCACTTGCCATACGGAACCATGTGAAGTCCATTTTCAGCATCGGCTTATTCAGTAATAAATTCCTTGTTGGCGCCATCTTTTTAGGCATATTGCTGCAACTCCTGGTTATTGGAATTCCATTTATGCAAGAGGCTTTTGGCTTGCAGATGCTTGACCTGAAAGGATGGATCATGGTGTTGGTACTCGGACTGGTTCCCTTGTTTTTAAGTGAGCTCCTGAAGATTTTCAGGAGATCTCGCCAGCCTTAGTTAGTTATGTTAAAATTAATCGTAGAATTATTATCTTCGGCCATCATTTAGCCGATAATGCTTCTTGGACAACTGAACTTTCGCTCGCTGCTTTCCTTATTGTTCTTTGTATTGCTGTTTTGCTGCAGCAAGGTCTATGCAGATACAGGCCATCCAAAAGCCGTTTCCGGTGTGCTCGATCTTCGTAAGCAACCCATCAATGAAAACCTTAGTCTTGATGGGGAATGGCTTTTTTACTGGAATGAGTTAATCGATGGTTCCCGTAAACCGGAAAGGGCGGCGCTGAAAGTGCAGGTGCCGGAGCTCTGGACTAACTATGAGATTCAGGGGCAACATTATCCGGCATACGGCTATGCTACCTATGGGCTTACTGTACTGCTCCCACATAAGAAAAACTTGCTGCGCATAAGCATGCCGGAGGTTTATACCGCTTACAAACTGATAATCAATGATGAGATCGTTGCAGTTAATGGTCAGGTGGGCAGGCGCGCTGAAGAAGCTATACCGCAGTGGATCAATAAAGACGTAGACTTACCTGCCCACACCGATACCCTCCGTTTGCTGCTACAGGTTTCAAATTTCACGCATAGCAAAGGTGGGTTCTCTAAGCATATATTCTTGGGTGATAAGGAGTTTGCAAAGCTAGACCGCAAGCGTACCGAAGCGCTTGACCTGGTATTAACGGGCTGTGTGCTCATGGGTGGCCTCTTCTTCATGGGACTTTATTTATTTGGTAACCGGGATAAAGCTATTTTACTGTTTGCGCTGTTCGCCATTCTTTACAGCTATCGCATGATTGGCACAGATAACTACGTGCTGCATACCTTGTTCCCCGGTATTAACTGGTTTATAGCAGTCCGACTGGAGTACATCAGCTTGTTTGCCAGCATCGGTCTGTTCAGCCTCTACAGCATATGTCTCTATCCGGAAGACATCAATAGGTACGTAGTTTACCCCATCTGTTCAATATGTTTTGGCTTTGCGCTAATCACGGTGCTGTTCCCACCTCATGTATTCAGCCAGCTTATAAACCCCTTTTTGGTCGTCACTGTGTTTTGCCTGCTTTATGTTCCCTACCTTTACATACGCGCATGGTTAAAAAAACGTCCCGGATCTGTATATGCACTGTTTAGTGCTTTTGCACTGATGTCCGTCTTTACCATTTCACTTCTACATTACTGGGCAATAATACCGCCCTTGCAGCTTCTCAGCTTTGGTGGCTATGTCAGCTTCTTTTTCCTGCAGTCACTGGTGCTGTCGCACCGCGTTTCATTCGTGTTGAAACAGGCAGGTGAACAGGCTGCTGAAGGCCTTGTTGCCAAGTCTGAATTTCTGAGCACTATGAGCCATGAGATCAGAACGCCACTCAATTCCGTTATCGGAATGAGTCACCTGATGCTCAAAAATGACCCCCGGCCAGACCAGCGTAAGCTGCTCGATGTCATCATATTCGCCGCAAACAACCTGCTTAATATTGTAAATGATATCTTAGACTACAGTAAGATTGAAGCAGGAAAGATCACCTTTGAAGAAATTGAGATGGATATTCCTTCATTGGCAAACAATCTCGTAACAAGCATGGAAAGCGTGGCCCAGGATAAAGGTATCGCGCTGGAACTTCTGGTTGATGAATCCCTGAATTATAAGGTAATCGGAGATCCGACAAGGATCTCTCAGGTGCTTACCAATCTCGTACATAATGCGATAAAGTTTACCGCGAAAGGGAGTGTTTGTTTGAGCATCAAGGTTACTGAAACGGATCAGGAAAATGTTACCCTGCTTATTGAAGTTAAGGATACAGGCATAGGTATCTCGACAGAAAACCAAACCCGCATTTTTGATCGCTTCACCCAGGCAGATTCCTCAACGGTAAGAAGTTTTGGTGGCACCGGACTTGGACTGGCGATTACCAAGCGAATACTGGAACTCCGAAATGCAACCCTGCAACTGAAAAGTGAACCTGGAAAAGGCTCTACTTTCTTTTTCTATCATACTTTCAGGCGTACATCAATCCTGCTGAAACCTAAAGCTGCGGAGCACCTCAAAGTGAGTGAGGGCAAGCCTTTCTCGGGTTTACCAATCCTGTTGGTTGAAGATAATCCGATGAACGTGATGGTAGCCGAATCTTTCCTGAAACGTTGGGGTGCAACGGTTGATGTGGCAGTTGATGGTGCGGATGCTTTGCTGAAAATCAACACCGCCAGGCACAAGTTGATCCTGATGGATTTGCACATGCCGGTGATGGATGGTTATACTTCCTCCCTGAAGATGCGCGAAAAAGGCATTAAGATCCCTATCGTTGCCCTAACAGCAACACTACCTTCTGAGATCGATGCCAAGCTCGCAGAAACCGGTATCGACGACATTCTGGTAAAACCTTTCCTGCCGGATGAACTTTACCGCAAGGTTTATCATCATATTTTCCAGGATCTCTAAAATATGTGAATTTTTATCATGGCTGATATTTTTACCTTTGGTAGAAAGCATTGACCTGATGATTAAAGATAAACTGTTCTATATTCTTGTTCTCCTAACCTTTTGTTCGAGCGTTTCCGCTCAAAGCCCTGCCGACTTCAAGGCCCCGAGACGTGGCTTTGTAAGTCTTAAACCTGCTACCGACTGGTCTCATGCGCTTATTTCAGGTAACGGCACTATGGGTGCATTGGTTATGGCTCAGCCACATCAGGAAACCATTATATTGAGCCATGCAGCGCTCTACATTCCGCTTAATGCACCAAAGCCGCCTATCAATCAAGCCAGCCGGTTGGCGGAGATTCGCAGTTTGCTGTTGGACGGTAAGGGAGAGGCTGCCGCACAAATTCCAGTTGAACAGCGGAATAAAGAAGGTTTTGATATTGGACGTGATCCTTTCATCCCGGCGTTTGACATGCTCATCGAGCAACAAGCCTCAACCGTCACTAAGTATCAACGCAGCGTTAACTTTGAGACTGGCGAAGCAATTGTAAATTGGACAGATGAACAAGGCACTTTTGAGCGTAAGGTATTTGTTTCTCGCGCCGATAGCGTGATCGTTGTTTCCATAAAAGGTGATGCAAAGATCAATGGCACGATAGCTTTTTCACAACGGCCAATAGAGGTGAAACAACAGAACTTCGTAAACAGCGGTATCGCGGAAGCAATTGCAGGCGCTCAGCCTGATTTTCTAAGCTTCCAATGTAAATTCAAAAACCATTTTGAAGGCGGACTGCAAGGTTATGAGGGTGCGGGACGGGTAATTCTTAGCGGAGGGACGGCCATGGTGGCAGGAAGCCAGCTGAAGATTAGTGCTGCGGATGAAGTGTTAATACTTATTCAAATCAAGCCAAGCGGTAATTGGAGTTCGCCGCAATTAGAAGCGATGAGGGCCAGGTTAAACAGTTTAAACTTTAACTACAATGAACTTCGGGACCGCCACGCAAACATCCATAACCAATTGTTTAGCCGCTCCCGGCTGCGCCTGAATGCAGATCCGGAGCTAAGGAAACTCAATACGGAAGCGCTGCTGCAAAAAGCAGATACGCTTGTTCCTGCAGCCCTGATTGAAAAGGTCTATGATGCCGGAAGGTATAACATCATCAGCGCAATGGGCACAAATCCGCCTAACCTGCAGGGCTTGTGGTCGGGAACCTGGACTGCGCCCTGGTCGGCAGATTTTACCCACGATGGTAACCTGCCCGCGGCGATCTCCAGTGTGCTAAGCAGTAACACCCCTGAACTCATGGAGCCCTACTTCCGTTACCTGGAAAGTAAAATGCCTGCATTCCGCGAAAATGCAAAACGGCTCTATGGTGCAGATGGCATACATATTCCAGCGCACAGCACTAACAATGGATTAGATACGGACTTCGGAGAGATCTGGTGTTTAACCTACTGGACCGGTGCGGCAGGCTGGGCTGCAGATTTCTTTTACGACTACTATCAGTACACCCAAAACAGGGAGTTCCTCAAGAACCGTGCTTATCCCTTCATGAAGGAAGCGGCAGCATTTTATGAATCATTCCTGACCCTTGGTCCTGATGGACGTTATGTCTTCAATCCCTCATACTCACCGGAAAATAACCCGGCCAACTCAAAATCCCAGGCTGTAATCAATGCAACTATGGACGTGATGATCGCAAGGCAGCTGTTGAGCAATTGCATTGAGGCGGCAAAAACACTAGCCCTAGATGCCGCAAAGGTAAAGGTATGGTCGGAGATGCTCAGTAAGATGCCCGACTACGCGGTTGCCAATGATGGCACCCTGCACGAATGGCTATGGCATGGTGCAGAAGAAAACATGCAGCACAGGCATGTATCACAGCTCTATGCTTTATACAATCATGCAGATTCAACAATCTTGAATAATCCCGCCCTGAGGACTGCAGTACATAAGACCATTGATGGTAAGCTAAAGTTCAGAGATGCTGAGGGTGGCGGTGAGATGGCCTTTGGCCTGGTGCAGCTTGGGCTTGCTGCCGCACATACTGGCAATGCCGAGCAGGCAAAGAAAGCGGTGGACTATCTTACTGCCAGATACTGGTCCACAGGCCTGGGATCCTTCCACAATGTTAAGGAACTTTTTAATACCGACATCAGCGGCGGCTTACCAGCGGTAATCCTGGAAATGCTCGTTTATTCCGAGCCCGATATGCTGAAGCTGCTGCCTGCGCGCCCAGCAGCATGGAAAAATGGCAGGTTAGAGGGGGCCTTGCTGCGTGGCAATGTACTATTGAAATCACTAAGCTGGAATGAGAAGCGGATTGAGGTAACGTTGAAATCAAATGTAAGACGCGCGGTGAGCGTGGTCTTTCCCGCAGATGTAGAAAGCCTCAAGGTTAATGGTTTTACGGTGAGCTTAAACCGTATCAAAGACCGCCGGTTCTTGTTAAACCTCTCGCAAACGCGTGACATGAACCTGGAGATCATAATGAAATAATTTAGACCAGGGTATTGAATTTTGATTCAATATGATTCCTGACTTCTTTCTGGAATTCCTCCGGTGTTTGTCCGGTCTGCTTTTTAAAGAACCTGCTGAAGTACGGCCGGTCCGAGAAGTTCAGGTGATAGGCAATTTCCTTAATAGTCCGCTCACTATGGATGATGTTTCGCTTTGCTTCTAGAATTACCCGATCATGAATCAACTGCATCCCTGTTTTATCCAGGTTCTCCTTCAGGATCTGGTTCAGGCGTTTCGCACTGATGCCTAGGTTCTCCGCATAAAACTCGATGGTTCTCACCTGCTGGTAATGGTCTTCCAATAACATAAAGAAGGCATATACACGCTTCTGGTTGATGTCGTGACTAGTAGATTGCTGCTCCTTAACCTGCATGAGTTTCAAAAGGAACACCTTCAACAATGCTTTTACAATCAGGTAGCTGTTTGTAACGTTTTGGTACTCCTGCTCCAAAAGTCCATAAACGTTTGCCAATGCTTCCGCTTCCTCTGTGGCCAGATGGAGGCAAGAGAATTCACCTTGAACATTAAATACCTTAAACAGATCCAGCAGAAACTCCTTGTCTTCATCTTCGAGCATCTCCTGTTTAAAGGATAGCAACACACCATTTTTACCGGCTTTATTCAGTTGATGCACCCGGTAGGGTGGAATGAGATAGATCCAGTCGCCCTTAACCTGCAGTTCCCTGTTTTTTAAGGCATGTAATGGCAATTCATTTTTAAGCCATACAATCTCAAAGAAATCTTTCCTGCTTGGATCATTCAGGTAGCTCGGTGGACAATTTGCTAAGTTTCTGATGTAAATAACAGACTTCTGCAGAGGTGGATGTTGCGCGCTGCTCATAGTTTTACAAAGTTAAGGGATGCAAATAAGGCATATTGGATGATCTGGCAATAATGGTGCACAATATGGAAATGGGTTGATTTTGCACCGTGTTTATGACTTTCTGCTTACTTCAGTTTCCAAATAGTACACCCTTTAGGGCATATCGTGTAACAGCTGCAGCAGTTGTGGCAGGTACTTTTGATCCATAAATATCACAAGTATGCAGCGCATAAAAAATCAGACAGAAACTGCGAAGATGTTGAAAGCCAATCTGAAGATGATTTTAGAGGAGAACAGCTTGCTTTTAAATCAGATCGACTTCAATGAGGTAGAAAGCTTGATGAAATACATTCAAGGTGCGGAAAACATATTCATCATTGCTGCCGGCAGATCCGGTTTTGCAATGCGCGCCATGGCCATGCGGCTGATGCATTTCGGACTAAAGGTCCATTTTGTAGGCGATACAATAACACCGGCAATTCAGTCGGGCGACCTGTTAATCGCCGCTTCCGGATCTGGAACAACCAGCACGATTGTAAAAGCGGCCGAAAGAGCCCATACAATTGGAGCCGCAGTAGCTGTCCTTACCACACAAATCAAATCTCCACTTGCAATCCTGGCAGATCTGATCCTGCACATACCTGCGGCAGAAAAGCAGGACCACGACAACAACAGATCCAGGCAATATGCCGGTGGATTGTTTGAGCAATTTTTACTTCTTCTTGGAGATGCCATATTCCACCAGTTATGGAAGGCCTCGGGTATACCCGCAGCAGAACTCTGGAAGCGTCATGCTAACCTGGAGTAATACTAAACAGCAACAAAGACTTATCAAGTTAAATTCAATAAAATGGCAAAATTACAAGTAGCAATAGATTTATTAACAACAGAAGAAGCATTGGCCCTTGCAGCAAAAGTTGCACCCTATGTAGATATTATTGAACTGGGTACCCCATTGATCAAAAACATGGGCTCAACCGTAATTACTGCAATGAAAGCCGCACACCCGGATAAACTGGTGTTTGCGGATCTAAAAACAGCAGATGCAGGCGAACTTGAAGCCGATATCGCTTTTAAAGCGGGTGCGGATTTGGTGACAGTTCTTGGTGTATCTGGTAATGCTACCATCATTGGTGCTGTTAAAGCAGCAAAAGCGCACGGTAAAGGTGTGGTAGTAGATACGATAGGTCACCCTGACCGTGTGAAGAGAGCACGTGAAGTGATCGAACTTGGCGTAGAATTCGTCGAACTACATGCTGGTTTAGACGAGCAGTGGGCAGCGGGTTACTCCATACAGGTACTTCTTGACGAAGCATCGGTGGTAGGTGTACCAGTATCCCTTGCTGGTGGCGTGAACATTAACAACATCGAAGCCGTAGTTAAAGCGGGTGCTCAGGTTGCCGTGGCCGGCGCAGCCATCTACGCTGCGGAAGATCCTGCGGCAGTTGCAAAAGCTTTATCTGAAGCGATAAGCCGCGTGTAATACACCGGACGGGTTATATTGAAAAGGGGCTTCTCTGTTTTATGCAGTGAAGCCCTTTTTCATGCTGGCATGTACCAGTTTAAAAATGTTGAAAGGCTTGTAGCGTTTGTCTTTGCAGTGCCGTTATGTGTTAAAAATTGTTAGTGGCCACTTAACGTTTATCAATACTAAAATCAAAGCATTATGAAAATTTCAACAAATCTTAAATCGTCATTTAAAATGTTGTTTGCAGGGCTGGCACTTTCTGCAGCATTAGCATCCTGCTCGAAGGACTTCGATAATACGCCTGCCCCAGCAGTGTCCGGCTTGAACGTGATCCATGCCGCTCCAACAAAAGAGCTGTTGGACTTTTACGTTAACAATACCCGTGGTAACAATGCAAACTTCGGCTTCGGTCAGAAATTGGGCTATTTTAACCTTTATTCTGGTAGCAGCAAGATCACTGTCACCAAAAAGAGCAGTGGAACTGCACTGGTAAGCCGGGATTTTAACTTCCAACCGGAAAAAGGCTATTCTTTGTTCGTCATCGGTAAGGTAGATTCCCTGAAATATCTGATGGTTAAAGACAGTGTTTCACTGCCTGCAAATGGTAAAGCAAACATCCGCTTTGTAAATGTAAGCCCTGATGCACCAGTACTTAACCTTGCATCCTCAGCCGGAACTACAGATCTTTTCAGCGACAAAGGTTACAAACAGTACAGTGAGTTTACTACAATAGACGCAGCTCCTAAAGTAACGTTTACTGCGAAAAACAAAGTTACCGGTGCTGTAGAAGCTACACTTGCTGATGTTAAAATTGAATCTGGACGTACTTATACCATCTGGGCTAAAGGGCTGAAAGCAGCAACAGATAGCACGAAACTTGGACTTGCCGTTTTTACACACTAAGTTTGACCCTTAAACCGGCTCTGGTTAGAGGGCCGGTTTAATTTACCAATGTTTAATTTGTTGCGCATCAATATGATCGTAGACCTTGCTGCCCGGAATATCTATGTCCACATTTGAGGAAGTTCTGGCAGGCTGCTTAAAACAAGACAATAAGTCGAAAGAAATGATTTATAAATCATTTTACGGCTACTTAATTGCCGTGATTTTACGCTATGTACACGAGCGCGCTGATGCAGAAGAGCTGGTGAATGACAGCTTCATCAAGATCTTTAAAAACCTGCACACCTTCCGACATCCGCAGGATCGGGAACAAATGCAAAATGCATTCAAAGCCTGGGCATCGAAAATATCCTCCCGTACGGCGATCGATTTCCTGCGCAGTAAAAAGGTGTACCTTAATGTTGAAGATATTCCTGAAGACAAACACGTGGCCACCCAGGAAAATGCGATTGCACAACTGAATGCCCAGGATATCATGAAACTGCTAAACGCTTTACCAGACACACACCGCATAATATTCAACATGTATGAAATAGAGGGCTTCTCGCATGATGAGATCGCAAAAACCCTGGATATTCCAGTGAGCTCCAGCAGAGTTTACCTGACCAGGGCGAAAAACAAGCTAAGAGAACTTTATTCCATACCTACCAATTAAGTGCATGAAACCAACAGAAGATGAATTAATTTCCCACATTAAAAAGACGATGGCCTCGCATGAGGAGCCGTATCTGCCTGGTGCATGGGAAAAATTTAATGAAAGCACGACCAGGGAGAAAACGCCGGTATTTACTTTATTCCGGGTTTTAAGCATAGCCGCTATGCTGCTGGTGTGTGCTTTTGTATTTCTGTACGTAAATCGCGTTGATGAAAAACCAACACAACAGCTGGCCGGCCAAAAGTCTGGCGCCCTGCCCCAGCAAGATGAAGCTGTAGACACTGAACCAGATTCGGAGATATTGGATGAGACAGCATTGATTCCGGAACTTGAGCGTAGCATCTATACGGTAAAACGCAGATCGCAGGAGGAAGTAATTGATTCTATGCTAAACGATGGTACTGCACAGAAATATGCATACCGTGCGCTTGACTCAACGGCACTGCTGGAACAACAAGCAGCCTTGCTGGCACCGGCAGAGAACATCCCATTAGAATCAATGATTGCCTCCCGGAAAATGCAGCTTAAAGGTATGCTTCCGCTTCGAAGTAAAGTTCCTGTACCAACTATATCGGCCATGCCTGAAGAAGGCCAAGCTGCTGAACCAGCACGATCCTTTGAAGATTTTTTAAAGCATGAACAGGTATTGGCAACTGCCAAGCAACCTATGCAGGATAAAAAAGCGATGGAAGACAAATGGGCATTAGGTCTGGTGGTAGCGCCTTCTATTGGCAACAACAATAAACTAAACCTTGGCTATGGATTAAGCATGGGTTATGCATTGTCTAAGAAAGTAGCGGTAGTATCTGGTATTTCCTATAATGACATGCATGCGTCTAACCAGGTGCCAGCTCCACCAATGAACACTGCTGCTTTCTTTCAAGGAGAATCCAAGAACCTGGAATCGGTAGAAGCCAGTGTTAGCGGAATTGATATACCCCTCGGTATTAAATATAATCTTAGCAAAAGAGTTTATGCTAATGTGGGGGTTTCTGCCTTTGCAGTACTAAACGAGCGAAAAAACAACACCTATGTGCAGGAAAGATCCGTGCAGACCGCTTCAACAGATCCAGCTTCTGCAGGGGAAATGCGTATCGTGGTTATGAACCAAAGAGTAACCGAGAAGGCGCCTGATCCTTCCGTGGGTGATAAGTATATCGGGTTCTACAATCTTTCTTTCGGTGTGCAACAACCCTTATCCAAGAAAAACACCCTTTCCCTTGAACCTTTCGTTCGATTACCAATGAAAGAAACCTCGGCAGATAACTTAAAGTTGATCGGAACCGGGATAAAGGTTAAATTGGACTTCTAAAATAACGTGATGAATATAAATCCGGCTTATGGCCGGATTTTTTTTGCCTTTACCCAGCCTGTTACCAGCGGGCGGTTACTCGGGGCTCACACAGGGCTCATACAGGGCTTACCCAGGGCTCATACTTGGCCAAGGTCCCGGTAACCCCCTGTGTAGGGCTTGTGTATACCACCACTGCAGCTGGTCATTCTACACCTTGATCGATTGAGAACTAGGTGCTGAATGAGGCCAAGCTGCTACAGGATCATCAGCAAAAACAGATCGTTTCTTTGGTGAAAATCCAGTTGAACAGGCAGCTTGCGGATGCGGCCGGCAATCAGTCCTTAGTTCAATTGCTGGTGCAAGAGAATACCTTCACGAATTGAATTGAGCAGGGGCATGTCTATTTCGCAATCTACAGCTTTGCAGTGGTCGTGACTTTCACCGTCAATGTGGATGGTGCCGATGCGTTCTCCGGCTTTATGGATCTCGTATTGATTGTCGCCCAGTTCGGTAATGCTGAAGATCTGAAGGGTCTCATTCTCGGGTACTTCAATTCTAAATTGTTTCATCATTTTATTTGTTTTAATATTTAACAAAGACCCTGATTGATTGTTTATACGATTAGACCTAAGCAATTTGATTGTTGTACTTTTTAATATTAAACCTATGGAAACCCAGGAAAAAAACGTTCTAGAAACTGGTGAATATACACCAACTGCGCCACTGACGACCGGCACAGGATCAAACCGCGCTCTTCCTACTGATGGTCCTTTAGCGCAGACGCTGGATGACGACGACGATGATGATCTAACTGATATTGGTACCCCGCTTGATGATGATGACGATGATGAGCTGGTGGATGGCGATATTCCGGATGATCTGGATGCCGACTTTGATGATGACGATGATCTGTTGAGTGATGATGATGACGACGATGACTTTGATGACGACGACATCACCAACGTTCATGAAGATGATCTTGACACCTTAGACGGGCCATTGAGAGACATCAATAATCCAACCTAATCTCCCGTCTTTTATTCAAACGCAAGGTGTTTCGATGCATTCACCTTGTGTTTGTAAAACATGAATCCTGCGGTTGCAAGCAGGCCGATACCGCCGGCTATGGTCACTGCCATCCTTGGGCCAAACGCATTAGCCGTCCATCCGATCAAGAGACTACCGATCGGAATCATACCCTGATAAGCCATTACAAAATAACTGATTGCCCTTCCACGCATCTCTGGGATCGCATGCGTTTGAATGTACGTGTTAATGGAGCTGGTTTGTGCCATCATTCCTACACCCGTAATGGTCATGAAGAAAAGCGCCAGGGGAAGAGATCCAGCAGCAGACAGGAAGATCAAACTTAATCCGAAAATGATACTGGCAACCATGGTGATCTTCACCAGGAACTTCGCAGATTTTAGGTTGGCCATATACATGGCACTCACAACAGAACCAAGGCCGGCCGCACTTTCAAACCAGCTGAAGGTTCTTGCATTACCGCTGAAGATATCCTTCGCGAAAATCGGCATTAAGGTGTTAAACGGAATCACGAAAAGGCTGCTCAACCCGATCAGGATGATCATACTGCTGAGCTCCTTGTCGCCCACCACATATCTGAAACCTTCCTCAAGTTCTAACCAGATGCTTTTCTGACTAGGCGCTGTGGCTTTAATGTTAAGCTTCATCATGAATAGGCAAAGCAGTACCGGAATGTAGCTAACAAAGTTTCCAATGAAACAGAAATCTTCACCAAAAGCACTTAGTAAGATACCTGCAAGTGCAGGACCGGCAATCCTGGCCAGATTGGTCATGGTAGAATTTAAAGCAATGGCATTTGGCAGGTCATCTTTCTTGTCGACCATTTCTACCATCAGCGATTGCCTGCAGGTCACGTCAAAGGCATTGATTATACCCTGCACCAGACTAAGGGCTATGATCATGGGGATGTTATAAAACTTAAAGAAGATCAGGGTTGCTAATGCACCGGCCTGAAGCATAGAAACCACCTGGGTTATCACAAGAATCTTGTATCTGTCGTAACGGTCGATGAGACTTCCTGCAAATGGAGAAAGGACCAGCGAGGGGATTAAACTTACAAATCCGACGAGTCCGAGCAGGAGTGCTGAGCCTGTTAGCCTGTATACCAACCAACTTACTGCCGTTTTCTGCATCCAGGTTCCGATCAGGGAAATAGATTGGCCGGTGAAAAAGAGTTTGAAGTTGCGGTACTTTAAGGATCTGAACATGCTCATAGGATAGTGTGTTTTTTACACTTACAAATATCAGCATTATGAGAACAGTAGTAAAATTGATTGTTTTAATGATATTGATTAGTTTTATCGATTGATAATGCGTTTACTATGGAACTCCGACAACTGAATTATTTCATTAAAGCTGCTGAAATGCTGCATTTTACAGAAGCAGCTGCGGCTTCATTTGTTACCCAGTCCACTTTGTCTCAGCAGATCAAACTTCTGGAGGATGAGCTTGGAATGTTGTTGTTCGACAGGGTAGGGAAACAGGTCCGGCTTACGGAAGCAGGGAAGGTATTCTTAGGGCATGCACGGCAGATCGCGTTGGACGTTAAGCGCTCCAAGCAGGCTATTTCCGAATTGAACAACCTGGTGACTGGCGAGTTGAAGATCGGAGTGACCTATGCTTTCAGTTCCATGCTTTTGCCGGCCCTTGCCCCATTTTCTTCAAAGTACCCGGGAATACAGATTGTGGTTGAGTATGGTACTGCAGGAGAGTTGGAGCAAAAGCTGAAGATGGCAGAATTGGACGTGATTCTGGCCTTCCATGAGAAGTCGGAGGCAGATGACCTGGGTTTGGAGATGCAGCATCTTTATGCTTCGCGTATTATGATGGTGGTTTCTAAACGGCATCCCTTAGCCCAGCTGAAGAAGATTTCCCTGGCAGAGCTGGGTGAAGTTGAACTGATATTACCGAGCAAAGGGTTTAGCTCACGGGATCTGCTGGACAGTCTGTTCAGACGCGGAAAGATCAAGCCAATGATCAAGATTGAAATGAATGATGTGCATTCGCTATTGTCGATGGTTGATGAGGGGAATTGGGCAACGATCATCAATGAAAAAGCCATTCTCACCTGGGAAGATTTAATTGCCATACCAATCTCGGGTAAGGAATATTACAAACAAGCTTTTATCCTGTGGCAAAAGGGGGTACATAAAAAGAAATCTGCTACGTTATTTATTGAGGAGCTGTTCAGGATCCTGCATGTTGGCGATTAAGCGAGCTCTTCGAACTTGTACAGATCTTTGATGTAGCTGTTGAAGTACCTGCCTTTTGATACTGCCCCACGCATGCCTACAAAGATCTTTTTGGGTACCGCTTTGTAACGGTACACTTTACCTGATATAAAGGTGATGGTTAGGGTGTGCCTGGCCTCATCATATTCATATGCCTGTATTACGGAGGATGGCATATTAATCTTTGCTGTGGAAGCAAGTGCGACAGCGTGGTTCGTAGCTTTCTTTTTCCCCAAGCAGGATCTTTGCCTCGTTGCTGCTGGTACGGAAGGAGTACATAGCAGGGCTGCCGCAACGTACGCAGACGGCATTTACTTTGGTTACATGTTCTGCAATGGCCATTAATGCAGGCATAGGGCCGAAGGGCTTACCGGAGAAGTCCATGTCAAGACCCGCAACAATCACCCGGATACCTTTATTCGCAAGCTTATTACATACTTCCGGCAGGTCATCATCAAAAAATTGCGCTTCATCAATGCCCACCACCTGTGTGTTGGCGCCCAGCAGCAGTATTGCGGAAGAGTGGTCTACCGGCGTAGATTGTACTGCGTTTGCATTATGTGAAACGACAGCCGTTTCATCGTAGCGGATGTCTGTTTTAGGTTTGAAAATCTCGACGTTTAACTTCGCGATCTGTGCCCGTTTTAATCTTCTGATCAGCTCTTCTGTTTTGCCGGAAAACATGGAACCACAAACTACTTCTATGCTGCCACAGTACTCGCCCCGTCTGTAATTTTGCTCACTAAATAACATCTAAAATCCTGTTTTTTGGAAAGGAAAGGCTGTCGCCTTATGGCTGCAAAAGTAACAAAATTTGTAACAACCATCAGGATTTATGAGCGGCTTTGACATTGTTAGCTCCATTCGCTTATATTTGAAATAAGCAAAAAACATTAAACATAAATCCCCGTTTAATAATCATGATGAAGCAGGAAGATCTTTTAAAAAAAACAGGCGTTATTCTGAATGAACTTCAGGAACAATATGACTTTATGATGCAGGATCCGCAGCAGATCAGTGATCTGGAGCTGGAACTATTTCTGGCTAATGCTAAGTTCCTGGCGGAGCATGTTCAAATCCTGAAGAAGATCAGCAATTTCCAACCCGTGAAGGCACTGCCAGAACATGCACAAACCACAAGTTCCGAGGATAGCAATGTTGGGCCAACGCAGGTTTTTGATGATTTCTTTACACCTGACAAGGAAACACCGACCTTCGAGTTTTTGGTGAATGACCGGCAGGATAAACCGCACTTTGTTGCGGAAAGTTCAAGTCAGATCATTAACCCGGATGAGCCGGCACAGGACGATGATGATGATTATCCTGAACGGGAGTTGTACGAGATTGAGGAGCCTGTAGAGGAGCCATTTCAGGATACGCCCGTAGAGGAACCTGTTGAAGAACCAAAGCCTTCCAGCCGTCATGTACATCCGGTTTACAGTAATATGGACATCGGCAGCATTCCACCAGAGCAGATTGCTCATGATGTTCCGGTAAATGATGTTGAGGAGCAGGAAGAGGAGGACGAGGTGGGTCCGGAACCCTTCCTTGTAGATGTATCCATTGCACCGCCGCCAGTTCCGGCACCCACACCAGCACCTACTCCTGTAGCCGCTGCTGCGCCCGAGCCAATTATCCCGATTGTTACCGCTGCGCCGGAAGTCAGCAGACACGAAGCAGCAGCCACCCAAGCACATCAGCCTACCTTGAATGAACTGCTTGCCGCAGGGAAGCTGGGTAGCAACAGCACAGTACAGCGGGAGCCTGAAAGCGCTAAGCCAGCGATTACGGATTTAAAACGCGCCATCAGCCTCAATGAAAAACTGCTGTTTGTGAAAGATCTGTTTGATGGCTATAACCTGGCTTATGCAGAGGCTATAGATCTTATCAACAAGATGCCGGACTATGATACGGCAGATGCATTTCTGCAAAAGCATTATGCAGGCAAGCACAACTGGGCTGCAAAGCAGGGTACGGTAGACCAGTTTTACGAATTGTTACACCAGCGCTTTGCTAAATAAAGCCCATCCGGTTAGCGTCTAGCTTAAGGAAGATAAACAACAATACGGTAAAGCTCCAGAGTGATGACCCACCATAACTGATGAAGGGCAGGGGAATACCAATTACGGGTATAATTCCGATGGTCATACCGATGTTGATAAACACGTGAAAGAAGATAATGCTGGCTACGCAGTAACCATAAACCCTGGAAAAGGTGGACCGCTGTCGCTCGGCCAGATTAATGACACGCAGTAACATGAAACAGTATAGTCCTACGACTACTGTACATCCGGCAAAGCCCCATTCTTCACCAATGGTTGAAAAGATAAAGTCTGTACTTTGTTCGGGTACATAGCCGTACTTGGTTTGTGTACCCTGCAGAAATCCCCTTCCCAATGCTTGTCCAGAGCCAATAGCGATCTTCGATTGAATAACATTATATCCTGCTCCTTTGGGATCTGTTTTAAGACCCAGCATGATCTCAATCCTGCTGCGCTGGTGCGGCTCCAGTACCTTGGCGTAAGTTAGCTTAACTACATAGAGGTATGCAATGGAGAGCATAGCTACAATTGCGATGGTGAAGATGGTCTTCTGCTTGCGTCGATTCTGGTAGATAAAGAAAGCCGTGACCATGACAATGATAAAGATGATCAGCCCCATTGGCATCAGGAAGTCTGCGATAAACAGTACGATCATACCCAGGAAAATCAGCAGGAAATAACCCGATAATCCTTCGCGGTATAAGGGAAACATGAAAGAGAGAAATACAAGTGCCGAGCCGGTATCGGGTTGAAGCATGATTAATCCCAGTGGCAGCAGGACGATCAAGGCAGCGAAGGCGATGGATTTGAAGTCCCGGAGTTTAGGGTTGAAAGTGCTGATGTACCTGGCCATCAGCAATGCTGATCCGAACTTAGCAAACTCTGAAGGTTGCAGCCTGAAACTTCCTATTGGAATCCAGGCTTGATTACCCGCTACATTTCGTCCCACAACAAGCACAGCCAGGAGTAGTAATATCGTGACCCCATAAATGATGGGCGAGAATACACTGAAGAACTTGGCATCGACCAGTAAGATGGAAAATCCCAGTATCAGGGCAGAAAGGATAAACATCAGCTGCTTGCCATAGTTGCTGCTGAAGTCGAACACCCCGGCAGTATCCGGGTTATAAACAGATGCATAAATATTTATGAAGCCAATTGCACACAGCCCAACAAAGATCAGGATCGTGATCCAGTCTACATTAAAAAAGAACCTGTTTCCTTGTTGTGTACTCATTTGGTAATTTCAATTGTTTTTGGCTGCGTTGTAATTTCTGTTACCGGCGCTGCCTCAAGTTTTTGAGGTAGTTGTTTCTTGGTAGAATCGTCCGTTTGCTTAGGCTGAAATTTCGCTTTTGGCTTTGGCATGATTGGCAGTACCACTTGTTTCTTCATCCATTCAACCTGTGCCTGACGGCCTTTGGAGATGGAGTCGGTCAGGTATTTTTCCGTTATGTAGCTGGCAATAGGAGCGGCGTAGGTACTTCCGTATCCTGCATTTTCCACGATTACGGCAATAGCGATCTTCGGATTGTCGCGAGGTGCAAATCCGATAAACACAGAGTGGTTCTTTCCATGAGGGTTCTGTACCGTTCCTGTTTTTCCGCACATGATGATGTTAGGCACCCTTGATAGCACAGCTGTTCCCCAGGGACTGTTTACCGCTTCCTGCATACCATCTATTACCGGCGTAAAGTGTCTTTCTTCTACACCTACGTAGTTCTTCTGCACGTATTCTTTGGTGATCGTCTTCTTCTCACCAACGGCTTTGATCAGGTGTGGTTTTACATAGTATCCTTTGTTGGCAATAATGGCCATGATGTTTGCCATCTGAAGCGGAGTGGTATTCATCTCACCCTGACCGATAGCCAGTGAGATCACGGTGGTATAACCCCAGTATTTTCCAAAGCGCTTGGTATAGTCGTCTGATGAGAATAAAATTCCTTTCTTCTCAAAAGGAATGTCAATGTCTAAGCGCTGACCGATACCGAACTTTCGTACCCTTTCTTCCCAGTTGTTATAAGCGGCAATTTTGCTTTTAAACTTACGCTGAGTCATAATCCTCGCAAATACATTACAGGCGTAAGTGTTGCAGGAACGTGCCAATCCACGGCGCAGACTTATGTTTCCATCTACGTGTTCACATTTAACGACGTGATTTCCGGCGCGATAGCCGCCCGGACAGTTAAAAGGTGTCTCCGCATCAATTACACCCTCCTGTAAACCGATAAGTGCATTAACGGGTTTAAATGCTGAACCTGGAGAGTAATAACCTGATGTTGGTCGCACCAGGAAAGGACGGTTAGGGTTACCGAAAATCTCCATGTAGTTGTTTCCCTGACTACGGCCCACCATTCTGTTTGGATCGTAGCCTGGCGCACTCACAAAGGCCAGTACTTCACCGGTAGATGGCTCAATGGCCACGATGCTACCCACCTTATTTTGCATGAGCTGTTCGCCAAGCTTCTGGATCTCTATATCGAGGGAAGAGTACACTTTCTCACCCGAGCGGGCAAGCGTATCAAATTTTCCCTCTGCATAACTGCCCTGCGGGACGTTCCGCGCATCATAAAGCATGTTGATCACACCACGATCTCCACGCAGCACATCATTGTATTGCTTTTCAATACCAGCTTTCCCGATGTAGTCGCCCGGACGGTAGTAGCCGTTATTTTCTTCTATATCTTTCTTGGTAACTTCCTTTACGTAGCCAAAGAACTGTCCTGCAACACTGTCCGGATAATGCCTGATGGTTCTGTTTTGTACCATAAAGCCCGGAAAGCGGGATAGCTTTTCCTGCAATGAAGCATAGATCTGTACCGAAAGTTGTTTCTCAAAAATAGAGGGCTGGTAGCGGGACTGGTTAAGCGCTTTTGTGAAACGTTTGTGGAAGCCCTTCATGTCGATACCAATGGTATTGCAGAGGTCCAGCGTGTCAAAAGGTTTAACCTGGTTTGGAATAACGATGAGGTCGTAGACGGGTTCGTTCTGAACCAGCACCCTTCCTTTGCGGTCATAAATGACACCGCGGGCAGGGAAGGTGTAGATTTTCTTAAGCACATTACTCTCTGCGGAGATAAAATACTTATCACTACCCACTTGTATATAAAATAGCTTGGCCAGCAGGATCAGGCAAACCACGATAAAGAGTCCCTGAATCGTGTATTTCCTGTCGAACAAATTGTCCATTAGCGTAATTTCCTATTATAAAAGATGAATTCTATCAGAAGAACGGTTAACATGGTAAATAAACCACTAAATAAACACCGCGTTAAGGTGTAGGAGAGTTCAGTTAATTTGAAGGCTTCCAGCAGGTAAAGTACAAGATGGTGTGCAAAGATACAAAGAAGGGCATAAAGTGAAAACCATTTGAAGCCCATATTTCCCAGTGTTGGTTCTGGTTCGTCAAAGCCGTCGCGGTTTACGCTGACATTGATGAACAAAATACGTACATAGATCAATGTTACCGAGGCGGCAATATGCACACCTATGGTGTCGTAAAAAGCGTCCAGGGTTATTCCGGTTACGAAAGCAATGAGGTACAGCAGCAGATTAGGCGTGCGAAAGGGCAGCAGCAGCAGGAACAGCACGTACACAAAAGGTGTCGCAAGGTTGTAGAAGCCCAGGTTCCTGAGCAGGAATACCTGGATGAAAAGCAGGAGTATCCACCTGACGATGTTGATGAAGACGAGTTTGCTATTCATTTGGTAGTTTTGCTTCTAATTCTTTTTCCTCATTTGCGTACTTGTGTTTAATGACATTAACGTATTGCAGGGTGCTGAAATCATTAAACAGCTGGATTTCTATGGTCAGGAAGTTGTCGCCGGTAGCGATACCTGTATTGCTTACCCTACCCACAGGAATACCTGGAGGGAAGGAGCCAAAGCCTGAAGTTACAACGGTATCTCTTAAGTTTATCTTATACTGATTCGGGATCTCCTTAACGTAGGCTTTCCTGAAGTCCGCATTACGTTCTCCCCAAACCAGGGAGCCTAAAGCATTATTCTTCTTGATGTTGACACTGATCTTCGTGTCTTTATGCAAGAGCGACTGTATGGTTGCAAGATGCGGAGAAACGTCACGCACAAAGCCCACGACACCTTTACCTGGAGCAATAACCGCCATGCCTGGTGCTATACCATCGGCAGCACCTTTATTGATGGTGATGATGTTGTTCCGCAAGGTAATAGAGTTCTTAATTACGCGGGCGGCAAGGTAAGTGTATTGGTAGTTTGTTACCGTGTCTGTGACCACCGTATTCTTTGCAGAGTCGATGTTACGCATGGCAAAGAGGGCCGTTTGTAGTCTGGCATTTTCAGCTGCCAGACTATCATTAACACGGCCTAAGTTGATGTATTTCTTGAAAACATTAAGTTTTTCATATGCATTGCCGATCACTTCATTTGCGGAGTTTACGGCTGCACTTTGCTGATAGATGTTGTTTTTAACAGTTAAAATCAGTCCTACAGAGAAAAAGATGATGAATAGAAAAAATGCGTTATATCTGTTTATGAAAATCCAAAGGTTACGCATAGTTGAAGTTCACCACCGTTTTTATTGCATTAAGAATTTATAGCCACCTATGTTTTTCAGGGCAATGCCAGTACCACGTACTACCGCACGAAGTGGATCTTCAGCGATGTGTACAGGAAGCTTGGTTTTAGCTGCAACACGTTTATCAAGACCGCGCAGTAAAGCACCACCGCCGGTAAGATAGATACCGGTTTGGTAGATATCTGCGGAAAGCTCAGGAGGAGTGATCTCGAGTGCTTTAAGGATTGCTTCTTCGATCTTTGAAATGGATTTATCCAGACAGTGTGCGATCTCGGTGTAGGATACGGTGATCTGTTTAGGGATTCCGGTCATCAGATCCCTACCTTGTACGGCGAAGTCTGATGGTGGATCCGTTAGCTCCGGTAATGCGGCACCAACTTCAATCTTTATCTTTTCTGCGGTACGGTCACCAATCATAATGTTATGTTGGCGGCGGATATAGTTTACAATGTCGGAGTCGAAATTATCACCAGCAACACGGATACTCTGATCACATACAATACCTGAAAGTGCAATTACAGCAATCTCTGTGGTACCACCACCGATATCGATGATCATGTTTCCCATAGGTTCCTCAACGTCGATGCCGATACCTACAGCAGCAGCCATAGGCTCATGTATGAGGTAAACTTCCTTTGCACCAGCTATTTCCGCGGAGTCGCGTACAGCACGTTTTTCAACTTCTGTGATTCCTGAAGGAATACAAATTACCATCCGTAGTGAGGGGAACATCCAGCCCTTACCACCATTCAGCATGCGGATCATGCCTTTGATCATGGCTTCAGCAGCATTGAAGTCTGCAATTACACCATCTTTCAATGGACGTACAGTGCGGATATTATCATGGGTTTTGCCTTCCATTTGCATGGCCTGGCGTCCTATAGCTATAATTTTGTTTGTCTGGCGGTCGAAAGCAACGATAGAAGGCTCGTCAACTACTACTTTATCGTTATGTATAATTAGGGTATTTGCGGTTCCCAAATCGATGGCAACCTCTTGTGTAAACCAATTAAATAGACCCATTTATAGGTAATAATTTAAATATGAAAAATTCTGTGTACTATAAGTAATGTAAAACTACAGCTTTTTATTGTATCCGCGGAAAAAAAACTTAGTGTTTGAAATGCCTGATACCAGTGGTTAACATTGCAATACCTTTCTCATTTGCCATATTTATCGAGTCTGCATCTTTGATCGATCCGCCTGGTTGTAAAACAGCAGTAATGCCTGCCTCGGCTGCGATTTCCACACAATCCGGGAAAGGGAAAAATGCATCTGAAGCCATCACTGCACCCGCTAAGGTAAAGCCAAAAGATTCTGCTTTAACGATTGCTTGTTTCAATGCATCAACCCTTGAAGTTTGACCGACACCGCTGGCTACCAGAACCTGGTTTTTAACAAAAACAATGGTGTTTGATTTGGTATGTTTTACAATCTTGTTTGCGAAGAATAGATCTTGTAATTCCTGTTCTGTTGGTTGTTTTTCAGTAACCGGAGACATTTGTTCAGGACCTTCGATACTTAGATCCTTATCTTGCTCGATCACCCCATTAAGAAGGGTCTTAAACTGCTTTTTAGATAGCTCAACCTCGTTACGTTGCAGGATCACCCTGTTTTTCTTAGCACGGAAAAGCTCAATAGCTTCTGGCTGGTATGCAGGGGCAATAAGCACTTCGAAGAAGAGTTTGTTGATTTCGGTTGCAGTTGCAAGGTCAACCTCACGGTTTGTAATAAGCACACCACCAAAAGCGGAAACAGGATCGCAAGCTAGTGCGTCTGTCCATGCTTCAAGAACTGTTGCTCTGGATGCTACACCGCAAGCATTGGTGTGCTTTAAGATGGCAAAGGTAGGCGCTTCAAACTCGTCAATAAGTGCTACTGCAGCATCAACATCTACCAGGTTATTGTATGAAAGTTCTTTACCATTTAGTTTGGTGAACATCTCATCCAAATTACCATAGAAAACACCTTGTTGATGCGGGTTTTCGCCGTATCGTAATACCTGCGCGCTTGAAATATTTTGTTTGAAGACGTTGATCGGCTCTTCGTTGTTGAAATAGTTGAAAATTGCGGTGTCGTAACCGGAAGAGATGTGGAATGCTTTTTGGGCATACGATTTACGTTGTGCAAGCGTAGTTTCTCCATTTTGCGAGTCCAGTTCTTGTTGTAAAGTGCTGTAATCGTCTTTAGAAGCAAGGATTACAACATCGTTAAAGTTCTTTGCAGCCGCACGGATGAGGGATATACCACCGATATCAATCTTTTCGATGATTTCCTGTTCAGTACCGCCAGCTTTCACAGTTTCTTCAAAAGGATAAAGGTCTACAATTACCAGATCAAGCTCAGGAATTTCATAAGATGCGATTTGTTCCTGGTCTTCTTTTAAGCCTCTGCGGTTTAGGATACCACCAAACACTTTTGGGTGTAAGGTTTTAACACGACCCCCTAAAATTGAAGGGTATCCGGTTAAATCTTCTACTGCTGTAACCGGTAAATCAAGGTCTTTGATGAACTGTTCGGTACCACCAGTTGAAAATAATTGAACACCTTGGGCGGCTAGCAGACGGACTAAAGGTTCTAACCCATCTTTGTAATAGACTGAAATTAAAGCGTTTTTGATCTTTTTTGATTGACTCATCTGTGAAGAATTTTGAGCCGCAAAAGTAGCCTTTTTTGATGATTTATTTTAAGGCCTTCCAAATAAAACTACTCAGGGAGCTTTTTAATGATACTTTCAATAATTTTAGGGTAGTGCAGGTGTTCCAGCTGCTGGCCTTTAAACTTAATCATCTCGAGGCTATCGCCGGGTTCGATCTTATATTTTGCCTGGTGTATGAATTCACCCTCGTCATAATTTTCATTTACGAAGTGGATGGTAATTCCGCCCTCAGCTTCTTTAGCGGCCATAACGGCATTGTGAACATGGTCTCCATACATTCCCTTGCCTCCGAATTTCGGTAGCAGGGCGGGGTGGATGTTGATGATGCGGTTTGGAAAATGCTCGATCAGTTTCGCTGGAATAAGCCACAGGAATCCGGCAAGTACAATCAGATCTATCTTCAACGCTGTAAGCATGTCCAGAACCTCATCTGTTTTATAGAATCCGTTCCGGTCGAATATATGTACAGGTATTTCGAAGTTGTCGGCACGTTCAACGACGTAGGCATCGGGATTGTTGGTTAATACAAGCGAGATTTCTGCTTCGGTGCTGCCTTTGAAATATTCCATAAGCTTTTGTGCATTGGAACCGGAACCGGAGGCGAAGATGGCAATTCGTTTTTTCACTTTATTCTTTTTTCCAAAAGTAAGAAATTAGCTTTTTATAGGAGGGAAATACCGGTATTTTAATCTGTTATTAAAAATATTCCGCTAAGGGTTTTGTAAATTAAAAACATTAGTTCTATATTTGCAGTCCGAAAAAAATAGAAAATATAGGCTAAAAACAATGGCAAATCATAAATCAGCTTTAAAAAGAATAAGAGCAAACGCAACTAAGCGTTTACGTAACAGGTATCAGGCAAAAACAACTCGTACTTTCATCAAGAGATTACGTGCTGCAGAAGATAAGAAATCTGGACAAGAATTACTTCCTAAAGTGATTTCAATGCTTGATCGCTTAGCTAAGAAAAATATCATTCACAAAAACAAAGCAGCGAACAACAAATCAAAGTTAACTAAATTTGTTAATGGCTTAAGCTAGTATATACTTTATAATATTTCCGACCGGATAAGCATTGCTTGTCCGGTTTTTTTGTTTATGGACTTATATGAACAAAAACTGGGAATTAAGCTCTGGGCCGAGGCCGACAGACCCCGTGAGAAATTAATGCTGAGCGGCAGACGACAACTGACAGACGCTGAACTGGTAGCCATTTTGATTGGCTCTGGCAGCAGGACCGAGACGGCTGTGGATCTAAGCAAGCGAATGCTCGCAGCGTATCAAAATGATTTGGACGCCTTTGGCAAGGCATCAGTAAAAGACCTTTCACAATTTAAAGGCATCGGAGAGGCTAAAGCCATCAGTATTGTTGCTGCGCTGGAGCTTGGCAGAAGGCGCAAGGAAACTGCAAAGCAGCAGGTGCTGAAGGTGGGTAGTTCCCATGATGCATTTAAGGAATTGCAGTCCGACTTCCTGGATCTTAATCATGAGGAGTTCTGGATGCTGCTGCTGAATCGGGCCAATCACATCAAATCCAAACACCTCATTAGTAAAGGCGGGCAATCCGGAACAGTGGCCGACCCGAAGATCATCTTTAAAACCGCTCTTGAACATCAGGCCGCATGTATTATTCTTGCACATAATCACCCATCTGGTAACCTGAAGCCCAGCAACGAGGACATCAGGCTAACGAAGAAGCTTGTTGAGGCAGGAAAGCTGCTTGATTTACCTGTTGTGGATCATCTGATCATTGCCGATCGTGCTTACTACAGCTTCTGCGATGAAGGCCTGATATAACAACTTGATTTATCCGCAACATTTTTGATTTAGGTGCTTGTCTCCCAACCTTGTTTGCTAAATTTGATGCATATGAGCATTGCTGAATGGACCACCCGATAGACGAACCTGATGAATTGTTGATCGACCTGATCAAAACAGGCGATGATGCTGCGTTTACAGCATTGTACAATCGATACAAGGCTTTGCTGACTGTTCATGCTTATAAGAAACTGGGGAACTTTGAGGATGCTAAAGAAATCATCCAGGATATCTTTTCTGGAATGTGGGCCAACCGGGGCAATTTACCGACAGTTAAGAACGGGGGAGCGTATCTATATACCTTGGTGAGGAACCGGGTGCTTAATCATATTGAACATGCAAATATAGAGGCGCGATACGCCGCCTCTTTCCATTATTTTGTAAGTGAAAAGAATTATGTTACGGATTTACTGCTTCGGGAACGAGAATTAGAAGCCCTGATTGAACGGGAAATTGCCGCTTTGCCCCCAAAAATGCAGGAAGTATTTGTTTTAAGCCGAAAAGCCCATCTGTCGAATAAAGAAATTGCTGAAAAACTTAATATCTCGGAATTCACGGTTAAGAATCACATAAAAGCTGCTTCAAAACTCCTGCGTATGAAGTTGGGTGTAGAGATTTTAGCCCTGTTATCAATATTTTTTCATAACCAATAGCCCCTTTATGCTTTTGAACTGTCTTACATAAAAGACAGATACAATTCTAAATGGAAGATTCATTCAAGGCGCTGTTACATCGCTACAATAAGGGCCTTTGTAGTCCTGAGGAGCAAGCAGTCATTGAGGCATGGTATGAACAGATAGAAGCACCTGGATTACAGGTACTTACCGACGAACAGCTCAATGAAATTAGCACACCTAAGTTTATAATATCAAATAGGAGCTCAAGACGAAGCCGTGTTTATGCATGGCTCTCTGCAGCGGCGGCACTGCTCCTTGTTGGATCAGCCCTGCTTTACTTCAACCAATCACCAGAACAACCTGGCAATGCCGCAGCTGTGGCAAACGTGATCAGTGACATAGCACCAGGTGCAAACAAAGCTATACTTACCCTTGCGGATGGAAGCAAAATTACCCTCGATCAGGCAGCGCGGGGAACATTGGCGGAGCAGGGAAATGTCAGGATCAGGAAAACCGACAGCGGTGAACTGGTTTATGCCCTGTCAGACAAAGCTGCTGCTGATGCGGGTTCATCCATGTTCAATATGATCAGTACACCCCGGGCCGGCCAGTATCATCTTGTCCTCTCGGATGGCACCCAGGTATGGCTAAACTCAGCTTCATCGTTAAAGTATCCGATAGCTTTCAGCGGGCAATCCAGACAGGTGGAGGTATCTGGGGAAGCTTACTTCGAGGTCGCACATAATCCAGACAAACCTTTCAGCGTAGTAACCGCTAGTCAAACCCTCGAGGTTCTCGGAACACACTTCAACCTGAATGTATACCCCGATGAACCGGCTTCTACCACAACCTTGCTGGAAGGATCGGTACGGGTATGGGGTCGGCAGGGCGAAGGTGCTGCGTTGCTCAAACCAGGTCAACAGAGTGCCTTAACAAGTGGTCAACGGATCAGGGTGTCGGCGGCGGACACTGAAGCTGCGATCGACTGGAAGGAGGGAGACTTCATCTTTGAAAATCAAAGTCTCAGCAGCATCATGCGTAAGGTATCCAGGTGGTATGATGTCGATATTACTTACGATGGCGATGTAAATGCGGCGCTCAGCTTTAGCGGCGTGGTCTCCCGCACAAGAAATCTTTCGGCTGTACTCAAGATGCTGGAGAGAACCGGTACGGTTCGCTTTCTTGTCAAGGGAAAGCAGGTTACCGTCATTAATAATACAAGCAAATAACAGAATAATCAACTAAACAACTTAAGAGATGAAACACCTTTACTGCAGCGAATAGCCCATTCAAATGGAACAGGTAAAAAAATCCGACTGTGCGGGAACACAGCCGGATGAAAATGAAGCTTGTTCAAAAGCCGGTGGCGCCGGCTTCAGCATAACAAACTTATCTAAAGCATATTCAGGTTGCAGGCACATCGCTTGACAGTCAGGCCCGCATCATGAATTAACCTAAACAAATGTATGAAATCTTACACTGAAAAATTGTGGCGGCCACCAGCCCCAAGAACGTTTTTACGCGCAATGAAATTTACTGTATTGTTGCTAGTAATCGCTGTGTTACAGGTAAATGCTACCGTCTCTGCACAGCGATTAACTCTTAATCTTAATAGGTCTCCCTTATCAACCTTGTTTAAAGAGATCAGAAAACAAACTGGTTATGACTTCTTCTATACCGACGACTTGCTGCAAGGTCATGAATCAGTTTCCATTCATGTAAAAGATGCTCCATTGAAGGAAGTGCTGGAACAATCCTTGAATAAACAGGCACTTGCTTTCAGCATTGAGAACAGCATCATCGTTATCAGTTCGAAACTGGAGGTTCAGAAACCGGTTCCTACAAAAACAATAATAGGAAAGATCGTTGATGAACACGAGCGTCCCTTGGCTGGAGTAACCATTAAAGTAAAAGGAAGTTCCCGAGCTGTTACGGCGAGTAACGACAAAGGGGAGTTTGTGATTGTGGTACCGGACGAGCAAGCTATCCTTCAGGTATCTTACATCGGGTACACCAGTGTGGAGGTGCCGGTTAAAAGTCTGAAGAGTCCTGCGATGATCGCTCTTAAGGCAGCGGTAAGCGATTTAAATGAGATCCAGATCACGGCTTATGGTACAACCACTAAACGCCTGAACGCTGGTAACATTACAACCATTACAAGTGCTGAAATTGAGAAGCATCCTGTGCAGAACGTGATGGAAGCTTTGCAGGGGAATGTGCCGGGCTTGTTCATCCAACAGGCAACAGGACAGCCGGGCGGCGCATTTCAAATGAGAATGCGGGGCGCGGCGAATCTTAACAACGCTCAAAATGTCAAACGCCGGGATCAGAATCCACCACAACCACTCATCATTGTAGATGGGGTGCGGTATCCGGCAGGTAATTTACAGCTCTCTGAAAACTTCTTGTATGCTACCGAAGGCTATTTGCAAGGGGGAAGTGGTTTAAACTACATCAATCCGAACGATATTGAAAGTATAAACGTGTTAAAGGATATTGATGCAACGGCGATATATGGTTCCTCTGGTGCATATGGTGTGATCCTCATTACAACCAAAAAAGCAAAATCAGCGCAACAGCGTTTGAGTGCTAATGTATATACCGGGATTTCTACACTCGGAAAAGTACCAGAGCTTCTAAGTACTGAACAGTTTCTTATGTTGCGCAGGGAGGCATTTGCAAATGACGGCAAAAATCCATCTAACGAGGATTTCGATATTAATGGCACCTGGCCGGAAGATCGTTATACAAACTGGCAAAAAGAGTTTCTGGGCAGTGCTGCAGCAACTACTAATGCTAACGTCTCTTATACGGGAGGTTCTAAAAACGTATCCTATCTCGTTAATGGAAGTTTAAGGAATGTTGGAAATATTCAACGACACAATGGTAGCAATACGGATGGTTCACTTCGATTCGGATTAAACACCAGTACAGATGACGAAAAATTTGAATTGAATTTATCTGGTTCATATTTATCATCGAAGAATACCATGGTGCCATATGATTTCTCTTCAAACGCGTTGTTGGCACCTAATGCACCGCCACCATTTAATGTCGACGGAAGCATCAATTGGGATGCAATTGGAACGGGCACCAACAGCAGTGGTTCTGCTGCAAATTCAGAGCGGGTGTATAAGAACGTAACAAATAACCTGCTTGCCAATGCTACATTGGTTTATAAACCAACGAATAAAATCACCTTACGCACTATTTTTGGCTATAACAATCTAACCGGAAAAGAAAATGCGGAATACCCAACAACCGCATTTAATCCGGCAACCAAAGATGCCCCGGCCAGAACCGTTGGCATCTTTCATCAATTTGAAAGTCGTGCAATCACTGTTTCTCCGTATGCTGAATACAGAACTACGCTTGGCAAAAAAGGCAATTTGAGCGTAAAGTTCGGCGCTGAGATCGATAATACATTGACAAACTCCTCCGATATCACGGGTACCGGATTTGCGTCCGACGCGCTACTTGGCAATCCTTCTGCAGGCTCGTCGGTCTCAACCGATTATGCGCTTAAACAAACACGAGCTATAGGTATCTATGGAATTATCAATTATGTATTGGATGAGAAGTACGTGCTGAACATTAATACCCGCCGGGATGGCTCAACGAGATTTGGCCCGGGCAGACGCTTCGGTAATTTCGGCTCCCTGGCAGCAGCATGGATTTTCTCTGAAGAGCAGTTCATGAAAGACAACGTTCCTTTCATCAGCTATGGTAAGCTAAGAGCCAGCACTGGAACCGTTGGAGGAGATGCAATAGTGGATTTCGCTTACTTGAGTACCTACGGTACCCGCCCCAAAAGTTATGATGGAAAAGTTGGCCTGGCACCTAACTCGCTGCCGAACCCTTTGCTAAGTTGGGAACGGAACCGCAACTCTGAAATGGCGATTGAATTGGGTTTCTTTGAGAACCGGATTCTTGCTGATGTGAGTTACTATTACAATAAGGCAAGTAACCAATTGATCAGTCAGCCACTCTCCACTGTAACCGGCTATAACGGGTATGCAATCAATTCGGATGCTGAAATTAGACTTAATGGCTATGAGATCAACTTAAATTCTACTAACATCAGGATCAAGAATTTCAGCTGGAATACCCGCTTTAATATCTCCCTACCGAAGAGTAAATTACTTCAATTACCATCCATTACCGATAAAGAAAGCAATTATATGGAAGGTTATCCAGTAACTGGTGTGAAGTTGTACAACTATCAGGGTATTAATCCTGCTACGGGAAATTACAGCTTTACCAATGCAAAGGGGGAAACTGACGACTTTATGTCGTTGTCTGGCTATCCTGACAAAACAGCGTTCATCGATCTTGCGCCAAAGTTCTACGGCGGCTTTACCAACTCCTTTTCATATAAGCGCCTGACTATGGACTTCACGTTCAACTTCACCAAACGCATGGCTAAAAACATCTTGGGTCAATCAGTCTTCCCATTAGGTGTGAGTTTGTCGAATGGCTCAACAGAATGGCTGAACCGTTGGCAGCAACCAGGTGACATCACCGATGTGCCAAAGCTTACCAACGATTTCTTGAGTGCTTTTATGCGACAGTCGCTGTTCCAGACGAGTACAGGTGCATATAGTAATGCTACTTATGCGCGACTACAGAACGTAAGTATCCGATATGCTTTTGGTGCAGAACTGTTGCGCAAAATGGGCGTAAAGGCCCTCTCGGTTTATCTGCAAGGACAAAATCTACTAACCATCTCGAACTATGGTGGGCTAGATCCTGAGAACCTCAGTATCGGCGTAATTCCGCCGCTAAGGGTATTTACCGGCGGGTTTAACATTACTTTATAAGACGTAAAATGAGAAAGAAATTCAACTATAGAAAATATACAGCCATTTTGTTGGTTGCAGTAGCTGCGCTGATGAGTGGATGTGAAAAATATCTGGATAACACCGAACTTCCGGCAAATACCATTGATGGCAGCAGCGTTTATGAATCTGATTATACCACCTCCGCAGTGATTACCAGTGTGCTGATCACCATGAGTGAATCAGGACCTTTCAATGTTACGGCTGGTGGAAATTTTGGCTTTACTTCAGGACTATATACCGATGAACTTAAGAGTTTGAAGGTGGGTGAATTCCCGGATATGTATTACAAAAACGCGATTCAATCTGGGGAAAGTCCCCATTGGTCAGCGTTATACAGCAAGGTCTTTGTAATTAACGCCGCCATTGAAGGTATTGAGGCAAGCAAAGCTAATTTGGTCAACAGAAATCAATGGTTGGGCGAAGCCTATTTCTTGCGTGCATTTAGTTATTTTTATTTAACAAACATCTACGGCGATGTACCACTAGCTTTAACAACCGACTTCAGAAAGAACAATGCGCTTAGTCGTGCACCGCAATCGGCGGTTTACCAACAAATTATCTCTGATCTTAAGCAAGCGCAGACCCTATTAAGCGACGATTACCACGATGGGTATGGTACCGCAAGCAATAACCGGGTCAGGCCGAACAAGGCCGTAGCCACGGCACTGCTTGCACGCGTGTACCTGTATACCAAAGACTGGCCAAATGCAGAAGCGCAGGCGACTGAAGTGATCAGCAATGCAAAATATAAGCTGGTGCCTTTGGAACAGGTTTTTCTGACCAGCAGTGCAGAGACCATTGTGGCACTTGCGCCAAACAGCGCACAAGTTGCTCCTGGTTACAACTTCTACAACAAAGGTATGCCTGCAGAGATCAAATCAACTCAAAGTCCTACCTCATTTAGTGTCTATGCTGAACTCAGTGAATGGTTATTAAATAAGTTTGAAGCTAACGATGCGCGGTACAGCAGCTGGGTACGATCATCTAACGTGTTGGCGTCTGCAACTGCTCCAGCAAGGACTTACTATTTTCCGAATAAATACAAGTCTTCCGCCAACAATGCAGAATACGATGTACTATTCCGCCTAGCCGAGCAATACCTGATCCGGGCTGAAGCTCGTGCAATGCAGAATAAAGATGGTGCCGCTGCCGATCTGAATGCGGTTAGAACCCGTGCTTCGCTCGGGAATACCACGGCTGCAGGGCAGCAGGAATTACTTGCCGCAATTGCGAAGGAGCGACAGGTTGAACTGTTTACCGAGGCAGGTCACCGATTCTTTGATCTTAAAAGAACAGGGACTATAGACGCCGTGATGAACGTCGTAGCGCCTACAAAACCTACAACCTGGCAAAGCTACATGGCGGTGTGGCCGCTACCACCATCAGACCTGGCTCAAAATCCTAATCTTACACCAAACCCGGGCTATCTAAGATAAACCGGCAACAACTTCAATATGATAAAACCACTATCAATACTCATGCTGACCTGTCTTGGCGCCATGAGTATCAAAGCGCAGGATCGTGCGTATAACATCAACATTAAACTTGGTTCCGTAAAAAACGGAACCAAGGCTTATTTGATCAAACAATATGGCTGGACAAATCAGGAGACCCTGGATTCTGCAGTATTTAAGGATGGTATGCTTGTTTTTCAAGGCGTAACAGCTGAACCCATTAAAGCAGATGTTTTAGTAAGTCATGCCGGGAAGACCGATACCAGATGGGCTAAGGATGGTGACGCCCTGACCATCTATGTAGAAAAAGGTCAGATGAACATCAATGGCACAGATTCGATTAAAAATGCCGAGGTGTCTGGATCGAAGATCAACGATGACTATAAAGCCTACTTTGCCGCTGTACTGAGTCCGCTGGTAGAAGCGAACAACCATGTGGCTCGTGAATATAAAGCCGCTTCGGAGGCGCAGAAGAAGGATCGAGGTTTTGTTGACGAGATAATGAAGAAGATGCAGGATGCCGGCAAGCGCGCAGACTCCTTGAAGTACATCTATATCAAACAACATCCGGAATCCTG
This sequence comes from Pedobacter sp., assembly GCA_038918115.1. Taxonomy (GTDB): domain Bacteria; phylum Bacteroidota; class Bacteroidia; order Sphingobacteriales; family Sphingobacteriaceae; genus Pedobacter. The sequence continues at coordinate 698,177 of JBCLAL010000001.1, forward strand.
GCTTTCTTTGGTGGCACTAACCGAAGTAGCCGGCAAACAGCCCAACATTACCCGCATAGAGCCGTTATTTGGCGCCCTTTCAGCTAACCTACGGGAAACGGCTATAGGAAAATCACTTGCCGCGAAGCTCTATGATAATGGACCTACAGGCATTAGTGCCCTTGCGCCAGATTTTACAGAAAAGAATGTGAATGGCAAGCCTGTGAAGTTATCGGATTTCAGAGGTCAGTATGTGTTGCTCGACTTTTGGGCTTCCTGGTGTGGTCCCTGCCGCGCAGAAAATCCTAATATTGTTAGAGCTTACAATAAGTATAAAGCAAAGGGTTTTACTATCCTAGGTGTGTCTTTAGACCGCGAGGCGCAAAAGGATGCCTGGCTTGCCGCCATAAAGAAAGATGGACTGACCTGGACGCAAGTGTCCGATCTTAAGTTCTGGGATGGCCCTGCCGCTAAACTCTACGGCATACAATCCATTCCGCAGAACTTCCTAGTAGATCCATCAGGAAAAATCATCGCTAAGAACCTGAGAGGCGAAGCGCTTGAACTTGAACTCGCCAAACATCTCAATTAAATAACAGAAACGCTCGCAATGTAATGGGGGAGGTCCAAGGACTTCTTCCATTTTTTTTGCCCTCTGCTGTAAGCAGCAGCTTAATATTACAGACGCAGGGAACCATTCCTGTTGCATTGTAGTGGTCTTAATGGACTAGCAACAGCATAATTTTATATCTTTGCGCTTTATTCTGAATTATATCATGAAAATTTCATATAACTGGCTCAAGCAATTCATCCAAACAGACAAAACCCCTCAAGAACTTTCATTAATCTTAACGGATATCGGTCTGGAGGTGGAAAGCGTAGACAAAGTACAACCGATTGTAGGTGGACTGGAAGGCTTGCTGATTGGTAAAGTAATGACCTGTGTGCAGCACCCAAATGCCGACAGGCTTCGGGTAACGATTGTAGATGTTGGTGGTCCTGAGCTGTTGCAGGTTGTATGCGGTGCACCAAATGTGGCGGAAGGTCAGAAAGTTGTTGTAGCAACCGTGGGTACAACAGTATATCCAAATGAAGGAGAGCCATTCAAAATAAACAAATCAAAGATCAGAGGTGAAGTTTCTGAGGGTATGTTATGTGCCGAAGATGAGATTGGACTAGGTGGTTCACATGCAGGCATCATGGTACTGGATGAGCATACCCCAATTGGTATTGCAGCCAAAGATCATTTTAAAATGGAAGACGATTATGTTTTCGAAATTGGCCTTACACCAAACCGTGCTGATGCAGCTGCACACCTTGGTGTTGCAAGAGATCTGGCGGCATATTTCCACACTGCCTACACCATGCCGGATGTTACTGCTTTTAAAGTTGAGAACGAAAGTTTAAATATTCCGGTGCGTGTGGAAGAGCAAACGGCCTGCCCACGTTACAGTGGCGTAACCATTTCCGGCGTTGCCGTGAAGCCATCACCAGATTGGTTAAAAGATAAATTAAAAGTGATCGGTATCAGACCGATCAATAATATTGTGGATGTGACCAATTATGTATTGCATGATCTTGGTCAGCCACTACATGCCTTTGATGCAGATCAGATCAAGGGCGGCGTAGTCGTTAAGAAATGTGCAGAAGGTACGCCTTTTACAACCTTAGACGGTGTTGAACGTAAACTTTCCGCAGAAGACCTGATGATCTGTGACGAGGAAGGACCCTTAACCATCGCTGGTGTTTACGGTGGAAAAGATTCTGGGGTAACTGAAGGAACGACAAACATCTTCCTGGAAAGTGCATACTTTAACGCAGTTAGCGTTCGTAAGACTGCAAAGAGACACGGCTTAAAAACTGATTCTTCTTTCAGGTTTGAACGCGGTACGGATCCGGAGATCACCGTTTATGCACTTAAGCGTGCCGCATTGCTGATCCAGGAATTAGGTGGTGGGGTTATCAGCAGTCAAATTGGCGACTTCTATCCGAATCCGGTGAAGCCTTTCGATGTAGAAGTTAGCTATGAGGAAATCCAGTCACTGATTGGCTTTCCAATTCCCGAAACGGAAATCAAAGCGATAATCGAGGCTCTCGGTATGCGTGTAGCCGCAGAGACGGAGGCGGGCTTGCAATTGGAAGTTCCGGCTTACAAAGTTGATGTTACCAGAGCTTGCGACGTAACCGAAGAGGTACTCCGTATATACGGATATAACAACATTCCAATTCCCACGAAAGTAAATGCAAGCTTGTCATACGGTGTTAAACCAAATCGCGAGCAAACGCAGCATGTAATTGCAGATATGCTTACAGCTAATAGTTTCCTGGAGATCTGGTGTAATTCACTTACCAAGGCTACCTACTCGAAGAATGAGACTGAGGCGGTTAAGATCTTAAATCCATTAAGCTCGGATTTAAATGTAATGCGTCAGAGCCTGCTCATGCCAGCTTTAGAGAGTGTTGCTTATAACCAAAACCGTAAGCAGACCGATCTTAAGTTCTATGAATTCGGAAAAACATACCACCTCATCAATGAGCAGTATGTAGAAAGACCGCGATTACTGATCCTGGTTTCAGGCAACCTGCAGACGGAGCAATGGAATCAAAAGCCGCGAATCGTGAGCTTTTATAATATCAAGTCTACGGTTGAGGGCATTATGGAAAGACTTGGCCTGGCAAACTACCAGGTTGCGGAAGTTGCAGATGAGAACTTTGCATATGGTTTGAAATACTTCCGTGGAGACAAGACCATCGTTACTTTCGGTGCAGCAACTCCACAGGACCGTAAAACTGCTGATGTGGATAAGGAGGTGTTTTATGCAGACTTCGACTGGGCATTGCTGATGGACATGGTTAGGAAAAACAAAATCATCAATAAAGAAACCCCGAAATATCCTGCAGTGCGCCGCGACCTTTCTATGTATGTTGATCTGGATGTGACTTTCGATACGCTGAAGGGAATAGCTTTTAAAACAGAAAAGAAACTGATTAAAAACATACAGGTATTTGATGTCTACATGGGAGATAAGAATCCAGCAGGAAAAAAATCTTATGCGTTAAGCTTTACATTACAGGATGATAATCAAACATTAACCGATAAGCAAATCGATGCGGTTATGCAAAAGATTATTTCTAACTTAGCCCAAACAGCGAAAGCAGAGATAAGAAAATAATATATTTTTTTATTTTAGCAAGGTTTATCAGCCAGAAAACAGAAATCAAATGTCCACCGTAGCAGATCAATTAGATTCCGTACTACATAAAACAGCTCGCCTGATAGAGCTATGTAATGCACTTCAGGAGGAAAATGACCTGCTTAAACAGGAAAATGATGCTGTGAAAGCTGCATTAACAAGCTCAAGAAACAAGAATACAGAACTGGAGGAGAAACTGAGGGTTTTAAAGCTTGCTAAAAGCCTGGAAGGAACTTCCGAAAAGTCACTTGATATCAAACAGAAAATTAATGAATTTGTACGGGAGATCGACAAGTGTGTTGTATTACTGAAGAAATGAGCCATACCATAATAGTGAAACAAAGCTAAGAAATGGGAGAAATCTCGATTAAAATATCTATATCTGACCGTATCTATCCTTTAAAGGTTGCTACGGAAGAGGAGGAAATTGTAAGGCGCGCCGCCAAGGTTATCAACGAACGTATTAAGGACTATCAGGAGAATTATGCGGTTAGAGATAAGCAGGATCTACTTTCTATGGCCTTGTTGCATTATGCAACAGCCGCTTTAAGGAACGAATCCAAGGTGCAGGATCAGGATACAGCCGTTACGGAAAAAATAGAGGAGTTGGATAATTTATTAAACGACTTCTTTTCTAAATAGAGCGTTCTTTATACTTTAGCAAAGAAATTTAACCGTTGTTAAATTTTAAGTTTCATTATTATAATTTTGATAGGTGGAAGTGCAGTCAGCTTGCCCCTGTTAATGGTATGTACAAGAAATTTAGATTTAAGAACGGTTTTTTTTATATATAATAAAATGGAAATAGTAGGAATAATAGGATACATACTCGCCGGCCTCGCAGTCGGGATTATCACAGGTCGATACCTGTTAAGGAGTTTACTCAAGAAGCAGGAGATCGCTGCACAAACCAAGGTTAAGAAATTACTTAAGGATGCTGAGACTAAGGCTGAGATCTTGAAAAAAGACAGGCTACTTGAAGCAAAGGAAAAGTTCCTTCAACTGAAGGGTGAGCACGAGCAAGAAGTAAATGTTCGTAACAACCAGATTAATCAACGCGAGAACGCGATTAAACAAAAAGAGCAGTCGCTGAATCAAAAGCTTGAAAACTTAAACCGCAAAGAGCAGGAACTTGACAATCAACGCAAGAACCTCGAAAAACAAACAGACATTGCTGTAAAAAAGCAGGAAGAAGTAGAACACCTGAAAACACAGCATGTAAAGCAGCTTGAAACCATCGCTGGATTAAGTGCTGAAGAAGCCAAAGCGCAGCTCGTGGAAAACATGAAGACGGAAGCCCGCTCTCAGGCAATGATCCAGGTGAAAGACATTGTAGACGAAGCTAAGCTTACCGCAACTAAAGAAGCTAAAAAAGTTGTTATCCAAACCATACAACGTACTGCAGTAGAAGCAGCAATTGAAAATACCGTATCTGTATTCCACATTGAAAGTGATGAAATTAAAGGTCGGGTAATTGGTCGTGAGGGTCGTAACATCCGTGCGCTTGAGGCTGCTACCGGCATTGAGATCATTGTTGATGATACCCCGGAAGCTATTATCCTTTCCGGTTTCGATCCTGTAAGAAGGGAAATTGCACGTCTGGCTTTGCACCGCCTGGTGACCGACGGTCGTATTCACCCCGCACGTATTGAAGAGGTGGTTGCAAAAACCAAAAAGCAGATTGAAGATGAGATCGTTGAAATTGGTGAACGTACCGTTATTGATCTTGGTATTCACGGCCTGCACCCGGAATTAATCCGTATGGTAGGTCGTATGCGTTACCGTTCTTCTTATGGCCAGAATTTGTTACATCACTCCCGTGAGGTGGCGAACTTCTGTGCAACTATGGCTGCAGAATTGGGCTTAAATGCTAAAATGGCGAAACGCGCAGGATTACTGCACGATATAGGAAAAGTGCCTGATGATAATCCCGAACTACCTCACGCTATCTTAGGTATGCAATTAGCTGAGAAATATAAAGAACACCCGGAAATCTGTAATGCTATTGGTGCCCACCACGACGAGATTGAGATGACTTCAATGATTTCACCGATTATTCAGGCATGTGACGCCATCTCTGGTGCACGTCCTGGTGCGAGACGTGAGGTTGTGGAAAGCTATATCAAACGTTTGAAAGAACTGGAAGAGCTAGCACTTTCATACCCAGGCGTGGAGAAAACCTTTGCTATCCAGGCTGGACGTGAACTTCGTGTTGTGGTAGAAAGTGAAAGGGTAACCGATCAACAAGCTGAATTGCTGGCCGCAGATATATCGAACCGTATACAGACTGAAATGACCTATCCAGGCCAGATCAAGGTTACGGTAATTCGCGAGACACGTTCTGTTTCTTTCGCGAAATAGTCAATACTTAATCATTAAATATGGAAAGCGGCAGTTTATCTGCCGCTTTTTTTATTTTTACACCATGGCTAAACTCCAAAAGCAAACCGCAAGCAAGGTTACTGAGAAAAGGGAAATTGATGTACTTTTCGACAAATATGCAGAGAGTCATCAAAACCCAACCAATAAACTGATCCACTGGATCTGTGTGCCGCTTATTGTGTTTAGCCTGCTTGCCCTGGTTTGGTCTATTCCTTTTCCACACCTGGAGTTTCTGGGCAAGTACAATGGCTTTGTAAACTGGGCTTCATTCCTTATTGCCTTTGCAATCTATTACTACTACCGCTTGTCGCCAATTATGTCTTATTTCATGCTCCTCGAAGTATTCATCATGAGTTTCTTCATTGTGATGCTTGAGAAATGGGAGCTGAATGGTGGTCCAGCCATGTGGCTTTCCGCACTGGTGATTTTTGTGTTAAGCTGGGTAGGACAGTTCTACGGGCACAAAGTGGAAGGTAAAAAGCCGTCATTTCTGGAAGATGTTAAATTCCTGTTAATCGGCCCAATCTGGCTTTTACACTTTATTTGCAAGAAAATAGGCTTGAAATACTAACCAAGGCGGTTTTAACATCAACTTAACATAGCGGTAAAGGAATGTTAATGTATTGCTAACTTTGAGCTAACAGGCTGCGCATAGTTTTGCTTTAAATTAAAATTAAGCAAATTGAAAGCAAAAGTTAACAATGCGCGCAGCGTAATAGCTCTTCTACTTCTTTTCATCAGCAGTGTAGGTTTTGCTGCGGCTATTGGAAAGATCTCAGGAACGGTAATTGACAAAAAAACAGGTGACCGCCTCGTGGGTGTTACCGTGAAGATCGCGGGTACAAGACAGGGTGCTTCAACCGATATTGAGGGGCGCTTCCTTATCGCAGGTCTGCCCAGCGGCAAATACACGCTTGAAGTGTCCTATGTAGGCTATGTTACGCAGACCATCTCGGACGTAGAGATCAAAGAGAACACCAACACACCCTTGAATGTGGTGCTTGAAGAATCTTCAGACAATAATCTTCAGGAAGTAAAGATCACCTTCAAAGCCAGTCAGGAGTCGGTAAACAACTTGTATGCAAACCAAAAAGCAAGTATTAATATCTCCAGTGGAATATCGGCCGAACTGATCAAAAGAAGCCCGGATAAAAACACATCAGAAGTTTTAAAACGTGTAAGTGGTGCAAGTATTCAGGATAACAAGTTTATCGTGGTAAGGGGCTTGTCTGATCGTTATAACTCGGCAATGCTTAACAATGCAGTGCTTCCAAATACAGAGGTCGACAAGAAAGCATTCTCCTTTGATATCCTCCCTTCAAACCTGATTGACGCTATCGTGGTTAACAAGACCGCATCGGCAGATATCCCGGGCGACTTCTCCGGTGGCGTGGTGCAGGTTACCACTAAGGACTTTCCGGATAATAAATTCCTGAACTTTTCTCTTGGTACAGCCTACAATTTCCAGTCAGCATTTAAAGATTTCCAGCGCTCGGCACGTGGTTCAGGAGAGGTCTTCGGTTTCGCAAATAAAGACCGTGAAATTCCTTCGAACTTCCCGGCAAAGGGCGCCTACCTGGCCTTGCCGATAAACGAACGTGCGGCACTTTCCCGTCAGTTTACGAATAACTGGGGCTACAATAATGTTACTGCTGTACTGGGACCAATCTTCCAGGCTAACTATGGAACCAGTAAACGGTTTAAGAATGACAGCCAGTTTGGTACTGTACTTTCGCTTTCTTATCGTTACGACGAACGATTGCGTAAGAGTGAACAGATCGCCTTCATGGGTGATGCAATCGGCGACCGTTTCAATGACAATGTCTACAACTACAACACCAATATTGGCGGATTGGCAAACTTTGCTTACTCCTGGGGTACAAACAAGATCGCTTTAAAGAACATATATAACCGCGTACTTGAAAACCAATTTACGGCACGTGAAGGTATCGACGATTCACAAAGTCCTTTCTTCCGCACAGCCGATTATCTGTTGCAGCGATCACTGGTGTCTACCCAGTTAAGTGGTAATCATCAGCTTTCTGCTGAAAGCAAAATTAAATTAGACTGGAACCTGAATTACGCCAACACAGATCGGCGGGAGCCTGGCTTTAAGCGGATGGAATATCAGGAGGAAAGTGCCGGTGGTGGATACACCCGCGCAAGTATTCCTTCGTCAGGACAGGCCGACCCACGACTTGCTGGTGATTTTAATTCCAAGCTGAACGAGAACCTATACGGTGGTGCTTTTGATATTACCGTTCCGGTAAAATGGATCCAGGATAAGAATAAAATCAAGTTCGGTTATTTTGGACAGTACCGCAAGCGTGACTTTGCGGCCAGGGTGCTTGGCTTTATCCGGGGTGAGCAATTTGATACCAACCTGTTGTTATTACCGCAGGATCAGATCTTCGCAGCTTCGAACATACGCGAAAATGGATACGTATTGAATGAAATCACTAACGGTTCGGACATCTATGATGCAAATTCATTCCTTAATGCGGGTTACCTGATGTTCGATGGTTTTGTAACTGAAAAACTCAGAGTTGGATTAGGCGCCAGACTTGAATCTTACAATCAGCAACTGAATAGTTCTGACAATGCAGGAAGCCCTATCAATGTAGATACTACATATACCAACTTGCTTCCATCATTGAACCTTATCTATAACTTTACTGAAAAAGCAAGCATCCGCCTTTCCGGTTCTCAAACCGTAGGTCGTCCGGAGTTCAGGGAGATTGCACCATTCGGCTTTTACGACTTCAATAAGAACGTTGCCGTGGTGGGTAATCCAAGTTTAAAACAATCCAAAACCACCAATGTGGATTTAGGGTATGCCATTTACCCATCTGCCGGACAGGTGTTTTCAGTCTCTGCATTCTACAAAAACTTCGATTCACCAATAGAGCAACGTTTACAGTTGGGTAGCACAGGCAGAATATTTGGTTACGGCAATTCTAATTCTGCTACGCTATATGGTGTGGAAATGGAATTCCGGAGACCTTTGGATCTCCTTAGTGAGACGCTTAAAAACTTCACTTTTAGCGCCAATGCTTCGTACATGAAGTCTGAGGTGAAGGTATCGACTACCGTGAACAGCACAGGTAAGCGCCCATTGCAAGGGCAGTCGCCATACCTTATCAATGCAGGTTTGCAGTACAACTCCAAGGTTGAAAATTCAACTGGTGTTAGTTTGCTATTCAACCGCATTGGCAAGCGTATCTGGGCTGTAGGGAATGTATTGGATCCGGATATTTACGAAAACCCGAGGAACATTCTCGATCTGCAGCTTTCAAAGCGCTTTGCGAAGTCAAGGGCTGAAATTAAGCTTAACTATAGTGATATCCTGAACAACCGCGCCATTTACTACCAGAAAGCTAAAGGCGCTGATCCTGATGCTTCTTATAAGAAGGGTAGTGACAAGTTGAACATTGCGGATACCTTCGGATCAACATTAACGGTAGGCTTCTCGTACCGTATAAAATAGATCAACAGGGTTTCAAAACACAAAGAGGCTATAGCATTCGTGCTATAGCCTCTTTGTGTTTTAGATACCTAAGCTTCGGGTGAAATAGCTTCACGTTAAATTAACAACAAACAAAGGTATTGGTAACGAATACCTAACATAGGCGTAACATGGTCAGTATACTTTTGAATAAACAAAAACGCAAACATGAAAAGTAGATTTAACCTTAGTCTTATCGCCGCAATGATGGCAGGAACCGCTTTAGTAAGCAGCTGTTCAAAAAGCGACGATCCAACGGTTGACCCAATTGTTGATCCTGTAACGCCACCAACAGGCTCAGATGCTGCATTAGCAGATTCTTTCTTCGATAAAGTAGCATATCTTGGTGCTTTTGGGACTACCGACTGGACTAAAGACTGGACTAACTTCGACCCTAAAACAACTGTATACCCTGCAACAACTGAAACACTTTCAGGTACCATTTCAGCAAATAAAACCCTGGATGCTTCTAAAGTTTACTTGCTAAAAGGATTCGTATATGTAGCCGATGGCGTAACCTTAACCATTCCCGCAGGAACAATCATTCGTGGTGATCAGGATTCAAAAGCATCCCTCGTTGTAACCAGAGGCGGAAAGCTTGTTGCTGAAGGTACCCCAACCAAGCCGATCGTATTTACTTCAAACAAAGCTGTAGGTTCAAGAACTCCTGGCGATTGGGGTGGTTTGCTGATCCTTGGAAAAGCAGTGAACAACATCCCTGGTGGTACAGGACTAATTGAAGGTGGTTTTACAGAGCCATTTGGTAACCATGGTGGCACCAACAATGCAGATAATTCCGGCGTATTGAAATATGTACGTGTTGAGTTCCCGGGTATCGCCTTCCAGCAAAATAACGAGATTAACGGTATTACTTTCGGATCTGTAGGAAGTGGAACCGTGGTAGATTATGTACAGGTATCTTACTCCGGAGATGACTCATTTGAATGGTTTGGTGGAAATGTAAATGCGAAACACCTTGTTTCCATAGCCAACGTTGATGATGTATTTGACTTTGATAATGGTTATACAGGCAAGCTTCAGTACCTGGTTGCACAACGTGACCCCGCATTAGCAGATCAGGCCGGTCAATCTAACGGTATTGAATCTGATAACTCGGATAAAGCCTATACAACCGAACCAAGAACACGTCCGGTAATTTCAAACCTGACCTTAATTGGTCCTGGAGAAAAAGCCGATGCAAAACATGAAAATGCTAACCTTTGGAGAAAAGGCTCTAAAATGGTGCTGGCAAACTCCGTGTTTATCGGTACAAGATATGGTATTGATGTCCGTGACAAAGAAACTGGTGATGCTTTGACAGACGGTACATCTCTGATCAAGAACAATATCTATCAATCCTTCACTGCAGGAAAAGATGTGATCGCAAGTGGTACAGGCGGTGCAACACCTTCATTCGCGAGTGCGGATCTTCTTAAAACTTACCTGACCTCAAAAGGTAATAAGATCATCGACAAGACCGCTGCGGATGCTTTGTTCAATACACCTTATAACTTAACTGCACCAAGCTTTACCTTAAAAGCAGGATCTGCCGCCGCAAGCGGTGCTTCTTTCTAAGCTTACCTATAATACACTATAAAAAAACGCGCAGTCCTAAGAAGCTGCGCGTTTTTTTATTACATATTTTTTCCAATCTTCTCCAGCATCTCTGCCGGTATATTTTGCATATCTACCACCAGGAATCCGTCCAGGCAATCTGCAAATTTCGGATCAATGTTAAAACAGATGATTTTAGCATTCAGATTCATGTACTGCCTCAGCAATACCGGAATCTTTATATGTGACTTTTCAATTTGCGAGATCAGGCTATCCAGATCCTTGAGTGTGTCACTGCTGTTAACCAGAATTTCTGTATCAATCGGACTCAAATCCGCTTTAAACTTGTTCTTTGGTTTTACGTACCGTGCAAGTTCATAGTCGAAATGATTCTTGGTGATAAAGTCGACCATCAATGATTTGGAAAACTTAGAAAAGTTGTTGCTGATGCTCACTGGTCCGAACATATAACGATACTCTGGGTTGTCCAGTAGATATTTGAGAATGCCTTTCCATAATAGATATAGCGGCAAAGGCTTCTGCTGGTATTCTTTCCGGATCCAGGACCGGCCAAGTTCAATGCCTTTCCGTAAATATGGGTAAAAAGGTTCCTTAATCTTAAACAGCTCTGAAAGGTAGAACCCGCGACGTCCAAAGGTATCCAGGATCTGATCACCCTTCCCAATCCGGTAAGCACCTACAATTAACTGTGCTTCTTTATCCCAGATAAATAGGTGATGGTAGTAAATATCGTAGTTATCCAGGTCAATTTTCTTGTTTGTACCTTCACCAACTTCGCGAAAGGTGATTTCACGTAGGCGTCCAATTTCGCGCAGAATGTTCGGGATGTGTGTTGTTGGCGCAATGTAGACCTCATAATTCTTTTCAACCCAAACCCTGAAATCTTCAAGCTGTCCGATTTCCTGGTTGATTTCGGCCTTCGGCGTTTCTGCAACAATAGGTTTAGGACTTTTAAGGATCTTAAACAGGTTGATGGGGTTGAACAATTTGCGTTCTTCTTCCAGTGCTGTACCCAGCGCGTAGGTTCTTGCACGCAGGAAATCGAGCAGCTTGTTGCTGTTGTTCTTATAGGAGATGTCGTTAATATCTATAGGCTTGCCAATGCGCACCTTAATTTTCAGCCCTTTTTTATTTAAAAATTCTGAAGGCAGCTTTGCAGTGCGAAGCGTTGGATGAATAAAGCTGAGGATGTTAAAAAGCACACCATTGTTGCCGTGGAAATAAATAGGTACTACCGGAAGTTTAGCCCGTGCAATAATCTTACCCACTACGGGGTGCCATAACCGGTCGGTGATTTCCTGTTTCTCCAGGGAAAAGGTAGATACTTCCCCCGCTGGGAAAATGCCTATAGGTGTCCCGGCATTCAGCAGGTCGAGCGTAGCTTTGATACCACTAATGCTGGAGGAATGTTGTATGTTTTCGAATGGGTTTACAGCAACAAAGAACTCACTGAGGTTCGGAATTTTCTTGAGTATGAAGTTTACCATCACCTTTGCTTCCGGCCGTACGGTACATAAAAGCTTAACCAATGCCAGGCCCTCCACGCCGCCATAGGGATGGTTGGCGATGGCAATGAAGGCACCTGTTTTAGGGATATTCTTCAAGTCCTGCTCGTCAAATTCAATCCCGACACCAATCGTTTCCAGTATTTTATCTACAAACTCCAGTCCAGCGAAATGCTCGTTCTTGGAGAAGACATCATTGATGTCATTCAGCTTCATCACCTCCATTAGCAACGCCGCTAAGCCTGGTACGCCCAGTTTGTCAATTTTTGTAGCTTTTGCGAATTCCTGTGTGGTAATGATCTTCATGAATATGGTATTTAGCGTTTTTTCAAAAATATAATTAATTAACGTTAAAAGTGGGACTATACTGTTTCCTATGCGGAAATGGATCTTACACCACTTTAATTTTACAAAGTCTGAGTTCAATGGAATACTCACACTTTTCTTTTTAATCATGCTTGCTATGGCGGCACCAAGCTTCTACAGATGGCTGCACAAAGATGATCAGCAGCTATTGAATGTAGCGACGATAACTAAGCTCAACCTGGTAGAACGGCTGAAGGCGCCAGCCGATGCTGCAAGATCCTTCGAGCGGAGCGCTCCTTTGCGCAAGCCGAAGTTCCAGGTCTTTGATCCAAACAGCCTGGATCAGCATGGCTGGGAACAATTTGGGCTCTCAGCCAAACAGGCAAAAGCCATCATCAACTACAGGCTAAAAGGCGGAATGTTCCGCAAAGCGGAAGACCTGCAAAAAATGTACACGATCAAACCTGAACTGTACCAGCAGCTGAAACCCTATGTGCGAATCAAAGATACCACAACATTGGCCAGCAGGAAGGGGTATGCGCAAACAAGCTTCCCCAGGAAGCAGGCCGTTATCTACGAGTTGAATAGTCTCGATACCTTACAGATGCAGGCCATTAATGGCATAGGACCTGCGTTTGCCAGGCGCATTTTTAAATACCGTGAGCGTCTTGGCGGCTTTACAGATGTAAAACAGCTGCAGGAGGTTTTTGGAATAGATAGCGTACACTATGCACATTTAGCACCGCAGATCAGGGTTGATGCAGGCTTATTGAAGAAGATTAACATCAATACGGCCGACTTCGAGACCTTGAAGCAGCATCCCTACCTGCGCTATAAGCAGGTAAATGCGATCATAGAATATAGAAAACAACACGGAAATTACAGTAGTTTTGCAGACTTAAAAAAGGTAGCCATTCTGCCTGCAGAAACTGTAGAGAAGCTGGCGCCGTACTTTTCTTTTTAGATATGATAGAATCAAAAATTAAGGAAACTGTCCGCGATGTGGCTGATTTTCCAAAGCCAGGTATCATTTTCAAGGATATTACCCCCATCTTAAAGGATGCTGAACTCTGTGCGGAGATTACCCAGGCCCTGGCTGCCCGTCTATCAGGTATTCAGATCGATGTTGTTGCAGGTATTGAAAGCCGTGGGTTCCTATTTGGTATGTTGTTGGCACAAGCCTTAAAAGTTCCTTTTGTACCCATCCGCAAAGCAGGTAAACTGCCTTTTAAAACCATTCAGCAAGCTTGTAATCTCGAATATGGCAATGCAGTTCTGGAACTGCATGAAGATGCCTTGAAACCAGGACAAAAGGTGCTTGTTCACGATGATCTGCTTGCTACCGGAGGTACTGTTGTTGCGGCTGCTAAGCTCATTGAACAACTTGATGCAAGTGTGGCCGGTTTCTCTTTCATCATCGGACTTGACTTCCTGAATGGCAAAGAAAGACTTGATGCCTTCAGTCCGCTAACCTTTTCGTTAGCATCATACAATTAATTTCAAGACCCTGCGATCGGCCTTCAATGCAGTCCGAAGTTAACCAAACAAGTTAATGTACTAAATACCATTTCATTCTATTCTCGGGCAAATATTTTGTTGTAATTCCTGTTGTATTAATTCTTTATCATTGTGAAAATCGAAACAACATGCTTGAGACATTGAACGAGCCAACAGGATACAGCTTTGCTGTATCGGAGAACCAGATGATGGTTAGGAGTATGGTTAAAGATTTTGCGGAGAAACACATCCGCGAACATGTGATGGAATGGGACGAGGAACAGATCTTCCCGGTTCCCGTATTTAAGAAACTTGGTGAACTTGGACTTATGGGCGTAATGGTCCCTGAAGTTTATGGTGGATCCGGATTCGGGTACCAGGAATATGTAGACGTGATCGCCGGCATTTCCAAGGTTTGCGGCTCCATCGGACTTTCCCTTGCTGCTCACAACTCGCTTTGTACCGGGCATATTCTTGCATTCGGTAACGAGTCACAAAAGGCAAAGTGGTTACCTAAACTTGCTACCGCGGAATGGATCGGAGCCTGGGGACTTACAGAGGCTAATACCGGTTCTGATGCCTTGAGGATGATGACCACTGCTAAGCTTGATGGCGACGAGTATATAATCAACGGTTCGAAGAACTGGATTACGCATGGTAATTCAGGTGATGTTGCCGTTGTAATGGTGCGTACCGGTGAATCCGGCAGTTCTAAAGGCATTTCTGCGATTGTAGTTGAGCGTGGAACACCTGGCTTTTCGGCGGGTAAAAAGGAAAACAAGCTTGGCATGCGTGCCTCTGAGACCACTGAAATGATCTTCGACAACTGCAGGGTTCCTAAGGAAAATCTGCTGGGGGTAGAAGGGGAGGGCTTTAAACAAGCGATGAAAGTGTTGGACGGCGGCAGGATCTCTATCGCTGCACTTGCCCTGGGTATTGCTCAAGGCGCTTTTGAGGCGGCGTTGGCTTACGCAAAGGAACGTCATCAATTCGGGCAGCCGATCGCTAATTTTCAAGGGATAAGCTTTAAGCTGTCGGACATGGCTACAGAAATCGAAGCTGCAGAGCTGCTGATTAGGCAGGCCGCTGATATGAAAAACCGCGGATTGAAAATGACGAAGGAATCGGCAATGGCCAAGTACTTTGCTTCTGAGGTTGCCGTAAAGGTGAGCACAGATGCTGTTCAGATCTTTGGAGGCTATGGCTACACTAAAGATTTCCCGGTTGAGAAGTTCTATCGTGACAGTAAGCTCTGTACCATTGGCGAAGGGACATCAGAAATCCAGAAGATCGTCATTGCCCGTGAAATCATGAATGCATAAATTTTGATACAATCCATCCAACATATTCTAACCAAATATATTGTTTGATCCGGCCCTTTCCATTTGAGGTGCCGGATTTTTTTTGCCCATACTGAAAGGTAAAGGGAATGCAGATAATGAGGAGACAGGTTGAGGTTAAATCGCTGGATAGAAGCCTGTCGCTCCGCTGTTGGGCCGGGGTTGAACCGTCTGAGCACGGCCGAACCACGGAGGAAGCACGGGCAGACCATGGCGAGACCACGAACTTGAGCATAAGCTGGGTAGAAGCTGTCTTGAAGCTTTTCTAAAGTTTTCCGAAGAATCTATCATGAAGTTTTTGAAGGAATATTATTAAGGTACAGTTGTTGTGCACTTTTATAAAATATTTATTCTACCTTTGCAGTCCTAAAACAACGAGAGGAGGTATTTCAACGTTATGATCATTATTAACATTAAAGACGGCGAATCATTAGATAAAGCGCTTAAACGTTTCAAAAAGAAGTTTGAGAAAACTGGAGTTTTGAGAGAACTGCGTAGTCGTCAGGCATACGAGAAAAAATCCGTAGCTCGTCGCATGCAAGTTAAACATGCAATCTACAAACAAAATATGCAATTAGAAGGAACAATCTAGTCTCCTTTCAAATACATAAATAAGAGCGCCTGTGAAGTAATTCACAGGCGCTTTTTTTATACGTGTTTGTGTTTCAATCGTGATTGATTATATTGAATACTTAAACGCATCAACGTGGTAAACCTAAGGACGCTCAAGTGTATAATATTTGCTATGGTTTGCTGTTTTTCAGCTATCGCACAAACACCTCCTTTAAATGAAGTTGTAGATTTCAAGCTTCCTAAAGGCGCTGAAAGAATGTCCTTAAGTAGGACACCTTTAAAAAAGAACGATATTTCCAGCTTAAATACCAGTTCATCCGAGGAAAATGGATCACAGTGTTATAAGATGAATACTTTACTATTGTGCCTTAATGCGGCCCGATTTGAAACGCCAAGAGCAGACTACCTGGAAAGTTTTAAGAGTGGATTTGACTCGATGGTAGATACAGGCAAGCCGGACGGTTATAAATCATTTATAAAGACCTTCAATGGTACAAAGTTCCAAATTATCGACAATGAACATAAAGGTAAAACAACATATAGTTTTTATGCTATTAACAACGAGAACACAAGCGTGTTTACTGGTATAATAGATTTTACATCATCTGATAGGGTCAAGACAGTGCAGCTTTTAGAAAAGATGTTTAACAGCGTACATTTTAAGTAAGTCAATTTTTGCATTCTGTTGGCGTGCTTCGGAGTGATGATATTTGTTGAGTTATTTTCAATCAACAAAAACGGAATTCTTCAGATGGAGCTACAGGTACTAATGTCAAGGCTAGATGTTTCATCAACCGCGAAAAGTAGATATCACAGTCAAGATGGCCAGCCTCTTGTAAGTATTGATTCTGCTATAGAAATAAGTCAAGGGGCGTTGAGCTCGTTAGTACCCCAACACACGTTTGAAGAGGTGGTGCTGCTAAAACCGGTAGTCATCAAAATTATCAACTTGATAAATTAAGAGGCCAATAATAAGAAATTAGATGGGTTTGGCCGCTGATGTTAGTCTCAGCGTCCGGATATACAAAAATTTAAACTTTCCAAAGCAAGTTGTAATCAAGAAAAAGAACATTCCGCTCTTACCCTAATCCCCAGAACAACTAGCGATAAGCTAAAACTGTTTTTATTAATCAGTCTTTTGCTTTGTTCTTTGTTTCGCAATTTGTAACTTGATTTCGAAGATCAGGGGATTATGTTGAAAGCGCGTTTTATACAATACATCTCGGAGCAGAAGAAATATTCTGCCCATACGCAGACGGCCTATGCACAGGACCTGCTACAATTCGAAGATTTTATTACCGAAAAATACGAGCTGACCTTTGAGGGGGTGCAGCATATCCATGCCAGGGATTACATTGTGTATCTGATGGAGCAGGGGGTAGGGCCGAGTTCTATAGGACGTAAGCTCTCTACGCTGCGTAGTTTCTACAAATACCTGCAGCGCCAGGGTTTGACCAGCAAAAACCCGATGTTGCTTATAAAGGCGCCCAAAGTGGCAAAGAAGCTGCCGGTCTTCGTGGATGAACAGAAGATGGATGATTTATTGGATTCGACTAGTGTTTTCGATGATAGCTTTCCTTCTGTACGCGACCGGATGATGATGGAAGTGTTTTTCGGAACTGGTATGCGGCTTTCTGAGCTTATCGGCCTCAAGACTGCTGATGTGAATTTATATGAGCACACGGTAAAGGTGCTCGGCAAGGGAAATAAAGAGCGTCTGGTGCCCGTTACAGCCCAACTATGCGGGCAACTAAAAGGATATATAGATCTTAAAGCACAGCAGGGCTTTGATACTGCTGAACCATCGTTCTTCGTTACAGACAAAGGAACAAAGCTAAATGCAAAATATGTTTATAATAAAGTGAAACACTATTTATCATTGGTGTCCACGCAGGAGAAGCGTAGTCCGCATGTGCTGCGGCATTCTTACGCGACCAGTCTGCTGAACCGTGGTGCAGATCTGAATGCGATAAAGGAGCTCTTAGGGCATGCCAGTCTGGCCGCTACGCAGGTATATACCCACAATTCTATAGAAAGACTAAAATCAATTTATAAACAAGCCCATCCAAAGGCATAACAAAAGGAGGAAAACATGAAGATTACAATTCAATCAATCCGTTTCGATGCAGACATCAAATTGTTAAACTTTATTCAGAAGAAGGCGAACAAGCTGGATCAGTATTTTGACCAGATTGTGAGTGGGGCAGTTTACCTGAAGCTGGACAAAGTAGACGATGTGGCGAACAAGATTTGTGAGATTAAGCTCAGTGTACCGGGCGGAACAATGTTTGCAAAGGCACAATGTAAATCCTTTGAAGAGGCTACAGATTTGTCTGTGGAGTCGTTGATTAAACAAATCACCAGGCATAAAGCAAAAAATCGTGCAAAAAGTTTTGAGCGACGAGAAATTTTACGGTCGTATGAAGTTGCTGAGTATTAAGTACATATTTCAGGAGAGCACAAAAAATGGGTTGGCAGCACTAAAACTGCCAATCTTTTTTTTGAAAAAAGTTTTGGACAGTTGAAATATGCGTGTATATTTGCATTCCATTTCAGGGACAGCGTTTCGCTTCAAAACAAAGAAATGGATTGTTCTGTGAAATTATAGTATTAGCCTCCTTAGCTCAGCTGGTAGAGCAACTGACTTGTAATCAGTAGGTCATTGGTTCGATCCCGATAGGAGGCTCAATACGGGGAGATACCAGAGTGGCCAAATGGGACAGACTGTAACTCTGTTGTCGCAAGACTTCGAAGGTTCGAATCCTTCTCTCCCCACCATTAAGAAGCGGAAGTAGCTCAGTTGGTAGAGCGATAGCCTTCCAAGCTATAGGTCGCGAGTTCGAACCTCGTCTTCCGCTCTAAAATTGGATGAGCTGTTCGGCAGGACATAGGGATTAAAAGCCGAAGTAGCTCAGCGGTAGAGCACTTCCTTGGTAAGGAAGAGGTCGTGGGTTCAAGTCCCATCTTTGGCTCAAAATAACGGGACTTTGTTAATCTGTAATAATACGCAGCATGAACAAGGTTTTCTGTATTGAAATTGCATTACAACAACAAATAAAAATAAAAGTTAACCTACTAATAAGTATAAAAACATGGCAAAAGAAAAGTTTGACCGCAGTAAGCCGCACTTAAACATCGGCACAATCGGTCACGTTGACCACGGTAAAACAACCTTAACAGCAGCTATCACTAAAGTGTTATCTGATGCTGGTTTATCTGAGGCGCGTTCATTTGATTCTATTGACTCAGCTCCTGAGGAAAAAGAAAGAGGTATCACTATTAACACTGCACACGTTGAGTATTCAACTGCTAACCGTCACTATGCACACGTTGACTGTCCAGGTCACGCGGATTACGTGAAAAACATGGTTACAGGTGCGGCGCAAATGGATGGTGCTATTATCGTTGTAGCTGCTACAGATGGTCCGATGCCACAAACTCGTGAGCACATTCTATTGGCTCGTCAGGTAGGTGTTCCTTCATTGGTAGTATTCATGAATAAAGTGGATATGGTTGACGATCCTGAGTTACTAGAGCTAGTAGAGATGGAAGTTCGTGAACTATTATCTTTCTATGATTTCCCAGGTGATGACATTCCAGTTATCCAAGGATCAGCTCTAGGTGGATTGAACGGTGACCCGAAATGGGTTGGTAAAATCATGGAATTAATGGATGCTGTAGATAACTACGTACCAATTCCTCCACGTTTAACTGAGCTTCCATTCTTAATGCCTGTTGAAGACGTATTCTCGATCACTGGTCGTGGTACTGTAGCAACTGGTCGTATTGAGCGTGGTGTAATCAACTCTGGAGATCCAGTTGAGATCTTGGGTATGGGTGCAGAAAATCTTAAATCAACTGTTACAGGTGTTGAGATGTTCCGTAAGATCCTTGATTATGGTGAAGCAGGTGATAACGTAGGTTTATTATTACGTGGTATTGAGAAAACTGATATCCGTCGTGGTATGGTTATCTGTAAACCAGGTTCTGTAACTCCTCACACAGATTTCCAAGCTGAGATCTATGTATTATCAAAAGCTGAAGGTGGTCGTCACACACCATTCTTTAACAAATACCGTCCACAATTCTATTTCCGTACCACAGACGTAACTGGTGAGATCTCACTAGCTGAAGGAACTGAAATGGTTATGCCAGGTGATAACGTTACCATCAATGTTAAATTGATCAACGCAATTGCAATGGAAAAAGGTCTACGTTTCGCTATCCGTGAAGGTGGTAGAACAGTAGGTGCTGGTCAGGTAACTGAAATCGTAAAATAATTATCGGAGCGATCTGATATACAATAAAGCTTAGTACTTGGATACGGCGGAATTTGGCTCATTCAAGTACTAAGTTTTTTTAAACACGGGAATAGTTCAATGGTAGAATAGAGGTCTCCAAAACCTTTGATCAGGGTTCGAATCCTTGTTCCCGTGCAAAAAATAGAATAATGGCTAAAGTAGTTCAGTTTGTAAAAGAATCGTATGAAGAAATGACCCAAAAGGTTACCTGGCCTACATGGGGCGAATTGCAAAATTCGGCTATGTTGGTTTTAGTTGCCTCTTTAGTCATTGCAATCGTTATCTTTGCAATGGATAAGGGTTCTGTATTTGTACTGGATACTTTTTATAAATCACTCTCAAATTAATAAGCTAGAATGGACGATCAGTTAAAGTGGTATGTGGTTAGGGCTGTTAGTGGAAAAGAGAAGAAGGTAAAACAGTACATCGATTCTGAAATCAGCCGTTTAGGTCTATCTGAAAGAGTTCCTCAAGTATTGATTCCGATGGAGAAATACTATCAGATGAAAGAGGGCAAGAAAATAGCCAAAGAACGTAACTTCTACCCGGGTTATGTGTTAATCGAAGCTCAACTTGATGGTGAGCTTGAGCACGTTATAAAGGGTGTTAATAGTGTTATCGGATTTCTGGGTGACAAAAATGGTACACCTGTACCAATGCGTCAGGCAGAGGTTAACCGTATTTTAGGTAAGGTTGACGAGATGAGCCAGCAGAGTGAGGTGATGAGTGTCTCTTACTATGTAGGTGAAAACATTAAAGTAATGGACGGACCGTTTAACGGGTTTACCGGCGTTATTGAAGAAGTTAACGAAGAAAAGAAAAAATTAAAAGTAATGGTGAAGATCTTCGGCCGCAAAACGCCGCTTGAACTGAACTATATGCAAGTAGAAAAAGAGTAATCCCCCGGGATTACTTTCTATTATAAAAGCCTTAAATGTTACTTGCTTCCAAAAATAACATTGAGTATTCAAATTAACAAAACAGAAAATGGCAAAAGAAGTCAGTGCGCTTGTTAAATTACAAATCAAGGGTGGAGCTGCAAATCCTTCGCCACCGGTAGGACCTGCATTGGGTGCTAAAGGTGTTAACATCATGGAGTTTTGCAAGCAATTCAATGCTCGTACCCAAGATAAGCCCGGTAAAGTATTACCAGTTGTAATTACTGTTTATGCTGACAAGTCTTTCGAATTCATCATCAAAACCCCTCCGGTTGCTATCCAATTAAAAGATGCAACTAAATTAACGAGTGGTTCTGCTGAGCCCAACCGTAAGAAAGTTGGTTCGGTGACTTGGGATCAGGTTAGATCTATTGCTGAAGATAAGATGTCAGATTTAAATGCATTTACTATCGAGTCGGCAATGAGTATGGTTGCCGGTACAGCACGCAGTATGGGAATCACCGTAAGCGGTGATGCGCCCTGGACAAATTAATTAACAAAAAACAGTTTACGACAGTGGCTAAATTAACAAAAAATCAAAAAAAGGCACATGCTAAACTAGAATCTGGTAAAACGTATTCTTTACAGGATGCGGCTGCTTTGGTAAAAGAAATTACTACAACTAAATTTGATGCATCGGTTGATATTGATGTATCTTTGGGTGTAGATCCACGTAAAGCCAATCAAATGGTACGTGGTATTGCTACTTTACCACACGGAACAGGTAAAACTGTACGTGTATTAGTTCTTTGTAATCCTGATAAGGAAGAAGAGGCTAAAGCAGCTGGCGCAGATTTCGTCGGTTTAGATGAATATGTGGCTAAGATTGAAGGTGGATGGACAGATGTTGACATTATTATCACTACTCCTGCGTGTATGGCAAAAGTAGGTAAACTGGGCCGCGTTTTAGGTCCACGTAACCTTATGCCAAACCCGAAATCAGGTACTGTAACCAATGAAGTTGGTAAAGCAGTTAATGAGGTAAAAGCAGGTAAGATCGATTTTAAAGTTGACAAAACTGGTATCATTCATGCTTCGATAGGAAAAGTATCATTCCCAGCAGAGAAGATATATGAAAATGCTTTAGAAGTACTTCAGGTAATTTCGAAATTAAAGCCATCTGCTGCAAAAGGAACTTATTTCAAGAGCATTCACGTTTCTTCAACTATGAGTCCTGGAATTGCAATCGAAACTAAATCAGTAGCGGGGATCTAATTATGAACAGAGAAGAAAAACACGAACTAGTTTCAACTCTGCAATCTAAAATGCAGGAGTACGGCAATTTCTATATTGCTGACACTTCATCATTGACAGTTGCAAAAGTGAATGATATCCGTCGCAAATGTTTTGAGAGCGGGATTGAAATGCAAGTTGCTAAAAACTCTTTAATCAAAAAAGCGATTGAAGGATTGGAAGGCGATGCATCAGAGATCTTTGCAGCACTAAAAGGTCAATCAGCATTATTATTTTCAGAGACAAGCAATGGTCCAGCTAAGCTGATCAAAGCCCTTAGAAAAGGATCTGATAAACCAGTGTTAAAAGCAGCTTATATCGATGCTTCGGTATACGTTGGTGATAACCACTTAGATGCTTTGGTAAACATCAAATCGAGAGAAGAGCTTATCGGAGACATCGTTGGATTATTACAATCACCTGCTAAGAACGTTATTTCAGCGTTGAAATCTAGCGGTGGCAAAATTGCAGGAATTGTTAAAACTCTTCAAGAAAGAGAAGGTTAAGGAACACCTTATAAGTTCATATTATAATAAATTATTTTACGTAAATTTTTAAAATCTATAAAAATGGCAGATTTAAAAGCGTTTGCTGAGCAATTAGTAAACTTAACAGTTAAAGAAGTTAACGAATTAGCTCAAATCTTGAAAGACGAGTATGGTATTGAACCAGCTGCTGCTGCAGTTGCTGTTGCAGGACCTGCTGGTGATGCTGCTCCGGCTGCAGAAGAAAAAACTACTTTTGATGTAATATTGAAAGAAGCTGGTGGTGCTAAATTAGCAGTTGTGAAATTGGTAAAAGACTTAACTGGTCTAGGCTTGAAAGAAGCTAAAGATTTAGTTGACGGTGCTCCAAAAGAACTTAAAGCTGGTGTTGCTAAAGACGAAGCTGAAGCGTTGAAAAAACAACTTGAAGAAGCTGGAGCTGTAGTTGAGATTAAGTAATAACTTAATTTAACCACATTTTTTTATAGACTCCGACTGAATAGTCGGAGTCTATACCTGTTTATAAACTTTTCATTTTGCTTGGTTGATGAAAATGTATAACGGCAAACCAAACAAATAGTTTATTCTTAAAGTAAATTAACTTTAGTCCATTGGCAAATAAAGTCGACCAAAGAGTAAATTTTGCACGTAGTAAGCATATCATAGATTACCCAGATTTTCTGGATGTGCAGTTGCAATCGTTCCGAGAGTTCTTCCAGATCGAAACTACCTCAGATAACCGTCATACCGAAGGTTTGTTTAAGGTTTTTGCGGAAAACTTCCCAATTACAGATTCAAGAAATATTTTCGTTCTTGAGTTCCTAGATTATTTTATCGATCCACCGCGTTATGATATACCTGAGTGTATCGACCGTGGATTGACTTACAGTGTTCCGTTGAAGGCGAAGTTAAAGCTTTCTTGTAATGACGCGGAGCACGAGGATTTTGAAACCATTATTCAGGATGTATACCTAGGTACCATACCTTACATGACCCCTAAGGGTACATTCGTTATCAACGGCGCAGAGCGTGTTATTGTATCTCAATTACACAGGTCTCCGGGTGTGTTCTTCGGCCAAAGCCGTCACACTAACGGTACCAAGCTTTATTCTGCCCGTGTAATTCCTTTCAAAGGATCATGGATCGAGTTTGCTACAGACGTTAACAACGTTATGTATGCTTACATCGACCGTAAGAAAAAATTCCCGGTAACCACTTTATTGCGTGCTATTGGTTATGACTCTGATAAGGATATCTTAGAACTATTTGATTTAGCTGATGAAGTAAAAGTTAGCAAATCTGGTTTAAAGAAATACATTGGTCGTAAACTTGCTGCAAGGGTTCTTAGAAAATGGGTTGAGGATTTTGTTGACGAGGATACCGGTGAGGTTGTGTCAATAGATCGTAACGAAGTTATTTTAGACAGGGATACTGTTTTAGAAGAAGATCACATCGATATGATCATCGATGCTGGCGTGAAAACGATCATCTTATCTAAAGAGGACGGCGCCAGCCAGGCTGATTATACTATCATATATAATACTTTACAAAAAGATACTTCAAACTCCGAAAAGGAGGCTGTTGAGAACATCTACCGTGCTTTGCGTAACGCAGAACCACCTGATGAGGAAACTGCAAGAGGTATCATTGAGCGTTTGTTCTTCTCAGACAAACGTTATGACCTTGGTGATGTAGGTCGTTACCGCATCAACAGGAAATTGAAAATGGATACCCCGGAGAACGTGAAAGTACTAACAAAAGCAGACATTATTGCGATTGTTAAATACCTGATCAAATTGATCAACTCCAAAGAAGAGGTGGATGATATCGATCACTTGTCGAACCGTCGTGTTCGTACCGTAGGTGAGCAGTTATACGCCCAGTTTGGTGTTGGTTTAGCACGTATGGCACGTACCATCCGCGAGCGTATGAACATCCGTGACAACGAGGTTTTCACACCTACAGATTTGATTAATGCCCGTACTTTATCGTCGGTAATTAACTCTTTCTTCGGTACCAACCAGCTGTCGCAGTTCATGGACCAAACCAACCCATTGGCAGAGATCACGCACAAGCGTCGTTTATCAGCTTTAGGTCCAGGTGGTCTTTCACGTGAGCGTGCAGGTTTCGAGGTACGTGACGTTCACTATACCCACTATGGTCGTTTATGTACCATTGAAACACCAGAGGGACCGAACATTGGTTTGATTTCATCGCTTTGCGTTCACGCGAAGATCAATAACCTTGGTTTCATCGAGACTCCTTACAAACGTGTAGTTGACGGGGTAGTTTCTGTTGAGGAGCCGGTAATCTACTTATCAGCAGAAGATGAGGATGGTAAAACCATCGCTCAGGCAAATGCGGAGTATGATGACAAAGGTAACTTCACCACATCCCGTGTTAAAGCACGTTATGAGGGTGACTTCCCGGTTATTGAGCCTGAGAAATTAGACTTAATGGACGTTGCGCCTAACCAGATCACATCTATCGCTGCTTCATTGATTCCTTTCCTTGAGCATGATGATGCGAACAGGGCCTTGATGGGATCAAACATGCAACGTCAGGCCGTACCATTGTTACGTCCTGAGGCACCGATTGTTGGTACAGGTTTGGAAGGACGTGTTGCACGTGACTCCAGAACTTTGATCAACGCTGAAGGTGATGGTGTTGTTGAATATGTTGATGCTAACGAGATCACCATTAAATATGAGCGTAACGATGCAGATCGTTTGGTTTCATTTGAAGGTGACAGCAAAACTTATAAATTAATTAAATTCAAAAAAACCAACCAGAACACTTGTATCAACCTGAAGCCTATCGTTAAGAAAGGTCAGCGCGTTGTTAAAGGTCAAGTGCTTTGCGAGGGATATGCTACTGAAAATGGTGAACTTGCGCTTGGAAGAAACCTTAAGGTTGCTTTCATGCCTTGGCAAGGATATAACTTTGAGGATGCGATCGTAATCAACGAACGTATTGTTAGAGAAGATATCTTTACTTCACTTCACATCGAGGAGTTTGAATTAGAGGTACGTGATACAAAACGCGGGGAAGAAGAGTTAACACCAGATATCCCTAACGTTTCTGAAGAAGCAACCAGAGATTTAGATGAAAACGGTATCATCCGTATCGGTGCTGAGGTTAAAGAAGGTGACATCCTGATCGGTAAGATTACACCTAAAGGCGAGTCTGATCCTTCTCCGGAAGAGAAATTACTTCGTGCGATTTTTGGAGATAAAGCGGGTGACGTTAAAGACGCATCGCTTAAAACACCTCCATCAATTAAAGGTGTTGTTATTGATACCAAGTTATTCTCAAGAGCTAAGAAAACCTCTAAAGCAGAAGAAAAAGCTGCTATTGATAAATTAGACAAGAGATATGAACTGGCTACTTCTAACCTTAAAAATGAACTGGTAGACAAATTGTTCCAGATCGTGAACGGTAAGACCTCACAAGGTGTTTACAATGTTTACAAGGAACTATTGTTCCCTAAAGGAGCGAAGTTTACACAGAAAAGTTTAGCTGATCTGGAGTTTGCACACATCAACCCATACAAATGGACAACTGATGAGGACAAAAACGAGCAGATCAAGATGCTTATTCATAACTACGGTATCCGCGTAAACGAAGAGCTAGGTGCTTACAAGCGTGATAAATTCGCCATCAGTGTTGGTGATGAGTTGCCATCAGGTATTGTACAAATGGCGAAAGTTTACGTTGCTAAAAAACGTAAGTTAAAAGTAGGTGATAAGATGGCTGGTCGTCACGGTAACAAGGGTATCGTTGCCCGTATTGTACGTGATGAGGACATGCCATTCCTTGAAGACGGAACACCGGTTGATATTGTGTTGAACCCACTGGGTGTACCTTCACGTATGAACCTTGGACAGATCTATGAAACCATCCTTGCTTGGGCAGGTAAAGAACTGGGCGTGAAATTCGCGACTCCGATCTTTGACGGTGCGAAGCTGCATGAGGTAGAAGAGTGGATCGCCAAAGCTGGTGTACCGGCAACAGGTAGAACCTACCTATACAACGGTTTAACAGGTGAGCGTTTCGACCAGCCAACTACAGTAGGTATTATCTACATGCTGAAATTGGGTCACATGGTTGATGATAAGATGCACGCACGTTCAATCGGACCATACTCATTAATTACACAACAACCATTGGGTGGTAAAGCCCAGTTCGGTGGTCAGCGTTTTGGTGAGATGGAGGTTTGGGCACTGGAAGCATTTGGTGCAGCCAACATTCTACAAGAGATCCTGACCGTTAAGTCGGATGATGTTATTGGTAGAGCGAAAACTTATGAAGCCATTGTGAAAGGAGAGAACCTCCCTACACCAGGTGTACCGGAATCATTCAATGTATTGGTACATGAGCTACGTGGATTAGGTTTGGATATTACGTTAGACTAAAAGTTTTAAGTAAAGAATGGTACGCCGCAGGGCGTACCATTTTAAGCTTATCACTTAAAACTCAAAAAAGCTATGTCTTACAAAAAGGATAATAAATTAAAAAGCAATTTCACCTCGATTACCATTAGCCTGGCTTCGCCTGAGGCTATTTTGGAGCGTTCGAGCGGTGAGGTCTTAAAACCTGAGACGATCAACTACCGTACTTACAAACCTGAGCGTGATGGTTTGTTCTGCGAGCGTATCTTCGGTCCGGTAAAAGACTACGAATGTCATTGCGGTAAGTACAAACGTATCCGTTATAAAGGTATTGTTTGTGACCGTTGTGGTGTTGAGGTTACTGAGAAGAAAGTTCGTAGAGAACGTATGGGTCACATCAACCTTGTTGTGCCTGTTGCGCATATCTGGTACTTCCGTTCATTGCCTAACAAAATCGGTTACTTATTAGGACTTCCAACCAAGAGATTAGACCTGATCATTTACTACGAGCGTTATGTAGTAATTCAGCCTGGTTTTATGGCGGAAGAAGGTATTCAGCACATGGACTTCCTTACTGAGGAAGAATATCTGGATATTTTAGATAAGTTGCCAAAAGAAAACCAATACCTTGATGACAAGGATCCAAACAAATTCATCGCTAAGATGGGTGCTGAAGCTTTGGAAGATTTGTTAAAACGTATTGATTTAGATACTTTATCTTACAATCTGCGTCACCAGGCAGCAACAGAAACTTCTCAGCAACGTAAAAACGAAGCATTGAAGCGTCTGCAAGTTGTTGAGGCTTTCCGCGGGGCAAAAACACGTATTGAGAATAATCCAGAATGGATGATTATCAAGATTGTTCCTGTTATTCCGCCTGAGTTGCGTCCATTAGTTCCATTGGAAGGTGGTCGTTTCGCGACTTCAGATTTGAACGATTTGTATCGTCGTGTGATTATCCGTAACAATCGTCTAAAACGTTTGATCGAGATCAAAGCGCCTGAGGTGATTTTACGTAACGAAAAACGTATGTTACAGGAAGCTGTTGACTCGTTATTTGATAACTCACGTAAAGTAAATGCAGTTAAGACTGAAGGTAACCGTGCTTTGAAATCACTTTCAGATATCCTGAAAGGTAAACAAGGTCGTTTCCGTCAGAACTTATTGGGTAAACGTGTGGATTACTCTGCGCGTTCGGTAATTGTTGTAGGTCCTAACCTTAAATTACACGAATGTGGTTTACCTAAAGATATGGCAGCGGAACTTTTCAAACCGTTTATCATTCGTAAAATGATTGAACGCGGTATTGTTAAGACCGTTAAATCTGCTAAGAAAATTGTTGATAGAAAAGACCCGTTAGTTTGGGATATTCTTGAAAACGTATTAAAGGGTCACCCTGTATTGCTTAACCGTGCACCTACGTTACACAGGTTAGGTATCCAGGCTTTCCAACCAAGATTGATTGAAGGAAAGGCGATCCAATTACACCCACTTGTTTGTACAGCATTCAACGCGGATTTTGACGGTGACCAGATGGCCGTGCATTTACCTTTAGGTCATGCCGCTATTTTGGAAGCCCAAGTCCTGATGCTTGCTGCCCACAATATCCTTAACCCGGCGAATGGTACACCAATTACGGTACCTTCTCAGGATATGGTTTTGGGTCTTTACTATATTACTAAAGGCCGTAAAACTGATGAGACTCGCGTGGTTAAAGGTCAGGATTCAGTTTTCTATTCATCTGAAGAGGTTATCATCGCTTACAATGAGAAACGCATTGACTTACATGCTTTCATCAAAGTAAAAGCGAACGTTAAACTAGAGGATGGAACGATTGTGAATCAATTGATTGACACTACTGTAGGCCGTGTATTGTTTAACCAAATGGTACCGGAAGAAGTAGGTTACATCAACGAGCTATTGACTAAGAAGTCTCTTAGAGATATTATTGGTCATGTAGTGAAAGTTACCGGTATGGCACGTGCAGCCAAGTTCTTGGATGATATCAAAGAACTAGGTTTCCAAATGGCGTTCCGAGGTGGACTATCATTTAACCTTCAGGATGTTAACATTCCTGATGAGAAACAAACATTACTAGCACAGGCATCTGCGGAAGTTGAAGAAGTAAGGAATAACTATAACATGGGATTCATTACTAACAACGAACGTTACAATCAGATCATTGATATCTGGACCCGTATCAATAACCGTTTAACATCATTCGTGATGACGCAGTTATCGAGCGACCAACAAGGTTTCAACTCTGTATATATGATGCTTGATTCCGGAGCGCGTGGTTCCAAAGAGCAAATTCGTCAGCTTTGCGGTATGCGTGGTTTGATGGCTAAGCCTCAAAAATCCGGTTCTGGTGGTGAAATTATTGAAAACCCGATTCTTTCGAACTTTAAAGAAGGACTTTCGGTATTGGAATACTTCATTTCTACCCACGGTGCGCGTAAAGGTTTGGCGGATACGGCCTTGAAAACAGCTGATGCTGGTTACTTGACCCGTCGTCTGCATGACGTTGCGCAGGATATGATCGTAAATTCTGAAGATTGCGGAACTTTAAGAGGTATGTATACTACTGCCCTTAAAGATAACGAAGATATCGTTGAGCCGTTATATGACAGAATCCTTGGTCGTATCTCACTGCATGACGTATACAACCCGGTTGATGGCAAACTATTAGTTGCTGCTGGTGCGGATATCGATGAAGACATTGCAAAAACCATTGAAGAGTCTCCGATTGAAGGTGTTGAAATTCGTTCGGTATTAACCTGCGAGAATAAGCGTGGTGTTTGTGCATTATGTTACGGACGTAACCTTGCTTCTGGTAAACGTGTTCAAAAAGGTGAGGCTGTAGGTGTTATTGCTGCACAGTCTATCGGTGAGCCGGGTACACAGCTTACACTTCGTACGTTCCACGTCGGTGGTACTGCATCAAACATCGCTGCCGAATCTCAGGTTGTAGCGAAGTTCGATGGTGTGATTGAGTTTGAAAACGTACGTACAGTAGAGAATGAAACTGAAGATGGAATACAACAAGTTGTATTAGGTCGTTCAGGTGAGTTTAAGATTGTTGAGCCGGGAACTGATAAAGTTCTAATGACCAATAACATTCCTTACGGTTCATTCTTATTTGTTGAAGATGGTGCGAAAGTCACCAAAGGCGACAAGATCTGTTCGTGGGATCCATATAACGCGGTTATTATTTCCGAGTTTGCTGGTAAGATCGAGTTTGACGCGATCGTTGAAGGTGTTACCTTCCGTGAGGAGTCAGATGAGCAAACTGGTCACCGTGAGAAAGTAATTATCGATACCAGAGATAAAACTAAAAACCCTTCTGTTCGTGTAGTTGACCGTAAAGGTGAGCTGATCCGTGGATACAACATCCCGGTAGGTGCACACATCGCTATTGACGAAGGAGATACAGTTAAACCAGGTCAGATCTTAGTTAAGATTCCACGTACAAGCGGAAAAACACGAGATATTACGGGTGGTCTTCCGCGTGTAACCGAGTTGTTCGAAGCACGTAACCCATCTAACCCTGCTGTAGTAACAGAGATTGATGGTGTGGTAACTTTAGGTGGTGTGAAACGTGGTAACCGCGAGATCACTATCGAATCTAAAGATGGCGAGGTTAAAAAGTACCTTGTACCGTTGTCGAAACACATCCTTGTACAGGATAATGACTTCATCAAAGCGGGTATGCCACTATCTGATGGTTCTATTTCACCTGCTGATATCCTTGCAATTAAAGGACCTGCAGCTGTACAGGAATACCTGGTGAATGGTGTACAAGAGGTTTACCGTTTACAAGGTGTGAAAATTAACGATAAGCACTTCGAGGTGATCGTTCACCAGATGATGCAGAAAGTTCACATCGAGGATCCGGGAGACACTATTTTCTTAGAAAATAACTCTGTAGACCGTTGGGACTTCATGATTGAGAATGACGAGATCTATGATAAGAAAGTTGTTGTAGACGCTGGTGATTCAGAATCTGTAAAACCTGGTATGATCTTATCAATGCGTAAGTTAAGAGACGAGAACTCTCAACTGAAACGTAAAGATATGAAGCAAATCACTGTACGTGATGCAAGACCAGCGACTGCAAGTTCTATCCTTCAGGGTATCACACGTGCATCTCTAGGTACTAAATCATTCATCTCTGCCGCTTCCTTCCAGGAAACGACCAAAGTATTGAATGAGGCAGCTATCGCAGGTAAACGTGACCATATGTTAGGCTTGAA
The DNA here is from genome assembly GCA_038918115.1 of Pedobacter sp. Taxonomy (GTDB): domain Bacteria; phylum Bacteroidota; class Bacteroidia; order Sphingobacteriales; family Sphingobacteriaceae; genus Pedobacter. The sequence continues at coordinate 729,634 of JBCLAL010000001.1, forward strand.
AGAAAACGTTATCGTTGGTCACCTGATTCCTTCAGGTACCGGTGTACGTGGCTACGAGCGTATCATTGTAGGTTCTCAAGAAGAGTACGACAAGCTATTGGCTTCAAAACAAGAAGAAGTAGAAGCTTAATAACACTAATATTATAAAAGATCCCCCTTCAGAAATGTTGGGGGATTTTTTTTGATTGCGCATTAAATCCGTGTTTTCGATTCGAAAAAAGTAGTTTTGTTTTATGGAAGAGCAAAACAACGAAAACCAGCTAAATATAGAATTGTCAGAGGAAGTTGCAGAGGGGATCTTCTCCAACCTGGCGATCATTACACATTCAAATACGGAGTTTGTATTGGACTTTATCCGCGTAATGCCGGGTGTACCAAAAGCCCGGGTTAAGTCGAGGATTATACTTACGCCGGAACATGCAAAGCGCCTTATGGAAGCGATGCAGGATAATATTGAAAAATATGAGTCTTTGCACGGGAAGATTAAAACGCAGGAGCCACCGGTATTACCAATGGGCTTTGGAGGACCAACCGCTCAGGCTTAGGCCTAAATTACTGTATCAATGTATTGCAGGATCTCAGTGGTTTGCTCTGGCTCAAACCACCTGATTTCTTCGTCCCTTCTAAACCAGGTAAGCTGCCTCTTGGCGAAGCGCCTGGTATTTTGTTTGATCTTGTCTACGGCCTCCGTCAGGCAGCATTTACCATCAAGGTAGTCGAACAACTCTGCGTAGCCAACGGTCTTTAAAGCATTCAGCTCTCGATTCGGCATCAGCGCTTTAACTTCATCCAGAAGGCCCATGGCCATCATCTGGTCTACACGCTTGTTGATCTGGCCATAGAGCTCCTCACGCGCTTTATTCAGGCCTATTTTGACGATGTTAAAAGGGCGGACCTTCTTGCTGTTGCTTTGAAAGGAAGATAGCTTCTTTCCTGTTGATAATACAAACTCCAGCCCCCGGATGAGGCGCTGCGTGTTAAATTGGTCCACCTGGGCAAAGTATTCGGGATCCAGCGCCTGCAGTTCTGTTTTAATACCATTTAAGCCTTCAGCTAAGAAGCGTTCATTTAATGCAGAACGAATGTTCAGGTCTATTGCGGGAAGCTCGTCAAGCCCGTTGTGAAGGGCGTTTACGTAAAGTCCGGAGCCACCAACAAGCACGACCTGCTTATGCGCTTCAAAAAGCCGGTTCAGCAGTTCCATAGCGGCGACTTCAAAGTCGCCGGTAGAAAAGAAATCTGTAATGTGGTGTGAACCGATAAAGTGGTGTGGTGCTGCAGCAAGTTCTTCTGCACTCGGTTTTGCCGTCCCGATGGCCATTTCTTTAAAGAACTGGCGGGAGTCTGCAGAGAGAATCTCGGTGTTCAGATGCTGCGCAACTTTAATGGCCAGGGCTGTCTTTCCGACAGCCGTGGGGCCAACAATTGATATAAGTGTGGTGGACAATGCCATTTTCGGCATTAATAATCGTCCTTATCGTTATACGACTCGTCTTCATAGTTCTCATCATCTGAGAACTCATCAGTGTCGTTACTTTCATCCTGATCATCTTCTTCCTCGGTCTCATCGGCATTAATGCCACGCCCGTCCATTGCTTCAAGCTCATCGGTATCTTCCGGCACAAAGTTCATTTCATTAAGGAAGTCAAAGTCGCTGGAAACCGGGTTACTCGAAACTGCAACTTGACCGAAGTTGTTTTTGTCGATGATCTTTGGTGCTTCGCCGATCTTCTTGATAATTGCTGGATATTGCAGCGCAGGATCAGCCTCAAGGATGATCTTTATCAGTTCAACGTGGAAATCGAAGGGGCGGTCGAAGTTGTATATATAGTAAAATTTCTGGTGTGGATCTTCGATAAAGCTGCTGAGCTTAGATTTCTCCATGAGCGCTACACCGCGGTCAATCTTGCGTTGATTGGGAAGGTAGGCAATCTCGTCACCTTTGATCCAATGATCGGTGCTGATATAAAATGAGGACGATTTCTCTGGATTATACCCTGTAGAACGATGAATTGCCTGGTGTAAATCTTCAAAAGTCTGGCTTGACTTGATATCAATTTCTCTAACTACCTCATCGAAATCTTCAAAGCTTACCTTAAATCTGTATATCGCCATTTGGTCTATTTTCTTTCTAAAATTAAAAAATAAATTTATTATTTATAACGGTATTGATGATACGGGAGTCAATCCAAATTCAGTCCCTTTTCGAAGCATGAACTTTAACGCCTCATCATAACTATTTGGTATTTCTCCCTCTAAAATTGCTTCCCGGATGGCATTTTTTATTAAACCAACCTCTTTTCCTGCGGCGATGCCGAAGGTATTCATGATGTCCTGACCGGTAACGGGTGGTTGCCAGTTACGGACTTTATCTCTTTCCTCAACATCCTTCAGCTTCTGTTTAACGAGTTCGAAGTTGTTCCGGTACTTCTTTACTTTATATTCATTTTTGGTAGTTACATCTGCGTTGCAAAGCAGCATCAGGCTTTCAATATCATCACCGGCATCGAAGAGTAGCCTGCGAACAGCAGAATCGGTAACCACCTCCTGTGCAAGCACGATAGGCCTTAAATGGAGCTGCACAAGTTTTTGTACAAACTTCATCTTTTCATTTAATGGTAGTTTCAGCTGAGCAAATATTTGCGGGACCATGCGAGCGCCTTTATCTTCATGCCCGTGGAATGTCCAGCCGTGGCCATTCTCGAAACGTTTGGTGGCCGGCTTAGCGATATCGTGCAGGATAGCTGCCCAGCGTAACCAAAGATCGTCAGTATCTTTGCAGATGTTGTCCAGCACCTGCAGCGTGTGGTAGAAATTATCTTTATGTCCTTTGCCATTGATGATATCCACACCGTAAAGGTTTGCCATTTGCGGAAATACCAGATGCAATAAGCCGGTATCAAACAAATACTTAAAACCAACAGAAGGAATGGGGGAGCTGATGATCTTATTAAGCTCATCGGTAATGCGTTCTTTGGATACAATACTGATCCTGTTCTTTTGCTTCGCAATAGCGCTTAAGGTCTGCGCTTCAATTTCGAAGTTCAGTTGTGAGGCAAAGCGGATACCCCGCATCATACGAAGGGGATCGTCTGAGAAGGTAAGTTCTGGTTCCAGCGGTGTCTTGATGATCTTGTGCTGAAGGTCCTGAATGCCGTTGAAAGGATCTACCATTTCACCATAGTTTGCTTTGTTGAGTGAAATGGCAAGCGCATTGATGGTGAAATCACGTCTCAGCTGGTCATCTTCGATGGTGCCATTTTCGACAATAGGCTTCCTTGAATCTGCCCGGTAGGATTCTTTACGTGCGCCTACGAATTCGATTTCCAGGTCCTGGTGGCGCAGCATGGCAGTGCCGAAGTTCTTGAAAACACTTACTTTGGCATTAAGTTGTTTCCCGGCAAGCTCAGCGAAGTCGATACCGTTACCAAGTACAACAATATCAATGTCCTTACAGGGGCGTCCCAACAGGAGATCCCGTACAAAACCGCCAATCACATAAGCTTCAATTTGGTTTTTCTCGGCGATACTTGCCAGCAACTTAAAAACAGGATGCCTTAAATGTTCTTCCATAGCGTATTCCTCCTGCCTGAGCCCTGAATTAGGGCTGTAGCTGAGTTCTGCAAAAGTAGCAAAACTTACTTTCTAATAAAGGAAAATTGCCCTCCGGAGCCGATTTTAATGATGGTAGAAGGCTTGTTCTCGCTGCGATCGTCTTGCAGATGTTCCACAACATAATCTACCTGTGACTTGATTTCTTCACTGATCATGTCAAAGTTTGCCGGACTCGGTGCACCTGAAATGTTGGCGGAAGTAGACACGATCGGTTTCCTGAACCTTTGCAGCAGCTGAATGACGAAATCGTTCCGTACCACCCTGATGCCTATGCTGCCATCCTTGTTAATCACGTTTTTAGCAACATTACGGGCATTGTCAAAGATCACCGTCATTGGGCGCTCTGCATATTCAATGAGGTCGTAAGCCACTTCCGGTACATCCGAAACATAGCTCTGGATTTTGGCGTCTGTATCAAGCAAAATGATAAAGCTTTTGTCCGCTGCACGGCCTTTTATCTGGTTAATGCGCTCTACAGCCGCTTCGTTAGTAGCATCGCAGCCTAACCCCCAGATAGTATCTGTTGGATACAGGATTACACCACCTTCTTTTAATACGGTTAAACACCTGTCTATATCAGTTTTAAACATCCGGTAAAATTACGAATTGAAAAGTAATTATCGCTTTCCAGCAATTCCTTCATAGTAAGTCATGAGCTGGCCGGCAATTACATCATTGTTGAATTTCTGCACAAAAGTCAGGCCTTTCTCTACCATGTCACGCGAGGTATCAGGCGAGGTCAGCAAGAGGTTTAAAGCTGAAGACAAGGCCTCTACGTCATCAGGCTCGACATATATACTATCCGGGCCACCAGCTTCTTCAAGGCATGAGCCTGTTGCCGCCACCACTGGCACACCAGAATACAGTGCTTCGATGATCGGGATCCCAAAGCCTTCGTAAATTGAAGGATAGGCGAATATTTTTGCAAGCTGGTAAATGCCGGGTAGATCCAAAAAGGAGACATCTTTTAAGAAACGTACACGACCTTGGAGTCCCAAACGCGCTATCTCCGCATGTACTTTGGACGCATAATCCTGCTGTTTACCAATTAATATGAGCTGGCAATCCTGTGGTAGCGCAGTCATTGCTTTTACCAGCAGCAGTTGATTCTTACGCGCTTCAATGGTGCCAACATTTAAGATGAAACGTTCAGGAAGGTCGTACTTGCGCCTGATCGCTTGCAGGCGCTGGTGATCAAACGGGGATTTGAAACTGTCGTCGCAGCTTTGATATATAACCTGGATCTTTTCAGGAGGTACGTTAAAACATTCGATCAGGTCCTGGCGGGTACGTTCACTGATCGCGATGATACCATCAGCGTGTTTGCAAGCGTATTGCCCTTTGAAGCGGTAGATCTGCCTGTCTATAAAAGGGAAGTACTGCGGGAACCTGATGTAAATCAGGTCATGGATGGTTACCACGCCCGCGATTCCCGAAGACGAAATGCCGAAGGGGAGTTCCTGACTTAAGCCGTGATAAAGGGAGATATGATCTGACTGAAGTTGTTTAAGGATTCCAAAGCTGCGCCATAGAAAACCCTTGTTAGCACGTTGAAGTGTAATGGACCTGCTTTCGAAGAAGCTGGAGATCTGCGGATGGTCCTTTACTTTTGGGGTATAAACGTGATATTCGTGCCTGGGGAAGTGCTTAGCAAGTTGATAGATTAACGAGCGGCTATAATTTCCTAAGCCGGTTAAATTATTGGCCGCCCGTTTACCGTCAAATCCGATTTTCATTAAACCGCTACGTTATTTTCTCTCAACGCATCATTCAATGATGTCTTTTTATCTGTAGATTCTTTTCTTTTGCCAATGATGAGGGCACATGGCACCTGATACTCACCAGCAGGGAATTTCTTTGCATAAGATCCAGGAATTACAACAGATCTTGCTGGCACAACACCTTTATATTCCACTGGTTCAGGACCTGTTACATCGATGATTTTGGTAGAGGCCGTAAGTACTACATTGGCGCCTAACACAGCTTCCGCTTCTACGCGAACACCTTCAACAACGATTGCTCTTGATCCAACAAAAACGTTATCTTCAATGATAACAGGTGCTGCCTGAATAGGTTCAAGTACACCGCCGATGCCAACACCACCACTCAGGTGAACATTCTTGCCAATCTGTGCACATGATCCTACAGTTGCCCAGGTATCTACCATGGTACCTTCGTCTACATAAGCACCGATGTTTACATAAGATGGCATCATAATCACGCCTTTAGCAAGGTAAGCACCGAACCGTGCGATACCGTGAGGTACTACACGTACGCCAAGTTCCTTGTAATTGGTCTTTAATTTCATTTTATCATGAAACACAAAAGGGCCAACTTCAATTTCACGCATCTTTCTGATCGGAAAGTATAGGATAACCGCTTTTTTTACCCACTCGTTGATGCCCCAGCTATTCATCACTGGTTCGGCAACACGAAGTTCGCCTCTGTCTAACTGCATAATTACAGTTTCAACGGCCTCTGCATACTCGCTATATTCTAGTAAAGATCTATCCTCCCACGCGGCCTCTATTAACTTTCTTAAATCTGCTATCATGTTTTTATCTATTTTTTTGACAAAATAAATCAAATTTATGTATTGATGGCTGTTTGTTATGTAATTTTGCTGTTTTATGGCTGAACAGGAAAAACTAAGAATAGATAAATATTTGTGGGCGATAAGGCTCTTCAAAACACGGACTAATGCTACCGAAGCGTGCCGGGCAGGCCGTGTAAAACAGAACGGCCAGAATGTTAAGCCTTCTGCAATTGTAAAACCCGGAGACGTTTACCAGGTTTCCAAAGGCATCGAGAAAAAGGTTATAGAAGTATTGGAGCTACTACACCAGCGGGTAGAATACAAGATTGCCGTAACTAAGTACAAGGACATTACACCTGAGGAAGATACGATTGCATACAAGTCTGTTTTCCATGCGCCGGTAATGAAGCGCGATCGTGGAACCGGCAGACCCACTAAGCGGGACCGCCGGGAGATTGATGACCATACAGACAACTTTTTTGAAAGTGCTGATAATCTGGATGATTAGCCGGTATTAGTATTCGACCTTTGTTTGTGATTCATTCCACAAGCTGAAGGCACCCAGGGCTTCATCACGCATGAGCTGCACTACTTTCAAGCTGCGTGCTTCCACAGGTTTATCCAACTCATCGTAGATGAACTTGTCGTCGAAACCTATTGCTGCTGCGTCCACTTTCGTATTTCCGTAATAAATTTTATCTAGTCTGGCCCAATAGATCGCACTCAGACACATGGGGCATGGTTCGCAGCTGGTATAAATTACGCAGCCTCGCAGGTCGAAGGTGTTCAGCGCCGCACAAGCCAGGCGAATTGCGGAAACTTCCGCATGGGCCGTAGGGTCATTGCTGGAGGTTACACGATTTCCACTTCCGGCAATTACCTCGCCGTCACGCACTACCACTGCACCAAAAGGGCCACCCACGCCCGATTTTACATTCTCTTCCGAATAACGGATGGCTAGAGCCATAAACTTTTCGTGATCTTCCATTTTAAAAAGGTTATTACATAAAAAATGCCCTATCAAGTAGGGCATTCCAAATGATATGTAGGTTATATTATTTCTTTGTGCTTTTATAATCGTCGTTAAGACCTTTGATCACTTCTGTTGTGATATCTAAAGAATCGTCTGCAAACAAGATTGCGCTGTTGCCTTTAGAATAAGTTAAAACCATCTTGTAGCCTTTGGTTTTAGCATAAGTTTTCAAGTAGTCAGCAACTTTGTCATAAAGCTTTTCCTGCTCTTTAGCTTGTTCAGTCTGTAACGCTGCACCTGCATTTTGCTGGTAAGCTTGTAGTTCCTGTTGCTTACGTGCAAGTCTTTGCTCAGTAGCTGCACGCTGATCAGCAGCCATTGTATTTTGCTGTTGCTGATATTGAGCTACTTCACGCTGGAAAGCCTGTGTTTTGGCGCCCATATCTTGCTCAGCACTTTTAGCTTTTCCGTCAAGTTTGGTTTTTAAGTCCTTGAAGTAATCGTATTTAGTCAATAGTGAATCTGAGTTCACATATACAATCTGATCTTTTGCGCTTACAGTACCTGCATCAGCAGTCTTTGCCGGGGTAGAAGAAGGAGTAGTCTCTTTATTCTGGCATGCCGCCATTACTGAAACCAATGCAACTGCTGCTGCTATTTTACCGATTTGTAACGAGTTGATTTTCATTTACGTTGTAATTTTTGTTTTTAGGTTGTTAAAATGCTCCTCTTTACTGCTAATCGCATACTAAGGTCAGCTTCGTACCACCGCTTTTTATAATTTTTAAGTTGAAATTTTAGGATTTAAGCTGTACAGGTACTGCGTATAAGCAAGTGTCCCGGTAGCAGAACCGATAAATTTTAGCAAATATAAAATTTACAATTTAGTATCCTAAGAAACATCGTTTTTTCAGACTTTTTTAGTCCGCTTTAAGTCAAATAGTTCTTCAAAAATTCCGCTAATTGGGCTAAAATCGCTATTTTTGAAGCTTATTGTATTACTAAAAAATATGAGCGAAGAAAAAGATCCAAAGTCAAATTATTCGGCAGATAATATACAGGTATTAGAAGGATTGGAAGCGGTGCGTAAGCGCCCTTCAATGTATATAGGGGATACCGGTGTAAAAGGATTACACCACCTGGTGTATGAGGTTGTTGATAACTCCATTGACGAAGCTTTAGCTGGTCATGCAGACACCATTAAGGTTACAATTCTTAAAGATAACTCCATCCGCGTATCCGATAACGGTCGTGGTATTCCAACTGGAATGATGCAGAAAGAGAAAAAATCCGCATTAGAGGTTGTAATGACGGTGCTTCACGCTGGTGGTAAATTCGATAAAGATACTTATAAAGTTTCCGGCGGTTTACACGGTGTGGGTGTGAGTTGTGTGAATGCGCTATCTACACACCTTAAGGCAGAAGTGCACCGCGAAGGTAAAGTTTGGGTTCAGGAATACGCAAAAGGTAAACCACAGTACGATGTTAAAGTTGTAGGTGACACTGAAAAACGTGGTACCGTAATTACTTTTTCTCCAGATCCGGAGATCTTCTCACAAACAACAGAGTATCGTTATGATACACTTGCTTCACGTTTAAGAGAGTTGTCTTTTCTGAACAAGGGAATCAGCTTAACATTAACGGATGAGCGTGAAGAGGATGAAGAAGGCAATTTTATGTCAGAGCTTTTCCTTTCTTCTGGTGGTCTAAAAGAGTTTGTTCAATTTCTTGATGGTAACAGACCCTCACTAATAGCTGAACCGATCTATGTTGAAGGTATGAAAAACGGTATTCCCGTTGAGCTTGCCCTTCAATACAACGACAGCTATGCAGAGAACGTACACTCTTACGTAAACAACATTAATACCCACGAAGGTGGTACGCATATCGCTGGTTTCAGAAGAGGTTTAACCCGTACGCTGAAGGTTTATGCGGATAAATCAGGTTTGGTTAAGAACCTGAAAATAGAAATTACTGGTGATGACTTCAGAGAAGGACTTACGGCTGTAGTTTCAGTGAAAGTTGCAGAACCTCAGTTTGAAGGCCAGACCAAAACCAAATTGGGTAACTCCGAGGTGATGGGTGCGGTTGATATCGCTGTTGGTGAAGCTTTAAACAATTACCTGGAAGAAAATCCTAAAGAGGCACGCATGATCATCAATAAGGTGATCCTTGCTGCTACGGCACGTGCTGCTGCTCGTAAAGCCCGTGAAATGGTTCAGCGCAAGTCTGTAATGGGTGGCTCAGGTTTACCAGGAAAGCTTGCAGATTGTTCAGATAGTGATCCGGTAAAATGTGAATTGTACCTGGTAGAGGGTGACTCCGCGGGTGGAACTGCAAAACAAGGTCGTGATCGTAACTTCCAGGCCATCCTTCCACTAAAAGGGAAGATCCTGAACGTGGAGAAAGCTATGGAGCACAAGATCTACGAAAATGACGAGATCAAGAACATGTTTACTGCACTGGGTGTGAGCATCGGTACACCAGAAGATGACAAGGCATTAAACATTACTAAACTTCGTTATCACAAGATCGTGATCATGACGGATGCTGATATTGATGGATCGCACATTACAACGTTGATCCTTACTTTCTTCTTCCGTTACATGAAGGCACTTATTGAAGCCGGTTACGTATATATCGCTGCGCCGCCGTTGTACCTGGTTAAAAAAGGTAAAGAGCAGGAATATTGCTGGAATGATCAGCAACGTGATGCTGCTGTACAACGTCTGAAAGGTGCAGGTAAGGAAGAAAGTGTTCACATCCAACGTTACAAAGGTTTGGGTGAGATGAACGCTGAACAGCTTTGGGAAACTACCCTTAACCCGGCTACCCGTACGTTGATGCAGGCAACCATTGAAAACGCTGCTGACTGCGATCGTACCTTCTCCATGCTAATGGGGGATGAGGTTGCACCAAGAAGGGACTTTATAGAAAGAAACGCGAAATATGCTAAGATTGATGCTTAAGGCATACATAAGCTAAGTATAAGCCCTGCAAGTGTCATACCTGCAGGGCTTTTTTATAACTTATCTATTGATAATATCAGACACCTCCAACAAAGAATTAATCATAACAGCCGTGACAAGCCATTATTAAAGTCAGACAGGCTTTAATAAACTTTTTATAAATCGCATAAGTATGGAACACCTGCACACCTTTTACTACCTACTTGAATTAGCCGGAACTTTTGCTTTCGCAATAAGTGGTGCTACCGCAGCAAGACAGCGGGGGTTAGACCTGTTTGGAATATGTGTAGTTGCATTCACTGTAGCATGTGGTGGTGGTATCATCCGTGATGTCTGTATAGGCGCTACCCCGCCTGCAGGATTAACCACCTGGTACTATCTCGCAGCAACCATCGTTGCTGCCGGGTTGACAATCGGATTCTATCCACTGGTACAGCGCCTCAACCGTCCGGTAATCCTTTTTGATGCTGCAGGTTTATCCTTATTTGCAGTAACCGGTACGCAGAAGGTCCTCGTCTACGGACATAATGCCGAGGCAGCGGTATTATTAGGCATTATGACTGCAGTTGGTGGCGGTGTAATCCGGGACATTCTCTTGGGTAGGGTTCCTGTAATTTTCGAGCGCGAGATTTATGCGTCGGCAGCACTCTTAGCGGCCTTGATTGTAGTGATCGGTAATTACCTCAGTTGGTTTTCAACAGATCTGACCGCCTTAATTGCCCTGTCTATTTGTTTTTCGCTGAGGATCTTAGCCCTACGTTTCCACTGGAACCTGCCGGTTTTCTCAAATAAGAAGCCATAGGCCGGTTTATAGCGGCTTAGGTTCCATTAGCATTACTTATCCTGGATCAATGCTTGGGAGTCTTCTTCAAGGTACCTTTGTATGTAGAAAGGATATTATGAATAGTTTAAGATCATTTAAAGCTTTCAGTAAAGATCTCCCTGAACAGGATTACCTGATGCCGGTGTTGTTTATCGGTCACGGCTCACCAATGAACGGTATTGAAGACAACGACTTCTCGCAAGGCTGGAAACGTATGGCCGGGCAAATTCCCGTACCTGCCGCCGTACTTGTAATATCAGCACACTGGCTGTCTCGCGGCACGCGCATTACCGCTATGGACTTCCCGGAGACCATACATGATTTCGGTGGTTTTCCAAAAGCATTGTTCGAAGTACAGTACCCTGCACCCGGCTCGCCGGCATTGGCCAAAGAAACAGCCGCATTGTTTCATAGCACGCAGGTTGAAATGGATCACGATTGGGGATTGGACCATGGTGCCTGGACGGTTATACGCCACATGTATCCGCAAGCCAATATTCCGGTGCTACAGCTCAGTATCGATTATACAAAAGGTCCTGCTTACCACTTTGAACTTGCTAAGGAACTCGCCGCGCTTCGTAAGAAAGGGGTATTGATCATGGGCTCTGGAAATATGGTGCATAACTTAGGCATGGTTGCCTGGGATAAGATGGATGTACCCGGTTTTGGTTACGATTGGGCGCTCAACATCAATGACAAGTTTAAGTCCCTGATCAGTTCAGCGAACTACACACCATTATTTAACTACCAAAGCCTGGGTACTGACGCAATGCTTGCCATTCCTACACCAGAACACTATATGCCCTTAATGTATACCCTGGGCTTGCGTAACGCTGCTGATGATGTGACATTCTTCAATGATAAAGCCGTTGCTGGCTCTTTAACCATGACTTCCGTTAAGGTTGGATAGATCGCTTCTTGCCGGCTTAATTTCTTAGGAGAATCTTATATTCGGGTATGATTACAAGTTTAGAAGCCTTCAAAGCCTCACTAACAGCTGAAAACCCGCCAGCCGGTCTTTCGATACATTTGAAATCGTTATGGTACGATGGACGGGGCGACTGGAAAACTGCGCATGACCTGGTTGACAAGCTGAGTGATAAGCGCTCTGCGCATCTGCATGCCTACCTGCACCGCAAAGAGGGCGATCTCTGGAATGCTGATTACTGGTACAGCAGGGCAGTTGAGCAAAGACCTCCAATAACGTTAGAGGAGGAGTGGTCAGCACTTGTGTGGTTATTTATAAAGCTTCAGGATTAATCGTTTGTAATCGATCTTTGCTTTGTATTTGATCAGGATATCGCCCCCAATAATACCTGCAACCAAGGGCTGTCCTAGATGCTCATAGGCAGCATTAACACTCTGCAGATCCAGCCCGACAGCTTGATACTTTTTGATCTTTAACTTACCGATCTTCAGTTTGGGCAGGGTTGCTACTGCCGTGTTCGAAGTGCTGAACAACGTAGTTGCGACGGTTTCTTCCGGAGCGTCTACGGTTTCTATCTCATCCGGCTGTACATGCTTTTCCATAAGCGTCTTGTCGAAAACTGACCTCGAAGCGCCAGTATCGAGTACTGCCCAATGTTTTTCGCCAAAAACGACAATTTCCACCAGGAGGTGGAAACCGTCATCTTGTAAGTTTATAAGTTTTAAAGGAATACGAATGGTGCTCATTCAATTAGATAAGTTTCATTTCGGTAAGTACATTGTTCATGCTTCGTACAGCATCTGCACTTTTGTTGAATTTTGCTTGCTCGTCATCATTAAGCTGGAAGTTTACAATAGATTCCCAGCCATTACGACCCACAACTACGGGTACCCCCAGGCAAATGTCCTGTTGGCCGTATTCACCATCAAGGGAAACACAGCAGGTGAAGATTTTCTTTTCATCACGAACAATGCTTTCTACCAGCGCTGCACCTGCGGCACCTGGTGCATACCATGCCGAAGTGCCAAGCAGGCCGGTTAGTGTTGCCCCACCAACCATCGTGTCGGAAGCAACTTTATCCAGTGTAGCTTCATCAAGCAGATTACTTACCGGTAAACTCTGATAGGTTGCATACCGGGTTAATGGAATCATCGTCGTATCGCCGTGGCCGCCGATTACAAAACCCTGAAGGTCGCCAGCGTTACAGTTTAGCGCCTTACTCAGGTAGTATTTAAATCGGGCACTGTCGAGAATGCCGCCCATACCAATGATCTGGTGCTTGGGGATGTTCAGCGATTTAAGGGCCAGATAGGTCATGGTATCCATAGGATTACTGATCACAACGATGATGGCCTCAGGGGAATATTCAAGTATGTTTTCTGCTACGCCTTTTACGATACCTGCGTTGATGCCAATTAGTTCTTCCCTGGTCATCCCGGGCTTGCGCGGTAATCCCGATGTTATTACTGCAACCGCAGAACCTGCAGTCTGGCTGTAGTCGTTGGTCACACCGGTGATCTTCGTATCAAAACCAAGAAGCGCGGCGGTCTGCATCATGTCCATTGCTTTTCCTTCAGCAAATCCCTGTTTGATGTCGAGTAATACCAGTTCCTGTGCCAGCTCCTTGCGGGCAATATTGTCCGCGCATGTTGCGCCTACTGCTCCTGCACCTACAACAGTTATTTTCATATGATCCAATTTATGTTAACGGATTAATTCTTTTTACCCTTTGGAAGGGTATGATTTACCGCTTGTACCTGGCAAAAAGCGTACCCTGCAAGCCTGCCCAAGGTATCAATTTTGGCTGCTTTAAAAAATCGTTTTTAAAACTTTATTTATACTGAGTGGTTATTTATCTAGATTTAACATTCCTGCTTCAGGGGCTTAATAATAGAGAATAGGGTTATGGAAAATACACCTGTAGAAAGGGTAGATATATTGTCATTTGCAGGGAAATGGTATACTTTATATTCCATATCTACTTTCATGGATAAGCATTGGCGGCAAACAACAGAAACGTATGTTATTCATCCAGACGGCTATTATGCAGTTTTTACGAACTTCAAGGTTGCAGGTGAAAACACGCCAAAATACATACGATCAAAACTTTATGTGGTTAAGGGTACAAATAATGCCGAGTTTAAACTTCAGTTCATCTGGCCTTTTAAGGTCGATTACTGGATAATTGAACTGGCAGAAGATTACTCCTATGCCGTTATTGGTCACCCGGAATGTAAGTTCCTGTTTATCCTTTCCAGGAAACCGTATCTGGACCAGGACCTGCTGGACGAAGTGATATACCGCTGCAAACAAAAAGGCTACGATACTGCTAAACTTGTTTTTCAGGAACATCCCGTTCCCAAAATGTCAAAGGAACAAATCAATTAACGAAGCATATCAGCAAACTGTCTTCTTTCAAATTTTAACCCATCAAAGTGCATTCGATTAAACAGGGATTTGAGTATTTTTGAGCTCGATTTCCAATATCCTATGTATTTAATCTTTGACACAGAGACCACCGGTTTACCAAGAAACTACAATGCACCAGTTACGGATACAGACAACTGGCCGAGGTGTATTCAGGTCGCCTGGCAATTGCATGATGATCTTGGAAAATTGGTAGAATACAAGAGTTTTCTTGTAAAACCAAAAGGCTTTAACATCCCCTATGATGCCGAGAAGATTCATGGTATCTGTACTGAGCTCGCGCAGGAGGAAGGTGAGGATCTGGAAGCTGTACTAGCCGAATTCAATATCGCCCTGTCTAAATCGAGGTTTGCCGTTGGACAGAACATTGGATTTGATATCAATGTCATGGCATGTGAGTTCCACCGTGCCGGTGTTGAAACCCCACTTACTCAGATGCCGGTTTTGGATACCTGTACCGAGGTTACGGCTAGCCTTTTACAACTGCCCGGAGGACGAGGTGGAAAATTCAAGCTTCCAACCCTTACAGAGCTGCACAGTTACTTGTTCGGGGTGCCATTTTCTGAAGCACACAACGCCACTGCCGACGTTGAAGCGACATCACGCTGTTTCCTGCAACTGCTAAGATCTGATGCCTTCAGACCAGAAGAATTAGGCCTCGACCAGGAATACCTGCTCCGGTTTAAACGGGCAAACCCGGAAATCATCGAAACTGCGGGTTTAAAACACATCAACCTTAAAGCGGCTTCTGAAGAAATAAAACGCCGTTTACAGAAGCCGGATGAAGTTATCTCCCGTGCTACGCTAAACGATAACAAGCGTGAACTGAGTAATGCGAACTTTATTCATTTGCATAATCATACCCAGTTCTCCGTATTACAATCTACCATAAACATTCCCGGGCTGATCAAAGCTGCAGCGAAGTATAAAATGCCTGCAGTGGCAATGACCGATCATGCCAATATGATGGGTGCCTTTCACTTTGTGAGCCAGGTCGCAAATCACAACAAGGCTGCGGAAGCAAAGAATAAAGCAGCTGCTGAGCAGGGAGAGGAGCCTACCGAAGTGCTGCTAAAGCCAATCATCGGATGTGAGTTCTTCGTATGTGAAAACCATCTTGATAAATCAAAAAAGGACAATGGTTATCAGATGGTGTTGCTGGCTAAAAACAAAAACGGCTACCATAACCTTGCTAAACTATCCTCCATTGCCTATACAAAAGGCTTTTACTATGTGCCAAGGATAGACAGGGCACTGATCTCGCAGTACAAAGAAGATCTGATCGTGCTTTCCGGAAACCTCTACGGTGAAATCGCCAGTAAAATCCTTAACCTTGGTGAACACCAGGCAGAGTCTGCATTGGAATGGTGGAAAGCTGAATTCGGTGACGATTTCTACATCGAGATAATGCGCCACAACCAGGAAGATGAAGATATTGCCAACAGGACCTTGATCCAGCTGGCGCGAAAACATGGCTTGAAGCTCGTTGCTACAAACAATACCTATTACATAGATAAGAAGGATGCCAATGCACATGATATTCTCCTCTGTGTAAAAGATGGCGAAAAACAGGCTACACCGATCGGCCGCGGCCGCGGTTACCGCTATGGCTTACCTAACCAAGAATACTATTTTAAGTCGCCGGAAGAGATGAAGCAGCTCTTCAACGATCTTCCGGAGGCCATATACCATACACAGGAGATTGCGGATAAAGTAGAATCCTTTAAACTTGCACGTGAGGTTTTACTTCCGAAGTTTGACATTCCTGAAGCGTTCATTGTCAAAGAGGATGAACAGGACGCCGGAAAAAGAGGAGAGAACAAGTTTCTCCGTCACCTTACCTTTGAGGGAGCAAAAAGACGCTATGGCGTAGTTACTCCAGATATCGAGGAAAGGCTCGATTTCGAGTTAAAAACCATCGAAAAGACCGGGTACCCGGGATACTTTCTTATTGTACAGGATTTTATTGCCGAGGCGAGGAAGCTGGATGTATCTGTAGGACCAGGACGTGGTTCAGCGGCCGGATCTGCGGTAGCTTATTGTCTCGGGATCACCAACATCGACCCAATTAAATACGACCTGCTATTTGAGCGTTTTCTTAACCCAGACCGTGTTTCCATGCCCGATATCGACATCGACTTTGATGACGAGGGCCGAAGCCGGGTAATGGATTATGTAATCAACAAATATGGTGCAAACCAGGTGGCGCAGATCATTACCTATGGTACCATGGCCGCTAAGTCGTCCATAAGGGATACTGCACGGGTGCTTGACCTCCCACTGTTCGAGGCAGACAAGATTGCAAAGCTGATCCCGAACATGAAACTGGCGAAGATCTTTTCACTGGACGAAGCTGCCCTGAAAGGCGGACTTCGTGCAGATGAGTACGAGCGCGTGCAGGAACTGAAATTGGTAGCTTCGGCCGGTAACCTGAGCGGCGAGACCATTCAGCAGGCAAAGATCCTGGAAGGCTCACTCCGGAATACCGGTATTCACGCCTGCGGGGTAATCATCACACCAGATGACATTACGAACTTTGTGCCTGTCGCCACAGCCAAAGACTCGAACTTGTACGTTACCCAGTTCGACAACTCGGTGGTAGAAAGCGCCGGGCTTCTTAAAATGGACTTCCTGGGACTTAAAACCCTAACCCTGATCAAAGACACCGTAAAATTGGTACGCCTGCGTACCGGTATTCAGCTGGATCCGGATCATTTCCCAATAGATGATGTAAAAACATACGAACTGTTCCAGCGCGGTGAAACCATCGGTATCTTCCAATACGAATCTACCGGAATGCAGAAGTACATGAAGGAACTTAAACCTACGGTTTTTGGTGACTTAATTGCGATGAACGCACTGTACCGCCCGGGACCGCTGGAATATATCCCGAGCTTTGTTCGACGGAAAAATGGTGAAGAGGAAATCAAGTACGATCTTGATGCCTGCGAGGAATACCTGAAAGAAACCTATGGTATCACCGTATACCAGGAACAGGTGATGTTGCTGTCCCAAAAGCTGGCTGACTTTACCAAAGGTGAGGCCGACGTATTGCGTAAAGCGATGGGTAAGAAGCAGAAGGATGTCCTGGATAAGATGAAGCCTAAGTTTGTGTCCCAAGCGGCAGTAAAAGGGCATTCACCAGCAACCTTAGAGAAGATCTGGAAAGACTGGGAAGCCTTTGCATCTTACGCCTTTAACAAATCGCACTCCACTTGTTATGCCTGGATCGCTTACCAGACCGCGTACTTAAAGGCACATTACCCTGCAGAATACATGGCTGCGGTATTATCCAACAACATGAACGACATCAAGCAGGTCGCCTTCTTTATGGAAGAGTGCCGCCAGATGGGTGTTCAGGTACTTGGACCAGATGTAAATGAATCAGACATTAAGTTCTCGGTAAACGATAGCGGACAAGTACGTTTCGGATTATCGGCGGTAAAGGGTGTTGGAGAGAAAGCGGTAGAAAGCATCATAGAGGAGCGGAGGTTAAACGGCCCATTCAAAAGTGTACACGACTTTGCGAAACGCGCCAATACCCGTACGGTGAATAAGAAGGCATACGAGAGTTTTGTTTATAGCGGTGCCTTCGATGGTTTCGGCTACCATAGAGCACAATACTTCTTCATTGGAGTCAACGATAAGATGAACGGTATCGAAAAGCTCATCAAATATGCGAATGATTTCCAGAACAACGAATCTTCCGCACAATCATCACTGTTTGGTGGTACCGTAGCCGACCTGATCCTGGAGCCGAGCTTACCTGTGGCACCAGAATGGACCTTGATTGATAAACTTAAATATGAGAAAGATGCCATCGGTATCTTCTTATCAGGCCATCCGCTGGATAACTATCGCTTCGAGCTTAATAACTTCTGTATGCAATCTGTGAAACACCTTTCACTGGTAAATAAGGTGCGTACCGGAGATACCAATGAAGAGGTACTGGCAGAATTTGAAGGTTTAAAGAATAAAGAACTTGTGGTAGGTGGACTGGTGGTTGCCGCAGCACAGCGTATGACCAAAACCGGAAAGCCTTTCGGAACCTTCATGTTTGAAGACTATGATGAAGCTTGTGAACTTGCACTTTTTGGTGACGACTTCATCAAATTTAAACAGTTCCTTACCGAGGGTTACTTCCTTCAGATCCGTGGACGAGTAGGGGAGCGATTCAGGAAGGAAGGCGATTGGGAATTTAAGGTAACTTCAATAGCACTCTTGTCCGAGCTGCGTGACAAGTTGACGAAATGTATCACCATCCAAATCCCGATTGAAGGGATCAATGATGAGTTCATCGCCAATATTGACGAGATCATAGAAGAGAATAAATCCACTACTGAACAGCAGAATTGCCAACTACATTTCGCGGTGTACGACCGTGAGCAGAATGTTGTATTGGATTTGCCTTCTAAGTCGTTAAGGATAAATCCAAACAACGAATTCCTGGAGAAGCTGACTTCATTAAACATCGTTAATTACAAGTTGAACTAATGTCATAATGCCCTGAAAGAATAGCGTGGCATAAGTATTGATTATTATCTTTGTATCAAGATCATCCGTTTAGGATATAAAGAAACTTAATTAGAAACATAAATTATGGCTTTAGAAATTACAGATGCAAACTTCGAGGAAGTTGTATTAAATTCAGATAAACCAGTTTTGGTAGACTTTTGGGCAGAGTGGTGCGGTCCATGCCGTATGGTAGGTCCTGTAGTTGATGAGATCTCCAAAGAATACGAAGGCAAAGCAGTAGTTGGAAAAGTGAACGTTGATAACAACCCACAGATCTCTACTAAATTCGGTATCCGTAACATCCCAGCTTTATTGTATTTCAAAAACGGTGAAGTTGTAGATAAGCAAGTTGGTGCAGTTCCAAAATCTGTATTAGCAGGAAAACTAGATAAACAATTATAATCCAGTACATATTGCATAAAAAAAGCGTTCATGAACTTATGAACGCTTTTTTTATGCAATATGCTTAAGCTTTTATTGAGTGGCTTGGCGGCCTCTTCCTCTTCCAAAGCGGTTAAGCAGCTCCTTCTTGAAGGTTTCTTGTGCACGGTAATATTTACCGACTACTTTCAGTGGAAGACTGCTTTTAAGGCGGTTAAAATACTTCTTTTCAATATTCAGGTTGCGCTGTTTATAGTTAAGTTCATTAACAATCAGCGAATGAATTTCATTATCTGACAATGCGTCAATCTCAGTCGTTTTTCTAAGACTGATACCATTTTTGTTTCGTTCAGACCAAAGTGCTTTAAGCTCCTTCTGCCAGTCATTGTATATTGGCCAGAAGATCTTTGCTTCACTTGCGGAGAGCTCTAACTTCTGTGTCAGATAAGCAATTTTGTAAGATTCGATTTCTTCACTTCTGTTCCCACCATCCTGGGCTTTCAGTATTGCCGGTGATAAGAATAGTAAAATTGCAATCCATAGGTTTTTCATCTTATTTGTTTTTATAGGGTATTATAGGTTAGAGGTAATATCATGCTGCGTATAGTGGTCCAGAATATAGCTTTCTAAATCCTCAGCGGTTGCAGAGGTATTGGTTATAAAACCTGCTTGCTCAACCTCCATTTGATCCTTGATGGTTTGTTCATCGATGTCCCATAACATCGGATCCTCCGTAGCGGCTACGCTGTTGCTTACTTCGCTTGATGAGTTAAACAACCTATCCTGATTTAGATAAACAGCCATCCCGGAAATGAGTACTAAACATGCAGCTGCGGCATACTTCGTGAATTTCGAAGGCCATAGCTTAATAACCTTTCCGGAAGCTGCATTTTCCTGAGAAATTCTCTCCAGGATACTGCTTCGTGACTGATCAAAGTAACCTTCCGGAACGGTGAAGCCGGGAGCCTTTGAAATATTCAGGGCATCAAGGGTGATCTTAGCTTGAATATCATCTTGTAAATGCTCGAAATAGCCTTCAGGGACATCAGAAGCGGGGAAGCCGGCCTGCGATTTAAGTTCTTCGACAAACAGGGCACCGGATATCCGGTCACTCAGACTTTCAAAATACTGATCGGGAACAGCGAAGGGATTTACCTTAGGCAGACGGGAGAGATGTGATTCGTCATCCTTCCAATCATTATGTTCTAAATTATTATCCATTACGCATATATAGATGAAGTTAATGTCGAAAGGTTTAAAACCTGATGTCTTCATTTAGCATGAAAGCCTCAATTTTTTTAACCGCAATGTGAAATGAAGCTTTCAGCGCACCTACGGTAGTCCCAAGGACCTCTGAAATTTCTTCATACTTCATATCGTCGAAGTATTTCATGTTAAAGATCAACCGCTGCTTTTCTGGCAGGGTGAGAATGGCACGTTGCAGCTTCAACTGTATTTCATTGCCATTGAAATAGGATGGTTCAACCAGGCGTTCTACCACATCGGCAGACACCTCGTCAAGCGGTGTATTATTCTGTCGCTTTTGCTTATTGAGGAATGTTATAGATTCATTGGTAGCGATCCGGTAGATCCAGGTATACAGTTGGGAGTCGTTCCTGAAGTTACCCAGGTTCTTCCAAACTTTAACGAAGACATCTTGAACGAGGTCATCGGTATCATCGTGGTCTATAACCATCCGACGAATATGCCAGTAAATCTTTTGCTGGTATTTATTTAGAAGCAGGCTGAAGGCTTCTTGTCTGGTTTTTTCAACCGCAAACTTTTGTAGAATTTCTGCGTCTTCAACCTGCTTCATATATTACTTTTTACGTTTTAGAACAGCCTGTGCTGCCTCAACAATATTGACTGCATCTAAGCCGTATTTGGTCATCAGTTCATCTGGCGTACCACTTTCGCCGAAGCTATCGTTAACCGCAACAAACTCTTGTGGTGCAGGGAACTGCGTGCTCAATAAACGCGCAACGCTTTCACCTAATCCGCCAAACTTGTTATGCTCTTCTGCCGTAACTACACAACCAGTCTTTTGGACAGACTTCAAAATAGCCTCTTCATCCAAAGGCTTAATGGTGTGTATGTTGATGATCTCGGCATCAATACCCAGTTTTTCAAGTTCCTCTCCAGCTTCAATTGCTTTCCAGACCATGTGTCCTGTGGCGATGATGGTTACATCTTTACCTTCGTTTACCATCCAGGCCTTACCAATCTGGAAGTCCTGATCAGCTGGCGTAAAGATTGGCACGCTAGGGCGGCCGAAACGTAAATAAACCGGACCTTCATGCTCCATAATGGCTAATGTTGCCGCTTTAGTCTGGTTGTAGTCGCATGGATTTATCACCACCATTCCTGGAAGCATCTTCATTAAACCGATATCTTCAAGGATCTGGTGTGTTGCTCCATCTTCACCAAGGGTTAAGCCAGCGTGTGAAGCGCAGATCTTAACGTTCTTGTTTGAATAAGCTACAGATTGCCTGATCTGGTCATAAACACGGCCGGTAGAGAAGTTGGCAAATGTTCCTGTAAAAGGGATTTTACCACCAATGGTTAAACCTGCGGCCATGCCGATCATGTTTGCTTCAGCAATACCCACCTGGATGTAACGCTCAGGAAACTCATTGGCGAAGTCGTCCATTTTCAATGAACCTTTTAAGTCGGCACATAAGGCAACAACATTCTCGTTGCGCTTACCTGCTTCATGCAGCCCGGCACCGAAGCCAGATCTGGTATCTTTTTTTTCTGTATATGTGTATTTTTTCACGTCGATTCTGATTAATAGTCGGATAATGAACTAGAGATTTGACCCAGCGCGCTCTCCAGCTGTGCATCGTTTGGCGCTGTTCCATGCCATTTATGAGAGCCAACCATATAGTCAACACCAAAACCCATCTGAGTGCTCATCAGGTTAAGGATTGGCCTTCCTTTGCCGGTCAGCGATTTTGCATAGTGCAGGGTCTTAACAATGTTGTCCATGTCGTTACCATCAGAGGTAATTACATGCCAGCCAAATGCTTCAAATTTCGCTTGTAAATTATCAAGTGAAAGCACCTTTTCTGTCGGACCATCAATCTGCTGGCCATTATAGTCGATCGTTGATATCAGATTGTCTACTTTATTGAAAGGCGCAAACATAATAGCTTCCCAGTTCTGACCTTCCTGTAATTCACCGTCTCCATGTAAGGTATACACTAATGATTTATCTTTATTCAGCTTTTTAGCCAATGCAGCGCCAATCGCTACAGAGAAGCCCTGACCCAAAGAACCTGAGGCAATGCGTACACCTGGAAGGTGCTCGTGCGTGGTTGGGTGGCCTTGAAGACGCGTGTTAAGCTTTCTGAAGGTAGCGAGTTCTGCAGGATCGAAATAGCCTGATCTTGCAAGTACGCTGTACCAAACAGGTGATATATGTCCGTTTGACAGGAAGAAAAGATCCTCACCATTGCCGTCCATATTGAAGTCGGTGTTGTGGTTCATGACTTCAAAATACAGGGCAGTCATGAAATCCGCACAGCCAAGTGACCCACCCGGGTGACCTGATTGACAGCCATGCACCATTCGTACGATATCTCTTCTGACTTGAGAAGCTATATCTTCTAATTCTTTGATTGTATGTTTCATTTAGCTGGAAAAGTTAATATTTGTAAAGGTATTATTAAAGGCTTAATTTTCTTGTTAAACTGAAAGTAGTTCCAACACCTGTGCAGAAGCATTCTTAGTGTCTACTTTTTTGATAACCTCTTTGATCAAGCCGTTCTCATCAATGATAAAGGTTCTGCGGTTTACACCCATATACTTCTTTCCGTACATGTTCTTTTCAACCCAAACGCCATAGTCATTTACAATTGTGTGGTCCGTATCTGCTAACAAAGGAAAAGGTAAGCTGTGCTTGTTCACGAATTTCTGATGTGAAAGTTCATCATCAACACTCACACCCAGTACGGCCAGGCCTTTACTCACCAGAGACTGGTAATTGTCCCTGAAGTCACAAGCTTCTGCCGTACAACCAGGTGTATCATCTTTAGGGTAGAAGTAAAGCACAACCGTCTTACCTCGAAACTGATCTAAACTGATGGTTTTACCATCCTGGTCTTTGGCCGTAAATGCAGGAGCTTGCATACCTGCTGAAAGTTCTTTCATATATTCTATTTATAAAATGATAGCGTCAATGTTCTGGAATTATCTTTCATATCTACAACAATGAGCTCAAGGTTATGTTTCCCGTTTGACAAGGTACCATCAAAACTGTGTGCTAAGGTTGCGGTTTTTGAATCAAGTTCAAATAAAACCCATTTGCCATCTATGTAGCCGTTAAAGCTTTTTATTCCAGATAGGTTATCGCGTAGTTTAAAAGTCATCCTGCTTAACCCGCGCATGTTCTTGCTTTCCAATATGTTAATGGGCGTAACTGTCGGTGCGAGGGTGTCCACCGCAATATAGAAGCTTCCGAAGGCACGGGGTTTAGCTTTTATAAACCCATCCTCAAACTTGCCGCCCTGTGATGCACCGCTGGTACTCACGATCAGTGCCTTGTCCTGTAGAGGACCTAAGTCTACATTCGGCTTTATCCAAAGTTCAAATCCGGTATGTAATGGCGTAAGTCTGTTTTGTACATGGTGAACTACCGAAAATGCCCGCGGCGCAACCTGACTGCTTGCTTTATAGACGAAATCAAGATCGTTGTACAGGTTGCCGACTGGTATTTGTACGTAGACGCTGTCGGTCTTAAATTCGTTCACCTTATTGTAAGGGAACAAGATTCCTTTAGGTGCACGCAGTGATCCTGCTACCGGCTCGGTTCCAGCTTTTACCTGGAACAATATGGTGCTGACATTTCCTTTAACATCAGCTATCGTGTATTTCAACTGGTGCAGCTGACCGTCATTAAAGTTTATGCGGCCTCTGTTCTCAAGATTGCTATAGATCTGCAGGGGATTTCCCGGATCCACGAAACTTTTTTGAATACTTCTTCTGGTATTAAGGAAAGTTGGATAGTCTATATGGGAATTGATGCCCTTGCTGTTCTCAAAGGAAAATTTTTCAAGTGCCGAAGTGTAAACCGGTCTGCCATCTACTTCCAATATAATTGAATATACACCGTTCGTACCAGACATGCCCGTGTGGCGGTCTGTCGTTACCACACCAAATCCAATCTCTCCGCTTAAACTCAGCGTACCCGTGGCTCTATAGGTGCCCGCTGCTCCCGTTAGTGCCACCGGGATCTTAGGTGTGAATTCATTAAAAGGTTGGTTATCGAGACGGTAGGCGTATAATCCGGATATTACCGGCTTCACCTGATCTGGTACTTCAATGCCAAATAACTGAGGGTTGATGGTCGCTTCAGTCTTGGTGTCCCTGATTTCAAAATGCAGGTGTGGCCCGCCGGAGCTACCTGTATTTCCAGAGTAGGCGATAATCTCACCTTTGTAAACCGGGATCAGGTCTGCTGCGGGAAATTCATCAATGTCAAAAGATTTTTTCTCGTATTGGATGGCCTTTGCCCTTGCTGTTAGTTTCGCATTGTAGCGCTGCAGGTGACCGTACACGCTTGTATAGCCGTTTGGATGATTGATGTATAAAGCATTTCCAAAACCGCTGCTCTGGATCCTTATTCTGGAGATATAACCGTCGGCAACAGCATATACCGGGTAGCCTTCCCGCTGATTAGTTCTGAGGTCAATTCCGGAATGGAAGTGATTGGCCCGCAACTCACCGAAAGAACCTGCAAGGGCAGGAGGGGTGATGTCTAGCGGGGGGCGGAAATCCACAAGCGGGTATTTACTGTTGCTTATTAAAAGTTGGCTTTTTGAAGTCGGGGTGAGGGCAAAATAGAAGATTAAGAACAGGATCGGTCTATACATCAAGCTTATTTAATTTCAAAATTCAATAATTGCTGGCCTTCTAACCAGGCCTCCAGTCTGTCGCCGGCATGAACCTGCCCAACACCTTCGGGTGTTCCGGTGAAGAGCAGATCCCCTTTCTTGAGGGTTATATATTGAGAAACGAAGGAAATGATCTTTTCGTAGGTGTACAGCATGTTTTTGGTGTTACCTTGCTGTCTGATTTCCTGGTTAATTTTAAGTTCGAAAGGCAGCTCATACATGTTGCTGACTGCGGTCTTGGGAATGAAATTGCTTACCGCTGCAGAATTGTCGAAAGCTTTTGCCAGCTCCCATGGTAAGCCTTTTTCTTTATGGACGCTTTGAATGTCGCGCGCCGTGAAATCTATACCCAGACCTACCTCTTCGTAATAATTCTGTGCAAATTTCTCCTGAATATGTTTGCCTTCCTTGCAGATCTTTAATACAACTTCAAGTTCGTAGTGTATATCAGTGGAAAAGTCGGGAATATAGAAGGGTTTATTGTCTTTTAGTAAAGCAGTGTCCGGTTTTAGAAAAATTACTGGAGCGCTTGGTAGCGGATTGTTCAATTCTTTAGCGTGCGCAGCATAGTTACGCCCTATTGCGATGATTTTCATGACCGAAAGTAAAAAAGATTAACAGAATTATAAAACGGAGATACGTTTTACTGAAGTTTCAGCGCCAGCAACGATCCTTACGAAATAGATTCCGCTGTTTAAACGGTTCGCAATTGAAAATGTTTTGGTCTGTTCACCGCTGGCAGAACGCTCTGTTGCAAGGGTCGCAACTTCGTTTCCTAGCAGGTCCATGATCTTGATGGAAATGTTACTCTCACGTTCCAGTTTGTAAACAACCGTAATCTGGTCCTCCACAGTACTGGGCGATACTTTAATAAAGCTTAGGTTTTTCTCGTTTTTTGCTGCCGCCTTACCCGCTACAAGATTGTTATATGGTAAGAAAGTATAGCCATCGAATAAAGGACGATACGAAGGTAAGTTGGGTTTGATGCTTGGCTTCGGTGTTTTTCTCGACCTGCTGAAGTAATTCAAACTGTCGGATTTTTGGGCAAAAACACCAACATTGCACAAAATGCCTATGCACATTATGCAAAAGAATTGAAGCAGTTTAGATTTGGTCAAGTTTATTCCCATCGATAGCGCCAAAAGTATAAATAAATAAACAATAAATAGCCCCCTAATGTTTAGAAAGATGATATTTAACAAAAATTAACATTAGTAATTTAGTTCCACTAATAAAGTGCATTTTTGGACTCGATTTTACTTCAATTATTTTCAGTGTCAAGTATAACGAATATTCAAAAGCTCTCCGGAGCCGGTCTATTAATAAGTCTGGGAATCGTTTACGGAGATATCGGAACTTCTCCTTTATACACCTTAAGAGCTATTTTTAATACCGTCAGTGAAGCAGGTCAGCCCATTTCACCAATGATTGTGCTGGGTGCATTATCATGTATCATCTGGACGCTAACCCTGCAAACCACCATTAAATATGTAGTCATCACTTTACGTGCCGACAATAAAGGTGAAGGTGGAATTCTATCCCTGTACTCACTGGTGCGGAAAAAGGCCCGCTGGCTGGTTGTCCCTGCTATTTTAGGCGGCTGTGCATTGTTAGCTGACGGTATCATCACCCCCAGTATCACGGTAACCACCGCCATCGAAGGTTTACAGTTTAAGTTCCCGGCTGTTCAGGTGATCCCGATCGTCATTACCATCATCACAATCTTGTTCATCATCCAGCAATATGGTACAAGCCTTGTCGGAAAGATGTTCGGGCCCATCATGCTCATTTGGTTCAGTACGCTGGGTGTGCTCGGCGCCATGTATGTTGTGCAGGATTTCAGCATCTTAAAAGCCTTAAATCCATATTATGCCGGTCACCTGATTGCGACCAACCCTATGGCGCTTGTAATTCTTGGTGGTGTGTTCCTGTGTACCACAGGAGCTGAAGCTTTGTATTCAGACCTTGGCCACTGCGGCCGGCCTAACATCCGCATCAGCTGGATCTTTGTAAAAACAACGCTGATCGTTAACTATCTTGGACAAGGTGTCTGGCTGCTTAAACATCCGGATTACAACTCAAACATTAACCCTTTCTACGAAATTGTGCCGCCGCAATATCTGTTGTTTATGGTTGCCCTTGCAACCCTTGCGGCAATCATTGCCAGCCAGGCCATGATCACGGGATCCTTCACGCTCATTTCAGAAGCCGTGCGGCTAAACCTTTGGCCAAAAGTGCTGATCTCTTACCCAAGTAATCATAAGGGGCAGATTTATGTGCCTTCAATTAACTGGCTACTTTGTGCGGGATGTATCGCCGTAGTGCTTCTTTTCCGAAAGTCCATAAATATGGAAGGTGCGTACGGATTGGCCATTAACCTGACCTTTCTTGCGACCACCATCCTGATCGCTTACTACATGAAGGCGAAAAAAGTTCCTTTATACCTTATCGTCATCTTTCTGATTATTTACGGTGCACTGGAACTTTCCTTCCTGGTGGGTAACATGACTAAATTCCTGCACGGCGGTTTTGTTACTTTACTTATTGGAGCGGCACTGTTTAGTGTAATGTGGGGCTGGTATGTTGCCCGTAAGATCAAAAATCGCTTTGTGAAATACGTGGGTATCGACGACTACTTTGAGCTCCTGAGTGAACTCAGTGAGGATAGCTCTATTGCAAAATACTCTTCGCAACTCGTGTATTTGACCAGTGCGAACTTTAAAACTGAGATTGAATCTAAGATCATTTATTCTATACTGCAAAAAGAGCCTAAACGCGCCGATATCTATTGGTTGGTGCACGTAGATGTGGTGGATGAGCCTTTCACAAGGGAGTATAAAGTGGAGTTTTTGATTCCGGGTAAGTTAATCCGTATCGACTTCCGCCTTGGTTTCCGTGTTGAGCAGCGGATTAACATACTCTTTCGTAAGGTTGTTGAGGATCTTGTCGCGAATGGCGAAGTGGATATTACCAGTCAGTATAACTCACTTAAGAAACACAGGATCGCTGGAGATTTCAGGTTTATCCTGCTCGAAAAACACCTGTCACGCTTCACCAGTTTAAACTTATATGAACGCAGTATCATGACCTACTACTTCCTGTTAAAGCGTTTAAGTCTATCTGAGGAACGAAGCTTTGGCCTGGATTCAAGTTATGTTGATGTAGAAAAAGTACCATTGATCTTTGTTTCTACCGATGATATCGAATTGAACAGATTACCAACTTAAAACCTGATAGCAATACTTTAAAGCCGCTCCTTTACATACGAAGAGCGGCTTTGTTTTACCCCGTCTTCGGGGATGGTGGGGGCCATTCCTGCTAAGGCCAGGGTCTATATAGGGGGTTAGCAGGTCAAAGGCCGAGTCAAGGCCCTGTGTGTGCTCTGGGTGAGCCCTGTTTGTCCCGCAGTTGGGCTGTACATGAAAATGCCCTGTCACGTTCATGACAGGGCAGCTTAAAATATCGTTTGCGGTTCTTATACAGGAGGGTTGTTAAGCTTACTATGCTTAAATCCGTAGCAGAAATACACAACAAGGCCAATGATCAGCCAGATGCCGAAGCCGATCCAGTTGGAGATACCAAGCTCGCACATCATATAAAGGCAGCACAGTAGTCCAAGAACCGGAATCAGGGATAGGTTCTTCTTGATGCAATAATAAGTAACTGCACAGCAGATGAAGAAGAAAATCCACATCGGAATTTTATGCTTGAACAGGTTCCATCCATATTCATATTTTTTCTCCTGATCTACAGCAGCACGGTCAACGAAGTCCTGGTATTGTTCCGGATTAAGTCTGTTGAGATAGGCTTCTGTATCTACGTTTTTCTCAATCAGGTTGGCCTTTTGTTCGTCAAGAACAATCTGCTCCTGAACCGCTTTTAGCTCCTGTGGATTTAACGAGGTAACGAAGCTTACCGGGTTGAACAGTTGCGCCTTGTTGGTGATAAAGGCCGTTGTCTCTGACTTAAACATGGTGAAGCCGAGTACAAGCGCCAGCATCAGCGCCGGGGGAATAATGAATTTACTGTTTACGTAAGGGATTTTGAATTTCCGGTTAATGTCTGTGCGCTCTTGTAGCACCAGAACACCTGCACATACCAATACAAACGCGAACAGGGTACCTATCGAACATAGATCGGTAACGATGGTCAGATTCATGAATAAGGACGGTACGGCAACGACAAACCCAACAACAATGGTAGCAAAGGAAGGGGTTTGGTGTTTAGGGTGAATCTTAGAAAAAGCTTTTGGTAACAAGCCGTCACGGCTCATACTCATCCAGATCCTAGGCTGTCCCATTTGAAAAACAAGCAGTACGCTTGCCATGGCAAATACTGCACTCACCGCGATGATCCCGCTCATTACCTTCAGGTTAATCTGGTCGAACACAAAAGCTAAAGGATCACCAACGGCTAACAAGCTGTAATTTACAATCCCGGTTAATACCAGCGCAATGGCAACATATAACAAGGTACAAATGATAATTGCCCACATCATACCTCTTGGCAGGTCACGCTGCGGGTTCTTACATTCTTCTGCTGTAGTAGAAATGGCATCGAATCCGATGTATGCAAAGAATACCGCTGATACACCTTTCAGGATGCCGCTTACACCATTCGGTGCAAAAGGATCCCAGTTATTTACGTCTACATAAAAGACACCAACAGCAAGAACAAGTAAGATCACGGCGAGCTTAATGACTACCATCGCATTGCTTGCGTTTCTCGATTCTTTCATTCCACGGTAAACCAGCCAGGTGATAAAGATGATAATGCCCAGTGCAGGCAAGTCTGCCACAAGGTGGAAGTCTCCGATACGAGGGGCGGTTAACCAGGCGTTGTTAGCGATACGCGTTGCATCGTCAAGGTTGGAATAATCTTTTCCAGCGTTTACAAGCGCTTCTGCATGTTGATGTGCATTCAGCGCAGTGAGATAGTCCATGGTCATCCAATCCGGCAGGTGTATTCCATTGATATTTAATGCCGGAATATGGATGGAAGAGAGGAGTCCTGTGAAGTAATCAGACCAGGAGATCGCTACGGTAATGTTGCCGACGGCATATTCCATAATAAGCGACCAGCCGATGATCCAGGCGACCAACTCACCGAATGCTACATAGGAGTAGGTATACGCGCTGCCAGACACCGGTACCATCGAAGCAAACTCAGCGTAAGCAAATGCTGCAAAACTACAGGCAATTGCGGTGAAGATAAACAGAAAAATTACAGCCGGACCGCCATCAGCACTTGCTTTTCCAATGGTACTGAAAATACCTGCACCGATAATTGCGGCAATACCGAATGCAGTAAGGTCCCTTACGCCCAGGGTTTTGTGTAAGGCGGTGCCATGTTCTCCATAGCCCTTGTCTGCATCTTCTAGAATTTTAGTGATGGATTTCTTTCTGAGTAATTTCTCAAGCATATATCAGTATCGATGGTGTTAGTTGTGCGTTCAAACTTATATAATTTGTTGTATTACTGGTCCAGTTTAGCCAATTCATTCTTGATAAATGCTGCAAGTTCTGCTACATAATCCACACTGAAATCGAACTTAATGCCGGCAGTTTCGTAGATCTCGTTTATCGGCCTGGTGTAGCCTAAAGAAAGCGCATCCAGGTACTGGCGAATTGCTTGTTGCGGATCTTCTTTGTAATTCTTGTAGATCGCGATGGCACCAAGTTGTGCGATGGCATATTCGATATAATAGAAAGGAACTTCAAATAAGTGCAGTTGCTTTTGCCAAAGGTTGCCAAATATCGCTTCAATCCCATCCCAATTTGCAAATCCGGCACCAAATCTATTGTAGATAAGTTTGAATGCTTCCTCACGTTCGGCGGCATTTTGATCAGGGTTGGTATATATCCAATGCTGGAATTGATCTATTACAGCAACCCATGGAAGGGTTTTTAGCACATCGATGAGTTGTTCGCGTTTTGCGCGGATCAGGTCTTCTTCATTCTCGAAGTAAACGTCCCATTGATCCATGGATATCAGCTCCATGCTCATGGAGGCAAGCTCAGCAACTTCAGAAGGACAGTGTTTAAAATCGTTTAACTCCAGTCCTGCAGTTAAGAAAGTATGTATCGCATGGCCACCCTCATGTACCATCGTAGTCAGGTCACGCAGGGTATTGGCGGAGTTCATGAATATAAACGGTGCGCCGGTTTCCGCCAGGGGATAGTTGTAGCCACCCGGCGCTTTTCCTTTCCGGCTCTCCACATCAAAAAGCTGGTTTGCCTTCATGGTAGCCAGCATATTACCAAGTTTTGAATCGATACGTTCAAAACAGGTAATCGTTTTATTGATCAGATCTTCGCCATTCGCGAATGGCTTAAGCGCAGGTTTGCCGGTGGTGCTCACTTCCATATCCCATGGTTTCAGGGGATCAATGGCCAGGGCTTCAGCTCTACGCTCTGCCTGCTCTTTCAGAACCGGTACAACTTCTTTTTCAATTGCTTCAGCAAATTTGTAGCAGTCTTTTGGAGTATAGTCGAAACGGCCTAGTGCCTGAAACATGTAATCCCGGTAATTCTCGAATCCGGCATTCAGGCTTACCTGGTGACGCATGCCGATGAGCTGGTCGAAAAGGGCGTTCAGCTGGTCCTTGTCTAGCAAACGGCGTTGTTGAATGGCTTCCCAGGCTTGCTGACGTACCTCGCGGCTCACGTCCTTAAGGAACACGGCAGCCTGCTCCAGCGTGTATTCTTTTCCATTTAGCGTTACGCTCATGGCCCCGCTGATGGTCTGGTATTTTTGTTGGGTAACCTGGAGTTCGGTAAAAAGCGGTATATTCTCCTCTCGATAGATCTCGAGCGATTTGCGGATCGCGCGCAGGTAAACAAAGTATTTCTCTTCATCAAGCTGGTCTACAAGCTCATGTGCTACAAGTTTTTTGTTGAGTGCATTGTTGATCGGCGAGATTTTAGGTTCAATCTCCGTTGCAAAATATTGAAATGCCTGTACAAGTGATTCATTGTTGGTGTCGCAGGTCATTTTGATATAGCGCCATGCGAAATCTTCCTCAAGCGCAGCTTCAAGCTCGCTTTTATCTCTTAACCATTGTTCTAAATCAGCAAGGGTTGGTAAAGGTCTTTGTTGTAACTCCTCAAAAATGGGCGCCAGGTTGTCCCATTTAATTTCAAGTTCCTGCGGAATGTAGGTTCTGTTTTTCTTTTCTATTATTAGATCGGTCATAGTTTAGAAGTTATAATTTGTTCTTAGAAAAGCATCGATTAAGAAACACAATGCAAATATGACAGAGGCGTATCCGTTTGTTGTAGCGAAAGCACGGTCTACCTTACTGATATCGTTTGGCTTTACCAGCAGGTGCTGATAGGTAAGCATAACGCAGAAGAAGGCCACGCCGGCATAGTAGACATAGCTGAACTCAGAAAAAAATACAGGAAGGATAACACATATTGCCGAGCAAACATGAAGCAGTTCCGAAAGACGCAGGGCATTTTTTATACCTAGCGCTGCAGGAATGGAGTGTAGTTTTTCTGCGCGGTCAAAATCCTCATCCTGCAGTGCATAGATGATATCGAAGCCACTTACCCAGAACATTACCGCAAAAGAGTAAAGTACAGGAACAATATCGAACCTGCCGGTAACGGCAATAAATGCGCCGATTGGTGCGAGGGAGAGGCCGAGACCTAAGACCAGGTGACATAGCGCCGTGAATCGTTTGGTATAGCTGTAAAACAACACGACAAAAAGGGCTATCGGCGATAGATACAGGCAAAGTGTATTGATAAAAGCGGTAGCGGTGATGAAAAGGATGCAGTTTACGATAACGAAGATCAGCGCTTCATTCGCAGAAACGCGACCTGCAGGGATATCCCGCATAACCGTTCTGGGGTTCTTGCTGTCAATATCGCGGTCCAGATAACGGTTGAAAGCCATTGCAGCATTTCTTGCGAATACCATACAAAGCAATACCAATACTAAATGGAACCAGTTGAAAGGCTGGTCGGTGGTGGTGACACCCAGGAAAAATCCAATCATTGCAAAGGGCAACGCGAAAATGGAGTGGGCGAACAGAACCAGCGAAAAGAATTTCTTCATGTTTTATTTGTCTTCTTTTGGTGTTAAAACGGGCATGACAAAGTCTTGGTTCACTTCATCGATAAACTGAAGCAAGGCCTCTTTGCCCTGGGCTTTCTCAGCGGAGGTAACGAAATAAGGTGGTATTTCTTCAAACCAGCCGGACAGTTTTTTCTTAAATAGCGCTACGTTGCCATCTGTTTTGGGTGCAGACTGTTTATCAGCTTTGGTGAAAACGAGTGCAAATGGCACTTGTATTTCCCCCAGCCAGCAGCAGAATTCAATATCAATCTTTTGCGGCTCGAGGCGACTGTCGATTAAAACAAATATGCACTGCAGGCTTTCGCGTTTGGTGATGTAGTTACGGATGAACTTTTCCCAGGCCTCTCTGCTTGATTTGGATACTTTGGCATAGCCGTATCCCGGTAAATCTACGATGTACCATTTTTCGTTAATCAGGAAGTGGTTTATAAGCTGTGTTTTACCGGGCTTTTGGGAAGTCTTTGCTAAGCCGTGTTGGTTTACCAGCATGTTGATCAGGGAGGATTTGCCTACATTGGAGCGACCGATAAAGGCATACTCAGGCATATTTGCAATGGGCAATGCCGAGACCTTGGTATTGCTGCAAACGAATGTTGCCGATTTTATAATCATTTCACAAAGGTAGAAAATTAGTTTTCAACAATTACTTATCTTTGCCAATCACCATGAATGAAAAAATAACTCCTTACCACAGTCAGACGGTTACCAAAAAGGATCAGGTAGCGACCATGTTCAACAACATTTCAGGTACCTACGATTTTCTAAACCACTTTATGTCGCTTGGTATCGATATTCTCTGGCGTAAGAAAGCCATACGGGAATTAAAGGCGCAACAACCAGCGTCTATTCTTGATGTTGCAACCGGAACGGGTGATTTTGCTTTTGAGGCCATTAAGATCCTTAAACCAGAAAAGATCACCGGGGTAGATATTTCTGCTGGTATGCTGGAGGTTGCAAAGCGGAAAATTGCTGATCGTAAGCTGGGCCATATCTTTTCGGTGAGACTTGGTGATTCGGAGATGCTGCCTTTTGAGGATGATCAGTTTGATGCCATTACCGTGGCTTATGGGGTAAGAAATTACGAAAACCTGGAAAAAGGACTTGCAGATATGAGGCGGGTGCTAAAGCCAGGAGGGAAGATTGTAATTCTTGAGTTCTCGAAGCCGCAAACATTTCCTGTTAAACAGCTCTACAACTTCTATTTCAAACATATTACGCCATTTTTCGGTAGGGTATTTTCTAAAGATGCCCGCGCGTATCAATATCTACCCGAGTCAGTTGCAGCCTTCCCCGATGGCAGGTCTTTTACGCAACTTATGGAAAGGGTAGGCTTCAATGAAACCAAACACATCAGTTTGACGTTTGGTATAAGTTCAATCTATACTGGTATAAAATGAGAAAAACCTTAATACTCCTGTTTGCAGTTTTCGGAATCTTTACACAAGCGAAGGCGCAAAACTGGGGCGGCGGTGTTGATGAGAAAGATATTCACTTTGGATTTACTTTCCAGATTTTGTCTTCGGAATACAAAGTGCTTAAAAAGCCCGACTGGCGAGATCCATACTATGACTTAACAACGGTTCCCGCAGGTAGCCCGTTACATAATGGATTAAGATCTATCTCTAGTGAAGAGAAAGTTGGCTATGGGTTAGGCTTTGTAGTGAACAAGCGCGTTTCTGCACATGCGGATCTGAGGCTTACCCCAACGCTTGTTTTCAGCGACCGCATTCTGAATTACCAGTTCCTGGATCCCCAGCCCGTAAAACAGCAAGTGGTACAATCAACAATGGTTGATTTTCCCCTTGGTTTTAAACTGAAGTCTGATCGAAGAAAGAATTTCCGTGCGTACATGATCGGTGGGCTCAAGTATTCTATGGACATCACTTCTGCGAAAAAACGGAGTAATGAAGGTAGAACAGCAATGGAGATGCTCCTTCAGAACAAGAAGAATTTCGTTTCTTATGAAGCTGGTCTGGGTATGGATTTGTATTTCGAGTACTTCAAAATGTCGCCAGAAATTAAATACTCTTCAACATTTAACAGCATTCTGGAACATGACAACAACAATCCTTATTCATCTCCGCTTAATAAGGCGATGTTACGGAACGT
Organism: Pedobacter sp.; assembly: GCA_038918115.1. GTDB lineage: Bacteria > Bacteroidota > Bacteroidia > Sphingobacteriales > Sphingobacteriaceae > Pedobacter. The sequence goes on from JBCLAL010000001.1 coordinate 764,889, forward strand.
AACATTTAGTTTGTTTTTTGAATAATCAAAGCTGGAAATCTCTCCGGCTCGCTGAAGTAATATAACTTATGAGTTCGAAAATAGCATTGATCACAGGCGCAACTTCTGGTATCGGGGCAGCATGTGCACAGCAGTTTGCTGCAGAAGGTTACAACCTGATCCTGGTTGCCAGGAGATCCGGCAAGCTCAGTGAAATGGCTAGCAAGCTTCAAGATGAACACGGTATTACGGTACAGACGCTGGTTGCTGATGTGCGGGATAAGCAGGCCATCACTGCGGGCCTGGAGCAGATGCCGGCAGATTGGAAGAAAGTAAATGTACTGATCAATAATGCTGGTTTGAGTCAGGGACTTGATCCTATAAATAACGGTGACACGGAGGACTGGGATACCATGATCGACACCAACGTTAAGGGATTGCTGTATGTCACCAAGGTCGTGTCTAACTGGATGGTAAATAAAAAGACAGGACACATTATAAATATCGGATCCATTGCAGGCAAAGAGGTTTATCCGAACGGTAATGTTTACTGTGCAACAAAGCATGCTGTTGATGCGCTCAACAAAGGTATGCGAATGGATTTACTGCCTCATGGGATTAAGGTAACTGCCATAAATCCCGGGATGGTAGAAACGGAATTTTCACTGGTTCGCTTCAAAGGCGACGAAGAACGCGCCAAAGGGGTATATGACGGCTTAGAACCATTGATCGCTGCGGATATTGCCGATGCGATTTGGTATGTCGTAAGTCGTCCACCACATGTAAATATCAATGATATGCTGATCATGCCTACAGCACAGGCCTCAGCTTCATTAACTTATAGAAAATAGTCTACATTAATTAAAAAAATATGCTTTTCAATACAATTGATCAGGAGATCAAAAAAGCAATGCTTGCTAAAGATCAGGCACAGTTACGTGGTTTAAGAGCTATTAAGGCAGCGTTCCTACTTGCAAAAACCGAGAAGGGATCTGCTGAGGACATTACAGAAGAGGCAGAGGTTAAGATTATTCAGAAGCTGATCAAACAGCGCAAAGAATCTTCAGATATCTATAAATCTCAAGGAAGGGCAGATCTGGCGCAGGTTGAAGATGAAGAAATAGAAGTCATTAGCCAGTTTTTACCAAAACAGATGGAGCGTGAGGAGGTGGAAAGTATTATTTTACGCCTGATTTCGGAAAGCGGATCGAATTCGGTAAAAGATATGGGTAAAGTGATGGGCCTTGCAAATAAAGAACTTGCTGGTAAAGCAGATGGCAAATTAATTGCAGAAATCGTTAAATCGCGATTGGCATAAATTGTGCTCGGAAATAGACGGAATATTGGACAAAAATCCTTATTAAATGCCGTTTTGTAGCATATGTCTGCTAACTTAGTGACGGATCTACTAATAGGAGGCTCTTTTGAAGAGGAGCTGATTTTAAGCAGATGCATGTTAGGGCATTGCCTTAGACGTAGAAAACTAATACAAACTGATGAAATACGAAGTAATAGAAGAGAACGGGTTTAAATATATAGAAGCAGGAAAAGGCGAAACCCTGGTATTACTTCACGGATTGATGGGTGAATTAAGTAATTGGGAGGCGACCATTGATCGTTTCAAAGACAGTTATCATATTCTTGTTCCCATTCTGCCGATCTATGACCTGCCACTCCTCACTCTTGGTGTAAAAAGCCTTTCTAAATATGTTTTTAAGTTTATTAAGCACAAGAAGCTCAGTCAGGTTGTACTCATTGGTAATTCCCTGGGCGGACATGTAGGCTTATCTTTTACAGTGGCGCACCAGGCGCATGTAAAAGCACTTGTGCTTACCGGTAGTTCCGGCTTATATGAAAATGCTTTTGGAGGGTCGTTTCCAAGACGTGAGAGTTATGATTATATAAAAGAGAAGGTAGCCTATACTTTCTATGACCCCGCAACAGCTACTAAGGAGTTGGTTGATGAGGTTTTTAAGTCTGTTAACGACCGCTCGAGGGTAATCCGGATACTGGCCCTGGCAAAATCCGCCATCAGGCATAACATGGCTAAAGAAATACCTAAGATCACGATTCCTGTTTCATTGATCTGGGGTAAACAGGACAAAGTAACGCCCCCGGAGGTTGCAGAAGAATTTCACGAGCTTTTGCCCAACTCTGAGTTGAACTGGGTAGATAAATGCGGTCATGCGCCGATGATGGAAAGACCTGAGGAATTCAATGAATTCCTGGGGAAATTTTTAAACAGAATATTATTGAAGTAAATGGTAGCCTCTGAACTCATATCGAATGTAATTGTTCCACTTAGCCCTGCGGATACCATTCAGCGTGGGCTTGCAAGAATGAATGAGTTTAAGGTCTTTCAACTGCCTATTGTAAATGAAAGCCAATACCTGGGGGTAGTTACAGAAGATGCATTGCTGGAAGTCCGTGATCCCGAAGCTGCAATAGCGGACAAAACACTTCAGCTATTGAACCCTTTTGTCTATGATGATACACATATCTATGATATTATCCGTTTGATGGATCAGCTGCAGCTATGTATGCTTCCCGTACTTGATGCCCTGAATAATTTTATGGGCACGATAACTGAACGGGACCTCATCAAGTATACCGCGGAGATATTTTCTTTACAAGAACCAGGTGGTACCATTGTTCTTGAAATCAGCAACCGCAATAATTCACTGGCGCACATGTCTCAGGTCGTAGAAGCCGATAATGCGCAGATCCTGTCGTCATTTGTGCGGTCTTTCCCTGATTCTACAAAGTTAGAGGTGACCCTGAAAGTCAATAAAACTGAGCTCTCTGGTATTACCGCTTCTTTTGAGCGTTACAATTACGAGGTCAAGGCTGTTTATAACAACACGAAGATCGATAACGGCACTGAAGACCGTTATAATTCTTTGATGAACTATTTAAACGTTTAATTCCTCCATGAGAATTGCAATTTACGGCAGAGCATTTAATGATACGGTTTTACCTTATGTGCAGGAAGTTCTGGATGCCCTGGATTTCTATCAGATCAAGTCGGTAATCTATCATGAATATCACCAGTTCATCAAAGATAAGTGCAAGCTATGTGATGACATTTCCACCTTCAAGGACAATGCGGAGCTTATCGCGAAAGCAGACCTTTTAATCAGTCTGGGCGGAGATGGCACCTTGCTGGATACCCTTTCCCTTGTGCGGGATTCAGGTATTCCGGTGATTGGCATTAACTTCGGCAGGCTTGGTTTCCTGGCAAGCATTAATAAGAATGAAGTAAGGACGGCCATTGCTGCCATCATAAATAAAAATTATACACTGGACAAAAGGAGCGTACTTAGTCTGGCTTCGAAGTACAACCTGTTTGGAGATGAGAACTTTGCGTTGAATGATGTGACGATCCACCGGCGGGATGATTCTGCGATGATGATCATTCATGCCTACATGAATGATGAATTTATTAACTCTTACTGGGCAGATGGCTTACTTATTGCTACACCCACCGGGTCTACCGCCTATTCATTGAGTTGCGGGGGACCGATTATTTTACCCAGTTCACAAAATTTTGTTATTACACCTATAGCTCCCCATAACCTGAACGTGCGACCGCTTATTGTTCCTGATGATGCGACATTAACCTTTAAAGTCGAGGCCAGGAGTGCTAAATTCCTGGTGTCTTGTGATTCGAGAACCGAAACGGTAGACCGTTCTGTGAAGATCAAGCTTACGAAGGCTTCTTTTCATGTTAATCTGGTCAGACTTAATGGTGAGACTTACTTAACCACCTTAAGAAATAAGTTGCTTTGGGGCATAGACACCCGTAATTATTAATATGAAGTTTACAAAGAAGTTTATAACCCTTGGAATCGGACTGCTATTTTCAAGCCTGGGCCTTCAGGCACAAGTTTGGGAAGTTGGTGCAAAAGCCGGCGGAGCTGCTTACATGGGCGAATTAAATCTTAATAATCCGTTTAAGATCAGTGGTTTTGCTGCAGGCGTTTTCGTGAAGGCCAATTTCGATCCTTATTGGGGCCTTGGCTTTCATTATATGCATGGAACCATTTCGGGAGATGACGCAAAGTCAAACCTTACTGAAGCCCGTGCAAGGAACATCAACTTCAAAACGCCCTTAAATGAGATTAGCTTCCAATTGGATTTTAATTTTCTCGATTATTTTTCCGGTGGCGGAAGAAGAAATATCAGTCCGTATGTTTTTGGCGGTGCCGGTGGTTTGGTTTACAAGCCTACAGCAACTTACGACGAGTTTTACAAGACCTACAAGTGGCAATCTGAGGGGCAGAGCCAACGTTACAGGACCTATACTGTAGCGGCTATTTACGGCGCTGGTTTTAAGGCGAGAATTAAGAATACCAGCTTCAGCGTGCTAGCTGAGCTCGGGTTCCGCACACCATTAACCGACTACCTTGATGATGTAAGCGGCTATTATGCGAAGAAGTATGTAACTACAGAGGGTAAACCCTTATTAACGGAATATGAACATGCTTTCAATGTGATTTCTGATCCATCGGTTAACCAGATTGGTGCTCCGGATACCCAGCGTGGCGATGGAAGGAAGCGGGATAGCTATATGTTTGCGACTGTTGGACTGTCATTTTCCTTTACTGAGGATTGTTTTAACTTCTTAAAACATTAAAAAACTATCAGGTTGGCTGCTAAGGATTTACCCGGGCAGTTCCTGACACTAACAATTTGGAACGTAAAGGCATATCTTATACCTTTGCAGTTCCAGAATCACTTCAAGGCTTCGGCGTTTTCGTATATAAATTAATGGGATTTAAAGAACAAATTGACTTATCCAGGCTACCGGAACACATTGCCATCATTATGGATGGTAATGGGCGCTGGGCCAAAAATCAGGGGAAATTTCGCGGAGTAGGGCATGAGAGCGGTGTACTTTCGGTTAAAGACATCATGGAAGGATGTGTCGACATTGGCGTTAAGCACCTCACATTGTATGCTTTCTCTACAGAAAACTGGAATCGCCCTATAGAGGAGGTTAACTTCCTTATGGAATTGCTAATCTCGACCATCAACCAGGAAACTGAAACACTTACCAAGAATAATATCAGACTTAATGCCATTGGTAATATCGCTTCGCTGCCACAGCGCTGTATAGATGACCTGAATAGTGCCATGGAGAAAACTGCTCAAAACACAAGCTGTACGCTTACGCTGGCTTTGAGTTACAGTGCGAAATGGGAGATCACTGAAGCTGCGCGTAAACTTGCCAGACAGGTGAAAGATGGTGTACTTGATGTTGAACAGATTGACGAAGCAGCATTTACTGCGCAACTTACAACCACGAATATTCCGGATCCGGAATTAATGATCCGTACCAGTGGAGAACATCGGATAAGCAACTTCCTGCTTTGGCAGATGGCTTATACTGAATTATACTTTACTGACGTCCTTTGGCCGGACTTCCGTTCGGAGCATCTTTATGAAGCTATTGTTGATTTTCAGAAGCGTGAAAGACGCTTTGGAAAGATTAGTGAGCAGCTCAACTAATTTTTCTTTTAACACTTTTTAACACGTGTTTAAATTAACTTAGCATCGATTTTTAGAAATAAATGAAAAGAATATACCAACTTATATTATTGCTATTGTGTGGATTTCCGGCAGTAGCACAGATCACTCGTCCACCTGCGGCTCAACAAGCGGCGCCGTCCCTGAAAGTGTCGGGAACGGACTTAGATTATTTCAATCCAAGAGAATATATCATTGGCGGAACAACCTTAAGTGGTACTAAATATCTTGACAAAGAAGTTATCATTACCCTTTCCAAATTAATTAAAGGTGAGCGGATCACCCTGCCTGGAGAGGCAACAGCCAATGCCATAAAAACGCTTTGGGCAAATGGATTGTTTGATGATATCGAAATAAACATTACCAAACTTGATGAAGACAGTGTATTCTTCGATATTCAGGTTATTGAGCGCCCACGTCTAAGCTCTTTTGAGCTGCATGGCGTTAGCAAGTCTCAAAATACCGACATTCTTGAGCGACTTAATTCTAAATCAGGAAAGTCGATCATTAACGAGAACCTGTACAACAGCACCTCCACAACCATCAAGAAATACCTTTCTGATAAAGGATACTTTTTCACGAACGTAGCTTTTGAGACCAAGGACGATCCGAATGCAGAGAACAGTCAGATCCTTCAGGTAAACGTAGACCGTGGCCGTAAGGTGAAGGTTCAAAAGATTAATTTCACAGGCAATAAGGAGTTCAGCGATGCTAAACTCAGGAAGTTCCTTAAGAAAACTCACCAACGGGCTTTTTACAAGGTTTTTGGTTCTGGAAAGTTCAACAAGGAAAAGTATGAGGAAGATAAACTTGCATTGGTAGAGAAGATGCAGGAAAGAGGTTTCCGCGATGCGGTAATCGTGAAAGATAGTGTTTACCAACATAATGACAAAACAGTTGCTATAGGCATTGAGGTTTTCGAAGGTAACAAATACTACTTCGGTAACATGAACTGGGCCGGTAACGCAAAGTACAGCACCGAGTATTTAGAAAAGGTACTTGGCATTGAAAAAGGAGATGTATTCAGTGAAGCAAAACTGGAGAAGAAACTTAGAGGTGACGGTAACAGCGACGACGTTTCCAGCATTTACCTGAATGACGGCTATCTTACCTTTAACGTGGACCCTGTTCAAACCAAGATTTACAGCGATACTGTAGATCTGGAAATGCGCATTTATGAAGGTCCGCAGTATACCAACAACAAGATCACGGTGAAGGGTAATACCATCACGAATGACCGGGTCGTTTTGCGTGAGGTCCGCACTAAACCGGGAGAGAAATTCTCTAAAGAGCAATTGATCAGAACTGTAAGGGAAATTGGTCAGCTTGGTAACTTCGATGAGTCAAAAACTGTACCTACACCGAAGCCAAATCCGGCTGATGGTACTGTAGATATCGAGTATACCGTAGAAGAAAAACCCTCAGATCAGATCGAGCTGTCAGGTGGTTTCGGTGGTGGCCGTGTAATCGGTACACTGGGATTAACCTTCAACAACTTCTCGCTAAGAAACATATTCAACGGTAAAGCTTACAAACCACTTCCGAAAGGAGACGGTCAGAAGTTAAGCCTTAGGGGCCAGACTAATGGTTCATACTATCAGTCTTACAGCTTCTCGTTCTCGGAGCCATGGTTGGGTGGTAAGAAACCTGTGAGTTTTGGTTTGAGTGCCTTTACTTCGTCACAGAAATACCGTATGTCGGCAACACAAAATCAGCATATCAGGATGAACGGTGTGACCGTAAGTCTGGGTAGAAGGTTGAACTGGCCGGATAACTACTTCCAGTTGACACACTCGATTAATGCACAGCAGTACATTCTGGAGAACTACCCGGGTTTCTTATTTGCAACAGGAACATCTTACAACTTTAACCTTACACAGGAGTTTAGCAGGGATTCAAGGGATTCTCCAATTTTCCCTACTGGTGGTTCATACTTCAGATTTACTGTTCAGGCTACGCCACCGTACTCGTTATTAAATAATACGAACTACGCAACAGCATCCGATAAAGACCGTTATAAGTTTACTGAATACCACAAGTGGAAATTCGAATCGCAATGGTTCCAAAGGATCACCGGAAAATTGGTAATGAAAGCGCAAGCGCAATTCGGCTTCCTTGGATCTTATAGTTCTGCAGTTGGTCAGTCACCATTTGAGCGTTTCAAATTAGGTGGTGATGGTATGCAGGGATTTGATTTCCTTCAGGGTTCTGAGTTAATCGCAATGCGCGGTTATTCTAACAACTCGGTTATTCCGGTTGGTGCCGAGCCGAATATTGCAAGGAACTCGGGTAACCCGATCTTCAACAAGTACGTACTTGAATTGAGATACCCTGTTATTGCTTCACAATCTGCAACTGCATTTTTGGTAACCTTTGCTGAGGGTGGTAATACCTGGGATAAGTTTAGTGACTTTAACCCGTTTAACATTCGCAGATCCGTGGGTGTGGGTGCTAAAATATTTTTACCGATCTTTGGTTTACTTGGCATTGATTATGGTTATGGATTTGATAAGATCCCAGGTATTCCAGATGCTAACAAAGGCCAGTTCCACTTTAGCATTGCACAACAACTAGGTGGATTTAACTAACCTATCACAAAATTTAAAGAGATGAAAAAGTATCTTTTATTAAGCTTACTGCTACTGACCGGAATGGGTGCATTTGCACAGAAGTTCGCCTATGTAGATTCTGAGTACATTTTGAAGCACCTGCCTGAATATAAATCTGCGCAGAGCCAATTGGATGTACTTGCTCAGCAATGGCAAAAGCAAGCAGACAACTCTTTTGCGGAGTTGGACAAAATGTACAAAGCGTATCAGGCAGATCAGGTATTGCTAACAGACGATATGCGTAAACGCAGAGAGAATGAAATCATTGAGCAAGAGAAGGCTGCGAAGGAGTTTCAACGTTCAAAGTTTGGCCCTGAAGGTGACCTTTTTCAAAACCGTATAAAGCTGCTTAAACCAATTCAGGAAAAAGTGTCTAACATTATAGCTGACTATGCTAAAGGGAAGCAATTAGACTTTATCTTCGACAAAAGCAGCGGCGCAACAACGATGATCTACTCGAGCGCAAGCTATGACGTAAGCAATGATATTATTACCAGGTTGGGCTATAAGCCTGGCGCAACAGTTAAGTAAACACAAAAATCAAATATAAAACACAAACAAGAATAAAAATGAGAAAGCTAATCAATGTATTCTTTGTAGCAGCAGGACTAGTATTCACTGCTAACATTGCGAATGCACAACAAAAGGTTGCACACCTGAATTCACAGACTATTTTAATGTTAATGCCGGAGGCAAAAACAACTCAGACTACTTTAGAAAACCTTAATAAAACTAAGTCGGCTGAAATTGAAAAGATGCAGACTGAGTTTCAAACCAAATACCAAGCTGCTATTGCAAAACAAAAAACCTTAAGTGAAGCTAACAAAGAAACTGTAGGTAAAGAATTGCAACAAATGGATACTGAACTTAAAGATCTTGATACACGTATCAAAGATGCTTCAGTAAAAGCACAGCAGGAATTGGCACAAAAACAAGGTGAATTAACTGAGCCTATCCTTCGTAAATTAAGCAACGCTATCAAAACCGTTGCAAAAGAAAAAGGACTAGCTTACGTTCTTGATGTGGCTGCACAACAAGACGGAAATAACGTTGTTTACTTTGACGGTGGTGATGACATCACTGACGCGGTTAAAACTAAGTTAGGTATCACTGCTACAACTCCAGCGCCTGCTGCTGCTCCGGCTGCTAAAGCGCCAGCTGCTAAAAAGTAATTTTAGAAAAATAATGTAAATTGCGGAATCAGACCATGTCTGGTTCCGCTTTTTTTTGAGCTAATGGGAAATAATTCAATAGGGATATTTGATTCAGGTTATGGCGGACTAACGGTTTTTAAGTCCATTATCCGGCAGCTTCCCGAGTACGATTACATCTATTTCGGAGATAATGCCAGGGCACCCTATGGGGATCATTCTTTCGATACGGTTTACCGTTATACCTTGAGTTGTGTGGAATGGCTTTTCAGCCAGGGTTGCACCCTGGTGATTCTTGCCTGCAACACCGCCTCAGCAAAAGCATTGAGATCTATTCAGCAGCAGGTGTTACCCTATAAATATCCGAACCATCGTGTGCTTGGTGTGATTCGTCCGACAGCGGAGGAAATCAATGACTATACGACCACAAAGAGGGTTGGTATATTTGGCACCCGGGGTACGGTTAAGTCGGCATCTTATAAAATAGAGATTGGCAAACTCTTCCCAGAGATAGAGGTCTACCAGCAAAGCTGTCCGATGTGGGTTCCTTTGATCGAAAACAATGAACACCTTAAACCTGGTGCCGATTACTTTGTGAAAAGCTACCTTGATCGTTTGTTGATGAATGATACAGCAATAGACTGTATTCTCCTGGCCTGTACGCACTATCCCCTGATCATCCCAAAGCTGGAAACCTTTCTTCCCGCGGGCATACAATTGCTTAGTCAGGGTGATATTGTTGCATCACGTTTAAAGGATTACCTGTTTCGTCATCAGGAGATTGAAAGTGGCCTTAAGCGAGCCGCAACGAAGCGATTTGTGACCACCGGAGATCCGGAAGTCTTTAACACACTTGGTTCTTTGTTTTTTGAATCGCCGATAACGTCGACTGGGATCAATTTATCTCAGGCGCTCTAAAAACAACAGACTGTCAATTTTACAAAGTGACAGTCGAAAGAATACATTCTTGTTAGGTTATAAATGTTATTAGCGGTAAATTTGCGGCTCAAACAACACCTAATGAGCGACCAAATTAAACACGAGTGCGGAATTGCTTTTATTCGTCTTCTAAAGCCCTTATCTTATTATCAGGAAAAATATGGCACAGCCCTTTTCGGGTTGAACAAGTTGTATTTGTTAATGGAGAAACAACACAACAGGGGCCAGGATGGTGCAGGTATAGCCACCATAAAACTTGACGTTAAACCGGGCCACCGCTACATCAGCAGGTACAGATCAATGGCACAAAATGCCGTTGCTGATATCTTTGGCTATGTTCAGAACAAGTTTGTGAACATCCAGAATGAAAAACCGGAGCTAATGAAAGATGCGGAATGGTTAAAAGCCAACGTAAGCTTTATTGGCGAGGTATTGTTGGGCCACTTGCGCTATGGTACCCATGGTCAGAACAGCATTGAGAACTGTCACCCTTTCCTTCGCCAGAATAACTGGATGACCCGTAACCTTGTAATTGCTGGTAATTTCAACATGACCAATGTTGACGAGTTGCTTGAACAATTGTATGAATTGGGGCAGCATCCAAAAGAAAAGGCCGATACTGTTACGGTTCTCGAGAAAATCGGACATTTCCTTGATGACGAAAATCAGGTACTTTTTGATGAGTATAAGAAAGAAGGCTTAGACAATGTTGCGATTACCCATCGCATTTCCGAAGGTCTGAATATTGCAAAAATCCTTCGTCGCTCTGCAAAAACATGGGATGGTGGTTATGCCATTTCTGGTATTGTAGGTAACGGAGATGCGTTTATTCTTCGTGATCCGGCTGGCATCAGACCAGCGTTCTATTACGCAGATGATGAAATTGTGGTAGCGGCTTCAGAGCGTCCAGCGATTCAAACTGCATTCAACATTCCTTTCCGTGATGTTCAGGAGATCAAACCGGGTCATGCTTTGATCATTAAAAAGAATGGGCAGGTTACAGAGGAGATGATCCGTGAACCTCTTGAAAAACGCGCTTGTTCTTTTGAGCGTATCTATTTCTCCCGTGGAAGTGATGCGGAGATCTATAAAGAACGTAAACGCTTAGGTGAACTGCTTTGCCCGCAGATTCTAAAAACAGTTAACTACGATTTTAAAAATACGGTATTCTCTTTTATTCCAAATACTGCAGAAGTTTCTTTCTACGGTATGGTTGAGGGCTTACATAAACATATTCGGCAGGTACAAAAAGACGCAATACTGGGTAAACAAGGCCAGGTAGCTGACCAAGAACTTGATGAATTACTTTCGTTAAGCCCAAGGGTTGAGAAATTAGCAATCAAGGATGTTAAGCTTCGGACCTTCATTACCCAGGATGCTGATCGTAATGATATGGTTGCCCACGTTTATGACACCACCTATGGCGTGATCAAAAACCATACAGATACGTTGGTTGCTATTGATGATTCAATTGTTCGTGGTACAACCCTTAAGCAAAGCATTATCAAGATCATTGACAGGTTACATCCGGTTAAGATTATCATCGTTTCTTCTGCGCCGCAGATCCGCTACCCGGATTGTTATGGTATAGACATGTCTAAGATGGGCGAGTTCGTAGCGTTTGAAGCAGCTATTCAGCTGTTGAAGGCGCGCGGAATGGCACATATTATAGATGAAGTTTACGAGAAATGTAAGGCTTCACTGCATATGCCGAAAGAGGAGATTGTTAACCACGTTAAGGAGATTTATAAGCCCTTCACTCAGGAAGAGATCTCTGCACAGATCACTAAGATCATTACCCCCGAAGGTATAAACGCCGAAGTAGAGGTGATCTATCAAACCCTGGAGAATCTACATGTTGCTTGTCCTGGACATACCGGTGACTGGTACTTCTCTGGAAATTATCCAACACCTGGTGGTAATAAGGTGGTGAACAAAGCCTTTGTAAACTGGAAAGAAGGAAATAACAGAAGAGCATACTAGATTGACATACCCTATACATGAAAAAAGCGCCTCCCGAGGCGCTTTTTTCATGTATAGGGTTTTATGTTCATTGATGAAAGTGGCGTCTTGATGCCCGCACGCGGTGCTTCGTCAATTAAAAGGACCTTAATGCTTAAACACTTCGATGAATAAGCGTATGGCGAAGATGATGATCACGAGCCCGGCAAGGCGGTTAAAGTTTTGTATGGATCTTTCTTTGATCTTGTATCGCAACTTTGCGGCATAGAAGGTCTTCAGTGCATCGACAGTAAGTTGGGTGGCCATTGCAACAACAAAGAATACGATCTTTTCAGTAGCTTCAAAATGTAGTTGGACGGAGACGATGCCACCTACCATAATCCAGAACATCAGTGTGGTGGGGGAGAGCAGGCACATCAGGAATCCCTTAAGGATATAGCCGCTCCGCTGGATGTTCTCGGTAGATTTCAGATCATAATTCACTTTTACCTTTTTTATCAGGTAAAATAAGCCGACCCCGAGTAGAAATAGTCCGCCGACTAAACCTATGTATTGATTGTACTTTGAATTGTATACGACGAACCGAGCACTGAAAATTGTAGCGGTGATGAAAATAATATCACTTAACACTACGCCAATGGCTAAAGAAAAACCAGCTTTAAAACCCTTTTCAATGCTGGTTTTAATCATCGAAAAGAATACTGGACCCGTTAAAAATGAAAACAAAATGCCCGCACCTATCCCTTGTATTATTGCTTCAAACATTAATTTACGTGTGTATAATGTGCTAATATGCGAAATTACGCCAAAAAACCCGGCTTAGCCGCTACGCTTTATTAAACCTAATACTTAACCTAAACACATAGAACCTCGAAAACCAGCAGAAATTGCTTTTATGCGCTATCTTTTAAGTTACATTTAAAGATTGTACAAACAATGCAGGCCTGAGGACAAATTTTTTAATTATGTTTATCGCACAAAACTATTCACTAACCATAACATGAAACAAGAGGAACAAAAAAATTATGGAACGGCGCTATACAGCATCATCACCGTTTTCTTTTTCTGGGGCTTCGTAGCTGCGTCAAATGGAGTATTCATTCCATTTTGTAAAGCGCATTTTAATCTCACCCAATTCGAATCCCAACTAATTGACTACACTTTCTACGGGGGCTATTTCATCGGCTCACTTATACTGTATTTCGCTTCTCAGGCCAGTAAAGTTGATATTCTAAACAAAATAGGTTACAAGAAGGGAATTATTGCCGGTTTGGTCTTATCCGCTGGCGGTGCCCTGTTAATGATTCCTGCAGTTCATTCAGGCTCCTTTACCTTTATATTACTTGCATTCTTTGTTATTGCTATTGGCTTTTCACTTCAGCAAACTGCAGCGAACCCTTTTGTGGTTGCTTTAGGTCCTGAAGAAAGCGGTACGCACCGTTTGAACCTTGCCGGAGGTATTAATAACCTTGGTGGTTTAATGGGACCAGTAATCGTGAGTATCGTGTTGTTCGGCTCTGCAAATGACGCCGTGCCTAAAGCGGTAGATATCACTTCGATCAATAACCTGTATTACATTCTTGCCGGACTTTTCCTTGCCGTTGCTGTCTTTTATGCCTTTACTAAGCTGCCTGAAGTAACCAACACCGATAAAATTGAAGCAAGTCCAAAATCTAACAGACCTATTTTCGTGATGATCATTGGTTTCTTCATGATCCTTGCTGCAAGTCCGCTATCACGCTGGACCCACATCAGTGAGGCTGTGTTTGTATATTCTTCACTCGTGATCATTGTTGGTTCATTGCTTTATGCATACCTGAACAAAAAAGAACGCCCTGAAGAATGGGGTGCAATGCGCTATCCACAACTTATTCTGGGTATGCTTGCGATCTTTATTTACGTTGGTGTAGAGGTAACCATCCAGAGTAACCTTGGTACCTTGTTAAACCTGCCTGAATTTGGTGGTTTGGAAGAATCAGCGATTAAGCAATATATCTCTTTATACTGGGGTAGTATGATGATCGGTCGTTGGACCGGCGCGGTGAGTGCTTTCAACTTTAATAAAACCACTAAAACCATCCTTACCGTCATCGTTCCGTTTATCGCCTTTGGCGTTATCCTCCTAGTTACACATGCAACCGGAACTGAGGTGAGTAACCTTTATGTATATGCAGTATCTGTTGCGATCATGATCGTAGCATTCTTCATCGGACAAGAGAAACCGGCGAAAACATTAGCGATCTTTAGTGTACTGGGTATTATTGCCATGGTCACAGGACTTGTTACTACTGGCCCGGTAGCGATCTTTGCATTCATCAGTGGTGGTCTTTGCTGTTCAATCATGTGGCCATCGATCTTCGCACTTTCAATTACCGGCTTAGGTAAATATACCAGTCAAGGTTCGTCGTTCCTGATCATGATGATCTTAGGTGGTGCTATCATTCCACCAATCCAGGGAACACTTGCTGATGCACAAGGCATTCACGCTTCTTATATTGTGCCTTTAATTGGTTTTGCTTACCTGATCTTCTTTGCATGGAGCGTAAGCGGTATCTTGAGAAAACAAGGTATCAACGTGGAAGAGATCGCTGCAGAAGGAGGACACTAAACCTGATGGGTTCAAGACCTGGCTTCACCGATATTTACATGAATTTAGCAACCGATCTTGCTGCCCGTTCACACTGTGTACGGGCACAAGTAGGTGCTGTTCTTGCTAAAGACACCCGCATCATTTCGATAGGTTATAACGGACCTCCTGCGGGTACACACAACTGCGACGAAGAATGGCCTGAAACTGGCTGTGAGAAAGACTCACGGGGCAGTTGCCTGCTCGCACTCCATGCGGAGCAAAATGCAATTCTCTTTGCTACAAAAAATGGATCTAATTTGGAAGGCGCAACATTATACTGTACCCTTTCACCTTGTATAGCCTGTGCAAGGCTTATTTTATCATCCGGAATCAAACACGTCATCTTCAAAAATTCTTATGCAGAATATAAAGGTCTGCCTACTGATGAAGGTGTTGATTTCTTAAAAAGATTCGGCGTAGAAGTTATAAAATACTAACTTTGGCCATGCTAGAAAAAATCATAATTCTCGATTTTGGATCCCAGTACACACAACTTATTGCAAGAAGAGTTCGCGAGCTAAACGTTTACTGTGAAATTCATCCCTTCAACAACATTCCTGAAATAACACCTGACGTAAAAGGTATCATCTTTTCCGGTAGTCCGTATTCTGTAAGACAAGACGACGCACCGCAAATTGAACTGGACCGCTTCATGAGCAAATATCCTGTTCTTGCCGTTTGTTACGGGGCGCAATACATCGCGCTACACTCCGGTGGTGATGTGCAACCATCCTCAACCAGAGAATATGGCAGAGCCAACCTTGGCTATGTTTCTCAAAGCAACAAACTATTTAACAATATTAACCAGAGTTCACAAGTGTGGATGTCACACGGTGATACCATCACAGAGGTTCCTGAAAACTTCGAGATCATTGCCAGCACAGATAGCGTACGTGTAGCAGCTTATCAGGTAAAAGATACCGAGACTTATGCGATTCAATTTCACCCGGAAGTTACACACAGTACTGATGGTAAGCAATTGCTTGAAAATTTCCTTGTAGAGATTTGTGGATGCAAGCAGGAGTGGACGGCTGATGCTTTCGTTGAATCTACAATTGCCAACTTGAAAGCGCAGCTTGGTGATGATAGAGTCGTACTAGGTCTGTCCGGCGGTGTAGACTCCAGCGTTGCGGCGGTATTGTTGCACAAAGCGATTGGTGCAAACCTGCACTGCATATTTGTGGATAATGGCTTACTTAGAAAAGATGAGTACGAAGCTGTTCTGGAGCAGTATAAACATATGGGCTTAAACATCAAAGGTATTGATGCGAAAGACCGGTTTTTGAGTCAGCTTGCTGGCTTGAAAGATCCGGAGATGAAACGTAAGGCTATCGGCCGCGTGTTCATTGAGGTGTTCGATGATGCTGCCCACGAGGTACAAAACGTTACATGGCTGGGCCAGGGTACCATTTATCCTGACGTGATCGAATCTGTTTCGGTGAAAGGTCCGTCAGCGACAATTAAGTCGCACCATAACGTTGGTGGATTGCCTGCATACATGAAATTAAAGGTTGTAGAGCCTCTAAATACCTTGTTTAAGGATGAGGTAAGAAGAGTTGGTAAATCCCTGGGCATTGATGATGTGATCCTAGGACGTCATCCTTTCCCTGGTCCGGGTTTAGCCATCCGTATTCTGGGTGATGTAACGGCTGAAAAGGTGGCTATACTTCAGGAAGCTGATGCGATATATATAAACAATTTGAAGGAAGCCGGGTTATACGATCAGGTGTGGCAGGCGGGTGCGATTTTCTTGCCGGTGCAATCTGTTGGTGTAATGGGCGATGAACGGACTTACGAGAACGTGATTTGCCTACGTGCAGTTGAATCTGTGGACGGCATGACTGCAGACTGGTGTCATTTACCTTACCCTGTACTCGCTAAAATTTCTAATGAAATCATTAATAAAGTAAAAGGAATTAATCGCGTTGTATATGATATCAGCTCCAAACCACCAGCAACGATTGAGTGGGAATAAAATACTTACTTTACTTGTCTTTGGACTTCTGATTTCGGCTTGTTCTCCAAAAATACAGCCGAAATCTACTACAGTAACGCCTGCTCCTCCAAAGGAAAAGGAGTCTGCTGCGAAGGCGCCAGAGACTAAGAAATTTACGGAAGCAACTATTTCTATGTTGCTTCCTTTCAAACTTAACCAGGTCAATATTAAAGCCCCCACAAAGGCGGAGGTAGATAAGGCTGCAATGGCCATAGAGTTCTACCAGGGCTTTATGCTGGGTATTGATTCCGCTGCAAGTTCAGGGTTGAATTTCAAGATCAACGTACTTGATACACGGGATTATAATGCGCAGATTGAAAATGTGATCAAATCCGGCGAGCTGGCGAAGAGCGATTTACTTGTGGGACCGGTTTATCCTGATGGACAAAAATATATTGCAAATTATTCCATTTCAAAGAAGATCCCGGTAGTATCGCCCCTGGCCGCATCCATGCCTCAGGAGTTTAACAATCCGAACCTGATCTCTGTCGTAAACAATATTAGCTTGCATGTACAAAAAGTTGGCGAACACATTAGCAAGAACTACAATACAGAACAGAATGTAGTTGTACTGATAAACCCGAAGAGTGCTGATGATGAAGTCTTCGGTGCACCGCTCAGGCAGTATTTCAGTGGCCTAAAAAACAGGAAGTTTAGTTTTCAAGAATATGCTTCTGTGTTTTCCATGGAGGCTAAATTGCAGAAGACGAAGAAGTATGTTGTGGTACTCAGCTCATCAAACAGGCAGTTTGTAACCGCGACCATAGATAAGTTACTAAAAATGCAGCGTGCTGGACTTAATGTGCGCCTGTATGGTCATCCAAACTGGACGAAGCAGACTTACCCGGCTGAAAAACTCCAGGCCTTAAACACGATCGTTAGCAGCTCATACAAGGTAGATTATCGTAGACCAGCGGTTATCAGCTTCGTTAAGAAGTTCAGGCAGGAATACCAGTTTGAGCCAGGGGAATTTGCATTTAAAGGTTACGATATCGGACTGTTTTTCGGCAATCTTATCGCGAGATCAGGTCCTGACTTTTTAAACCAGATTACCAAGCACAACTATAGGGGTTTGCACAACGGTTTTCACTTTGTACATGATGACAAGCTCGGTTATATCAACACCAGCTTAATGTTGTTGCAGTACAAGAACTTCGCATTAAATACCATTGAATGAAAGTAGAGCACCAAATAAAGACGTTTGAAAAGATATTGAAGGAATACGATGGGAGTCAACCTTTACATCGCTTTCTGGTAAGCTATTTTAAAGCCAATAAACAGATGGGCTCGTCAGATCGGCGCTGGGCAAGCAGGTACCTCTACAGTTTCTTTCGTGTTGGTCGTGCTATACCTGAGGCAACGGTTTTGGAACGTTTGGTGGTAGGCGATTTTCTGTGCAATACCAGCAGCAGCCTGGTGCTACAGAATCAGCAGCCCGGCTGGAATGATCAGGTGAACTTGCCGGTTGCAGCCAAGTTGGTCCTGGTAAAAGACGTATTTCCAGCCTTTGAGCTGCAGGCAGTATTTCTCTTTGAAGCAGTGCTGTCAAATGGAATTGACAAGCAGCAGTTCCTGGAATCGTTTTTTACCCAACCGGACCTTTTTATTAGGGTAAAAGCGAAACATGCACATGATCTTCATTCGGTGCTAACTGATGCGGGTGTACACGTTACTGAGCTTTCTGAAACAACATTTGCCCTGCCTAATGGCACTAAGCTTAGTCATATCTTGCCGAATACAAAGAACTATCAGGTTCAGGACTTGTCTTCACAACGTACCGGAAAGCACTTCAAGCCGAAGGCCTATGAATACTGGTGGGATTGCTGTGCGGCCTCCGGGGGTAAATCGCTGCTTTTGCATGAAATGGAACCTAAGGTGCAGCTATTAGTGAGTGATGTACGTGAAAACAGCTTGAATAATCTCGACGAGCGCTTTAAGGATGCCGGAATTAACAAGTACCAGAAAAAGGTGCTGGACCTTTTGGTTGACAATGAGCAACACCTGCACCATTATGAATTTGACGGGATTATTCTGGATGTGCCATGCTCGGGATCTGGAACATGGGGAAGAACACCAGAAATGCTTGATTACTTTAATGAGGAAAAGGTAAAGCAGTTCCAAAGTCTCCAAATGCGCATTGCGAGCAACGTACTCAAATATCTTAAATCTGGAAAGCCCTTGATCTACATTACCTGCTCTGTATTCGCCGCCGAGAATGAAGCTGTTGTAGAATATCTTCAACAATCTTTAGGCTTGCAGCTTGAAGCTATGGAGGTGATAAAAGGGTACAATGAGAAAGCCGATACCATGTTCGTGGCAAGGCTGCTGAAACCTTAGTTTAACTATGCTTGGTACGTGCCTGAAGCCAGGCACGAAGCCTCTCTTTTAAATGCCTGAGGCCTTCAAAGAACACTGCTAGCAGGCCGATAATCAGCGTATATTGTTCGAAACTGTTCATGATCCTTTTTGTTTAACAATGCTTAATTGCAATTGTTTATAAGCCTGTGTTGTTTCTGAATAATTTAATAGCAATAGCCAACAGGATAATACCAAATGCTTTCCGAAGGATATTTAAGCCTGTCTTGCCAAAAAGACTCTCCAGTCGCTTGGTGTTCTTAAGTACAACATACACAAAGATCATATTGATTATGATACCGACAAGGATATTTTGACTCGTATATTCTGTTTTCAAAGAGAGTAGGGTTGTCATTGTACCTGCTCCTGCAATGATCGGGAAGGCCAGAGGAACAATTGACACGGTTTCATGCGCTTCCTCCTTAAATAGGGTAAGTCCCAGTACCATTTCCATTGCCAGAAAGAAGATCACAATAGAACCGGCAATGGCAAAAGAAGCAACATCAAGACCAATAACCTTGAGTAATCCTTCACCGGCAAACAGGAAGATGATCATGAGTACGGTAGCGACAATAGTTGCTTTCTCGGATTCGATATGGCCTGCTTTTCGCCTTAATTCAATAATGATTGGAATTGAACCCAGAATATCAATAACAGCAAAGAGAACCATTGAGGTTGTAAGAATCTGGCTTATGTTAAATTCCATCAGTTTAAACTTTTTATGACAAATGTACCGCTATTAACTTCAATTCAAAACAAAAGCGGCTACCTTTTGGATAGCCGCTTTCGTTTTATATTAGAGAGGATCTATTTTTGTTGACCTTCTCTGTATTTACGTCTTACAACGGAGTTTTTGCGGCTGTAACCGTAGTAGATAGCAAAACCAATTGCCATCCAGATCAACAGACGCTCCCAGTTGTGCGACCCTAAACCAACCATCATAAGGATACATACCGCTGCTCCTAAGATTGGAACTACTGGCATGAACGGTGTTTTAAATGGCCTAACACGATCCGGGTCTACTTTACGAAGAACCAACACACCGATACATACTAGCGTGAAGGCAAATAAGGTACCGATACTTGTCATATCACCAACAACGTCTCCAGGAACGAATGCAGCGAATAAGCCTACAAATACCAGGAAGATCAGGTTAGATTTATATGGTGTTTGAAATTTAGGGTGTACAGCAGAAAAAACCTTAGGCACTAAACCATCTTTAGACATGGAGAAGAATACCCTGGATTGACCAAGAAGCATTACCAATATTACAGAAGAGAAACCTGCAAGGATAGCCACTGTAATCAAGACAGAAAGCCATTGGTATCCATGCATATAGTTTTCAATAGCATAAGCTACGGAAGCCTCTTTACCTGCATTTTCAAATTCTGAATAGTTAGCAACACCAGTTAATACGTGACCAAAAAGGATATATAGAGCGGTACAAACTGCCAGGGAAACCAGGATACCGATAGGCATATCCCTGCTTGGATTTTTGGCCTCCTGAGCTGCAGTGGATACTGCATCAAAACCGATGAAGGCAAAGAATACCACACCAGCACCAGCGATGATACCTGAGATACCGTACTTACCGAAATCTTCAACAAAAAACTGGTAGAAGCCCTTATTGCCGGCTAGATAAGCCTCTTCACCTGCGTTTACAGGGATGTAAGGGGTATGGTTAACCGGGTTCATGTAGTTCCATCCAATTGCGATGAAAGCAACTACGATGGCTACTTTAACAATTACAATGATACCGTTTAAAGTGGCAGATTCTTGTGTACCACGGATAAGAACAAGGGTTAACAGCACAACAACAAAGAGTGCAGGAATATTGATAATACCCTGGATACCGTCTGCGGAGGTCTGAAATGGTGAATGGCAGAACTCGTAGGGTACAGAGAGCCCGAATGTTTCGAGTAATTTATTGAGGTATTCCGACCAGGCGATTGCCACAGTTGCCGCACCAACGGCATATTCGAGCACTAAATCCCAGCCAATTACCCAGGCAACAACCTCGCCCATGGTTGCATAAGAGTAGGTATAGGCACTACCTGCAATAGGGATCATGGATGCAAATTCAGCATAACATAATCCGGCAAGCGCACAACCAATTGCAGCCAGGATAAACGAAAGTGTTACCGCCGGGCCCGAGTGTTCTGCTGCTGCTGCTGCAGTTCTAACAAACAATCCAGCGCCGATGATTGCACCAATACCTAACGCGATCAGGTTTCCAACCCCAAGCGTCCGTTTCAGTGTACCCTCTCCACTCTCAGTAGACTCCTGAATTAAAGAGTCTATCGATTTTTTAAATAACATAAATTAAGGTTTAGTTAGTGTGTTTCGATAAATAAGATTTTGTTTTATTTTTTTTTATATAGGTCCAAACCTAATTAAAAATTATCTAATAATAAAAAGGGATTTTCATCGAAAATCCCTTTTACTGGTAACAATTCCATTCATTTTAAAGTTTCTTGTTGGCCTCGAATGTCGTTTGGTTAAAACTCCGCGTACCATAGTTGTTTTTTTCATGCTTTTGGATGGAAATAGTAGTTGTTTGACTTGCCGGACCTACTGCAATGTGTGGTGCGATGATCAAAGAAACGATAGACATGAGTTTTATGAGTATATTCATAGATGGTCCGGAGGTATCTTTGAAGGGGTCGCCGACGGTGTCACCAGTGACTGAAGCTTTATGAGCATCCGAACCTTTAAACTCCATTTTTCCCTGGATAAGTACACCCTTTTCGAAGGACTTCTTAGCGTTGTCCCATGCACCGCCAGCATTGGATTGAAATATGCCCATCAATACGCCAGAGACGGTAACACCTGCGAGTAATCCGCCAAGAACTTCAGGTCCGAAGATGAAGCCAACGATAATGGGGACGATAAGTGCAATGGCACCTGGAAGCATCATTTCCCTGATGGAAGCCTCCGTGGAGATCGCTACGCACTTTTCATATTCGGGCTTTGCCTTGTATTCCATGATTCCTGGTATTTCCCTGAACTGCCTTCTTACTTCCTGTACCATTGCCATTGCTGCACGGCCTACCGCCGAAATACAAAGTGCTGAAAATATAAAAGGGATCATGCCACCTACGAATAGTCCGGATAAAACATCCGCCTTATAGATATCAATACTGTCAATACCAGAGATACCGGCAAAAGCTGCAAATAAAGCAAGTGACGTCAATGCAGCTGAAGCTATTGCAAATCCCTTACCGGTTGCAGCAGTTGTGTTACCCACGGCATCCAGATTATCTGTACGCTCCCGTACCTCTTTTGGGCATCCGCTCATTTCCGCAATGCCGCCGGCATTATCTGCTATCGGTCCAAAAGCATCAATTGCCAGCTGCATCGCCGTCGTAGCCATCATACCTGCGGCGGCAATAGCAACGCCATAAAAACCGGCAAAATGGTATGAGCCGTATATTCCTGCGGCAAGCACCAGAATTGGTAGTACCGTGGATTCCATACCTACGGATAAACCGCCAATAATATTGGTGGCATGTCCGGTAGAAGATTGCTGAATGATGGAGTTGACCGGGCGCTTACCCATTGCGGTGTAATACTCGGTGATTAAGCTCATCAACGTTCCAACAACCAAACCCACAAGAATAGAATAGTAGACGTTGGCCGCTGAAAAGGTGAAGCCACGGATTTCCATTTGCTGCGGCAATAACCAGTGTACGGCAAAATAGGCTGCTACTGCGGTTAAGATGATCGAGAGCCAGTTGCCAAGGTTCAGCGCCTTTTGTACGCTATCACTCTCTTTAGATATCCTCACGAACCAGGAACCTACAATTGAGAAGATTAATCCAAGTCCTGCAATGAACATCGGTAAGAGGATAGGAGCCATACCGCCGAACTTGTCCTCCGATTGAATTTCCTGCCCTAGAACCATGGTAGCCAGAATAGTAGCTACATAGGAGCCGAAAAGATCGGCACCCATGCCGGCGACATCACCAACGTTATCGCCGACATTATCGGCAATCGTCGCTGGATTTCGAACATCATCTTCCGGTATGCCGGCCTCAACTTTTCCGACCAGATCAGCGCCAACATCTGCTGCCTTGGTGTATATGCCGCCGCCAACTCGGGCAAACAATGCTATACTCTCTGCCCCCAGGGAAAATCCGGCGAGAACTTCTATGGTTTTCTTCATCTCCGGACCGGTTGCTGCCGCGCCAGGACTCACAAAGGTGTAGTATAATACGATGAATAAGCCACCAAGTCCGAAGATCGCCAGGCCGGCAACCCCAAACCCCATGACTGTTCCTCCGGTAAAAGAGACTTTAAGAGCCGTTGCAAGGCTTGATCTTGCAGCTTGTGTTGTCCGCACGTTTGCTTTGGTTGCAATGCGCATTCCAATGTAGCCTGCAGTTGCAGAAAATACGGCGCCTAATAAAAATGCAGCGGCAATAATTGGACTAGAGTGTATTGGATTTTTGGGACTGCCTTCCATTGTGCCAGACCAGGCCAGAAGTGCCCCAGCGATGATTACGAAATACGTTAAGACTTTCCATTCAGCTTTCAGAAAGGCCATTGCACCATCGGCAATGTACCCAGAGAGTTCGAGCATAGTTTTATCCCCGGCATCTTGCTTGCTCACCCAGGCGCTTTGAACCGCCATAAAAAGGATTCCAATGAGCCCGAAACCCGGAATCATGTAGATCAGGTTGTTTTGTAGAAACTCCATACGATATATTTGGTTAAGTGGTTAGCGAGGCAAGCCTATACAAAAATAAGAGAGTTTGACACTTTACCAAATATATAATTGGCTGGCACTGAGCCCGCATGTTTTAATATTGGATTTTTTAAATATCTTCGCCAGCAACCAAACTATTTAAGAAATTCAATGGAAAAAGAAACGCAGGATCATCACTTCAAACGGGAATTGGGCTTGTTAGACGGCACCATGCTGGTGGTTGGCTCCATGATTGGATCCGGTATATTTATTGTAAGTGCTGACATAAGCCGACAGGTTGGTTCAGCAGGCTGGCTTTCACTCATTTGGGTGCTTACAGGCCTGGTTACCGTTATCGCGGCAGTAAGTTATGGCGAGCTGAGTGCCATGTTCCCTAAAGCTGGCGGGCAGTATGTCTACCTAAAGGAAGCTTATAATAAGCTTATTGCCTTTCTTTATGGCTGGAGTTTCTTCGCTGTAATCCAAACGGGAACCATTGCAGCAGTTGGGGTTGCCTTTTCTAAGTTCGCGGCCTATCTATTTGAGCCGCTAAGCGACGAAAATATCTTATTTCAACTGGGCGACTTCAAAATAAATGCAGCACAGCTGATGTCTATTTTTACCATTATTTTGCTTACCTATATCAATAGTAAGGGGGTGAAGAATGGTAAGGCCTTACAAACCTTTCTAACAGTGATTAAGATCGTTTCTCTTTTTGGGCTGATCATCTTTGGCTTCACAATTGGCGCAAAGGCCGAGGTCTGGAATGCCAACTGGGCCGATGCCTGGAGTTCGAGTAACTACAATGCCGGTACAGACTCCTGGATGCCGATTGCCGGTACGGCATTGCTTGCCGCAATATCCGCAGCAATGGTTGGCTCGTTATTCTCCAGTGATGCCTGGAATGGGGTGACCTTCATTGCAGCAGAAATTAAGAACCCGGAGAAGAACGTAGGTTTAAGCCTTTTCCTTGGCACATTCATCGTTTCGGTTATTTATGTGCTTGCCAACCTGATGTATTTATCGGTTATGCCATTGCATGATATTGCCTTTGCAAAGTCAGACAGGGTTGCGGTAGTTGCGGCACAGCATATATTCGGCAATACAGGTACCCTGATCATCGCAGTAATGATCATGATTTCGACCTTCGCCTGCAATAATGGATTGATCATGGCGGGTGCACGCGTTTATTATACCATGGCAAAAGACGGCTTATTCTTTAAAAAAGCGGCGCTGCTTAACAAGTCAAGCGTACCAGCCTGGGCTTTATGGTTCCAGTGCGTCTGGGCTTCCGCACTGTGCCTTACTGGTAAATACGGAGATCTTCTGGATTATGTCATGATCATTGTGATCATCTTCTATATCTTAACCATTTATGGAATATTCATCCTTAAAAGAAAAATGCCAGCGGCCGTGCGTCCATATAAAGCATTTGGCTATCCGGTATTACCATTCTTTTATATCATTGTCGCTACAGCAATTTGTATTTCGTTATTGATCACCAAAACCAGTACATGTGGTTGGGGGGTGGTGATTATGCTGGCTGGCATACCAGTTTATTACCTGAGTAAACCAAAAGATCCGCAGGTTTAGCTGCGGATCTTTGTTAGTTCATTAGTTCCAGGAACTTCGGTAGCTCCTTATCGTTACTGGAGAACTTCATCAAACGTTTGTTAGTGCCGTAGAGGTACATTGACGGGTATTTATCGGGTTTAAATGTTGTGATAAATGCCTGTTGTTTGTCCTGCAGCAGGGTCACGTTTTTCATGCCAAGCAAGGGCTTGGCAAAATTCGTCATGAAGTAATCAATCGATCGGAACTCGTCCATTGATACCAGGTATACGTTCAGCTTCGCGAGCTTATCTGTCTTTTTCGAAAGCTGTGCGGCTACCTGCTGACAATGTCCACACGTCGCATCGAAGAACATGATAAAAGCCTTCTTTGCCGTAGGTATCTGCATGGTTGAAAAAGCAGATCCATCCTTTTTATAGAAAACTGCACCCGGTAGTGTCTGTGGCTGTAGTTGTGCTTTCGCCTGAGTGAAAATCAGGCAGCAGATGAATGCAGATAAGAGTTGTTTCATAGGTCTAATATCAAGATAAAAAACTTCAAAGCACCAATTGTATTTGAATTTGGTTCAGATTCACAGGAGTAACATCGGTATGAAGATGACACTGGGGGCGACTTCTAATCTTTAATTCGATTGTATGCTATTTGCATTGGGTATGTTAAAACTCCTTTTTCTTATTTTTGTTATTGAGGGAAATTGAAGCTGAATATGGAAAAGACAGGATTGATGGATTTCTTTTTGACACGTTTAGTGGATCTGTATCATGCGGAAAAGAAGTTTATAAAGAGTTTTGTCGCTTTGTCGATTGCGGCCTATACAGATGAACTCCGTGCAGCGCTTAATTCACCCTCTACAGAGGCGGAAGCACATGTGAACCGGCTGGAAACCATTATGAAATCTTTAAAGGTTAAACCCGGCCGGCAGGAATGTCCTATTGTTGCTGCGATGGTGGAAAAGGCCCGTGATCTGATCGTGAAAAATGAGGCAGGTACCGCTGTACGTGATGCTGCAATCATCTATGTTGCTCAGCATGTGGAGCATTACAAAATTTCCAGCTATAAAGTTTTGAATGAAATGAGTATCGCACTAAAGCTGGAGCAGGCAAGTGTGTTACTGGAACAATGTTTAAAGGAGGAAAATGATACTTCAGCCTATTTGTCACAAATTGCACACAACATTATTAATCCCGCGGCAGCTAAGGCACGGGCTGAGCTGTAATGTAAATAATTGGTAAGGAAAGCCCTGTAATTATTATCCCCATAAAAAAGCTGTACTTTTGCAGAAAACTATTACAATTTGGGAACTCCATTAGATTCAGGCATAAAGGGATATAACAACTACGGCACGCATTTGAAGGCGAAGTACGCGGGCCAGCGTGTGTTTAAAGTTATTGTTGACGGTGGCTTCACCTGTCCGAACCGTGATGGTTCGAAAGGTTTTGGTGGCTGTACCTATTGTAATGTGGACTCCTTTACGCCGGAACTTTCAAGAAAACTTCCAACCGTCCGCGAGCAGCTGGAGCAGGGTATGGAACGTGGGAAGCGTTTCTATAAAGCAGATAAGTTTATTGTTTACTTTCAGCCTAACACCAATACCTACGCGCCCACACACTATTTGAAGATGATGTATGATGAGGCGCTGTCCATCAATCCACAAGATGTAGTTGGGTTTTCTGTAGGTACCCGGCCAGACTGTATTGATGCCGAAAAAGTCGCCTTGCTTGAAAGCTATTCTGATCGTTTTGATGTGGATTTGGAGATGGGTATGGAGTCCATCTACGATGATACTTTAAATCAGATCAACCGTGGTTGTAGTCATGGTGAGTTCGTCGAAGCCGTTAAGTTACTCGAAAACTCGCCACTTGATCTATGTGTGCACACCATCTTTGGTTTTCCCTGGGAGACGGAGGAGATGATGCTTAAGTATATAGATGAGATTAATCGCTTTCCTCAGATCAAATTTGTGAAGTTTCATCACCTCCATATTGTTGAAGGCTCCATTATGGGTGTGAAATACAAACGAAATCCATTTAAGCTTTTCACCCTTGAAGAATATACAGACCTGCTGTGTAAACTCATTCCGCGGTTGCGACCCGATGTTGTGATCCAACGTTTGTTTGGTATCTCTGATTGGGACCTGCTGATTGCACCAAACTGGGGTTTAAACAAGTCTGCAATACAGACCTATATCGATAAGGAAATTGAGCGGCGGGGTATCGTGCAAGGTTCAGCTTACGAAGTGGGCGTGGTATAGGGTCCGAATAATTCCGTTATTTTTTTTGCACGGTAGCTGAATATTTGCTGCAGCTTACCGGCAACGAATATGCTGTTGGCCATCTGTCCGAAGATGCCTATGGGCAGGCCGTAGGTCAGAATGTCGTTCATCAAGACGCCACCCGGAATTTCTTCAAAATGATGCTGATGGTGCCAGAACTTATAAGGTCCGAAACGCTGTTCGTCAATAAAGTACTTTCCATGCTGAACCTGCGTGATCTCCGTCATCCAGTCTATCTTAATACCTAATACCGGTGAGACCTTATAGGTGATGATCATACCGGGATACATTTTCGTCGTTTCCGTTATATTGGACGTGACCTTGAAAGCCATTTCTGCGGGAGTAATCTTAGCAAGATTTAGTGGTGAGGAGAAAAATCCCCAAGCCTCAGCCAAACTAACAGGTATTTTCTGGCTAAATTCAAGGTGATATGACTTCATAGACATCTAACAATTTACAAAGGAACTTGTTTTTTCTCAATTTAAAAGGATTTTAGGGTTTGTTTTTTGGATCTTCTCGGTGATTAGCATGATTTATTACAGCTTTTAGTATGTGTTTTTTGTGTGTTGAGAGTTTTTTAAATGTTTTTTGGATTATATTGTGTTAAACAATGTACTTTTGGGATATTAATATTTTAAAATGCATCTTTTTAATCTATTTAGTTGTATTTATTGTTCTAATATTTGATTAATATGAAAAATTTAACCCTTAGACAAAGCATTCCCTTTGTTTTGTTGTTGCTGGTAGGTGTTTCCTGCTTGTTTTTTCCAGTATTGCCGAATTTTGACGAGGGCAAGTATAACACAGCTGATATAGCCTGGATATTAATTTCTGCAGCTTTGGTATTTTTAATGACTCCAGGCCTTGCTTTTTTCTATGGTGGAATGGTTCATCGTAAAAATGTGCTTTCGACCATGATAAAGAGTGTGGTCGCTGCAGGGGTGATCACGGTTATGTGGGTGGCTGTAAGTTTCAGCCTTGCCTTCGGTGATAGCATTCACGGGATTATTGGAAATCCAGGCACATTTGCTCTCTTTCAGCATGTGAATTCAGGTGCGCCATGGTCAGCTGCGCCAACCATTCCGTTAACGCTATTTGCGGTTTTTCAGCTTATGTTTGCCATTATAACACCAGGCCTAGTGGTAGGTGCTGTCGCTGAGCGTATCCGCTTCACCTCTTATATACTTTTCATTGTACTATTTTCTGTGTTCGTTTATTCCCCATTGGCACACTGGACCTGGCATCCTGAAGGATTTCTTTTTAAGATGGGTGTTCTGGACTTTGCCGGTGGAACTGTGGTGCATATCTCTGCAGGTATGGCTGCATTGGCTGGCGCAATGGT
The DNA here is from genome assembly GCA_038918115.1 of Pedobacter sp. Lineage (GTDB taxonomy): Bacteria > Bacteroidota > Bacteroidia > Sphingobacteriales > Sphingobacteriaceae > Pedobacter. The sequence continues at coordinate 793,911 of JBCLAL010000001.1, forward strand.
GCTTAAACGTCGCCAGTCACATATTGAAAACAAAGAAATTCCACCAGCTAACATCCCATACGTGCTTATTGGTACCGGTCTGCTATGGTTTGGTTGGTTTGGCTTTAATGGTGGATCTGCCTTTGGCTCGAATGCACTTGCGGTAAGTGCTTTTGCAACCACTAACATGGCCGCGGGTGCTGCAGGTTTATCATGGATGTTCTTTGATGTGCTGCGTGGTAAGAAACCCTCGGTACTGGGTTTTTGTATCGGAGCGGTAGTTGGTCTGGTTGCCATTACCCCAAGCGCGGGTTTTGTAGCCATTCCAGTCAGCATCTTTATTGGCGTCGTCGCTGCGATTATCTCTAACCTTGCAGTGATGTGGAAGTCGAAGACAAGTTTAGATGATACACTTGACGTTTTTCCTTGTCACGGCGTAGGTGGTATTGTGGGAATGATCTTAACTGGTGTATTTGCCAGCAAAAAGATCAATCCAGCGGGCTTCGATGGATTATTCTATGGAGATGCTACTTTCTTTCTTGTACAACTTAAAGGTGTGTTGATCGTGGTAATCTTCAGCTTCGTAATGTCATACGCTATCTTCAAACTCGTGAACCTCATACAACCAATACGTGTAAGTTCTGCTGAAGAAGAAGCGGGACTTGATGCGTCGCAGCACAATGAAAAATACTATCAAGGCACACTGATAGTTGAGAGTACCGGCAGTGCGTTGGCCGCGGATGCTGAGCCAGAAACCTTGATTGTGGATACACTGACAAGGGTTCCAGCATAATCGTATTAGTGCACCATCTTGTCTGCGCAAGTGGAACTGGCAAAAGCTTCGGGTTTGGCTTTAAAGATGAAACCCATGCTCAATATATATCCCATCGCTTCATTAAGCGCTTTATTTGATTTGAATGACGGACTCGTGTTGATGTCGGCGTGTACTTCAAGGCCGACATCATACAGGTCCAAGAGATCACAGATGGCATAAGCCGTCTCAATGGACTTCTGTACTTCCGCAAGCATTCTTTCCTTAATGCCCATACGTTGCGCTGTTTTCTCCTGATGGATATACATAAATCCTCCATGGTGTGCACGAAGCAAAACGATTACCGTCGCAAAGTTTGTGATGGGCCCTTTTACCTGCGAATCTGTACCAATACAGATCTTCAATTTATAACCTTTTTCATTTTCCCGGATAATCGCTTGTTCAATTTCTTCAAGAATTGGCTTGTGGATGATCTCGCCGCTGAATTTCTTCCAGTTCATTAGAGTAGGAGTTAGGTAAGCTTCTCTAAGATAAGGCTTTGCATGTAAAAATAACGTTAATTGATGCACATAATTCTTTAATATGGTTATGTTGTGCGATCACCACCCTTTTTAAGGTGGTTCTGAAAGGGGCTAAATCTTTAAAAACTCAAAACAATAGCTTTTAAACGCGGTAGTATTAATACATATGATAAAGAATAAAACAATAATTGTTTCCAACCGTCTTCCTGTAAAAATTGTAGAAAAGGATGGGGTTTATGAATTAAGTCCTAGTGAAGGTGGTCTGGCTACCGGTTTAGGCTCTATCTATAAGACCGGAGATAACATTTGGATAGGCTGGCCCGGCATCGAAGTACCTGAAGAGCGCAGACAAGAAGTTACCGAAAAACTGACTGCGTTAAATTTGATCCCTGTGTTCCTAAGTACAGACGAGATCAACCAGTATTATGAAGGCTTCTCCAATGAAGTGCTTTGGCCGGTATTTCACTATATGACTACCTATGCAAATTATGAACAAAGCTATTGGGATTTTTACCAGAGTGTAAACGCAAAGTTTGCTGATGCTGTAGATGAACACCTCAGTGAGGGAGATACCGTTTGGATACATGATTACCAACTGCTGCTGCTGCCTCACATGGTGAGGGCGAGACAAGCGCAGGTTACTATTGGATTTTTTCAGCATATACCTTTTCCTTCATATGAAATCTTCAGGCTGATTCCCTGGCGTGAAGAGCTGATCGAAGGAATGTTTGGTTCCGATCTTATCGGCTTTCATACTTTTGACGATGTCAGACACTTTTTAAGTGCGGCGAGCAAGTTGTCTACCTCTAAATATGCGAATAACGTCATCAACTTCAATGAGCGGCAGATTGTTGTTGAAGCCTTTCCAATGGGTATTGATGATGACAAATTTGAACAGTTGGCAAGCAATGAAAGGGTAACTGCACATATAAGGTCATTCAAGGAATCTAAACAAGGCTCAACGATGATCCTCTCCATAGACCGTCTAGATTATAGTAAAGGTATTATTCCGAGATTACAGGCTTTTGAACTGTTTCTGCAACATTATCCCCAATATATTGAAAAGGTTGAACTGTATATGATCGTTGTGCCATCCCGCGACACCGTCCCGCAGTATAAAGAACTTCACGATCAGATCGATCAACTTGTTGGACATATCAATGCCAAGTACAGGACTTTGAACTGGGCACCGATACATTATTTCTATCGTTCATTTCCCATTGAATTCCTGTCTGCACTTTACCGTACGGCGGACGTGTGTTTAGTTACGCCGATGCGCGACGGAATGAACCTGGTTAGTAAGGAATATGTTGCGTCAAAGACCGACAACTCAGGTGTGTTAATCCTCAGTGAGATGGCTGGCGCCTCAAAAGAGCTTAACGACGCATTGATTGTGAACCCGAATAACATTGGTGAGATCATGCGCGCCCTCGTACAGGCGCTGAACATGCCGAAACCAGAGCAGCAACAACGGATGAGCAGCATGCGGGGTATTGTGAAAAAATTTAACATTCATTTGTGGGTAAAGAATTTTATGGAGAAACTGGAAGAAGTGAAAGAAATGCAGGCTGCTTTGTTAACGAAGTATGCCTCTGGCTCCATTAGGGAGAAGATTAAAGGTGCTTATGATAAAGCTGGAGATCGCTATTTGTTCTTAGATTATGATGGCACACTTGTCGGTTTCAAGGGCGACATTGACCGGGCATCTCCTGACGAGGAGTTGCTGGATTTACTCTCTACACTTTCCAAAGATGAAGCGAACAAAATCATCATCATTAGTGGCAGGAGACATGAAACCTTAGAAGAATGGTTCGGACATTTGAAGCTGGACATGATTGCAGAACATGGTGCCTGGCAGAAACAATCTGGTTTGGAGTGGAAAAGCTTACCGCTTCTGACAGACAAGTGGAAACAGGATATCCGGGCGGTGCTTGAAACCTATACTGACCGTACTCCAGGTTCGTTTATAGAGGAAAAAAGCTATTCATTGGTATGGCACTATCGTAAAGTGGAAGAAGGACTTGGTGAACTACGTGCCCAGGAAATTGTAAACCATTTGAGGATTATGGTTGCTGACAATGGTTTGCAGCTTATGCCGGGAAATAAAGTAATCGAGTTCAAAAATATAGAAGTAAACAAAGGTAAGGCTGCATTGAGTTGGATGCATGACAATCATCCTGATTTCATTCTGGCTTTAGGGGATGATCATACAGATGAAGATATCTTTAAAGCGCTGCCCGAGGAGGCTTATACCATTAAGGTTGGAGGTAATATATCTGCTGCAAGGTACTATTTAAGGAACCCGACAGAAGTCAGGTCCCTTTTGAAGTACTTAAGGAATTAAAGAAATACCGGCCTGTCGAGCTTGATGGCAATCCGGTGTGCGGCGTTCATTAGTCCCACATGGCTATATGCCTGTGGGAAATTACCCCACTGACTGCCATCATGCTCATCTATATCTTCGCTAAATAGGTGAAGGTGATTACCATATTGCATTAGGGAATTAAACTCGCGGATTGCATCATCTATACGTCCTACACAGGCAAGTGCCTCTACATACCAGAATGCACAGATAAGGAAAGTGGATTTAGGCTTACCAAAATCATCCGAATGTTTATAGCGGTAGAATAAGCCATTGTCCGCTTTTAGTTCTGCTTCCACGGCTGTGAGATGATCTTTTGCCTTTTGAGATTGAGGGTCCAGGTAGTTCATGAGAATAAGTTGCAAGGTGCTTGCATCAAGGTGCTCACTACCTACACCATGGGTGTAGCATTTTCGCTCGGGATCGTAACAAGCTTCAATATAACCGGCGGCTTTATCTATGAGTTTTTGTGCGCGTTGCCTACTTTTTTCATCATTTATGGTAGTCGCCATTTTCAGCGCTGCGTTTGCACCGGCCCACTGGAACAAGTTGGTATAGCAATGGTGGTTGGCGATGTTCCTAAATTCCCATATTCCGGCATCTTTCTCGTCAATCGTCCTTTCTATTTTCTTCAGAAGGTAGTCAAGCCACTGCGCCGAACCATGTCGCTCATCAAAAATGAATCTGTTATCATGGTATAATGGCAGCATAGAAATCAGCACCTGTCCGTAAATATCGTTTTGGATATGTTCGAATGCCTGGTTACCTACACGCACGGGTTTGTTGCCTTGGTAACCTTTGATATTGTCGAGAATTCGTTCGGTTAGTTTTCGTTCACCAGCGATACCGAACAGGGGCTGGTAGCGTTCATCATTACGAAACGAGATGTCGGTAATATAATTAAAATAGCGCTCCATCTCTTCAAAGTGACCAATGTGGTTTAAGGCAGTGATTACATAATATGTATCACGCATCCAACAGTAGCGGTAATCCCAGTTTCTGACACTTCCGGGATGCTCTGGCAGACTGGTTGTGCTCGCAGCGATGATGGCACCGGTATCTTCATACTGGTGAATCTTCAAAACTAATGCGGAACGGATAACTACAGGCTGTTGAAATCCCGCAATAGAAGAGTGTTTAATCCAGGTACGCCAATATAACTTGGTATTCAGGAAAAAGCGTTCTACAGTCGTTTCTATAGGTGCTTCCAGCTTATAGCCAAAAGTCATGATGAGGAACTTAGGCTCATTCAAGGCAAAGTAACGTTCATCTTCAATATAACTCAGGGAGATGTTGGTGCTCAGTTGCAGCATCTCATTTCCTGATTGGTAAAGAATATGGTTGCTACCGCGTGCGCGGGTAAACTGCTGCTCGCCGTAGTTGTAAACCGGGCGGCATTTTACTTTAATACGCGGGTTGCCACTGAGCACTTCAATTTTCCGGATAAACATCAAAGGCTTGTAATACCTTTCATATTGTCGGAACCGAGGCGCAAAGTCAGTGATCCGGTAAGTTCCTTCTGGATTGGTAATCTCAGTACACAATATGTTTGTGTTTTCCAGATAGTATTGCCTGGAGCTGTACTCACCGGCAGGTCGTATTGAAAATTCACCGCCTTTTTCATCATCGAGAAGTCCGCCGAATACAAATGAACTGTCGAATCTTGGCCAGCAGAGCCAGTCTACATTCGTGTTTTTGTTAATATGTGCCAGGTATGCACAATTTCCGATTATCCCTGTCTGATAGGTGTGTCTATCCATCTAATAACGTGTTGGTTTTATTTGTTTGTTAATATAAAGAACAACTTATCGGGTAATTTGTTGTCTATCTACAGTTGTAAATGGTTATACCTTAATATATAAGTCTCATGAATACAATTAACACAGATTTAATGAATGAGTTCTATTTGCTGCAGGCAAGCAGATCTAATGAGAAATATCTTGAGTTGTTGGATGATCATGTGTATACACCCATCAAAAACGCGAACACCTATATGAGTGCGCTGGTTAGTAAGCGCGGTGATATGCTTATTAACCTGGAATCACGGGTAAACAGAAGTTTAAGACGGCTGAAAAAGCGATATCTTAAGTTTTAGGAAGCGGCTGCTTCCCGGCTTATTTGTTACCTTTGGCGCTTATGGTACAAAAAGTTCTGAAGAACCTGAATATAGCGGCGGTTAACAATATGCAACTCGCTGCGGCGTCGGCTGCTGCCAAAGGGAAGGATTTGATTTTGCTGGCCCCAACCGGTTCAGGTAAAACGCTGGCCTTTTTACTTCCCGTGCTTAATAAGCTTAACGCTGATGTTTCCGGTGTTCAAGCTTTGATACTTGTACCTTCCAGAGAGCTTGCGCTGCAAATTGAGCAAGTGTTTAAAGCAATGGGGACTGGATTTAAGGTAAACTGCTGCTATGGTGGTCATCCTGTTAAAATCGAGCGCAATAATCTTGCGCAGGCTCCAGCTTTGTTAATAGGCACACCTGGAAGAATTGCTTATCACCTTAAGCACGAGAACTTCGATGAGTCTACCATAACCACACTGGTGCTGGATGAATTCGACAAAGCACTTGAATTCGGATTTCACGACGACATGTCTTTTATTATAGGTCAGCTGCGCACTCTTGAGCAGAGATTTTTGACCTCTGCAACACGCATGCAGACAATTCCTGAATTTACGGGAGTTACAGATCCTGCTGAGATTGATTTTCTAAGTAACTCCGCTGTAAAACCTGATCTCCAGATGAAGAAGGTTTTAACTACTGCCGAGGAAAAGTTAAATACTCTTTTCAAGCTTATTTGTAAAATCGGGGGCGACCGCACCTTAATTTTTTGTAATCACCGCGAGACCGTAGACCGGATTAGCGACCTCCTGATTGACAAGGATCTTGCACATGATATTTTTCATGGTGGGATGGAGCAGGACGAACGGGAGCGTGCATTGTTAAAGTTTAGAAATGGCAGCATCAAGATGTTGATAACCACTGATCTGGCGGCAAGAGGCTTGGACATCCCTGAAGTGCAATCCATCATACACTATCAACTTCCATATACAGAAGACGCCTTTCTGCACCGAAACGGGCGTACAGCCCGCATGAATGCGAAGGGTACTGCCTACCTGATTATGGCAGAGGATGAAAAATATCCCTTCCTTTCGGATAATATTGAAATTGAAACGCTTAAGGATAAAGGCTATGCTTTGCCAAAAGACAGTGAATGGCAGACCTTGTATATTGCTGCGGGAAAAAAGGACAAGGTTAACAAGATTGACATTGTTGGACTCTTGCTTAAAAAAGGTGGGCTACAAAAAGAAGATGTTGGGCTCATTGAGGTGAAAGACCAAAGCAGCTATGTTGCTGTAAAAAGAAATTTAAGCTACAAGGTACTGGCAGCACTTACCGACGAGCGTATAAAGAATAAGAAGGTTAAAATAGAAATCGCGATGTAATATGAGCAATAACGATATTTTTAAAAAGCTGCGAGTGGCACTGGAACTTAATAATGATGAGATCATCAAGATCATGGAATTGGTGAACTTTAAAATTACCAAGAGTGAGTTAGGCTCTTTTTTCAGAAACACTGATCACCCGAATTTTAAGCCATGTGGTGACCAGATTCTTAGAAACTTTTTGAATGGACTCATTATTTATAAACGCGGACCACGTTTACCGAAGAATGATCATAAAGATTAGGGTATATAATGCCTTATAATATTAGTCATATTTAGCAATTTTCGCTATGTTCGCATAGCAAGGAGCTGTTATGCGCATATTAATAATCCTACTGTTTAATCTTCTATGCTCTGGTTATGCGATTGCTCAAGCTACGAACAAGGTTAGTGGTACAGTAAAGGATTCTGCCAACCGGGTACTTCCAGGTGCTGCGGTCCGTTTGATACTGGAGCGGGACACCTTGCATGCCGTCACCGATTTTAGGGGCAAATTCAGCATCTCCGGCTTCAGCGGGCAAAAGGCAGGTTTGAGCATCAAGAGCCTTGGCTACCTTCCGCTGGATATAGATCTTGAATTTAAAGCAGGAAAAAAGTATGTCAATGTGCCGTATTTCCTACAACGGGATAAAAATATGCTTAAGGAAGTTGTGATCACCACCCAAGTGATCCCGATGCGCGTCCTTAAAGATACCATTGAATATAACGCCGCTGCCTTCCTGGTCCGTGAGAATGATCGTGTAGATGAGTTGCTGCGGCAATTGCCGGGGCTGCGATTTGACAAGGATGGCAGGCTTATTTCCATGGGGCAACCAACAACCAAGCTGCGGGTAAATGGCGAGGACTTCTTTACAAATAACGTCAAAGACTTTATAAACCAGCTTCCTGCTGATATCATTGCAAAAGTTCAGATCATTAACGACTATGGGGATGAGTCCAGCTTTACCGGGAACCGATCAGGCGAATCACAAAAGATGCTTAATCTGATTACCAAGCCAGGCAGGGGCAAAGGCAATTTCGGTAACACTGGCATATACACAGGTACAAATGAGCGTTATGGATTGCAGACCAATGGCAATTTGTGGCGCGAGAAGAAGCAGGTGGGCCTTAAAGCAAATGTGAACAGTACAAACAATCCAGCCGGTATAAACCGGAATATTTCGGCAGGTTTGAATTATCGTGATAAGTTAAGTGAAGCTGTTACAGGTAGCTTTTCATATTCTTTTGATAACAACAAGAATGATAATCACCAGCTCGATTATACAGAAACGCTGAATCCTTCAGGATCGTTGTATACGTTAAACGATTACACCAGAAACACACGCGCAAGCAAGCATAACCTGAATTGGAATTTACAATCGATAGGGAAGCTAAGTTATCTTCAGGCTTCTGTTTCCGGAAATTTTCTGAATAGTCACAGCGACTACAGGGCGAGTTCTGAACAGACGGGTGTAATTAAGCAGGATCTTCTGAACAACACGAATACCGATCAGTATACACCTGAGTTTGTAGGTAGCTTTGCTTTTTCTCATCGCTTAACAAAGCCGGGCAGGACCTTGTCGGTAGGCCTTTCAGCGAAAAATGGGAACTTGCAAGCAGATGATTTGCTGGGCAACCGGATCAGGTACTATAACCCGAGAACAGGTTTGTTTGCCAAGGATTCTTTGCTGAACCGGCTTATGGATACGAAGAACAGATTACGAAGCCTTTCAGGTACTGTACGCTTTTCTGAACCATTATCAAATGATGAAGATTCGCTGGTTAGTAAGAACCTGGATATTGTATATACCTATGAAAGGGAGGATAATACGAACGACCTGATTACACGTGTGGTTAATCCTTTCGGCAGGAACCGCATTGTTGACTCCCTGAGTACAAATTATCTGTCGCGGTTCAGCGCACACCTTTTCGGTGTAAATTTCAGGTATGGAGCGGAAGACCTGAGTTATAATTTCGGGGTAAGTGCACAGCCGAATATTTTAACCGTATTCAATAAGCGGCCATGGGGTTCCATCAGACACGCAGGTTTCAACATTACACCAGTGGCGAATCTCAGCTACAACATTTCTGAGCAAACGAGTTTAACTTTTCTTTACAATGGAACCAGTGCAGCACCGAACCTTACGCAACTGCAGCCCGTGCCAAATACTCGCAACCTGCAGAATGTTATTGTTGGTAACCCGAATTTGAAGTCGACCTTCAGCCAAATGGCAAGCTTATCTTTTCAAAATAGTAATCTGCAAACCGGTCGTGTGCTAATGTTTGCTGTTAATGGCAATGTGATCCAGAATCAGGTGGTGAGTAATGTGATACTACGGAGCGATACCTTGAATGGCTTGAAGCAGGAAACTCGGTTTTTAAATGCTAATGGGGCTTATAATATAGATGGCATTTATTCCTGGTCACAGCCATTTGTGGACAACATCATTAATCTGGAGATAAGAGGGAATGTGGGGTTTGGAAATACCGTGTCGTATTCAAACGATGTATTAAATGAGAATAAAGGCTTCAATTTTTCTCAGGCGGTGTTGCTGCGCATGAGTAAAAAGGCGCTTTCAATTTCGGGGGATGCGAGTTATACCTACAACAGCAACAAGTATTCACTAGGGTACAGTAACCTGAAAAACATTCAGGTTTACGAATTTAATCTCAGTATGAGGGCAACGTTGCCACAACGGATTATAGTTGGCTTTGATGCTTTGAAGCGAATAAACATCGGCTATGCGATTGCATCAAGTAATCCGACAATCATCAATATGAGCTTGGAGAAACCTTTTTTACGAAAGGAGCTGGGAACCTTCAAGATTCAGGCCTATGATATTCTTAACCAAGGAAACTATTTCATAAGAAATGTTACGGACAATTCGATAATGGATAGTAAGAACAGTCAGAATACCAGATATCTGCAAGTGAGTGTAAACATCAACCTCCAACAGTTTGGAGGTTGATGTTGTAACTTAACTAGACTAATTTCTTATACTTGATACGATGCGGAGTCACGTCACCCAGCCGTTTTTTACGGTTTTCTTCGTAGTCGCTGTAATTACCTTCGAAGAAGTAAACTTGCGAGTTACCTTCAAAAGCAAGGATGTGTGTACAGATGCGGTCAAGGAACCAACGGTCGTGACTAATTACCACTGCACATCCGCCAAAGTTTTCCAGCGCTTCTTCTAGTGCACGTAGGGTGTTTACGTCAATATCGTTTGTCGGCTCATCGAGGAGTAACACATTTGCACCCTTTTTAAGCGTAATAGCCAGGTGTACACGATTTCTTTCTCCACCAGATAGTATACCAACTTTCTTTTGTTGATCGCCACCATTGAAATTGAACTTGGATACGTAAGCACGTCCATTAACAGCCTTGTTTCCAAGCTGGATATTGTCTAGTCCATCAGTAATGTTTTCGTAAACGGTTTTTTCAGGAGCCAGGTCATTGTGATTTTGGTCAACGTAACCCAATTCGACTGTTTCACCTACTCTGAAATCACCAGTGTCAGGGTTTTCCTGGCCAGTGATAAGCCTGAATAATGTGGTTTTACCAGCACCGTTCGGGCCGATAATCCCTACAATTCCGGCAGGAGGTAATGAGAAGCTTAGGTTTTCAAAAAGAATTCTGTCGCCGTATGCTTTAGTTACATTGTTTGCTTCAATTACCACATTACCTAAACGAGGACCAGCAGGAATGAAGAGTTCAAGTTTATCCTCGCGCTCTCTGGAATCTTCAGAGGCAAGTTTCTCGTAGTTCGATAATCTCGCTTTAGACTTTGCATGTCTGGCTTTTGGAGCCATACGTACCCATTCCAGCTCACGCTCCAGGGTTTTCTGACGTTTGCTCTCTGTCTTTTCTTCCTGTGAAAGGCGTTTAGCCTTCTGGTCTAGCCATGAGGAGTAGTTACCTTTCCATGGAATACCTTCACCACGGTCTAGTTCGAGAATCCAGCCGGCAACGTTATCCAGGAAGTACCTGTCGTGTGTCACAGCGATAACAGTTCCTTTGTAGTCTTTGAGGAATTGCTCCAGCCAGTCAATACTTTCTGCATCAAGGTGGTTGGTAGGTTCGTCAAGTAAAAGCACGTCTGGTTCTTGGAGTAGTAGCCTGCACATGGCAACTCTCCTACGTTCTCCACCGGAAAGTACGCCAATTTTGGTTTCCGGATCCGGGCAACGCAAAGCATCCATGGCACGTTCTAATTTGTTATCAAGCTCCCATGCATTACTTGCATCTATTTTGTCCTGCAGTTCGCCTTGTTTAGCCATGAGTTTATCCATTTCATCTGGATTTTCATATACCTCTGGCAGACCGAACTTTTCGTTGATCTCCTCATATTCTTTCAGAATAGCGGTGATTTCTGAAACACCTTCTTCAACTATCTCACGAACGGTTTTTTCGTTATCAAGAATTGGCTCTTGAGCAAGGTACCCAACAGAATAGCCTGGCGAGAATACAACCTCACCTTGGTAAGATTTATCAAGACCAGCTATAATTTTCAACAAAGAAGACTTACCTGAACCATTTAAACCGATAACGCCAATTTTAGCACCGTAAAAAAAGGACAAGTAAATGTTTTTTAGCACTTGTTTCTGTGGCGGGTAGATCTTACTTACCCCGGCCATCGAAAATATTATTTTTTCGTCTGACATGATTGCATGTTAAATACAGGTAACAACACTGGGCTAATACCTGCTGTTGAACTATTATTAAACTGATTAATGTAAAGGGAAAATTAAGCAAAGATGAGTAAACCATAAGCAGCGTTCACCAATGCTGAGCCTTATTCTACCCAGATGGCGACAAATATATAAACTACCCAGAGAAGAATGGTAAGTGCATAAATAAATGCGGCAGGAAATGGCATTGCAGCTAAAAAAAATGGGCGGTCAAACAAATGACCAGCCCTATTAACACTCTCATCACAATAGTAACTACCGTATTTTATATTTCCTAGCATTTGCAAAACTAGATTGAATTTTTCTTTCAAGTGATGGTCTTTTGGGTTATACACCCGGATAGGTCCTTATGCTTGTCGTTATTGGAAGATTGAACTTGATTTAGCACTTAATGTATTACAAAGCTGTACATCTGATCATCAAGCCATCTTAAGTGATATACAATCAATGAGTATTATATCTGCTACATTCGATTTTAAAAACTGCCATTTTGTAAGGTTTTTAAGGGTGAATTTACCTGATTTGACAGTAGAAGAATGCGATCAAAGCATTACATTTTAAGGACAAACTCAGTATCGAGCCATTTAATTCAGCCCTAAAAACGAGCTTTAAACATGTTTGGGGCGTGTTTGTCGTTTTCTTCTGTCTTCTAGATGAGATCAATTGTAGAGGAATTGATTGAAGCAATTGGTGAAATTGATCCAGAGGTACGTTTCTAATCAGACCGGATGGCGTAATTGTTGATAAAATAAAAAAAATGGTCTCGCTATTTAAACATAATTTATAGTTTAGGGCATTCCAGTAAAGAAAGGTAGATATGGAAGCTAAGTTTTCACCACAAGTTAAAGATGTGATTTCGTTCAGCAGGGAAGAAGCCCTGCGTCTCGGGCACGACTACATAGGCGCAGAACATCTCTTATTAGGCCTTATTCGCGAGGGCGATGGTATGGCAATCAAGATATTGGTATCGCTTGGAGTAGACACTTCAAAGTTGCGCCGGGCTATTGAAGATGCAGTAAGAGGCACTTCAAGCGTGACCGTAAATCTGGGTAATATCCCACTTACAAAACAAGCTGAAAAAGTATTAAAGATTACTTACTTAGAAGCTAAAATATTTAAAAGCGACCTGATAGGTACTGAGCATTTATTGTTGTCAATTCTGCGAGATGATGATAACATCGCTTCTCAGATCTTATTACAATTCAGCGTCAATTATGAAATCTTCAAACAAGAGGTTGAAGTAAACAAAAATAACTTCAGAGACGATATTCAAAACAGTGCCTCAGCGGGCAATGATGATGATTATCGCGAAGAAGAAAGTTTCAGCGGACCTAAAAAGGTTTCTGATATTAAGTCAAAAACCCCTGTTCTGGACAACTTCGGCAGAGACTTAACCAAAGCAGCAGAGGAAGGTCGCTTAGACCCAATCGTTGGCCGCGAAAAAGAGATTGAGCGTGTCTCTCAGATCTTATCCCGCAGGAAAAAAAATAACCCGATCCTAATTGGTGAACCAGGGGTAGGTAAATCTGCCATTGCAGAAGGTCTTGCATTGCGTATTGTTCAGCGTAAAGTATCAAGGGTGTTGTTTAACAAACGTGTAGTTACGCTTGATCTCGCTTCGCTTGTTGCTGGTACAAAGTACCGCGGGCAATTTGAAGAGCGTATGAAAGCTGTCATGAATGAACTGGAGAAATCTACTGACGTTATCCTTTTCATTGATGAGATACATACCATTGTTGGTGCTGGTGGTGCGTCCGGTTCACTTGATGCTTCAAATATGTTTAAGCCTGCATTAGCAAGGGGAGAAATCCAATGCATCGGGGCTACTACTTTAGATGAGTACCGTCAGTACATCGAGAAAGATGGCGCATTAGATCGTCGTTTCCAGAAGGTAATGATTGAGCCTGCATCTCCTGATGAAACCATTGAGATCCTTAACCGTATCAAAGAAAAGTACGAAGATCACCATGGTGTAACCTATACTGACGAAGCGATAAACGCATGTGTTGCGTTAACCTCAAGATACATTACTGATCGCTTTTTACCAGATAAGGCAATTGACGCACTTGATGAAGCAGGATCAAGGGTTCACCTGACCAACATTCATGTTCCGGAGAAGATTATTCAAATCGAGACCAAGATCGAAGACATCAAAGTTGAGAAGAATAAAGTAGTTAAGAGCCAGAAATATGAAGAGGCGGCAAAGCTGAGAGATACTGAAAAGAATCTCCTGGAAGAACTTGATCAAGCGAAAGCGGAATGGGAAGCCGAAACAAAAACTAAACGTTATACCGTTACCGAAGACAATGTGGCCGAAGTGGTTTCTATGATGACTGGTATTCCTTTGCAACGTGTTGGTCAAACCGACAGCCAAAAGCTGCTTAACATGTACGATACAGTTGCGAACAAAATCATTGGTCAGGATGACGCAATTAAAAAATTAACGAAAGCCATCCAACGCACAAGAGCTGGCTTAAAAGATCCGAAAAAGCCGATAGGTTCCTTCATCTTCCTTGGTCCGACAGGGGTAGGTAAAACTGAACTGGCAAAAGAACTTGCGCGCTTTATGTTTGATAGCGATGATTCTCTGATTCAAATCGACATGAGTGAATACATGGAGAAATTCGCGGTTTCACGTTTAGTGGGTGCGCCTCCGGGATATGTGGGTTATGAAGAAGGTGGACAGCTTACTGAGAAGGTCCGTCGTAAACCTTATGCTGTGATTTTGCTTGATGAAATTGAAAAAGCACATCCGGATGTGTTCAATATTCTCTTGCAGGTATTAGATGAAGGTCAGCTTACTGATAGCCTTGGCCGTAAGGTAGATTTCAGAAACACCATTATCATCATGACATCCAACATTGGTGCACGTCAGTTGAAAGATTTTGGACAGGGTGTTGGTTTCTCTACATCAGCGAAAGCCAGTCAGGTTGACGCACACTCGAGAGGAGTTATCGAAAATGCTTTAAAACGCGCCTTCGCACCAGAATTCCTAAACCGTGTGGATGATGTGGTTGTTTTCAATTCTCTGGGTAAAGATGAAATCTTCAAGATTATTGACATCGAGCTGAAATCATTGTTCGGAAGGGTTCATAACCTGGGCTACGAAATTAAGCTTACTGATGCCGCTAAAGAGTTTATTGCTGACAAAGGTTTCGACAGCAACTTTGGCGCACGTCCTTTAAAACGTGCCATTCAGAAATACCTTGAAGACCCTATTGCTGAGGAAATTCTTAAAGGTGACGTGAATGAAGGTGATGTGCTTGAGATTGACTATAACAAAGACAGTGATCAAATTACTGTTGAGAATAAAAGCCCAGGCAAGAAAAAGAAAAAAGAAGAAGGCGCCTAAGTGCTGTAAATAATAGAAGCCCGTTGATTAATCAACGGGCTTTTTTGTTTCTGACCTATAGCACGCCTTATCCTATACTTTATTCCTCAAAGGAGCGTCAGACGCTATCGGATGATATTAAAACATGCTAATCTGTGCCTGGGGAACGCGGAATTTAGTAGAATCAAGTTCGATGGCTTCGATATTTAGCTTATTGAGTCGGCAATGAAGCTTAAAAGTATCATTGATAAGTTGTGCAAAATTTCCATTTCCACGCATCCGTTCTCCAAATCGGCTATCATTCACTTTACCACCATGGCAAGATTGAATCATGTGCCAGACTTTATCTGCTCTGTCAGGAAAGTTCTTTTCCAGCCAGTCTTTGAAGATTCCGCCAATTGCGCCATTAAGTCTCACCACAGTATACCCTGCTTTGATGGCTCCTCTACTGGCAACGGCTTTTAATATTGCCGGTACCTCATGATCTGATAACCCTGGTATAAGTGGTGCTACCATCACACCGACCGGGATGCCTGCACCACTTAATTGTTCAACTACTTTCAGCCGCTGTGCTGCGGTAGCAGTTCTAGGCTCCATTTTAAGCCGTAGATCTTCATTAAGGCTATTTATTGAAACATAAACCATACACAGCTTTTCCTGCGCCATTTCCTTCAAAATATCGAGATCCCGAAGTACTAAGGCGTTTTTGGTGATCATGCCGATGGGCTGTTTGTATTCAAGGGCAATTTGTAGCAGTTGGCGGGTGAGGCGGAACTTACGTTCGGCAGGCTGATAACAATCTGTATTCCCCGACAGGGATATTACTTCGGCATTCCAACCTTTCTTTCCTAGAAATTTTTTGAAGAGCTGCGGTGCTTCCTGTTTTACGATGATCTTCTGTTCAAACTCTAATCCTGCGCTAAAACCCCAGTACTCATGACTATTACGTGCATAGCAGTAGGTACAGCCATGCTCACAGCCTTGGTAAGGATTTAGAGAATAGGCCATGCCAACGTCTGGGCTCTCGACTTTGTTCACTACGGATTTTGCTTCTCCCATAATGAAGGTAGTCTTGTGATTAGTTTCTTCCCATTCGTCTATGCCTTCAGCATGTTCCTTCACATAATCATTTTTGAGAAAATGATTATGAGGGTTTACTTGTGCACCGCGACCTTTGAAATAATTAGACGGACTTTCTGCTTCCATAATTTAAAATTACTAAAATTATTAGTAATTTTAAAGCCGGTGTTATTAATTTACCTGGATTTTAATGGGAGGTAATCCATTGGGACCATGTCTGCAATTTTTTCATACGCCCAATACCCTTCATATAATAGTGCTTTGGGTTCATAAATACCTCCATTTTCATAGAAGTGGATAGGTGATTGCAGCATATTGATGATCGAAATCTGGTAGTTAGGGATGTCTAATGGCCTGCTTACCGAGTGTCCGGCCATATTGGTGTACTCTGTCGTTTCACGTTCTTTTGTGTAAATAACATAAAGCTGATCTTTGAAGCTCATAGTTCTTAAATGCTGATATTGTCGGTGTACCAGGGTGTCCAAAAGGATTTCGCCCCGGTTCAGTGTACTGATCTCCTTGGGCATTTCTCTGACCTGAGTCCAATAGCGCAAGGAATCACTAACCGCGAAACCTTTCCTGAGCACCTGTGTGCGATTCTGTGAAAGTCTTCTAATTTCTCTATGTATAATGCTATCCGCTGGCCGTTGTGTATTTGGTATTTTAACCAGCTTATATATTACATACCCATCTTCTTTGCTCGTGCCAGCGTATAAGGACCTGAAAAAATGCTGTGATGAACCGTAATAAGCCGTTTCACGCTTATTTACCCAGCGCTTTTTTGTTCCGCTGCTGCCCTTCATATCTTGATATGTTGGTAGCCCACTGTAGTAAACAATACGGGTGTTGTAGTTATATTCAAAAAATTGCAGCATATAGCGCAGCTGATAACCTAAAGCTTTATTTTCAATAATCAGGAAGTCATCGGATTTTACGGTCAATATTTTCCGCTCTTTATCATAGTCAACGCGGAGAACATTAGGGTTTAATATTTTGCATTTTGAGGCATTGGGTGTCTTACCTATGAAGAATTCTTTAAAGACCTGGAGATATTTTTCGCGGTTGGGATCGGTTTTGATTACAACTTCATCAAGCAAGATGGTGTTCTCTTGTAATATCACCTGTATGTTTACCGACTTATCTGATACAATCACATTTCTGGTGAAAGGCTGATAGCCCATCATTTGTACCAACACATCATAACTGCCGGGTTTTAAGTTGCTTAAAGTGAACTTCCCATTGCCATCAGTTGCCGTCGCATTTTTGTAGTTACTAAGGTATACGCCGGCACCAGGCAATTCAAGACCTTTCTTATCTTTTACCACACCGGTGATAGAAAGGTTCTGTGCACAACAGGCAAGTGTCAGGAGCAGCAAGCAAATGGTTGCTGAGAGTTGTTTAATCATGTTGGCAAAATAGAGAATCTTCTACTTTTAAAGCATAAAAAAAGTCCCGTGAAGGGACTTTTAATAGTTATACTTTAAGCATGTTAATAATGTAATGGCAGTTTAATTAGCCTTCATTACTAATACCAAGACGTTTCATCACGTCGTCGCTTACACCAGTGGAAGAATACCCACCATCATGGAAGAGGTTCTGCATGGTTACCATCCTGGTTAAGTCGGAGAACAAAGTTACGCAGTAGTCTGCACACGATTCAGCATCAGCATTTCCAAGCGGAGCAATAGCATTAGCGAAGTCATAGAAGTCACCAAAACCTTTAATACCAGTACCGGCCGTAGTTTTAGTTGGAGATTGAGAAACAGTATTGATCCTTACTTTCTTCTCTAAGCCGTAGTGATATCCAAAACTTCTTGCGATAGACTCTAACATAGCCTTAATATCAGCCATGTCAGTATAGAAAGGATAGGTACGTTGTGCAGCCATATAGGTAAGTGCTACAACACTTCCGCCCTCAGCAATAGCATCAAGTTTTTTAGCTGCTGCAAGCATTTTATGGAAAGACATGGCAGAAACATCAATGCCTTTCATGAAGTAATCGTAGTTTGATTCAGTATAAGGTATCTTTTTACGGATATTAACACTCATACCTATAGAGTGCAACACGAAATCTATTTTACCACCTAATATTTCTTGTGACTGAGTAAAGAGGTTTTCAAGTTCATCAACATTGGTAGCGTCTGCAGGAACAATCTGTGAACCTGTTTTTTCAGCCAATACTTTGATTTCACCCATACGCATAGCAATAGGGGCATTTGTTAAAACAAATGTTGCGCCCTCTTCATGTGCTTTTTCAGCAACCTTCCATGCGATAGAATTCTCATCTAATGCACCGGTAATGATGCCGCGTTTACCTTTTAATAAGTTGTACATATTTCTACTTTTAATGTTGTTGTTAAGGCCTTACTTAACGCTTTCGAAGTTAGCAAATTTTTCTCTTCAGCTTTCTGCTTATTGATTTTTGTAGCCGAGCAGATCTTTTGCGTTTTCAAGTGCAGAGCTGCCCGGATTTTTGCCACTAAGCATCTCAGCTATAGCATCAACACGTTCAGGGGCGGTTAGTTTTCTAATTCCCGTTGTAGTTTTATCTTTCGCCTCGTGTTTGTAAACAAAATAATGGGCCTGCCCTTTAGATGCAATCTGAGGCAGGTGGGTGATACAAAGCACTTGCATATTCTTCTCCAAATGACCAATTACGTCTCCAACACGTAAGGCAGTTTCTCCGGAAATACCTGTATCAATTTCATCAAAGATCAAGGTTGGTAAAGCGGTATGTTTTGCCATGATAGACTTGATGGCAAGCATTAACCTGGAAAGCTCTCCCCCTGACGCGATTTTGCCGACAGGGGCGGGAGGCTGACCCGCATTTGCAGAAAATAACAGGGTAATCTGGTCCTTGCCATCCTTACCTAATTCAGGTAAGATAGTTTGTTCAAGATGGATCTTTGCGTTTGGCATACCAACCTGCATCAGAATCTCGTCTACTTGCTTCTCTGAACTTTTGATAGATTTGCTGCGGTTTTGTGAGAGTTTCTCTGCTTTCTGTTCGAGTTTGGCCTTAACGTTATCTAATTCAGCGCGAAGTTTTTCGATCTCTTCATCACCGGTAAGTAATCTGCTCAGGTTTTCGCTTAGCCTTTCCCTGATTTGTATCAGCTCGTCAACAGTTTTAACCCGGTGTTTCTGTTCCAGTGCATAAAGCATATCTAAACGTGCATTAATTTCATCTACTCTGGCTGGGCTAAAAACAACCGACTCCTCAAGCGTGATTATCTCTTCGGATATATCTTTAAGCTCAATAATCGCCGATTTAATCCGTTCATTCAAGCCTTCGTACTCCGGATTGTACTTTTCAATGCCGTTCAATTGACTTACAACTTCCTTGAGCATTGGTAATACGGCGACCTCTTGTTCGCTTAACAGCGAATAGCCATTTACCAAGCTACGCTTTATACTCTCAGAATTATTTAGTGCTTCTAATTCTGTTTCAAGTTGCTCCTGTTCATCTCCCTGCAGGTTTGCTGCTTCAAGTTCGTTAAACAAGAACTGCTCATAATCTTGCTTGCTGCGTGCCTCTTCAGCAGCGGCCTGCATAACTGCAAGCTGCTTGCTTTGCTTTCGATAGTAATGATATTCCTGGCGATAGGAGGTAAGCAGTTGCATGTGGTTTGCCAAGGTATCAACAATTGAAAGTTGAAAACCAGGGTCTATAACTTCCTGGGTTGCATGCTGAGAATGTATGTCGATGAGCTTTTCGCCAACTTGCTTCATCACCGTAAGCGTTACAGGTGTATCATTGATGAATGCACGTGATTTTCCGTCAATAGAGATTTCACGACGAAGAATGCTTTCTTCCTGATAGTCGAGGTCGTGCTCATGGAAGAGGTGTTGTGAGTTCTCGTTGAGCTTAAAAGTCCCCTCAATTACACACTTCTTAGCCTGATTGAAAAAATATTTTGTTTCTGCCCGCTGACCTAATATTAACGACAATGCTCCGAGCATGATGGACTTACCCGCACCGGTTTCTCCAGTTACAATGTTTAAACCTTTTTCAAGCTCAAGTTCAACACTATCGATTAAAGCGTAATTACGTATTGAAAGTTTCTGTAGCATATTTCTTTGCTAAATTATGAAAAACTTGGTCTCGGATGTTCATTTCTTTATAACAAAAAAAGGCAGATAAAGATCTGCCTTTTTCGATAACCACTGATTATTAAGGTTTTCATTTTTCTTGTTTCTTCTTTAGCTTTTCCACCTTTTCTTCGAATTCCTGCTTCAGCTTTTTATATTCTTTCGAGTCGCGAAGGGCAATTGACTCCTGTATGTCCGCGTCAGTCCTGAAGTTAAACGTCAACGATCTAAGTTGTTTTTGTATTTCAGGATTAATCACCATCTTTTGAAATTCTTTCGTATTAATCTGCATCTCTTCATTCAACTTTTTTATTCCTTCATTATGTTCAGAACTATTGAGTTCAATGCGAATTCCCTCTGCATACTTTTTCATTCCCTCAGTAAGTTGCGTCCTTCTTTCCAGTGCTTCTGGCGAGTTAAACTTTTTGGCGAAAGCTTCGCCTTGTCTCTGCATTTCTAAACCAAGCTTCTGCCATTTTGCCCGTTCTTCTGGAGTATTAAATCTTTTAGCGAAAAGCGCTCCTTTCTTTTGCATCTCCAAGCCAAGCTTTTCCCATTTGGCACGTTCCTCCGGATTGTCAAAGTGCTTAGCGATCGCTTCTGCGTTATCTTTAAGAGCAAGTAACGAAACAGAGTCTATTTGGAATTTGTCGGAACTAAACTGAAGTACATCACTCTGAGCCGAAAATCTAAGACTATCAGGTAAATCACTCACTGCATTATACTCCTTTTTACGGCCCTGTGCATCGAAGGTTGTAATTTTAACCGGCTTTTTCTTTTTTGGTGTATCTATCGGAAGATAAATCGGGGTACTTACAGCATGTTCGTCTATAGTAGGACTACTAGTAATGATAGATAGGTCAGCAAAATGTTTAACTACATCCTTTGCTGCTGTCCTAACCATCTCCTGATCTTTCTTTGGACTCACCCAAGCCAATGAGATGATGGTGCCTAAGGTAAGCGTAACTGCGAATATTCGTTGTTGTGCACTCATGTAAGTTGTTTTCATATCAGTGATTCGTTTAATTCTATGGTATAGATGCTGACTGTCACCGGCAGCAGCAAGCGAGAGGGTGGGCGTATCTTTAGATTTAAGTATTTCAATCTTAAGCAATGCATGTGCGTAGGTGAGGGGAGCACCTGTAAAGCTTACAACCCGATCATCGCAGTCATGCTCACGCTCCATTTGTATAAATCGACTGCACAGCCAGATAAAAGGATTAAAGAACAGCACTGTCTCTACGGCGGCCTTAATAAGGTTTAAAAGAAAGTCATTCCGGCGAATATGTGATAGTTCGTGTATTAATATGGCTTCTACTTGCTGAAGGTCGAGCTGGGTTGCCATACTTACAGGAAACAGGATTAACGGCTTGAAGAACCCGATAACCAGTGGTACATTCACTTTAGATGAGAGTTTAAACAGTACAGGCCTTTTTATCTTGAGTGTTGCCAATACGAGTTCAAACCTTTGGGACCATTGAGGAGGGACAGCTGTGTGCTGGTCGTTCTTAAGCTTTCCGAGTTTTCGATAGCCATATAATAACATCACCACCTGAATCAGTACGCCTGCAGTATATAGGGCTACCAGATAAGGAAAGTATCGCTCAGCCATCGGCATTAGCCCGCTGGGATCCGCTACGCTCATAACAGCATTATCTGCATGCACCTGCTGGGAAAGGTTAAGGTTCAACGATGCCGAAGGCGTCTTAAGGACGGAAACAAAGGTTAACAGAAAACAGCAAAACATCAAACAAAGGGCACCAAATGCAAGATTGTGTTTCAGCCTTGCTGAAAGACTCGGCAGAGACATCACCAGAAACAAAAAGCCATATATGATTGCGCCCTGCCATAATGAATGAAAAATGCTCCATCCAAATGCACTAATAGTGGTGTTGAATACCGTTTCCATATTCGTTACTTTTTACTCAATTCTTCCAGATACTGTTTTATAGCTTCCAGCTCTTCCTTGCTGGCTTTATGATTACCAAGTGCTTGCATTACCATACGACTCGCAGAGCCGTTAAAAACATTGTCGATCATTCGACTAACCAAATGTTGCTGGGTTTTTTGTTGATTTACCAAAGCCTTATACACATGTGTCTTCGAGCTGGTGTCTCTACTTACCAATCCTTTCTCGTGCATGATCTGCATGAGTTTCAATGTGGTCGTATACCCTGCTTCCTTGTTTCTTTCTAAAATTTCATGTACTTCCCGTACAGTACAACTCTTCTTCTCCCAAAGGATTTGCAGGATCTCTAATTCACTTTCTGTTGGCTTTACTCCTGTAGCTGTGCTCATTATGTTACTACGAATAGTTTCGTATATAAATGTACGAATGTATTCGTACAATCAAAATCTTTTTTGAAATATATTGGGTAACTGGAAATTAAACGGAATTTTTATTTAAGCGCCTCGTATTTACCTGCATTTGCAGGATCAATTTCATTGAGCAGGTCTGACGCAAGCCGGCGTTGACCGGCAATGAAGACGGAGCAAACACTAACAAGTTCGTCAGCTTTGCCCGAAAAAAAGATGTTGGGGAAATATGCGCCCAAGCGTTGCTTATCCAGGTTCCTTAATGCTGTAAGACTTTTGAAAATGTTAGTGTTTCCGGTGGTCTGCTCTTGTACAAGACGGTCCAACCCCGAATGGTGATACGTGTATATGAAAGTTCGGATAGGTTCGTAGTTATTGTTCAATAGATTCTCGTTCAACCAGTACCGGGTTCTTAATCCATCGGCTGCTTTCCAGCCGGCATTGCCTGAGGTTTGGGCGATGTTCATCGTCTGCTGTGCCTTTAAATACATTGCTGTACCGCCTAAGTAGGAAAAGCTATCCTTATCTAAACCAATAATTGTATAAGCGTAATAGGCGAGCAATGAACTCAGGTTATTGACAAAGCTTTGCTCCGAGAAATCCAGCGGCTGACCTTCTGTATAGGTGAAATTGAAATCACGATCCGCTAGACTTAACATTGTACTGTTAAATGTGCTGGCATACACTGGACGAGATGATTGGATTTGAGCTTCCGCCTGGTAGTTTGAGTTCCCGTCCCAAGCCTTAATGGTGATCACAAAACGGCAATCAATGCGCTCCTGAGGCAAATAGGTATCGGCGGTCCACTTATTATTGCTTAAGAAGTTTCGCGTTGCATCCTGAAGCATTTTCAGGCTCGCAGGATTAAGATTCGAAACGGTAGGTGCGAGTATCTGAACCTCTGCATTCAGCTCCTGAGCATGTAACTTTGAAAAAAGTAAAAGCAATAAGCCGAGTAGCAAGGACGGTTTCATATTAAATCATGCTAATGATTTCTTCACATATATCCTTAGCCACTTCAGCTTTGGATTTTGTTTCATAAACAGTCTTGTGAAGCGCGCGGTTGAATATGGTGATCTTGTTAGTGTCGACTCCAAAACCTGCGCCATGGTCATTCAAAGAATTCAGTACAATGAGGTCAAGGTTCTTGCGTTGCAGTTTTGCCTTGGCATGTTGCTCTTCATCATTGGTTTCAAGTGCGAAACCAACCAGGATCTGGGAAGTGGTTTTCTGCCGACCGAGATCAGCAAGGATATCTGTAGTTTTCTTTAGTTCTATCGTAATTCCTTGATCATCCTTTTTAATCTTCTCTGAAGCCACCTTAAGGGGTGTATAATCGGCTACAGCTGCACTCATTACTGTAATGTCAGCATCAGAGAAGTTCTCCAGGCAGGCGGTATGCATCTCAGCGGCACTCCTGACATTGATCCTGGTAATTTCTGAGCTCGCCTGTAGGGCGCTCGGTCCGCTGATCAGAATTACCGTAGCGCCGAGTTTTACAAAATGCTCTGCTATGGCGAAGCCCATTTTGCCTGAGGAATGATTACCTATGAATCTCACCGGATCGATAGCCTCGTATGTCGGTCCTGCAGTAACAAGTACTTTTTTACCAATTAAGGGCAGGCCTGTTCTGATATGTTGCTCCAGAAAACCAATGATTTCCTCTGGTTCAGCAAGACGACCTTCTCCAACCAATCCACTGGCTAGTTCTCCGCTTCCCGGGGCAATCATTAAGTTTCCAAATTCCTGCAGTTTAAGGATGTTGTGCTGTGTGCTTTCATGTTTCCACATATCGAGATCCATAGCAGGGGCGAAGAGCACCGTACACTTAGCAGATAGATAAACTGCGGTTAAAAGGTTGTCGCAAAGGCCATTTGCCATTTTTGAAATGGTATTTGCACTAGCTGGAGCAATAAGTATATAATCAGCCCATAGTGCTAGTTCGACATGGTTACTCCAAACTCCGGTTTCTTCCTCAAAGTATTTCGTGTAGACAGGATTTTTAGAAAGGGTTGCAAGTGTGAGCGGTGTGATGAAAGCTGCCGCGTCGGCGGTAAGAATTACCTTGACGTTTGCACCAGCTTTAACCAGCAATCTGACCAGAGAGGCCGATTTATAAGCTGCTATGCTGCCACAAACGCCGAGAATAATGTTTTTATTTTTGAGCATGGTATATTGCAGTTGGGAATGCAATTGCTAACTATGCCTTGTTGTTTTCTTCTTTTGCTGGGTTTCTATGATAAACCTTGTCATTAAGGAACTCATCAATCGCAATCAGCGAAGGTTTAGGCATACGTTCGTAGTGTTTGCTGATCTCGATTTGTTCTCTGTTTTCAAAGATCTCTTCAAGGTTATCATTTGATGATGCAAACTCTGCCAACTTACCGTGAAGTTCTTCTTTGATGTTGTTTGAAATCTGATTCGCCCTTTTTGCAATGATCACTAAAGACTCATAAATGTTCTCTGTCTTCTGATCTAAATCATTAACATTTCTGGTAACGGTTGTATTTGGTACAGCGGTTTTGTTCGTGTTCATTATGTTGTTGGGGTTTTAATCGTTGTTTTGGTACTATCTCTTTTTGACTCTTTTTCAAGTGTCGCTTTGTACTTTGCAGTCTCTTTCTCCATATTGGCTAACACACGCTTTGCATTTTCAATGCCAGTTTCGCTTTCAGCCTTTAACTCATTTACTTCTTTCAAGTACTTGCTTTCAGGATGGGATGTAGCAAACTCATCTGCATACTGAATCGCTTCTGTAAAACGTTCTTCCTGACGTGTCTCAAAGCTATTTTTTGCGTATAAATATTGGGATTTAACCGTAAGTAAATCCATCTCTTCTGCATATTTAATATCGGGAAAGTCTACCTGCGCAGCCTGCAAGGCAACCACAGCAGCTTTATAGTTGGTAACATCATATCCACCTAGGTCATAATATAACTTTGCGTTCGCATAAGCCTTGTCTTCCAGTTTACCTCTCAAGTCATTGATGTACTGAGTGGCTTGTGCTACGCGTTCACTTTTTGGATATAAGTTGATGAATAACTGCATCGCATCTATCGCTTTGTAGGTGTTTTCCTGATCTAAAGTAGAGCCAGGTGACTCCAGGTAAAAGCAATAGGCGTACATATAACGGCATTCTTCTGCATTTTTGCTTGTTGGATAAACATCTGCAAAACTTTTGAATTGAAAACGTGCCGTTGTATAGTCGCCCAATCGGTATAGGGTATAGGCATAGTAATAGTTCAAATCTTCCGCTTCGGCACGACCACGATACTTCTGAGTAAGGTCCTCAAATAGAATTAAGGCTTTGGAATAGTTCTTATTGTTATATAACCTAACGGCTTCCTGGTATTTCTTAGCTACGTCGTTGCTAAGTCTGATTTTTTCAAATTGACTCTTACAGCCGCCAACAGCTAAAGTCAAGATGGTGAGTAATAGTAATGTTAAGTGTTTAATTTTAAACATTCTGCAAAGATAAGTATTAATACGACAACGTCAATTAAAAATAATAGTCTGCTAAGCTATCGAAAGGCATTCATCCTTTCAACTCCTTAACATTTTTTAACTAAAATTAACTACTGGTATCCTCCAGGTCATTAAGGTCTGACAAGTAGTTCAGGTTAGCCACATAATACCTGAATGTTGATCCATGGATTTCTAACTATCATGTTGTTGATGTGGAATGTTCATCGTTTTCAATTTTCGGTTTAGGAACGGTTTTATTCTCAGGATTACTCATGTGAGCGAGTGATATTCTCAAACAAATAAAATTTGGAGAAAAAATGTGTTATCAAAATAGGCTGCATTGAAGGTGCTTTTTCAAAAAAGTTAATATTTTTCTTTGACGATTTACATTCATTCGAAAATTGTGATAATTTTGAGATAACAACGCAGCAATGTCGCTGTGCGTTGGTGTAAATAATCCAAACATTTTAAAAAAAATCAAATGAAGAAACTTTACTTAATGTGTTTCTGGGTGGCTTTAATGACCTGCACGTCTCTTATTGCCAATGCTCAAAAAGTGATCCGAGGAACGGTCAAGGATGCGCGGGGACAAAGTCTCCCTGGCGTTACAGTCCTTGAAAAAGGTACCAAGAACGGAACCGCAACTAATGCTAGTGGCGATTTCACAATCACTGCCTCCCCGAGCAGTGTCATCCGTGTTTCCCTAATCGGATACAAGTCGGAGGAAGTAACTGTTGGTGAGAAGTCAACCATCAACGTAACCTTGCAAGAGGATGATGAAACCCTGAATGAGGTTGTTGTAACAACTGGTTTTGGGGTTAGACAACAAACCCGCAAACTCAGCTACGCTATTCAAGAGGTAAAAGGTGAGGATCTTACCAGAGCTAACGAGCCAAACTTCGTGAATGCTCTTAATGGTAAAGTTGCAGGTGTGGTAATCAGCCAGGGCGCTGGAGGTCCGCAATCGTCGTCACGTATTCGTATCCGTGGTAACTCTTCCTTAAGCTCAAACACCCAACCATTGGTTGTTATTGATGGGGTATTGATCCAGCCGGGTGTTACTGGTGCGGATTCATGGGGAAATGGTCCGCAGGATTTTGGTAATATCATGAAAAACCTCAATGCTGACGATTATGAAAGTGTAACTGTACTTAAAGGTGCTGCAGCAAGTTCATTGTATGGTTCAAGGGCGCAAAATGGTGTACTCTTGATCACTTCCAAGAAAGGTCGAGCAGGACAAGGGATTGGAGTTTCGTTTTCACACACACAGACCATCGAAGAAGTGTATCGTGTGTTTGACGTACAAAACGTATTTGGTGCCGGTATTAATCCGACTTTTAAACCAGATGCAAATGGTGTTCCAGAAGTTGATGCTGCAAACTACTTTTGGGGATTTGGACCAAAATTCGATGGTAGTGACGTAAGAGATATTGATGGCCGTATGATCAAATGGAACGCTCAGAAAGATAACCTTAAGGATATTTTTGATACTGGTGTCTTCAGCAATAGCAACTTAGCTTTTCAAGGGGCAAATGATAATGGAAACTTCAGGTTCTCTTACACTAAAATGATGAACAAAGGTGTACTGCCAAACAATAGCTTTGACAGGGATGCGGTAGATTTCAGGGGCTCGCAAAAAATTGGTAAATTATTTAAGATTGATGCTGGGGTAAACTATACAGCAAGTAACGCGCTTAACCCAATGAATCAAGGAAATAACAATAGTCCTTTGTTCGCATTAGTATACGGCAATCCAAGAAACTATGATACCAAGTACTGGAAGAACAACTATGAAGATAAAGTCAATGGCGGCAGGCTTCGTGATGATGCAGATCCTTATGGCTTGTCATCGCTTTGGTTCAACCTCTACAAGCAAAATAATCGTCAGAAAGAAAACAACTTCAGAGGTAACGTTGAATTAACGGCTAACCTTACACCTTGGTTGAATGCCATGGTTCGTGGAACGTTGAATCAAATCAATACCAACTCTGAATCTAAAAACATTGGCGACGGGGTAAACTATAGTGGTGGTGAGTATGCAATCGGAAAATCCGACCAACGTAGTACTCGGCTACAGTTCTTGTTAAATGCAAGCAACAAAATCAATGATAAGTTTGATTATAACTTCAGTTTGGGCGGTGAAACAACTCGTGATCTTGGAAACAGTAGTACACGCACCAGAACTGATGGTGGTTTACAGGATCCTGGAAAGTTTTACATCGGGAACTCGGTTAACCAGCCAATCACGGATATCGCCCTTGGAGGAAGCCAACGTGCGGATGCAATTTATGCCTATGGAGACATAACTTACAAAAGCATGCTGACCTTAAATGCGAGCTTAAGAAATGATTGGTCCTCAACTTTGACTTATCCAAATGGATCAGGAGATTATTCATACATGTACCCTTCAGTTGGTCTTGCGTATGTATTTACTGAATCGCTTAAGGATAACCCAGCATTCGGATTTCTTTCTTATGGTAAGTTAAGAGCCAACTATGGTCATACCGGTTTAGGTACTAATCCTTATGAAACCAGCCGTGGAAAATATTCCTTCCTGGGTACTTACACGGACGCACTTGGTCGTCAAATGCCACGTTATGGGTATTCAGAGTTCATTAAAGGCAATGATAACCTTAAAAATGAGCTTACGAAAGAATACGAATTTGGGGCTGAGTTAAGATTCCTTAATGACAGGATCGGAATTGATTTTGCATATTACAAAAAGAACACCTACAACCAGATCCTTGCATTGCAAGTGCCTCGTGAAAGTGGTGTGGAGCGCCAGTTGATCAATGCGGGTAACATTCAGAACCAGGGTATTGAGATCTTGGTTAATGCAAGCCCAATTAAATCAAGCAATCTAGAGTGGAACACCAGCTTAAACTTTGCAAGAAATCGAAATAAAGTAATTAAACTTGCTCCCGGTGTGACTGCGGTTGATTTGTCTTATGCATTTGGTGCAGACATGGCTTCTGTAGCAATTGCTGGTGAAGAATATGGTGCAATATATACTGGGTATGGATATGCTACCTATCAAGCAAAAGATGCTGCAGGAAATAGCATTGATGATCCAAGAAACGGTCAAAAGCTTTTAAAGGCTAATGGTAGCTTCTGGCGCAGTGCTGATGTTGGTCAGGGTAACAAGAACCTGGGATCAATGATGGAAAAATTCACCACAAGCTGGATCAATAACATCCGCTACAAAGATTTCAATATTGGCTTTCAGGTAGATGCTAAAGTGGGAGGATTGATAAGTTCTGCTTCACATCAATATGGATCAAACTATGGCGCATTTGAAAGCACCTTGTTCGGTCGTTCAGCTGAATATGGCGGTCTGCCACGTACTGACGCTAACGGTGTAACATTTAATGACGGTATAATCCCTCAAGGTATCTTTGCAGAAAACACCATTATCAACAACGTGAATGTTGGAGGAACCAGCTTTGCAGATGCGGTTTCAAAAGGTTTGATTCAGCCTGTAAGCGCCCGGATTTACTATGCTCGTTTAACGCAATGGAGTACCGGTATTCGTGAGTATTCAACATTTGAAAATAACTGGGTTTCTTTAAGAGAGGTTTCCTTGGGTTACAACCTTCCTAAGAAATATGCTGAGAAGATTAAGTTTAATAGGCTTAACCTCAGTTTAGTAGCACGAAACTTAACTTACATTTACAACAGTTTACCTGACCATATTAACCCTGAATCACTGTTTTCAAACAGTGCTGGTTCTTTTGCTGAATACGGCGGTGCACCTTATACACGCACCTTTGCACTATCGATCAAAGGAAGTTTATAACATTTGAATTAAAAGAGAAGAAATGAACGCAAAATATAAAACATGGACCTGGGTAGTTGCCCTTTCATGCATAAGTCTTTCCGGCTGTAAGAAGGAGGACTTCGTAGAATTAAACACAAACCCTGTTATATTGGACAAAATTACTCCTGAACAAGAGTTTATGGATGCATCTATACGATTAAATGGTGATCGTCTGGAGTGGTACTATGATAATCTTCGCGGAATAATGCCGTGGATGCAGATGTCAACAGCACTTAACGGAAATGGTACATCATTTATCTCCGAATCGGGCAATATGCGCAATGTGCGATACAACCTGTTCTACCCATCCGTAGGATCAGCGTTAACTGACATCCAGGTGATGATCTCTCAAATGTCGGAAGAGGAGCAAGCAAAGCGGGT
The DNA here is from genome assembly GCA_038918115.1 of Pedobacter sp. Taxonomy (GTDB): domain Bacteria; phylum Bacteroidota; class Bacteroidia; order Sphingobacteriales; family Sphingobacteriaceae; genus Pedobacter. Next base: position 824,139 of record JBCLAL010000001.1, read on the forward strand.
ACATCAAGTAGCAATTACAGGTATTATTAAAGCATACTACGCTTTTTACGTATCGGATATTAACGGAAGCATCCCATATACTGAGGGTTTTCGTGGGAAGTACGATGCGAGCTTTACGCCCAAATATAATACACAACCTGAATTGTTCGACATTCTTGAAAATGAGTTGAAGGCCCATGTAGCTACTTTATCTGCTACTCCAGGTGTTCCACAAACATCTTATGGTGATAAGGATATGTTCTTTAAAGGTGACATTACTAAATGGATCAAGACTGCTAATGCTGTCCGTCTAAAAATGGCAATGCGTTTGATGAAACGTGATCCTGCAAAGATGGCTTCCAGAGTTCAGGAGATTCTTCAAACTGCTGGACAGATGGAGGCAAATGAAGATAGTTGGATTTTTGAAGCAAATGCAACTTATGCAGCTGGTGGAGATTGGTCAGCACTTAATCTCCGCGCACCGAAACCAACGGTAGATTTCATGTATGATAACTCGGACCCACGTATCCGTTTCTTCTATCAGCCAAACTACTTTACGCAAAGTAACTTCAACTTAGCTAAGGAACAAGGTAAAATCGGAGCTAATGCGGTCTATGACACCCGACGCTACTACGGAGTGCCAACGAACCCGGAAACCGCTGCAGCGGCACCTGCACAACAATTCTTTAGTAGTGTAACAATATCGAAGGCTGGTACTTCCGGTATTGTTGGCCCAGTAGCTTTGGATACGCTTTCAAATCTGCAACCAAGACTCTTTGCTGCAGGAGAGAATGCTGGTACCGGTGTTAACTTCTTCCTAATGCTTACCTATTCAGATTACTGCTTCATGCGTGCTGAACTTGCTGCAAGAACAGTAACCGGTGACAATGCGAAGGAATGGTATGATAAAGGTGTTACCGCTTCTATCAAGATGTATGATAGCATGGCTAACCGCGCTAAGATCACGGACCGTGAAAACGTAGCCAACTATGTTGCAGCAACCGATGAGGAGATCCAAGCTTATCTTGCTAAACCATCAATTGCCTACAACCCGGCAACTGGTCTTGATCAAATCGCTTGTCAGGCTTACCTCAACTTTTTTAAACAACCAAATGAGGCTTGGGCATTGTACAAAAGAACCGGACTGCCAAATACATCCAGTCAAATTAAAATGGAGCGTATGATCATCAGTGGTGCGGAGCAGCAAATTCCGCGCAGAGCATCACTGCCGTTCCCATCTCCATCAAACTTAAATTATCAAAACATTACTAACGCCTATACAGATATGGCTAAGGATCCAGACTTTGGGGCCGGTAGCAGTGACATCTTTGGCCGTGTGTGGTGGGATAAAAAATAATCTATTTACCTTAAGGGTGTCGAAAGACACCCTTATTTTTTGACCTGTTGTGTAGCACGCCTATGAAAAACATTTTACGCAGTACTTTAATCCTTTTGCTGGTGATTACCCGGCCTTCTATCTGCTTCACACAGGAATCCCGGGTACCATGGATGCAGCTTTCTGCTTACAGCCTCGTCGATAGCGCTGGAAAAACCATTCACATCAAACCATCCAAGCTCACTGTATTTGTATTGTTATCGCCAGAATGCCCTTTAAGCAAAAACTACATCCCGGTATTAAATAAATTAGTGAAGAAGAATCATGCTGCATTTTACGGCATTATTCCCGGTAACGCTTATAGTGCAAAGGAAGTAGCGGCTTTCAGTAAAGCATTCAAAGCTGACTTCTCCATTTTTATTGATAAAAGTAAAAAACTGACCACAACACTGCGTGGTACGACAACACCCGAATGTATCTTAGTTAATGAGGATGGAACCATCCACTACCGCGGTTTAATAGACAACTGGGCTTACAGCCTGGGAAAACAACGTAAAGTAGTGACGGAAAAATATCTTGAAGATGCATTGTCCCGAATACATGCAGGAAAGCCCATTCTGGTGACGACAACTAAGCCCGTAGGTTGCCTGATAAATGATATGTAATCAACTAACTCCTTAATGAAAACAAAGAATTTGCCTAAAATACTACTGACGCTTGGTGGTGTGTTGCTCTGTTGCAACTTCGCGTCAGCTCAAAAAATCACCTACCACAAGCATATCGCTGCAATTATAAAGAACAAGTGTGCACCATGTCATCGCCCAGGTGAAGCTGCACCTTTTTCATTAACAAGCTATCAGGATGTCGCAAAGAGAGGAACGTTTATCAAAGAGGTGGTCCGCTCCGGCTACATGCCGCCATGGAAGCCCGATAATGAATACCGCTCTTTTCATAACGATCGCTCGCTGTCTGCCACTGAAAAGGATCTTTTATTGAAATGGATCGACAATAAAATGCCGGAAGGCAGTGGTTCAAAAGGGGAAAGTTCCGCTCAGGTTCCTCTGATTGCAGGAACGCAATATTCTCGTAAACCAGATACAACACTTAAAATCCAGAAACCTTTTCAGCTAAAGGGGGATAATGCGGAACGGTTTATTGTCTTCAAGATCCCATTTGACATTGGTACTGCCCGAAATGTTGAAGCGATAGAATTTATATCCAGCAACAAGAAGGTTATCCACCATGCGAACTTCGCAATTCATCCGGTTGAAGCTGACATTGACATCAACCAAGCTGCAGACTATGTGGATCTAAGTGGGTCCGATCGTATATCTTATGATCAGTATCTTCCATTTAAAGCGAAGATGGACTACTACGGGGGCTGGATTCCTGGCACCTCTTTCGAATCTTATCCAAAGGATCTTGGCTGGGTTATGCCTAAACGAGGCGTGATGCTTATGACCATACACTATGCACCAACCGGAAAAGATGAAGAAGAGATATCAGGCGTTAACTTTTTCTTCAAAGACAATCCGATCAAACGCCCGGTAAGTGTTGTGAGCCTGGGATCGGCAGGGGTAGGTGAACGGGATATCGAACCGTACTTCATGATTCCCGGGGGAGAAACCAAGTCCTTTAACCTGAAGATCGTTACACCAAGGGATCAATCCGTACTTTATGTATGGCCTCACATGCACTTACTTGGAAAAACTTTCAAGTCGTACGCAGTTACACCTGAACAGGATACCATTCCGCTGGTCTCTATTCCATCATGGGATTTCAAATGGCAGGAGATCTACCGATTTAAAAAGCTGGTGAAAATTCCTAAAGGTTCTGTGCTCACCATTGAAGGCTTATACGACAACACAAAGGATAATCCAAATAACCCGAGCAATCCACCTCGCATGGTGTTCTCTGCAAACGATATGAAAACCACAGATGAAATGATGACTATGCTGATGGTGTTCTTAAACTATGAGGAAGGTGATGAGCTGCTCGAACTCGATAATTGACTCTTTTAACCGATACATCTATATTCTTATATAATTAAACATGATTGGAAAAACATCTACATTTCATTTCAACAAACGAAGCAAGTTTGCTGCGGCGCTGCTGCTGCTAACTTTATGGTATCGGCCCGATGGGTATACGCAACAGGTACATCAGTTTACAAGTGGACTAATGGTAAATGTAGGTGCACAGTATGGCCGGGAAGCCTTGTATACGGATCCACTGGCCTACAAACTTTACATGGGAAACCTTGCTGCACCCAGGGAAGGGGCTACCTTCGGTAAGAATGGTGAAGGCGCTGAAATGAAGTGGCAGCCAATAGGGACAGATAGTTTGGGGCGGTTTCAGCGACTACGCGGTACTGACTTCTTCCGGGGTGCAAATGCATACTTGTATGTTACGTACACTTCAGATGGAGAGAAAACGGGAATCTTAAACATCAAAGGTAACAGCGCTGTCTTTGTAAATGGTGTGCTTCATGCTGGCGATCCCTATCGTGATGGCTACCTCAACCTGCCCGTAAAGCTCAATAAGGGCCTTAACGAATTTTACGTGCGAGGTCAGGGCGTTCAAGCATCCTTGTCCTTTCCAGAGAAGTCGGTATCATTAAATGTCCAGGATGCTACCTTACCCTTCATTGTTGAAGGGCAACAGAGATCCAATTTACTTGGGGCGGTGGTTGTGATCAATACAACTGATAGGCCGCTTAGCGGTTTACAACTTGTAAGTAAGGTCCACGGCAAATCGCTTAACAGCAAAATTGCTGCGGTGCCGCCATTGTCTACCCGAAAGGTTATGTTTAGCATCGACGCCAGTGATGTTGCAACGTTCGGGCAGCAACAATGTGCGCTCAGTTTGATGCAAAATGGAAGGGTGCTGGATCAGCAATCCATAACGTTAGAATCTGTGCGCGCTACCGATAAGTACACAAAAACCTTCGTCAGTAAGATCGATGGCAGCTTACAGTACTACGCTGTGGCACCACAAATAGGCGGAACCAAATCCTCAGCCTTGTTCTTCTCGGTACATGGGGCAGGAGTGGAAGCTATTGGCCAGGCACGGGCTTATTCGTCAAAAGATTGGGGCAACATCGTTACGCCAACAAATAGAAGGCCTAGGGGATTTAACTGGGAAGATTGGGGGCGCCTCGACGCACTCGAAGTTTTGGAGATCGCTAAAAAGGATTTACAGCCAGATCCAAAGCAGATATACCTTACCGGACATTCAATGGGTGGACATGGTACATGGTTCCTCGGCGCAACCTATCCAGACAAGTGGGCTGCAATTGCGCCTTGTGCAGGATATCCTACCCTTAAGGGTTATGGGTCTGCCGATGGACTTATCCCAGATACCAGTCCTTCTCCAATCGGTCAACTGCTTTTAAGAGCCAGCAACCAGAGTGATGTGCCGAAGCTGGCCAGCAATTACAAACAACTGGGCGTGTACATTCTCCATGGCGATGCCGACCGTACCGTTTCGGTAAATTATGCACGGCAGATGAAACAGCAGCTTTCGACCTTTCATGCCGACTTCAGCTACTATGAGTATCCAGGCGGATCACACTGGTATGGGGATGAAAGTGTGGATTGGAAGCCACTGTTTGACTTTTTCAGATGGCACACCTTAGCTGCTGATACCGCGGTACACAACATTGATTTTATAACTGCAAGTCCTGGGATCTCGGCAACCAACCGCTGGGTAACTATTCATCAGCAGTTGGTTCCACTGCAATATAGCCGTTTGGTACTGAATAGAGATTTGAAACGAGGTTCAATCACGGGGCGTACGGAAAATATAAAGCTGCTAAAACTAGATCTGAGTGGCTTCCGTGTAAACACAAGATTATCTTTTAATCTGGATAGTACAAATACGATCAACTTCACTACTCAAACCGCTGCCGATAGTTTGTTCTTGATGAAGCAAGACCAGCAATGGAAAATTGTAGCTTCGCCAGGGATGAAAGTTAAGGGGCCGCACCGTTATGGTACCTTCAAAGATGGTTTCAACAAGAACATGGTATATGTATACGGGACTAAAGGAACGGCTGCGGAAAACAGCTGGAACCTAAACAAAGCCCGGTATGATGCGGAGACCTGGTACTACAGGGGAAATGGTGCACTTGATATCATTTCTGATGTTGAGTACTCAAAAGCCAAATACAGCGGACGCAATGTTGTTTTGATTGGTAATTCAAATACGAATGCAGCCTGGAAGACTCTGTTGGCAGATTGCCCGCTACAGGTTGGAAAGGGCAAGATTACTGCAGGTAAGAAACAATGGAGTGGGGATGACCTGGGTGCGTATTTCATCTGGCCAATTGCGGGTACACCGTCTAATACCGTTGCTGTAATTACCGGTAGTGGTATCAAGGGCATGCAAGCCGTTAACGCGAATCAATACTTTGCTGGTGGAAGTGGCTTTCCAGACATCATGATTTACAGACTGGATATGCTGAATAAGGGCATAGAAGGCGTGGAGTATGCTGGTTTCTACGATAACGACTGGAAGATACAAGGAGGAGCGCTATTGAGTAAGTAATTCTTCAGCATACAATTTTCTCTGATTTTGAACCTGCGTTTTCTCTGACGCAGGTTTTTTTATTTGTCGTAATTATAGCGTTGTATTTTTTCTTCTTCTTTCCTATTGAAAGGAGGTGATGTGGTGTGTTGCATCTGCCATCATGAAATGAGCAGAAAGCAATGAAGCAAGTTTGTACCCAAACCGCCTTTTCTTCGGCTCTTCTTCGCCTTTGCTTCGCCTCACACTGGGCCGGGGGCGAAGCAAAGGTGAAGGGAAACCGGCCAAGAACAGAAGGATTCTTGGCGCTGGTGTTTAGTTTTTATTCAATCTTCTGTATGCAGTGTAGGATAGGAGGCTAGATTTATATTCCGACGTTGGCATTTAGCATTGTCCTGCCAGGCAAACAGGTGAGATAATAGGCTGTCGCTCGCTTTGTGAATATCTGGTGTTGTAGATATAGAGATAGGTATATATAGTATATCCTTTTATATGTGTCAGCTTGTTTGGATTCATCAGCTCTCGCTGAACGCAGGTCGTATTTGTAGTATCCGCCAGTCGGGAATACGCGTTTATTTATAAAATGCCCCTTTAACCGTACTTATACACTAGAATAATGGCTATATAGGTGACCTGCTACCGATATTGAAATCCTGATATTTGTTGTGGAGATGGGCAATGAGAACAAAAAAGACCAGGTTTTTCCTTCCTTTCGGCACCGAGAACTGCTGCGGAAATCCCCTATTA
>JBCLAL010000002.1:0-625792 GCA_038918115.1 Pedobacter sp.
ATATGGCAAAAGCAATGAAGACACAAGTTGGTCGCATCTGGAGGTAAAATTGGAGAGATGGCAAAGGTTGCTACGTACTTGCTAGGTACTTGCAAGGGGGTTGCTACGTACCTTGTCCGTGCTCATACGTTCTAACCCCGCAACAACAATGTAGCAACTACCAATAGACAGGCAGTTTGACTGCATACATTCTGGTAAAGAGTTTAAAGCACCCAAGGGCGGAAGGACCAGGTATCGCATCTGCTGCAAAACAGATTTTGATGGATATAGAGCTCAGCTAAAATCCGTATTTTACCCACATCATCTTAAAACAAACCAACAATTCATATGAACTATAAAACAAGGTTAACTTCCCTATCCTTCATTTTCTTCGTAATACTAGTACCGATGATCGCTTCAGCGCAGCAAACAGGAGCTGCATTGCAACGTTTAAATCAGCTCCAACAGCAATTTGTTGATCTTCGTTTCGGTATGTTCATTCACTATAACATGCCGACCTACGCGGATGCAGACTGGCCAGATCCTGAAGCCTCGGTAGCGTTGTTTAATCCAAAACGCCTTGACGCTGGCCAATGGGCCAAAGCAGCAAAATCTGCTAATATGAGTTACGGCTGTCTAACCACTAAACACCACAGTGGATTTCCGATTTGGGATACGAAAACTACAAGCTACAATGTAATGAATAGCCCGTATGGAAAAGATGTTGTAAAGCAGTTTACGGATGCGTTCCGGGCAAACGGACTCAAAGTAATGTTGTATTATTCAATTCTTGATACGCATCATAAGCTACGACCTAATCAAATTAATCAGGAGCATATTGAGATGGTGAAAGCACAGCTCACAGAATTGCTGACTAAATATGGAAAAATTGAAGCTTTGATAATTGATGGTTGGGATGCACCCTGGTCTCGCATCTCCTATGATCAGATTCCTTTTGAAGATATTTATCACCTAATTAAGCGACTACAACCAGATTGCCTTGTCATGGATCTTAATGGAGCAAAATATCCGGGTGAGGGGTTGTATTATAGCGACATCAAGACCTATGAGATGGGCGCCGGTCAGCGCATGTCTGAGGGTAACAAACGTATGCCATCTTTAGCATGTCTGCCAATTAACAAAAATTGGTTCTGGAAAACAGATTTTCCAAACAAGCCAGTTCGTAAGCCTTCTGATATTGTTGACAGTCTAATTCGTCCACTTAATGCTGCCAGTTGTAATTTCATATTAAACGTTGCACCAAACCGTGATGGGCTTATCGATGATAATGCCCTTGCAGCATTGAAAGAGGTAGGCAAGTTATGGAAGAATGAAGGTCCAACCGAGGCACTTGCTCCGATCCAGGCGCCGATCATATCCAGTAACCTTGCCATCAACAAACCTACTAACTCCAGCTGGAGTGAAGACATGAACATAATGGATTTTGGAAACGACGACGACTTCGAAACCATCTGGCAATCTTACCGGACCATAAAAGAGCCTTGGTATGAGGTCGACCTACTAAAAGATACCCGATTTAACATGGTTGTAGTTGCAGAACCTGCCGAGAACATCCAGCGTTATACATTGGAATACTGGAATGGAAATGAATGGAAGGTATTTTTCCAGGGTACAAACCAATCAAAAATTAAGGTTCATCGTTTTGAACCGATTTGGGGAAGTAAGGTGCGTATGAAGATCCAATCTGCATCAAAGCCAGCTGAGATCGCAGAGTTCCAAATCTATAATGAACGACAATTCAATTAGGCTCCAGCCTTTGTTCGAATGATCAATGACTGGAGCACTGGATAAAATTATTTATAAATCAAGCAGCCGGATACATTCCAGAAGCTAAAACTAGATCCCTCAGGTTTTCCCTGGGGGATTTGTATTTGAATGGTATGCCTTCCAGCTTTTAAATCACCCAAAGCAATATAGTTGGGGTTTGTTACAGTTCCCGGGCACCAATTAGACCTGCTCAGATCTGAGGAGGACAAGCCATTACCAAAATTACCCGAAACAGGATTATAAAGCCTGTATGAACCACAATCTACCCGCCATGGTGTAAATTTAAAGGCAAGTGTGCCGTCTACTGAAATCCGATTTTCCTTGGGAACAAATTCATCCCCATTGCCCCAGCCTCCATGACCGGTAGTAATGTATCTTAGCTGAACATCTTTTGCATCTTGAGGAAGGTCGAACGTCACTTCAAGTCCTTTCTCTTCTCCAAATAGGTTTGCATAATCCTGTCCACCCATTTCCATAACGTTAGTGGTGTTGAATACAGAGAGCAACTTCTTATGTTCATCGCTTTTTTCTTCACCTGGATGGAAGCTAAGCTCAAGACTAACTCTGTGACCGCCCTTGTCATAGTTCCCAATGTAGGTGCCAATATAGACCGACTTTCCAGACATCAGCGGTAAGAACTCGGAAATGTCCTGACGGTAGATTACGCTGTCTTGCCAATGTTTGTTTTTCAAAGTCACCCGATCGTTGAAGTGCTTTATCCCAAAAGGTGTGAAAAATCGCATCAACTCGTATATCGGCGAAAAGCCTTCTGTTCTAGCCATTCCGAGAAAGGACTTCCCACCTCCATTTTCATAAGCCGGAAGTGTCTTCATACCATTCTTCATGCCATCAAGAAAGCTTTGTTTCTGATCCTCGGCAACCATAAACACCGAGCCAGTCCGGTCATATGCGTCACCGTTAGACTGCTGTACAAGCTGTATGAATCCTTGCATACCATCTTTCAAGATAGGTACTTTCACTTTACGCAAGATAACGGTACCATTTGCAAAGCGTAACACACTGTCGGATTTGATTTGGTCATTAAAACTAATTTGCTCGTTTCTGAAAACCGGTACCTGGATAAACCTGCTTCTCCAGACTTCATCCTGGTAGGTTAAACCGTCAACATAGTTCTTAAAGTTGCGTAACCCGACTTGCGAAGGGATACCTTTCAGCTTCTCTACCTTGGACGCTGTAATTTTGGTGTTGCCGTTCCGGTTGTATTCAAGTACAAGACCTAGTGTCTGCCCAACCTCATTTGGTCCACCTTTTACGCCAAGATCGGTTGTATACCATACTTCAAAAGCATTAGAGTTAATCGAGGTTGTCGCCTTTTTACAGGTATAACCAAGAATCTTTTTTGTTTCGGAGGTCTCCTGCAGTGGGTTCTTCGACAGAATAGTTGAATCTACTGTCGCGAGCTCGCGATCTGCTGCGAATGTTGTAAGGCGCAGGTATTTGGGTGCTGACTTCCTATCAACGAAGAAGGTTTCGAATGGGAAGGATGCTTGACCTTTGACGGCCTTTTCTGATGTGATAACCGTCTGATCGGCATTAGTGTACACCAGAAGCGGATCCTGACCAGTCATAACCTTGTCGTTGTAGCTGCGTACGTACGTGATTTTAAAAGCATTCTGAGCAAAGGCCTGGGTCACACTAAAACCGATGATCGCAATGAGTAATGTTAGCTTCATGAAAGTTTAATTTTCGTATTGGATTTTATTTGGGTGCCAACATAATGAAGTTTATGTTGTTTCTAAAATAAAACCTGCCTTATTATATATGAAGGATATAAGATCATTAAAAGGAAGTTTAAGCTTCCTGGCATTTTCCATTTTACTTGTAACATCCTGTTCTCAAAGCAATAAAAAGCATATGGGTGGCTCCAGAGACACTGGTACTACAATGACCTTGTCAAAGGTAACGAATTCAGATTCACTATTGGTGCCTGGCAAGGCTGCAGGGACTATAGTTCTGGGAAGTAATGCCGCAGACGTCATAAAAGCGTTAGGCAAGCCTGATGCAGGTGATGCTGCAATGGGCAAATCCGTATCAACCTGGTTTGCTAATCACGATTCAGGTAGTTATGCTAGTTCCATATTCTCCAGTAGAGATATGGGTAACAGTGATATTGCAGTCATCAAGCAGATCAGGGTTACAGCGCCCGGCTTCAAGACGGCAGGAGGGGTTGGTACCCAATCCTCGCTTGAAGAGATTAGGAGCAACTTCAAGGTTCAGGATGAGAAAGGTTATATTCTTAAGCAGGAAGAAGTTCATGTTTATGCAGATACTTCGGGAATTGCGTTTGAAGTAGATGGTAAGGGTACCTGCATTGGCATAGTGATTTATCCGAGTGGAAGTTTGCATCCAGATACCTACGCCAGATTTATACCTGATATGGGACGTTAGTTGTAATCATGCAAAAGGCTGCACGAGGCAGCCTTTTGCATGATTTATTTTACACGTTCAACGTATTCACCGGTACGGGTGTCTACTTTAATTTTGTCCCCCTGATTTACAAATAAAGGCACCTTCAGCTCAACTCCATTTTCAGTAGTCGCCAGTTTTAATGCACCTGATGATGTGTCACCTTTTACAGCTGGTTCTGAATAGGTAATCTCAAGCTCAACAAAGTTCGGTGCCTGTGCCATGATCGGCTCTTCACCTTCTAACGATACAAGGACGTCCATGCCTTCCTTGATGAACCTTGCAGATTGACCGAACAAAGCCTTAGGAACATTAAACTGTTCAAAAGTATTGTTATCCATAACCACGAAGTAGTCTCCTTCCTCGTATAAATATTGGTAATCGTTAGTTTCAACCCGGCAAATTTCTACCTGCTCGTCTGTATTTAAACGCGCCTCCACGATTCTCGAGGTTTTAATGTTACGAAATTTACCAAGGTAAAATGCTCCACCTTTACCCGGGGTGCGGTGGATGAATTCCACTACTGTTACCAGCTCGTTGTTGAAACGTAATATATTTCCTACTTTAATTTCAGATGCCTTAGCCATATTTTTAAAATTTGAGTCCAAATATAGATGCTTATTTCATAATACCCGGGGTAGATTGGAGAATGTGCAATATCCGGTATAATAAAATGCATTTCTTGTCATGTGACAAGTCGTGTTCTAATGATTCGTGCTAGCTTAGCATTAAGCGATATATGATATGCTTTTGAAGTATATTAATTGAAAAAGGACATGAATGCCATAGACAATTACATCAATGCCTTTCCTGAAAGTCAACATGAGATGCTGCAACAAATGCGTTCAGCAATCCGGCAAGCCTGTCCCGAAGCAACGGAGACTATTAATTATGGTATTCCAACATTTAAGTATGGCGGGAATCTGGTGCATTTCGCACAGGCAAAAAACCATATCGGTCTGTATCCTGGTCCGAAAGCAATATCAGCTTTTAAGGAAAGGTTGCAAGCGTATAAGACCTCTAAAGGTGCGATTCAGTTTCCTGTTGACGAGCCCTTGCCAGTTACCCTGGTTCAAGATATTGTAGATTATTGCGTAAAGGCGGCAACTGCCAGACCATCCCCAAAGAAAACTAACCAACCCTAAACACCCATTTATTTAAAAAAAAAGCAAGTATGAGAACTCCGATATACCCCTGTATTTTGTTCGATGGAAACGCGAAAGAAGCGGCTGAATTCTACGCTGAAGCATTTGATCAAGCCGCTATTGTTAGTGTGACGCCATTGGTTGCGATGCTAAGCATCAAAGGCAAGAAGTTGATGTGTTTGAATGGAGGTCCGAAGGTTAAACCAAATCCATCTATTTCTTTTTTCAACATATGCGCCTCTTCAGATGAGCTCGAATCGAGCTGGAAGCGGTTAACGGATAAGGGTACGGTGATGATGCCACTAGATAAGTATCCATGGAGTTCAAAATACGGCTGGGTGCAGGATCAATATGGTGTGTCCTGGCAATTGATGGAAGCTAATGAACAGAATCCCGTAGCTGAGTTCTATCCTTCATTGATGTTTGTTGGCGAAAATAACGGAAGAGCGAAAGAAGCCGTTTCATTTTACACTTCACTGTTTGAGAATGCATCCGTTCAGCAGCTTGCTACCTATGAAGCCGGTGAAGGAGATACAGAAGGAAACGTGAAATATGCAGAACTCCTGTTAAATGACTGCAAATTGGCAGCTATGGAAAGCAGTATGGCACATAACTTTCAATTTGATTTGGGGGTAAGCCTGGTTATTACATGTGAGACCCAGCAGGAAATTGATCGCTTTTGGGATGCATTTACTCAGAAAGGGGAAGCGAGTCAATGTGGCTGGTGCCGTGACCAGTTCGGCGTATGGTGGCAGGTAGTACCGAGAAGATTAACTGCATTAATGGCTGATCCTGCAAAAGCACCAAGGGTGATGGAGGCATTTCTAAAAATGACTAAGTTCAATATTGAAGCCCTTGAACGAGCAGCAGAATAACCAATTGGATTAAAGCAAACTTTATTGTGAATGCTTCGTTTAGCTGATATATATATTGGCGACATGAAACAATACCTTGTTACTGGATACGACTATAAAGATCCCGAAGCGCTTGAGCGGCGGATGAGTGTACGTGAACAACACCTCGAAAGTGTACGTAGACTTAAGCAACTGGGCAATCACATACTAGGGGGTGCTATACTCGATGAAAAGGGAATGATGATCGGTTCTACGATGGTACTGCAGTTTGAGACCGAAGAAGCCTTTAATTCCTGGTTGGAAAGTGAAATCTACATCAGGGCTAAGGTGTGGGAGCAGGTGGATGTTAAACCATTCCGGGTAGCTGAAGTTTAAACGTGAGGGCTTCGTCGAAATCTGAACCGGTAATTGATCTGAGTATCCGGGAATTCCTGGCAAAGACAAACAAAGAACGTCCGGAGATTACGGGCGGCTGTGTGCTGCTTACCAATGCAAGTTTTACGGCTGTGATGGTCCTCATGGCCCTACGGATCAGCATTAAGAAATCTGAAGACTCAAAAGACAAGCGCTTTCTGAAAAAACAGGTTCGTTTGCTCTCAAGTCTTCAAGTTGCTCTAAGTGAAGCGGCTGAGCATGATCTTAAAATTTTCGATGAGTATCGAGGAGTTCTACGATCCCGTGGCAGGGACAAGGCTAAGAGATTGGACTTAGCACTTTCGAAAGCCACAGATTCTCTGCTTGATGTATGCAAGGTACTTGCTTTAGCAGTGCGTCACACAGAAGAGGCTAAGCCGATGACTCACTATAGTGTGCTTAGCGACGTGGAAGCGGGGTTACTCATCTTAAATGCTTTGAGACAAGCCGTTATAGCGCTTGCCAATGCCAACATCAGCAGCTTGCCTGAAGCACAGCAGCCTGCGTATGAACAGTGGAAAGAAAACTTACAACTGCACTAGAAGGCTTCATTTAACCCTAAAAACAGACCTTTCCTTCCAAAGTTACCCCATGCATAATCTATACAAAGGTTTGTTCTTGTGGCTTTGTTAAATAGAACACGGAGTCCTGCACCGCCTCCAGGTTGCCATTTGTCAAATAGCCTAATTCCACTCTCGTCATTAGCAGTTTGAATATTAAAGAAGGTGACGCCTGCGAGGAATTTGTTACGTGTAATGGGAAACCGGTACTCAATCTCTGAGTTGAAATATTGGGTTCCTTTGAAATACGCTATCGTGTAGCCACGCCCGCTTCTTGCACCAACATCTTTGCCAGGTCCAGGTAGTTCGAGGTAGGGTAGTGCACCGCCGATTAGGTATGAGCCCCAGTTCCAGAAGGCGAGCACATGCTCAGGATTACTTTTAGATAAGCTCCAGTACTTGCGAAAATCGGTCGTAAACTGAACAGCGTTCTTCGAACTGCCCATCCAGGTTTGATTAATGCGGAAACCGGCATCTGCGTAAATACCTTTATAGGCTCGGTTTTGGTTATCACGGGTGGTATATTGGGCGTTGAAAAGCAAGCCATTTGCCCGATACCCGCTGCGTTTAAATCCGTGCCGGTCCATATAGATGTTGTAAGGTGTTAGCTCCGTTTCTGAATTCCTGTCTTCTACGTTGCGGCGAACATCAAAAGACACACCTGCGCCTAAGAATAAGTTGTCATGAACCTGTTTGTAAACCTTTTCTCTGAAATTGTAAAATTCAGCATGAAGTACATATGGCTTTCGGTCTGGATTGGTAAGCGCCAACTCTTCCGGAGTAGAAGTGGATCCATGGCCTATACCAAGCCCAAAATCAGGTGTTACTGTCCTTGCTGCCACCAAACTCCCTTGTAAATTCCATTTGTTTCCGGGTGTAAACACATTATGGCTCAAGTATACATAAAGGATACCCTTGGTTGTGATGGAGGCTGATGTTGCAGCCACTGACATGAGTGTATTTGGATCTCTGCCAAGAATACGCCCAGCAACTGCTTTTATCCCTATTTGCGCACCGATGCTGGGATTGTAGGCCACGTTTGGCATCAAGGTGATTCCGGATTTCTTTTTATTGGGATTTCCAGGTTTATTCGGGTTGAAGATGTCCCTTATGGCATCTGCAACGTCATACTGATCGCTGGTCGGGTCGGAAACCGCCTTTAGGCTGTCTGCCGTTGTTTCAACCTGTCCAAGTGCAACAGCGGGAAGTAAAAATAGCAGGGCGTACAGGATTATTTTCTTCAATTTGGTGTATATTTTAAAATGAGTGACAATCTATAGGAGGTATGCTAGTCTCCTGCCATATTTGTTCCTTCAGGTGGGTATTTGATTGTGTCTTTAAGCTCCATGATTTTCTCGGGACTAAAGTTTGGCATTTGCAGATCTCCAGCGGTCCTCCATGTTTTAACCTGTTCTTCGGCAGCCTTAGTCTTTTCAGCAGAAACGCCACCATCCTTAGCAAAGTATATCGTTTGCGATGGAAATGCAAATCCCGTACCGGCAGCAGCAACTGCCTCCATAAATCGAAGGTAAAGGTCTTCCTGAATCTCCAGGAATTCATCATTGCTAATTGTTTTAACATAAGAGAATACCTCCAGTTTCAGCGCATCAGGTGAAAAACCGACAAATCGGATTCTTGGTCCCGAATCTATCTTAGGATGGGCAAAGAGGATGCTGCGAAGTTCAACCAGTAAGAATCTAAGTTGCTCAGGGGTGGTTTCATATCTTAAGCCCAGAACCGGATTAAACAGAAATTTATCACGGGGAGCGAAGTTTTCAATTTTGAGTGATGATAACTCACCGTTTGGAATGCTGACGATGGTTCTTCCAAGTGTACGGATCTGTGTAGATCGCATTCCAATTTGTTCTACGGTACCCATTACTGTCCCTGCTAAGCAGAAATCGCCCACCCGAACTGGATGGTCAGCAATTAGGGTTACGCTGCCTACAAAGTTCTCCACCGTTTTTTGTGTACCGAGGGCAATGGCGATACCACCAATACCTAGTGCAGCTAACCAGGTAGTCACATCAGAGCCTAAGGTATCCAGTATAATGATGCCACCAAAGATGACTAATGCAACTTTTGCTGCGCGTCGTAGGAAAAGAATGGCGGAGACCCCTGATTGATTTCCATGGTGTATCATTCGTTTCTCAACGAGGCGGGTAATGAAATCTAGCAGCTGCCACAGTAACAATAAAAACGCGACGACACCCACGATGAGTACAACATCATTCAGCCTTTGTCTAACAATAATTGAGATTCCAATTGCCCTGCTTCCAAACACAAACAACAGTACGGCCAGGTAGAGACGGATAGGCAACACAAAAGATTGAATAATGCCCAGCGAAGCTTCTGTTCGTGCACGCTTCCATACTAATGGTAATATATATGCAAGAAACCTGGTAATCAGGCCAGCAACAATATAGGCGATTACGAGCATCACGACCATTGCTAGCCAGTGAGCTACAGGTACGCCGCCCCATTCTGTTTTTTCCAAAAAACCGGGTGACACACTTTCTACGACCGTTGTTTTCTCCAATGCCACGGTATCAATAGGAACGCGTTGTATCGTCTGAGATGAAAATAACCAGATCGGTCCCCCGGCAGAGTCTGTGGTGCTTTCAAGTATCAAATCGAAGTTCTCACCGTTAACACTGGCAGCACCAATCCGATCCTGATTTGGCCCAAGATTATCATCTGTTAAGCCCGTTGGTTGATCGCTGATCCAGGAATAGGGATAGATATTACCCTTTTTGTCTAATAATGTTTGAAGTGCTTTGGCCACCCTTGTGCTGTCTGGCGTGTCCTTTAGTTTAGTATCCAGGTTTAGATATTGCGCTGCGGTCTTGTATTCCTCTCTTGCTGCAGATTTGATGAAGCCTTCAACGGTGCCTCGTGGGTTTCTGCGACCTAAGGAGTCTGGTGGATATACAACCGCTGCAGCGTCTTTCGCCGTGGTATCTTTTTGCAAGAGTTCAGTTTGTGCAGCGGCGATGAAACTTAGTCCAAGAAAAATGAGTGTGAAGGTTGTTTGTAAAAGTCGTTTAGGCAGCTTAGTGATTTCAGTCATTATGCAATTCGTTTATGCGTACTAAATGTTATTGATCAGTTTTTTTGCGGTCCATTGTTTCCATGACATTCTCGGGTCGTATATCTTGTGCTAACTCTTCTAACTCTGGATGATCTGCATCCTTGATATCCATCTTTTTAGCAATGGCTCTAACCAGGGTTATGAGGTGCGTTACTTCATGTTCAGAGAGCAATCCAATTTGAAGATCAAGGTCGGCGCGCTTATCGGCCTGAACACTTGCACGGTTTTGGCTGATCAGCACGAAGGTTGATAAGAAAATAGCTTCTACCGAGGCAAACATGGCAAGAACCACAAAGGATTTGTCAAACGGAGCAAACCCAAGCCAGCCAAGGTTCCATATGATCCATATACCAAACATGATTAGGTGTATGTACACGAACGACATACTACCAGCAAAGCCTGTAATTATATCTGCTATCTTGTCCTGGGTAGTTTTATTTAGGTCTTCTTTCTTTCGTTGCTCGAGCAGTGAAACAATATTTCGCTCTACGATTTCAGCCATGTGGGGCTGGTTAAAAGATTCCTTGGTCATGTCTTCCATAATTCATCATTATAATATATACAGTTGCCAAAAAGTTTTATGAAAGCTCAAACGGTCGTTCGTAAATGACATAGGTTTGAAAAAATATTGTCCTTCAAAGCAATCAGATAAAAATAATTTCAGTAGGACTCGTTAAAGTTCGATAAATTGAAACTAATTAATTCTCAATTTGTTAAACCAGAAAACTTAAATGCTATGATTGAGCCAACCAACAACAACCATAATACCGCTCCGAACAATAAGACACCGGAACAGGATGATGCAGGTGGAGGAACCAACATCTTGACAACCCGTCAGGGGCATCCCGTTTATGATAATCAGAATACCCGTACCATTGGCAATCGAGGTCCTGCGACACTAGAAAACTATCAGTTTCTAGAGAAAATGTCGCATTTTGATCGTGAACGCGTCCCGGAGCGAGTAGTTCACGCCCGTGGCGCTGGAGCGCATGGGATATTCGAGGCATACGGAACCGTAGGAGAAGAACACATCTCAAAATATACACGTGCAAAATTCCTTCAGGAAAAAGGGAAAATTACACCCCTGTTTGTACGTTTTTCCTCTGTAATTCATGGTGGACATTCTCCTGAAACCCTGAGAGATCCACGAGGTTTCGCTGTAAAGATGTACACAGAGGATGGCAACTGGGATCTTGTAGGAAATAACTTGAAAATCTTCTTTATAAGAGATGCTATAAAATTTCCAGACTTTATTCATGCCTTTAAGCCTGATCCGGTCACCAATATCCAAAGCTCTGCACGCCAATTTGATTTTATCAGTAACGCACCTGAAACGTTACACATGGTAACATTTCTGTTTTCACCATGGGGCATACCGGCAACATACCGCCATATGCAGGGCTCTGGTGTTAACACTTATAAATGGGTAAATAGTGAGGGCGTAGGCGTACTTGTAAAATATCACTGGGAGCCGCTTCAGGGTATCAAAAACCTTACTTCTGACCAAGCAGCAGAAATCCAGGCTAAGAACTTCAATCATGCTACGCAGGATCTGTATCAATCTATTGAAAAAGGAGAATATCCTGAGTGGGAACTGAACGTACAAATTATGGAAGATGGGGAACATCCTGAGCTGGATTTTGATCCCCTGGATGATACCAAGCTTTGGCCCCGTGAACAGTTTCCGTGGTACCCAATTGGTAAGATGACCTTAAATAGAAATCCCGTTAACTACTTTGCAGAAGTTGAGCAGTCTGCTTTTGGTACTGGTGTTTTGGTGGATGGACTTGACTTCTCGGATGATAAGATGCTTCAGGGAAGAACTTTTTCGTATTCAGATACCCAACGTTACCGCGTTGGTACAAATTACCTGCAACTCCCAATTAACTCCCCTAGGAAACATGTTGCAACAAACCAAAGAGATGGACAGATGGCATTCTACCAAGATATTGCAAAAGGAACGAACCCTCATGTAAATTATGAGCCATCAAGCCTGAATGGTCTGAAAGAGGCTACCAGGGCTGGGAAAGATCATACACCATATTACCAGGCTGCGCTTGTAAGACAACGGATTGATCGCGAAAATAACTTTCAACAAGCGGGTGAAACCTACCGGAACTTTGAAGATTGGGAACGCGATGAACTCATTTCCAACCTTGTGGGTGCGATCGCTGCGGCAGAACAGCATATTCAAGATAAGATGGTAGAACTGTTTACCCAGTGTGATGCTGACTATGGTAGACGGGTAGCCGAGGGCTTGAAAATGCAAGCTGAGATGATGAAAAAGGAGAAAGCAAGCTTTGTCGATGAGCAAGCGGCGAATGCAATTGACCAGGCCAATAACGAATCAAAAGAAGCAAAACCATACTAGCATCAATGGAAAATAATAATAACCAACTTTTTGGCGCAGTCAGGACTGGTGATATAGAAACCATTAAGTCCTTAGTTGCCGCTGGGGCAGATGTAAATACGATTGACGCGCGTGGATTTACTCCGCTCATCGTTGCCTCATATAATGAACAGCTCGATGCTACACACATGTTGCTTGAGGCTGGAGCAGACGTCAATGCCTGCGACGCTGGAGGAAATACAGCGTTGATGGGGGTTTGTTTCAAAGGCTATTTGTCGATAGCTGAATTGTTACTGTCTTATAACGCTGATGTTAACTTAAGACATGGTAATGGCGGAACAGCATTGATGTTTGCAACACTTTTTGGACGCAATGATTTGGTAAGATTGCTGATGGAACACGGTGCGGACTTGCAGATTACTGATAACAGAGGATTAAATGCGCTTGACCTGGCTGTTCAGCAAGGTAATCCGGATGCAGTGCTGATTATGGAAGAATACATGAACATCTAAGGAAGCTTCTTTTACATTAATTCACCTTCCAGCTTGCAGGTTACTCTGAGCTGGAAGGTTTTTTATGTACCTTAAGCTTCAACAGCGTCGTATACAATTACCTTTTCCCATAGATGCTCGCAGTTTTTAATGAATTCGAGATGTATCGGGTCGGTTTGATAAGCAGCTTGCCCTTCAAGGTTTTCAAAGAACATAATTTCTGATACCCCCCAGCTATTATCAACGACATCTCTCTTTTCTGTGCTGGCAACAACACCCACACGGAGGTCCTTTACCGTTTTTATTTTCGCAAGTGTTTTTACACCTTCTACTAGTTGCGCTCTATCTTCAGCTGAATCGGGATTTTTTAGCCAGAAAAGTGCATGATGGATTACGGGGTACTTCTTTGGAGCAGGAACTGCCGGCATTGCTGAAGCTACTGTTCCGGCAGCGATAGCAACACCGCTTAATAGAAATGTTTTTCGATCTAAATTACTCATCTTTTTAGGTTTTGATTGTTAAAGCATAAAGCTATAAAAATCTGCCGATATAGATGCTTGCAGTATAGGTCTTGACCTTTCCCTCACCTTTGTCAAGGTTTCGTTATTCTATACTGCTGCTGGGTAAATCGACACCTATTGAATTTACCAGAAAGATCCAATTATTCTAAAATGCAAACCGGGATAGCTGTTGGAGACAGGTCTTAAAAATTAAGGCAGCCCCAATTACTGAAGCTGCCTAAGAGAGACATTATACTATATCTTTAATTGTAATATACCTATTTAAAACAAAATCGGGTTAATCATTTGTTTAATACTAGATCGAAGATAAAATATATTATTTAGGTTTGGAATGAAAATATTCTACACCTTGTCATATAATGTCAACTATGAAGCAATTAGAACGCCTGAAGCATATTTATGGGTTGCTGAGTCATAGGCCACAGACAATCGAATCATTGCAAGCCGAACTCAAGGCCCTTGGTGCTGCGGTAAGCAACCGGCAACTCTACCGGGATATGGAAGATGTGGGCAACTATTTTTTGCGGGCCGGGGAGCGCCTGGAGCTGAAAAATCAGGAATTTAACCGGAAGCTTTATGTCATAAAGCGTACTGGGGATGCATCAGCAATTAACAGTTTCGACGTTGACACTTACATGCTGAATGCACTCGTTATTCCATCTAGCATAGCAAGTGGACGAAAACGTTCTTTGGATAAGTTCCGTGACATTTTCGGTGTCTATTTGAATAATGGTAAAGTGGAACATAGTGCAAACTGGGATGGATTAAGTTTGTTGAATACCCATTTTAATGAGATCATCTTCGACGACCATTTCCAGCAAACATTCAATGAAATTCTGTGGAGTGTGGCTAACCATCGTTCAATTGAGATCATCGACTGTAAGGGCGATTCAGTTTCCATTTACCGCTCCCTCAGTTTTCCATTTATTTTTCATCCGCTAAAAATAATTTTCCATCGTGGAAGCTTTTTTGTCGCCGGCATCATTGACTCTACCAGAAAATGCCTGGTACTGGATCTGTTTCAGATATCAGCATACAAACTTAGTAACCAAAGTTTTCCCTTCAAGAAGGAGATGTCGGTAATTGATAAGAACCTCAAGACGAGATTTGGTATTAGTCAGAATATTGACTCAGAAGTTTATAGTGTCATTCTTGAATTTCCTTCAATTACGGGTGAATTTGTAAAGACGCACGTTTGGCATCATTCGCAAACTTTCGAAAACATGCCGAATGGAAATATCCGTATGTATCTTAAGTGCGGAATAAATCGTGAACTCATTGGCTGGATCTATATGTGGATGGGGCATGTAAAAATTGTTCAACCAGAGCGACTCAGACAATACCATCAGGAGCAACTACATTCCATATTAAAGGCCGGAGAGTCAGATGCGCTGGTTTATAATGATCTAAGTAAGCCAGATTAGTCTATCATATAGCTCCAGGCGCTTTCGTACGACCCATGTTGCTCAGCGTATGCAATAAGGTTCAGGTAAAAGGGATGTACGGATAGGGTGCTGCTGTCGCCTATAATAATCAATTTTTTTCTAGCCCGTGTAATTGCGACGTTCATTCGGCGAACATCTGCAAGAAAGCCGATGTTTCTATCCTGATTACATCTGGTAAGACTGATTACAATAACATCCCTTTCTTGTCCCTGGAAGCTGTCGATGGTATTAATAGTGAGGTAAACATCTTCAGTGCTCAAAGTAGGATCTTCCGCTGCCGCTATGCTCAGGAACTTAATCTGTTCCTGATAGGGAGCAATCAAGCCGATTGAAGGCGAGTGTACCCTATTCAAGTCTAGGATTTCGAGGTACTGCTTTATATATTTTATTGTGAACAATCCTTCCTCGGGGTTACTAATGCTACTTTCTTCTTGTTGTTCCTCAAATCCGCAGCCGGCAGTATCAATGAACGTAAATGGGTGGTCATCGGATAGTAGCTTTGCAGTGGCAACGCGCTCATGTGCCTTCAGGCGGCCTCCATAAAATTCCTGAGCGCTGAAGTTCATGATCTGTTCATGCATCCGGTATTGTTCCTCAAGCATTGTTACGGCTTCCGGGTATAACGCTGTAAGCTTCTCCATGAGCGTAAGCGAAAGTCCTTTCCTAGCTGCTTCTTGCGACTTGATGGTTGGTGGAAGTTGACAATGATCGCCGGCCATAATCAGCTTTCTGGCTTTAAGTATCGGAATCCAGCACGCTGGCTCAAGCGCCTGTCCTGCTTCATCGATAACTAATGTTCTATAGCGGAGTTGCCGGATGGCGTAATGGTTGGAGCCAACCAATGTGGCGGTAATAACATCCGCATTGTTAATAATCTGATCAGAGAGATAGCTTTCATGATTTTCAACTTCTTTCATGATCTTGCGTGCTTCATTAAACAGTGCCTTACGCTGTTCCTGCTCAGCTCTTCCGAAATGACGCTTGTACTTATGGGCCATATCCTTCAATGCAGCAGCCTGCTTCCGAAGCCCCTTGATATTTTTGTGTTCTGGGTGGGCTTCTAACTGACTATCCATAGTTAAGTTCATAAGTCGCCGATTTACCCGTGCAGGGTTACCGACCCGAAGTACCTGAAGTCCCGCTTCAGCGAGCTTTTCAGTAAGCAGGTCAACAGCTGTATTACTGGCCGCTACTACCAGAATCTGCTGTTTCTCCTGATTTATCAGTGCTTTTACCGCTGCCACAAGGGTGGTTGTTTTTCCAGTGCCCGGAGGTCCATGTACAATAGCGAGGTCATCTGCAGAAAGAATCTGATCAACGGCATTTTGTTGTCCTTCATTTAAGCTGGCGTATTGACCATCGGCAATGTTATTGTTGAATACTGGCTTCCTTAATCCTGTTAAAACTGCAGGCAGGTTTTCCAGTGTTGCCTTCCGGCCATTTACCGCCTCGTGCGCCGCTTTTAGGGCTCGCTCCATCTCATTGTAGCTGTTGCTGTCAAACAGCAAGTCTATACCCAGCTTTCCATTTCTGGACCATTCGGGAAGCACTTCAACGCGGAAGTTTATCTTACAGCGGTTGCCGCTAACATTTGTGATTGTACCTTCTAGGCGTTCTTCAGGATTGTGATTGCTGAACAAGGCAACTGCAGCACCAAATTTGAATTGATGTGCATCGTCATGGTTGGTTGTTCGCTCAAGTTCTACATTCAAATAATCGCCCGGAGCGGGTTCCGTGCCACGAATAGCAATAGGATACCAGCTAATTCCATGTTGCCGCCGTACGCTTAGTGCTGTACGGTCGCTTAGTAATTGATATTGTCGTAAGTCTTCCGCTTGCTCTAAATTAAGCCATTCCTGCAAAGCTCTAAAGTATTCCATCGATCAAAGTTAAGCTATATGATGAATTTAATGACACATAGGCTTCCTCCACTTAATCTAAAGCCTTAACTTGCGGCCATGACCCAAAGAACTCCGATTGAAAAAATCATTGCACCAGTAAGTCGCTTTATACATTTAGAGCATACGAGTGGTATCGTATTGTTATTCAGCGTAATTGTTGCCATAATCTTAGCTAATAGTTCAGCTAGTGAGTCGTTTCATCACCTTTGGGAACTGAAGCTTTCAGTGGGGTTTGACAGTCACGTGCTGAGTCAACCCTTACACATATGGATCAATGATGGCTTGATGGCTATTTTCTTTTTTGTGATTGGGCTTGAATTAAAACGGGAATTCATGGATGGTGAATTGTCATCAATCAGCAAAGCAACTTTGCCGATGGTTGCTGCCCTAGGCGGGATGATCGTGCCTGCACTGATCTATGTGTTATTAAACCAGGGAACTGACGCCAGCCATGGCTGGGGGATTCCGATGGCAACGGATATTGCTTTTGCATTAGCGCTGCTTTCGATGGCTGGCAAAAACGTTCCGCCAGCGGTAAAGGTCTTTTTGTCTGCGCTTGCTGTAGCAGACGATCTTGGTGCTGTTCTGGTGATTGCTTTTTTTTATACAGCTCAGGTGGATTTTACCGCATTAAGTATAGCCGGGGCTTTTGTTCTGACCTTGCTCGTTGGTAACTATTTGGGTGTTCGCTCTAGTATCTTCTACATGCTGCTTGGAATTGTAGTGTGGCTTGGTTTTTTATTGTCAGGTGTTCATGCCACACTTGCAGGCGTTATCGTGGCCTTTACCATCCCGGCAGTGACCCGCATTGATGAGAAACAATATGCCTTCAGGCTTGAGCAACTTACTGCACGCTTTAAAGCTCAAGTACCTACAAACAGCACCTTACTCACTACTGAGCAAGTGAATTTAATTCAAGAGGTGAAACAGTTAAGTGTAGCTGCAGAGACCCCGTTGCAGAAAATTGAATATGCATTGCACCCCTGGGTTGCATTCCTGATCATGCCCCTTTTTGCGCTTTCTAATTCTGGGATCCCGATTGGTGCTGACTTTTTAAGTGCCATTATGAACCCGGTATCACTTGGTGTTATTGCTGGGCTTGTTGTTGGTAAATGTGTTGGTATTTTCGGATTTACCTGGCTGATGGTTAAGTTGAACATCGGAAGACTTCCTTTGAACGCAAGTTGGACACATATGTTAGGTATATCGATTTTAGGGGGAATTGGTTTTACAATGTCGCTTTTTATCAGCGGTCTAGCGTTTGATAATCCGCTTTATGTAGATCAGGCGAAATATGGTATTCTCATTGCATCGATTATTGCCGGTGTTCTGGGAACAATGGTGTTGCGCTCTACAAACCAAAAAGCTTAGTTCAACGCCGATGGTTTCCTGAAGTAATTTCTGAACAAACAAATTACTATGTTCTTTTCTTATCTAAGGAAAGTACAAAAATATGCAGAACAATAGGCTATTTAAAGCCCTGGCCGTGATCGCACTTATCGTGCTGATTATTGTTGCGCTTACCTTTGGTAAGCCCTTCTTCGTTCCTCTAACATTTGGAGCATTGCTATCCATGCTTTTACTGCCAATTACAAGATGGTTGGAAGGAAAAGGTTGGAACAAAGCATTGTCTGCACTTGCAGCCATTTTAGTATTGCTTAGTTTCTTTTCTATCGTTGTCTTCTTCGTGGGTTGGCAAATTTCCGATATCGCCAGCAATACAGGGAAGTTACAACAGACCGTATCTAGCAAGTACGAACAAGTTAAAGACTTTATCAGCCAGCAGCTTGGAGTTTCTGAGCACAAGCAGGAGGAGATGATTAAAGAACAGCAACAATCCTCTTCAGGAAAGGTTTCCGATATCGTTGCTGGTATTATGGGGGGTATAACCGGCTTTCTTACAGATGCTTTACTGGTTGTTGTTTATGTTTTTCTGTTCATATATTTACGTAGCCGTATTAAAGGTTTTGTGATAAGACTCGTCCCCGTTCGCCAGCGTGAAAATGCGCTTGAAGTTCTTGACGACACGCAACGCGTGACCATCAAATACCTTTCAGGTTTGTTTCTGATGATTGTTTGTCTTTGGATAATGTATGGAATAGGCTTCACATTGCTGGGTGTAGAGAACGCGATTTTCTTTGCAATTCTCTGTGGATTGCTGGAGATTGTGCCATTTATCGGTAATCTGACTGGTACTGCACTAACGATTGCCATGTCTCTCGTTCAGGGAGGGGATGTTAATATGGTAATTGGAATCTTGCTGGTGTATGGTCTTGTGCAATTCCTGCAGACTTACCTATTGGAGCCTTTAATAGTTGGCGCTGAAGTTAGTATTAACCCCTTGTTCACGATCGTTGGACTTGTTGCCGGGGAGATGATCTGGGGGATTCCAGGGATGATCCTGGCGATTCCACTCCTGGGTATTACCAAGATTTTGTTTGAACATATTGAAGCACTTAAGCCATTTGCCTACTTAATCGGAAGTGACGAGAAAAAAGATTATAAAACCATGCTGCAAAAAATCAAGGGATGGTTTGGTAATTAATCGAATCTGAAATTTTCACTAACAATATCGATTGCTAATCTGTTATAAATGCGAATTTAAATCTTAAGACTATGACAGCGCAGCAAGAACAAAACTCAAATGGGCATCCAGAACAAAGTAAATCCAGAGATGAAGAACATAGCCCTAATGAAAGTCAGCATGATATGGATAGCAAAAATCATTTGCAAGACCCCGTTCATAATACTGGAAATGAGAAAATGAGTATCGATGAAGAAGGTGCGGAAATCCAACCAGGAGATGAGGTATAAGGCTTCAGTTCAGGGTATTAAGGCGTATAATCTTCTTTATACGCCTTTTTTATGTGCTGTTAAAACTCCACAGTGTGGGGAAAATATGCACCAGATTGCCCAGCTAACATTAATCTTTGCGAAGTAGATCAGCTACTAAGGGGGTATAGATATTGCCTTATTATAATAGGAAAGTGTTCAAAAAACGTAAAACGGCTTTGACAGCGTGCTAATTAGAGCTAGCCTGTCCCAAACTGGGAAACGGTTGAGTAAATACTTCCACAAGTGAGAAATTTGTTACACAGTTCTACGCAGAGGTGTACTAAATGTAAGCTTGCTAATTAATTATACATAAGCCAACTAACTATTAAAAATATGCTGATTCATCACGGACAAATTTTAGAGCGGGTAGTGCGGAGAAATGGTCATTCCATCAGTGACGTGGCACGTTTAACAAACGTGAACAGGCGCTCAGTTTACAACTGGTTTAATCAACCACATTTAAAGCCGGAAATTATTTACCGGATAGGTTGTGCTATAGATCATGATTTTTCGGTTGAACTTCCTCATTTATTTACACCTGAGGATTTCAGTAAGGAAAAGAAACGCAACCTTGCCGCAGCCAGCAAAGAAGAGGTTCAGGATGATCCGGCCAATAAACATTATTGGAAAGATAAGTATATTGATCTGCTGGAACGGTATAACGAACTGCTGGCCAATAAAGTTTCTTTAACCTAAGGCATAGAATATTAGCATTACCGCTATATAACTCATTATCTTTGACTAATGATGTTGAATAGAAGTAATCTCAATGCTCTTGCGCGTGTATTTGGTTACATGCCATCACCGGCTTTTTTGATAGACCGGGATTTTACCTGTATTGCCTTGAACCAGAAGTTTGCAGATTTGATGCAGCAATCGGTAGAATCTCTCCTGGAAAGGACTTATTCCGCCTTTCCAGTTAGAATGCCTGGTGAATGGGAGGAGCGGCTTAATGCTTGCACTAAAGATCTTTCTCAGCAAGAATTTAATCTGTCTTTACAAACATCCGAAAGGTTGCGTCAATTCTGTTGTACCATTAAGCCGGTATGGGAGGATGACGGACACATGAGCGGTATGCTGACAACCCTTGAAGTTAAGTACTCGGGGTTGCAGGAAGGTATCTCCGAAAGTCACTTTAAGCGTTTCATGAATATTTTCCCGGGACTTTGCTGGATTACTGATAACCAGAACGTACTTAGGTATGCGAATAAAAGCTTCTTTGAAACGCTGCATCTTTCAAATGAAGTGATCGGACGACGTCATGAGGAAATATTCGGATCAGACCTGGGAAAGAGCGCCCATATTAATAATATGGATGTTTTGAAAACCGGGCAGTGTAAAGAATTCTTCCAAACTGTACGTGATTTGAACGGCCACCCTCAGCATTTTAAAAGCTATAAATTTCCCATTTCCGACTCGGAAGGTAGGTTGAGTTTAGTCGGTACGATCAGTTTCGACTTTAACAGTAATAAGCAACTTGAAGATCATCTATATCAAAGTGATGAGCAGTTTAAGCAAGCCTTTGAACATTCCCTGATTGGAATGGCTTTGGTTAGCCCTGGAGGTACCTGGTTGCGGGTAAATCAAAGCTTGTGTCAGATACTTGGCTATTCGGAAGATGAATTACAAGGGACGTCCGTGCAGTCGTTAACTCATCCTGATGATATTGAAAAAACGAAAGGCATTTTAAATCAGATGGGTGTGGGTGCCGAAGAGCAGATTAAAGTTGAAAAACGGTACTTCCATAAAGACGGTTCGATCGTCTGGGTGATGCTTGCAGCTACAATGCTTATGGATAAGGATGGCAAGCCGCTGCACTACGTTTCGCATTTTGAGAATATCACTAAGAGAAAAGAGATTGAAAGCAGTCTTATCCTAAGCGAAAAAAAATACCGGACAATTTTCGAGAATGTGCACGATGTTTTTTATCAGACCGATCAAGATGGTTATGTTACGGAGATTTCCCCTTCGATAAAACTGCATTCAGGGTATACAAGAGATGAGGTGATTGGCAGACCAGTTTCAGACTTTTATTACTATAGTCATGATCGGGTACGAATTGTTGAAATTCTCCAAAGCGAGGGTTCAGTAATGGATTTCGAGGTTCGTTTAAAAACGAAAGATAATGAATTACGGTATGCTTCGGTTAATGCCAGCTTGATCAGCAATGCCGCTGGGAAGATCAGTATTGAGGGTAGCATGCGTGATGTAACCACGAGAAAGTTCCAGGAAAACGCATTGAAGGCTTTGAATACCGAACTGCAGGAATCAAACGAACAGAAAAGCAAGCTATTATCTATTATTGGCCATGACTTGCGCAATCCAATCTCCGGCAGCTTGCAGCTGTTAGATATTACATTGCTTGACTATGAGTCTTCATCAGCGGAAGAAATCCATCTTTATCTTTCTAAAATGCAGCGCGAATTGAGCAACGCTAACGAATTATTAGAAGAGTTACTTACCTGGGCGAAGGCGCAGTTCAATGCCTTTAACTTCAATCCGGTTTTTACAAGCGATCTAAATCTGCTGGTGAGGAAATGTGTGAATAGAATACTCCCAATGGCCATCAACAAAGGAGTGCAGTTGAACATTGATGTTCAGGAAGAGGGCGGTATCACGGCAGACGTAGGTATGTTAGAAACCATCATTAGAAACTTGGTTTCAAATGCAATCAAGTTTACTAGGAAGGAGGGGCTAATCACCGTCTCAGCTACTCACGTGAATTCAACAATTAGCTTTAAAGTGAGTGACTCCGGTATGGGTATGACCAGCGAAGTCATCGAAAAACTTTTTGAGAAGAATGTTAACTACTCGACCTATGGCACATCCGGTGAAAAAGGAACGGGCTTAGGATTGAGGATATGTCATGATTTTGTTTCCAAGCATGGCGGAGAAATTTGGGTAGAAAGCATTGTTGGACAGGGCAGTATATTTTACTTTACCATTCCCCAGCCTGTTTAAAGTTCATAGTTACCTCTGGAAAATGTCTTGTAAAACCTGACCGCACATACACATTCCATGTACATACTGTGCAGAAAGAGAAATTATGCAAAAATAATTTCTCTCTTTTGTTGTTTATATACTTACTAACAACTTATATAAACCACTAAAAATGAAAAAACTTAACTATTTAAAAGTATTATTTGCATGTTTTTTTCTTGCCTTGGTAATTCAGTCCTGCAAGTCTGATGATGATAACGCGAATTATCAAATGGAAAATCAAACATTTGTGACCGGCGCATTAACAGGAAACAAATTTGAGGTTGCTGCGGCCACACTGGCACAAATGAAGTCGAATAATGCCCAGGTAAAACAATTTGCCAGTAAAATGATTTCCGAACATACGGCCTTGGGCGTTGATCTTACAGATTTGGCTAAGTCAATGGAACTTACAATCCCTACTGGAATTGAGCAACAAGATCAGGATAACATCAATGCATTAGGGCTTTATACCGGTTCGACCTTCGATAAAGAATTCACAAGGATGATGGTGGAAGCACATGAAAAATCTGTTGCACTGTTTACTCAGGCCTCAAGTAACACGGGTGTGCCTGCGGCTGATTTGAGACAATTTGCAGGAAGCAAGATTTCGTCACTGCAACAGCATTTAAAGGAAGTTCAGGCATTACAATCTTCTGTACAGTAAGATTGTTTAGAAATAAAAAAGGGGCGTAAGCCCCTTTTTTATTTCTACTCATTTCCATCTCCTAAAAGACCTTCGGGAACTTTCAATTCGCCGGTTTCAAAGTCTATCAAACCATTACGTTCATCTTCTATATTAGTTGCTTGAGTGTAGATATCGCCTGCGATATGTCGTGCCTTCAGTTCTTTCTTGAAATCAAGAATTGTATGTGTACGTTCGTCATTGTCTGCCGGCCCTCCATAATCTGCAAAACCAAAGCCACCCCATTCGCTTACAACCAATGGTACCTGCTTCCTGAAAAAAAATGGATCTCCAACTACAAGAGGAAAGGCTGCAATGCCGGTTTGTTGCCCGTTTACCAGCCCATCTAAGAGTTCTTTCCAGCGCTGCAGCTCAGGTGTATATAAATGTGCGGTGAGGATATCGCTCTTCAGCCTTCCTTCGTATGAAATATGTTGCCAGCCATCATTATCAACTACTAAAAATTGCGGATAAGCAATTTGCATATAGTGATACATATCCATAATATATGACCTGGTTTCTACGCTGGTAGCAATGTCCTGTGCTCCCCAATCTTCATTATACAAACTCCAGATAATAACAGAAGGGTGTGTCCCAATCAGGGCAAGCATACGTAGTAGTTCAGCTTTGTGATTTGAGCGGCTGGTTGCATTAGAACGATGCGGGCTTGGTACCTCCACCCATAGTAACAAACCCAGTTTATCAGCAAGGTTGTAGATCCGTGGATCAACACCAGCGATGTGAATTCTGACCAGGTTACAACCTAGTTTTTTCATTGCATGCATGTGATTCTTGATCTGCTCGTAGCTGGCAACCCCAGGTTGATATAAGATGCCGTTAAGATATATCTTTTTGTTGTTCAGGTATATTCCACTTCCTCGGGATTCAATTTTACGTAATCCGAAATGTGCCTCAATTTCGGATGCATAGCCGTTTTCATCAATAAGTTGAGCGATAAGCCGGTAAAGATGTGGTTGCTCCGGAGACCATAATTGTGCGTCTGGAACTTCCAAAACCAAACGTTGTTGTTTTTGACCGGCTTCGAGCGTTAAGGTGAATTCGTCTGATGCAATCGGATCTGGATGCTCCTGCATGCGGTTGTAGACATTTAATCTAATCTTATAAACACCAGGGTCGTGGATCCTGGTTGTTAAGTTGAAGCGCACAAGGTTGTCTTCGACGTAACTAACTACCCCAACTCTTGACCTGAGTCTGTTTTTTTCTACAGTCTCCAACCAAATGCTGCGTACGGCACCTGAGTAGGTCTGATACCAGATGCCACCACGTTTATAAACAGAGGACTCCTGTTTACCGCGTGTTGTATCTGCATCCATCGTCGCCATAACTCGTATGGTGAGTCTATTTTCTTCTCTCAGGATAGTATCTTCTAACTCGTAAGAGAAAGATGTATACTCACCGATATGCACAAACTCCCCTTCGATAGTTTTCAATTGTATGCCATTTAACCAAACCCTGGTTTCGTAGCCACAAGCTCCAAACGTAAGTTGTAGCTGACTGCAGCCACTCTGGCCTGTATCAACAGGTTTAGGGAGCGGAAAGCTGCGCTCATACCAGACTATAACCTGGTCGTGCCAGTGTTTATTGCTTTCCGGATCAACCTTAGATAAGTGTTGTTCAACACTTCCGGGCCAATGCGCCGTTTGATCATATTGATGGCTAACAAACCAGTTTTCGTTTAAACCGTGGTTCTCATGATCTAGTGCAAATTTCCACTCACCATCAAGCAACATAGAGGAGTTAGGTCTGATTACAGCGCGGGGAAGGGGATTTAAATAACTGTCATCATCAAAAAGCA
This sequence comes from Pedobacter sp., assembly GCA_038918115.1. Classification (GTDB taxonomy): domain Bacteria; phylum Bacteroidota; class Bacteroidia; order Sphingobacteriales; family Sphingobacteriaceae; genus Pedobacter. The sequence continues at coordinate 25,282 of JBCLAL010000002.1, forward strand.
CAGCCTCACGACTTTTTGTAAGGCTGTAATTCGGATGTTTGGGTTTCTGTGTCATAGCTGTAGGTTGGATTGATAATTAGCTTCCAAAGTGAAGGTAATCTTCCTAATTAAACGGCTGGGTATAAGATTGGTTTTAAATAAAAAACCCCGGAAATAACTCCAGGGCTTTAGATGTAATGTATTTAAATAATTAAACCAGTTCTGTTTTTCTTAACTGCTTTGTTGTCGATGCCGTAAGCTGTCTGTTTGCAAGCGCATGACATTCGTTTATAGCATCGCTGAACATCATTTGTTCTGGTGGAGTTTTCTGAGTAGATGCAGAAGGGCCTCTTAAAGCACCTACTAAACCAAGTTCCCTCGCTACATAAACGTAACGGATTGCATCGATTACAACACCGGCAGAGTTTGGTGAATCCTGAACGGAAAGCTGCGCGTCAAAAATTACAGGAGCACCCATAAAGCCTTCAAGCTCTAAACGGAAATTTGCAACCTTATTATCTCCATAAAATGAGATGTATTCTGAAGGACCTGCATGCAAGAAGCTATCGTGAGTGGAGATGCCTCTGATGTCGTTCTGTGCACGGATTACATTTTCTTTGGAAATCTTCTTAGACTTCAAGCGGTTTTTATCCTCCATGTTCAAGAAGTCTGTGTTCCCGCCAACATTACGTTGAATGTGGGCTTTTACATGGTGACCACGCTCGAAAGCAAGCTCTTGAAGCATTTGAGAGACAATACTTGCTCCAAATTGGCTGCGCATGTCGTCTCCAATGATTGGAATACCTGCGTCAATGAATTTTTGTTCCCAAACCGGATCTGAAGCAATAAACACTGGAATACAGTTGACCAGTGAAATTCCCAGTTCAAGACAGATTTCTGCAAAGAACTCTGTGCCTTGTTGTGAGCCAACAGGAAGGTAGTTAATCAATACTTCTGTTTTAGTTTCAATCAACTTAGCCACAATTTCATGGCGGATGATCGCTACAAGCTCTTTATCATAGTCGGCAGCAAGATTAAGTAAATCTGTGCTTTTCAACTCATCTTTAATTACAAATCTGTTTGCTTCAGGGTAAGCAGCCATCATCGGCGAAACGCCATCTAATACTGGAGCCCTGTAAACTAGTGCTTCGCAACGAATATCATCGTTAAGCACCATGGTGCAGTTTGGTTTTGCGAAGATCGCTTCTTTGATTGGCGTTCCGATTTTTCGTTCATCAATATCAAAGCCGCAAACGAACTCGATGTTAGCTGCTGTATAGCCGCCAATGTTATCAGCCATTAAGCCAGATGTCTTATCTGTAAACTTTGCATAATATTCTACACCCTGTACAAGTGAGCTGGCGCAATTACCAACACCTAAGATTGCAACTTTAATTTTATTTTCCTGGTTCTGCATTATTGATTTATGATTAACTCATTGACCGAGCAACATCCGAATGTAATCCGAATGTTACCTTTATTTGTCATTACTTTAATAGTAAAATATTATAATATATCCGGCAAAAATATTGAATCTTCTCGTGAAATGCAGTAACGAAAATTAAAATTATCTACCAAAGCTGAGTTCGTGTGAAACTTTGACATTTCAGCTACCATTAGCTCACAAGCTGAGCCCCGAATTAAGTGGGTATTATACGCCAAGTTGGTGGTTAAAGGGGGTAAATGTAATTTTAAACTTAGATTTGTCTGTTGATATTGTAAAAGCCTGACAACTTAATGTGAATATATGATTGATGAACAACATCAGCTAAGAACAGTAAATGTGGTCCGTTATGTAACGCCGCTGAGGGAAGGCGGATCAATGCCCGCGCTAGCGGAAGCTGACGATGAATTTCTGTATGTCTTGAAATTCAGAGGAGCAGGCCAAGGCGTAAAGGCTTTAGTTGCGGAGTTAATTGGTGGTGAACTTGCGCGGGCCCTCGGTTTCCGTGTGCCTGAATTGGTATTTGCCAAACTTGATGAAGCCTTTGGACGTACAGAACCCGATGAGGAGATTCAGGATTTACTGAAAGCAAGTGTAGGTTTGAACCTCGCACTACACTACCTTTCCGGCGCGATAACCTTCGACCCGGTAGTGACTGATGTTGATCCGCAACTCGCTTCAGAGATCGTGTGGCTCGACTGCCTTCTCACCAACATGGACCGTACAGCCAGAAACACCAACATGTTGATGTGGCACAAGGAACTATGGCTTATTGATCATGGAGCATCGCTGTATTTTCATCACAACATACAAAATTGGGAAGCCCAAGCAACAAAACCATTTCTGCTGGTAAAAGACCACGTGCTACTTGCCCGTGCGGCCAGGCTTGATGCTGTAAATGCAGAGTTTAGGGCTAAATTGAATCCAGAAATCATTAACAGGATTGTAGATATGGTACCTGAATGTTGGCTGATGGCTGAAGATTCTTCACTTTCTCCAACTGAAATGCGAGATGTATACCGTGAGTTCCTTTCAAGAAGATTAAACAGTTCAGATGTATTTACAAACGCAGCAAACAATGCAAGACAAGCACTTATTTGAGTATGCAGTAATCCGTGTTGTACCCAGGGTGGAGCGCGAAGAATTTATCAATGCCGGCATAATCCTTTATTGTGCGAAGAAAAAGTACCTTGACTGTAGCTATGTACTGGAGACTGACAAGCTGCGCATGCTGTCTAAAGATCTTGATCTTGAACAATTAGCTTTGAATTTTGAAGCCTTGGAACGTATTTGTGCAGGAGGTAGCCAAGGAGGAACGATTGGATTAATGGATGCTGCTTCGAGGTTTCGCTGGCTTACCGCCACCAGAAGTACAGTTGTGCAATGTTCGAAAGTGCATCCTGGTTTGTGCAATGATCCTTCAGAAACCCTCCAACGTCTGAAATCGGCACTAGTTCTTTGATTTGTAATTTTATTAAAACAAATACGGTCAGCTAAAAGTTAATTCATAAATTATTTTGAATAAAGGATTGGGCTATGTAGCTTTAATCAAATTAAATCAACAACTATTAGAATACTATGAAAAATCAAGGAACAATTAAATTTTTTAACGAAAGCAAGGGGTTTGGATTCATCGTTGACGCGAATTCAGGCAAAGATATATTTGTACATTCTACCTCTATTGCTGGCGGCTCAAGAGGACTGACCGAAGGAGATCAGGTTGAGTTTGAGGTTGCGGAAGGTAAGAAAGGCCCAGAGGCTAAGAATGTAGTGAAGTTGTAAGGCTTTATTAGAAATTTAAATGAAAGGTCGTATCGATGATACGACCTTTTTTTTGAATTAAACTTCTCTTGTCAGTCATTTGCCTGGAGGTTCGTTTTGATCCAGTTCTTTCCTTCCGTGAAGCGTGTTACAAGCATTGCGCAAATATTATCGCCTGTGGCATTGAGCAGGGTAGCCATTGGATCTACTAAGGTGCCGATAATCATCGCTGCTGGTAAAGCTTCTGGCGGAAAACCATAAGCTGAGATGAAGAGCAGTTCGCCCACATAACCGCCATTGGGTATACCACCTTCAACAATACTCACCAGGATGGTCATGCCCAAGGCCAGCAAGATAATGTCGGCACTGCTGAAACTTTTACCAAACATGGCAAATACAACAGCCATTTTTATGATTGAGGAAATACTCGAACCATCTTTGTGCAATGTGGCACCTAGTGGAATAGTTACATTAGCTATGTAATCGGGAACCCCCATGTTTTTACAGCCTTCTAAGTTCGCCGGAATGGTGGCGATGCTGCTGCAGGTTCCCACTGCTGTTGCAGATGGAACAATGTTATTTTTCCAAAAAATTTGTAGACCCTGACCGCCGCCGGCGATAATCGCGTATAAACTAAAAAAGACCACATAATAGAATGCGCCCACACCATAGTAGACCCCAAGCGATCGTGCATAGGTACCAAACAACTGCGGTCCAAATACACCCACTTGATAAGCGAAATATGCACCCAGACCGATAGGGGCGATCTTCATGATTAAAATAAACACATGTTTGAAAACCTCATTGCCGCTAAGCAGCAATCTCTTGAATGATGCGGCTGATTCACCAGCTTGTAAACAAGCAAAGCCGATAAGTACGGAAAAGATGATCATGGCCAGCATGCTTTTACGGGAAAGCAGTTCATAAAACTCAGCTGTTGTAAACATGCTGGTAAGCTGTTCACCGAAAGGTTTCTCGCTGATGACCTCAGTCATTTTTAACATCTGAACATTTTCGTGAAGCGGGAAGATCTTTACAGCTAGGATTGTGAGTGAGGCTGAAATGATAATGGTAGAAAGAAATACCGCCGCCATCACACCCATCATTTTGTTCAGCTTGTTAGAAGTGCTAAGGTTTGCAATTGCCGAAGCGATTGCGAAAAAAACCAAGGGAATGACTGCGGTAAACAGCAGGTTTAAAAAAATATCACCCACGGGCTTGATAATCTCCACCTGCTTACCAAATATCAGTCCCGCAATACTGCCAGCAATTATGCCTGAAAGCAGGAGAATGATGGCTCTGTAATTTTTAAAAAATTCCTTCATAGTGTAATATAGGATGACAAAACTGTTTTCATCATTTTTAGGTTTATGGTATATACAATTAATACAATGATAAACAGCTTTTGCTACGGTTTAGATTTACGATCCTCCACTTATACTTTTAATTTGATTTTCCTCGCATGCTAAACTGGTTGTTGATAGCTGAAATTGCTTATGTACTTGGAATTGCCGCAGTTTGCGTAAGGATAATATATGAAACAGAATCCACCAGTAAAACACTTGCATACCTATTGCTTACCATTTTCCTGCCGATTGGCGGCATCATAGTCTATTTTGTAATTGGTACTAATTATCGTAAACGGAAGCTTTATAGTAAAAAGATCTTCAAAGACGAGGTTCTGATGCGCCGCGTGAAAACAAGAATCTTCCGTACATCGGCTAAAAGCTGGCAATTGGTTCCGCCAGAGATGAAAAAATACAAGAAGCTGTTTACTTTACTACTGAATAGCAATTGGAGTAGTCTTAGTACCAATAACAAAGTTGAAATTCTTTTGAATGGTGAGGAAAAGTTCCCGGCAGTACTGGCGGCATTGAAAGCTGCAACCAACCACATTCACATCGAGTATTATATTTATGAAGATGATGAAATAGGTAATACGATAAAGCAGGTATTGATCGAGAAGGCGAGGCAGGGGGTAGAGGTTCGATTTATCTATGATGATTTTGGGAGTCGTTCCATACGGAAAACGATTATTCCTGAGTTACTCGCTGCCGGTGTTCATGCTTACCCATTCTACAGGATCTTCTTTATCGCACTTGCAAACCGCCTTAATTATCGAAATCATAGGAAGATCATCGTGATCGATGGTCATATTGGCTTCACGGGTGGGATCAACATCAGCGACAGGTATGTTAATAAATTGCCCGGTGAAAAGAATTACTGGCGTGATACCCATATCAAGATTACGGGTCCAGGAGTATTCTATCTTCAATATCTTTTTATCTGTGACTGGAACTTTTGTTCGGAGCAGGAACTTGACCCAGACCGTGATTTCTTCCAGGTAAGTGTTCCGGATGAGCATGGTGCGCTGGTACAAATTGCAGCGAGTGGCCCTGATTCTGACGACCCAACGATCCTGTTTTCGCTGGTGAAGGCCATAGGTATCGCCGACAAAGAAATTCTAATTACCACACCTTACTTTATTCCGGGCGAAACACTGTTGGATGCACTCACCGTTGCAGCATTAAGTGGTGTTAAAGTGAAATTACTGGTTCCATGGCAATCGGATTCCAGGATGGTAGATTTAGCGGCACGCTCATACTATGAGAGCCTGATGCGTGCAGGAGTTGAGATTTACCAGTATAAAAGAGGTTTTATACATGCTAAAACGTTGGTTGCAGATACTTCGATATGTGTTGTAGGGACGGCAAACATGGACCATAGGAGCTTTGACTTAAACTTCGAAGTGAACAGCATTATCTATGATGCTGGTATTGGAAAAAGACTTCGCAATATATTTTATGAAGATCTGCAGTATTCGGAGCGGATTGATCTGGAATCCTGGCAGCAACGAAGTATCTTGAGACAATTTCCCGAGAAGGTTGCAAGGTTATTTTCACCCTTGTTATGATCCTGTTATTTTCTGAAACCGTTGTCAAACATCTGTGTTTAATAGGCACCAGTATTCGTGCCAGCAAATGGGACGGCTACATGAAACCCAAGAAAACATGGATAAACAGGATTTGCGAATTTTATTTTTCGACATCGGCGGTATTATACTTTCAAATGGCTGGGGGCACGAATCAAGGGCTGAAGCCGCAGTGAAGTTCGGACTTGACTATGATGAGATCAACGCTTTGCACAACTTCATCTTCAACGTTTATGAGATTGGTCATATCACACTGGATGACTATCTGGACACGGTCATCTTTCATAAACCACGGAACTTCTCCCGATCGGCCTTTAAGGAATTCATTTACGCACAGTCAGTTGAGCTACCAGGTATGCTAGCCTGGCTCAAGGAGTGGAAGCGGGATTGTGGGTTCCGTATCATTTCCATCAATAATGAAGGGAAAGAATTGAACGATTACCGGATTGAGAAATTTGAGCTTCACAAATGTTTTGATGCTTTTATTTCATCTTGTGAAGTAAAGTTACGAAAGCCTGATCCGGCGATCTTTAAATTGGCAATGGGTATTGCCCAGGCAGCTCCAGCACAGTGTGTTTATTTTGACGACCGGATAATGTTTGTTAAAATTGCAGAAAAATTAGGCATTAAGGCTTTTCAGCACACCAATTTCGAATCGACTAAGCAAATCCTGTTGAATTTACAAGGATTGTGATCCCTTTTCTGATCTGAGGTATGCGGACTTTATGGTTCGATTTTGGATAAAGATAATTAAAATAGAATACTTATGATTAATACCGAGTTAAAACGGGTAATTATTGTTGGGGGTGGATTTGCAGGTGTAAATCTGGCAAAGGAGTTGACAAAACATAATTCATTTATGGTCACACTGGTTGATAAGAACAACTATAACTTCTTTCCACCATTGTTATACCAGGTGGCTACGGGATATCTGGAGACGTCTAATATCAGTTATCCTTTTCGGAAGTTATTTCGGGGAAGCAACAACTTCAACTTCAGGATGGGAACCGTACTCAAGGTAGTTCAGGCAGAAAACAAACTGGTGCTTGATACAGGCGAGCTTCAATATGACTTACTGGTTTTTGCAACTGGCACCGAGACAAACTACTTCGGAATGGAAAATGTAAAGAAGAATTCTATTCCAATGAAGACAGTGGAGGATGCAATTTATATGCGTAACACGCTTCTCGAGCGCTTAGAAAAGGCAACCCGCGAACCAGATCCGGCAATCCGCAAAAAACTTACGACAATTGTTGTGGCAGGAGGTGGCCCTACTGGTGTAGAAATCTCAGGAATGTTTGCCGAGATGAAAAAGCTTGTAATACCAAAAGATTACCCTGAATTAATTGGAAGCAATGGTGAAATCTATCTTGTTGACGGCTTAAAGTCTGTACTTGCTCCTATGAGTGAGAAGTCGCAAAAGTATACCTATCAAACGCTTACTGAGATGGGGGTGAAGATTAAGTTGGATTGCATGGTTAAAGACTTTAGCGATGATGTGGTTCAATTTAGTACTGGTGAATCTATTGAAACAAAGACATTGATCTGGGCAGCTGGGGTAACTGCAAGTGTATTTGAAGGTATTGAAAGAGAATCGTATGGTCGCGGAAGAAGGATGCTTGTAGATGCCTATAACAAGGTTGAGGGTACAGGAAATATATATGCGTTAGGAGATACCTGTCTTCAGACAACAGATCCTGCTTTCCCGGATGGTCACCCCCAAGTTGCCCAAGTGGCGATTCAACAAGGTGCAAATCTTGGTAAAAACCTCAAAAATGCTGCGGAAGGTAAGGGTTTGAAACCATTTGTTTATTATGATAAAGGATCAATGGCCATTATAGGAAGATTTAAGGCTGTAGCAGATCTGCCGAAACCTAAATTCCATTTTAATGGTTTTATAGCATGGATGGCCTGGCTGTTCGTACACCTTGTATCCTTAATTAATTTCCGGAATAAAGTTAAAACCTTATACAACTGGTTTGTATCTTACACTACGAAGGATCAATCATTAAGGGTAATTGTTAAATCTAATCACGAGAAATTAAGCCAGAGTTAACAATTATTTAACATAGATAAAGCATCTTTGCGATATGTTCATAAATCTCCTAGCCATTACGTTTTACGTATTTGCATTAATTGCAGCCTTCAAGATGGAAACTCCTTTGAAAGGTTTGCTATTTATTCTAGTTGTGATTGCTATAAGCGGGCTGCTTTATCTATTTATTTTATTCCCTGGCATATCCGGTCTTGCAGTGGCCATCATACTAGTGACCTTTATTTTAAAACAAGGCAGTCGTTAGGTTTATTTGACTTCAGTGATGTGCAAGCTGATCCGATTAGCATCGTCGCTGCTGTTTGCCAGCCCGGTGGTCCAAATGGTATAGAGTTTATTTCGTTCGAATGCTTGAGTTACCGTTAGAATATCCAACTCACTTGTTGGGCTCGCTTTAAGAGATATGGTGTAGCTGGTTTTTTCATCTACTTCCTGATATGGTGAATACGATTTGTATTGCACGTTAGTAAATGCTACTTTATTGCTCAGCAAGACCAATTCCAGTGTCAACTGTTGTGCGTCTGGAGAAAGGTTTAAGAACTTTATAACTGGTCTATCTGGATTACGAACAGTCATGTCATCTTTCACAGTAAGATACTTAAGAGAGTCTTCTTTGATTATAAAAAAAGATTGAAGTTCGTTACCTTTCAAATTAATCCGTTCATTGATTGCCGCTTTATCGCTATTACTTGAAAGTACATTAAAGTCCCACTCCCCTTCATAGGCACCAATATAACCACTGTAAGCGCCACGTGCAAGGGATGTTCCGCTCGTTGGTTTACCGCCAATTTTGAAGTTCAGGCTGTTTAAGGTAGCGTTGTAAATAGAAACAAAGGCTATTGGTTTTGAAAGGTTAGCTTCTTTTTTGCATGAAGCGAGAAGAAAAATGAAGGTAGTTATCAGGAGTATTATGGGTAAAAGGAATGTCTTTTTCATATTAAAAATTAATCCATAAAGGTAACAAAAAATGAATTTTTCTTTTAGTTATAAATTTTAAGGAAGTTGTGGAACTATTTTTGACAAAAATATTATTAATATTCCGTAGAAAACGTGAGGGAATGCCTTACTTTTGTACCTCATAATTTAACAAACTTTTAATATATTTAGATAAGCCTAACAGCAACGTAGTTTAATCTTGATTAACGGACGTACTAAATATATTTCCAACTGCAGTATTATACGGTTCAAGCATGCGTAAAAAATTACAAGATAGAATCGCGTCATTCAAAGATGCGACAGCGATTAAAGAAAGGGGTTTATATCCTTACTTTAGGTCAATAGAATCAGCTCAGGACACCGAAGTGATTATTGATGGCAAAAGAACTTTAATGTTTGGGTCTAATTCATATTTAGGATTAACTAACCACCCGAAGATCAAAGAAGCTGCAAAGCAGGCTATCGATAAATATGGTACTGGTTGTGCTGGTTCGCGATTTTTAAACGGTACGCTAGACATCCATCTGGAGCTGGAAAGAAGGTTGGCAAATTATGTAGGTAAGGAAGCAGCAGTGCTATTTAGCACTGGATTTCAGGTAAACCTGGGCGTGATTTCCTGCTTGCTTGATAGAAACGACTATCTTATTCTTGATGAATATGATCATGCTTCCATCATTGATGGCAGTCGGTTATCATTTTCAAGGTCAATCAAATATGCGCACAATGATATGGATGATCTTCGTAAGAAGCTGAGCAGGCTTCCTGAAGAATCGGCAAAACTGATCGTCGCTGATGGTATTTTCAGCATGGAGGGCGACTTGGTAAACTTACCAGAGATCGTAAAAATTGCTGAAGAGTTTGGTGCCAATATTATGATGGATGATGCACACTCTTTGGGTGTTATTGGTTTTAATGGCTCGGGTACTGCTTCTCACTTTAATCTTGTAGATAAGGTAGATCTAATCATGGGTACTTTCAGTAAATCACTTGCTTCATTGGGTGGCTTTATTGCTGGCACAGAAGAAACAATTGAATATATTAAACACCGCGCGCGTTCATTGATGTTCAGTGCAAGCATGCCGCCTTCGGCGGTTGCGAGTGTCATCGCCGCTCTGGATATCATTGAGTCTGAACCGGAACGTATTGATAAACTTTGGGACAATACGAACCATGCTAAGAAGTTGCTGGTTGAGGCGGGCTTTGATATTGGTGCAACTGACAGCCCGATTATTCCCGTTTACATTCGTGATAACGATAAGACTTTCCAGATCACGAACATATTGCACCAAAATGGGATTTTTGTGAACCCTGTTGTGTCACCTGCAGTTCCTTCGAACTCTTCGCTAATACGTTTTTCTTTGATGGCTACACATACTTTCGAACAGATTGACGAAGCAGTAGCTAAATTATACGATGCGTTTAAACAGGTAGAGGTGCCTATGGCAAAAGTTAGCATCTAAGCTAACTTTGCTTAATACCATTATCTGAGATCTATGCAAAAAAAGGTATTAATTACCGGAGCCAGCGGTTTTGTCGCTTACCACCTGATCGAGCAGGCTATTGCTTCTGGGTACCAAGTTTATGCTGCGGTACGTAAATCCAGCGCCATAGATCATCTGAAACACTTGAATATTTATTATACACATCTCGATTATACAAATGTGGAAGCCTTGCGGAATAATATAGTCGATAATTCATACGACTATATTATTCACGCTTCTGGCACAACTAAAGCCAAGACGCTTGCAGCTTACAATCTTGTAAATGCAGAATATAGCCAAAACCTTGCACTTGCAGCTGTTGGAACAAAAGTAAAGAAGTTTGTTTTTGTTAGCAGTTTGGCAGCCGTAGGACCACTGCAATCAGTAAGAGGGAGCATTGAGGTCCATCAAAGCTCAAATCCAGTAACCAGCTATGGTCTAAGTAAACTTCAAGCTGAAGCTTATCTTAAGGATATAGAAGGACTACCATTAATAATTATTCGCCCTACAGCAGTGTACGGGCCCAGGGAAAAAGATATCTTCATCTTATTTAACAGCATAAATAAAGGACTTGAGCCTTATATCGGGAACTTCAATCAATGCCTGAGCTTTGTTTATGTGAAGGATCTTGCCACTGTCATCTTGCAAGCTGTAGTCTCTCCTTTAACACACCAGAGTTATAATATATCTGACGGCCTTGGTTACGACCGCTTTGCATTGGCGAACCTTAGCAAGAAGATTCTTGCCAAAAGGACCCTGAAGTTTCATATTCCACTATCACTTGTTCGCATGATGGCTTCTATTTTGGATTTCCTATATGCAAACCGAAATACTACTCCGGCTTTAAACAAGGAAAAACTTGCTGAGTTGACCGCAGTGAACTGGGTTTGCGATATTGAAAAAGCAAAGATGGAACTGGGTTATCAGCCGCGATATAACTTGGAGCAGGGACTAAAGGAAACACTGCACTGGTATAAAGAAAACCATTGGTTATAATAAGTTAAGAATGTTATTTCATAAGCTATCGGCAACGAGCCTAGGAATAGGTTATATTGGTAAGGGTGCAGGTACAGTTGCGGCTGTGGTAACTGCGCTAATTTGGTATGGTATATCGACCCTGGGCTATGAAGGATTCTTACCGGGACTTGTTGCAACACTGGTGATCATCTTTCTAGGCATTTGGTCTGGCAATGTTGTAGAACCGGCTTGGGGAAAAGACCATAACAGGGTGGTTATCGACGAAGTTGCGGGCATGTGTATTACATTGCTTTGGATACCTGCTACGCCCGTTAATATCTTTATCGGCTTGATACTTTTTAGGTTCTTTGATATTCTCAAACCCTTATTTATCAGAAAAATGGAAGCGCTTCCTGGCGGTTGGGGCGTGATGTTTGATGATATACTTGCTGGCATTTATGCCAACATTGTATTACAAATTATAATCAGGTTTTAACTTATTCAACGTGGCCACATTCTTAAAAGCACAAGTATCTTCTTTGTCAGCCTCAATTCTTGACTTTCTTACCACAATAGTCTGTAAACATGTGCTTAACTTTGGCGTTATTCTGGGGAGTGCTACCGGAACCACAGTTGGAGGAATAGCGAATTTTTTGATTGGCAGGAATTGGGTTTTCGATTCTAAACAAGGAAAAATACAGCATCAGGCGATCAAATACTTTATTGTATGGTTCGGAAATCTGGTTCTTACAACATCTGGAGTTTATCTGGTAACACACTGTTTTCAGCTCAGTAATTATGTTTTCCCAAAGATCATTGTATCCTGTGTTGTAGGTGTGCCTTACAACTACCTGATGCAGAAAAAATTTGTGTTTATCTAAAATGGAAAGAAATAAGTTAATACTCCGATTCTGTTTATTCATCATATCCTGCTGCTTCACCTTAACTGTTTCTGCACAGAATACTGTTGTGAAAGGTATTGTCACCGACGCGAAGGAGAAAGATCCGTTGCCGTATGTGACTGTCCTCTTCAAAGGAACCAGTATTATGACAAAGACGGATGCTGATGGTCGTTTTACGATTAGTACCACTGCTGCCTATAATACACTACAGCTTAGCTATGTAGGTTATAAAACGGAGTATGTTACAATTAGTACGGGACAGGCACAGGATATATCTGTCAGATTAAATCCTGAAGCAACAGCACTTAATGAAGTTGTGGTGACGGCAGGAAAGCGCCCTAGATATCGCAATAAGGAGAACCCCGCCGTTGAACTTATCCGCAAGGTGATCGATAATAAAGCTATTAACCGTGGCGAACGCTATAAAGCCATTGAATATGAGCAATATGAGCGTATGATGTTTTCCTTAAGTAACCTTTCTGAAAAGTTTAAGAATAAACGTGTTTTCAGGAATTATCAGTTTCTTTTTGAAGAACAGGATTCAACAAAGATAGGAGGAAAGAATATTCTTCCTGTTTACATGGAAGAAAAGCTTTCGCAACATTATTTGCAACGTGATCCTGATAAGAAGAAAGCGATCATAATGGCCAACAAGCAGGTGAATTTCGATAACGCACTTATTGATAATAAAGGATTAAGCCAATATTTTGAACGCATGTATGCTGACATTGATATTTATGCTAACAATGTTTCACTATTAAGTAATCAGTTTCTGAGCCCGATTGCTGATGCATCACCGACTTTCTACAAGTTTTTCATCACGGACACTATCAAAACCCAACAACCAAATTTGGTTGAGCTATCCTTCATTCCTAGAAACAATACCGACTTTCTATTTGAAGGAAAGATGTACGTGACACTTGATGGTACTTATGCCGTCACGAATGCATTCTTGACAGTTAATAAGAACATAAATCTAAACTTTGTACGTGCTTTAGAAGCGTCACTTACATTCGAAAAAAATATAGATAATCGTTACCACTTAGGTAAAAGTAACTTGGTTGTGGATTTTGGTTTGAACCAGAACAAGGGTGGAGGATTTACTGGTGAACGCACTGTTGCCTACACTAAATACAAGATTAACAATCCTCAGCCGGAATCGGTTTTTCAAGGCGATGCAGTCGTTGTTGCAGCGTCGGCAAATCAAAAGTCTGATGAATTCTGGGCAAGTAATCGTGCGGATACGTTATCAGAAGCTAACCTTAAGGTCTACAAAAACATTGATACACTGAACCATATGAGGTCTTTTCAAAAGACTATGGATCTAGTAACCCTCTTGTTTGCAGGCTATAAAGATTTCGGACCCTTCGAAGTAGGACCAGTAAATACCTTTTACAGTTTCAATGATGTGGAAGGTCTAAGACTGCGCATCGGTGGTCGTACCACTACCGCCTTAAGTAAGCGCTACTATTTCGAAACCTATGCTGCTTATGGCATGAAGGATGAAAAGTGGAAGTATTTTTTAAGTGGAACCTATTCATTAAACAATAAGTCGGTATACACCTTCCCGCAACACTACCTTAGAGCAAGCTTCCAACGTGATACAAAAATTCCTGGTCAGGAGTTGCAATTTGTGCAGGAAAATAACTTCCTACTATCATTCAAAAGGGGTGAGAATAACGTCCTCCTTTACAACGATTTTTATAGGTTGGAATATATGAAGGAGTATGAAAATCATTTTTCATACAATATTACCTTGAAAAAATGGACACAACGCCCGGGTGGTGTACTTGAATTTGCAAATTTAGTAGGAGGTGACAGGAATTTCATCAATAATATAACCACCTCTGAGATTGGAGTTGCACTAAGGTATGCACCGCATGAAAAGTTTTATCAGGGTAAGTTATACCGCACACCGATTATTGACAAATATCCTGTTTACAACCTTCGTTATTCTGCTGGATTGAAAGATGTGTTGCGTGGCGACTACAACTATCACAATTTCAATGCGAGCATTGAAAAACGCTTTTACCTTTCACAGCTCGGATTTTCAGATGTCGTTGTTGAAGGGGGATATATCTTCGGCAAGGTCCCTTATCCATTACTGACTATCCACCGCGCAAACCAGACCTACGCTTTTCAGTTAAGATCATACAACTTGATGAACTTCATGGAATTCGTAAGTGACAGCTACGCAAGTTTTAATATTGATCATAATTTTAATGGTTTCTTTTTTAATAAGGTACCTTTGCTGAAAAGATTAAAACTGAGAGAGATTGCATCTTTTAAGATTATCTATGGTGGTTTAAGAGAAGAAAATAATCCTAACCGAGACGGATCGTTATTACAGTTCCCGGTGAATGCTGATGGTGTAAAAACCACGTATTCTTTAAACAGGGAACCATATATGGAGGGAAGTTTGGGTGTAGGCAATATTTTCAAACTCTTCCGTGTAGATGTGGTTAAACGATTCAGTTACCTGGATCATCCGGTTGTATCTGAATACGGCATTCGTGCGATGGTTAAATTTGACTTCTAAATCATAATAATATAATGCAAACAGTATCTACAAGAGATCGATTACAGCAGGGGATCTACCTTGTGATCAACCCATTTGTGAAAGGCTTGATCAAGATTGGTCTGACACCGAACGCGATAACTACTATTGGTCTTCTTCTTAACATCGGAGTAGCAGTGATCTTTGTTTTTGGTGCGGAGCGTACCAACCGGGGAGACCTCTCTTTTGTGGGTTGGGGTGGTGCTTTGGTGCTATTCGCTGGGCTCTTTGACATGCTCGATGGTCAAGTTGCGCGACTTGGAAATATGAGTTCAAGGTTTGGCGCGCTCTATGACTCCGTTCTTGACCGCTATAGTGAATTGATCCTTTTTCTTGGCATTTGTTACTACCTGGTGTCTCACCATTATTTCTTGAGTTCTTTATTTGCCTTCATCGCAATGATCGGTTCGATGATGGTAAGTTATACACGTGCCAGAGCAGAAGGACTAGGTATAGAATGTAAGGGCGGATTAATGCAACGGCCGGAACGGGTGATCACCATTGGAATTTGTGCGATTACCTGCGGTATTATGGGATCTGTTATCGGTGGAGACTACAAGGTTTATATTCCGGGCCTACCTGTCCAGATTTTCGAGACCATGTCAATTTTCACAATTCCAATTACCATCATGGCGTTCATGACTAATATTACAGCGATAAAAAGGTTACGAGATGCTAAGAGATCTTTAGAACTGCAGGAAAAAGAGCAGTCACAAACGCCGCTGGGCAAAATTGTGACCGTTTTATTGATCGTCTTTGCAGGAACATTTACCGGAACCGCTTTTGCGCAGTCGGGTGACAAAAGTAATCCATCACCGATAAAGTTTCCTACGCCGAAGGGTATTGCACACGAACTATTCCATTTGCAACGAGATCCAAATACAAATACCATCATCTATGAGTTGAATTTAAAAGAGGATGGTAAAGTTGATCCAGAAAAGCCGGTAAATATCTATTGGATCCGTTATGCCGATAAAGGTCAAAAGGAAGACCTCAGCTATGTGCAGCGGAAATTTGCATACGGTTTGCAAACGAAGGATCTCGGAAACGACGAGTATGAGTTGCGTTTTGTTTCACACAAGAAGCTTCCGCTATACTTGAAGCGTTCTGGAACTGACAACAAATATCACGTTTATATTGATGCAAATGACAAAAGGATCATGCTAGATCGTGTATTTGTGAGGATAGAAGGTGGTTCTTACTGGATTCCAAATGTCCGGTATGTAGAGCTGAAAGGCACAAATGCCAAAACACAGGCACCTATTGTTGAAAGATTGAAAATTTAGATTAAAAATGAAAAGGAATTTTATTTCGAATTCTTCCGAATCAGTTCGAATGTTTAAGAATGGATTTTTAGAAAGCCTATCAAAAGTCCACTTTTGGGTACCGTTAATCGTGTTTATTCCAGTCATAGGCTTGCTAACCTGGGAGGCACTTGTTATTCAACATATGCCCATTTTACCTTTTATTGGGTATACGATATTAGGACTACTGGTATGGACGATTACAGAATATGTCCTACACAGATATGTCTTCCATTTTTATCCGAAATCGAAGATTGGCAAACGCATACATTTTATTTTTCACGGGGTACATCATGATTACCCTAATGATGCGAGAAGACTTGTAATGCCACCTTCGGCCAGTATACCATTAGCCTCACTGTTCTTCGCACTTTTTTACTACCTTTTGCCTGAACATATTGTTTTTGCATGCTTCCTTGGTTTTATCACCGGTTATCTAATTTATGATATGACCCACTATGCCTTGCATCATGCAAGTTTTAAAAGCGCTTTCTGGATGAAGTTAAAAAAACATCATATGTTACATCACTATTCAGATTCTACAAAAGGTTACGGTGTGAGCTCTGATTTCTGGGATAAGATCTTGGGTTCAAACTTTAGTAAGAAATAGAATGCCATTGACATCTACCCGTAAAGCCAGTCTTTATCAAATTCAAGATTTTTTAATGACCTCAGGTCTTTCTCTAGCTTATCTTGTAATTTCCTATTTTTTGATCGGCTTTAAATCCGACCAGCTTATCCTGATTTTGATATTTAATGTCTGCTACTACGCCTCCGGATTTTCGAGGAAATTTATACTAGGTTTTTCTATTTTCATCGTGTACTGGATCATATTTGATTATATGAAGGCAGCACCTAACTACCGGTATCATAGTGTAAGTACATCTGAGCTTTACAACCTTGAGAAGCATCTTTTTGGGATTAGTGACGACGGCGTGATACTTACACCCAATGAGTACTTTAAAGCAAATCATTTGCTGTTTGTAGATGTCGTTAGCGGTTTCTTTTACTTGATGTGGATACCAGTGCCACTAGCATTTGCGGCATATCTTTTTTTTCAGGATCGTACCCAGTTCTTGTATTTTTCGTTAAGCTTTGTTTTGGTAAATCTGATAGGTTTTGTCATCTATTATCTTTATCCTGCAGCACCACCCTGGTACATTCAATTGCATGGTTATGAGTTTGTTCCTAACACTCCAGGTAATACAGGTGGGTTGGCCCGGTTTGATACATTCTTCAATACACCCGTTTTTGCATCAATCTATAGCAAAAGTTCCAATGTTTTTGCAGCTATGCCCTCATTGCATTCGTCCTATCCGGTTATTGTAGTTTATTATGGCATTCGAAACCGTCTGGGGTGGTTCAATGTCTTCTTTTCGTTTGTTATGCTTGGTATATGGTTCACAGCGGTTTATACCAGTCATCATTATGTGCTTGATGTACTAGCGGGAATTAGTTGTGCGGTGCTTGCAATCTATCTGTTTAATTTATTAGTGGCCAAAACGGGCTTGAAGCGTCTGCTTGCTAAATATGCTGCTGCAATTCAGTAAGTCGGGAATTGGTTATCCGCTAGATTAATTAGCTTTGGTTATACATGTAACTGGTATTGGAAAAACACATAAAACTTTCAGAGCTAACGACCAGAATTCAAAGGAACATTGATGCTGCCTTTGGAAATCATGTCTTTTGGATTGTTGCCGATGTGACAAATCATACATACAAGGCATCTAATAACTACCATTACTTTGAACTGGTTGAGAAAGAGCCACATTCTTCAAGAATCCTGGCGAAGATAACTGCCAGGGCATGGGGTTCAGGTGCGTTGCGTATTTCCATCTTCGAGAAGACAACTGGTCAGAAGTTTGGGAACAATGTACAGGTTCTGATACTTGTTGCCGTGCAGTACACTGCTTCATTTGGACTTCAACTTAATCTGTTGGATATCGATACCAGCTTTACACTTGGTCAATTTGAAAAACTACGGTTGGCTACGCTGGAGCAACTGCTGAGCCGAAATCCCGACTTCATTTTTAAAGTACAGGGTCAATACCACACTAAAAACAAAGCAATTAATCTAGGTCCGGTAATCCAGAATTTGGCCGTACTGAGTTCCGATACCTCAGCAGGATACCAAGATTTTCGTCATACGCTGGAACATAATCCCTGGAATTACAGGTTCCAAATAGATGATTACTTTAGCGCAGTACAAGGCGAGCAAAATGCAAAGGCTTTAGTGACTAAGCTGGTTGATATTTACGCTTCAGGAAAGCCTTATGATGCCGTAGTTATCATTCGAGGGGGAGGTGCACAAACGGACTTTCTCATATTTGATAATTATGATCTTAGCCGGGCAATTGCAAAGTTCCCAATACCGGTAATAACTGGGATTGGACATCAAAAGAACGAAACTATTGTTGACATGATGTCTAACACAGCACTAAAAACGCCTACGAAGGTTGCAGAATTCATACTTGCTAATAATAGAGTGTTTGAGCAGGGCCTGATTGATGCCCAACGCCGTATCATTATCAAAACGCAGCAAATCTTTCAGATACAGCAGCGCGAGTTGGCAGCATCGAAATCATATCTTGTGGGGGACGTGTTGGGTTTGTTACAGCACTTACAAAATAACCTCGCCAGGTTAACCGGTGCAGTTGTCACCGTCCCCGGAATGTTCATTCAAAATCAGGACAGGTATTTGCAGCAAAGACAAAAAGACTTAAAGACAAAAAGTATCGATCATTTGAGAAACAGGCAAACTAAGTTGCAGCTTTTTGAAACAATGATCCGCCTGATGGATCCGGTGCGTATTCTTCAGAAGGGATTTGCAATTGTTAAAATCAAGGACCAAATCATAACAAATAAAGACGTGCTGAAGCCGGGAATGGAGATCAGCATCCGGAGAGCTGAACAAGAAGTAACTGCGGTTATAACATCAAAATAGAATATTAATGGAAAACATAACTTACGAATCTGCATTCCGTGAGCTTGAAGAGATTACCAGGGAGATTGAAAACGAAGCCGTTTCGGTTGATGTGCTTTCTGAGAAGGTTAGGAGGGCATCCTTCCTGATAGACTATTGTCAGAAGAAGCTCAGACAAACGGAAGATGAGGTAGGAAACATCATCAGGCAGATTGAGGATAACGGAAGCAAAAAAGATTAGTGTATAAAAAAGGGCTGGTAATAATACCAACCCTCTTTTTATTTGTTTAATGATTATTGTTTAACGAATTCGGTGTTAGCGCTCAGCGTTACCTCGTCGCTTAACATTGCATTAGGATATTTTGTTCCGAAGTTAAAGTCAGATCTCTTGATGGTACCACTCACTTTAAAACCCGCGATGGTCTTTTTAGACTGTGGATTGGTAATTACACCTCGTAATACGGCATCCAATGTCACTGGTTTTGTAACGCCGTGAAAAGTTAAATTACCCACTACCTGATATTTGTTTCCACTAACTTTTTTTACTGAAGTACTTTTAAAAGTAAGTTTTGGATATTTAGCAGCGTCAAAGAAGTCCTCACCAGTAAGATGTTGATCTCTTTTTTCATTTTCGGTATTTACTGATGCTACGTCTGCACTTAACTCTACAACTGCATCGGTAAAATCATCTTTTGAACCTGTGATCTTAGCATCAAAGTTCTTGAATGAGCCTTCAACATCTGAAACCATTAAGTGGGTGATTTCAAAACCTAATTTTGAATGTGCTTTGTCTACCAGCCAGGTAGTTGATTGAATTCCCTTGAAGCCAAAAAGTGTAGTTGCAACAAGGACGAATAGAAGTGATAGTTTTTTCATCTTAAATTAATTTCTGTCAAAGATGAAATAAAAACTTTCATCTTCTGTTGATGTATGTTAAGAAACAATATGCAACAATTTTTGTATTGCTATATATTGCATTTGCCAATATCTTTTTGAGGAAGTATGAATAAAATATCCACCCTAATCTTTGTACTCTTTTTTCCACTCCTTGTCTCTGGTCAACAGCCAGATAGCGTTGTTATTGAGAAAAAAAGCGGCGTTAAAACCTTTATTATTCCTGTAGCTCTTGTAGGGTATGGGATTGTTGCGAAGGGAGATAATATTTTACATGATTTTGATAGAAGCATTCAGAGACGTATTCACACCTCTAATCCTAATCCTTCAGAGCGCGCGGATGACATACTAAGATACGTACCAGCGGCGGCTGTATATGGACTTCACATAGCAGGTATTAAGGGTAAGAACAACTTGTTAGACGCTACTGGGATATTCGTTATTTCGAATGTGATTATGGGAGCGTCAGTAAAGATCACTAAACAATCGACACATTATTTACGCCCTGATGGATCAGATAATCATTCCTTTCCTTCGGGACACTCCAGCGCAGCATTTGCTTCTGCGGAATTTTTAAAACAGGAATATAAGGATGTGTCACCATGGTATGGCTATGGAGGGTATACTGTTGCTGTTGCAACTGGAGTGTTAAGGCTTAGGCATAACAAACACTGGCTCGGCGACGTAGTAGCTGGGGCTGGTTTTGGCATACTGTCTACAAAGGCCGCATACCTGTTGTATCCCGAAGTTAAAAAACTTTTTAAGGGAAAGAATACAGATGCTTATACGCTTCTCCCTACTTATCAGGAAAAATGTATTGGCCTGACATTCAGTGCTTCATTGTAGCTGTAGCAGATATTTAATGTTATATTAACGTATGGATTAAGGATATTTCTATTTGTGGCAAAATAGTTGTGTACAAAAAAGAAAAATGGTAATTTCGAATATGATCAGAAGAATACATGTACTTGAGGATGACAGTGACATCAGAGATGTTATAGAATATTTGTTAAAGGATGAAGGTTATGAGTTACAATTATCTTCTTCATTCAGTGAGTTAAAAAGTAAGTTGAAAGACTCTTTACCAGATCTTTTTTTAGTGGATGTTATGCTTCCGGATGGTAACGGCATTGAAATTTGTACAGACCTAAAAAATGATATGTTCACTAAGCATATTCCAGTAATTGTTATGTCTGCAAATCCAAGAAGTAAACAGCTTAGCACACAGGCTTGTGCCGATGATTATATCAGCAAGCCTTTTGATGTGGACGATGTTGTAAAACGAATTGATCAGTTGTTAGATAAAAAGGGTACAAAAGCTAATCCAGGCTCCGCTGCTGAGGAGATTGCTTAATTAGTCATCGTGAATTCAGAAGAGCCTGTATCCTTGATACAGGCTTTTTTTATTATTAGATTTTAGCTTTAGTTTAGTATACATTTAAGGTTTAGTTATGTCAGAACAACTTGAAGTTTGGCAAAGAGGTCCGCTTCCGGATATTACGCCGTTGCTGCAGCCGGTGGGGCATGCATTATTGCAGGCCCTGGAAGAAGTAGAATCATATTTAGCAGATTTTCCTGACACGTTACTATGGCACAATGTTGCTGGATTAGCATCTCCAGGATTTCATTTGCAACACCTTAGTGGGGTACTGGACCGAGTATTTACTTACGCGCGTGGTGAGAAATTAAATATGCTTCAATTTGCGCAATTGGATGCTGAAGGCCAGGACTTTCCGGAGGGACTTACAGTGGAAACTTTATTGGACCGCTTTTCCCGTCAGGTGCATTTGGCCTTAGCACAACTACGATCAACATCTCCCGATATCTTAACAGCATATCGTAGTGTTGGTCGTGCTCAACTCCCATCAACAGTTATAGGTCTTTTAGTCCATGCCGCTGAACATACAATGCGGCATGTAGGACAATTGATGGTTACCGTCAGGGTTTTAAGGAATGGATAAAGTAAATACATGGAAAGCCGAACTGGATGTGCTCTGTCACATTCTATCGAAAGCTGGTTTAACGCAGACTATTAAGTGGGGAGCGCCTGTTTTCACTTATAAAGGTAAAAATGTAGTTGGTGCGGCAGGCTTCAAGGGTTACTTTGCGTTGTGGTTTTTCAATGGTGTTTATCTTGAAGACAAAGAATGCGTACTGATGAACGCTCAAGAAGGAACAACTAAAGCTCAAAGGCAGTGGAGATTTCATTCCATCTCTGACATAGATGAGGAGTTAGTCTTGAAGTATGTTAAAGAAGCGATGACACATACTGCGGAAGGGAAAGTACATAAGCCACAAAAACAGCCGATTCCGGTGGTACCCGGGCTGCTTAATGAAAAGTTTGAAACAGAAGAAGGACTTCAGAGTGCTTTCGAAGGATTGAGTTTGTATAAGCAGAAGGAGTATATTGAATATCTGGTAATGGCAAAAAAATTGGAGACACAGATATTAAGGCTACAGAAGATTATACCGATGATCCGAAGTGGGCGTGGTTTGAATGATAAGTATAAGGATTGCTAGTGTATCATACAGGCAAGCTTATTTAAAATTACGTGCTTTTGGAATACTCTCCTCATGACCATTTTGCCTGATCTGTGTACGTTTATTTGTTGATGAAAAAGCATTTCTCTCGGTAATATCAGCTTTGCTCCCTTTAAGCATATTCGTAAGATCAAAACAACGCTGAACAATCACATGTGTCACTGCACCTTCACGTTGCAGCTTACCTTCCACCATAAGTAGCTTGGAGCCAAGAATCTCCCGGCGATATTTCTCAAAAAGATGCTGAAAGATAACAAGGTTTGCAAATCCTGTTTCATCTTCTATTGTGATGAAACATACACCACCAGCAGTACCTGGTCGTTGCCGAACAAGTACTAATCCAGCAGCCTTCACCCTTGTTTTATCAATCATTGTTTTTAATTCCTGAGCAGAGCAGATGTTTAGTAAACTTAAATTTTCACGGATAAAACTTAATGGATGTGCCTTCAAAGATAATGCGGTAGTCGCATAATCATGTACTACATGTTCAGCTTGGGACATAAAAGGAAGACTAATCTGACCATCTGCTGATTCTACAGCTTCTTGTCCTTTGAATAAGCCAGTAGGACTATCATGTAAGCCCGATACTTCCCACAGTGCTGTTCTCCGTTCTAGCCCTAAGGAGCGGAAAGCATCTGCATCTGCTAGTTTTTCTAGTGTAGAGTAGGGTACACCAGCATCTTTCAGTTCAGTGATTTTGCGGTATGCGGAATACCGACCTGCAATGAGTGTTTGAATATCTTCTTCACATATACCTTTAATCTGACGGAAGCCTAAGCGTACTGCCCGGTATCTTCCGGATTGCTCTTCAAGGGTGTTATCCCATTTGGAGTGATTTACGTCGATCGCTCTGACTTCAACTTTATGGTTACGGGCATCAATTACCACCTGAGCCGGTTGGTAAAACCCCATTGGCATGCTGTTTAATAAGGCAGCAGCAAAGACATCCGGATAGTAAAACTTTAGCCAGGAAGAAACATAGACCAGGAGTGCAAAACTTGCAGCATGACTTTCTGGGAATCCATAGCTGCCAAAACCCTCTAGCTGTTTAAAAATTCTTCTTGCAAAATCCTCGGAATAGCCCTTTGCCGTCATCCCATCTATCAGCTTCCGCTCAAACTTAGTTACTAGTCCTTTAAGCTTGAATGTAGCCATACTACGTCGCAGTTCATCTGCTTCCGCAGGACTGAACCCTGCTGCCACTATTGCAATTTTCATGGCTTGTTCCTGAAATAAAGGAACACCATGAGTGCGTTTTAAAATTTCTCTCAGTTCTTCTGAAGGATATTCTACTTTTTCTTCATTGTTCCTTCTTCGAAGATATGGATGTACCATATCACCTTGTATAGGGCCAGGACGAACGATTGCGACCTCAATCACAAGATCATAGAAGCAATTTGGCTTAAGACGTGGAAGCATTGTTTGTTGTGCCCGGCTTTCAATTTGGAAAACACCAATGGTATCTGCCTGGCTGATCATTTCATAAACATTTTTGTCATCCTGAGGAATATTGGCTAAAGTAAAATCCTTTCCATAGTGTTCCTTTGATAGATCGAAGGCCTTTCTGATACAGGTAAGCATACCCAAGCCCAGGATGTCAATTTTAAGAAATCCAAGCGTATCAATATCATCTTTATTCCATTCGATATTAGTCCGGTTTTCCATTCTTGCATTCAGGATGGGGCATAAATCTGTTAGTTTGTCTTGAGTGATAACAAAGCCACCTGTATGCTGCCCCAGTTGCCTGGGGAAACCAATCATTTGCGCAGTAAGTTGCAGTACCTTACGAAGATGAGGATCTTCTGGATTCAAACCTTGCTCAAGAATCCTGGCTTCTTCAAACCATTCATCAGTGAATTCCCAGATAGCTGCTGATAAGCGATTGATGGTGTCAACTGAAAGGCCCATCGCCTTACCTACATCTCTGATGGCTCCCTTTTGATGTTGTTGCGTTACTGTGGCTACAATTGCTGCACGGTCGCGCCCGTACTTTCCATAAATATATTGGATGACCTCTTCACGACGCTCATGTTCAAAATCTACATCTATATCGGGTGGTTCATTCCGTGCTGAAGAAATGAATCTTTCAAATAAGAGATCAAATTTAGTCGGATCTACTGAAGTAATACCCAGACAATAACAAATGGTGGAGTTTGCAGCTGAGCCTCGACCCTGACAAAGTATGCCTTTACTTCTTGCGAAACGAACAATATCATGCACAGTAAGGAAATAGGGAGCATAATTCATCTCTTTGATGAATGACATTTCATGCTTGATGGCGTAAGTCACTTTCTCTGGGATTTTCTCCTCCGTGTGGTATCTTTCCTTTGCACCGGCCCAGGTTAGTAGCTCTAGTTCCTCTTGAGGAGAACGCCCATCAGGTGTGATTTCTTCGGGATATACATATTCAAGCTCCGATAATGAGAAGTTACAAGCCGCTGCAATCTCCTCAGTTTGTTCTATTGCCTCTGGATACTGTGCAAATAAGCGAATCATTTCTTCAATGGGTTTCAGATAACGTTCTGCATTGAAGTGTAATCTATATCCAGCATTATAGATGGTACATTTTTCTCGAACACAAGTAAGGATGTCCTGTAATTCTCGTCTTTCAGGTAGGTGATAATGAACATCATTCGTTGCCACCATAGGTATTTTTAAACGTTCTGACAATTGTGCAAGCCGAAACAACTTTTTATGATCGTCACCCTGGTAGTTCCGGCAAGTTGCAAGGTAAAGTTCGCTTCCCAAGGCCTGGTTATATGTTATAAGCTGGCGCTCGAAATCTGAATCCAGCTTAAAATGTGCATCCAGATTAGCTGGTGGAATAACAATTAAAATGAGGTCTTTAGCGTGTTCAAATACATCTTTTTTGTAAAGATGACAACTGCCTTTCTCTGTCCTTAAGTTACCAAGAGAAAGCAGCGCTGAGAGTCGGCTATAAGCTGCTTTATTTGTTGGATATGCCAGTAATGAGGGGCCATCCAGCAGATCAAGTCGACAAGCGGGAATGATGTCGATAGCTTTATCCTTTGCAGCAGCATGCGCCCTAACGATTCCTGCTAAAGAGTTGCGATCTGTGATGGCTATTTTACGATATCCATAAGCTTCAGCTTGCGACACAAGTTCTTCTGGATGTGAAGCACCTCTTAGGAAGCTGAAATTAGATGTAATCTGTAATTCAGTATAATGCATATATGTTAAGCAAAAAATCCATGTAAAAACCATTGTGACGGAGCATCAGAGCCATAGTGACCAAGTCTGAAGATCCAATATCGCTGACCTGATTTATCTTCTACCTGATAGTAATCCCGGTGTTCTCCGGCATCGTTCCACCATTCCCTTTCAATACGTTCTGGCCCATCTGCTTTATCTATGTAATGGACATTATCCTTATACCTGAAGGACATAGGAGGGTAATCGGGTACAGGTGCAGTGACATCAATGGAAACGGGTATGTTTAATAATAAGGTAGGACGAGGCCTGTCTTTGGCCCATGATGATGTAGGCTTTTCATCGAGTGTTGTTGCAAGTTTCAAGGAACGTTCTGGCCAGTAGTGTTCGTCTGGGAGATAACGATGTATGTTGTTAGCACCCAGTTTACCAGCAATCCTGTCTAAAAGTTCGGCAAGCTCCTCATCAACCTGAGCGTTGTGCCCTGACCAAAGCACTTCCTGAGAAATTTGCATCGCTTCAATTTGAATAGCATCTATTGTAAACAGCTCAATACCAAAACCAGCCTTTATTGTGGAAATATGTAATTGAAAAAGTTTAAATAGATGTTCAATATGATTTGTCGCCTTGCTCGTTCCAATTATTACTTGTTCAATTTCACCATCGATGCGATAACATCGTAGCTGGGCCTTTCTTAAACCTTTAGTTTCCTTGTGTAATCGTTTACATACTAATTGCAGAAGCTTCTTAATTGCAACCTCAATTCCAGCAGCATTTCGGATCGGGTCCAGACATGGGAGTCGCTCATGATATGGTTCGGGTGTAATTAAAGGTTGTAGGTATTCTTGTTCATTACCAACTGCTTTACTAAGCATCTCAGGAAGCGTATCCCCAAAACGCCGACGTAATGCAGATTTAGGCATATATATGAAATCTTTGATTCTAAGGAGGCCTAATTTATGAAGCTTTTCTATGGTCATCCTTTCCAGTCTTAATGCTGCAGGAGGAAGTTCAAGCAGGGATTCCGCTTCAGCGGAAGCTGGTATAATTACTTTGTTGCTAAGGTATCTTGCTGCAGCCCAGGCAGCGCCAATTGTTGAAGCCGTAGCGAGCAGTACCTGGTATCCTTTGGTAGATAATCGATGTTCGATTTCATCAAGATAGGCTGGTTCACCACCCCACAAGTGTGTACATCCACTGATGTCCAACATTAATCCATCTGGCATATCAATAGCTACAATTGGGGCATATCTGATGGCCCATTCACCAATAGCTCTGAGCAGTTTCTCTTCACGTTCTGGCTTTGCATCAATAATTTCTAAACCAGGGAAAATAGCGTTTGCATCTGCAACATTCATTCCTTTTATCACTCCTGCTTCCTCTGCCTCAGAATTGACTCCAGAAATGATTTTACGTCCTCGTTCTGATCTAGCAAATGCAAAAGGTTTTCCTGCTAACGAGGGGCGTCTAAGGACTTGCCAATCTGTAAGCAGATACTTGAACCATATTGATAGAAATCGCTGTTGCATGTTTAACCGATTTGACGATGTTGAACAGGTACTACAGCTGTCGCTGTCGGGAAAGTAAAGCGATCGGCTGCCCACTCAATTTGCCAGATACCTGGATTTCCATTCTTTACACGTAGGAGTTCTACCTGCCATTTAGGGAAACCAAGCCCAGGTAAGCCTTCTTTCTGCTCGCTTTCAAGCGGAGTGATTTTCCATCGTGCAACGCAGGCCGTTGGCGTGATCTTGGCTGAGCTTGTTCGAAGCAGGAAGCCTGTGACCTGGCTTTGTGCTACTGTAAGTTGTAGCCTTCTTGATTGTGCGAAAGTAATCTCTCTGAGTTCAGCGATTACCGCTGTGAGCTGTTTACATTTAAGCCCTTCTTCCATTGCCCACAGAATATCACGTTCACGTTCAAGATCAACGAAGATGATATGATGTGGTTGAACCCCGTAGGCCTGAAGGGCGGTAGGGAATAGATTACGATTTTTGCTTATATATAAACAATAGCCGTCTTCTTCTAGCATTAACATCTTCAGAATGCCTGTTAGAAAGCCCTGAGTTGCTGCTGTATCTTCATTTTTAGTACAAATAAATTCATGAATTGCCCCGGTAGGAAAAACAGCGTTAGGAAAAACAGATTCTATCTGACCCAAGCCGAGTTGCTGATTTCCATTAGATGCAGGTTTGAAACCCTGCAACAGAAGTATGTCATTCTGCAGTTTAGCAATGAGATCCTTATTGAATTCTTGATTTTTCATAATTAATATTGCAACAAAATTAATGCTAATATTATTAGTATTCATTATAATATGCTAAAAATATTGACATTTAGTATTGTTGATGATGACCTGACCTGTTTGTAGCGTTTGCGTTTGAGTTGGCGTATAGCTAATTATGAAGAAAGCGTGTATAATATTAATGACTGTGATTATATCGGGACTTTCCGCCTGTAACGTCAAAAAAGTCGGAAATTCTGATACAGTAACTTTGAATGGCACTGTAGAGGAATTAGGGATGACCACATTCCAGTACGGGACGCATAAATTGAATGCCGTTGGTTAGACTTACGCCTTGAAAAGTGAGCATGTTAATCTTGATGGCTACTTAATGAAGTCTGTTAGGTTAGTAGGTGCCAGGGTGGAGGGTTATCCGATAGAGAGCGGTCCGGAGTTGATTGAGGTCTTAGAGATTTCTTTGGATTAGCATAATCTACCAATTTGGATTTATCCTGATTTCCTTGAACTCGGATGCGGGATAAATCCTAGTTTCATGCGTTTTCTTATTCCAAAGGAAGAAGTAGTTCCTGGTTTTTCCAACATACAAAAGTTGATCATTTGACTCAATAACTCTATGATCACTAATTAAGGTAAGTTTATGGTAAGCCTTAGTAGCTGAAAGTTCAATAATCTGTGGCTCATATACTGAATATACTAAAGCATAGCTGAAGATGAGGAGCCAATTAATTAGGCTCAGGATCTTTACTGCATTTAGAAAACGGTAACCATTGAAATATACAATATTCGTCAGAATACCAGCTGCGCTTGCAATTATACCTACAATAATCAGGAGTTTCATGATGATGAAGTATGGTGTTATACTTACGTATCTTAAAGCCGTTAAAGTATGTCGATTGAAGAGGTTGAACTTTAAATCAAAGATGAAGAAAGCAATCAGCAAGACATGTATGATATATACCAATGACTTCTGATCTACATTATATGATTTGGTTGGTACAGGTTTCTTAAATAAGCCTGAAGTTGGAATGATTCGGGTACTAAGTAGAATAATGGCGAACAACACTAAGGTTCCTAAAGCATAGACCGTTTCCGGGAACCACATCGTGAATAAGTCATTTACCTCAATATAGTTGTTTATCGGAATACCGAATGTCAGGAAATACAAACTACCTCTTACCAGTCCGATAATTAAAAAAAAGGAAGGAATTAGTACAGACCACCTGGCTAGATCATCAACGTATTTTCGCATTTTTCAATTTACAAGGTCCTCTCAATTATAAATAAAGTAATAATAAGTCATGTTCCATGATTTACAACAGCTTCAACTGCTTAAAGTTCTACACCTGTATGGTTGTTTGTTGGATTGACAAAAATCCAAAGGGATGTATTCTTGTTCAAGAAAATAAAATATTTTGTATTTATTATGTATAATATGTTCATAATCAGGATATTTATATGATGATATTCTTACAGCTATGAAGTTAACAGCTAAAGAGATAACGCAGATTGCTCAAAGTATTGGAGTTGATTTTGCTTCGTTGATGGCTTTCATCCGTGTTGAAAGTGGCGGTTTAGGTTTTTCTCCAAGTACCGGAAAAATTATTATTCAATTTGAACCTGCTTGGTTTCATAATAAAGCACCTTCAGCGCCTCCTGGCAAATGGTCATCGAATAAGGTTGAAGGGCAAAGTGCGGAATGGATAGCCTTCAATGATGCCTTTGCTAAAGATCCAAAAGCCGCGTTATTAAGTACTTCTATCGGTTTGATGCAGGTTATGGGCTTTAACTATGCCAAATGTGGTTACAGCTCAGTAAATGAGATGTGGGATGATTTCAAAAAAGGAGAATACCAGCAGGTCAAAGGCGCTGCCATTTTTATCAAGAATTCACCAAAGCTGCATGAAGCCCTAAAAGATAAAGATTGGGAGTGTGTTGCATACTATTATAATGGCGCTAACTATGCGGTGAATAAGTATGATCAGAAGTTGAAGGCTGCATACAGGAAGTATTCACTGCTTGTCGCGCACTAAGAACATATAATGGGTTTTACAATAATCCATAGGGGTGTAGCTTATATGTCTCTATTCAGCAGAACACCTTAAAAGTAAGCTTTGAACAAAAATAAAGCCCCTGAAAAGGGGCTCAATGATAATAAAACTCTAATTAAATCTGACTTACCGGTTTATCACTTTTTGATTTAGTTTCCATTGGAATGGTTCCATTTCCTTCGGGTTTATAAATTGCTCCTGTTATAAAATCTACAACTAGGCCCGGCCAAAATAGAACGATGTCTGCAATAAGTGGAACTGCACGTACAGCTCTGCGAGGTTCCCCGGCTTTAGGTGGCGTTCGCTGTGCTTGGGTGATTCTGCCACCAAAAACGGTGGCACATGAGCTAAGGCTTGATACAATTGTAATTGCGATCAAGCAGCGTGAAAAAATTTTCTTCATCTCGATTGTTAATTTAGGCTAGGAAGGTAGCAATATTTCTCATATTTTCTCATGTGTACTTTACAAATGAGCTATTGTACAATGGTGGAATTTAGATTATAAGATCCTTTCTTGGTTATAATCTCCTATGTACTACCCGATTGAGCAAGGAGTAGAACATATAAGTAGCGATATGCTATTCTATTAGCATTGCTTTGAAGATCTTGAACTATAAGACGAACCGATATTCCTCATGACATTTAGTAATGGAAAACAGTAGATTTCCATTGCCAAAATTTCTTTGGAAAAGATATAAAAGATGCTAGTTAATAGTTGGAAGAGGGTATAGCTTGACGGTGATATCCACAATTTTTTTTCTAACCTCATCGGTGGGAATTTTAACTTTCCCAAATCCCATCTGCACGACGGTAATAAATTGTGCCTTGGTGTCCCACAGGAGATATAATACTTCCCCGTCCTTCCCGGTCAATATCCCACTACTCAAATTTCCTTTGTCATCTTCTATTATTATATAGGCGTCAATTGGAGTATTGTCGTGTGAAACGATCTTAAACCTTAATTGTGTGTACGGAACATCATTTTTAACAATTTTCATCTCATAATTTGATGAATCCTTTTGAACGACGTTCATCGGAAATGCAGCATGATCTTTTACAGAAGTGATAATGGTGGAGTGCTTTTGCGGGCTGCTCATTGATATCAGAAATGGCAATATGATATTCATTACTATCATCTTTAACAGTGGGGGCAAAATGAGCAATTCTGTTGTGCGTAGTTGTGCATTCTACTTAAGTCCTTGACATGCAATTTACAAAATCAAATCAACTTGGCAGCTGATTGTTTGGTAAAGTTTAAGAGTGATTCTCCCCCTAAATTTTACCTTCTCATAGGCTCTCCCGGTCCACTAAAATAGGTGTTAAAAATCAATATGATATTTGTCGATCTCGTGAAATAAAAAAAAGCCCCTTATTGGGGCTTTTATCATGTTCTGCGGAGAGGGCGGGATTCGAACCCGCGGTACCGTTGCCAGTACGACAGTTTAGCAAACTGTTCCTTTCGGCCACTCAGGCACCTCTCCAATTATCTCCTCTGTGTTCTGAAGAGGTTGCAAATATAGTAATTCAATTATCTTTGCAAAAAAAAATTATGCAGTTTGTGGATAATCTATCCGCACATGATAAATGCTCATTAGCATAGTCTTGAATATCAGCTTAATAGTTTCTAGATCTTTTAACGTTAAATCGCAATTATCTAGTTGTTTTTGTTCAAGTTTATAATCAATGATGCGTTCAACCAGGTCATTTATACGCTGCGCATCCGGATTTTTAAGACTTCTTGATGCTGCTTCAACAGAATCTGCCAGCATTAGCACACCAGTTTCTTTAGAAAAAGGAATAGGTCCAGGATAGCGGAAGATGTTTTCATCAACAAATTTCTCCGGAGAATTCTTTAAAAAGGACTGATAAAAGAAATCCACACGCGTATTACCATGATGCGTTTTAATAAAATCAATTACACTTTCTGGAATCTGATGTTTCCTCGCGATCTCAATGCCCTTATGAACGTGTTTAATGATAATTTGTGCGCTTTGTTCATATGGAAGCTTATCATGCGGACTAACGCCAGTATTGTTCTCAATGAAGTACTGTGGATTCTCAATCTTACCGATATCGTGATACAAAGCACCAGCACGAACCAATAAAGCGTTACCGCCAATTTTGAAGATTGCTGCCTCGGCTAAATTCGCCACCTGTAAGGAGTGCTGGAAGGTGCCTGGAGCCTTAAATGCAAGTTCCCTAAGTAATTTATTGTTTGTGTTTGTAACCTCAATCAAAGCCACATCTGAGGTGATACCAAAGACACGCTCAAAAGCATAAATTACAGGATAGGCGATTAAAGAGAGCAGGACGCTGACAACAAAAGGGGCAAAGTTAATCCACTCGATTTCGTCCATTGTACCTTCCCGGAGCAATGCAACCCCTACATAACAAATAAAATACGCCGATAGAATAAACAGCGCAGAAAGTAAGAGCTGTTCACGTTTTACAAGATTCCTGATGCTATATATAGCCACCATCCCAGCTGTAATTTGATAAAATACAAATTCAAAACTGTTAGGTACAAAGAAACCGGCAATAAGAATTACAAGTAAATGCAGGTAAAGTGCCAGGCGGGTATCAAACAAGATTCGAATAATGATTGGTACGATACAGAATGGAATGTAGTACAGACTGGGCAGATTGATTTTAATGGCCCATGTCAGTGCGAGTAGCATGCAGATGATCACCAGTAAAATCAGGGAAAGCTGCCTGTTGTCGGCAAAAATGTCTTTCCTGAACATATATAAAAACACCATCTGCAGACTCAAGATGAAGCCCACAAGAATAATTTGTCCTAAAAATACAAGTTTGCTATCACCGATAGTTTTAGTTTGTACTTCATATGTCTCTTTAAAGGATTGCAATTTTTGGAAGGTTTCATCATCTACAACGTTTCCGTTAGCTACAATCAATTCACCCTTCTGAACCATACCACGTGTGGTCGAAAGACTGTTAATGGTATTCGTTTGAACCACTGAAGTCATCTTCTCGTCGAAGAGAATATTTGGTTGCAGGTGGTCTTCCACAAGGTTTACTACAAGATCCTTTATGCGCATATCAGTGGCTGTGTAGTTGCTGTTGAAGTACTGCAGGGCTGTTTGTACGGTAAAAACGTCCTGGGTACTTACCACCCGCGA
The DNA here is from genome assembly GCA_038918115.1 of Pedobacter sp. Lineage (GTDB taxonomy): Bacteria > Bacteroidota > Bacteroidia > Sphingobacteriales > Sphingobacteriaceae > Pedobacter. Next base: position 58,550 of record JBCLAL010000002.1, read on the forward strand.
GATGTTGTTGTTCAACAAAGAGAAATCATAAAACTTTTCTCCTTTTTGGTGTTTAGACTGCGGGGCGATGATCCCTTTTTGATAAATATACCTTAGCACACTTAGCGCATTGCGGCGAACATGTTCACGTTCATTTTCATTAAAAGTACCAGAGCGCCATTTCACTTCGAACTCATTCAGGAATGCTTCCTCCACCACATTAATCAGCGAGCCGTTGTAACGGTAAATGGGAAGCAAGTTGTCCAGTGCGTCCTTTTTGTCGGTACTCACCTCTGGCTCTGTCTTGAGGATTGCAAAGCTGAAAGGGGCGATCAAATCCTTATTCATCCAAACTTTACCTTTTTCGAATTCATAGCGAAAACGCGGCTGCTTTGGTAAGAAAAAAGATATGAGCATCACCGTCAGGAACATCATGATGTATTTGATGTTATACGAGTACTTACGATAAAGGACTCTATGCGGGTTCTTTTTGATTTTGGCCAAAATGCTTTGATTAATTACTCAAAATTAACACATTTCTGATCAATAATGACTTATAATCCTTTTGAGCACTAAAGAAGGTTCCAATACAATATGTTGTTAAGCATTTTTCCTTAAAATCTCTAAAGGAGGTTTGGTCAAAGCAGATCTGCTGTTCAACACACCAATTAATGCCGTTAGCATGGATATACTGAGAAAAATGACTAGCACGGTAAGCCAATCGGGTGAAAACGGCACCTCAAAGCTGAATCGCGCTAAAGCCCAGTTCCCGGCAAGTGCAAGAATGATACCCGTCAAAGCAGCAATTGCGCCCAGGAAAAAGTATTCCAATGCGGTGATCATAAATACTTGCCTGCTGCTAGCACCTATTGTTCTGAGCAATACACTTTCCTGAATACGTTGATACTTACTGATCAATACTGATGAAATCAATACAATCAATCCGGTGATAATGCTAAACGCAGCCATAAAGCGTATCACAAAGCCTATTTTCGCAAATATCTCATCGAGCACATTCAAGATAAGCGTCAGATCAATGATAGATACATTAGGAAATTTACTCACTACTGTTCGCTGGAATTTAGCAGACATAGCCGCATCAGGTACCCTGGTAACGAGAACATGAAACTGTGGTGCATCATCTATCACGCCTGTTGGGAATACCAACCTAAAGTTTGTCTGTATGCGATTCCAGTCAACTTCCCGTATGCTGCCTACAATTGCCGGGACCATCACCCCTTGAACATTAAAAAGCAGTTTGTCGCCAATAGTTAAGTGTGCAAACTTAGCATATCCTTGTTCCAGTGATATCCTGGCAGTATCCTGAGCCGCAACCTTACCCTGCCACTTACCTGAAACAATCTTTTCCGTCGAGGTGAGGCTATCCCTGAAAGTTACTCTTAATTCCCGGTTATACGCCCGGATAGCATATTTACGTGTGGAATCATTCTTGTTTTCAGAAGCATTAATGCCATTGATTTCCTGCAGTCTCATGGTTACAATTGGTACCTGCTGCAGTAGTGGCAAACCCTCCGATTTAGTTAGTTGCGTCAAGGCTTCACGCTGCGCGGGTTGAATGTCAAAGATCACCATATTTGGCTGATTTTTGCTTGTAGACAAGTTAATCCTGTTTAAAAGTATGGCTTGAACAAAGAACAGCGTACATATAAACGTTGTGCCCAGGCCTATAGAAAGCACCAAAATAGTTGTTTGATTATTTGGCCGGTATAAGTTTGATAGTCCCTGTCTCCAGATATAGCTCCATGATGTAGGAAAAAACCTCCGTACCAACCAGACTGCTAGTGCTGCTACACCGTAAAGAACCGTAAAACCTATTACAATGCTTAGGGAGAAGATAAGGGTTTCACGCCATCCTTGTAGTTGAAGTCGAGCAAAACCGGTTATGAAACCAAAGATCAGAAGATAAACAAACCATTTCCATGGATCCTTTTGGGTGTCCTCCGCATTTTCAGTAACCCTGATGGTATTAAGTGGTGAAACCTTGCGAATGCTTAGTAAAGGTAGGAGGGAGAATAAAATGGAAATGGTTACACCCAGTATTAGTCCCTGAAGAATCGCTTTCCATGATATAATCACTTGTAAGTCTACGGGAAGAAAATCTTTGAATACCCGCGGAAGCACCTGTTGGATCATGGATCCCAAGACGGTCCCCGCCAACGCTCCAAGAAACCCGATGCTCGCAATCTGAATAAGGAATATCAGAAAAGCATTTCTTGAGCTAAGCCCCATACACCTAAGTATGGCAATGGTTTGCATTTTTTCCTTCACATAAATATGTACGGCACTACCGACACCGATACAGCCAAGTAGCAGTGCGATAAAGCCGACCAGTGAAAGAAATTTAGTAACGTCAGAGAAGGATTTACCGGTGCTTTCTTTCTTGGATTTAATGGTGTCTTGATCCAGATCATACTTCTCGAAACTGGCATTCAGCCCCGAAACAAGTTTCTCGACATCGTAGCCATTTTGGAATTTGTAATAGAAATTATAACTGATCCTGCTGCCTTTTTGAGCCAGGTTTGTTGCCTTCAGGTACTTCATCGGCATGAACACCGATGGTGCAATTGTGCTGGAAAATCCTGTCTGTCCGGGCGATTGGTTGAGAATGCCTGCAATTCTAAAATTCAGGTTACCCACCTGTACAGAATCTCCAACCTTCGCTTTATATTGAAGCATTAATGTTTTATCTACAAGAACTTCCTGGCGGGTTCTGAAGGTATTCGCCGCTGAAGAAGGGCTCGTTTCAATCTGCCCATAGAAAGGAAAATCACCACTCAACGCCCTGATTTGTACTAATCTTGTTCCACCACCATTTAAAAACAACACCATAGAGGGGAAGCTTTGTTCTTCACTGTAGGCAAGGGCCTGCAGTTTAAGTGAATCTGTGAACTGCCTGGCCTTCGAATCCAATGATTTATTAGTCCGCACATCCAGATCCGCACCGATCAAAGTTGCGGCCTGCCGGTCTATATCCTGATTAAGGTTATCACCTATGGCATATATTGCCACAAGCGCGGCAATTCCAAGAATCATTGAAGAAACAAAAAGAAAAAGGCGTCCCCGGTTCTTACGACTATCACGCCAGGCCATTTTAATAAGCCAGGATGGGTTTAAACGATTATGCTCCATAATTGACGTTTTCCCTAATAATGATACCACCTTTGAGGCTGATAATCCTGCTTGTCTTGGATGCAAGTTCAAGATCGTGAGTAACCAGGATCAGGGTTGTGCCTGCATCTTGATTTAATTCAAAAAGTAGTTGTTCTACTTTCTGACCGGTTTCCGTATCTAAGTTCCCGGTTGGTTCATCTGCAAATAATATTTTCGGTCCATTTGAAAAGGCTCTGGCAAGTGAAACACGTTGTTGTTCACCACCGGAAAGCTGGGATGGGTAGTGTTGGGCTCGGGCAACGAGTCCTACCTTATCCAGAAGGGCCAGTGCACGGTCACGTACATTACGCTCTCCCCGGAGTTCAAGCGGCACCATAACATTTTCCAAAGCTGAAAGGGTAGGTAGTAACTGAAAATTCTGGAAAATAAAACCCACATGTTCGTTTCTTACCGCCGCGCGTTCATCTTCATTAAGATTATCTAAGGTAATGCCGTTCAGAACCACAGAGCCAGAACTGGCGCGGTCCAAGCCAGCACACAGACCCAATAAAGTTGTCTTTCCACTTCCGGATGGGCCAACAATGGACACTGTCGAACCTTCCTTAATGTCGAAAGTAATATCGTTAAGAACATTTAATGTTTTCCCTTGTGCAGGGTATATTTTACTTAGTTGGCGTACACTTAAGATTTCAGTCACAGAATATTGATTAAAAAATTAAAACCTAAATCTATTGGATATGTTTTGGTATTTCCATTTACTTTGCGATCATGACAATACAAGGATTTTCCAAAATATGCTTTTTTTTCCTTTGTGTACTCGTGGCTTGCAATGGAAAAACAGGCAAGTCTGATACGCAAGATGTTAAAATAGAAAAGAAACAGGAAAAAGAGAAGACCGTCCTGTTTTTTGGAGATAGTCTTACCGCTGGATATGGTTTGGAAGATCCCACTTCAGCATATCCGTATATTATTGAGCACAAGATCGATTCCTTAAAGCTGCCTTATAAGGTTGTTAGTGCGGGTTTAAGTGGCGAAACATCTGCTGGGGGGAAGAGTCGGATTGAATGGTTGCTGAAGCAGCAAATGGATGTTTTTGTCCTTGAGCTTGGGGCAAATGACGGGTTGCGTGGACTGAATGTGAAAGAAACGGAAAAGAACCTCCAGTCTATCATTGATCAGGTGTATGCAAAATTCCCTGACACGAAAATCGTAGTTACTGGAATGATGGTGCCTCCAAGCATGGGTGCACGATATGCTGACGAGTTCAAGGCAATTTTTCCAAAGCTCGCCAAAACAAATAATGCCGCCTTCATCCCTTTCCTGCTTGAAGGTGTAGGGGGCGTACCTGAGCTGAATCAAGGTGATGGAATTCACCCCACCGAAGAAGGTCATGAGATCCTGGCGGAAAACGTATGGGCAATTTTGAAAGATGTTCTTTAAGCTAACTTCCACTACAAACTTCGATGAATAGAAAAGGCTTTCTTTCCTCAATGGGCTTGTTAACCCTTGGAACAACCTTTAAATCATCTGCTACAGATCTCTACACGCAGCAAAAGACCTCATTACCTCCGTATCTGCAGGACTGGTGATACCGTCGGCATCACCAATCCTGCCGGCTATATTAGCCTGGAAGCAATACAGCCGGCTATATCGCTTATCGAGCAATGGGGATTTAAGATCGTCGTTGGTGCAACGATCGGAAAGCGGGAATTTACTTTCGGTGAATCTGATGAGGAGCGTAGGAGGGATCTCCAGCAAATGCTTGATAATCCTGCAATTAAAGCTGTTATGTGTGCTCGGGGAGGATATGGATTGGTCCGTATCATTGATGAGCTTAAATGGGAGGGCCTTCGTAAGTCACCAAAATGGATCATTGGCTTTAGTGATGTCACCGTCATTCATTGTCATTTAAACAAGCAAATAGGGTTTGCATCTATTCACGCTAAAATGTGTAACAGCTTTCCTGATGTTTGGAAGAAGCTGAACCCGTGCAAGTTGATACAATCAACTCAATCAGGGATGCGCTAACCGGAACTAAGTTGAGCTATGAGGCACCAGCTGATGTAAATAATAGGCCTGGTGTTGCTCGGGGACAGTTGGTCGGTGGAAATCTTAGTATTTTAGAGACCTTGTCCGGAACAGCTTCTGCACTGAATACCCGGGGGGAAATTTTATTCCTGGAAGATACCGGAGAATATCTTTACCGGGTTGATCGAATGATGTGAATTTAAAGAGATCCGGAATGTTAAACGGACTGAAAGGTCTCATCATTGGAAATATCAAAACAAAAGCTGATGACCCAGGAGAAGAGTTTGGTGAAACCGTTTACAAGATTATTCTGGATAAGGTCCTGGAATTTAACTTTCCTGTATGTTTCAACTTTCCTGTAGGTCATCAGCGGAATAATTTCGCCTTAAAATGCGGCGTAATGCACGAGCTAGATGTTTCTGCGTCCGGGACCAGATTAGTTGCACTCGCCTAGGTGGCTATTAAACCATCATCTGCTTTGTCTTCCTCTGGTTTTTGAGAATTGCCTAGATCTGTTTTCGATGGAGTTCCACGTAAAGAGTCATCATTATCAGGCATCTGTTGATCGCCGTTATTAGAGTGGTTCAGATTCTCTACACCTGGCAGATCATCAGTGTCTCTATACTCCGTTGCACTATTATAATCAGGCTGCGTCAGGTTCTGGGGATGGTTGATATCATAATTTTCACCACCGGGTGCATTTTCTTTAGGATTTTTATCGTTAGTAACCATATGTTTAGTTTTAAAAGGTTCAATATATTAGTTTATGAACTTAACAAAATCCACCAAAAATGGTTTTATAATCTAAATAGGGCGCTAAAAAGCTCTAAATGATGAATAATAGATTTGGAGGAAAACCAATAATTATTAACTTTAAAACATAATCAAATAACTAATTTCAAAAGAGCATGGAAAAATTTTCAAAATTAAAAGAACTTGTTGCCGGAGTTGAAGCTGATGCAGACAAATTTTATAACTCAGGTAATGGCGCTGCAGGTACCCGCGTACGTAAAGCAATGCAGGAATTGAAAAACCTGGCGCAAGAAATTCGTACTGAGGTAACCGAGAAGAAAAATAGCGATAAGTAATTTTGCTTTTTCATAAAAAAGGCCCACATATGTGGGCCTTTTTTGTTCCAGGGAAAGTTGTTTATTCTCTGTAATTCTTATATTTAAGTCTAACGTCTTCAAGTGAAGCTGTTCCTAGCCAGTGCTGATCTATGCTGCAGTTTTCAAAAATTAAAAGTGGAAGGTTCGCCATTCCAATAATCTACACAGTAGTTGGGATTTTTTGGATACTGCTGAGTGATCGGGCACTTATCTCCATTGAACCTCATGTACACTCGGGCTTATACAATCTTCTGAATTCAGCAAAAGGCATTATTTACGTCTACATATCGGCCATACTTCTAGGTTTGCTCGTCACAAGATTTGAAAAGCGTTCGTTGAAAAGTGAGAAACAGTATCGGGACATATATATGTCCAATCCGTATCCCATTTGGTTTTTCGACCCGGGTGACTATAAATTCATGTCCCTGAATGACGCTTCTTGTTTTTATTATGGTTATACCCGTGCTGAGCTGCTAAGTATGACAATATTTGATATCCACCCCAAAGAAGACTCAGCGGCCCTAAAGCAATTTTTTCTCCGAGCCAATTCAGAAAAGTATGAGTGGGGCAGATGGTGTCACTTAAAGAAAGGGGGAGAGCCAATTTATGTCAATATCAGTTCTCTATTAACTACTTTCAATGAAAAACCAGCAATTATGGTATTAGTCATTGATATCACCGAAAAGGTCGCATTCGAACAGCATTTGCATAAGAGTCAGGTAAATCTTGAAAGTACGCTTAGCAGTATTTCCGATAGTTATTTTACGGTAGATTTCAATTGGGTAATTAGCAGTGCAAATTCCAACTTCTACGAACGTACTGGTACATCAGCAGATGTCATCGGAAAAAAAGTTAAGAGTGTGTTTCCTGATGCTGATGAGTCTGTTATCTTTCAAGCGGGCACCCGCGCAATGGAAGAACGTCTGCCTACGAAAATTGACGCTTATTATGCCAGACTCAGTAAATGGCTACACGTTGCTTGTTATCCCACAGAGGAGGGCATAGCGGTTTTTTTTACAGACATTACCGAGCGAAAGGAGAAAGAAGCTGAAATTATGAGGCAAAATGAACAATTGCGACGTGTTTCCTGGTTAAATTCACACGAAATAAGGAAACCCGTCGCTTCTATAATCTCTCTGGTCGAACTGCTTAAAATAAGTGGCAGTGACCATGAAACAGCTCAGATTCTGGAGAAGATGCAGAAATGCACTGCTGATCTTGATAACCTATTACATCAAATCAACAACGAGGCCTCAAGATTGTAGCTGTTTCAACTGCGGCATTAATCTTGGTATTTAGAATAAAACAGATAACCTTTGGAAAATAAAGATAAAGAACGGGAGAAAAGGGTTGCCGCATTGGAAGCTGTAAAGCATGTGCAGCCAAATAGCATTATTGGGCTTGGTACTGGCTCATCCGCCCACTACGCGATACATGAGATTGCTCGATTGGTAAAGGACGGCTTGGTAATTCAGGCAGTCGCAACTTCAGAACATACTGCACAGCTGGCAGGAAAGCTTGGAATAGCACTCCTTCCATTTGATGAGGTCAGTTCCATTGATCTGACGATTGACGGAGCAGATGAATTCACTGCTGACTTGAAGTTAATCAAAGGCGGTGGGGGAGCATTGTTCCGCGAAAAAATTGTTGCTTCTATGTCTAAACAAGTGATCATAATAGCCGATTCGTCGAAGCTGGTTGAACGGCTCGGCGCCTTCACAGTTCCCATAGAAGTTGTTCCACTCGCAGTCAATCATGTAATGTCCGCGGTTAAATCAGTCAATGGAGATCCTGTGCTCAGAAAAAAAAGTGGACATCTTTTTGTAACTGATAACAACAACTATATCATCGATGCCGATTTCGGCCTTATTGATGACCCTGTAGCATTATCCTCAGTACTCAATAATATAGACGGCATCTTAGTGCACGGACTCTTTCTGGATCTTGCTTCCCGTGTTTTTATGGGGAATGGTGATCAGGTAATTAATTTCTAGTTTAAAAAGGTCAATGAGAGTAAGTATATTAGGTTGCGGTTGGTATGGTACGGCATTAGCCAGGGCATTACATGCTAAAAAATACATTGTTAACGGCTCGGCAACAACAGCATCAAAGGCCATTCAACTCGAGGAACTTGGAATAAAAGGCTTTGAAATTCGGATTTCATCAGATACTGAACTAGACGCTGGTTCTGCCTTCTGGAACACTGATGTTTTGATTATTGCCTCGAATGTTAAACTTGTAGCAGACAACTCATATGTTAAGGGGATGCAACAAGTTGCCACAATGATCCGTAACAATGGTATTCAGAAGGTTGTATTTATCAGTTCAACCAGTGTATATGGAGACACAAATGGCTTTGTTAATGAAGACTCACCAAGCGTAGCTAAATCGGGAAGCGCAAATGCACTTATCCAGTTAGAAGAAACAATACTCGGGGCTACAGCACCGAAAACGACAATACTGCGTTTCGGCGGTCTTGTAGGACCAGGGAGAATGCCAGGACGGTTTTTTGCTGGTAAAAGTGACATTCCAAATGGTAGGGCCCCAGTGAACCTGATTCATCTTGAAGATTGCATCGGAATAACTTTGCGCCTGCTCAACATGGAGCTTGTGCCTGTTTACCTAAATGCCGTATCTCCTGATCATCCAACTAGATCAACGTTTTATACTGCCGCCGCGGGTAAACAGCATCTTCCATTACCAGAATTTATCGATGAACAGTTGGACTGGAAAGTTGTGCAAAGCACGCGGATGGAGTTGCTGGGATATGATTTTATCATCAAAGATTGGATGACTTGGATCCAGAACACCCCGGAAGAATAGATTTTTTCGCCTGCAAATCAGTAAAATAGAAGATATTTTCACTTTAGTCTTGGTGAAACAGGAATGAAGCTCTATCTTTGGCGCTCCAAGCGGAAAGGCACCCATAGCTCAGCTGGATAGAGCAACGGTTTTCTAAACCGTCGGTCACAGGTTCGAATCCTGTTGGGTGTACAAAAAGCTCCTTCATCAATTTTGAAGGGGCTTTTTTATTTCATGAATTCATACCTTCATATCGAATGTCTTATTTGCGGGTTACTATCTGCGTAAGCACAAACCAAATTCACAATATAATCATTGGAAGGATAGGTTTCCAGGGATGACCTCAACACCTCCAGATTGTTCACATCCGTATCTGGCGAAATATAGCCCATGCCATAAAACTTACCGTTTTCAATCCATAAACAGCTTTGCTCATCCGCAGTACGACCGCTATCAATAACTATAAATGATGGTAGCAAGTCCTTTAGATAGGAGATTGCTCCCATTACACGTGCATTATAAACCGAGGATGTTTCCTCGCCAATACATGCGCCCTTACAAGTACCCAGCTCATAGCAAGTACAGGCGGTGCGGTTACGTTGAACAGCGCATAATTTCTCGCAAAGGTCAAAATTCTTGATCAGCTCCCTTAATAAACTATGTCCTTCAAGAATGCTGTTAAAGCTGTAGAGACATGGACAGTGCTTTTTATATTTGTCAATTCCCAGGCGTAAGTAGCCATTCTGATCCAGGTACTCATATAAACCATATTTCTGTTCAAAACGCTTCAGTGCACGGTTATTCTCTGGCCAGAATCGTTTTATCTGAGTTGCCTCCAGAATTAACGCCATCAATTCAGTTCCACATAGATCATAGTCAATGTTATGGATGTTTTTCAAAAATTCCTGGCGTTGCTTGCTGGTGCTGTTTCCGCTAAAATGCGAGTAAACTCTTTTTCTCAGGTTCTTCGCTTTTCCGATATAGATGATCTTACCTTTTTGATCCCGGAAGTAATATACTCCGGGCTGGTTCGGCAGGCGGTCAATATATGATTTGGAAAGGTGAGGCGGCAATACTTGCTCTTTCGAAGCCTTGTTTAGTGACTTGGAAATATGATCATCCTGATCTGCATTGAGCAGCATCCCAAAGAGCCTGGCTGTTGCAGCAGCATCTCCACCCGCCCGATGTCTGTTCTCTAGTTCTATGGACAGGGAATTACACAATCTGCCTAAACTATAGGAGGGTAGACCAGGAAAAAGCTTTCTGCTCAATCTTACCGTGCATAGCTTCTTGCTGTTTAGTGTATAGCCACATAAAGACAAATGATGTCGGACAAAGGCATAATCAAAGTTTACATTATGTGCAATGAAGACTTTATCTTGCAGCAGCTCGTATACAGTTTCGGCGACTTCAGAAAATCTGGGTGCATCGGCCACCATTTCGTTGTTTATTCCCGTAAGTGCCTCTATATAGGTGGAAATGAACTGTTCAGGGTTAATCAGCGACTCCCAGGATTGTATAACTTCCTGTCCATCCATGACCTGAATGGATATTTCGGTAATGCCATTTCCTGAAGGGTAGCCGCCTGTTGTTTCTATATCTACAACGGCATATTTCATATTGTTATTCAATAGGTTTGATTTTATAAATATGCTAATAATTTTAGTAATACCTAAAATTATTCTATAAAATGACATTGTTGGCATACAAATCGCTTGTATGTCAACGAAATGGGGGAAAATCGTATGAGAAAAATACTGGCAGTTGATGATGATGATGATATTCTGGATGTAATCCGCATTATCCTGGAGGATGAGGGTTATGAGGTTGCTACGTTAACGCACGGACAAAATATCCTTGATTCAATAACTAGTATTAAGCCTGACCTGATCTTGTTAGACGTAATGTTAAGCGGAATGGACGGTCGCGAATTATGCAAGACAATCAAAGCGGATCTAAACTTTAATTTAATTCCGATCATTATGATCTCTGCCAGCCATAACTTACACAACTTTACGGCACTTCCCGGACCTCCGAATGGCTTCATTCCAAAACCTTTTGATATTGACAACCTGGTAGATGTTGTTAACGGACAATTCGCCGCCTAGTTTAGAAAGTTTACGTTTTTTTAATCAACACAAAACATTTAAATACAATCTTTGTTTAGTATCCACTAACCAGGTATTTCTATGTTAAGCAATTATTTAAATCTGCAATTCGATTTGGCAGGTAAGCCGGTATCAGGCTTTTGTATGCAAATTCACGATGACTTTCACGAAACCTATGCTGTTGTGCTGGATGGATACCATTCCTTCTGTATATGGCTCGACGGGAACGCAAATTGGAAATTTTCGAAGTATGCGAATATCGAACCTGGCATTTTAGACAAAGTCATCAGCCAATTAAAATCTTTAAGACCGGCTAAACAAAGCTAGTCTACAGGCTATAAAACTTTCTTACCCAAAGAACAGATAGGCAAGGCTGATTGCCGTGATAATACCCACTAAATCAGCTAAGAGCATTGCGCCGATTGCATACCGGGTATTCTTAATATTCACCGAGCCGAAGTATACGGCAATAACATAGAAAGTAGTATCTGAACTACCCTGCAGGATGCTGGAAAGCCGGCCTGCGAAAGAATCAACCCCGTGTGTAGTCAATGTATCAATCATCATTCCTCTTGCACCACCTCCACTCAGTGGACGTATAAGCGCCGTAGGAATGCCGTCTATAAAGCGGGAATCCAACTGCAACATTCCACAAATCTGTTTTAAGCCACTAATGATCATGTCGAAGGTACCGCTGGTTCTCAGCAGACTAATCGCAATCAGCATACCTACGAGGTAAGGTATAATACGGATCGCTGTGTCAAAACCACCTTTCGCACCTTCGATAAATGCGTCGAAAACATCAATCTTCTTGTAAACAGCGCCGAGTACGATCAGGAAGAATATCAATAACAACAATCCATTGCTTAATACACCGGAAAAGGACTGCAATCCCGCGGTACTTAATGTTTGCAGGTAAAGTACCAGCAATGCAATTACTGCCGAAAGGCCAAGTACCCATGCCAGGATCACCGGTGCAAGCACATTGATCTTCTGCTTGAAAGACACGATCAACATCGCTGCAACCGTCGCAACAAAGGTCGCGATCATACATGGAATGAATATATCTGTCGGATTTGCAGCATTGAGTGAGGCGCGAATCGCAATGATACTTACTGGGATTAAGGTCAATCCGGAAGCATGTAAGCACAGGAACATGATCTGAGCATTAGATGCCCGGTCTTTATCAGGATTAAGCTCCTGCAGGCTCTCCATGGTCTTTAAACCGAAAGGAGTGGCTGCGTTATCAAGCCCCAGCAGGTTAGCTGAAAAGTTCATTACCATATGGCCCGTTGCCGGGTGGCCCTTCGGAACCTCAGGAAAGAGCTTGGAAAAGAATGGACTGATAATACGTGAGAGTAGCCTGATGCCGCCAGCACGTTCAGCAATACTCATGAATCCCATAAACAGGGCCATAATTCCGATGAGCTTCAGGCAAATATTAACCGCTGTCCAGCAGGTTTCTATAACACCGTCAACATGTAGAGGGTTTGCAGCGTCATCTGCCTTACCTACGATCATCCAGTTGAATATATCTGTCTGTCCGAGAAAAAAACACTTTATACCTGCTACGAAGATTGCCACCAAGATGAAGGCTGACCAGATTCTGCTTAATGCCATGGGTTGAAATAAAGAGCCCTAAGTTATTATTTTTGATTGCAATCTGCCTTCGCTGAAGGCTAAAATTGTTCTGCCTTCCTGCTTTAGTATGAAATTCGCTGGTGCTTCAAAAATGATGTTACCTTCAATTTCCATCAAAGTGGCATCAATCTCCTCGTGTCCAAACATCGTCTGTAAGTCGCCAAGATCTACTATAGAATATACTTTTATTGATGTGGTGCTACCCAGAACTCTTGTGGGGGTATAGTTAATACCAATATCAACTTGCTGGCCATCAACTTGAATGTTTTTAATTAGAATATGGTATAGAGATTTGTAGTTTTCCGGTATGCACGCGTATCCGTTTAAAGATTGCAACCGGTATGTGCCACTGGCAATACTTTGCAAAGCGATTAAAATTGAGATAAACACCATCTTCCTGACCTCCTGACTTTCTTCATCAGCGTTTATGCATCCACCCTCTATAAGAATCGTTGCAGTCCCGGATTTTTGAAAATTGTCACCGAAAGCTCGTGGTTCATATTCATCCTGGAAGCGGCCGATTTTGCTCGGTAAATGTTTGGACAGCTCCGAATTGATTACCGCAATAACTTGCATCGCAGCGCGACGGTTATCACTCAAACTTTTGGCTTTGTCAAAGGCTGGCGAAAGGAAAGAAAGTGCCGCAGGATGCGGTGAGTCCCTCAGACCCCAAAGGTCAGATTGGTCGTGCAGGTTAAACCCGAAATGTGGTTTTATATGATCATGTACAGCTTTTAAGACCTTTGCCTCAGGACTGTTTTCACGAAGGTAGTCGCGGTTAATATCTATCTGTTGGGCATTTCTACGTGTAAAAAGTTCAGCTCCGTCCGGATTCACCATAGGCATGATAAAGAGGCGGCACACTTTCATGAGCTCACTTACTTCGGATGTATGTTCCGGCGATGCAAGATAGTTTAGTAGGTCAAACAAGGCCATAGTTCCTGTCGCCTCATCACCATGCATCTGGCTCCACAGAAATATCCGGACATCACCAGTGCCTACGCTCAACAGATGAATAGACCTGTTCTCATAAGAATGTCCAGCCACGGTTACCGCGCAAAATTTTGAATGCTCGGCAATAAGCTGTACGACCTGATTGTGCGTAACACATCTGCTTTGCAGGATTGGTTCTTTGAAGCCGGGATATGCTTCGAGAATTTCGGAAATTAACATCATGTAAAATAAAAAGCCCCTGCAGGACACTCCTGCAGGGGCAAAGCTATGTATTTGCGTTTATGGTTTAGCGTCTGTCAGTTCGAATCCCCAGTTAACACCTTTTTCGGTTGCCGGTACTCCACTAACCATCCACTTCGGCACTTTCGCGCCTTTTAGATAGTGATCGAAGAATTGCTGTTCACGGATCGAGATATCTTTGCGATTTTGTCTCTGTACAAGGTTGTGCGCTTCATTATTATATACGAGCAACCATGCAGGCTTTCCCAGTCTCCTTAAGCCTGTAAACATCTCTATGCCCTGATAGTATGGTACCGCACCATCTGCATCATTAGACATAATTGCTACTGGTGTATTCACTTTAGGCAGGTAGAACAGGGGAGAGTTCTCGATGTATAGCTCCGGCTTTTCCCAAAGGGTGGCGCCTATTCGACTCTGTGTTTTCTCATATTGAAATTGTCTGCTCATGCCACTTTCCCAACGCATTCCACCGTATGCCGAGGTCATGTTTACAACAGGTGCTCCGGCCCATGCTGCGGCATACATGTCCGTTTGGGTAATAAGATACGCAACCTGATATCCACCCCAGCTTTGTCCTTGTATGCCTATTTTTTTGCCATCTACCCAGCTATTCTTCTTCAATGATTCAACACCAGAATTGATGAATTCCACCGCTGACTTCCCCGGATAACCAGTCTCATAACTGATGTCCGGTGCAAATACCAGATAACCATTACTCACGAAATACGGAATGTTTAATCTTGAAGGTGTTGGTGCGGGCGCCTGGTAGGTATATAGTCCATCAGAAAGCTTCTCATAGAAATATACGATCATTGGATATTTTTTGTTTGGATCAAAGTTTTCGGGTTTATACAGGATCCCTTCAGCGTTATAACCTTTCGGCGTCGTCCACTTTACAAGTTCCGCGGTACCCCAGTTGTAATTCTGTTGCTGCGGATTCGTAGCGCTTAATTTAACTTCCGCCTTCATATCCACAGCGCTGTAAACATTTGGGGAGTTGGTATAATTTGCTTTTTCATACAGCAGGCGATCAGCATTTTTTGCCTTCACCAGGTCTGAAAACTTAAAAGCTGCCATAACCACCAGGTCTGGATCTTTCATGTTCGACAAATCCTTCCGAAAGAAACCATTCTCTTTAGTGGTGTTATTGAATGCAGCAAGCCATGATGAACCCTTAATAATAAATGTCTCCTCGGGATCAAGTTTCTGGTATCTCAAAGTGATCTTCTGCTGGCGACCGAATCCATTGGTCACGTTCTTTGGAGCGCCTTTCCCATCTGGAGAGAAGGCCCATATATCGTATCTATCATAGATGTAAACAGTTTTATCGTTCTCCGCCCAACCGGCAATGCCATAAGCAGAGGGTTGTGCAGGCACGTCATTTTCCTCATCGGCAAACGTCACTTTCAGGTCCTTATTGAGATGTTGGGTCTGTCCTGAACTGATGATATAGCTATACCATCCAGAGGTATTTTTGTCGAAGTAGACAATGTATTTGCCATCAGGAGAGGCTTTAACTTCGCCGTTTATGCCACTTAGGATCTTCCTTCGCTGGCCGGTTTTAACATCAACCAAGTACACGTCCCGTATGCTTTCAGCGGTCCATTGCATCTGTACTCTATTGCCCGCGTCACTTGTCGCAAGTGCATACAGCGCGTCACCCTTGGAAATGAGGGATGCATCTGGAACCATTAGATCAGCTAAAGGCACGATCTTTGGATCGCTATTGAAGATATCAATTACTGTTAGGTAAGATCTTTTCAATTCTTTATCGAGGTTTTTCAGCTGCATCGGTTGAAGGTAATCATCCTTGTAACCCCATATGTCCAACTTTGCGTTTTCGAAATCTACCAGTGTCGTGTCTTTTGGCGGACGTACAGGCGCGATGCCGAAAAATAACTTTCTTGCATCCTTACTGAAAACTAACTTGCCGTCTGAACTCACGCTCCATTTGGCAGGCATTCCTGGTATTTCATTGTCGACCAAAATTTGTGCGGTATCCAGCGTTACGGAGTTGTAGTAAACGTGGTATTCTTTAACCTCCTGCTTTTCCGGACTTGTTTCACCCACAAAGGCGAGTTGCTCACCATCTTCATCAAATACGAAGTTTTTGAAAGTTCCCTTTTGCCGGATTAAAGTCTTAAGTCCACCTTTTTCTGTGTTATAGACAAATACCCCTGCAGGTGCGGCTTTTTCTTTTTTAGATCCGCTGGAAGCGAAAATTAGCTGCTTGCCATTTTTACTAAAAGCGTAGTCCGTAACATACTTGAAGGTTCTAATCGTTCCGGTGATCAGGTTTTTGAAGATCAGATCTGTACCCTCGGTGTTTTTGTCAGCACTGGTTTTATCATCTTCAGCTCGGTCGCTCGCCGAATCTGTCTTTGTTGTTGAACCACTCGCTGCTGCAGCTACTTTCTTAATGGTGTCAGCCTTCTCCATCAGGTAAGCCATCATCGCCGTCCCTGCTTCAGGAATCTGGAATGACTTTACCCTACCAATCTTTGTCACAGCATTGGACGTAAGGTTGATGTAGCCCAGAGAATCTTTCGGCATATCGTCGCCTTTTTTCTTCTTGATCCTGGCCGCTCGCGTTTCCTGAAACTGCGGCTTAATCATAAATGCCGCGAATTTGGTATCTCCGCTAAATTTAACGCCTGTTGCTCTGGGTACTGCAACTTTCTGGTTGCTATTTAAATTCTGGAAGTATTGCATTGCGTCGCCTTCCTGCTTTGCTACATTGTAGGCCGCCCAAATACCGTTATCAGATAGCTGTTTACTGCCAATGCTTTCCCAGTTATCATAAACCTGGTGGTCCAAAGGCTTTTTTTGTGCAACCGCCAGGTTGACGATTAGTAATAAGATGATGGTGATTGATTTCTGCATGTTTTATTATTTCGCGGTATTAAAGCATAAAAATCTTAAAATCCTTAGACAAACAGCTTTGTGTATGCCAAATATTACAGAACTAGCAGAACCATGGCTTTTACGGCCTGGTTGTGCAAGGTTAAGGCATAAAAAAAGCACCCCAGAGGGTGCTTCATATTATTTAGTGTTCTTGCCCTGAATCTTGGCTTGTTGTTGCTGACGCATATACTCATCCAGTCTGGCCTGGAATTTAGATTTCTTTTTCTTTTCTTCCGGTTTCGCTTTATTCTCCTTCAGAATGGCGTGAATCTTTTCATCATTTACCATTTTTCTGATCAGGAACTGCTGACCAAAAGTAAGCATGTTCGCTAGGAAATAGTAGTAGTTCAAACCTGCAGGATAGCCGTTAAGTACACCTAAGAATACAATCGGCATGATGTAACCAATGTATTTCATCTGTCCTGTAGCACCAGAAACCTGATTGTTGAAGTAGGTATAGATTAAAGTCGATATCGTCATCAATACACACATCAAACTAAGGTGATCACCGATAAATGGCAGTTTGAAGCCAAAACGGATAAACTCATCATAGGTAGATAGATCGTGCATCCACAAGAAGCTTTCTCCTCTTAATTCAAAAAGGTTAGGGAAGAAGAAGAAGAATGCCATAACAATCGGAAGTTGTAACAACATCGGTAAACAGCCCCCGATTGGATTAACACCAACCTGTTTATACAATTTCAAATATTCCTGTTGTAATAAGGTCGGGTTGTCTTCACCAACTTTAGCCTTAATCTCATCCATTTCAGGCTTTAAGATTCTCATCTTAGCCATCGAGATGTATGATTTATAGGTAAGTGGTGAAAGTACAAGCTTCAATAAAATGGTAAGTACCAAAATAATTAAGCCGTAACCCCATCCAAATCCTTCAAGGAAGTTGAAAACCGGAAGAACGATAAACCTGTTGATGTATTTCAACGGCCAATAACCCATCTCAACGATCTTTTCAATTTCGTGCCCTTGTTTCTGTAGTTCCGAGAATTTGTTATTTCCAAAGTAGAAGCTCATTCCATAGCTCTGTGCTGCCAATTGGTTAAATGGAAGTTGCAGATTCGCACCATACCATTTAACCTGGCCCGGAGCAGTGGTAACTTTCAATTCTACTTCACCCTTAGCAAAGCCGTCTTTTGGAATTAAGATACCTGAGAAGAAGTGCTGTTTAAATGCAATCCACTCGATCTTGCCTTCTGTAAGTTCTTCCTTCGAATCTTTGGAGAAGGTCAGGTGATTTGGATTCTCATCTGCGTACTTGTAGTAAGGGGCAGAGTATAGTTGCTCATTGGCAACAGATTTCTCTTGTTGCAAAAGAATCGCTTCCCAATTCAGGGTAATCGCATTCCCTTGAACAACCTGATTAAGACCATTCAGGTTGATGTTGAAGGTAACGTTGTTCGTGCCCGGCTGTAGGTCATAAAAGTATTCTACGTATTTATCTCCATTGTAGGTCGCACGCATGCTAATACTCGAACCTTTTGTGCTGGATGTGAAGTAAAGATCATTAGTGTTTATGATCTTACCATTGATGTTAAGCTTTAGTCCGAATTTATTTTCGTCACCTGAAAACAAGATCAACGGCTTTCCATCATACGTCTTTTCATTCTTAATTTCGACAGATTCAATTTTTCCTCCTTTATTGCTGAGCGTAAGCTTTAATCGCTCATTCTCCAATACAGTTGTTTGTGCAGTGCCGGTAAGGTTTGCACCAAAGGGGCCTTTTAAGGCATTTGAGTCCGGTGTTACAGGAGCAATTGCTTCAGCAGCAGCCGGCATTTTTGCTGTCGCAGCATTATTGCCGGTCTTTTTGAGTGAATCAGCAGTAATTCTTTCAGCTTCCATTTTCAACTCCGCCTCGGTAGGCTTGAAAAAGTAGAATGATCCTGCTAAAACAATCATAATCAGGAATAATCCTGTGAACGTATTTCTATCCATTATTGATTTTTAAACGAATTAATTGGTTTTTTTCTTCGCATACTCCATCGCAGCGGCAACAAATTTAATAAAAAGTGGATGCGGATTAGCAACTGTCGATTTTAATTCTGGGTGAAACTGACCACCCACAAAGAACGGGTGATTTTTCAATTCCACAATTTCTACCAAGCCACTCTCCGGGTTAATACCAGAAGCGATCATGCCAGCCTCTTCGTACTGTTTAAGGTACTGGTTGTTAAACTCGTAACGGTGACGGTGTCTTTCCGTAATATGTGCCTTACCATATGCGGCAAAAGCTTTCGTTCCTTTTTTAATATCACAAGGGTAGGAGCCTAGACGCATGGTACCACCTTTGTTGGTGATGTTCTTTTGCTCTTCCATCATATTAATCACCGGGAACTCCGTATTTTCGTCAATTTCAGCGGTGTTGGCGTTTTTCAAGCCAATAACATTGCGGCCAAATTCGATAACTGCGCATTGCATACCCAGGCAGATACCAAAGAATGGAACATTGTTTTCCCTTACATAACGGATCGCGTCGATCTTACCTTCAATTCCACGACTACCAAAACCAGGTGCTACAAGCACGCCATGAAGGTGACCTAAAATATCTTTCGCATTATCCGGGTAAATTCCTTCAGAGTGTATGTACTCAACTTTTACTTTACATTCATTTCTGGAACCCGCATGTATAAAGGATTCTATGATTGATTTATAGGCATCCGGAAGCTCAACGTACTTCCCAATCAGACCAATCTTAACTTCTGAAGTCGGATTTTTTAAACGGCCAAGGAAGTCTTTCCAGAGTTCAAGATTTGGCTCGCTTTTACTTGGTAGCTTAAGCTTGCTTAGTACAATCTTATCAAGCTGCTCTTTTAACATTAACAATGGCACGTCGTAAATGGTAGAAGCATCGATAGATTCAATTACTGCATTCACATTCACGTTACAGAACAAAGCAATTTTCTTGCGTATATCTGCACCGATATGATGTTCGGTGCGGCACACCAAAATATCGGGTTGAATACCATACTCCAACAAAGCTTTCACAGAGTGTTGGGTAGGCTTGGTTTTAAGCTCTCCGGCAGCGGCTAGGAAAGGAATTAGAGTAAGGTGAATAACAATAGCATTATTGGCACCAGCTTCCCATTTAAACTGTCTTACAGCTTCAATAAACGGAAGTGACTCAATATCGCCAACGGTTCCGCCCAACTCGGTGATCACAATGTCAAACTCACCGCTTTCTCCCAGGATGCGCATGTTGCGTTTAATTTCATCCGTAATGTGGGGAACAACCTGTACTGTTTTACCCAGGTACTCACCTTTACGCTCTTTATTGATTACGTTCTGGTAAATACGGCCTGTTGTAATGTTGTTTGCTTGTGAGGTTGGTCTGTTTAGAAAACGCTCATAGTGCCCAAGGTCCAGATCCGTTTCAGCACCATCCTCAGTAACAAAGCATTCGCCATGTTCGTAGGGATTTAACGTTCCTGGGTCAATGTTAATGTAAGGATCAAACTTTTGAATGGTTACATTATAACCTCGTGCTTGTAACAGTTTAGCAAGTGATGCGGAGATGATGCCCTTTCCTAAAGAGGAAGTAACACCGCCCGTAACAAAAATATACTTTGTCATATTGATGAGTTGGGAAAAAGCAATTGGTGCTTTTTAATTGTTTTTGTACGGGATACAAAGCTAACAATTTTAAGTAAACAGGGCGTTTATCTTTTGTAAAAAAGCGACTTTGAGCGCGGTAAGTAAAGCTTATAAATGTAGAGCTGTTGAACTCCAATTGCTTATCCCTAGCAACACTTGTAATAAATTTTGACTTTCTTTTCTTTTGCCGACCAGGCGATGTAAACTTTATTCTCCTGACCCAGCCGATACATAAATCCATTCAGACCGGATTGTTTCAATTCTGCGAATAATCCTTTGTCGGGCACGAACTGGTCCGGTGTTTCAGTCTCTGTAACTGCTGGCTCTAAAAAATTCTCATCTTCGAAGAACATCTCAAATTCTTCCTTAATAAAGGCGATCTGCTTATCTTCCTTCTTTAAATCAACTGTTTGTTTATAAAGGTCGATCAGCTGTTTTGCATCAAAATCCTGCGAGTAGATCTGTTGACCAGTATGCGAAATGATAGTAAAGCGCATCAGCATGTTCTTAGGTTTATCACCTTTAAGCACTACACGGAAGGTATCTGCCAGTTGGGCATCACTAAACGGCTTAACCACTTGTTTAGCCAGTTGGTTAACAGTGTCTACCTGGCTTTTGTGTTTAGTATCAGTCGAGCAACTGGAAAAGGCTGTCAGTATGCAAAATATTATCAGGAGGTTTAGCTTCATATGTTATCGTAGGCGGTTGATCAGATCAACGACTTAATTCTTATAAGGTCCTCAGGGGCATCCACTGCGATCGTTTCAATCTCCGTCACTCTGGTCTGTATGGTATACCCATTTTCTACCCAACGAAGCTGTTC
This sequence comes from Pedobacter sp., assembly GCA_038918115.1. Classification (GTDB taxonomy): domain Bacteria; phylum Bacteroidota; class Bacteroidia; order Sphingobacteriales; family Sphingobacteriaceae; genus Pedobacter. The sequence goes on from JBCLAL010000002.1 coordinate 79,876, forward strand.
AAGGCTTTCAGCCTGCTCGAGCAAGGAAGGTTCCAGTTTAGTGATCTCCAGGAGCGTGGCTGCAGTGTAGCCATAAATACCAATGTGTTTGTAGAAAGCCTGCGCTTCCAACCAGACCTCTTTTTCTTTGCCTCTTACGAACGGGATAACCTGTCTGCTGAAGTAAATGGCCTCGGCAGAAGCGTTAAGTACAACTTTTGGGATGTTGGTGTTAAAAAGTTCCTCATTGTCATGGATGCGTTTAACTAAGGTGGCCAGTTGTACGGTACTCGCATCGAAGCAGGATATCAGCAGATCAATCTGTGCAGGGTCAATGTAAGGCTCGTCGCCCTGTATATTGATCACTACATCAACACCAGGCAATCTTTGAACCACTTCCGCACAACGGTCTGTCCCGCTTTGATGGGAGGCACTGGTAAGTTCGAATCTACCGTCGAAGCTGCTTACCTCATCTGCAATGCGAACATCATCTGTGGCTACGACTACGGCATCCAGGCGGCTGCATTTAGAAGCCTGCTCATAGACACGCTGAATCATACTCTTGCCTTCTATTTTTACCAGGGGCTTACCTGGAAATCTGCTTGAGCCATATCTGGCAGGTATAATTCCTATGATCTTCATTAAAATAATCCGTGAATTTCAGCTTCTATCTTTTGAATTATAACGCCCAGGTCTTCCGGATTGTTTGTGAAATCAAGCTTGTCTTTATCCAAAATCAACAGCTTACCTGCGTTATAACCCTTAATCCAGTTTTCGTACTTTTCGTTCAGCTTAGACAAATAATCTATTCTGATGCTCGCTTCGTATTCTCTGCCTCTGCGTTGGATATTATTCACCAGCGTAGGTACAGATGCTTTCAAATAGATTAAAAGATCCGGTGGTTTTATAAAGGAGGTAATGTTGTCAAAAATTGAACGGTAATTTTCATAATCGCGGGTAGTCATCAAACCCATATCATGCAAGTTCTCTGCAAAAATATAGGCATCTTCGTAAATGGTCCTATCCTGAATCACATTCCGAGTTGAATTCTGAATGTCTACAATCTGCTGAAAACGGCTGTTTAAAAAGTAAATCTGCAGATTGAAACTCCATCTCTTCATATCGCTGTAGAAATCCTCCAGATAGGGGTTATTATCTACGGCCTCATACAAGGCTTCCCATTGATAGTTCTTGGAAAGCATTCCTGTAAGTGTGGTTTTTCCGGCGCCGATGTTACCGACAATAGCGATATGCATGTATTTGTATTTAAGTATTTAAAATGTTATTCTAGAAGGATTTAAAGCCAATTAGCGAACGAACCTCTTTAAGAGTTTGTTGTGCACTTTCTCTTGCTTTGAGCGCTCCATGCCTTGCAACCTGACGCAGGTATGATGTGTCTTTGGCAATGTCTTCAATCTTTTCCCTGATCGGCGTGTTGAAGATGATCATGTCTTCAGCCAGCTGTTTCTTGAAGTCGCCATAACGTATCGCACACTTATTATACTGCTCATTAAAATGGCTCAACGTATCAGCGGAGGAAACGATTTTCATTAAGCTGAAAAGGTTTTCTATAGCTTCAGGCTTTGACTGATTTTCTTCAGTCGGCCCGCCGTCAGTTACGGCCTTGGAAACCTTCTTACGAATAATCTCCGGCGAATCAGAGAGGTAAATGCAGTTGGCATCGCCCTCAGATTTCCCCATTTTACCCTTACCATCCAGTCCAGGAACTTTCACGAGGTTTTCGGAATAGGTGAATGCAAAAGCCTCCGGAAAGAAGTCCGCATTATATAGGCGGTTAAAGCGATTACCAAAGGTTCTGGTGAATTCTAGATGCTGTTCCTGATCTTTACCTACAGGAACTTTTGTTGCACGGTGAATTAGGATGTCAGCCGCCATCAAAGTCGGGTAAGTCAATAAACCTGCGTTAACATTGTCAGGGTGTGCACGAACTTTATCTTTAAAGGATGTACTTCTTTCAAGTTCTCCCAAATAGGCGTTCATATTCAGGTAAAGGTATAGTTCTGCCACTTCCGGAACATCAGATTGAATGTAAATGGTAGACTCTTCAGGATTGATGCCGCAGGCAAGGTACTCTACAAGCACATGCTTAACATATCCATGCAGATCGCCAGGCGTAGGGTGTGTAGTCAGGGAATGTAAATCAGCAATAAAAAAATAACAATTATAATCATGCTGCATTTTTACAAAGTTCGTAACTGCTCCAAAATAATTACCGAGGTGCAACTTTCCTGTTGGGCGAATCCCACTAACTACCGTTTCTTTCATGGGGCCGAAATTAACTAAAAAGGATAATAGAATTTATTAATATTCGATTTTTGACTTTTGAAAAGAGAATGCATCCGGAAAGAATGGATGTCATTTCTAAGCTTGCCCGATTATTTTTCTACTTTTGAGTTGATGTTTAAACTGTTAAGACGCTTTCACCGGACCTATTTTCTTTTTATCATTTTCCTGTTCTCGATGTTGTTCTACCCGTTGTACTGGGTCGCTTCACGAAGACCAGCGTGGTACGACATGCTAAACAAGCTTCGGGTTTACCATAGCAGGGTATGCAGCTTCCTCGCTGGTGTAAGATTCCGTTTTACATTCGAACAGGTTCCGGATCCGAAACAGCACTACATCTATTGCGCAAACCATAGCTCTAATCTGGACATTATGATTCTTTGTATAATGGCTCATGGGCGTTTTCACTTCATGGGAAAAGCCGAGCTTAAAAGCAACCCGGTTTTGGGCATCTTCTTCAAGACAATTGATATTCCGGTAGACAGACAAAGTAAGATATCCGCTTTTCGGGCATTTAAGCGGGCGGGTGAGAACCTCGATAACGGCATGAGTCTGCTGATCTTTCCGGAAGGAGGGATACAGGATGAACACTTCCCACCTATACTGATGCCTTTTAAAAATGGTCCTTTCCGGCTCGCAATTGAGAAGAAGGTACCCATTGTACCAGTATCCATTGTAAATGCCTGGTCTTTGATCTGGGATGATGGATCCAGGTTTGGCAGCAGACCCGGGATTTGTGATATTTACGTACATAAACCTATCTTTACAGAAGGTATGGAGCTTGGCGCAGACGAGATACTCAAATCGCAGGTCTTTAATACCATCAACAGTAAACTACAAAGTAATGATCATCAACGAAGAAACCATCTATAAAGTTGCCAATCTTGCGAGAATAGAAGTAAAGCAGGAAGAGGTGCCCGGACTGATCAATGAAATGAGCAAGATCCTGACTTTTATGGAGCAACTGAATGCGCTGGACACAGCAGGCGTAGAACCTTTGGTTTACATGAATGAAGCTTCAAATGTTTGGCGCGAGGATATTTCAAAGAGCACAATCAGTACGCAGGAAGCTGTAAAAAATGCCGCCGCGCACAATGAACGCTTCTTCCTTGTGCCTAAAATTATAGAAAAATAGTCCGTGCTGTAACATGTTGCCTGGTACAGAAGTCTTAATCAAAAAACTTAAAGCTTTTCTATGGAAACTCCCTTAATTGAAATCAAAGATATTGGCCGTAAATACGTAATTGGTACTGAAGTTATTCATGCCCTTAAATCGGTATCACTCAATATCTGTAAAGGTGAGTTCGTGGCTTTAATGGGTCCTTCAGGGTCTGGTAAGTCAACATTGATGAATATTCTTGGCTGTTTGGATACCCCCAGTAAAGGCGATTACATCCTGAATGGTACGAATGTGAGCCACATGACAGACAACGAGCTAGCAGAGGTTAGAAACAAGGAAATCGGCTTTGTTTTCCAGACCTTTAACTTACTTCCAAGATCGACATCCCTGGATAACGTCGCCTTGCCACTCATTTATGCCGGTGCAAACAAAGAGGAGCGGGACAGACGCGCTACGGCAGCCCTGGAGAACGTTGGACTTGGACACCGCGTTACGCACAAGCCTAATGAGCTTTCAGGGGGTCAGCGCCAGCGGGTGGCTGTTGCAAGGGCTTTAATAAACAATCCTTCAATCATCCTGGCCGATGAGCCAACCGGTAACCTTGATACAAAGACTTCTATTGAGATCATGGGCCTACTTGAGGAGATTCATAGTAAAGGTAATACCATCATCCTGGTTACACACGAGGAGGATATTGCACAACACGCGCACCGCATTGTACGTATGCGTGATGGCTTGATTGAAAACGATTATTTGAATACAGATATCAAAACAGTTTCTCCAAGATTATCTAAATTGCAGGCGTCGGGTGACGATTTCGAACAAATTTAGACAATCATGAAAATCTATACAAAGACCGGAGATAAAGGACTAACCTCGCTCATAGGTGGCACCAGGGTGCCAAAGGATCATCCAAGGATCGAGTGCTATGGCACTGTAGACGAACTCAATTCTTACATAGGCTTAATCCGTTGTCAGGATATAGGCATCCACGAACGTAATCTGCTGAAGGAAATCCAAGACCGGCTGTTCACCATAGGTGCGGAGCTTGCTGCAGATCCGGAAAGATCGACCAAGAAATTGCCAGATCTAAAACCTGAAGATATTGCATTACTGGAGCAGGAGATGGATACCATGAGTGCAATTTTACCCGCTTTAACCCATTTCGTGCTTCCCGGAGGAAATACCGCAGTATCATTCTGCCATGTAGCCCGCTGTATTTGCCGCAGAGCAGAGCGGCTCGCCGTTCATTTAGCTACAGATAGTCACGTAAATGAAAATGTCCTGGTTTATTTAAACCGCCTTAGTGATTACCTTTTTGTACTTTCAAGAAAGCTAAATTATGATGCCGGTGAGCCAGAAAATATATGGATCCCGAGAATGTAACGTTATGTCAAAAAATAGTTTGTTCTTATGAACTATTTTATTATACTTTTGCGGAAATTAATAATTTAGAATATAAAACTCGAATAATATGTATTGGACACTAGAATTAGCATCGCACTTGGAAGACGCTCCATGGCCTGCAACAAAAGACGAATTAATTGATTACGGTATTAGATCAGGTGCGCCAGTTGAGGTAATCGAAAACTTACAGGCGTTAGAAGACGATGGTGAACCTTACGAGACGATCGAAGAGATCTGGCCTGATTACCCTACAAAAGACGACTTTTTCTTTAACGAAGACGAGTATTAACAAAATAGATACATAATTAGCCTTGATTTTTCAAGGCTTTTTTTTTGGAACGAAGATTGTAATGTTTTTGTCACAGCCTAACCAGCTGAATAAAAAATTACAACCTAAACAAAAAATTAAAATTATGGGAAATTTACTCTATTTAGTAGCCGTAGTACTAGTGATACTATGGATTATTGGCTTCTTCTTTAACGGATTCGGTGATGTAGGTGGTTTAATCCACATCTTATTGGTAATTGCAGTTATTGCGATTGTATTGAAATTAATCAATAGAGCAACTTAGTAAAATATCAAAGGCTTCTGATTATTCAGAAGCCTTTTTTGTTAAATAGAATTCTGCAATATCAAAATCCTCCTTAAAGGTGATCTTTAGGTTTGTCCGTTCACCTTCAATCAAATTAATTGCGGTTCCCGTATATTCAACCACAGAAGCATCGTCCGTAAACTCATTCCTGAAAGGTTGAGCATAAGCCTTCCTAAGTTGCTTAATTACAAACGTTTGTGGGGTCTGTATCAGAACCACTGAATTTCTGTTAATTGCTTCTGAATGCCCGTTGGTATCTACTTTTCTAATTGAGTCTGTCGGCTTTATACCTGCAACCGCATTACCTTTCTCTTCAGCAGCTTGAAAGCAGCGTGTGATTAGTCCAGGGGAGACTAAAGGGCGCACAGCATCATGTATAGCTACAATCCCGTCTCCTTTAATATGTTGTAAACCATTTCTTACGGAATGAAATCGCTCTTCGCCACCGCTCACCAGTTGATGTGGTATGTTGAAATTATGGGTTTTACAGACTCTTTCCCAGTAATCGTGTTGATGGATATTAAGTACAAGAATGATCTCAGGTTTATGCTCAGCACTGTGAAAAGCTTTGAGCGTGTGCATCAGCACAGGCAATCCCAGCAGGGGTAGAAACTGCTTTGGCAGGCTGCTTTGCATCCTGCTTCCCGTGCCACCAGCAACAATTATAGCGTAATATTTCATAGAAAAGCCAATAAACAAAGATGGGAGACCTTAACCTGTCGGCTTAAATCTCCCATCATCGTATTCAAAATGTGTTGGAATGTCTTAAATAATCAACATTGCATCTCCATAGCTGTAGAAGCGGTATTTTTCTTTTAGTGCCACTTCATAGGCATTTCTTACATATTCAACGCCGCCAAATGCACTTACCATCATCAATAATGTCGATTCCGGCGTATGGAAGTTTGTGATCATTGCGTTCGCGATATTAAAATCGTAAGGAGGGAAGATGAACTTACTTGTCCAGTCATTCGCAGCCTTTAACGTTTTTGCTGAAGACACTGCCGACTCGATCGCACGCATTGATGTGGTACCTACAGCACAGATCTTGCGCTTTCTTTCAATACCCTGATTCACAATATCAGCATCTTTCTGTGCAATGATGAACTGCTCCGAATCCATCTTATGTTTGGTTAGATCCTCAACTTCTACGGTCCTGAAAGTTCCCAGGCCAATGTGTAAGGTAACTTCAGCGAAATTTACGCCTTTAAGTTCCAGACGTTTCATCAGCTCACGGCTGAAGTGTAAACCAGCGGTTGGTGCAGCAACAGCTCCTTCATGCTTAGCAAAGATTGTCTGATACCGTTCTTTATCCTGAGCAGTAGCTTTACGCTTGATATATTTTGGAAGCGGGGTTTCACCTAATATTTCAATGTTTTTTCTGAATTCTTCATCTGTACCATCAAATAAGAAACGGATGGTACGGCCACGGGATGTAGTATTGTCAACAACCTCAGCAACCAGAAGATCATCGTCACCAAAATATAGTTTGTTACCTACGCGAATTTTACGGGCTGGGTCTACAAGGACATCCCATAAACGAAGCTCTTTATTCAGTTCGCGTAGCAAAAATACTTCAATGGTTGCACCTGTTTTTTCCTTGTTACCGTACAAACGGGCAGGAAAAACCTTGGTGTTGTTTAAAATCATTACATCCTGGTCATCAAAATAGTCCAAAACATCTTTAAAGATCTTGTGTTCAATTTTGCCACTATCCTTATGTAAAACCATTAAACGAGCCTCATCACGTTGGTCGGAAGGCGTACTGGCAACTAATGATTCGGGTAAATTAAACTTAAACTGTGATAACTTCATTTTTCGATGTACTAATTAAGGCCGCAAAATTACGTAAATAATTCCATTGAATCTGAATTATTTTTTGTAAGCGCACAACTTTCAAGCCAGTACAAGTGGTATATTCCTGATTAAACAGCTTGAGGGAACTAAGGAGGTACGGCTGCTGTCTAGTGGGTATAACCCAGGCCTTACTGAGGCTTTTAGCCCTGTTAACCCCCTGTGTGAGCCCTGTTTGTGCCCCGGGTGAGCCCCGGGTAAGGCGAAGTTGCTAAGCAAGCTGCTCCTTTTTATTTTTGCACGGGCTGTAACCTTTTTAGCTACTTTTGGTCTAAAGCTTAATTATGATCATATTCAGACTTATAGGGGAGAGTTTTCGCTTTGCAGCTGACGCCCTGCGGCAAAATAAGCTAAGAACAATGTTGTCCCTGCTTGGTATTACCATAGGGATATTTACCATCATATCCGTATTCTCCGCCGTGGATACTTTAAGATACAAACTGCAGTCGAGCGTAGATAAACTCGGTTCCAACACCTTGTTTGTACAAAAATGGCCATGGATATTCGGGGGCGACTTTCAATGGTGGCGCTTTGTAAACCGTCCGCAACCCTCTTTACGTGATTATAATGCTTTGCGGGATCGCCTTGAGTACGTTGATGGTATTTCATTTGAAGCGACTGCTGCTGAACGTACGCTTAAGTACAGAAGTAGTTCTGTAGAAGGTGTAAATGTAACGGCAGTATCCCCCGACTTCAATAAAACATGGACGCTTGACTTTCAGGAAGGGCGTTATTTTACCGACTCTGAAGGTAAGTCCGCAAGCCCTGTGATTATTCTGGGTGCTGAGGTTGCCAATGGACTGTTTGATGGGGAAAGTGCTATCGGAAAGCAGATCAAGGTCCTGGGTCGCCGCATGACCGTAGTAGGCGTGTTCAAGAAAGAAGGTGATGACATGTTGGGAATGTCACAAGATAATAATGCAGTTATCCCATTGGTGTATGCAAAGAGTTTGTTTGACGTCGAAAATGAACAATACCAGCCCCAGATTACGGTTCGGGGTAAAGAATCTATCGGACTTGAAGAAGTTGAAAGCGAGCTTTACGGTGCCATGCGTTCTATACGACGGATTCCACCTGGAGCTGAAGATGATTTTTCTTTGAACAAAACCACAATGCTTTCTAACCAGCTCGACATCATGTTCAAGATGGTAAACATTGCCGGATGGGTTATCGGTGGATTTTCTATTCTGGTAGGGGGTTTCGGTATTGCAAACATCATGTTTGTATCCGTGAAGGAGCGTACGAATATTATTGGTATACAGAAGTCCCTGGGTGCGAAGAACTACTTTATATTGTTGCAATTCATGTTTGAGGCTATCGTGCTGTGTTTAATGGGCGGCATGCTCGGATTGCTGCTTGTGTTTATGGTTACACAGGCTTTCACGCACCTGGCTGATTTTGAGATCATTCTGGATATCAAGAATGTGATCATGGGGATTACCATCTCGGTTGTTATCGGGGCCATCTCAGGGTTTTGGCCAGCCTTCTCCGCCTCCCGCCTGGATCCGGTTGAAGCGATCCGGTCTTAACGTTACCTGTATAATATAAAAAAGGGCTGCATCATTTGATACAGCCCTTTTCTATTTGGTATGATATTGATTATTTCAGTTTGCTCAAGGCCTCCGTGATTCTCGCCATTGCCTCTTTTAACTGTTCTTCAGAAGCAGCATAAGATATACGGATACAGTTCTCATTGCCGAAAGCCTCACCTGTAACAGTTGACACGTGTGCTTCATTCAAGAGGTATAGGCAAAGCTCTTCTGCATTGTTGATCACCGTGCCGTTGAAGCTTTTTCCAAAATAAGCCTTTACTTCCGGGAAGAAATAAAATGCACCATCCGGAAGGTTTACTTTAATATCCGGGATTGCTGTAAGCAAGTCATAAACGATAGTTCTGCGTCTTCTGAAAGCTTCTTTCATTTCGTTTACGGAATCAAGTCCATCCTCGTAAGCGGCTAAGGCAGCACGTTGGGAGATGGACGAGGTACCTGAAGTGATCTGGCCTTGCAATTTATCACATGCCGCAGCAATCTCTTTACTTGCTGCCATGTACCCAACTCTCCAGCCAGTCATCGCATAAGCCTTAGAAAAGCCATTGATCAGGATTACACGCTCTTTAACCGAAGGAAATGCAGCAATAGAATAGTGTTTATCTACAAAGTTGATGTGTTCATAGATCTCATCAGAAAGGATTAGAATATTAGGGTAGCGCTCAAAAACTGCTACAAGCGATGCAAGCTCTTCATGGCTGTATACCGAACCGGTAGGATTGCAAGGCGAGGAGAACATGAACATCTTGGTTTTAGGCGTAATCGCGGCTTCAAGTTGCTCGGCAGTGATCTTAAAGTCATTTTCCACAGTGGCATGGATAAACACGGATTCCCCTTCAGCAAGCTTAATCATCTCCGAGTAAGAAACCCAGTATGGCGTAGGTACAATAACCTCATCACCAGGATTAATCAGACAGAGTATGGCGTTTGAAAGGGATTGTTTTGCTCCGGTTGAAACAACAATCTGGTCAAATGTATAGACCAGGTCGTTTTCACGCTTGAGTTTATCTGTAACCGCTTTCCTCAAGTCTGGATAGCCTGAAACAGGTGTATAGTAGGAATAATTTTCATCGATCGCCTTCTTGGCGGCGGCTTTGACAGCTTCTGGGGTAAAAAAGTCTGGTTCTCCGAAACTCAGGTTGATAACATCAATACCCTTAGCAGATAATTCTCTTCCCAGCTTTGCCATTTTAATGGTTTGAGACTCTGATAAGTTGTTGATTCTCCTCGATAATATGCTCATAATTGTTTTAAGTAGTTTAACAAATATAAAGAGCTGTACTTAGCACACCCAAAAAAATAAATAATAATGCAGTTTGAGCGTTATTAAGTACTTTTGCACCCTAATTTTAAGCCATTGCAACCCAAAAAGAAAGCAATCCTGGTGTCTTTATGCGTTAGTGTTTTACTAATGCTCGTGAAGTTTGGCGCTTACTTCATCACCCAGTCTAATGCCATTTTAACCGATGCTGCTGAAAGCATCGTGAACGTACTTGCCAGTAGCTTTGCCTTTTACAGCATTTATCTTACCACACTGCCAAAGGATGAAAATCACCCTTATGGCCACGGGAAGGTCGAGTTCTTTTCAGCTTTCCTGGAAGGAACACTTATTGGTATTGCCGGGATCATCATTATCCTGAAATCGGGCTATAACCTGATCTTTCCAAACCCAATTCATAATCTCTTTGAAGGAGCCATCATTATTGCCTCTACCGGCTTGATTAACCTGATCGTGGGGTATTATCTGATTAATACCGGTAAACGCCACCGTTCCATCACCCTTGAGGCCGATGGCAAGCATCTGCTTACAGATGCAATCACCAGTGGGGGATTGGTGGTCGGCATCCTAATTATTTTCTTTTCGAAGCTATACTGGCTGGACAGTGTCGTGTCCATTATGTTGGGAGGCTATATCATCTATAGTGGATATAAGCTCACCAGGAAGTCGGTAGGTGGTTTAATGGATGAGAGTAACATAGAACTGGTGAATACCATTGTGCAGCTTTTACAGGAGAATCGTAGACGTCCCTGGATTGATGTCCATAACCTGCGGGTTCAGCAATATGGCGCCGATGTACATATGGACTGCCATTTTACCTTTCCTTATTATTTCGACCTGAACAAGGTTCATCATGAGATCTCTGAGATAGACGAAATGATTAACCGTAGTACAGGTCATGCTACAGAGCTTTTTATTCACGCAGATCCCTGCTTGCCAGCATGCTGCAACTATTGCCTTATGGAGAATTGTCCGGTAAGACAGGAGGAATTTAAACGAGAGATTCCCTGGACACTGGAGAATGCCACAAAAAATCAAAAGCATTTCGATCAATGAGTTATTTCAATGTAAGGGTTTATGGGTTGTTGATTAATGATAAAGATGAGATCCTCATAAGTGACGAACAACAAGAAGGCAGGGCCTTCAGTAAGTTTCCCGGCGGTGGCCTCGAATTGGGAGAGGGGCTTATAGACGCTCTTAAACGTGAGTTTATGGAAGAGTGCGCGTTAGAAGTTGAAGTTTTAAGTCATTTATATACGACAGATTTTTACGAGAAGTCATCTTTCAATGACAGCCAGATTCTTAGCATTTACTATTTTGTTAAACCAGTAGGTGCGCTCGAACTGAGCTTCAAAACCAAACCCTTTGATTTTGATGAAGACTCGTCGCAAGCATTTAGATGGGTTAAGCTCAACTTACTTTCTGAAGATGATGTTACCTTTAGAACCGATAAGACCGTGGTTCGCCTGCTGCTTCAAACTCGTATTTAGCAGCATAGATTAGTCCTACTATACAGGAACCACCTTGGTTGGTGTTATTGCATAAAATATATCCCCTGTAGCTGCCTTAATACTGCTCAGTCCGGTAAAGGCGCTAAAGGCAGGGAGCACCGCACAGTTCTTACTAAAATAGAAACAGGGTAGCCGTAGTTGTTGCCTGGCTTTGCCATACACCGTCACACCGGGATGTATGTGTCCCGTAATGTTGAAGTATTCATCTTCAGTTTCTGGCTTGTCATGAATAAACCTGAAGGGCTGGGACAGGAATTCCTTTTGATGTACTTCAATGTCTAAGCCTGCATAATCTTCCTCATTTAATCCATCATGATTTCCCTTGATCAAGCATAATTTTAGTTGTGGATGACTCCTTCTCCATGCCCGGAATTGTTCAACATCGCTGTTCATCCTATTGTGGAACATATCACCGGTAACTACCAGAATACTAGCATCATATTCATGTATTAGCTTTGTTATGCGGCTCAAGTCTTTTTGGCCAATTGTTGATGGTACAGGTATACCATACTTCCTGAAGTGTGCGGACTTTCCAATATGAAGATCACTGATGATCAGCATTCGTTTTGCTGACCAGTATATTGCTTTTTCCTTATCTAAAATGAGTTCTTCTCCCTTACAATTGATGGTCATTCTTTCTCCTCGACTTTTTCTCTGTCTCTGCGGTCATGCGTTCTATGCGCTGACCAAGTTCTTCGCTACTCATGTTTTCCCGAAGGCTATCCACCTTAATTGGGAAACATAAAGGTGTATAACGATCTGTTTTCACAACAATGATTTTGCTTTGCTGAATGCGCTGCAGGGCTGCTGCAAGTCGCGGTTCTTCAATCTGCTGGTAAAACGCTTCGTGATAAGCCTGGCGCAAAAGTAAGTTGTGTTTGTCGTAATCACTAAAGACATTGAAAAACAGTGAGGAGGAAGACTGAAGGTGCTTGTTGGCAACGTACTTTCCCGGGTAGCCTTGAAAAACCAATCCTGAGATGCATGCAATGTCCCTAAATTTCCTTCTGGCCATCTCAGTGGCGTTAATACTTGCTACGATATCTTCGCCCAGATTCTCCGGGCTAAATAACACTTTGATGTCTTTTTCCTCTATGGGGATAGTTTGTTCACTTAGCAGTTCAAAGCCGTAATCGTTCATGGCTATGGAGAAGCTGATTGGTTTTAAACGTCCAAGCCGGTATGCAATCAGGGCACCGAGTACTTCATGCACCAGACGGCCCTCAAAAGGATAGGCAAAAAGGTGATGGCCATCTTTGGTATCGATCAGTTCTACCAGGAACTCATCGTGTTTTGGTACATGTGATACTTTAGCCTGGCGTTCGAACAAGGGCTGAATAAAGGAGAGCTCTTCATCGTTGTTGTTTCCCTGGAGTGCTTCATCGTACTTACGTCTGAGGATTGCGCCAAGGTTTGCTGAGAGCGGTAAACGACCGCCCAGCCAGCTCGGTGTTATCGCTGTCTTCAGCTTGCTTTTTCGTACCAGTACGGTCATGTCTTTAACCATTACAAACTCAAGCACCCTACCCGCCAAGGTGAAACTGTTTCCAGGCTTTACTTTAGCAATAAACGACTCTTCAAGCATACCTACGTATCCACCAGTTAGGTACTTCACCTTGAGCATTGCATCGCTCACAATTGTTCCGATGTGCAGCCTGTGTCGCATGGCGATCTGCCTGCTGTTTACTTTCCACAAACCATCAACCAGCTCTACTTTATTAAATTCATTATAAGCTGCTAAACTATCACCACCTGAAGTGATAAATTGCATGATCCAGCTCCATTCGGTGTCCAGTAGTTCACGGTAGGCATAGGTTTCCTTCACCTCATTAAAGATTAACGTGTCGTCAAAACCATCTCCAACTGCCAGCGTAACCAGGTATTGTATAAGCACGTCGAATGCCATGATCACGGGTTCACGACTTTCAATGTCTTGCGTTCGTGCTGCTTCTTTTATGGCCGAGGCTTCTGCAAGTTCCAGCGCGTGTGTGGGAAGGAAGTAGATGGTGGAGGTTTCATAAGGCGAATGGCCGCTTCGGCCCGCCCGCTGCAGGAAACGCGCAACCCCCTTGGGAGAGCCAATCTGTACAACAGTATCGACAGGTTTAAAATCGACCCCCAGGTCTAAAGAAGATGTACTGATCACCGCCTTCAGCGCGCCGGTATGAATGGCATCTTCAATCCAGTTCCTCAGTTCGTAGTCGATAGATCCGTGATGAATAGCAATACGGCCTGCTAAGTTCTCATCGAGCGAAAGCAAGTTCTGATACCATAGCTCCGCCTGTCCGCGGGTATTGGTGAATATCAGGGTGGTTTTGCTCTTGTTTATAACTGGTAGCAGCTTGTGTGCGAGTTTATGTCCCAGGTGCCCGGCCCATGGCAGCATATCAATGTGATCAGGCAGTACAGAACGAATGTCTATTTTCTTTTCGATGTCGGCCTTAACAATCACCTTTAATACTTCACTGTAAGGCACGAGTACATCTAGGGCCTCGTCCATATTTCCAATGGTAGCCGAGATGCCCCATATACGCAGTAATCTTTCAGGATGCTTTTCCAGGAGTAAACCTCGTATGCGGGAAATTGCAAGTTCTGCCAGTACGCCCCGTTTACTTCCGATAAGCTCATGCCACTCATCAGCCACGATACACCTGAGACTGCTGAAATTGCTGATGGTGCCTTTTTGTGCCAGCAGCAAATGCATGCTCTCCGGGGTGATGATCAGCACTTCTGGCATCTGCTTTTTCTGCTTAAGCTTATCATTTTGTGAGGTGTCTCCGTTACGTACCCCGATCACCCAGTCGAGCTTTAGCTCCTCGCAGACCTCACGCATGGCCCTCGCTAAGTCTTTGGCTAAAGACCTGAGGGGTGTTATCCAAAGTAGCTTTAAACCGCTTTCGTTTTTCTTCTTTATTGTTTTATTCTTACTGTTGGCGAGTTCATTTTGTATGTTAAGCTCTTCTATTACTACAGCTAGAAACATGGAGAATGTTTTACCAAATCCTGTTGGTGCATTCACCATGCCGCAATAGCCTTCAGCGTAATACTGCCAGGCTTCAGTTTGAAAATCAAATGGTTTTTTCTTCGATTGTCTTAACCATTTTAATACGGTTTTGTAGCCGTAGCTCTTCGTAAGACTATTGGATGCTGCGCTCATGATAATGTCGAATTTAGCAACTGTCGCAGATCTTCCAGGGTGTTGATCTCTTCGGCTTTTTTATCTTTTCGCCATCGCAGGATACGGGGGAAGCGTAGGGCTAGTCCAGCCTTGTGCCTTTTACTTTCTGCGATGCCTTCAAAGGCAATTTCAAATACCAGTTCAGGTTTGACTGTTCTTACCGGACCAAACTTCTCCACCGCATTGCGCTTTACAAAGGAATCGACTTCCTTAATCTCCTTGTCGGTAAGCCCTGAATAAGCCTTGGCAACCGTAATCAGCTTTTCACCATCGCGAACGGCAAAGGTGTAATCCGTATAGAAGTTCGCTCGTCTGCCGCTTCCTTTTTGTGCATAGATTAATACCGTGTCTACAGTATATGGATTGATCTTCCACTTCCACCAGTCGCCGCGCTTCCTTCCGCTATGATAGGATGAGTCGAGCCTCTTAAGCATGATGCCTTCACTATTCATATCACGACTACCTTGCCGGATGGTTGCAAGTTCTTCCCAACTGCTGAAGGAGACTACGGGAGAAAGCAGGGCTACGTCTTTGGTCTTTAATGCTGCAACGACCTGCTCGAGTAAGTTCCGTCGCTCTGCCATGGTCTTTTCCCTAATATCTGCAGTGTCAAGTTCCAGGAGGTCATAGATGTAAAAGCCTACCGGTGCATCTGTAAGCTGTGCTTTGTTTATGGTCTTGCGATTAAGCCGTTGCTGCAGAATGCTAAAAACCTGCACATTTCCATTTTTTATAGAAAGGATCTCTCCATCCAGGACGGTCCCGTCTGGCAGGTCATCCCGGAGAAAATGAAGTTCCGGGAATTGGTCGGTAACAAGTTCTTCACCGCGTGACCAGATAAACAGCTCACCATTTCGCTTAACGATTTGCCCGCGTATACCGTCCCATTTCCATTCTGCCTGCCAATTTTCAACTGGTCCAAGTTCTTCAGGTGCTACCTCCAGTGCATAGGCCAGGCAGAATGGGTAGGGCCAGGAATTATCTGTGTTTACATGGGCGCCTTCAATCAGGGCTTCATAGCTGATTTCTTCGGGTTGCCATTTACCCATGATGCTGTGCATGATCTTATTTGCATCCGTATCACTCTGCTTGGCGAGTGCATTTACCAGCATCTTGTGTGATACGCCGATCCTGAAGTTTCCGGATATAAGCTTATTGAAGATGAAGCGTTGTGGGGTATCCAGGCTATTCCAGGCGTTCAGAATAAAGGCTTTTTTCTCTTCATCAGGCTTTCCGTTCAATGCACTAAGGTCGGTGATCCATTCGTGCAGTTTCCGGTCGGTCACTTTTTCTGGTGGTGGAAGCACCAGCGCGATGGTTTCACTCAGGTCTCCTACACTAGAGTAACTTTCCTGGAACAGCCAGGGCGGAATACCACTTAGTTCGGTTGCCCAGGTACGCAATAGTGCGGTGTTGACTGGCCTTTTGGGTTTTTTACCGGTGAACATGGCAATGACATAGGTCTTGTCCCGGTCATCCGCATTGCTGAAGTAGTCGACCAGCGCAGCAATCTTGTCATTCGTCTTGTTGCTTGTTTCTAGCTGCTGTATAAGTTCTGAAAATCTTTTCAATTTGCTTCTGTGGCTATAGGTGTCGGTTCCTCTTCTTCTTCGTTGCCGTACTGTGTCTTTACCTCTTCTGAGGCAATTCCGATCTCGTTGAGGTATTTTGAAAAGGTTGCAGTGAAACCGTGGGTTACGAAGACCTTTTCAGCTTCTGTAGCCTTGATGGCGCTAAGTAGTCCGGGCCAGTCGGCATGGTCGCTTAATGCAAAGCCCGCATCGGCACTGCGCCATCGACGCCCTGCGCGTACCTGCATCCAGCCCGAGCAAACGCCCGTAGCTGCTTGTTGCAGGGTTTTTATCCATTTACCTTCAGCCATAACGGGTGGAACGATTACAATACCCTGTTGTAGAACTTCCTTTTTGATGTCTGCGTTGATTCTTGTTGTCGCGGGGAGCTCTACTCCGGCTTTAATAAATCCATCATTCAGGTTTGCAATGGAATTATGGACGTAAATCTCGCAGTAATCAGCAAGATTCTTGATTAAGCGCTGTGCTTTGCCCAGGCTGTAAGCTACCAGGACGCTGGTTTTGCCCTTATCATGGTTGTCCGATACCCAGTTCCGGATCTGGTTGAAGATGATCTCCTGCGGCTGCCATTTATAGATGGGGAGGCCAAAGGTGCTTTCGGAAACAAAGGTGTGGCACTTTACGGGCTCAAAGGCTGTACTGATGCCGTCATATTCCACTTTATAGTCTCCAGACACCACACAAACTTCACCTTTGTATTCAAGGCGTATCTGTGAGGAGCCAATAACATGACCCGCGGGGAAGAGGCTGAGCTTAACGCCATTGATGTTTATTTCTTTATTATAGGGAAGCGTTTCGATCTTTAAGTCCGGCCCGAGTCGCTGATTTAAAATAGGCCGGGTTAAGTCATGGCACAAATAAGCATTGTTGCCCCATTTCACGTGATCTGCATGACCATGGGTTGTCACCGCCAGGTTTACCGGCTGCCAGGGGTCTATGTAGAAGTCGCCCTGCTCGCAGTAAATGCCTTTGTTGGTAAATTTTATTAAGCTCATTTCAACTTAACAAAAATTGAAAGTTTAAGTTTTATAGGGTATCATGGCTGGGTAAGCGGTATATTGTTGTATAAACATAAGTATCAAATTATGGATCAGAAAATTATCAACCTGTACGATGAGTACACCCATACTTCCCTGAGCCGGAAGGATTTCATCAACAGACTGGCGGTGCTTGCCGGTGGTACCGCGATGGCTCTGACTATTCTCCCGCTCTTAGAAAACAATTATGCTCTGGCTGCGAGCCCGCTTAATGTTGATCTGGTAGAGGAGAAGATCACCTTTCCAGGTCCTGATGGCGAGATACAAGCATTTTTTGCCAGACCAAAAGGTACACAGAAGCTCGGTACGGTGCTCGTCATTCATGAGAACAGGGGGCTTAATCCGCATATCATAGACGTTACCCGAAGGGTAGCTGCCGAAGGATTTATTGCTCTTGGCGTTGATGCTTTATCGCCCGTTGGCGGTACTCCTGCTGACGAAGACAAGGCAAGGGAATTGATCGGTCAATTGGATGCTGGCAAGAACATGAAGAACTACCTGGCTGCCTTGGATTTTCTCCGGAGTAGAAAAGATGGTAATGGAAAAGCTGGTTGTGTTGGATTTTGCTGGGGTGGGGCAATGTCGAATAACTTGGCCGTAAATGATCCTAAGTTGTTGGCTGCCGTGGCTTATTATGGCATGCAGGCAAAAGCCGAAGATGTAGGAAAGATAAAAGCCAGCCTGATGCTGCATTATGCCGGGCTTGACGAACGTGTAAATGCGGGTATTCCGGTATACGAGGCTGCACTTAAAGAGAATAAAAAGGATTATAAGCTATATGTCTACGAAGGCGTTAACCATGCCTTTAATAATGATACGGCTGGGACAAGGTATAACGAAGCGGCGGCTAAGTTGGCCTGGGGCAGGACGATTGCACTTTTTAAAGAGAAGTTGGGCTAGCAGCTCTTCAAAAGTCACTGATGCAAAAAAGCCCCAAATTCATCATGTGAGGCCTTTTTCTTGTTTTCCTTAAATTAGCGTGCTCCCGGAGGGCAATTGGCTTTCAGGAAGTTTGTGAATGTTAAAGCCAGGTGTGCATGTGTACCTTCACCTTCACTGATACTATGTGTGCGGTTAGGGTAGGACATCAGCTGAAATGCTTTATTGTACTTGATCAGCTCATTGATTAGCATTTCGGCATTCTGGTAATGAACGTTGTCATCGCCAGTACCGTGGATGTACAACAAATTGCCTTTTAATCCTTGAACATGATTGATCGGAGAACCTTTTACATAAGCTTCTTTTGTTTGAAGTGGTGATCCCATATATCTTTCCTGGTAAACGTTATCGTAGGTCAGCTGATTGGCAACTGCTGCGATCGCGATTCCTGTCTTGTAGATTTCAGGGTACTGGAACATCAAGTTCAATGTGGAAGAACCACCACCGCTCCAGCCATATACCGCAACGCGGTCTTTGTCGATGAAAGGCCATTTAAGTATCTCTTTCGCTGCCATGGCCTGGTCACGAATGTTTAACACGCCAATGTTCTTGTAAATGCTCTTACGCCATACACGTCCCTTTGGCGCTGGTGCACCGCGGTTTTCAACGGAGATTGCAATGTAACCATCCCTAGCCAGGTCGCCAGCGTATAATGCATTATAATCAACCCCATAAGTATCGGTTACCGTTTGGGAAGCGGGTTCACCATAGACATAGAAAAGAACCGGGTACTTCTTGTTCTCATTGAAGTTCTCGGGCTTTCTCATCCAGCCGTCTACTTCAATACCATCTTCAGTTTTTATTTTGAAGAAGGTCGTTTTGTTAGCTGCCGGTTTGCGCCTCGCCAGTTGATTGGTAATGCTGCCGTCCATGCTAAAGGGACTGCCAGTGCCGAGGTTCATCCACTCTGTGATTGGCTGAATGGAAGCGCTTTCATACGTATGACGTGCATACATCGCATTTGGTGAGATCAGATATCGATGTGTACCAGGCATTACCGTTGAAGTTACACGATCTAAGCTTCCCTTACCATCAAGCTTGGTTTTGTACAGGTATTGTTGGGTAGCATTTGTTGGCGAAGCCATGAAATAAAGAACATTGTTCTTCTCGTCAGTACGGGCCTTGCTGATCACATCAAAATCTCCTTTAGTAATCAGGGTTTGTTTTTTCCCGTCCTTGCTGATCCTGTAGTAATGTCTCCAGCCATCTTTTTCACTCGACCAAAGAAATTCTTTGTTGCCATTGATCCATTCAAAGTCTTCACCTGCATCTATCCAGGCCTTATCTGTTTCACTGTAGATATTCTTCGCGGCACCAGACAACGCATCACATACAAAGAGCATGGAAACATTTTGCTCCCGGTTTAGCTGCTGTAAAATGAGCTCATTACTACCAGGGATCCAGTCCATTCTTGGTATGTAGTGCTGCACATTATCTCCTGGAACATCCAGCCAGTTTGTTTTAGCAGTTGCAATATCAACAACCCCGACACGGCAGGCAGAAGGATTTTCGCCTACTTTGGGATACTCCACCGGAATGGTATAAGGATAAATCGAATCCGTATTGTTGATCATCAAGAAATTCTTGATCTTGTTTGCATCGAGTTGCCAGTAGGCAATAGACTTGCCATCCGGGCTCCAGCGGAAGCCATCTCGACAATCAAATTCCTCTTCGTATACCCAATCAAATGTACCGTTTATCAAACGATCATCTCCATCCGTAGTCAATGCCTTTACGGAGCTGCTTGCCAGATCTTCTACATACAGGTTGTGTTTGCTTACATAAGCGACCTTTTGCCCATCAGGAGAGAACTTTGCAAACATGAGTGATGATGCAGGCATGGATTTGCCGACTTGCGTGGTATTTCCGCTGGTAAGGTCTGCGACGTAGTAGTCCCCACGTGTATTGTAGCGCCAAACTTTCTTGCTATTTGTAAAGATCAGTGCTTTACTACCGTCAGCGGAAAGTTGAAAGGATTGAATGCGAAGGTTGTTATTGGTAAACAACTGTTTACGCTCCATTTTAGGCAGCGTTACCAGCACGATGTTACCACCTTGAACCTCGTAATAGCCATTTCCGTCCTTTGTCCAATTGATACTTCTGGACTGTGCAAGTACATTGCTGCTAATCAGAATAAACAGCAGCAACGTACCTGATAGAATTTTAAAATAATTTTTCATCTACAATTATTGTCCGCCGCCTTGCATAGCTGCCATCTCCGCTGCTGTTTTTAACTCATATCCTGCAGGAACATCCATTGATAGGGGACCTACATTTCCTTCTTTGATGCTTTTCAGCGTGTAATTGCTTTTCAGGCCGTTCACGGTCATTGAATATTTTACCAGCGTGCCGTTAAGTGAACGGAAGTCTTCGTATTGAGTGCCTTTTGCCAATTGAACATCTTTAGTCAGCCAAAGCTCATAGTTACCATTCTTGTTGTCGGTATAAGTGTATTTCTCGGCATTATAACCCGCGATAGTTTGCTTTTGCCCGGTTGCTTTAAAGTTGGCGTACTTGATGTCACCACGTTGCTTTGCAACATCTTCTGCCGACATTTTAGTTGCGAATTGTTTTTGTGCCATTGGTACGTCTACAAGCAGCAAAGCTGTTTTTGTATCGGCATCACTGATCACTTTAACCAGGGCTGGGCCAAGGTCCATCTGAATACGCGCCAGGTTTTTATTGAACTCAATAACACTCTCGGCAGGAAGTGTCGATTCGTCGAACGTTGACTTTTGTTCAGGTGTGAGATCGTAGCTCATAGCGTAAGTAACCGTGCCTTGTTCTATTTTCTTTTGCGCTTGCGCAAGTGCTGCAGTGCTTAGCAGGATGAAGGCAATAACGCCCGTTTTAATTGATTTAAACATATTGATAGTTGTAATTGGTTACCATTGAAGCGGTTCTTTGTTTAGGAAAGCGGCGATCCCTGTTTTGAAATCTTCACTCTCCCGAACCCTTGCATTAATTTGGACGGCAAAGTCCAGGCTTTTTTCCAGTGTGGGGTTGGTTGTTTGACCGATGAGTTGCTTTGTGACCATTAACGAATTTGCAGAGGCCTGCTGACATAAATTTAAGCTGAAATCACGAACTTTATCATTTATTTCATTCTTTTCTGCCAAAAACGTTATTAACCCGTAGTCGAGTGCTTGCTGTGCCGTAAAAAGTTCCCCTGTTAGCAAGATCCGTTTGGCCAGTGTTTCACTGGTTTTTCTTAGTAGAAAGCAGCTGACAATTGCAGGGACAAAGCCAAGCTTAACCTCAGTGTACCCGAATTTTGCCTCTGGCACACTGAAGATAATGTCACAAACCGTTGCTAATCCGCAACCACCTGCAATGGCATGTCCTTCTATTTGGGCGATGACAATTTTAGGCAGATAGTAGATGGTTGTAAATAGCTGTTGTAAGTTCCTTGAATCAATGAGGTTTTCTTCATGGCTGTTAGTTGAAAGTTGTTGGAGGTACGCGAGGTCGGCACCTGCACTGAATACATTTCCATTGGCTTTCAAGATGATCACTTTTACAAGATCATCATCCGAGGCCTGAAGCATAGCTGCCGTGAGTTGAGCAACAAGTTCGGCGTTCAAAGCATTTTTCTTATCCGCACGGTTTAGGGTGATTGTGGCTATTCGATTAGCCACATCATATAAAACCAAAGGTTCTGACATAAAGGGGTGGGTTAAGCTATTTAACGTTTATCAAATATGCTTCTTTTATTCTTAAATTATAAAGTGACAATCCATAATTCTGCGCTACAGTTGTATACTGATTGATCCGATACACTGAATTGCTCCCATCAGCGATCAAGTTTCGAGTTTTAATTTTTCCCAATAGCAATTTAAGGTCTGTTTTCGTGTGCTGCCCAAGCGTAATCAGGTCGACGCTCAATGTTTTGGAAGGGGAGCAATTATTGAAACAGGAATCTACCAGAAGCACTTTCAGGTTGAGAAAATGTAATTGGTGTTCATCGAACGACAGAACCCCACTTTGTTTATGGCTATGACTATTTAAGAAGATTACCTGTTTTATTCCCGATTGATCAAGTGCAGGTTTTACAAAGTTTCGGAAAGATTTGTCGGTGGATTTAAGATCTGTAAAAATCCATGCCTGATCATGATAGAGCGCTGCCATGGCGAAATTCCTTCTCAGACTGAAAATGATAACCCGCTGTTGTTTGACGTTCTCTATTTTTCGATAGTTGAAGCTGAAAGCCAGCAACAAGAAAGCGAATAAGCCGATGATAGCGACTACTTTGTGGTATCTCACCAAGGCATAGCAGCTGCATGCCAGTGCCAGGCAAAGCAGTATAAGTTCGAGTTGTGTGACCCAGACCCCTTCGATGGCGGCAAATGGAAGCTGTGAGATCCATTTCAGACCAGCATTGTTGAATCTGATCAGCCATTCAAATACAGGTCCAAGTACCTCCACACGGAGCAGCAATATGGCAAGACCGATGTACATGATCAGCGCAACGGGAAGCGTTATGAAAAGGTTGCTGATCAGGAAGTACAATGGAAATTGGTGAAAATAATAGAGTGCAAATGGAAAGGTAACCAGTTGAGCAGCGCTGGAAAGCGCAAAAAAACGCCACAGCTTATCAAGCATGAAATTGTCAAAATGTATCCAGTTATAAATTAAAGGTTGAAGAAGAATTAGTCCGAATACAGAGAGGTAGGAAAGCTGAAAACCTACATCGTAGATCAGGTTAGGGTTGTGCAACAGCATGAAGAAGGCAGCGAAACATAGCAGATTGTAGCTATTCAGATCTCTGCTAAAGGTCTTAGCAGAGATGTATATGCTGAGCATGATCGCAGAACGCAGCACCGAGGGTGCCAGCCCAGACACCAGCGTGTAGAGCCATATGAGTGTAATCGCGATTACCAGCTTCAGTATTTTTCCTGCCGACCAGCGGTCAAGAAAGCCTAGCAGAAACTGGATAATGAGGTAGATAAGGCCAACATGCATCCCTGAAACAGAGAGGGCATGTATTGTACCCGTCTTTGAATATGACATGAGCGTATCTTCGGTAAGATCCGCTCTGTAGCCGAGAATCAAAGTTGCCGCTACCGCATTCGCTTCATCGTCAGACAACAGCTTGCGAAATCGCTCAACTTGCTTTTTACGTAATATCAGGGACCATGCAACCAGCTGGTTGCCGGCACTCCGACTGTAAAGGAGCACTTGACTAGCTGGCAGGTATGCCTGCTGATAGTAGTTCTGGCGTGCATACCATTGCCGCACATTAAATTCGTACGGATTTCGTGGCCCTGCAATGTCATTATATACTGCGGGAATGATGAGCTGGTCCCCGTACTGCAGGTTCATGCTGGTGTCCTGAGTAGCTATGTTGCTGTCCAGGGAGATTGTTAATAGTAGATTTCCACTTAGAATGTCGCTTTTCTGCTCCGTTATGCCCTGCTGTACTGCTACGCGGATGTTCATTCGGCCTTCTCTAACTATCGGCTCATCTATTATTTCCACCAACAAGTAATCCGGTTTATACCTGGAAAAATGGCTTTCATTAAGTAGATGATTATTGAGGAGGCTAATGACCGCGCCTACAATAAAAGGAAGGAGATTTAAGGTGATAATGATCGTGATTCTGTACTTTTCAGTTGCAAAGTGTTTATAATGCAGATTGATCCATAGCAAGCAGGTGATGATCAGTAGCCCAAGAGCAGCAAGTATATAGTGCAAGTAGAGCGCAGTGCAAGCCGAAAAGCATAAAATACCGGCGCCAAGCGGAAAAATGAGTCGTACAAAGGCTGGAATGGTATGGCAGCGCATCTTAGAACTGGTAGCGCATCTGAAACTTCACCTCATTTTTTTTGTTGCCGTCAATCAAGTCCAGCCCGGAGCCAACAGATTTTACATCCTGGTAGATGAAAATAGCGTAGCGGGCCCATAGATCGAGGTTCCTGATGATTTTATATCTAAGATTGATGTAGCTGCGGATACCGCGTCCATTGTACATACCAAAGCCTGCGCTGTAAAGCACATCATCTTCATAGGCGTAGAGGCGACTGTTGTATGAATCCGTTTTGAAGTAGGCCAGTCGGACGTTTCCCGACAGCTTTTTTCCTGAAGGCTGGACTGCAATATCCTGATATACTAAAAAACCAATATCATGAACACTGCCCTTGTTGAACCGAACGAATTCGGCGCGTTGTTCCAGACTAAGCATTTTATTAAGCTGCCAGACCATTGCCAACCTGTAGTTGCTTTTGTTTAAAGTGACAATGTAGGTGCTATCCGACTTTTCATCCGGGTTTTGCTGTTTACTTTCAGTCTTGAACCTCAACGTGAATTTAAATGCTTTAGTTGGCATATAAATTCCCTGTGCAAGTATCTCATGCCCCTTGGAGGGGAGGTCTATACGGTACCTTAGCCAGGGAAACTTGAACACATCGCCATAAAGGGCAAAACTGATTTTCTTGTTCGGGCTGTAATTCAAACCTGTATATAGGCCTGATTCGTTCCTTGCCTCGTTGGTTTCACCCAGACTTCTGCTGAAGAAGCTGTGATAATCTTTATCATACCTGCGGACAACTGCTACAGCAGAAACAGCCTTTGAAAGGCTAAGCATGGCACCCTGAATCATGGCATATCCGCCCTCGAGGCTGTGTGCAAGCTCGCCATAGAGGTAAATATTATCATAAGTATAGTTGTAGTGGATTCCCAAATTATAGAGGTCAGTGCCGCTGAAGTTATATTGATTGTAGCCAAGCGGACCGGTGACAAAGGGATTAGCGTAGTGACTTCCATAAGCGACAACACCCGCATTCAGGTTATCTGTAAGATATTGAAGCGCGGCACCCACCACTTGTTGCGCAAGTGCGTTCTGGTTGCTGATCTCTGTTGCGGTGCGGTGCAGACCGCTGGTGCTCATGTTCACTTGTGTAATTGTACCGTCCTCAGCGGTTTTTGTACTTGCATCCAGGCTCCGGGAGGAACCAAATGCCGTGAGCCCGAGCTTTCCGGCCAGACTGACGTTTATACCCAAGCCTCGCAAAAAGCTAAGTTCGTTCGCTGAGGTGTATGGTCTTAGACCAAGGTCTTTCTTGGCGACGCTTGTGACATCCGGACCTTTGCCATACCCGAACCCGGACCACATGGTTAGCCCTTGCCCAAACTGAAGACCGTAGTCGCCCACAATAACTTTTTTAACAGCGCCATTTCCGTTGTAGGTAATGTTGCCAGACATGAAGTCCATTCCGGATTTATTATTGCCTGAGAAAAGATATTCTCCGGCATCTTTCTCTATAACCAGGGAAGCAGTAAGCATGTCTTTATACCTGTACTTGTATTTGCCAAATAATTTCTCCCGGGTTCCAAGGTAATGACTGCCTGGAAGTTCTTGATAGCCTCTTTGTTTCTCCAGTACCTGTGCGTACCTTAAGAGAAGCTCTTGATCAGATGGTTTAATAATTTGTTTGCTAAGAAGTTCTTGGGTATCCGATTTTGCGCCGATACGTACGAAGGGTAATAAACGCTCGACGGTTTGTACATCAAATCCGTCTATAGATTGGAGTTCCAAGACATTCTTCAGTAATCCATTGCTGCTGCGGTATGCAAGGAAATTGCTGATTTGAAGCGGTGAAAGAAACACCAGTAGGCGCAATTGAAGCTGATCAGCCTTATTTAGATCCAGCGGTTTTCGGCGGTAGCTGCTGAAGTTTTCTGTGAGTTCTGAAAAGTCGTAATCTTCTCCGAATTCCGGTGCCAGTTGTTCGATGATGTCCCTGATCAAGGGATCTTCCTGTGCATAACAAGTACTAGCGGCTGCTACTAGGAATAGCGCGGCAAGGAGAAACCTGCCAGAAATTTGCAATACAGCCTGTGTTGTAAAAAGTGCCATACAAGTATGATGGCCTTAATGCAGACACTATGTAAATCTATTTTTGCAATTAAATTTCTTCGTTTAACTTCAAGAGGAAATCTTTAAGCCGCTCAAGTGAAGCAATAATCTTCTGATTTTCTTTTACCTCAGTATTGTTGTTCTTTAGATGCTCTTTAGCACCTTTCAGCGTAAAACCTTTGTCGTCGACCAAGTGAAAAATGATCTTTAGATTCTCGATATCCTCAGGGGTAAATAGTCGGTTGCCCTTTTTGTTCTTCTTTGGTTGCAGAACATCAAATTCCTTCTCATAAAATCGGATCTGGGAAGCATTAACACCAAACATTTCGGTTACTTCACCCATCGTATAGTACATTTTATTAATTTCCCGATCTTTATAAGGCATATTTCGCGTTTGATTATTAGTGGTTTACGGCTGTTATCTAAAGTGTTCAAATGTAAATGGATTTTAGTAGAATACCGTAATAAAATTTTAATTTTGTTCCTTATACTCAAATACGATGACAGCAAAAGAAATTAGAACCGCCTACTTAGAATTTTTCAGATCGAAAGCCCACCAGATTGTTCCCTCTGCGCCGATCGTCGTTAAGAATGATCCGACCTTGATGTTTACAAATGCGGGCATGAACCAGTTTAAGGACCTGTTCCTTGGCGAGGCACCGATCAAGTACAGCCGGGTTGCTGATACTCAGCGCTGCCTGAGGGTGTCAGGTAAACACAATGATCTCGAAGAAGTAGGTTTGGATACCTATCACCATACCATGTTTGAAATGCTTGGAAACTGGAGTTTTGGTGATTATTTTAAGAAAGAAGCGATTGCATGGAGCTGGGAGCTTTTAACTGAAGTTTACAAGATTCCGAAAGATAAGTTATACGTATCTGTATTTCAGGGCGACGAGAAAGAAGGTCTGCCGAAAGATGAGGAGTCCTATGAAATATGGAAGCAATATGTTCCTGAAGATCGCATCATTCTGGGAAACAAGAAAGATAACTTCTGGGAAATGGGGGATATGGGACCATGTGGACCTTGCTCGGAAATCCACGTAGATTGCCGTCCATTGTCTGAAAGGGAAGCTACTCCCGGTAAGTCTTTAGTAAATGCTGATCATCCTCAGGTTATCGAGATCTGGAATAACGTATTTATGCAGTTCAACAGGCTAAAGGATGGATCCTTGCAGCCCTTACCAGCTCAACATGTAGATACCGGTATGGGCTTCGAACGCCTGGTGCGTGTGCTGCAGGAGAAGGCGTCTAACTATGATACAGACGTTTTCCAGCCCCTTATACAATTCGTCGCCGATAAAGCCGGAAAGGTTTATGGCGCAGATGAGAAGTCTGACGTTGCCATGCGCGTCATGGCCGATCACATCCGTGCAATAGCCTTCGTTATTGCTGATGGCCAGCTACCGGCGAACAATAAGGCAGGCTACGTAATTAGACGGATTCTTCGTCGTGCGGTGCGTTATGCCTATACTTTTCTTGATCTTAAAGAACCTTTTCTGAACCAACTTGTGCCTGTACTCGCAAACCAGTTTGTGGGTGTTTTTGATGAACTTTTTGCACAACAGGATTTTGTACAGAAGGTGGTGTTAGAAGAGGAGGTTTCCTTTTTGAGAACTTTAGCAACCGGTATTCAACGTTTTGAAAATTACACAACTAAGCAGGCTGAATTTCTAATGTCAGAGAATGCTATCGACCCGGAAAAGTCGTTTGAAGATCCTTGGGTGCATAGTATATTGAAAGACCAAATGGTGATTTCGGGTGACTTTGCATTTGAGCTCAACGATACCTATGGCTTCCCGATTGATCTTACCGAATTGATGGCTCGTGAGAAGCGCTGGTTGGTAGACATGGAAGAATATAATAAGGCCTTACTTGAACAGAAAGAACGTTCCCGTGCCGCTACAGCAATTGACACCGGAGACTGGATACTTGTGAAACCGGATCTTGAAGTGGAGTTTGTAGGATACGACGATTTCGAAGCGGAAACGGAAATTATCAAATATCGGAAGGTTTCTGCGAAAGGAGTAGAGCAGTATCAAATCGTGCTTAGTAAGACTCCTTTCTATGCCGAAAGCGGCGGTCAGGTAGGTGATACTGGCAGACTTGAAGACCATAGCCGATTGTTCTCTGTGGACATCACCAATACAAAGAAAGAAAATGGTGTGATTGTTCATTATGCAGATTCGATGCCTGAAGATCTTGAGGGCACCTTCTGGGCAGTAATTGATGAGGATAAGCGTTTGCTTTCGCAGGACAATCACAGTGCGACGCATCTATTACATGCAGCATTGAAGAAAATCCTTGGACCGCATGTAAATCAAAAAGGATCGCTGGTAACACCAGACTACCTACGCTTTGACTTTTCTCACTTCGCAAAAATCACAGATGAGGAACTTGCCAAGATTGAACACCTGGTAAATAAAAAGATCAGGGAGAACATTCCTCTGAAAGAACAACGATATGTTCCCTATGAGAAAGCCATTTCAAGCGGAGTAACTGCATTATTTGGTGAAAAGTATGGTGATCTTGTACGTGTTATTACTTTTGGCGATCATTTTTCTAAAGAACTATGCGGCGGTACCCACGTTCAGGCTACTGGCCAGATCGGCTACTTTAAGATTACATCAGAAAGCGCTGTTGCTGCGGGGGTTAGACGTATTGAAGCCATTACGGCTGATAAAGCTGAAGCTTTTGTCATCAATCAGGAACGGGAACTCAATGATCTTAGAACATTGCTAAAAGGTAACAGAGATCTGAAATCTGCTGTAGCTGCTTTGCTCGATGAGAATGCACGCTTGAAGAAGGAGGCCGAAAAAGGACTTGTTGAGCATGCTTCGAATCTTAAGAATGAAATTGTACATCATGTGAAGACGATCAAAGGCATAAACCTGATTGCCACCCATGTAGATCTCCAGAGTGCAGATGCAATTAAAAACCTGGCCTTTGCCATAAAGGAAAAAATGGACAACCTGTTCCTTGTATTTACAACGCTAATCGATGAAAAACCAGGAATAACCTTGATGCTTTCTGATAACTTAATTCAGGCTTGCGGTCTTAATGCTTCAGTGATCATTCGTGACTTGGCCAAGGAGATTCAAGGTGGCGGTGGGGGACAACCATTCTACGCTACTGCCGGTGGTAAGAACAAAGCCGGATTACCGGAAGTGCTGAAGAAAGCGGAGGCTATTGTTCAGAGCCTTCCAGCGCAGGAGACGGAAGACTGACATCAATTATAAAAAAAAGCGGGGCTCCTTTGAGTCCCGCTTTTTTTTAATGTTTATGACGCCCATGTTCATGAGCATTTTTGTTCTGTTTGTGCTTTTTGGGATGCTGCCTGGCAACAGGATAGTCGCGATAAATGACACGTTGGCGGCTTACACGCTGCGGTGTATAGCTTGCGTATCCATATTGTGACCTGTAGTTGTTGTGTCTAAGGTACGGTCTTGGTGAATTAATCACCACTTTCCGTCCCCTATGTAGATCATATCCCCTACAGCTTTTTGGCAGGTGTTTCGTTTTTACCCATCTATTTCCATTTAAGTAGATGAATGTACGCGTTGGAACGTAATAATAGGTTTCTACCTCGGGTAAGTAGTAGTAATCCACATAGTCATAGCCTCTAGGGCCCCATTCCGGCTGTACACCAATATTTACATTAACACTAACCTGTGCTTTTGCAGGACTGGCGAATAGGGCAGCAAAGCCCAGGGTCGCCATTAACAATAGTTTTTTCATCTTGTTTCATTCTGTGTGTAAGTATTAAATTCAAAGTTTGTGCCATGTTGAACCTAGATCGCTGACTTCACCTTTAACATATTTGGTTATCTTTGCTTTAGAAATGAATACAGATCAAACGCAATTTGAACTGGTATCAGGTCTGGAGATCCATGTTCAGCTGAATACCAGAAGTAAAATCTTTTCATCCGACAGCGCTTCATTTGGTGCCGGACCTAATGAGAATATTTCGCCGGTAACGGCAGGTTTGCCCGGTGCACTTCCGAAATTAAACAAGGAGGTTATTGAAAAAGCAATGCGCATTGGTCTTGCACTAAATTGCAGCATTAATCAGGTTAATTATTTCGATCGCAAAAACTATTTCTATGCAGATTTGCCTAAGGGTTATCAGATTACGCAGGATAACAGGCCAATTTGTATAAACGGGTATGTTGATATTACACTTGCTGATGGTTCTGAGAAGCAAATTGGTATAAACCGCATTCACCTGGAAGAAGATGCAGGTAAAAGTATGCATGATCAGGACGAGGCCTATAGCTACATAGATTTAAATCGTGCGGGTGTGCCTTTGATTGAAATTGTTACTGAGCCTGATTTACATTCGGCTGAGGAGGCTTCAGCACTCCTTATCGAGATCAGGAAATTGGTTCGCCATCTGGATGTCAGTGACGGAAACATGGAAGAAGGTAGCTTGCGCTGCGATGCAAACATCTCCATCCGTCCGAAAGGTGTAGAAACCTTTGGTACCCGCTGCGAAGTGAAGAACCTTAATTCGATAAGAAATGTGCGTAGAGCTATCGACTTTGAATTTAATCGCCAGGTGGAGGTCGTAACCTCCGGAGGTGTGATCATTCAAAGCACACTGAATTTCGACGCTGATGCAGGAACTACTGCGCCAATGCGCAGTAAGGAAGAAGCCAATGACTACCGTTACTTTCCGGATCCGGATCTACCTCCGTTAGTAATATCCGATGAATGGCTGGCTAATGTACAGGCAGGTATGCCTATGCTTCCAGCTGAAATATCCAGACAGCTGGTCGCTGACTATCAGATTGGTCGTTCGGAAGCATCTCTGCTTGCTGAGGACGCAGCGTTATTGGCGTATTTTAATGCCGCATCGGAGACTGTTTCCAACAAAAAGAGCCTGGTTAACTGGCTCACCGGACCAATACGAGCGTTGTTAGCAGAACAACAGCAATCGATTGCTGGACTCCTGTGTAGTCCAGTACAGCTTGCCCAATTGATCAATCTTGTTGACCAGAAGAAATTAACACAGCAAATTGCCCTTCAACAGCTGTTGCCGAATATCAAAGGGCATGATCAGAACGTTGAAGAGTTAGCCGCATCTATGAATTTGCTTATCACAGAAGATACTGATGAGCTACAAGGATTTGTTGAGCAGGTACTAAACAAATTCGCTCCGCAGGTACAAGCCTATAAAAAGGGGAAAAAGGGGGTGTTGGGTCTTTTTGTTGGCGAAGTGATGAAGCTTGCCAAAGGGAAGGCTGATGCACAGAAAATAAATACGATTATTCTTGAAAAACTAAAATAAAATGAGAAAACTAACTTGGTTGTTCCTAATCATTGTTGTTGTTATTGGCGCGTGTAAAAGTAAAGACGATTTTACTATCGCGGGTAAGTTTGAACATGCTACACCTCAATCTAAAGTATACCTTTTTGCTTTAACAAAAACTAAAGCTGAACCGATCGATTCAACCGTATTGAGTGAAAATGGTGAGTTTAAATTTACTAAGAGCACTAAAGCAGTCGATTTCTTCAAAGTTGCTGTTGACCAAAATGAATACGTAGTGATTGCGCAAAATGGTGACAAGATCAACCTCTCGGCTGATCTTTCCGATAAAACTATGGCTTACAACGTTTCGGGTGCAATGGAGGCCGACAAACTACAGGAATTGAATACTTACAGGAACCAGTATAACGTTAAAATGGCGGAGATACAGGCGTCATTTGATAAGCAGGTGGAGGCAAGCCCTGATAAACGCGAGATGATTGCCGATCAATTACGCCCGCAGTTAATAAAGGTATCTGACGATATGGTAAAATTCATCCTTAAGTTTGCAAATGACAACCCAGAGGCGCTGACAAGCTTCTACGCAATGAATTCCCTCAATCCAGTAGACTACGAAAAGGAGTTTATGGCCTATACTGATAAGATTAAGAGCAAGTTCAACGATAACCAGGTTGTGACTGATTTTTTGGTGCGTATGGCAAAGCTAAAAAGCGTACAGGTGGGGCAGGATGCTCCGGAATTTAAGATTGAAACCATCGACGGCAAACCGCTAAGCCTTTCTGATTTCAAGGGTAAGTTTGTGCTTATAGATTTCTGGGCTTCATGGTGTATGCCTTGCCGTCAGGAAAACCCGAACCTTGTTAAAGCTTATAATACTTATAAGGATAAAAACTTCACGATTCTTGGTATTTCTCTAGATAAAGATCCAAATGCATGGGCTCAAGCGGTCGCTGCAGATAAGTTAACCTGGACTCATGCTGGTGAACTGAATGACTTCGAGGGCGCCACAGTTCGATTGTATCAGATAGAAGCTATTCCAAGTTCATTCCTTATCGATCCAACCGGAAAGATCATCGCTAAAAATCTTAGGGGTGAGGAATTAGATGCTTTCCTGAAGAAAACGCTTTAATACAGCGGAATGTTAGCTGGAAATTACGACTTAACAATTTGTTAACCTTTCATTAACCTGAGCAGGCATTAAGTTTCCTAATTTCGTCACAAATAGTTTAAAGATATGAGTGCTACAAACCAGAAGATTTTAATTGTTGATGATGAACCGGATATCTTGGAGCTTGTTGAATATAATTTAAAGAAGGAGGGGTATCAGGTTTTTACTGCCAGTAATGGACAGGAAGGTATAAGTCTGGCCAAGAAGGTTCATCCTGATCTAATTGTCCTTGACATCATGATGCCTAAGATGGATGGCATTGAAGCATGCAGGTTAATGCGCGCTATTCCAGAGTTTAAAAATACTTTCATGGTTTTCCTTACCGCACGTAGTGAGGAGTATTCGGAAATCGCTGGCTTCAACGTTGGTGCCGATGATTATATTGCAAAACCAATTAAGCCACGCGCACTTATCAGCAGGATAAACGCGATTTTAAGACGTAATACCAGCACCGAGGAAGTTTCTGAAAACAAGATCGAAATTGGGGATCTGGTTATTGACCGAGAAGCCTACCTGGTATATCAAGGTGCCGAAAAGGTGGTACTTGCGAAAAAGGAGTTTGAACTGCTCTACTTGCTGGCATCCAAACCTGGTAAAGTGTATACACGCGAATCTATCCTGAAGAACATATGGGAGGATTCTGTAGTTGTGACAAACAGAACCATTGACGTGCATATTCGTAAATTAAGGGAGAAACTTGGTGAACATTATGTGTCGACCGTTAAAGGGGTAGGGTATAAATTCGAACTTTCTTAGTACTTTTGTACTTTAGAAAAATTAGAATTTGAAATATCCTTCCTTTAAAGACCTGATCCTGTTTGAAAACGACGACTTTATTGTTGTTAATAAACCACCTTTTGTCGCATCTTTGGATGAACGCGGTGGATCAGGAGAGGTAAATATCCTTAGGCTTGCTAAGCAATACATTCCAGATGCCCAGGTTTGCCACCGTCTGGATAAAGAAACATCAGGAGCAATAATTATTGCAAAACATCCTGAGGCTTACCGCTCGGTAGCCATACAATTTGAGAAAAGAAAAATTCAGAAGTTTTACCATGCGATCGTCGACGGACAGTTTGTTTTTGAAAACCTGTTTGTCGACCTTCCAATTCTTAATGATGGAAATAAGAACGTCACCATCGATAGAAAAGAAGGTAAGCGTGCAGAAACCTATTTCAACTCCATCACTCAATACCGCCATTATACACTTGTGGAATGTAAGCCGATCACCGGACGTATGCACCAGATCCGTATCCACCTGGCTACGCAGCGCGCCGCGATTGTTGGTGATGTAATGTACCGCGGTAAACCAGTATTTCTTTCTTCCATTAAGAAAGGTTACCGACTATCTAAAGATGAGGAGGAGCAACCAATCATGAAGCGCTTTGCCTTACATGCCCGAAAAATCATCTTCAAAGGCTTGGATGAACAGGAGATCAGTATAGAAGCACCGTATCCTAAAGACTTCGCTACTTTAATTAAACTACTGGATAAATTTGATAAATAGGATATTATGAATGTGAAGTTGGTTAACTATATTGATAAGATAAATCAGTTTCGACGGACTAAAATATCAAATAGGAACTTTCTCATTCTTTGTGCCCTGGTGGTAGGCATTATTGCCGGTCTTGCCGCATCCGTTTTAAAATCACTTACGCATTACATCGAGCATTTCCTGCAGTCTGAGTTTCAGTGGCGTTACAAGTATTTTCTGTACTTTTTCTTTCCCATGATCGGTATTTTCTTATCCGTTCTGTATGTGCGTAAGTTCATCAAAAAAGGAAAGTTTGAAACCGGGCTGACACCGATCTTGTTCGGAATAGCAAAGAAATCCAGTAACATTGAAAGTCATAACATCTATTCACAGATTATTACTTCAGCCATCACGGTTGGATTTGGTGGGTCAGTAGGTCTTGAATCTCCCATTGTAAGCAGCGGGTCAGCTATTGGTTCGACCCTCGGCCGTATTCTGGGATTGTCCTATCGTGAAATCACCATGTTGCTCGCCTGTGGCGCTGCAGCGGGTATTGCAGGTGCATTCAATAGTCCGATCGCAGGCATGGTATTCGCCGTAGAGATCTTACTTCCGGAATTTACAATTCCAGCGTTTATTCCTTTGCTACTTGCCTCCGCTACTGCGGCGGTAGTTGCACGACTATTTTATACCGAGCAGCTCTTCTTTCTGGTTACTGAAGGCTGGCAGACCAACGCGCTAATCTGGTATGTTGTACTTGCGGTACTTATCGGTTTGTTCTCCATCTTTTTTACGAGGGCAAATTTCGCCATTAAGCACTTCTTTGTGGATATTCAGCATCCTTATAAAAAGGTTATCACTGGCGGTCTGATGTTAGGGGGAATGGTCTTCCTGTTTCCGGCACTTTACGGAGAGGGTTACATCACTATTAAGGAGCTACTCAGCGGTAATTACAGCTCCATGCTCTCAAATAGTATCTTCTCTGAATACAGCCATGTGCCTCTGTTCATTATATTATTTGCAGTACTCACCGTATTTACCAAGTCCGTCGCAACATTGGTTACTTTAAGTGCCGGTGGGAATGGAGGTACTTTTGCACCGAGTTTAGTCGTGGGCGGTTTAATAGGATTCACGCTCGCATATACCATCAATACATTAGGTTTTACACACGTGAGTGTGCCCAACTTCATTGTTGCTGGGATGGCCGCGGCACTCAGCGCAATTATGCATGCACCCTTAACCGGGATTTTCCTTATTGCAGAAATTACTGGAGGTTATGCTTTAATGGTTCCATTGATGATTACATCTGCCATTTCATACTTCATTAATCGAAGCAAGTTCAAATATTCCATCTACACGAAGCCACTGGCAGAGTCAGGTTCGCTGCTATCTTTAGAAGATAAAGATACTACCGTCCTGAACATGATGAAATTGAGGTACTTGGTGGAGAAAGACTATTTACTTCTTAATTCTGCTGACTTAATCAGTTCCAGGATGAATGATATCTTACAATCTAAACGGAACCTGTTTCCTGTTATCGATGACAAACAGCAATTCAAAGGCTTAATTTACGTGGAAGAAGTGCTCAGAAAAGCGCTTAACAATCCTGAAAGTGAGAAACTCACCGCCAATGATCTTCTCGAACCTGCACCAAAGGTGCTGTTGCTTACAGATTCACTACAGACTGTACTGGAAAAGATGGAACAGGAAAATGCGTGGTTGTTGCCCGTACTTGATGATCAGGGAAAATTTCTTGGATTTGTATCAAAGACCGCGATCTTCAATAAATACAGGGCTATGCTAAGAAGGCAGGCAGATTACATGGAATCTTAAAAGGAAAAAGCGCCGGATCACTCCGTTACGCGCTTTAATCCAAATTTCTCTATCTTACTGTAAAGGTGACTTCGTTGAATATCAATATCATCAGCAGTCTTAGATACGTTCCAGTTGTTTTTCTCCAGCTTAAACTTGATGTATTCCTTCTCTGCATGGTCTTTATACTCCTGAAAGTTGCTAAACTGATCGAAGTTCGTCAATGTAGATTTTCTTGCCTGCACGTTAGCAGTTGCACCGGCACCGATGTTTGTACCGCCACCTGGATTGGCGAATGCAATAACATCCTGTTCAGTAATCACTTTATCACTAAGGATGATTAGACGTTCGATCATGTTGTGTAATTCACGGACGTTTCCGGTCCACGGTAATGCTTGCAATGCCAACATTGCATCATCGTTGATGGTTTTTACCGGCATGCCATAACCTTTGCAGATATCATCAAGGAAGCTTTGTGCAATCTCCGGGATGTCTTCTGTACGCTCCGTTAAGTGTGGAACATGGATGTTGATTACGTTCAGTCTGTGGTATAAGTCCATACGGAAGTTGCCCGCTTCAATCTCTTTAAGCAGGTCTTTGTTGGTAGCCGCAAGAACCCTAACATTTACGTCAAGTTCTTTTTCTCCACCTACACGCGTAATCTTATTTTCTTGTAATGCCCGGAGCACTTTTGCCTGGGCAGAGAGGCTCATGTCACCAATTTCATCTAAGAACAGTGTACCGCCATTTGCAAGTTCGAACTTTCCAATACGTTGCTTAACTGCAGAAGTAAAGGATCCTTTTTCATGACCAAAAAGTTCACTTTCTATAAGCTCAGATGGTATTGCAGCACAGTTTACCTCAATAAGCGGACTGTCGGCTCTATTTGATTTTTCATGCAACCAGCGGGCAACGAGCTCTTTACCGCTACCGTTTGCACCTGTGATCAATACTCGCGCTTCTGTAGGGGCAACGCGCTCGATAGTTTCTTTAATTTTCTGAATGCTTTCAGAGTTACCAAGAATATCCCTGGTTTTGCTGACACGCCTCTTAAGTACCTTTGTTTCTGTAACTAAGCTGCCTCTGTCTAATGCATTTCGAACAGTGATCAGCAACCGGTTAAGATCAGGTGGTTTTGAGATGAAATCGAAAGCACCTTTTTTACTGGCCTCAATTGCTGTTTCAACGGTTCCATGACCGGAGATCATGATGAAGGGCAGGTCAGGACTATGAGCAAGGGCTTGTTCGAGCACCTCCATTCCATCCATGCGGTTCATTTTAATGTCGCACAGTACCAGGTCGTATTTTTTCTTCTTGATTAAATCTAATCCCTCAGCACCATTGTCAATATCATCAACTTCATAGTTCTCATACTCCAAGATCTCACGCAGGGTGCTTCTTATTGCACGCTCATCATCTATTATTAATAATTTTGCCATATGCTGATTGAGATTGTTCTAATTTAAGGACACGAATATATTATTTTTATCGTTACAGGTTGGTCACAAAAAGATAAAAAGCAGATAATTAAATTAAAATGCAAGCCTGTAAGCCGGGTTCTGTACCGAGTGAACGGTTCCTACCATTAATCTAGGACAAATGTCGCCATTTACCTCAAACGACCTACCCACCAACATCGGACGAGCAGCCCTACATGCGTTAGCCTATTTGGTCTTTCAACTCCCGGGGTTTACCACAACTACGGTCGCCCGCAGTTGTCGTGAGCTCTTACCTCACGTTTTCAACCTTACCTGTGCCTAAGCCATCGGCGGTATGTTTTCTGCGGCACTTTCCATGATCCGGTGTTAAGCCCGACCTCTTCCCGTTAGGAAGCGAGATGCTCTGTGTTGCCCGGACTTTCCTCTTCGACGTTTGTCGCAGCGATAGGACGGCTTGCATTTGCTGCAAACATACGAAAATTATTATTTGCAGGTCTGAAGGTCCTTTTCAGCTTCGGTGGTGCTGTACATCCCTTGCTTGTTGCCGTAAGCATTTGTGATGAAAACGATGAGCTGTGCGAGATCAATATTGGTGAATTCTTGGTGTGCCGGCATGCGTTCGTCAAATGTGCGACCATCAACTTGAATGCTGCCTTCCATACCGTTCTTGATGTAACAAGCCAGCTTGTTTCTGTTTGTTTTAAGGTAAGTGGTATCTGTTAGTGGAGGGATCAGATTTTCGAGTCCTTCACCTTTTTCACCATGGCAGTTTTGACAGTGCTGTATATATAAATCACGTCCATTTGTATAATACATGTCCTGCTCCAGGCTACCCTCGCTGCCGCGCTGGCATGAGTAGCTGATGCCGGCTAAGGTGCAGAGGACAATGCAAAGAATCAGGTAACGTCGCTTCATCATTTCTTGTATTCTGCCAGGAGCACAGGAATGTCTTTGGACATTTGTTCAACAGACTTTGCATCCGTACCATCATAATAACCTCGGATCCGGCGGTCCTTATCAACAAGTACCAACCAACCCTGATGCACATACATACCCTTTTGGGTTGAATCTACCGTTACAGAAACAAGGTAACTTTTCTCAGCTATCGTATAGATCTCAGATTTCTCACCATAAGCAAACTGCCATTTCTGGTCATCTACACCAAGTTTAGCAGCGTATTTCTTTAACACACTTGGTTTGTCATATTTGAAATCAATGGTATGAGAGAGGAAACCCACCTCTGGATTAGCCTTATAGGTTTCATAAACCTTTTTCATGTTCCTGTGCATGATCGGACATATACTAGGGCAGGAGGTGAAGAAGAAATCCGCAACGTACACTTTGTTCTTAAAGGTGTCGTTGTTTATGTAGGTGCTGTCCTGATTAAGGAAGCTGAAGTTTGGTATGGTTTGGTATACGGTATCAACCTTCGAGGTACCATCAGCAAGTTTAACAGTCTTAGTATCGCGCATGCCAAAGATAGGT
This sequence comes from Pedobacter sp., assembly GCA_038918115.1. Taxonomy (GTDB): domain Bacteria; phylum Bacteroidota; class Bacteroidia; order Sphingobacteriales; family Sphingobacteriaceae; genus Pedobacter. The sequence goes on from JBCLAL010000002.1 coordinate 118,721, forward strand.
AGCTTACGGTCTTTTTTACAGGCGCTTAAACCTCCAATGGTTGCCACACAAAGCAGCAGGGAACATAGCGAACTTAATTTCATGAGCTGAGTAATTGTTGAATGATTGTTATAATACCCGCGCAAAGGTACATTACAACAAAAATAAAATGTAACCTAGCTGTAATATTCCTACTTTTGCGCCCACATAATTGAGAGTTTAATGAAGATTAGATATAATGCCGCTATTACCGCTGTAGGTGGGTACGTTCCTGAAAATGTTCTTACCAACAAAGATCTTGAAGCTATGGTGGATACAAATAGTGAATGGATTGTATCCAGAACAGGAATTGAGGAACGCCGGATTGTCAAAGATGAAGGTTTTGCAACATCTGATCTGGCAACCATGGCAGTAAAGAGCTTGCTCTCTCGATCAAACATGAATCCTGAAGAGGTTGAATGCATTATCGTTTCAACTGCTACTCCAGATTACATTATGGTTTCTACAGCCAGCGTGGTTTGCGAAAAAGCCGGGCTGACAAATGCATGGGGCGTAGACTCCAATGCTGCGTGTAGCGGATTTCTCTACGCATTATCGCTTGGCGCCGGACTTGTTGAGAGTGGTCGATACAAGAATGTGATCGTTGTAGGTGCAGATAAGAACAGTAGCATTATCAATTATGAAGATCGTAATACCTGTATCTTGTTTGGTGATGGTGCCGGAGCAGTGCTCCTGGAGCAGACCACTGAAGATGTAGGAATCATTGATAACGTTTTTAAGACCGACGGTACTGGCCGTGAGCACTTAATTGTACTAGCCGGTGGTTCTCAAACTCCTTCGAGTGTGGACACCGTGAACAAAAAGCTTAACTACATTAGTCAGAATGGCAAAGTGGTGTTCAAAGCCGCAATTGAAGGTATGAGCGATACCTGTTCTACCTTGTTTAAACGGAACGAACTTGATGTAAAAGATGTGAACTGGCTCATTCCACATCAGGCAAACTTGAGAATTATCAATGCCGTAGGTGACAAGTTAGGTCTTACCAGTGATCAGGTGAAAGTAAATATTCAGAGATATGGTAACACCACTGCCGCGACTATCCCACTGTGTTTGTGGGATTACCAGGACGATTTCAAAGCCGGTGATAACATGATACTCACGGCCTTCGGTGCCGGATTCTCATGGGGTGCGACCTATCTACGCTGGACCAAATTACGCGGATAAACAGCTATGAAGCGACTATCATATATTCTACTACTTTGTGCTGGGCTTGCATCTTGTAAGTCGCAGCCCGACTATAAGGAAAGCCGCGAAGAAGTGATTAAAGTTCATGACGTGGTGATGGCTGACCAGGGAAAGGTAGTTGACCAGCAAATGCAACTGGAAGCCTTGCTTAAGGATATGGTTGCACTGAAGCAGAAGTATCCCGCTCTGGACACCTTAAAAGAAAAAGATAGTATAATTATCCTGCACAAAAATCTCAATAGGGCAGAAGAGGCAATGAATACCTGGATGCATGAGTTTGAGCCTGATATAAGCGGGAAATCAAACCAGGAGGCAGTTGCTTACTTCCAAGCTGAAAAACTAAAGATTGAGAAGGTAGACACGCTTTTCAAGACTGAACTGAAAAGAGCCAGCGATTATTTGGGCAAGTTCAAAAAATAATTACCTTCGAATGTAGCAGTTAAGAAAGCTGTTCATTCAAAGAATTATGAAAAAAGTTTGTTTACTCGTTACGCTCTTCATTGGCCTCTTGGCTGTACAATCAAATGCACAGGATAAGTTCGTTGCATGGCCTGCACTGGGTGATTTTCACAAAGTGATGTCAGCGACATTCCATCCTACTGAGCAGGGTAACTTCGATCCTGTGAAACAACGCAGTGGTGAGTTGGTGGACAAAGCAGCTATGCTAGAAAAATCCGCTATTCCTACTCAGTTTGACAAACCTGAAATCAGAACAGCTTTAACAACCCTTAAAGTAAAAGCCAGGGCATTAAACAAGATCGTTCTCAAGAAAGCAAAGAACGAAAAGATAAATGCGGCTTTAGCATCAGTACATGATACTTTCCATGCCATCGTTGGTCTTTGTACTGATGAGCAAGGTAGTCACTAAAATATACGAGCATAAAAAAAGGGACCTATGAAGATAGGTCCCTTTTTTTGCTCTAATGATACTACTTGTATCCTAGAAGTTGTTTGAAAAGTGGTGCATTGAAAACATATCCATTGACTACAGCGTGACCTGCATCAGTTAAGTTTCTGCCGTCGGTAAAGGCATATGGTGTTTTGATCTTGTAGTCCTGTAAGCTTAGCTTCTTTAAAACATCTACAAAATTGTTGGGGTACTTTGCTTTTAGCTTATCATTCAATTTTGCAAGTCGGTCCCGGTTTGCTTTAGAAAAGTTTCTTGGCTGGGTTCCAGTGAAAAGGAAGTTTACATTCTCAGCAATCAATTTCTGGTAAATAACATCATAGTTATTCAAGATCTCTTCGTCTGTGTAACCATTATGAACGTCGGTAGTGGTAAGGTGCACGATAACTAAGAACGGCTTTTTTTCTAGTGCGGCGGTAATGTTGTGGCCAAGGCGAGAAAGGGGTCTGTCTGTTACCTTGTTTTTAGACGGCATGATGTGGTAGGTGGTGAATTTCTTTTGAGCAAGGTTAATCACACTAACATCTTTCTTGTCTTTTTTAAGTTTAGATTTCATTAGTTCTACCCAGCTCAAGCTCTTTTGGCTCGCGCCAACACCCTCTGCAGTTGCAGATCCGATCACCACAATTCTTGGCTTGGAATTTCCTCTTTTAAAAGATGGATCAATTGCTCTTCCGTCACTTTCAGGTAGTGGAACTATTGAAGCATCCTTCCACCATTTTGCGTCTGGTGTGGTGGTTGTTTCGTCCGCAGGGGAAACAACAGCGGTTGCAGGTGTAGGCTCTTCTTGTTGAGCATCATAAAGCTGATCTTTACATCCAAAGAACAAGGTAGACATCAGCGCAAGTGCGAGCCCGGAAGCGTTAAAAGTTAATTTCATATCTGCTAATTTTTATCGGTTATGCTTGTAAAATGCCCTTTAACTATCAGGAGTTTAGGCATCACGAAAATGCGAAGAGTATCACGTATTTAACGCCACATTTTACTACACAAAGCACTGTGAAAAAAAGAGAAAAGGCTGTTTGTTGGTTCGCACTGATAGTTCTGTCATTTTATTCGCTGACACTACAATGAGTGCCAAACCAAAATGCTAAATTCATGAGGATTATTTGTTAGGCTTTGGTATTTGTAGGTTGACAGCCATTTTCATTTATATCTTTACTAAAACAGACTTGTAAACATGAAAAAAGCGCTCTTAATTCTTTGGTGTTTTGCGTTAATGTGCACCGCACAGGCACAAAGCATTAGCCCCGCAACTAAATTCACCAAATTTTTCAGGGCTAATCAGCCTGACAGCATTTACAACCTTTTTACCATGCGAATGAAGAAGGCTATAAAAGCTGATGGTACCAGACAGCTTATAAGCCAAATTAAAAGTCAGCTCGGAGAAATTGATGACATCAGGGAAGTACCAAACGCTAATGGCTATTCTGAATTCAGATTGTATGACAAAAGAGGTGTTGGCAAAAGCATGGGTGCTGTAAATAGTTCTTCCGTCAGTTTAGACGACTTTATAGAAGATGCCAAACTATTCATATCAAAGTTAACGTCTGATGACAGATTTTCATCAGTGATCGTACTGGGTCATAGTGAAGGCGCTTCGATAGGGATGATTGCATCTTTACAGGCGAAGCCTGATGCATATATTTCAGTTTGTGGTTCAGAAAAAAACATGGTCGATGTAATCGGTGAGCAACTGAAACCGATGGTTACAGCCTAAGATTTTATGATCTTTCGTGAGCTTGCAGACAGTTTGAAGGCTGGAAAGATCGTGACTAAGCCTTTGCCAGTTGTATTCACTAGTATCTTTACCGCAAATTCTCAGTCGTTTTTAATTTCTACCCTCAAGTATAATCCGGGGAAAGAAATTCAAAAACTAAAAATCCCCGTATTGGTTATCGGTGGCTCTACAGACCTTCAGGTGTCAGAAGCAGCAGCGGTTCAGCTTTCAAAAATGAATAAATACAGTACGTTAAAGATCATTAATCAAATGAATCATGTGCTAAAAAAAGCGCCCGCGGACAGACTATCCAATTTTAACACGTACAATGATCCGGGGCTTCCCCTCCATGAAGCGATCATTCCAATATTGACAGACTTCGTACAAACGAAATTTAAGAATTAGCCATGTTTAAGCTCCTTACTCATTCAGTCTCAACTTAATACTTACCTCAATTATGACATACGAAAAAACACAAACCGGTTGGTTGACTATTTTCATTTTTAGCATCGTTATGGTGAATTTGACAGTATGCTATATTTTGGAAATCGGGACGAGTCCGCTTCCTCTTGAGGTGTATCTAATCCTGATGTCCATCTTTGCTTTGTTACTTCTGGTATTCTACAGGTTGAAGATTAAGGTAGACGGCTCGGGTATTCACATTGTTTATGGCATTGGCTTAATTCATATTAAAATTGAACCTGAGAAGATTAATCGGGTCACTGTTGTGAAAACGCCCTGGTACGCAGGTTTTGGAATACGAATTACAGAAAAGGGCATGTTATACAATATTCAGGGGCTAAATGCGGTTGAAATCTCTTATCTAAAAGGGACGAATAAAACTGTACAGATAGGGAGTAATGATGCTCTTGGCTTGAAACATTTCCTTGAAAAAGCATATCCTGTATCGTAACTTTCATTCTTCCCATTTGCTCCGATAAATACCCAGGTGTACAAGTCGGGTTCATAGAAGTGAATGAACCAAGCTAAGTAGACCCAGACTTGCGAACTAACCCACACGAAGCCGTTAACTGCATTGGTGGTAGCTTACTAAGCAACAGTAAACCGCTCGCGGCTGTGTTTCTTAGTTTCAAGTTCATCTACAATTGCAACAGCGAGATCTTCAACAGAGATTACCTTCGTCCGTCCTCATCAAACACAGGGTTATCAGTGCCAATTCGATAAACCCCTGTGCGTACTCCAGATGTTCCGGGATGCATTTCAATTGCCGGGCTAATAAATACCCAATCAAGTTCAAGTTCTTCTTTCAAAATATTAAGGTTATGACCGGTTTGAGTACCACAGTGAAGAGGCAGCAAAATTATAGCACGGCTAATTCTGACTAACGCAGGTATAATAGGTTAGTCAGAATACCGTGGTAATATAAATCTCGGCGAGTTAGTTAATGATTTCCAAAAGTAAGGCTGTAACCTGATCGGGTTGGGTCAGCATCGGGCAGTGACCGGAGTCGATAGTATACACGTTTTTTATACCTGCGAGATTAATCATCTTATCCTGCAGGTCAATGGTGATAGCGTGATCCTGTTTCGTCCTGACATAGTACTTGGGAACGTTTTTGAAATCGGCATTCTTTAGGAACACTTTGTCTGCCTGCGGGGCAATTGGTTCTGGCCTGTTATTCTCAATTAATAACTGTTTCACATGGTGATCACCATCATGCGCAAAAATAGAAGCAATTTTGTCATTGGCAATACTTGCGGTAGCTCCATCTGGTGAAAAGGTTAAGGATGGGCCGAATTGTGAATTTGGGTCCATTGTCGTAAGGTCTAAGATAGATTGAGCGTTTCCTGGAACAAAGCCGGCAACATATACAAGCTTTTCGACTCTTTTTGGGATAGTATCGGTAACGGCAGTAATAATTGCCCCACCTAAGCTGTGTCCCACCAATATGACCGGACCAGAAATGCGCGTGATAGCATTTACTACCTTATCCCTATAGGTCTTAATACTGATGGTCCTTGGATCGGCTTGATCCTGTCCATGGCCTGGAAGTTCAATAATAACGACCTTTTGCCCGGCTGCTTCCAGCTTTGTTTTTACAGATTCCCATGCGTAAGGTGCTTGAAAGGCACCATGTACCAGTACAAACGTCTTGGAAGGGCTTTCATTCTCATCCTTGGAACAGCCACTGAATGTTAGGCAGAGTGTTAATGCCAGCAGAACAGTAAATAAGTAGGGGTTCCCCGATTTGTTAATAGAATTCAATTGTTTTTTCATGTTTCTTTGATTTGACCACAAACCTCATTTAAAATCCTTTTGCATTACTTCACTTAGGTTAATCAGATATCTAAAAATTAAACAACAATACCTATTAGGACTACAGTGGGTGTTTCATTATCCGTTCAGGGCTGAGTTATGACAGACAACTATTTTCGCCTTCGTATTGCAAAAGAGACTATGCAAATCATCTATCTGTTCATGTCATCACTGAAGAGGCCGTTAAAATGGTTATCCTAAAAGCCAGTAACTGATGCTCCTCGCCGTTAGTTATACGTTGATTATACTGCACTGTAACAAAACTTTATTTTATATCTCTATTTAAGAAAAAATAGAATTTATGTATATATCTATTGCTGCAAGAAAGCCTGTACTTACCTTTCTTCTCTTCACCTTGTTTTTTAGTGGCATTATATGGATATTAACTTTACACGCAACTAATGCGGGGCGTGTTGCCGGCCGCATGTATGGGTATGGGATTATGTGGTGCCCGGCGTTAGCTACGGCAGTAACCTGTTGGCTTACGGGGCGTAAAATTTCAGACTTGGCGTGGCAGTGGGGCCGAACCCGCCATATAGTTGTAAGTTATCTCATCCCATTATGTTACTCGCTTCTCGCTTATTTGATTATCTGGACGGCAGGGTGGGGCGCCTTCTACAATAAAACTTTTGTGGTCAGTATTGCTCATGAACTGGGGTGGGAAAGTCTTCCTCCTGCTCTCTTCATACTTTTATTCTTTATAATAAATGGCGTAATCGGTTTGTTTGGAAGTATGGCAACCGCGCTTGGCGAAGAAATTGGTTGGCGTGGGTTTTTGGTGCCAGAGCTCTGCAAGAAAATGGGTTACACAGGCGTTTCGCTTACAACAGGGTTGATCTGGAGCATTTGGCACTATCCATTATTAATTTTCGGACATTACAATAATGGTACGCCTGCCTGGTATGGTCTACTTTGTTTCACTATTGCAGTTAGCAGCGCCAGTTTCATCTATACCTGGTACAGGGTGAAGTCAGGAAGTTTGTGGACCGGAGTAATGCTTCATGCCAGCCACAACTTATTTATACAATCGTTTTTCTCACCTATAACACAACCGAATTCAAATACTGCCTGGTATTATGACGAGTTTGGGGCAGTACTGCCAGCGATCACTGTTATATTCGCGATTTACTTTTGGAGCCGGCGTAAAGAGCTTAATTGGAGAGAAAAGCAAAACGGCACTGTATCTGTGGCCAGAAACCGAAAGTCCAAGCGCGCCTCCTCGCATATAGGCTTGCAAGAAAGTTCACCTGAGTTTCATGTACAGTAATTTTAAATATATGAGGCGGCGGTATTCATTTTGATGTTTAGCTTGTTTTAAGAAAAACAATAATCCAAAATGCTTCCCAACATAGCATATTAACAAACAGTTAAACCAGCGGGCATTTGTGCTTGCTGTGAGACAGCACGTCCAGGGTAGAGGTATGCTGTAATACAATTTGTTATAAGCCTTTCATTACCTCGTTCTATTTTCTTGATGAGCTTTTGACTGAAGCAATAACTTTGCGACTGAATGCCAGTTTTGTTAGGTAATGGCAAAGAAAAAGCCCTTTAATGTTTAGATTAAAGGGCTAAAGTCGCTTTTAATTGCTTTTGGCGGAGAGTGAGGGATTCGAACCCCCGGAGCTATTACACTCAACAGTTTTCAAGACTGCCGCAATCGACCACTCTGCCAACTCTCCGCGACAAAAGTACAAACTCGCGCTGGAACTGCAAACCGCGACATGCTTTTTTTATACAAAATGCGCTAAGCACTTTAAAATGAGGGAGAATAATTTTAAAAGACTGAAAGTTGTAAGGTCTAAACGTGCTTTTTAAACGTGTTGAAGTTAGGTTTGATGATCTTTACACTTCGCTTGGTGAGGTCAATACTCGCATTTAGTTCAAAACCTAACAGTAAAATCAAAGAGTTCAGGTAAAGCCAAATCATCATTACCAGTAATGTTCCGATTGATCCGTAGACCTTATTATAGGAACCGAATTGGTTTATATAAAAAGAAAAGCCCCAGATGGTAAGGAATGCAAGTGCCGTTGCCAGGAATGAACCTGGACTAAAGAATTTCCATTTTTTCGCATTCGCAGGTCCATATTTATATAAAACGGAAATAGTAACGAAATACAATATGCCGAGCAGCGCCCAGCGGGTTAGCTGAATAGCATAGTAAGTGAGATTTCCTTTAATATGAAGTTCTGTTTTTATGTAGGTAAGTGAAATTTCGCCAACAGTCATGGCACCAATGCATATGATGATTGAAAAGGCAATGATCAGCGTCAATGCAACTGCGATTAGCCGCTGTTTTAACCAGGAGCGGGTCTCAATGATCAATGAGGATTTATTAAATGCCACCATCAGGTAATGAACACCGTTTGTTGCAAAAATCAATGAGAGCACAAAACCTAGTGAAAGAAGTTTGCCGTTTTGAATTTTTACGATCTCTTCAATTGTACTTTGGAAAGCTTCAAATGCCTTCGTTGGTAAAATGAGGGCGATCAGGGACATTAACTGGTTCTGAAAGCCATCCGGCAAAAATGGAATTAAGGTAAAAAGGAAGATAATGCCAGGAAAAATAGCCAACATAAAGTTGTATGACAGGGAGGAGGCCCGGTCAACCAGCGAATCTTTGGATATTTCCTTAAAAAAGAAGGTGGCTATAGTATAAAGGGGCAAGGGACTGAAGCCCGGTAATATATAGACCTTAGTCCACTCTATAAATAAAAAATAGATACGTATTCTAAGTAACTGTTTATGTACCCATTCCATTCATGCAAATTGCTAAAAAAACTTTATCATTCGTTCTACAAACGCGGGAGGAGGCAAGCAAGGCTTTTTCTTTTCCATATCAAAAAATACCAGTGTTGTTTTGCCGATGTTAATTAGCTCTTCCTCTTCATTAAAGATTTCGTAAATAAACTTAATACGTATTCCTGGCTTTTCCTCGACAGTTGTTTTTATTGTAAGCTCTTGATCATAGAATGCCGGCTTAATGAATTTACTGTTTAGCTCCAGCAAAGGCATCATTACACCATCTTTTTCCATTCCCTGGTAAGTCATGCCAAGGCTTCTAAGCATTTCTACACGGCCTACTTCATAGTATTGCGCATAGTTACCGTTGTAAACGTAGCCCATTTGATCTGTTTCACTATACCTAACTCTTATTTTTGTGCTGTGTGTGTACATCTGTTATCTGAAAATCTTTCTTGAATTAAGTGCAGCCCGGTATTTATTTGCATTGATTTCGTGCTCAGCCCTGGTCTTTGCAAAATTGTGGTAACCTGAAAAATCCTCCTTCGCACACATATATATATAGTCGTGGTCTTGTTTGTTAAGCACGGCGTCTATTGCTGCGATGCTAGGCATCATAATTGGTCCTGGCGGCAAGCCACTGTATTTATATGTATTATATGGCGACTCCACTCTTAGCAACAGTCCAGTTACCCTGTTAACGGTGAAATCTCCATTCGCATAGATAACCGTTGGATCTGCTTGCAACCTAATCCCTTTTTGTAAGCGATTCAGGTAAAGACCCGCAATGGTCGGCATTTCCTTGTCGTAGAGTGCTTCACCGTCAACGATTGAAGCAAGTACAGTTACTTGAATTGGAGTTAGCTTAAGAGCTGCCGCTTTGTCTTTGCGCGCCTGGGTCCAGAACTTGTTATACTCATCGTGCATGCGGCTGAAAAAGTCTTCAGCTGGTGTGTTCCAATACATTTCATAGGTATTTGGAATAAACATGGTATAGAAGTTCTCCTTATTAAAACCATATTTCTCGAACACACTTGTGGAATCGAGATAGCTAATGAAGGTAAGGGAGTCTGGTTCCAGCTGCCTTGAAAGATACCCTGCAAAGTTTTCTTTTTTGCGCAGACCCTGAAACTTTAGCTTTACAGGTTCCTGATTTCCAGCTTTGATCATATTGATCAGATTACGGTTACTCATTCCTTTCTTCAGGGTATATTTACCAGGTTTCAGCCTGGTGTAAAGTTCCATCTTCAGTGCTGCTTTTTCAAAGGCCCCTACATCACTAAGAATTCTCTTCTGTTCAACATCATGAAGTAAATCTTCCATGCTGGATCCTGTGCGAACAAACAGGTATTTTTCGTTATCTGTGACGTTAGGTGCGAAGTAGGTGTTGTAGAATTGCAAGCCTATAAAGGAACCTACAATTACGATTACAATTAAAACCGCTATGATGATTTTCCTCGCGGAAAAGCTCTTTTTCTCGTTTTGCATAAGTTGTAAATTGTCTTTATAAGGATTGGTTCGACAATACGATATTAACCGGCGTGCCTCTTTGTACTTTAGTTACGGAGTCGGTAACAACCGGTGTCTGCATGATGATGACGGCATTTGCAGTGTCGGTAACTGTACCTTCATACGTTACTGTTCCTAAAGCAAGGGTAGAGCCTTTAAGCGCAAATCGCGCCTCATCTATTGTGAGACCCAGAAGCGTTGGAATTTCGACTTCTTCATTGCCACGTCCATCGCCAAGTACCAAGTCAATCCTTGAACCTTTTGGTAGTGTCTGACCTGCTTTAATCTCCTGTCCGCCGAAGGATGCGCTTAATACGACATCACGGCTTACGTCAGCTTTGTATGTAGTATCGCCCACTTTCAGTCCATAACTCTCCAGAAGTGGCTGTACTTCGCGAAGCGTCTTAAACTCCAGATCCGGGAACTTAACATCGGGAGCTGATCCTTTGTTTATGGTAAGATAAATTGTCCGGTTATCCTTAACAAAGGTACCTGCATCCGGATCCTGGTCGATAACAATGCCTGGTGGTTTATCCATGATATAGACGGAGTCTACTTCGTAGCGCAGCCCAGCTGATTCCAGTTTAGTTACAGCTTGTGTAAATGATAGTCCCTTGAGGGCTGGTACATCCAGTCCTTCCCCATGTTTGGTGTAATATCTAAGGCTGAAAAATGCGATCGATAGCAGAACTACCACGGTGGCGATTGCAGCAAGAAGGTTGTTTCGGAAAGATTTAGTTTTTAGATAGGCTATAAAATTGCTCATTTTGTATAGTAGATGTACATGGAACTGGTCAAAAATAGGCTAAAAAAATATTTTATAGGAATTAAAATCATTTAGGGGACTTATTTATATTTGGCCATGAAAAAAACCATAGCACTGCTCACCGGCGGTACAACGGGCGAATGGGTAGTCTCGGTTAAAAGCGCGGCAACGATTGCGCATCATCTGGATGCAGACAAGTTTGATGTCTACAAAATTATGCTCAACCAGCAAGGGTGGTTTTATGAGCCCGCAGACTCCGTAAAGGTTGAGGTTGACCGGAATGACTTTTCAATAACCCTAAAGGGTAGAAAAATTATGTTCGACGGCGTATTCATCGCTATTCATGGATCACCGGGTGAAGATGGTAAACTGCAAGGCTACTTTGATATGCTGGGCATTCCATATACTACCTGCGATGCTTTAACCTCTGCCATTTCTATGAACAAGGGCTATACGAAGGCTGTTGTGCAAACTATCGATAAATTGAACGTTGCCAAGTCTGTGCAGCTTTTTGACCACACACCATATAACCTTGAAAGCATTAAGTCGAATTTAAAGCTTCCGCTTTTTGTGAAGCCCAACAATGGGGGTAGCAGTATTGGCATGAGTAAGGTTAGCAACCAGTTTGATCTCAAGAATGCTATTGATAAGGCGTTCAAAGAAGACAAACAGGTGCTGATTGAAGAATTCATTACCGGCCGGGAGTTTTCAGTCGGAGTGGTGAAGCTTGACGGAAAGATTACCGTACTTCCAATTACTGAGGTAGAAACCGGTAAGGAGTTCTTCGACTTCGAAGCTAAATATACACCTGGAATGGCGAAGGAAACAACGCCTGCTAATCTTAGTGAAATAACCCGCAAGCGGGTCGCAGAAATAATTGAAGCGGTGTACCTCATGTTGAATTGTCGCGGTGTAGTACGGGTAGATTTTATTCTTTCTGGTGCTGAGGAAGATTTCTACTTTATTGAGATCAACACCATTCCGGGACAAACTGCAACAAGCTTCATCCCACAGCAGGTTGCTGCAATGGGTATGAAACTTAATGATTTTTATACGAAGCTCGTTCGAGAGACAATTGGCTAAAGTTGGTTTCAGGTTAAAACCTGAAACCAATGCATAAACCGGCCCTTACACCAGCCCAGCCGCCGTCAAAATCCATTTTTGCACCCGTATCTGTTACTTCATAGCTATAGTCGGTTAGCGGTATATCAAGATCTGACAGCTGTTCCCTCAAATCCTGCTGCTCAAACGCATTCAGGTTCTTATTGCCGTCAATTTTGCCCTTAGAGGCACCGAAGTTAGGTCCAAGGATCCACCAGTCCAAATAGAACTGTTTCGACAATCGCCATTGTGAACCGATCATAATACCCGCGGTATAGGTATTCATGCTACCTAAAAGTGGCATCACGTCCTGCGCGATCACAATGTTCGTGGTCGGATCTGTGATGTCATATATAAAAGGCATTTCTGCAGTATAATGTGAGTAGCGAAGAAATGGTGCAAAGTAAAAGCCTCGTCTGTCCTGTTTACCTAGGTAATACCTGAACTCCGGCGTAATGGCGAAACTTCCGGTCTCGAGGTTTCGCACATTTCGCCAGGTATCATCATCATCAATCACCGACTCAATTGTAGATTTGAAAGGAAGGTGCGACTTCGGTGTGGCCCTGAAGCCGAGTGCTAGGGAGCTCTTGCGACTAATTGCCCGTTCGTACTGAATGGAGAAGGTCTTCAGCGCAAAGGCTGGGACGTTTAGCTTCACTAGGTTCTTTTGTTCTTCATCATTGTAAGTACTACTTTCTACAGTCTGAGCCAGGCTGAGGTGGCCTGTGAAGGTGGACGTAACAATTGCTGCGCCCACAAGCGATTTAATTAAATATTTCATAATGGTAGGGATTTAACTATAATCTAGGGGAGGGTGGTACTATATGCTATAAGCCAGGATCATTTCTTCACTTACTTTACAGCCTCTGCCGGTGCTGGTGTCGATTAAAACATAATCGAAATACCCATCAGCTGCAACTTTACCCGTTCGTTGGGCTTCTATCTCAAACTGAACGCGACAACCTTTTTCATTCATGGTTAGTATCCCGGTGCGGATCTTTATTACGTCCCCAAGTAGGAGCGGGCGTTTGAAGTCGACCATAGCTGTCCGCACTACCCAGCCATAGCCGCTCTTTAGGAAGTCTTCCATAGGCATCTTGTAGAATTTTTCCATTTGCTCGTACCTTGCTGCAAGTACATAGTCAAAGTATTTACTGTTATGAACATGTTGAAACATGTCTATGTCATCTGGTCTTACCGTCAGTTGCGTTTCAAAAATGCTGTATTGATTTTTTTCCATCTATGGGTTATAAGCTTGCAAAATTAGAATTCATATGAATATTATGCCAACAATGGATTTTATCCTTATTTATAGTGTTTGTTGTACTTGTTAATAAATAAAACATACGTATCTTTGTGCCTAATTAATTAAAAAATAAACACTTTAGTAACATTCAAGAATGTATTTAAGTAAAGAAGTAAAAGCCGACATTTTTAAAAAACACGGCGAAGTAGAAACCAACACTGGTTCTGCTGAAGGTCAAGTAGCATTATTCACTTACCGTATTGCACATTTGACAGAACACTTAAAGAAAAACCGTAAGGATTTCTCTACGCAGTTGTCATTGCAAAAACTAGTGGGTAAACGCCGCGGAATTTTGGCTTATCTGTTTAAAAAAGATATTGAACGCTACCGTGCTATCATCAAAGCTTTAGGGCTGAGAGATATCATCAAGTAAGCATACTCAATACAATAAAAGCCATTCTTCTGGGATGGCTTTTTTAATTTGAAATTACAATACTATATATAAATCAGGTGTGACATAAAGAGGAAACACACCACAACACTTTTTAAATGAATGTAATAACAAAATCGTTCGATCTGGGCGATGGAAGAACAATCGAAATTGAAACAGGAAAGTTGGCTAAACAGGCTGATGGTGCTGTTGTAGTTAAAATGGGTGACACAATGTTACTTGCTACTGTGGTTTCTACCGTAGGCGCAAAATCTGGTGTCGATTTCTTACCCTTATCTGTTGATTACCAAGAAAAATATGCAGCAGCCGGCCGCATTCCAGGTGGATTTTTACGTCGTGAGGCCAGACTATCTGACTACGAGGTTTTAATTTCACGTTTGGTTGACCGCGCTTTGCGTCCGATGTTCCCTGAAGATTATCACTCTGATACGCAGGTAATGATCTCGCTGATCTCTGCAGATAAAAATATCATGCCGGACTGTTTAGCTGGTTTAGCGGCTTCTGCTGCTATTGCAGTCTCTGACATTCCTTTCAATGGACCAATCTCCGAAGTACGCGTTGCGAAAATTGATGGTCAATTCGTTATCAATCCTTACTTAAGCGATCTTGAGCGTGCAACTATGGAATTCCTTGTTGCAGGTACTGAGAACGACATCGTGATGGTAGAAGGCGAAGCAAACGAGATCTCTGAAGCTGAAATGGTTGAGGCAATTGAATTTGCTCACAAAGCAATCGTAGTTCAGGTAAAAGTTCAGAAAGAGCTTGCTGAAGCGGTGGGCAAAACTGTAAAACGTACCTATTCACACGAAGAAACCAATCCTGAGTTAAAAGAGCAGGTTTATGCTGCTACCTACGACAAGGTTTATGCTATTGCAAAGAGCGGAACTTCAAAACACGAGCGTGGTAATCAGTTTGGTCAAATCCTCATGGACTTCATCGCTACTTTAGGAGAAGATCTTGATGATGTTACTGGATTCCTTGCGAAGAAATACTTTCACGATGTACAATATGACGCCATCCGTAACCTGGTTCTTGATGAAGGAATCCGTTTAGATGGCCGTGATGTACGTACTGTACGTCCTATCTGGAGTGAAGTAGGTTATTTACCTGCAGCGCACGGTTCTGCTGTATTTACCCGTGGTGAAACACAATCATTAACCACCGTTACCCTAGGGTCGAAAGACGATGAGCAGATGATTGACGGTGCTTTCGTTAATGGTTACAACAAATTCTTATTACACTACAATTTCCCTGGTTTCTCAACTGGTGAGGTTCGCCCGAATAGAGGTGCTGGTCGTCGTGAAATTGGTCATGGTAACCTGGCTATGCGTTCTCTGAAAAAGGTACTACCTGGTCTTGAAGAAAACCCATATACCATCCGTATCGTTTCAGATATCCTTGAATCAAACGGTTCTTCATCAATGGCTACTGTTTGTGCTGGTACTTTGGCACTTATGGATGCTGGTATTAAGATCAAAGCACCAGTTTCTGGTATCGCAATGGGCTTAATTACGGATGAGAAAACTGGTAAATACGCTATTTTATCTGATATTCTTGGTGATGAGGATCACTTGGGTGATATGGACTTCAAAGTAACTGGTACTGAAAAAGGTATTGTTGCTTGCCAAATGGACTTGAAAATCAATGGTCTAAAATGGGAAGTGTTAACTAATGCATTAAACCAGGCGAAAGAAGCACGTTTACACATTCTTAATGAAATGAAGAAAACAATTGCTGAGCCACGTGAAGATTACAAAGCTCATGCGCCACGTATTGTTTCTCTTACCATTGACAAAGAATTCATTGGTGCGGTAATCGGGCCCGGTGGTAAGATCATTCAGGAAATGCAACGTGAAACTGGTGCTTCAATTTCCATTGAAGAGGTTGGCAACAAAGGCATCGTTGAGATTTTTGCTGACAACAAAGCTGCTATCGATGCTGCTGTTGGACGAATCAATGCCATTGCAGCTAAACCTGAAATCGGTGCTACTTACGAAGGTAAAGTAAAATCAATTATGCCATTTGGTGCATTCGTTGAGATTATGCCAGGTAAAGACGGTTTGCTTCACATTTCTGAAATTGCATGGGAGCGTTTAGAAACCATGGACGGTGTATTGAAAGAAGGTGATCGAGTTACCGTTAAATTGCTTGACGTTGACAAGCAAGGTAAAATGAAACTTTCTAAAAAAGCTTTAATGCCGCGCCCGCCGAAACCGGAAGCCACAGAGAAGAAATAACGTCATGTAACATGTTTTTCAACTGACATATGGAACCCCGCATTTGCGGGGTTTTTTGTTACCTGAAAAGTTTATTTATTTATCTTTACCTGCATGAAACACCTTATAGCGCCATCAATCTTATCAGCAGACTTCGCAAACTTACAGCGTGATACGGAAATGATCAACTCCAGTGAAGCGGATTGGTTCCATGTGGATGTGATGGACGGTGTTTTCGTTCCGAACATTTCTTTCGGATTTCCAGTGATGGAAGCCGTTAAAAAACATGCGAACAAACCGCTGGATGTCCATTTGATGATTGTAAATCCGGACCAGTATATCGAACGCTTTGCTCAGGCAGGTGCCGACATCATCACAGTTCACTTCGAAGCATGTGTACATTTAAACAGGACCATACAGGCGATCAAGGCTGCCGGATGTAAAGCCGGTGTTGCCATCAATCCACATACACCTGTGAGCGCGCTTACCGACATCCTGGTTGATCTGGACTTAGTATTGGTTATGTCTGTAAATCCGGGTTTTGGAGGACAGCGGTTTATACAGAATACGTATAAAAAAGTGAGCGCACTAAAAGCGATGGCAATGACCATTCATCCTGACCTGATCATTGAGGTTGATGGTGGCGTAGGTCTGCAGAATATTGGCCTGCTTGTCGAGGCCGGCGCAAATGCTTTCGTTGCAGGTAGTGCCGTGTTCGCCGCTGAATCACCATCTAAGATGATTTCTGATCTTAAGCGTGTATCCATCGGAACGGTAAATCTTTAATCTCCAGGGAGGATAGTCTACTAAAATACTATATTTACATCCATACAAACTAATATACAATGAGACATAATTTTGGCGCAGGGCCCTGCATATTACCGCAGGAGGTATTTAAACAAGCATCACAAGCGGTGCTGGATTTTAAAGATGGTTTGTCCATTTTGGAAATCTCACACAGAACCTCTGAGTTTGAAGGTGTAATTGATGAAGCCCGCCGATTGATAAAAGAGTTGATGAATGTTCCGGAGGGATATTCAGTATTATTTCTTCAAGGTGGTGCAAGTCTGCAATTTGCGATGGTTCCAATGAACCTGCTTCCTGAGGGCGGTACTGCAAGCTACCTTGATACCGGAGTTTGGGCATCAAAAGCCATCAAAGAGGTAGCTACCTTTGGAAAAGCAAATGTAGTAGCAACATCAAAACCTGAAAACTACACCTTCGTACCGAAGGGCTTTGATATCCCTGCCGATAGTGCTTATTTTCATTGCACATCAAACAACACGATCTATGGTACGGAGTTGTTTTCGTTCCCTGAAACAGAAGTACCTGTTGTCTGTGATATGTCGTCAGATATCCTTAGCCGTCAAATTGATGTTTCGAAGTTTGGCTTGATCTACGCCGGTGCACAGAAGAACATCGGTCCGGCAGGTTTAACTATAGTAATCGTTAAAGATGAGCTTCTGGGTAATACCGGTCGCAAAATTCCATCTATGTTAGATTATAAGGTTCATATTGATGGCGATTCTTTATACAACACACCTCCGGTATTTTCTATATATGTAGCCATGTTAAACCTTCGCTGGTTGAAATCCAAAGGCGGCGTGGCTGAGATTGAAAAGGAAAACCTCGCGAAGGCTCAAGCCCTATACGCAGAGATCGACCGTAATCCTTTATTTAAAGGGACTTGTAGCATCGAAGACAGATCACGCATGAATGTTTGTTTCGTTATGAACAACCCGGAGTTAGAGAAACCATTCCTGAAGTTTGTTGAAGAAAATGGCGTTGAAGGCCTTAAGGGGCATAGAAGCGTTGGTGGTTTCCGTGCTTCAATCTATAATGCGCTCCCGATAACCAGTGTACACCATCTAATTGATTTAATGCAAACTTTTGCAGAGAAACATCCAAACCAATAAAAATGATCAGAATACTTGCGAATGACGGGATCGACCCGACCGGTAAAGCTTTACTGGAACAAGCCGGATACGTTGTAGATACAGAAACAGTACCACAGGATAAACTTATAGAAGCATTACAAAACTACGATGCACTAACCGTAAGAAGTGCAACGAAAGTTAGAAAGGATGTCATTGATGCCTGCCCGAACCTTAAACTTATTGGACGTGGGGGTGTAGGAATGGATAATATTGATGTAGAATATGCACGTAGCAAAGGTGTTGTGGTGGTGAATACACCAGCAGCCTCGTCACTTTCCGTTGCGGAGCTCGTGTTTGCACATCTATTTACTGGTGTTCGCTTCCTTCAGGATGCGAATAGAAAAATGCCTGTGGAAGGTGCAACTGCTTTCAACAAACTAAAAAAAGCTTATGCCGCGGGGATTGAGTTGAAGGGCAAAACGCTTGGTGTAATTGGCTTTGGCAGAATTGGCCGTGAGGCTGCAACTATCGCATTACGTCTGGGCATGAAAGTTCTTGCTTATGATCTACATCCTTTAAGTGTGAATATCAAATTGGATTTTCAAGGTGGAATAGAAGTTGAAGTTCCGATTTCAACAGTAGCTCTTGAAGATGTAATTCAGAACAGTGATTTTATAACCTTACACACCCCGTTCGCGGATAAACCGATTCTTGATGCAGTGACATTTAAGAAAATGAAACCTGGGGTAGGTATTGTAAATTGCTCCCGTGGCGGAACCATTGATGAAAATGCATTGATCCAAGCGCTAGACTCTGGACAAGTTGGCTTCGCCGGATTGGACGTCTTTGATAACGAACCAACTCCACGTGCGGAAATATTGAACCATCCGAAGGTTTCACTCACCCCACATATTGGTGCTTCAACTAATGAAGCGCAGGAACGAATTGGTACTGAGCTAGCAAACCTTATTGTTGAGCATTTAAGCAAATAGTAAAAAAAGCAAGGAACGGCTAAACGTTCCTTGCTTTTTTTATAATAGCCATCTTCGTGTAGATAATGTAACCTGCTACCACCAGCAATGCCGCGAGTAGGAGGATAACGTAAAATGAGGCATTTCCCGATTCCTTTTCCTGTTCGCCCAGTTGCTTACGAAGAATTTCATTTTGATCTTGCAGCTTTTTGATTGCAGCCATATAAGAATTAATTCTTTCGTTACTTGCTTGGGCGGTGCTCTGTACCTGCTGCACTTGCAGATCTTTATACTCCAAAAGGACTTTCAGTTCCTTAAATATGTTGTTGTCGTTAAGGACGATTTGACGTAAAATCTCATTAGAATTTTTAATGTCCTTTTTTGTTTGAAAACCGAAGATGCCAGTACGTTGGTTCAGGCTCTGATCATACTGTCCGAACCTTGTACTTCGTTCTTTCAGTAAAGCATTAATTTTTAGTCTTTGATTTTGATAGGAGCTGGTGTCTACCTGCGCTTGTACAGTTATGCCCAGGCACAGCATACTGATGAAAAAAAAGTGTTTAATCATGCCAAGCTTAATATCAAACACTATGCCTTATGAAACATGACTATTGAAATTCCACACGTACAATGTCGTTTAGATGCAAACCCAGCAATCCACTTGCTTTTCCTTTATTAATGGCAATTTCCAGGTGGTTACTAATGCCAAAAAGAC
The DNA here is from genome assembly GCA_038918115.1 of Pedobacter sp. Lineage (GTDB taxonomy): Bacteria > Bacteroidota > Bacteroidia > Sphingobacteriales > Sphingobacteriaceae > Pedobacter. The sequence goes on from JBCLAL010000002.1 coordinate 138,441, forward strand.
ATAACTTTTCACCTTCAGGTACTTCATTGTAATGCCAGCTTAGCTGACTGATGGTTTCGCTCTTTCGGAAATACAAGGTGAAATCGCGATTGCGCTGTATGCGGGTAAAGAGGTCCTTCGTGATGTTGGTGATTACATTACAAAATGTATCAATATAGATAACGCTGCCTCTAATTATGTCCTTTTCAATCACGGGATGTAGCAGCATACGTTCTTCGATGCTGTCGGCAGGCACCCCAATATCTTTAAGCTTACCGCCCTTAGCCAGATGTATTGCCGCTTTAACAAAAATATCCACCAGCGGAAAGTGCAGGTACATCAAATCCTGCATGATGTTGATCTCTACAACCTCTTCCGGTTCTTCACTAAAGAGTAGCGAAAATATCCCGTTATCAGCACCAACGAAGTAGTGGTCCTGGTGCTTAACGGCCAGGTATTTTGAGCCCTCATTGAACACCGAATCTATACCTATCAAATGCACAGTTCCCTTAGGAAAATAGGGGTAAACATTCTTTAAAACAAAGGCCGCATAAGAGATGTTGAAGGATGGTACTTCATGGGTCACATCAACGATAGTAGCGGTAGGCATGATACTCAGAATACTGCCTTTAAGGGCAGCCTGATAGAAATCCTTGGAACCTAGATCCGTTGTTAAAGTGATAATGGCCATTAAAATTTGAATATTTATGCTTAATCTTGCCTATGTGGTAAAAAGCCTACAAATATTCAATTTTTAAATCAAAGTATAGACGTCTATCTTAAAAAACAATATTTTGAACGAAAAAAAACTGACACTGGAATCTGTAGATCCCGCACAATTTTGGGGCACCAATAATGAACATTATGAACTGATAAAACAGGCTTTTCCAAAGCTCAAAATTGTTGCCAGAGGTACTGATCTAAAGGTTCTTGGAGACGAAAAGGAACTACAAAACTTTGAGCAGAAATTCAATCAGCTTGTTGCCCATTTAGACCGTTACCGGTCACTAACCCCTGCTGATGTTGAGTTGACTTTGCTGATACAAAGATCTTCAGAAAATGACGCTGCTTCAACAGCTGAGAAACCATCCTCTGGTAATGGCGAAGTAATTGTGTTTGGAAATAGCGGCCTGATGATTAAAGCAAGAACCGCTAACCAGCATAAAATGGTTGACAGCATTGTTAAAAATGATGTGCTCTTTGCTATCGGTCCTGCGGGTACGGGTAAAACCTATACAGCCGTTGCACTTGCCGTGCGCGCCCTCAAAAATAAGGAAGTTAAAAGAATTATACTTACCCGCCCGGCGGTAGAAGCTGGTGAAAGTCTTGGCTTCCTTCCAGGAGATCTAAAAGAAAAGGTAGATCCGTATTTACGTCCACTTTACGATGCGCTTGATGACATGATACCTGCCGACAAACTAAGGTTGTATCTGGAGAACCGTACCATTGAAATCGCTCCACTGGCATTCATGCGTGGACGTACCTTAGATAACTGCTTCGTAATTCTAGATGAAGCACAGAACTCTACAGATCTGCAACTTAAAATGTTCCTCACCAGGATGGGCCCAACAGCTAAGTTTATTGTGACTGGCGATGTTACCCAGATCGACTTACCTAAAAAGCAGATGTCCGGCTTGCACAATGCGCTTCGCATCCTGGGCGACATACCCGGTATTGACATCATCTACTTAACCGGTGAAGACGTAGTTAGACACAAACTTGTAAAACGAATACTGAAAGCCTACGGTGATATACAGTAGGCGCCATAAACTATAATACACGCGAATAGCAACAGAATGAAGGCAATTAAAGAAACCAATTTCCAGTTCCCAGGACAAACAAACTTTTACAAAGGTAAGGTCAGAGACGTTTACACCATTTCAAACCAGCTTATGGCGATGGTAGTGACAGACCGCATTTCTGCCTTTGACGTTGTACTACCAGAAGCAATTCCTTACAAGGGGCAGGTTCTGAACCAGATTGCAGCAAAGTTTCTTGAGGCGACCAAAGACATTGTTCCGAACTGGGTGTTGGCTGTACCGGATGAAATGGTTACCATGGGACGCATCTGTGAGCCCTTCAAAGTAGAAATGGTGATCAGAGGATATTTGGCTGGACATGCCTGGAGAGAATACAGCGCGGGCAAGCGTAGTGTATGTGGTGTTGATTTACCAGAAGGCTTGAAGGAAAACGATAAACTTCCAGAGCCCATTATTACCCCAACAACAAAAGCGGCCGTAGGTCATGATGAAGATATTTCCAGAGCCGACATACTCGCGCAGGGTATCGTTTCTCTTCAGGACTACGAACACCTCGAGACATACACCCGAGCCTTGTTTCAACGCGGTACTGAAATCGCAGCTTCAAGCGGACTGATACTTGTAGATACCAAATACGAGTTCGGGAAAGTTGGCGATCAAATATACCTGATCGATGAAATTCATACGCCTGACTCATCCAGATATTTCTACGCTGAGGGCTATGAAGAACGTCAGCAAAGCGGCACTGCACAAAAGCAGCTTTCTAAGGAATTTGTAAGAAAATGGTTAATAGAAAATGGTTTTCAGGGCAAGGATGGCCAGGTCGTTCCTGAAATGACACCTGAGATCATTACCTCCATATCAGACCGTTATATTGAACTATATGAGCAAATTACCGGCGACAAATTCATAAAAAATGAAACTGATGATGTAAGCGAAAGGATTGAATCAAACATTCATGAATGCTTAGAATCATTATCTCAAAACTAAACTATCCTAAATAAAAAAGAATGGCATTAATTGTTGATAAACACGAAAAGTATGTTGTTGTTAAGCTGAATGAGGAAACTTTTACCAACGACAATGCACCACTTTTAAAATCTGAATTCATCCTGTTAAACTCACAAGGTTACCGTAATATCATCATGGATCTATCTATGGTGCAAGCCTGTGAGGACAGCCAGGACCTAAGCTGCCTGCTTGTTGGTGATCGTCTATGCAAAAAAGTAAATGGTCATTTCCTGATCACTGGTGTAAATGAGACGCTTGAAAAGATCATTGAAATCGCCGGCTTAGATGAATCGTTAAATTTTGTAGCAAAGCTAAGGGAGGCTGAAGATCTTATCTTTATGGAAGAGGTTGAAAAAGACCTTCTTGCAGGGGGTACGGATGACGATGATGATGATTTAGATGAAGAGACTGCGGAAAAATGAAATTTGAGGTAAGCATTTTGGGTAGCAGCTCCGCGACTCCGGTTTATAACCGGAATCCGACAGCGCAATTACTTAACTGTAATGAGAAGTTCTACTTAATCGACTGCGGCGAAGGTACGCAGCAGCAGCTGATAAAGTATGGTTTAAAAGCCAGCAAGATTGACCACGTATTTATAAGTCATCTGCATGGTGATCATTATTTTGGACTGATTGGACTGCTCTCAAGCATGCACCTGAACGGCCGGACCAAACCTGTAAAGATCTTTGGTCCGGAAGCTTTACTCGAAATCTTAAACCTCCAGTTTAAACACTCGGATACAAATCTGAAATTTCCAATAGAGTTTCAGGCCATCGTGGCAGATAAGCCTACTTTGATTTATGAAAATCAGGATCTGAGCGTTGAAACTATTGTACTAAATCACAGGATCCCCTGTACGGGATTCAAGTTTAAAGAAAAGAAACGTCTACGGAAACTTCTCGTAGACAGACTTGAACAAGATCAAATCCCTGTCGAGTACTATCCTTTACTAAAAAGGGGACTAGACCTGAATCTTCCAAACGGTTCCGTGATCGTCAATTTAGATTATACAGTCGATTCCAACGAACCAAAGGCTTACTGTTACTGTTCAGATACGCTTGCAGATGGCACCTACCTGGAAAGCATCAAAGATAGTACTGTCTTATACCATGAAGCTACCTTTTTGCATGAACTGCTTGAACGCGCGATTTTTACGCATCATACCACAGCATTACAAGCGGCTGAAGTTGCAAAATCTACCAACGCTACCAAGTTATTAATTGGGCACTTTTCATCACGTTATAAATCACTTCAGCCGCTCCTTGAGGAAGCGGCTGAAGTATTCCCGAATACCGAACTGGCACTAGAGGGTGTAACGTATCAGATTTAATCTTATTTATCCTTCTTTCCACCGCCAAATACAGAGAAGTGAACGTAGCGCTTAGGATTTTCTCTTAGATCAATTAAGAGATTATCGAGGCTCTTCGAAGCATTGTTTAAGTTGTCATACATCTGGCGATCGTTTACCAGCAAGCCCAGACTGCCTTGTCCCTGGTTAACCTTGCTTACCACACCCTGCAGCTCAGCAACTGCCTGATTGGCATTGTCTATAGTCTGTTTGAAATTTGCGGCCGCCACCTGATCCGTAACCGAGTTCAGATTATTCAAAATTGAATTGATCTTCTCATTATTGTTCTTCAGGTTGTTTGAAATGGAAACAGCATTGTCCATTATAGCTGCAACTTTAGAACTTTCCGAACCCACCATCCGGTCAACTTTTTTAGATGTGGCTTCCAGCGAGGCGAGGGTAGAGGCAATACTGTTGAAGCTTCTATCCACGTTCTTCTGAAAGTTAGGGTTCATGATGGAGTTAATAGAAGTCAGGATAGAATCTAATTTACCTACCATAACCTCCGCCTTCTTCTGTACCGGTTCAACGGCTTCCATCAGGTTCTTCTCCACATTTGCATTCAGCGTGTCGCCTTCTTGGGCAAAGGCAGTGCCCGTGCCCAATCCCATTACAATCGCTTTACTGCCCAGAAGGTCTGTACTCTCTAATCTTGCAATGCTGTTTTTCGGAATGTCGTATTTACCATTAATTTTAAGCGTGGCAACAATGGAGCCATCAGGCTGTAGTTGCAGCTTGTCTACACGGCCAATTTGAAAGCCGTTTATCAATACTGGTTTAGAGACACCAAGGCCATCAACTCTTGGGTATTTTGCGTAAAGTACAGTCTCGTTTGAAAAAATGGAATTGCCTTTTAAGAAGTTATACCCGATTATCAATAAGGCTATGGCAAAGGCAGCTAGTATGCCTACTTTGGTTTCGTTTGCTATTTTCACTCGATCCTTGTTTATTATTCGTTTTGTTGTTTATACTGCTTTACTGCATTAAAAATTGCATCGACAATTTCATCCTGGCCTTTGTCGGAGTTCATGTACTTTTCCTCCGCAGGGTTACTGATAAAGCCAATCTCCGTCAACACAGCCGGCATGCCGGCACGTTGAAGTATCAATAAGCCTTGCTCTTTAACGCCCCTGTTTAACCTGCCGTCTTTCGCATAGTTCGACTGGATTAATTTGGCGAATTCAGTGCTTTTCGCCCTGAAGTTATATTTAAACAAAGAAAGTACTATAATAGTTTCGGGATCGTTAGGATCATAGCCGTCGTATTTCTCCTTATAGTTTTTTTCACCTTTGATATCAGCATTCTCACGAATGGCAACATTCTGTTCATCAAGGCGATGTAACCCCGCTACGAAAGTTTCTGTTCCATAGGTAGATCTTGCCGTCGAGCTCGATACCGAGTTACAGTGAATAGAGATAAAAAGGTCTGCCTTAGCATTGTTGGCAATAGCAGCCCTTTTAAGGAAGTCGACGTCAACATCGGTCTTTCTCGTGAAGAGCACCTTCATATCCGGCATATCTTCTTCAAAACGTTTCCCCAGTTTCAGGGCCACTTCCAGCGCCACATTTTTTTCTGTTGAGAATGATCCCCTGGCGCCAGGCTTATTACCGCCGTGCCCCGGATCAATTACGATGGTCTTAACCCGATAACGGTCACCTTGTGCTTTTAGGCCTAAACTGCTGCCCACTAATAATGTACATACAAATAATCTGAAGTATTTCCGCATTTCCGTGCTGCAAGTTTTGCTCATTAGTTATGTTCGACGCTTTTTTTGTAGTTTGTGATGGCATTGAACAATCCCCGGGTAATTTCTGTCTGGCCAAATTCTGAGTTCATGTATTCTTCCTCATCAGGATTTGAGATAAAGCCAATCTCGGTCAATATCGCCGGCATTCCAGCTCTAGCTAACACCGCAAGACTTTTCTCCTGTACACCCCGATCAATACGGCCGACTTTAACATACTCGTTCTGCACCATCTTGGCAAAGTTCAGACTTGCTTCCCTGAAGTTGTTTTTCATCAGAGAAAGGATGATGTAGTTTTCCGGATTGCTTGGGTCAAATCCCTGGTAGTTTTCCTGATAATTTTCTTCCAGCAGGATCGCTGCATTCTCCCTTTTAATCACCTCATCCTGTTCATTCATGCGACCCATACCCGATACAAAAGTCTCTGTACCCCGTGTAGAGGTGCTTTTCTGGTAAACCGTTTTCGTAATTGGCACTCGCTTTCCACTCTTAAGTTTACGATAGCCAGTGGTTACCGTGCTCCGACGAAGCGGCATGTCATTACAGTGGATGGATATGAACAGATCAGCTTTCGCCTCATTAGCAATACCGATACGATCATATAAAGGAACAAAAACATCAGAAGTCCGGGTGTAAACCACACGAACATCAGGCATCTCGGTTTCGATGAGCTTTCCGAGGTTTAAGGCCGTCTTTAAGGCAACTTCTTTCTCGGTTGAAAAGGCACCTCTGGTAGCCCCGTCTTTGCCGCCGTGACCGGCGTCAATTACAATCGTTTTTATTTTGTATCCCTGGCTAAATGCCTGATTACTAGTAGTAATTGCGGCTAGGAAAGAAATAAATACCATCAATATAGCATTTGGACTTATCAATGGTATATTTTTGATTATTTTTGGACGTTTTGGATTATACATTAATGCAAAAATAACATTCACGCACGAATTTGAAACTTTTACGGTCAATCATTTTAATAACCTCGTTCATTTTATTAGCTGTATCAGGTAATAAATCATATGGTTTTGCCAATTTGGCGATGATCCAGGTTATTACACAGCAAGATACACTTCAACAGGATACTAGCAGGCGCGCACAACAAGGTGCGGGGGGCTTGGGCGACAAGGTAGAAACCTATGCTCGTGATTCAACAAAGTACAGTAAAGACCGGAGTATCATGTACCTGTATGGTAATGCCCGCGTAGTGTATCAATCCTTCGAGCTTGATGCGGAATTCATTCGCTATGATTCCAAAAACAATATCATCTTCGCAAGTGGTCTGAAGGACGAAAAAGGACGGTACTACGGTAAGCCGATTTTTAAGATGGAAGGCCAGGGTACCTCCGTCGCAGATTCGTTGCAGTATGATACCAAGACTGGAAAAGGGAAGGTCTACAATACTTTCACTGAGCAGGAGGGTGGGTTCTTCTCTGGCGGACAAAGTAAAAAGCAGCCCGATGACGAGATTCACGTCAAAGGCATGACCTACAGTACCTGTAACCTGCCGCACCCACATTTCGGTATCTACATTACTAAGGGCATTGTGGCAGAACATCAAATCATTACCGGACCGGCATACCTTAAAATAGAAGATATACCTATTCCTCTAGGATTGCCATTTGCTTTCTTTCCTAAGCCAAACAAGAAAGCTTCCGGTATCATCTTGCCAAGTGTTGGTGAAGATGCAACAAGGGGATTTTTCCTGCGCGATGCAGGATACTACCTCGGCATCAATGATTATCTCGATGCAAGGATCATGGGTACGATCTTTACCCGGGGTTCATATGAGGCAAACATTAACTCAAACTATCTTAAGCGTTATAAGTACAACGGTAATATTAATATTGCTTATGCAAGTACCAGGAATGGCTTGGAAGGCACACCCGAATATGAACCACAGAAGAACTTTCACATCAACTGGACCCATAGTCAGAATGCAAATGCAAATCCTGGAACAGTATTTAGTGCCTATGTAAACGCCGGAACTTCTTCCTACAACCGGACTACTGCCGCTGGTAACACCTACGATGTACGTGCAATCTCACAGAATACCTTGTCTTCAAGTATCAGCTATGGAAAGACCATGGGGATCTTCAACCTTACGGCCGCTTTGGGACACAGTCAGGAAATACAAACAAAAACCATCAGCTTAACTTTGCCGCAGGTAAACTTAAGTATGAATACCATTAACCCTTTTGACTCTAAAACCAGGGTTGGCGAGCAGAAATGGTTTCAGAAGTTAACGCTGGGTTATTCCTTACAGGCTAATAATACCGTGAGTACAACAGAAGACCAGTTGTTCTCAAAAGATGGCTTTAAGCGTTTTCAGAATGGATTTAACCACAACATCCCGATCAGTTTACCATTTAACGTTGCGAAGTACTTCAACTTCAACGTAAATGCGCAGTACAATGAGCAATGGCACTTTCAATCGGTAGATCAGAAGCTATTGAGGCTTGTAGGTCGTCCGGATTCACTTACTTACGATACTGTTCAAGGTTTCAAACGTTCCGGTGAATACAATGTCGGTATCGGTATGTCTACCAAGATCTACAACACTGCTCAGTTTACCAACCTCGGAAACTTTAAGGCACTGCGTCACGTAATGACACCAACATTCAACCTGAGCTATAAGCCCGATTTCTCTGATCCCCGTAAAGGTTATTACAAGGAGCTGCTATATCAGGATGGATCTAAAGCCGTCGATCAGAATTACCCGGGACGTGCTCGCCGTTATTCGGTGTTTGAACGTACCCTGTACAGCGGTCCATCACAGGGACAACAAGCCTTGCTGAGCTTCGGTTTAGATAACACCGTGGAGGCGAAGATCAAATCCGATAAAGACACAACCGGAACAGGCTTCAGAAAACTTTCGATTATTCAGGGGCTAAATTTCTCCGGGTCTTATAACTTCCTTGCACCTGCATACAAGCTATCTACCATCTCCTTCAGCGGTCGTTCACAGTTCACCGACAAACTTGGAATCAACTATAATGGTACCTTGAATCCGTATACGGTATTGGACTCCATCGATGGAAGTAAAAGATTGCAGGATAAGATTACCATACCGCGTCTAACAAGCTTCGGCTTTTCATTCGATTATAGCCTGAATGCTGATGCCTTTAAACGTCGAAATGAAAATATTGATCGCGTAAATGATGAGGTGGCGAAAACGGGCCGTACTCCAGAACAGGATGCCCAATTACAAGCCATCAGCAGGGATCCGAATGCCTTTGTGGATTTTAACATTCCTTGGAACTTTGCTTTTGCATACAGCTTTCAGTACTCCACTTCAGAAGTGGGTACACAGGCCAGAATCACAAATGCCCTTACTTTTAACGGAGATTTCAACCTCACACCGAAGCTTAAAGTTCAATTTAATTCCGGTTATGACTTTGAACAGAAAGACATTGCATTAACCAACATTTCCATATACCGGGATTTACATTGTTGGGATATGAGTATCAACTGGGTACCCTTTGGTACTTATAAAAGCTATTCTGTAACCATCAAAGTAAAAGCATCTATCCTTCAAGACCTTAAACTTAGCAAACAACAAGGTTACTACTCGCGTTATGACTAACATATGCTAGCAGAAATTATTACCATTGGAGATGAAATTCTCATCGGGCAGATCGTTGATACCAACTCTGCCTGGATGGCCCAGACCCTTAATAATATTGGGATCCGCGTAAAACAAATTAGCTCCGTTTCAGACGACGAGCAACATATTATCGATGCCTTGCAGCTGGCGGAAAGCCGTGCTGATGTCATTTTGATCACTGGGGGCTTAGGGCCGACAAAGGATGACATAACCAAGCGTACCCTGGCTAAATACTTTAACATGGGCTTTCGAAGAGATGAAGAGACACTTGCACAGGTCTCCGCAATCTTCCAACGGGCAAACCGACCGATGATCGAACTGAACCGGATGCAGGCTGATGTGCCAGACGGCTGTGTAGTTGTTCCAAACCATAACGGCACTGCGCCGGGAATGTGGTTTGATGAACATGGAAAGATCTTCGTTTCTATGCCAGGCGTTCCATATGAAATGATGTATATGATGGAAGAAGAGGTGCTGCCACGCCTGAAGTCGGCATTTAACCTACCCTTCATTTACCACAAAACCATGCTCACTGCCGGCATTGGAGAGTCCTTTCTGGCCCTGCGTATCGCGGATATCGAAGCATCACTGCCTGAATACATCAAGCTTGCTTACCTGCCGAAACTGGGTCAGGTGCGTCTGCGTTTAAGCGGCAGTTCTCGTGATCAGGTTCAACTGCATGCAGATATCGATCATTATGCTAAACGCATAGCAGATGAAGTCCGAGAGTTTGTAGTCGTTGAAGACGACATTGCGCTGGAAAAAGCGGTGCTGGACATCATGAAGGCTAAAGGACTTACCCTGTCCACAGCCGAAAGTTGTACCGGCGGCTATATTGCCCATTTGCTCACTAAACATCCCGGCAGTTCTGCCGTGTTTAGTGGAAGTGCAGTTACCTATTCAAATGATCTGAAGATGGCGGTCCTGAACGTGAAAGCTGAAACACTGCTCGAATACGGTGCGGTGAGTGAACAAACCGTTCGGGAAATGGTAGCGGGTGCATTACAAAATTTAAAAACAGACTATGCCATTGCCGTAAGCGGCATCGCCGGTCCGGATGGCGGTACAGAAGAGAAACCAGTTGGTACCGTGTGGATTGCCGTGGGTAGTAAACATGGTGTTGAAGCCAAAAGGTTTAACTTTGGCAACAAGCGGGCGCAAAATATTGAACGTGCAGCGGCATCCGCTTTGACCTTGCTACTAAGCAGGCTTAAACTAGATCATCAATAAGTTCCTGAAAAGGCTTACTTTTGCCCCGATTACCAAATTATAATTTACCGAATTAATATGGCTCAATACGAATTACTGTTACCCAAAATGGGGGAGAGCGTTGCAGAAGCAACCATTATCAAATGGACCAAACAACCTGGTGAGCGCATTGAACCGGATGATACCATAATTGAAATCGCAACCGACAAGGTAGACTCGGAGGTACCCTCGCCCGTTGGCGGCACCCTAGTTAAACAGCTCTTTAAAGAAGACGACATCGTGCAGGTCGGTGCAGTAATTGCAATTATTGAAACTGCAGATGGAGAAACAAATGAAGTTCCTGTGGAGGTACCACTTCCAGCTGCATTAAGCCAGGAGCCGGTACAACAAGCTGCTGCACCAGCAGAAAACATAAGCACTGCCGACCGTTTTTATTCTCCACTCGTGAAGAATATCGCTGCACAGGAAAACATTCCTGCGGATGAATTAAACAATATTCAGGGTTCCGGAGCTGATGGTAGACTCACTAAGGATGACTTGCTGCAGTATATTGCCAGCAAGCGTGATACGACAACAGCTTCAATACCAGCTGCTGCAGCACCAGTCCAGCCGATAAGCAGTCCTGAGCCGGTAAATACCGCAAAGGCAACGCCGGCTGCAACCAGCCTGTCTGGCGGAGATGAGATCATCGAGATGGATCGCATGCGCAAGCTTATTGCAGACCATATGGTCATGAGCGTGCAAACGGCACCACATGTAACATCATTTGTAGAAGCTGATGTGACCAACCTTGTTCTTTGGAGAGAACGTGTCAAGAAAAATTTTGAAAAGCGCGAAAACGAGAAGATAACGTTTACACCAATCTTCGTGGAAGCGGTAACAAAAGCTATTAAAGATTTTCCGATGATCAATGTGTCTGTAAATGGTTCGCAGATCATCAAGAAGAAGGACATAAACATTGGAATGGCTGCAGCGCTCCCTAGCGGAAACCTGATTGTACCAGTGATCAGAAAAGCAGATCAGCTTAATCTGGTTGGTTTAACCAAGTCTGTAAATGACCTTGCAAACCGCGCGCGTAATTCAAAGTTAAAACCAGATGAAACACAAGGTGGAACTTTTACCATCACAAACGTAGGTTCATTTGGAAACATCATGGGTACGCCAATTATTAATCAACCACAGGTTGCCATTCTTGCAGTGGGCGTTATCAAGAAAAAACCGGCTGTATTGGAAACCGAATATGGCGATGTAATTGCAATCAGACATATGATGTACCTTTCTTTATCTTACGACCATAGAGTTGTTGATGGTAGTCTTGGCGGCTCTTTTGTTAAGAGAGTTGCCGAATACCTGGAGAACTGGGATGTCAGCCGTGAAATCTAATAAGATCATAGTAAAATAAAAAAGGCCGGATTACCGGCCTTTTTGCATTAAAAACAAACAAAACTAATTAAGTATTAACGCTTCTTCTTCCGCGGTGATTTTTAATTCCGCCTCTGAAAAGGAGTAATCTCCAGTATGTGCAACAAAGACATCCTTATGTTCAAGTACATCTTTGTTTTGTAATAAGCGCTCCAGGCTTACCAGCCCGATAACGTACTTGTAGTCGTTTCTGCTAAAGCGTTCAACGATCTGCCGTACTTCTAGCTTCTCTAATATATTTTCGTCCGCATAACGGATGTAAACTTCGATGTCAACTTCGTTTGAATGTGACAGGCCATGCTGACGATGATATTTCTTGTACTCATATTGATATCCATAGCGTAGTGCTGTGATATCAGACAGCACTGCAGATCCAGTAGGGTGGCCTCCTGCACCTTTGCCAAAAAAGAACTGCTTATCAGCAAATGCCGCCTGTACCGTCACCCCATTATATTCGTTTTCAACGTTATAAAGAAAATCATCAGCTTTGATAAACTTAGGCAGAACATAAGTTATCAGTTCTGCAGCGCCAATCTTTTTTGCGGTAGGGACCAGCTTGATTTTGTATCCTTTTTCTTTAGCATAACGGATGTCATGATCCGAGATATGCTGTATGCCAATATTAAGGATATTTTCAGGTTGAATGAACAATCCATAGGCATGTGCAGCTGCAATAGTCAGCTTAAATTTTGCATCATAGCCGCCAACGTCCAAGCTTGGATCTGTCTCTGCGAAACCCAGATCCTGTGCCTGCCTCAATGCAACATTATAGTTTAATCTTTCATTGAATATTTTAGACAGGATATAGTTGGATGAGCCATTGAAAATGCCGCTGATACCGTGTAGAAGTTCATTATCGTAATATTCTTCCAGGTTCCTGATGATTGGAATACTGCCACATACCGCACCCTCATATAACAAAGAAGTACCATATTGAACTTGTAATTCCACGAGTTCCGCCAGGTGATTGGCAATCATTTTTTTATTTGCAGAAACCACGTGTTTCCCGCTGCTAAGTGCCTTTTTTGCAATCTCAAATGCCACATCTGCATCATCAATAAGCTCAACAATTGTATTAATCTCAGGATTCTCGAATATCTCCTGGTGATTGGTCGTAAACAGCGCCGGATTTAAAGTCCTTTTTTTCTCTGGATTTTTGATCGCGATCTTCAGTATTTCCAGGTTTAGATCCTGCCCCTGAATAACATCGTGTAATCCTTGTCCTACAACGCCAAAACCGAAAAGTCCAATCTTTATTCTCTCACTCATTATGCAGTATGTATTAGTTTTATGATTTTTTTATTAGCATGCTCCTTAAGAAAGTTACTAATCAAGCCGGTTAATGTCTGCGTCTCAATTAGGAAACCATCATGTCCATACACGGAGTTTACGAACTTGTACTGCGCGCCTGGAATATGACTCGCGAGGAACTCCTGTTCGCTTACCGGAAACAAGACATCGTTTTCAATACCGATTACCAGCGTGTTTGCCCTCACCAGTTTGAGGGCCTCAACAATACTCCGCCGACCGCGCCCCACATTATGGCTGTCCATAGCTTTGGTAAGATACCAGTAACTGTATGCGTTAAACCGTTTCACCAGTTTTTCACCCTGATAGTTCTGGTATGATGAAGCCCGGAAGTCGCCCGTTTTTTCATTTGAACTTTCCAGCTGGGTAGCGCCGTAAGCCTGGTAGGTGCGGTAAGAAAGCAAGGCAATGCTTCGGGCAGTTTTAAGGCCCTTAGTTCCACCATCTTTTTTCTGTGCATAGAAGCTGCGATCAGTACTGATGGCCAGGCGCTGACTTTCATTAAAGGCAATTCCCCATGGAGAATGTGCCGCATTACAGGCCAGCAACACGAGGTTCTCAATCGATTTATTAGCCATAATGGACCACTCCAGTGCCTGTTGACCACCTAAGGAGCCGCCGATAAGCACCTTAATACTTTCGATACCCAGGTGTACTGCAAGTAGCTGATGTGCCTTTACGAAATCGCGGATGCTGAACTCAGGGAAAGAAAGATAGTAGGGGTTGCCGGTAATCGGATTCGTAGAAAGGGGATTAGTGGTGCCGTAATGCGACCCTAAAACATTGGCGCAAACAATGAAATGCTCTTCCGGGTTAAATAACTCTTTTTTCCCGATGAGACCTGTCCACCAGCTAAAAACATCTGAGTTTGCAGTCAATGCATGACACACCCATATCACATTGTCCTTTTTCGCATTTAACCGCCCATAGGTATGGTAAGCAACTTTAAGATTTCTAAGCTGCTTACCAGACTCTAACGTCAGGCCCTCCGGGGTGTGAAAATATTGTACTTCGCTCATTACAATTTAGCCTGCAACATCTGTACCCGCTATCTTCTGAATTGCTTGTTCAAAGTCAGCTTTAATATCATCAATATGTTCTATGCCTACAGCAACACGCAGTTGTGTTGGGGTAACGCCCGCAGCAAGTTGTTCTTCAGCGCTTAATTGCTGGTGGGTGGTGGCAGCAGGTTGGATGATCAGCGTTTTCGCATCTCCAACATTCGCCAAGTGACTAACCAGCTTAAGGTTGTCTACCAATGCAATGGCCTGCGCTTTGTCACCTTTAAGTTCAAAGGACAATACGGCACCAAAACCATTCTGTAAGTATTTTTTCGCCAGGGCATGGTATGGGCTACTTTCAAGTCCTGGATAACTTACGCTTTTCACTGCCGGATGATTTTCCAGCCATGTTGCCAGCGCGAGCGCATTTTCAACGTGACGCTGCACACGAAGAGACAAGGTTTCAAGTCCCTGTAGCAACAAGAAAGAGTTGAAAGGGGAGATGGACGGACCAAAGTCGCGTAAACCCTCTACACGCGTGCGAATTGCAAACTGTATGTTTCCAAATGGACCACCAATGCCGAATACGTCATTGAATACCAGGCCATGGTAGCCTTCAGAGGGTTCAGTAAATTGAGGGTATTTTCCATTTCCCCAATTGTAATTACCCCCATCTACAATAACACCACCGATGCTGGTCCCATGTCCACCGATCCATTTCGTTGCAGACTCAACAACAACATGGGCGCCATGTTCAAGCGGTTTGAAGAGATATCCGCCAGCACCAAATGTATTATCTACGATCAGGGGCAGATCGTGTTTTTGAGCAATGGAAGAAATACGCTCAAAATCAGGAATGCTGAAGGATGGGTTACCGATGGTTTCTACATATATAGCCTTCGTCTTTTCGTCAATCTTAGCCTCAAAGTCCTGAGGATTGTCGCCTTGCGCAAACTTAACATCGATACCCAGGCGTTTAAATGAAACTTTAAACTGGTTATAGCTTCCTCCGTAGAGGTGTGAAGAAGATACAAAGTTGTCACCAGCCTGAAGAATATTGGTAATGGCAAGGAACTGTGCTGCCTGTCCGGAACTTACTGCAACTGCTGCTACGCCGCCTTCAAGGGCCGCAATACGTTTCTCAAAGACATCCGTAGTCGGATTCATCAAACGTGTATAAATGTTACCGAATTCCTTCAGTGCAAACAAGTTTGCCCCGTGTTCTGAGCTTTTGAACCCGTAAGATGTGGTTTGATAAATAGGAACTGCACGTGATCCGGTTGTAGGGTCTATTTCCTGTCCTGCATGAAGTTGCAGGGTTTCAAATTTATATGAAGTTGACATGGTCTTAAATTTTGTTTTTGATTTGTAAGGGTAAAAAGACGTACCTCAGAGTGAGGCCTTCCAGTATTGAATGGCTTAACAAGAAAGGAAGATTTTTAGATTTAAGCTATGCAACAGCACATGCACATTGCCGCAGGTTGGATGCAGCTCGTCATAAGTTTAGAAAGGGAAGAAGGGTTGGATTGCGGCAATTGTGATTGTCTGTCTGCCAACAGCGGTTCTTGGTTCTTTTTCATTTAGTTCAATATTATTTTTCCATGGGCACCATGCCCGCTGGTCAGGAATTGGCACCTTCTCTGGTTAGGAGGGTTGCCAGTGGGTTAATGAGCCTGTCTCTCGCCACTTCTTAATAAATCAAACCCAGTATGCGGTATTGATTAGTTCAGCATTGCTGATGTGGCAAATGTATATCTTACATTTACAATTTCAAAATAATGTTCCGAATTTATCTGCAATAAATTGAATTATTTGTTACCGTGGATGTAAAATAGCCATTTGCCAAATATTATAAGTTAGGTTAATGCTGCTTCGAAGTCTGCAATTAAATCATCAATATGTTCTAGCCCAACAGAAATGCGCAGCAGGTTTCCAGGTGTCTTTGTATCTGGTCCCTCAACAGAGGCACGGTGTTCAATTAAACTCTCGATGCCCCCGAGACTGGTTGCCTGGGCGAATAGTTGTACCCGATTCACAACGCGCTTGGCCTCTTCAAATCCGCCTTTCACCAACACAGAGAGCATACCTCCAAAATCAGACATCTGTGCTTTTGCGATTTCATGTTGTGGATGTTGCGGTAAACCAGGATAAAAAACGGCCTCAATCTGAGGATGCTGATCCAGATATTGCGCCAGGGCCATGCCATTGCTGCAATGCCCACGCATGCGGTAGGGTAAAGTTTTAATGCTTCTAACCAGTAAAAAGCTATCAAAGGGTGATGGTACTGCACCGCCGATTTGCTGAACATTACGGATACGTTCCCAAAATTCATTTTTATTAGCAGTTATCAAGGCGCCACCAAGCACATCGCTATGTCCGCCAATATATTTCGTGGTGGAGTGCATCACAATGTCTGCACCAAGGGTAATCGGGTTCTGCAATATGGGTGAAGCAAAGGTGCTGTCGCACGCCAGGATCAGATCGTGTGCCTTTGCGAAGGTGCTCATGGCTTTAATGTCTGTGACTTTCAGTAGTGGATTCGAAGGTGTTTCAATCCAGATCATCACCGTATTCGACTTCACATACGTATCAAGGGCTGTAGGATCTGTAAGATCTACAAAGTCGATTTCAAGGCTATCCTTAAAGATCGTCTGCAACTGCTTTTTAAAGCCCCAATACATATCGTCTGGGGCAATGATGTGGCTGCCCGGTTTTAATGCCTGAAAAACGGCCATTCCGGCAGCATTGCCCGAGGAAAATGCACAACAATCGGCACCTTTTTCCAAAGTGCTTAGTAGTTGTTCTAAAGTAGACCGGTTTGGATTACTTACCCTACTATACATATGGCCGCCAGGATAACCGCCGTCTTCAGCTCTGAAAAAGGTTGTTGATAAGCTAAGTGGCTGTGTAACATCACCGGTGTTGGTATGTACTGTGTTAAAGGCATGTATGGCCAGGGTTTCAGTTTTCATTTTAGTCTGGTTTAAATAACGTTCTTTTGATGAACAAAAATAATTCTTGAATGTAATTCACCTGTGGTTTGGCAGGATTTGTGTAAGTTATGATGAAAATAGAATTTTATGAAAAGAATATTAGTAATCGCAGCCATTTTGTGTAGTGCTATTATGGTATTGCAAAGTTGTTCCTCAACAAAGTCGGCCAGCACCATCAAACGTAGCAATGTTACCGGAACATGGGTTTTGAGTAATGTAAGTTACGAAGGTGTACCATCAATAGCGGTTAAGTCATTCCTTGGCGAAGCTTCGGCGAGTTGCTTCAATGGTAGTACCTGGAGTTTAACAAACAGCGGCAATGGAAGCTATATCCTTTCAGGTGGGTCTGAAGGCTGTGTAGCGAAAACTCAGAGCATCTTTTGGTCAGCCAGCCCTGCAGACCAAACCTTCCAATTCAAAAAGCTTGAGGATGGTGATAAAGCAAAGAATGTAGATCAAGGTTACCGCCTCGTATTATTCTCAGCTAGTAACGACACAATGGTGTTAAAATCACCTATTGAATATGGAACTGGAAGCGCTTATGTGGTAATGAACTTCACTAAGGCTGCTAAATAACCTTATTAACAGTTTTAGAAGGCCTGTTCACAGCAATGTGACAGGCCTTTTTTTTATGTTATACCGGCTACCAGCCTGGAAGCAGTTTGCTGTGTAGTTACTTAGTAGTTGAAAGGGGCTTACAACGTCTGAGCACGGAGAAGATACGTAGCAACCACGTCCTAACTACGTATCAAGTACGTAACAACACAATCGTAGTCCGAAAACTTTCTGCCGGCAACAACGTTATGAATGTCTAAAGATTATCAATTGTTATTCCAGTAAAATTATGTTCGTTGAAAATTTCATTATGTGTACTATAACACTATCTTGCGGAGAATTCTATTCAACCAGGTATAATCATGGCTAAAATTTCAGTTATTGGTAGCGGGTTCTCGGGACTTGCCTCAGCTTGCTTTTTGGCTAAGGCAGGACATGAAGTTACCGTTTTTGAGAAGAATTCGGTTATCGGTGGTCGTGCGAGAACGTACACTGAGCAGGGATTTACCTTTGATATGGGCCCTAGCTGGTACTGGATGCCAGATGTATTTGAAAAATTCTTTGCGAATTTCAACCGGAGACCCTCAGATTACTACAATTTGATTAAACTCGATCCTGGCTTTCAGATGGTCTTTGATGCCGGACAACAGCTTGCGATCCCAGCTGAACTTGATGAACTCTATTTACAATTTGAATCAATAGAACCGGGAAGTGCTGCTGCCCTGAAGAAATTTCTCAGCGAAGCAGAATTTAAGTATGAGGTGGGGATGAAAGATCTGGTTTACAAGCCTGCTTTCTCCTGGTTAGAATACGCGAACTTGCGGGTAGCCAAAGGAATGTTGCAGTCTGATCTATTCAGTTCCGTAAGCAGCTATGTAAAACGCTACTTCAAAGATCCAAAACTCATTGCCCTCATGGAATTTCCAGTACTTTTCTTAGGTGCAATGGCCAACCGGATTCCGGCGCTATATACGATGATGAACTATTCGGCACTTGTGCAGGGCACCTGGTATCCGGATGGTGGCATGCATCAGATCATTGCAGCCATGCACAAACTAGCAGAAGAGCTTGGTGTGAAATTTCAGACCGGTGTAGCGGTTACAAGGATCATTTGTGATGCAGGAATGGTACGGCACCTGGAGACGAGTGCAGGGGTATTTGAGAGTGATGGTGTAATTGCCGCTGCAGACTATAATCATGTTGAGCAGCAGCTGCTGGAACCACAATACAGAAATTACACGGAGGACTATTGGGCAAAAAAAACCTTTGCGCCATCCTGCCTTATTTTTTATATTGGTGTAAATAAGAAAGTTGATAACCTGCTACACCACAGTTTGTTTTTCGATGCTGATTTTGAAAAACATGCAAGTGAGATTTACACCAATCCTCAATGGCCGGATAAGCCATTATTTTATGTTTGCTGCCCCTCTAAGACTGACTCCTCCGTTGCACCCGAAGGGATGGAGAACCTGTTTATCTTAGTTCCGATCGCTACGGCCCTGGAGGATACCCCGACACAGCGGGAACATTACTTTGATGGTATAATATCAAGAATTGAAAAATTTAGCGGCACCACGTTCAAGGACAATATTGTTTATAAACGATCTTATTGTATAAATGACTTTGTGGATGACTATAATGCCTACGGTGGTAATGCATACGGGCTGGCAAATACGCTCGCTCAAACAGCGGTATTGAAGCCATCATTAAAAAATAAGAAACTTTCTAATCTCTTTTACACCGGTCAGTTGACAGTGCCGGGACCAGGTGTACCCCCTGCACTCATTTCCGGTCAAATTGCTGCCCAAGAATTATTAAAAGTAATAAACAGGAAAAAGGCTCATGAAACAACTATTTGATCAGATCTCGATAGCCTCAAGCAAGATCGTCACGAAGACGTACAGCACCAGCTTTTCACTGGGCATTAGCTGTCTGCATAAAAAGTTTCATGATGCGATCTACAGCATCTATGGCTTTGTTCGATTGGGTGACGAGGTCGTGGACACCTTTCACGAATACGATAAAGAAGCGCTCTTAGCGGAGTTTAAGGAAAGTACATACAAATCCATTCAGCAGAAAATTAGCCTTAACCCAATTTTAAACAGCTTCCAGCATGTGGTACATCAATATGGCATCGAGCAGGAATTGATTGAACAGTTCATCGCCAGCATGGAGATGGATCTAAAGGATAAAAGTCACTCTTTATTTTCCTATGAAGCCTATATTCTTGGTTCTGCAGAGGTGGTTGGCCTGATGTGCTTACGCGTGTTTACGGAAAACAATCGTGCGCTTTACGATCAGCTTAAACCCTATGCAATGAAGCTTGGGGCAGCATTTCAGAAGGTCAACTTTCTTCGTGATCTCAAGAACGATTACGAAGGTCTTGGACGGGTATATTTTCCGGGTATAGATCTCAGCGTTTTCACGCAGCGGGAGAAAGAGCAGATCGAATGTGAAATTCAGAAAGATTTTGATGATGCACTCATTGGCATAAAGCGGTTACCGCGCTCATCCCGCTTTGGCGTCTATGTTGCCTACATATATTACAAAACACTTTTCAATAAAATTAAGTCAGTATCTTGCGAAAGCATTATGGAAAGCAGGATCAGGGTTCCTAATGCGCAGAAGCTTAGCTTGCTTGCGGGCTCTTATGTTAAATATAGTTTAAGATTGATCTGATGTTAAAGTTACTTTTTTTGTTTATTGGATTGCAGATGTTCCCTTCTACAAATGAGCTGGCAGCGTTGCGTAAACAGTTAGATAAAGCGGCAAATGACAGTAAGTTGGCCGATCAGTTTAATGCTCGCTTCAAGAATCAGGACGAAAACAAAACTGCTCCTGTGCTGCTTGGATTTAAAGCCATCTCTGAGATGATTCAGGCTAAACATGCTTTCAACCCAATCAGTAAGGTGTCCCATTTCAAAAAAGGTAAGCGCCTGCTGGAGCTTGCTATAGCAAAAGACCCTCAGCACCCGGAGCTGATCTTTTTTCGTTACACCACTCAGGTAAATGTACCGGCTATGTTAAACTACAGTGCTAACCTTAAAGCTGATCGTCAATTGCTGGTAATCTTCCTCAAGGCGGATGCAAAAGCACCTAAAGATCCCGACCTTCATAAGCGTATTAAAAAATATCTGATAACTGATAAGCCAGGCTCAGCGGCTGAAACTGAAATGCTAAAGAATTTATAAGATGTCCATACTACTAAACATTGGAATTGTAATATTCACTTTTTCTTTAATGGAATGCGTAACATGGCTCACCCATAAGTACATCATGCATGGGCTGTTCTGGAACCTGCACGAGGATCATCATAATAAGACCCCGCATTTTTTTGAGAAGAACGATTATTTCTTTGTGATCTTTGCTGCCGTTTCTATGTTTTTCTTCGCGGTAGGAAACTTTGTGGAAGGTTATCGCTTTATGTTTTTTATTGGCGTAGGTATTACCCTGTATGGTATAGCTTATTTTCTAGTGCACGATGTGTTTATCCACCAGCGTTTCAAATGGTTCACCCGAACCAATAACGTGTATTTTCGAGCATTACGAAAAGCACATAAAGTACACCACAAACACCTTGGCAAGCAGGAAGGTGAATGCTTCGGTATGTTATTCGTGCCTTTAAAGTATTTCAGGGAAGCGATGCGGAGTAAACACTAACTTTTGCATTTTCATTTCGTTTGACAAATAGCTGACAGCATTGCAGGAGGGTGCAAAGGCACACCGGGCATTTTTTTGTACTTTTGTCTATACGACATGGAAATGGATACCATAACAAAACTGAATTTTCTGATCAATGACAAGGACTCGTCCCCGGCGTTGAAAAATATAGCAGTCAAAGTACTCAACGAAGAGCGGATTTCTTTCGACGAAGGTGTTTACCTGTATGAACATGCTGAGCTCGGCTATTTAGGTGTCCTTGCAAACTACATACGTGAACGTAAGCATGGCGATAAAACCTATTTCAATCGGAATTTCCATATAGAGCCCACTAATCTTTGCGTCTATACCTGTAACTTCTGCTCTTATTCCCGCTTAATTAAACAACGTGAGGATGGATGGGAGATGAGCGTGGATGCGATGATAGAAGCATTGAAAAAGTATGATGCTGAGCCCGTAACTGAAGTTCACATTACTGGCGGCGTAGTGCCAAAACAGAACCTCGACTTTTATGCTGAATTCTTTCGCAGAACCAAGGCACATCGTCCCGAACTGCATATCAAGGCACTTACACCGGTAGAATATTACTATATCTTCAAGAAGGCTAAACTTAGCCACTATGATGGCATGAAGTATTTGAAGGAGTCCGGCTTGGATTCTATGCCTGGAGGTGGAGCTGAGATCTTTCACCCTGAGATTCGTACAAAAATTGCGAGCGACAAGTGTAATGCGGAACAATGGCTGGACATTCATGAACAAGCACACAAACTTGGCATGCGTAGCAATGCGACCATGCTTTATGGCCATATTGAAGCATTCTGGCATCGTGTAGACCACATGGAGCGCTTACGACAACTACAGGATAAAACAGGCGGATTCCAGGCTTTTATACCTTTGAAGTTCCGGAATCAGAACAATCAGATGAGCCATGTACCTGAAGTTTCCGTTATAGAAGACCTTCGTAACTATGCAATTGCAAGGATTTACCTGGACAACTTTGATCATGTAAAGGCTTATTGGGCAATGATCAGTCGGCAAACGGCCCAGCTTTCACTCAACTTTGGTGTTGATGATATTGATGGTACCCTTGATGATACGACTAAAATCTATTCCATGGCGGGTGCTGAAGAGCAAAGCCCGGGGATGAGCACCATGGAGCTAGTAGAGTTGATAAAGCAAGTAAATCGTAAACCTATAGAGCGTGACACGTTGTACAATTTAGTTACCGATTACACGGATCACGTGTTCGAAGCGGCTGCAAAGCCCCAGTACTATAAACTTCCTGTGATCAATTAATGGAGAAGTTATTCTACATCATCAGACATGGTGAAACTGATCTGAATGCACAGGGTATTGTACAGGGCAGCGGTATAAACAGCGACCTTAATGACCTTGGACGCGCACAGGGGGCAGCATTTTATGAACACTATAAACATGTTCCATTCGATAAGCTATATACTTCTACCTTAAAGCGTACGCACCAAACTGTTAAAGGTTTTATTGATGCGGGATTGAACTGGGAACAGCTATCTGGCCTGGATGAGCTTGCCTGGGGTGAATGGGAAGGTAAAAAGGCCAGTGATGACTCACGTGCTGCTTTCCGGGAGATCGTGGAAGCCTGGCAGTCCGGGGACTATGATGCCAGATTTGTAGGTGGAGAAAGCCCCGCCGAAGTACAGCAACGTCTTCAAAAAGCTGTTAACTACATTCTTACAAGGCCTGACGAGGAAACGATACTGATCTGTATGCATGGTCGTGCTATGCGACTGCTCTTTTGTATACTCACTGGAAAGCCACTATCTGCAATGGCCGACTTCCCACATCTGAATACCACCTTGTACCGGTTCAAGTACGAAGATGGGAAATTCGAAATGATTGATTTCAACAACACTGAACATTTAAAACGACTACCTTGAATAAAGTAAAAATATCTGCAGTTTCTTACACCAATACTAAACCATTTATATACGGCATTGCGCATTCTGATGTTATTAATAAAATCGATCTAAGCTTAGATATCCCTTCAGATTGCGCTGCCCGACTCATTGCAGGTCAGGTAGATGTCGGTTTAATTCCCGTTGCGGCCATTCCGCATGTGCCTAATGCAAACATCATTGCCAATTATTGTATTGGTTCTATAGGCGCGGTGAACTCCGTTTTCATTTTCTCCAACGTTCCGGTGGAAGATATAAGAACCGTAAAGCTCGACCAGCAGTCCAGAACCTCTAACAACCTTGCTAAAGTGTTGTTGAAGTTCCATTGGAAGAAAGATGTAACCTTTATCACAGACCTCGCAGCTGAAACAGATGCCATGGTATTAATTGGTGATCGGACTTTCGGAAAAACTGATGACTATGCTTACAGTTATGATATGGGCGAAGAATGGATGAACTTCACCGGATTACCATTTGTGTATGCTGCCTGGGTTGCTAATAAGGAATTGCCTGAAGACTTTAAGCAGGAGTTTGATAAAGCACTTCAACTCGGACTCGACTGCCGCAAAACAGTGATTGAGGAGCTGCCAAAGTTCCCTAACTTCGACCTGGATGATTACCTTATGCATAAGTTAGACTTTGAACTTACTGCAGAAAAAAGGCAGGCCTTAACGCGTTTTCTGGAATATATATCACAATTATAATCTGCATTTTAGAGGGAAAATGCCAACTTTAATTTAATTCAGGGTTCATAGACTAAGCTGAAGGTATTATATTTACAGTTTTTGTAAACAGATTTATTTTGGCGAAGGATAAAACGAAGGAAACCCCCTTAATGCAGCAGTACAATGTCATCAAGGCAAAGTACCCAGGTGCGTTATTATTATTTAGAGTAGGCGACTTTTATGAGACCTTTGGCGAGGATGCCGTGAAAACGGCTCAAATCCTAGGCATTGTCCTTACCCGGCGGGGCCAGGGTCCAAATGGGCATATTGAACTTGCTGGCTTTCCACACCACTCGCTGGAAAACTATCTTTCCAAGCTTGTACGTGCAGGTCAGCGCGTAGCTATTTGTGACCAGCTTGAGGATCCAAAAACCACCAAGACCATTGTCAAAAGGGGAGTTACCGAATTGGTTACACCTGGCGTAGCTTACAATGACAACATTCTAAACCAAAAATCAAACAACTACCTGGCTGCTGTTTACTTTGATAAGCAACAGTGTGGCGTCTCTTTTCTTGACATATCAACCGGGGAGTTTCATGTTGCACAAGGGAGTATCGAATACGTGGATAAACTACTTCAAGGCTTTAAGCCTACAGAAGTGGTCTTTCAGAAAAGTAAGCGTAAAGAGTTCCTGGAAAACTTTGGAGACAAATTTTATACCTTCCATCTGGACGACTGGGCCTTTACCGCGGATTATGCGACAGAAACACTTACCAAGCACTTTGAGGTAAGCTCGCTAAAGGGTTTTGGGGTTGATAAGTTAACCACAGGTACGATTGCTGCCGGTGTGATCTTGCATTACCTCAATGAAACTGAACATCGCAATTTAAAGCATATCACTTCCATCTCCCGGTTGGAAGAGGACCAGTATATGTGGCTGGATCGTTTTACGATCAGGAACCTTGAGCTGGTGAGTTCTTCAAACGACAATGCAGTAACTTTATTCGATGTACTGGACCAAACCAGTACACCAATGGGCGCCAGGCTTTTGCATAAATGGATAATTATGCCATTGAAGGAGCTGAAGCCGATAGAGGAAAGGCTTGGTATGGTCGAATACCTGGTCGGACAACCTGAACTCATTGAGTCTTTTCTAAACCACATTAAGCAGATCGGTGATCTTGAAAGACTGATCTCTAAAGTTGGTTTACAAAAGGTAGGACCAAGGGAGCTTTCGCAGTTGAAAAAGGCTTTGCAGCATATTGAGTCTGTAAAACACATCGGTGCAGAAAGCAAGAATCCTTTCCTGGAGCGGCTGGCCGAACAGCTGAATCCTTGTTTAAGCATCAGGGCAAGATTGGAGTGTGAGCTTCAGGAAGATCCACCCGCAGTATTGCTTAAAGGTAATGTAATTGCTGAAGGGGTAGATGAAGAGCTTGATCGCCTGCGCAATATTGCTTTTGGAGGTAAAGGGTTCCTGGTGGAAATTCAAAAGCGTGAGGCTGCTGCTACAGGTATTCCATCCTTAAAAATCGCATTTAACAATGTGTTCGGGTATTACCTGGAAGTAACACATACACATAAAGATAAGGTTCCTGCCGACTGGATCCGAAAACAGACGCTGGTAAATGCAGAGCGATATATTACCCCGGAGTTGAAAGCTTATGAAGAGCAGATCCTGGGTGCTGAAGAGAAAATTCAGCAGATTGAAATCCGCTTGTATCAGGAGCTTGTTTATCAGGTAAGCACCAACATCAGATCCATTCAGCTTAATGCATTTCTTGTTGCGCAACTCGACGTGTTGTTGTGTTTTGCTCAACTAGCGATCAAAAATCATTATGTAAAACCGGTGCTAAACACCCGGAAGGTATTGGACATCAAAGGTGGACGACATCCGGTAATTGAAAAACAGCTTCCTGTAGGAGAAGAATATATCACGAACGATGTTTTTCTAGACAACGATGTACAGCAGATAATCATAATAACCGGGCCGAATATGTCCGGTAAGTCGGCCATACTTCGTCAGACTGGCCTGATCTTACTCATGGCCCAAATGGGCTGCTTCGTTCCCGCTAAATCGGCGGAACTAGGTATTGTAGATAAGATTTTTACCCGTGTAGGAGCCTCTGATAACCTGTCGTCAGGAGAAAGCACGTTCATGGTGGAGATGAATGAAACCGCCAGTATCTTGAATAACATTTCTGACAGATCGCTGATCCTACTGGATGAGATTGGGCGGGGTACAAGCACTTACGATGGGATCTCCATAGCCTGGGCAATAGCGGAATTCCTGCATACACATCCAACAGCTAAGCCAAAAACACTTTTTGCAACACATTACCACGAGCTTAATGAGCTTGCCAGCACAATGAACAGGATTAAGAACTTTAATGTCTCGATCAAAGAGGCAGGCAACAAGATCATTTTCCTGCGCAAGCTGGTTCCCGGGGGAAGTGAGCACAGCTTTGGTATCCATGTCGCCAAGATGGCAGGTATGCCTCCTAAGCTGATAAACCGGGCAAATGAAATACTTAAGAAATTGGAGATTGACCGTACCGAAGGCCAAAGCATAAAAGACAGTATTAAGAAAGTTCAGAATCAGGCCTATCAACTGCATATGTTTGCTATTGATGATCCGGTATTGGTTAAGATCAGAGACATGCTGAATAATCTTGATGTTAATGTGCTCACCCCGGTGGAAGCATTACTCAAACTGGACGAAATACAACGTCTGATTAAAAACTAACAAGTATGATAAACAGAAATACATATCAACTGAGTTTTATCTTTTTTCTGGCTGTATTCTTCACGGCTTGTAGCTCCAAACGCTATGTACCCTCAGCGACCAAGGGAGCCAAGGCTGCCGAAGCTATGGCCAACCTGAAGAATAAACAGCTTTACAGGTATATCAATGAATGGACAGGCGTTAAATACCGCCTGGGTGGATTAGACAAACGCGGCATCGATTGCTCAGGATTTACGTATCTAGTACAACGGGATATTTACGGAAAGGAACTGCCAAGACGATCTAAAGATCAGGCTACGGTAATCCGGGATAAAAATCTCAGCCAGTTAAAAGAAGGTGATCTTATATTCTTTTCTTTCGGCGGTTCCGAGATTGATCATGTTGGCATTTTCCTAAATGGAGATTCCTTTGTGCATGCTTCGCCGAGCCGGGGAATTATTGTCGAAGATCTATCTTTGCCCGCCTTTCAAAAGGCTATTGTAAAAGCAGGTCCTATAAATAACTAATATGAAGCCAGAGATTGACGAAGATTCCTTCTGGACTAAAAAAAAGAAGTTTGCAGTAACGGAGATCCTGATGTATGTGCTGATGATCATCGGGATCGCCGTTGGTATTATGCTGCTGAGTTAGTTCACTTTTAAAATTACTTTACTGCGATCAGCAGTGGCTACCTGGTTCATAAAGTCAGCGAAGGTATTATATTCCTGTGCTGAATGCTTTCCTTCGTTAAGTACAAATTTCCTGTAGTAGCGTAGTTCATTACCAACTTTGGTAATCTTAGCCATATAGCTGCCGAAAGGGCCGGTAATTTCTAAATCATCAGCCTTATGCTCGATCTCATATCCAGCGGGAAGTTCATACACGATTTCATCTTCCTCAGTATACCCGCGGTTGATATTCACGGGGAGCTTGCGGTTTAAAACCGATCGGGTAGAATTCATTCTGTTGAAAGCATTTGGCAGGAGGTAGGCAGACTGCTGGCTCTTGGGTACATAGGCGGCAATCTGAACCTCGAGCTTTTCTGTTGTTACAGGCTCTGCTGTTTTTTCCTGACTTAACGTGATCTTATTAAAACCGATGTTGTCTATGTCGTAATAACGGTTTAGCAACTTTACCTGTTCTGCATGTGGCTTGTTTATCAGCGCATCTTGGGTATCGTATCCAGCGCCTTTGTACAAGGTTGTAACCCGACCTGTCACATTGCCCGTTGGCTCAACTTTTAGTACCGCAGTTCTTTTGGTGTTGTTCATCTTCGTGGTCAGCAAAGGTGTCCGGAGTATTTTGCCGCCCGCTTCGCTGCATGCAAGGACAAGCCTGTCATCCGTGAAATCTCCTAAGAATCCAAATGGAAGCGTTTGGCTGGTACATTCTAACCATGTCGTGTCATTACCTAAAGGCAAGGCCAGAATAACGTGGTTACCCTGATCCATACTGGCAAATTCGGGATCCATATTATGCTTAAATCTGCCGGCATAAACCACACAGTAAATTGAAGGGATGTCTACCGCTGCTAACAGGCTCTGCATGTAACTTACCAAGGCTTTACAATCTCCGTAGCCAAGACGGTCCACATCTGTTGAAAGCATTGGCTGAAAGCCGCCTATTCCAATTTGCACACTTATATAGCGCGTTTTCTGTTGCATGTAGGCATAAATCCTTTGTGCTTTCTCACGGTCAGATGTTGCGCCCTGTACTAAGGATTTCATATGGGCAACCGTTGATGGATCCAGGTTTTGTCTCGGCTTAACCAAATCGGTATAGATCCACTTTCCAAGTTCATTCCAATTTTTGAAGGCGCCTTTGTTCTTGTAGTAGCTGAACTGCTCTGGCGCGATCTTAACGCAAGTACGGTAACTATCTGCAGCGGGTGCGTAAGGCTCATCTTTAAAGGCCGGAACGTTCTTAACTGCCCAGGTATAAGTATTTAGCTTCTCCGCTTCCTTTTCTACAGCTTCACCCTGGTAATTGTAAGCTTTGAACCTGATTTTCATGTCTGGGCTATATGCGAAGGTATAGTTGCTTTGCTCTACAGCAAGATCTGGATAGGGATTAGGGTACCAGTCGGGGATGATGAGATTCTGTTTTGAACGAATTTCATACTCGTAAACAATGGTGCAGGGATAAGATGTGATTGCCGGACTAAAGTACTTAAGACGGTAGTCTTCATAGAGTGAAAAATCACTTACAGCACTCTGATCAATAAAATCACTAATGCCTATCTTTCCGATTTGATTGCCTTGCGCATCCAGCATATAGCCCTTCACGCTTTTGATCGTATTGGCTTTGTTGTAATGCAAAACCAGATTGGCATGTTCATCACCGCCTTTATTCAATATGGTTACAACTTGTTTAACCTGCTGCAGGACGTTTTCAGTGCCGACCATGGTGATCTTCGTATCCATGTCGCGGATAACGGCACTCGCACCAGTCTTTAATGCCGCTGGGATCTCAGCGGCCTTGTAGCTTTGCTGGGCATGGCAAAAACTTGCGGGTAGTGTAATTAACGATACCCATATGGCTAATCTTCGCATTACTTATCTTTCTTAAAGATCAGGTCCAGCTTTTGTTGCTGGATGATCTTGCTGTAAAACTCTTTTAAACTTAGATACTCTTCAGCTTCATACACAGGTTTGTTGAGCTGGAATAAGGCACTGAAGGAAAGGGTGTTGTCTTCAAACTTCGTGAAGGTCTGATACCTGCCGCCATTTTCTGCCAGACCAATGGCCAGATCTTTCGGGTGCTCTGCAAGGCTGAACTTTTCCGGAAGCGTCAATGCCATGGACACGCGTGTTTCTGTTGCCGCTCCAAGATCTACAGGGTAGCTGCGATCATTAAGGTTGAAAGGATTGCTGCTGATCCTGTTCAGGAAATTCGGATTATAGATTAGCTTACTATAGTCGGTGCCATCAAACTGATCAATCGTAACTTCATACCTTTCTTCAAGCATTTTATCCAGACTATCGATGTTCTTTACCTCATATTTTGTTATGCTGAAGTATGGGTTATGCTCATCAAGTTGTTCAACATAGGTTTCCACAGCGCCTGCCTGCGCAATACTTTCACGTTTACGGAAGGCAGAATATCCACCGGTAAAGGTGTAGAGCGTACCCCTGATCTTTCCGTCCTGATCAAGCTTAGCGATAAGGTTGTACTTTACAGCATCTTTCTGGCTGGCAGTTACGTCATACCAGTAAGAAGGTTTCTTAAAATTGACCACACGTCCTTTTCCGTTGATGCAGCGCAGCGGTAATAGTCCAAAAGGCAGTAGCGGTTCAGAAGCGTCAAGTAAATATGTTTGCCCGCCAATATCAAGCTTGGCAATTACATAGTCAAACTCAGAAATTACTGGATATAGATTGTTTACAACGCCATTCTGGCGAGTAGACAGGATTAAAGCATCCGGTGCAAATCCAGCAGCTGTTAGCGCGGAGATCAGTGCGAAGTTAATGTCGGCAATGTTCCCTGTTCTCGCTTCTAAAGCTTTTCTAACTTCTTTGTCGCTGTACTTACCAAGGTAGTTGTTCCATTTGATCTGATCTTTGATGTAAGCGAGAATGGCTTTGGCTTTGCTCAGGGAATCCGTGGTATTCCGGAGTATTTCCGGCATCTTACTGGTAAAGAGATCTTTCTGTTTCATCTGTCCACCGAACTTACGGTCTGAGGTAAGCTCATAATCGACATCTTTCCAGGTTTTAGTGATGTTTGATTTTCCACCGCGTAGTAGCTGGACATCCGACAGTTCGAAGTTAATAGCCGACTTAAAGTTAGTGGCTGCTGTCATATATGCCTCTTCAATAAATGCAGGTACGTCTTTCATGATGTAGGTCATTTTGGAACAATCAATCACATTCCCGGCGATACGGAGACATTCCTTTTGTACCACGCCATTCTGAGCGCTGAGCTTTCGTGGACCTCTAAGCGAGACATTGAAGTTATATATCGCAGGAATGTAGGCCACAAACTCACTGTGTTGTTTTGGAATTTCAGCCTGGAAGTCCCATGTGCTGAAGTTAAAAATGTTTTCGCGCTTAATGCGATAACTATATTCAATTACACTCCCTGGTCTTAGATTTGGCATTGTAAACTTAACCAGTTTCAGGTACCGGGTTTTGTTTTCACGAAATACCTGTTTTGGGTCCAGGTCATTTTTGATGATCGTACCATTGTCGTGATAATACGTTGTAGCAGTGAGCTCTCGCAGGTCATCAGATTTGCCATTGGTGTAGATGTACAAGGGGATCTGCACATTACCACTCTTAAATCCTTCCTTGTTGAAGATCTTGATTTTCACATGGTAAGTGTAGTCCAGGTAAAGATTTCCATCACTGTCGTCATACTCAATCTGACCTTTACCAAATTCACGGATGACCTCTGCATCTGCAGTGCTGTCAACTGTTGCTTTTGTTACGAGGAAGTCGGAAGGTGTGGGTTTACCGTAGGAGAAATTTTGTGCGCGGCTGGCACCGAAGCATAGCAGCAGAAGGGCTACTATTGAAAAGCGTTTAAACATAAATGAGCATTAGAGCTTCGAAGATAATCCAATTCCTGACCTAATCAAATAAATTGAAAATAAGCGAATCATTTTTACGACTTTTGATTAAAACAGAAGCGGAATCCGCGCATACTCAGAAAGAATAGAATAATAATGAAACTAAACTTAAAACGCCCACTTGCATTTTTTGACCTTGAGACCACTGGTGTAAATGTAGCCTCCGACAGGATTGTAGAAATTGCCATTCTCAAGGCCATGCCAGATGGTTCCGAAATTATCAAATCGCTGCGCATCAATCCTGAAATGCCAATTCCGCTTGCATCATCTCTGATCCACGGTATTTACGACGAGCACATCAAGGATGAGCCTACCTTCAGAATGGTGGCCCAGGAACTTGCAGACTTTATAGGCGATGCTGATCTTGCAGGCTACAATTCCAACCGCTTTGATATTCCGGTACTTCTAGAGGAATTTTTACGAGTAGGTGTCGATTTTGACATGTCTGACCGGAAGTTTGTAGATGTGCAAAATATCTTCCATCAAATGGAACAACGTACTTTACGTGCAGCGTATAAGTTTTACTGTGAAAAGGATATTATAAATGCGCACTCTGCGGAGGCAGACATCACGGCCACATACCACGTTTTACTGGCGCAACTGGAGCGCTACAAAGACAGTGACTTCGAAGACAAACAGGGAAATATTACCAAACCCGTTCAGAATGATGTTGATGCATTGCATCTTTTCACTAATATGAACAAGCCTGTAGACTTTGCTGGCCGTATGGTGTTTAACGAGCAAAATGAGGAGGTATTTAACTTTGGTAAACATAAAGGAAAATGCTGCGAGCAGGTGTTTGATATTGAGCCAAGCTACTATGCCTGGATGAAACAGGGTGATTTCCCGTTATATACGAAGAAGAAGCTTGACGAAATCTGGCTGCGATGGAACAAGAAAAAAGATGAAGCTAAGGCACTCAAGCAAGCGCAGAGGCCAGCAGCATCATCTGAAAAGTCCAGCGAAGAAGGCGTTCAAGCAGAGGCTCAACCTTCAGCCCCAGCGAAGCCGGTACAGAAAAGCCCCCTTCCCACAAACCGCCCGAGCTTTAAGCAGGCAAATGATAAGCCATCGAAGGATATCACTACAGATATGCTGGAGCAATTAAAGATGAAATTTGGAAAATAGCTTGATGAGGAGATTATTTCTGGCCGTTCTTTTCGGATTAAGTCTGGAAACGGCCAGTGCGCAGCAGGTTCTACCCGTATCGCCCGAAGTTGTAAAGGCCTATAACAAAGGAACCCGCGACATCTCCGGCCAACCCGGAAAACAGTATTGGCAGAACCGTGCAGATTATAGCATTAAACTAGACTTCGATCCGCAAACGCGCCTGGTTAGTGGAGAGGTACAGATCAAATATGTAAATAATAGCCCGGATACCCTTGAGGAGCTTTGGTTTAAACTCTACCCCAACCTCTATCAAAAGGGGATAAAAGGAAAATCACGCATCGCTGAGGCTGACCGCCACGACGGTGTTGCAATTGCCGCGTTTAAAGTTGCAGACAAAGAACTGCAAACAAGCGACTATACCATAGATGGTACAAACATGCGGGCATCCATTACAAAATTAACGCCCGGTAAGTCACTTAACATCAGCCTTAAGTACAGTTATACCTTGAACAAAGGGTCACATGTCCGGACCGGCCAGGTGGATGATGGCGCCTTCTTCATCGCATATTTCTTTCCCCGCATAGCGGTGTACGATGACCTTGATGGCTGGAATAAGCTACCATATACCGGAGAAGAGGAGTTCTATAATGATTTCGGTGATTTTAAGGTCGATATCACGGTTCCGGGCAAGTACATGGTGTGGGCAACAGGCGATCTAAAGAACGCGGATAAGGTATTGAACAAGACAATTGCAGCACGACTGAAACTTGCGGAAATTGCAGACTCAGTTGTAAATGTCATCACCCCCGAGGATCTGGCAAGAGCAGCAGTGACGAAACCAGGTCGTAACAGTTTCCATTATGAGGCCAGTTATGTGCCTGACTTTGCATTTGCATTGAGTAATCACTACCTCTGGAAGTCAAGCAGCGTAGTTGTAGATTCAATAACTTCAAGACGGAGCAGGGTAGATGCTGTCTTTAATGCCGAACACAAAGACTACTTTGAAGTAGTAAATTTCGCGAGAACCGCGGTACATGCGATGAGTCATCTTTTCCCTAAATGGCCATATCCGTATTCACATGAGACGATTTTCGATGGTTTAGATCAAATGGAATATCCGATGATGGTGAACGACAATCCGGTAAAGGATCGTGATGATGCAATTACCTTGACGGTACACGAGATCTTCCATACGATGTTCCCCTTTTACATGGGCACCAACGAAACGAAACATGCCTGGATGGACGAAGGTTGGGCAACAATCGGGGAGTGGCTTTTAGGACCTGTGATTGAGCCAAAGATGGTGGACACTTATGGTGTTGAACCTACGGCCAATACTTCCGGGCGAAAAGATGATACGCCAATTGTAACGCTGACACCTGATCTTAGCGGGGTAGGCACATTCACGAACTCCTATCCAAAGCCGGCCATGGGATACCTGTACATCCGGGATTATCTTGGAGAGGCTTTGTTCACGAAGGCACTACATCATTATATTAAGAACTGGAATGGTAAACATCCAATGCCGCAGGACTTCTTCAACAGCATGAATGCAGGAGCAGGGAAAGACATGAACTGGTTCTGGAAGCGATGGTTTTATGAGGACGGTATCACCGATATGGGCATTACGGCCGTTGCGAAAGCCTCCGATGGCTATGTCGTTACCGTACAGAATAAAAGTATTAAGCCGCTGCCGGTAGACCTTACACTCACTTTCACTGATGGAAGTACAGAGGAGCTTCACCGTACGATTGGGGTTTGGGAGTCTGGCGTGTCTGAGCTGAAATTAGAGATCAGGACCAGAAAAACATTAAAACGCGTACTACTCGGTGCAGCGCATACGCCGGATAAGAACAAGAATGATAATGTATTCAATCTATAACAAAAAAGCGCCCGAATGGCGCTTTTTTGTTAAGAACACATTCGTTATCGTTGTTTAATGAATGCTATATTTCCGAGCAGCCCCTTAAACTTAGTTCTTTTCACTGCGGAGTTTTTAAAGATTGTACTAAATACATCCTGAGTGATTTCTTCCCAATCGCCTTTTTTCATATTCAATAAACCTGGCTTTGGCTTGAATGCGTCAACAGAATGGGGTACTGAAAACCGGTTCCAGGGACAGACATCCTGACAAATGTCGCAGCCAAACATCCAGTTTTCCATGGCACCTTTGAATTGTTGTCCGATCTCCTCTTTCAGCTCGATGGTAAGGTAGGAGATACACTTGTTTGCATCAACCACTGCGGAAGAGACAATTGCCTCTGTTGGGCAGGCATCTATACACCGTGTACAGCTTCCACAATGATCGGTCTGTATGTTGTTGTCATACTGTAGCTCTAGATCTATAATCAGTTCAGCAAGAAAGAAGAAGGAGCCGCTTTTCTTAGAAATAAGGTTACTATTCTTACCAATCCAGCCCAAGCCCGACTTTTTAGCCCAAGCTCTGTCTAGTACGGGAGCGGAGTCTGTAAATGCTCTTCCGCTTACTTCAGCAATGTGCACCTGAATGTACTCCAACAGCTTAGTGAGTCTATCCTTGATGACGTGGTGATAATCGTCGCCGTAGGCATACTTTGAAATCTTGTAAACGGCGGAGTCATCCTGAGTTTCTTCAGGAAAATAATTAAGTGTAAGACTGATGACGGATTTTGCCCCATCCACCAGCAACCTGGGGTCCAGTCGTTTATCATAATTGTTTTCCATGTAAGTCATGGTCCCATGGAAACCATTTTTAAGCCACTGATCAAGCCTGGGTGCCTCTTCTTCAAGAAACTCTGCCTTGGAAATACCACATTGAGCAAAGCCGAGCCGTGTTGCTTCAGCCTTTATAAGTCTGCTATATTCTGCGATATTCGCCTTCATCAGCGCAAAGATAAAATATTGACCACAAACCTTTCAATGTAAAAGTTGTTGTGCTAGTAAACATAAAAACACTAACAATGGAAAATATCGAACCACACAACAGCAAGGATGTTAATCCAGAGCCAAAGCCAATAGAACACGACTACGATAGACATAAAAGCGATCCGGGACCATCAAAGGAAGCGGTGGTAGAGCGAAATGACAAAGGTGCCGGACCTGCCCTTAAGTGGATCATTCCCATTATCCTGGTAATCTTGTTTATCCTCTGGTTTATCTATAGAAAGTAAATGGAGCACCTGCTTTTCATCTGGAAAGCAGGTGAACTTAAGATCGGGGCTTAGAAAAGTCTGCCCGATTGATTGTGATAGATTCTATTAAGATGCTTATAGGCAGCTTCTGTAACTTCACGTCCCCTCGACGTCCTCATAATATAACCTTCCTGAATGAGAAAGGGTTCATAAACCTCCTCAATCGTACCTTCATCTTCACCAACCGCCGTAGCAATGGTTTTGAGTCCTACTGGTCCGCCTTTAAATTTGTCGATAATCGTAAGCAGAATCTTGTTATCCATTTCGTCAAGTCCATGCTCATCAACGTTTAATGCTGTAAGGGCGTACCTTGCAATATCTGTATCAATTTCCCCATTACCTTTTATCTGTGCAAAGTCGCGGGTTCTGCGCAGCAGCGCATTCGCAATACGCGGTGTACCGCGGCTTCGTCTTGCAATTTCGTAAGCACCCTCATCTGTAATCGGCGTTTTAAGTATCTCAGAAGAACGCTGCACAATCGTGGTGAGTAGCTTCGCATCATAATAGGCCAATCTTGAATTTATTCCAAACCGTGCACGTAGCGGCGCAGTAAGTAAGCCCGACCGGGTTGTTGCACCAACAAGCGTAAATGGATTCAGACTGATCTGTACTGATCTTGCGTTCGGACCACTTTCAAGCATAATGTCGATCTTGAAGTCTTCCATTGCTGCATATAGATATTCTTCAACAAGCGGGCTCAGGCGATGTATTTCATCAATAAAAAGGACGTCTCCGGTCTCTAAGTTGGTAAGCAAGCCCGCAAGATCACCTGGCTTGTCCAATACCGGACCTGAGGTAATCTTGATGCCCACATTCATCTCATTCGCAATGATGTGAGAAAGCGTGGTTTTTCCAAGCCCTGGGGGACCATGCAGAAGTACGTGGTCTAAGGGTTCGCCGCGGAGTTTTGCCGCTGCCACAAAGATCTTCAGGTTTTCCATGATCTTATCCTGACCGGTGAAATCATCGAAAGCTTGCGGCCGCAATACCTTTTCGATATCCCTTTCTGTGGGGCTCAGGTTATCAAAAGATGGATCAAGATGTTCATTCATGGGGCAAAGTTATGATTATTTAATAAGCTTGCTAAAAAGGTTAGCTTGCAAACTTCGATGAAACGACAGCTTCTTTCAGCCCGGCAGAATAGTTGTAAAATCCTTCAGCACTCTTCACGCCCAACTTACCTGCTCTTACCATATTTACGAGTAAAGGGCAAGGCGCGTACTTTGGCATTCCAAAGCCGTCATGCAGCACATTCAGTATCGCTAAACAAACATCTAAACCAATGAAGTCGGCAAGTTGTAGAGGACCCATCGGGTGCGCCATACCGAGCTTCATTACTATGTCGATTTCATTTACGCCAGCAACACCTTCAAATAGGGTATAGATGGCTTCATTTATCATTGGCATAAGGATGCGGTTGGCAACAAAACCGGGATAGTCATTAACTTCCACCGGCGTTTTACCCAACTTAGCCGAAAGCTCCATGACTTTTCTTGTTGTTTCATCACTGGTGGCGTAACCCCGGATAACCTCTACAAGTTTCATTACAGGTACCGGGTTCATGAAGTGCATGCCAACCACCTGTTGCCCACGCTTTGTCACTGAGGCAATATGGGTAATTGAAATTGAAGAGGTGTTACTCGCAAGGATGGCGTGTGCAGGTGCATGTGCGTCCACTTTGCGAAAGATATCAAGCTTCAGCTGGAGGTTCTCCGTTGCTGCTTCTACCACGACATCCACGTTGTTTACACCAGCTTCGATGTCGGTGAAAGTGGTAATTCTATCAAGTGTATCACGCTTTTGATCAGCTGACAGCGCACCTTTATTAACTTGTCTGTCGAGGTTATTAGAGATGGTGTCTAATGCCTTAGTTAATGCATCTTTATTGATGTCAATCAAGTTGACTTGATACCCGAACTGGGCGAAGGTGTGTGCGATCCCGTTACCCATGGTACCGGAGCCGATCACTGCTATTTGGTTCATTTCTTTAATAATTAGGGTGCTAATCTATCAATTATCCAGTTGCCCTCAACTAACTTATAACGTATCCTGTCGTGAAGCCTGCTTGGACGGCCCTGCCAGAACTCAACTATGTTGGGCTTTACTACATATCCGCCCCAATGGGCTGGTCGTGGGATTTCCTGATCCAGATATTTTTCCTTTAATACCACAATATGGTTCTCTAGTTCTGTCCGGCTTTTAATTACCTGGCTTTGTGGAGATACCATTGCGCCGATTTGGCTGCCTTGAGGACGTGAATGGAAATACTCGGTAGAAACGTTTGGTGCCACCTTTTCGACAGCACCCTCAATGCGGACCTGCCGTTCCAGCTCAGGCCAGAAAAAGACAAGTGCAGCCTGAGGGTTCTCCGATAGCTCCCTTCCCTTGTGACTTTCATAATTAGTATAGAATACAAAGCCTTCTTCATCGAAACCTTTCAGGAGGACAATCCTGGCAGATGGGACCCCCGATCGGCTGGCAGTCGCCAATGTCATCACGTTGGGTTCGTGCAGTTGCGCGTCTAGCGCTTGCTGAAACCATTTTTTAAACTGCTTGAAGGGATTCTGGTCTATATCTTGCTCTAATAATTCAGCCGACCGATATTCCTGGCGTAAGTTCTGAAGGGATTCTTTTGTCAATTCCATAGCATACAAATTTAGACTATAGTTTAATGAATTTCACCATTAAATCGCTCAAATGTTAAGTCCCTTAATGCCTGAAACAGGCCGCTTGTTAATTTCAGAACCGTTCTTGAACGATCCGAATTTTAAACGCTCTGTAATTTTACTTGCAGAACATACTGCAGAAGCCAGCATAGGCTTCGTACTCAATCAGCGCAGCAACCTCGTGTTGAGTGATCTGATTCCGGAATTGGAGAACGCCGATTTTCCTGTATATGTAGGTGGTCCGGTGGCTAATGACACGATCCACTTTATTCATCGTGCCTACGAAAAAATGAATGATGGAGAACTTATTGCTCCAGGCATTTACTGGGGAGGTAATTTTGAGACATTAAGGATCTTGTTAGCAGCCAATATGCTTAAGGAGGATGAAGTAAAGTTCTTTATTGGTTACTCGGGCTGGGGAGAACTGCAGCTGCTAAATGAAATAAGTCAGAACACCTGGATCGTATCAGACAGATACGATTCAGATGTCCTGTTCACTGGTAATGAAGAAGAAGTTTGGCGCGATGTTATTGTAAACTTAGGCCCGAGATATGCCCACGTGGTCAACTTTCCGAAGGACCCAAATCTTAATTGATCCCACCTTC
The DNA here is from genome assembly GCA_038918115.1 of Pedobacter sp. Classification (GTDB taxonomy): domain Bacteria; phylum Bacteroidota; class Bacteroidia; order Sphingobacteriales; family Sphingobacteriaceae; genus Pedobacter. The sequence goes on from JBCLAL010000002.1 coordinate 177,475, forward strand.
CAATTCTGCAGCAGACTCTTCGACCCTTGCACGCAAGTCATCTTTGTAAGCCTGCATTTTGGTGGCAAGTGTTGTATCCGCAGTTGAGAGGATCTGTATAGCAAGTAAGCCAGCGTTTTTTGCTGCATTAAGTGCCACGGTAGCAACAGGAATACCATTCGGCATTTGAAGAATTGACAGGATGGAATCCCAGCCATCGATCGAGTTTGATGACTTTACTGGTACACCAATGACCGGCAGGGTAGTTATTGATGCAACCATGCCTGGTAAATGTGCGGCGCCACCTGCTCCAGCAATAATAACTTTTATGCCACGGGCTGCTGCTTCTTTAGCGTAACTAAACATGCGCTCTGGCGTGCGGTGTGCAGAGACCACAGTAATTTCAAATTCTACTTCAAATGCTTTCATGATTTCAGCAGCGTCGTTCATGATGTTTAAATCAGACTTACTGCCCATGATGATGCCAACAACTGCACTCATTAGGATATAACTTTTAAGGTGTTTTTTACCAGGTTTGCTTTTTCGATTGCTTGTTCCCGGTTTTGATCTACTATAGTAACATGCCCCATTTTTCTGAAAGGCTTGGTATATTTCTTTCCGTAAAGGTGTACATACACACCATCAAGTGCCATGATCTTGTCTAAACCTTCATAAACTGCAACACCTTCATGGCCCTTTTCACCAAGTAGGTTTATCATCACGGCATTCGTACGAGACCGGGTATCACCTAATGGGAGATTATAAATGGCACGCAAGTGCTGCTCAAATTGAGAAACATAGTTTCCCTCGATGGTATGATGACCGCTGTTATGTGGACGTGGTGCCAACTCGTTTACCAGAATATTCCCGTCTTTTGTAATAAACATTTCAACTGCAAGGATGCCAGTGATATTGAGAGCAAGCGCTACTTGCTTCGCAATCGCTTCAGCTCTTTGCTGCAGGTCTTCGGGGTAAGTAGAAGGGCTAATCAGGAACTCCACGAGGTTTGCCTCATCATTGAATTCCATTTCCACCATTGGAAAGGTTTTCATCTCACCATCACTGTTTCTCGCAACGATAACTGCAACTTCCTTTTCAAAGTCTACCAGCTCTTCAATCAAAGAAGGGCTATCGAAGGCCTTCTCCATGTCAGCAGGTGAAGTTAACTTCATTACGCCTTTTCCGTCGTAACCATCCTTGCGCTGTTTCAACATGTATGGGAAGGGAAAGTTCGGATTAAGTAGATCCTTTTTACTACTTACCAAAGTGAAAGGGGCGGTAGGAATATCATTCTCTTTAAAGAACTGTTTCTGTATACCTTTATCTTGGATTAAACGAATAACCCGAGCCTGGGGAAACACTTGTTTACCCTCTTTCTCAAGTTGTTCCAGCGCTTCAATGTTAACTTTCTCGATCTCAATGGTTATGATGTCTGCTTTCTTTCCAAAATTATAAACAGAATCATAGTCGGAAATAGATCCGTTGGTAAAGTGGTTACAGATGTGTTTACAAGGCGCATCTGCATCAGGATCAAGGATATGTGTCGTAACATTGTAGTTTATCGCTTCCTGAATGATCATGCGGCCTAGTTGTCCACCACCCAATATCCCCAATTTTAAATCACTAATCTGTTTTGCCATATTGGTACGAAAGTAATGCTTAATTTTGCGACAAAAATACAATATAAAACGGATTGATGGATGCAGATGCTATAATTATTGGGGCCGGAGCTTGCGGATTGATGTGTGCTGTACAGGCGGGCTACCTTGGAAAAAGGGTAATTGTGCTCGAAAAAGGAAATAAACCCGGGGCTAAAATCCTGATTTCGGGTGGTGGCCGTTGCAACTACACGAATATTCAAAGTTCTGCCGAGCAATTTATCTCTGCGAACATACATTTTTCAAAATCTGCCTTCAAACAGTGGACTGTTGAAGATACGATAAGCTTCTTTGAGGTAAATGGAATCTCCGGCAAAGAAAAGACACTTGGTCAGCTTTTTCCCGAGGGGAAAAGCGCGAAAGATGTTGTTGCGATGTTCACCAGCCTTTGTCAGGATCTTGGGCAGGAAATCCGGTGTAACGCTGAAGTGAAGGATGTACGACCTGTTATGGATTATTTTGAAGTTGACTACCAATATGAATCCTCCACCAAAACCTTGCGTGCAGCAAAAGTTGTTGTCGCCACCGGTGGGCTGCCTATTCCAAAAATGGGTGCTACCGATTTCGCCCTCAGGCTTGCCCGAAAGTTTAATATTAATATTGTAGAAACTGCACCAGCGCTGGTTCCATTAACCATTACCGGCAAAGATGAAGAATGGTATGCTCAGCTTGCAGGCAACAGCGTCTTCTGCGAGGTTAGCAATTCATCTACCAGTTTCGAGGAGAATATCTTGTTTACCCATTGGGGATTAAGTGGCCCGGCAATACTGCAAATTTCATCATTCTGGCGGCCGGGACAGTCAATAAACATCAACCTGCTGCCTGAGCATGACATCACAGTGCTGGTAGAAAATGAAAGGACGAGCCAGGGCAGAACATTGCTATCTACTTTGCTGAATCGCTATTACACCAAAAAACTTACCGAAGCACTGGGCCGATACCTCCCGCTGAACAAAACCGTTGCAGATCTTACCAAAGCAGAAATCGAAAAGTTGAATCAAACCCTGCACAATTTTAAAGTTAAGCCAGCTGGTGATAAGGGCTACGATAAAGCTGAGGTGATGCGTGGGGGCGTTGACACCGCAGATCTTTCATCAAAAACGATGGAATGTAAAAAGCTGCCTGGGATGTTCTTTGGGGGTGAGTGTGTGGATGTTACTGGCTGGCTAGGCGGGTATAACTTTCAATGGGCATGGGCAAGTGGCTTCACAATCGCACAACATATTTAGCCCCATTGGGCAGATGGTGAATTTAGAATATTTCCTTGTTTAAGCTTGAAAAGTCAAATTGAATTCTAATCTTTAAGAAATTAAACGGCTTCCCATTCCTCTTCCGATAAATGAACATCAAGAATCTATTCACGTTAATACTGCTATTCACACTCTCTATATCGACTTTCGCGCAAAGCAGTTCCCAACTTCGCAGCAAAAAAGAAGCCTTGGAGCGGGAAATTGAGCTCCTGCAAAGAAATCTTGCGAAAACAGCAACAAGTAAAAAGCTTACGCTTGCTCAGATCAGGGCAATAAACGCTCGGATTGGGTTGATGCAAACTAAAATTGGTGTTATCAATTCTGAAATCAAAAACATTGACGGGCAGATTCATGAGAATACGAACATGGTGATGTCGCTCCGGGACCAATTGATTCAGATGAAGCGGGAATATGCAAGTATGATCCGGTTTGCACAGCGAAACCGAAATGCGTACGACAAGATGATGTTTATTTTTGCTTCAAGTAACTTTAATCAGGCTTATAAGCGTACTAAATACCTTCAGCAATTTAGTAGATATCGCATGAAGCAAGCCAACTACATAATGGGTACGGAGAAGAATTTAAATATAAGACTTGCTGACTTGGATAAAAGCTTGAAAGAAAAGAGTGAACTGTTAAAAGAACAGGAATCTGAGCGTGAAAAGTTAGGTAAGAACAGGTCTGAGCAGTCTGTAGTACTTAACCAATATAAGAAGGAAGAGCGGAGGTTTGCCGGAGATATTGCTGCCAGAAAGCGCCAGCAAGCAGCGTTGGATCGTGCGATCCGCGCGGCAATTCTAAAAGACATTGAGGACGCGCGCCGCAAGGCAGAGGCTGAGGAGATGGCTGCTGCTGCGAAAGCCCGGGCGGAGAACAGGGATGCGCCAGTAACTACAACCAAAACAAATGCCGAATATCTCAATGCCACTCCACGTGCTGCAAAGCTCTCTGCTGACTTCGAAAGTAACCGGGGATCACTTCCATGGCCGTTAGATGCTGGTGCAGTAACGGAGCATTTTGGCATTCACACCGTAGGGCAGGCAAAGTACGATCAAACCGGAATTAAGATCGCGACACAGGAAGGTGCTAGTGTACAATCGGTTTTTAATGGCAAGGTTTCGCGGATCATTCCCTCACTTGGTACATACACCGTACTGATCAGTCACGGTGAATATAGAACCATTTACCAGAACGTTAGAAATCTCACGGTTAAGGAAGGTGATATGGTAACTACCAGGCAGCAGATCGGATCTGTAGCTACCAAAGACGGCGTTACTGAACTTGATTTTCAAATCTGGCGGGTTGTTACACCACTTAACCCGGAAGCCTGGATTTTGCGGCGATAGCGATCAAAGGCGCAAGACCGAATTGCCTTGCGCCTAGGACACCTTTCTAAAAGTTATTTTTTAGGATTTCTAATGGTGATATAGTCTACACCTGTAAGTGGTTGCCCGGTGGTTTTGTTGCCTGTCAGGCTAATCTTGATACATTGATCTGTTTTTACATTACCAAGCGTTTTTCCTACCTGTTGAATATCGAACTTTAGCACCAGGTCCTTCCTGCCGTCGGTACGACCAACAATGCAATTGCTACAGTTTGAAGGTACGCGAGAGAAGGGAGAGGTTACATCCTGAACCGCAGTTTCTTTAGGCGCAATCCCATTGATACGCAGTGAAGACCTATCAATTTGAGAAACATTGAGCGTGCTGGTGCCCGCGATAGCTACAGTGACAAGGCCTTTTTCTGAACAGATGAAGTCATTAGGACATTGGCCAGGCCTGATATCAAGTGGAACGCTAAGGTTCTCTGATGTCGGACTGGTACCGGCAGGTAAATCTATGATCGCAACAATCAGACTTAAACAATCACTATTGATTTGACTGGTGAGCTGTAAAGTGTTAGTTCCAGGAGTAAGCAGAGCGGTTACATTGAAAGACCTGATGTCCCAAAGTTGTCCACCCGGAACTGTATTGCCATCAAAGACCGAACCCGCAGGTGCAATTGTTGTTCCGTTCACGATTAACGCACCATCAACAAATTCCTGCCCGTCACCTACGTGCAGTTGAATATTCGCATTCCCGCTAATATAATTTATGCCGGCAAGTGAAACATCCCAACCGGCAGGATCTTCAGGGGCGTCTGGATCTCCCGGGAAGCCGGCAAAGCTCCGGTTCGAATCGTTACCTTCAAATAACACTACATCGCGATTATTCGAGTTATTTCCATCATTATAGAAGACAATTATGGAAGCACCATTTGGATCAAGATCATCAAAATCACTTAATTCGAATTGTCTTGTAGAACTTGAACGTAACAACGATGTAATGTCTGCACGATAGGCCTGACTGTTAGCATACCCCCAGCAATTATCTGAGGAAACGCCGAGTTTCACTCCGGTTACGCGAGTCGAGTTTACCTGTATGTTTTGTCCGGCACCTGAGGACGTGTTACTCACACCGTGCCAATACAGATATACCTGCGTTACTGAACCGTAGGAAAATGAATTGGGCAGGGTGATTGTTCCTGTACCAACACCCCTTAGGCCGCCAACACCGGCTGTTACAAAGTCTGTTTCTGTGATTGTATTATAGTTTGATACTGAACGCTGCGTACTAACATCAGTTTTGCTGCTACTAAGGCGCTTTGCCACAGGTCCACAGGCAGCAGCGCTGCCATATACAGAAGTCAAGGTGGTATTGGTGTTTTGAATATTAGCACTACTTTCAGCATTGATTGTTGCTTCTTCAAGTGCCATCTCTTTTTTACATCCAAAAACGATTATTGCTGTAAACAACGCGCAAATGCTTAGTTGTTTAATAAATTCTTTTTTCATTATTTGAGTTATTAAAGTAAATGGTTTAGTTCTTTCATCCTGGGTCGACCACCTGGATCCGGGCGAATGTTAAATGCACCTTTCATAGAATCAACATGGAGTGTCAGCATAGCCTTTTATTCTTATGTTATCCACTGCAATGTTAACCTTTTTAAGGTCGCCGGTAAATCGCTACTTGTAGTGTTTTCAATGAACTGCGCTGTCATGAAACCTTTCCTGAACAACCGGTGTTGTAAATCGCAAAGATTCAATATTTACAACCAGATAGATTAAATAGAAATGCGAGGAAATTCAAATTTAAGCCGCTTTCTTGAGGCTCAGGAACAGCAATATCAAACTGCTTTATCAGAAATCAAGGCAGGACACAAACGCAGCCACTGGATGTGGTATATTTTTCCGCAGTTGAGTGGACTAGGTCATAGCAGCACAGCGGTATACTATGGGATTCGCGACATTGATGAAGCAAAGTCATATTTGGAGCATCGGGTTTTAGGAAGCCGTTTAGTGGAGATCACAGAAGCTTTACGAAGCTTGCCGAGCGATGATGCGCACACGATCTTCGGCAACCCTGATGATCTCAAACTTCGTTCGTGTATGACACTGTTTTCCCAAATACCCAGTGCACCCGCAATATTTCAGAAGATACTTGACAAATTTTTTAAGGGTGATGCAGATGTCAAAACCCTAAGGTTGCTCGGTAGGTAGGCAAAAAAGTGGAGACAAATACGGGCTCCAATTGACAATTAAGCATTTTTTTTATCTTTGGGTAAAGATTAAAGAATGTTCAGTAACCAAAACGCCTACGCCAGCAACCACGTACTTCAGATTATTTCCCTTTCCGAGACTGCCACTGCCATATACAGCTCAGAAGATATGATTATCCAGGCAGCTAATGATGCAATGATAAAGCTTTGGGGAAAGGACAAGAGTGTAATTGGTAGACCCATCAATGAGGCAATACCGGAACTCCATGATCAACCTTTTCTGAGTATTTATCGGAACGTACTACATACCGGTGAAACTTTTAAAACACAAAACTTTCCGACCACATTGGTCGTAAACGGAACGTCTCAGTTATTCTACTTCGACTTTATGTACAAGGCCGTTAAGAACCAGGATGGAGAAACCTATTGCGTATTAAACACCGCAACCGATGTCACGGAACGGTATAACACAGAAATGAATATCAGGGCATCCGAGGCCCGTGAACAGGCCTTGAATGAAGAACTTGCTGCTGCAAACGAAGAATTGGAAGCAACCATCGAGGAGTTAACCTGTGCTAATGAGGAGTTACTGCAGTCTACCGAGCATGTTATAAATCTTAATGCTCGATTATCCGAGAGCCGTGATCAATTGACTTTTGCCATAGATGCAGCACAACTTGGGGCATGGGACCTTGACCCGCAAACGATGAAGATCACGGGAAATGAGCGTTTAAAAAATTGGCTGGGCATTACAAGTTCTGAAGAGGTCGACTTCATTGATGCCATTCAGCTGATTGTTGAGAAGGACCGTGAAAGGGTTCTTGAAGCCTTCAACAAAGCCCTGGATTATACAACTAGTGGAAAGTTTGATTTACAATGCTCGATATTAGGGTACAATCAGACACTACCACGTATTGTAAGGGCTAAAGGTAAGGCGATCTTTGACGAAAACAATGAGCCTTATCGGTTTAGTGGTATTATAGAAGATGTTACTGCAGAGGTTCGTAACCAAATTGCATTGGATGAAGCGCAGGAGGGCTTTGATATCGCATTACACGCTGCAAAACTTGGATCCTATGATCTTGATCTTAAAACCATGGAAATGAGCAGTTCTGATCAATGCAAAATAAACTACGGAATTGATCCAGAGGAAGCATTTACCTTTAAAGATCTCTTGGAGACTGTTATGCCCGAGTATAAAGATTATGTGCAAAGGCAGTTAACTGAAGCGATTGAAAATCATACCGTCTATCATGCTGAATATCCAATCAGCTGGTCTGACAAGTCAGTCCATTGGGTTCGATCAGCAGGTAAGGCTCGTTATAACTATTTGGGCGAGCCAATTAAGATAGGCGTTGTAAGTTTTGACATTACGGAACAAAAGAAGGATGAAATCCGAAAAAATGATTTTATAGGCATGGTGAGTCATGAACTCAAAACCCCGCTTACTTCTTTCAAAGGGTACATTCAGATTTTACATCGGAGCAGCGCAACTAAAAAGGATGCCTTTATGGAAAGTATTCTTTCGAAGTTAGACCGTCAACTTGATAAGATGAATGGTATGGTAAATGGCTTTCTCAATTTATCAAGATTAGAATCTGGTAAAATATACCTGCAGAAAGAGGTTTTTAGTCTTGATGAACTAATTTTAGAAGTTATTGAAGAGCATAAGGTGCTTATTTCTAACCATCAAATCGTTTTAGAACCATGTGCACAAGCAATGGTAAATGCCGATCGGGAGAAAATCTGTAATGTGATTTGCAACCTTCTGAGTAATGCAGCCAAGTACTCACCATTACATTCCCGTATCGAAGTTATCTGTGGTGTAGAAGAAGATATGGCAATAATCAAGGTTACAGATGAAGGATCTGGTATTCCCGAAGAAGATACAAAACGGTTGTTTGAACGTTTTTACCGGGCAGAAAATACCAAGCATATTGCGGGATTTGGTATTGGACTTTATTTGAGCGCTGAAATCATTGAGCGCCATGACGGCAAAATCGGTGTAAAAAGCGAAATAGGTAAAGGAAGCCAGTTCTGGTTCACTTTACCTATTTACGTGACAGCGAATTAAGCTGTAAATGTATTGATCTATTATTTATCCAGTTCGATAAACCATTTCAGCGTTTCCATTAACATTGGCTGGAAACTACCTTGATGCGTTTTACCTTCAACAGGAATATATTGAACTTTTGCACCGGCTTTAACGAACCTGTCGTAAGTAGTTTTTGTAGTCGAAGGGAACACAGCCATGTCTTTAGTTCCGTGATACAATCTCAACTGGGTTTTTGGAACGAAATTATTGAAGCTGTTTTTCTCTAAAGCATCTTTAAGTTTTGATTCCTGACCTGCTGTGCTAAGGTTTTTGTAAAACGTAGGATTAAAAAGCTCCGAGGTGCTTTGGGTTAATGCGTTATTAATCTCTCTTCTATTTTTTGAACCATCAAGCAGCGTTGGAAGTTTCGTTGCATATTTGTCTTGATAGAAGTCGGTAAGCGGACGATTCCACTCATAAGTTGTGTTGTAAGAAATCAACAAAGTAGCTAGAAAACCTGGCTCTTCATAAGTTGGCGCAGTCGCAACACCTCTTAACATTTCTGTTAAGTCATAAGCACCGGCACCAGCAGAAACTGCAGTCAGGCTAAGGCCATGCGCGCTGTTACCTTCAATTTCTTTTTGAGCAGCCATGGTAATGTAACCCCCTTCAGAGTATCCAGTTAAGAAAACTCTATTGCTGGTGTTGATTTTTTGAGCAGCTAAATATGCTTTTGTCGCAGTTAACATGTCAACAACCGCGCTTGCAGCATATTCCTGATCATAATAAGGGTGAGGTTTATCTTTTGTATCACCGTATCCGATGTAATCAGGTACTGCCGTGATGAACCCTGCGGATGCAAGAAGTTCTAAGCCAGAAAATGCTTCAGCGCTATTATTAATGTTGGTTGGTGCAGCAATATCTACGAAAAGTGTACCATGCTGAGCACTGATGATAGATGGCGCAGTAGGCGTGTTCTTCGGAATACCCAGCAAGCCGCTGGCATTTATAACTTCGCCTTTGTACTTAGTCTTGTATACGATTTTTACATATTCTACATCGTACTTGTAAAGTGGAGCAACGTCTCCAAAGCCACCAGCTGCAGCAAGTTGTTTGATATCACCATTGGTGAAGGTTTTTAAAGGTGCTGCAGAAACATAATTAGTTTCTCCTGTTCCAGGCGTGGGTTCTGGATTGTTTTTGTCCTTCTTGCAGCTTGCCGACACGGCAACAAAAAGCAGCAAATAAGCAAAGCGTTTAAAGTTTTTTTTCATGGATCAAATTTTCAAACTACAAAAATAGGCGATTATAAAAAGCTTGTATACACAACATGTATCAATTAAAGTGTGTATTTTGGTTGAAATTTCACACTATAGGGCTAAAAACAAGGTTTTTAGTGTTCTCAGCGTCCGCTACAATAAGGAGGCTGACTAATAATTTGTGTACCTGTTGTGCAATAAGGTCAATCTTACGGTTGACCAGATCCCCCTGCAGCACCATAAATCTGACCCGTTGCATAGCTTGCATCTTCAGCAGCGAGCTGTACATAAATAGAGGCGAGTTCTACTGGCTGACCTGGTCTGCCAAGTGGGGTGTCTCCACCAAAGCTCTTTAATTTTTCTAGGGTTGCACCACCACTCACCTGAAGAGGTGTCCAGATTGGTCCGGGTGCTACACCGTTTACCCGAATACCCTGAGGAGCTAATTGTTTAGCTAAGGACTTTACAAAGTTCGTGGTCGCAGCTTTAGTTTGTGCATAATCATAAAGCTCAGCGGATGGATCAGTCGCCTGTTCGGAAGTCGTACCAATAATTACCGCACCTGGCTTCAAGTGCGGCAAAGCTGCTTTTATAATCCAGAAGGGTGCATAAATATTGGTTTTCATGGTCCAGTCAAACTGTTCGGTAGATATGTCCGTAATGGATTTATGTGTTTGTTGGCGTGCGGCATTACTAACAAGGATGTCAAGGCCGCCAAGTCCACGTACAGCCTCTGCAACCAGCCTGCTGCAAAAGGCTTCCTCGCGAATATCGCCAGAAATTGCAACTGCTTTTCGCCCAGCAGCATTAATCAGCTTTACCACTTCCCGCGCATCGGGCTCTTCATCTGGCAGATAGTTTATTGCCACATCAGCGCCTTCCCTCGCATAAGCAATTGCGGCTGCACGGCCCATTCCGGAGTCGCCGCCAGTGATCAGCGCCTTCCGGCCCTTTAACCTGCCGGAGCCTTTGTAACTGCTTTCTCCATGATCCGGCTTTGGATCCATCTGTCCAGCTAATCCCGGCCATGGTTGTGACTGGCCTTTAAACGGGGGTTTAGGATATTTAGTTCGTGGATCCTGTACTTCCTGTGCAGTGTCTCCGGCAATGGTACCTGCACCAAATACAGGAGACACGGCAACTGTGGCCAATCCTGCACCAAGGCCGCCAATTACCTGGCGCCTGCTAATTTTATTGTCAATCTTCATAGGTTTAGTTATAGATGTGCAGCTATAACATTCACCAAAGCTGCTTGTTTTAGAAGAATGAGATGGTAATTAACTTAAAAAGGCTCCTGGTAATTCCAGCAGCCTTAAAGTTTTAGTAGGTATACTCAGCTTAAACGATATTCTTTTTCAAGTAGGAGATACTTTGTGTTATCGAGTCGAATGGATCACCTGGACAGATATCCTGCTCCACAAAGAAGTACTGAAGTCCTGATTTCTTAGACTGTGCAAATATCCTTTTAAAATCTATGGAGCCGTGACCTACTTCGGTAATGTTTCTGCCTTCCGATTTGTCCATATCTTTAACGTGCCAAAGTGGAAAGCGCCCAGGATGTCGATCAAACAAGGTTAGTGGATCCTGTCCGGCCCGACTCGCCCAGTACAGGTCAAGTTCGAACTTCACCAAGTTCTTATCGGTGTTTTCAAGAAGTACATCAAAAGGATATTTACCATTTTGAGCTTCGAATTCAAAGTCATGGTTGTGGTAACAGAATTGTATCCCTGCTTTTTTACAAACTTCTGCTGCAACATTAAATTTATCAGCTGTCGCTTTATAATGATCTAATGTTCCTCTTTCAGGATCCAGTAAATATGCACAAACCATATATTTTGTTCCTACCGCTGCTGCATCGTCAACTGCTTTTGCCCATTCGTTTGATATCGTACCTTTAGCATCCATAGACTCGCCTAACATGTAGTGAGAACTGGGGGCGATAAGGCCGTTGTCTTTAAGTGTTCTGGCATATTCCACTGGCGACATATTGTAAAAAAGCTGGGAACCGGTATAGGTAGCGCCTTCTACAGCATTATAGCCTAGGCTTGCAACTTTTGCAAGTGCTGCTTTAGGGTCCTTTGCCATTGCATCTCTGATCGTGTAAAGTTGCAGACCTATATATTTTTTCTGGTAAGCGTATAGCTCCGGTGCAGCCAGCAACCCTGCTGCGAACACTGCTGATGTTTTAAGAAATGAACGTCTGTTGCTCATAGTTATATTTTAGGTTAGTTTTTTAAATATAAATATTATCATGCAAATGATACAGAAAACAGTATTATATTCCTTTAAAATTCAAAATGGTAAAGATGCATGAAAGTGAGCAATCAAATCCGGGTGGACTATTGAGACTGTTAAGGCAGGCGCTTGAAGGTGGAGCTTTTGACTATACCAAAGGTAATATTCAAAAAGCAGTGATTTTATTAGCCATTCCGATGATCTTGGAAATGGCGTTGGAATCTGTTTTTGCCTTGGTTGATTTGTATTTTGTGGGTCACCTTCCAGAGAGCAGTGAAGCGATACAGATTGTAGGCCTTACGGAATCTGTGCTTACCGTGATTTATTCCCTGGCGATTGGACTTAGTATGGCTGCTACCGCTGTTGTTGCGAGAAGGATAGGAGAGAAGAATCCTGCAGCGGCCGCCAAGGCAGGAATGCAGGCAATTTTGATCGCCATTGTCATTAACTTAATTGTAAGTATTACCGGGATGATTTTTGGCGAGGATATATTATTATTGATGGGCGCTTCACCAGCAACTGCTAGAAACGGTACATCTTTCATCCAGATCATGATGGGGGGCAGTGTCGTTATTGTATTGCTGTTTTTAATAAATGGCATCTTCAGGGGTGCCGGAAACGCTGCAATTGCAATGCGAAGTTTATGGATAGCAAATTTATCCAATATTCTGCTCTGTCCCTTACTTATAAAGGGGTTCGGACCTGTGCCTGCGTTTGGACTAACAGGTGCTGCGATAGCAACGACTATTGGTCGCAGCCTCGGCGTAATTTACCAGCTTTACAACCTTGCAAACGGCAAAGGTATACTTAAAATTAAGATTAAATACCTGATTCCGGATGTTCATCAACTTCGAACGTTGCTGAAAATTGCAGCTCCGGCAATCCTCCAATTTATCATTGCTTCTTGTAGTTGGATTTTTCTGGCGCAGCTTGTTGCTACCACAGGTGGCGATGCCGGATCTGCGGGATACCAGACGGCATTAAGGATCATGATGTTTTTCATGCTGCCAGCATGGGGACTCAGCAATGCTGCAGCGACTTTAGTTGGTCAGAATCTCGGTGCAAACCTGGAGCGGCGGGCCGTTTCATCCGTCAAACAAACGGTGATCTTCAGCGTCACATTCATGACTGGCGTTATGATTACAACTTTTGCGCTAGGCCGGGATATAATCAGCTTTTTTACTGATGATCCCCAGGTTCAGGACACTGCCGCTCAGGCAATCTTTATCATGAGCAGTGGGTATATATTTTATGGGATCAGTATGGTGTTAGTGAATGCCTTCAACGGTGCAGGAGACACCTGGACGCCAACCTGGGTAAATTTATTTGGCTTTTGGCTCTTCCAGATTCCTATGGCTTACCTCCTCGCAAAATCACTCGGGTTAGGTCCAACAGGCGTTTTCATAGCAGTTCCAGTAGCAGAGACCGCTATCTGCATTGCGAGTTACATACTGTTTAGAAAAGGCAGATGGAAAACTATAAAGGTATAACTAAAGTTCTTTAACCATCCATACATTGCAGGCAAAGTGACCAGAATTGCCCAAAGGAGCATTAATGTGACGGAAGCCGTAACGTTCATAAAGGGCGATCGCTGTGACAAAGTCTGGAAAACTTTCAAGATACAGTTGTCTAAATCCCGCTAACTTGGCTGCTTCAAAACACTTTTCCAGCAACAACTTACCTAATCCGCGTCCGCGAACGACAGGATCTAGGTAGAATTTAACTAATTCTGCACAACCGCCTGGTAATCCTGCCGTTGGGTAAACACCACAGCCCCCAAGTATTCTATTATTTTCCTCCGCAATCCAGTAACTGGAACCAGGTAGCTCAAACAATTCGTATAGTTGATCTGTTGTCGGATCAGTGAATACTGTTCCCGGTTCGTTACGCTTGAATTCCGTGAGTACAGATCTGATTAATCTGGCGATATCCCTGTTATCCGAGGGGGCTATAGGTCTAATTTTTATGTCCATAGCTGAGTGGCCGTCTCCTTGTAGATGATCGATTTGCATGCTCCACAAATGTATTAAAATATGATTGATTTCTGTTTGCCTGCGTACTTGTATTCACCCGTAACCTAACAAAGACACTATGAAAACAAATGATGTGAGCCTTGTAAACTTTGAACAAATCGGACAACTCGCAGACGACGTCTTCATGATTTACAATCCTTTGTCAGGCACTTTAGATTATATCGGAGACGCTTTTCAGAAAGTATGGGAGCGTCCGTCAATTGAATATCTAGCTGAACCCAGCAGACTTTTAAGTACGATCCATCCGGAAGACCAAAGTTATGTGCTGGACTTTTTACGCCAGGTGCTTAGTGCGCAGCATGAGACAAAAGTGGAGTTTAGAATAATAACTAATGAAAATACATCGAAGTACATCTTGTTAAAATCATACCCCGGCTTGAAGCATAATGGTGCTCAACTTATAGGAGGAATTGCAAGCGACGTTACCACAACAAAGACGAATATACTATACGCGGAGAAAATTAATGCGCGGAAAAATTCAACCCTTGAGGTACTTGCACACGATTTGAAGACGCCGCTTGGCATGATTAACATGATGGCTACTGCAATACAACAATTACCTTCTGCTAAAGAAAACCGAGCAATCTCCCAATATGTTGAACTCATACAAAAGCTATGTGAAAGAAACATAACCCTCATTAGGGATATCGTAAATCAGGAATTTCTAGAATCCACTTCAGTTAATCTACGGAAAGAACGAGCTGATATTGTATTTGGGATAACTGACGTAATTGACAACTATCAGAAGTCATCTGATGTCCTAAAAAAGCACTTCAGAATCAGCAGTTCTTCCGAAAAGCTCTATATTGAATTTGATACTTTGAAGCTGATGCAAGTATTTAATAATCTTGTTTCAAACGCGATAAAATTCACCTATGATAACGGCCTCATTGAGGTCGATATTACTGAGCTTGCAAGCACCGTACGTATTACCATTCGTGACAACGGCATTGGAATTCCGGAAGAGTATAATGAGGTTTTATTTGAAAAATTCACCCCGGCCCGTCGGACCGGCTTAAAAGGCGAAAAGCCCGTTGGCCTTGGTATGTCGATCATCAAGACCATAATCGAGCTTCATGGAGGAAAAATCTGGTTTGAGAGTCAGGTAAATTCGGGAAGTATCTTCTATATTGAAATTCCTAAATAGCTGTGATTTTGGTGAAATGTGCTATTTTTAGAAATCGCTCAAAATTGGTTGTGCGAAACTCAAAATATATACATGGCTGAAAGTTCTACTAAACGAGTTGTCTTACATGAGGATTGGGTTGTTGTCATCCTTGGATTTCTGGTAATTCTTTGCTCACTGTTCCTATATATTGTACCTGTACCAACCTTCAAGTGGTCTAATGGTGAAAACATGGTTCAGGATGTATTGTCAACAACTAACCTGGGGAAAGTTGCCATTCAGCTTATTTTCTTTGTTGTGATAGGAGCCGTCGGGACCTACATACTTGGTAAATCGACAATAAACTTCATCAAGGGATTTCCCCTGGTATTCACGATAACGATGCTTGCACTAATATTTACCGGCAACGCATATGTAAAAACGTTGAACCTGGAGGCCGTAATCTTCAGTCTTGCTATTTGCCTTCTGATTGGTAACCTGTTCAAGCTTCCACAATGGTTTAAGCATACGCTGTCCACTGAATTGTTTGTGAAGATCGGTTTGGTTCTGCTTGGGACAGGCGTAATTTTCTCTGACATTCTAAAGGCCGGATTTCTGGGGCTCATTCAGGCCCTTGTTGTTGTACTATCGGTCTGGTATTTTGCTTTTTGGGTTTGTAAAAAGCTTAAAGTGGACAAAGAATTAACCATGATGATTTCCAGCGCAGTATCCATCTGCGGTGTTTCTGCTGCCATTGCAACTTCGGGTGCCATTAAAGGCGACTCCAAAAAACTTTCGTATGTCATCTCCATGGTATTGATCACAGCTATACCAATGATGATATTCATGCCTTATGTTGCTTCTTACCTTTCGCTTTCGCAGCAAGTTACAGGGGCATGGCTAGGCGGAAGCATTGATACCACCGGCGCAGTCGTTGCCTCGGGTACATTGGTCGGGGAAGAGGCCTTAAAAATCAGTACAATAGTAAAGTTTTCGCAGAATGTGCTTTTAGGCATTGCGGCCTTTGCTATAAGTATTTACTGGACTTATAATAGCACCAGCAGGGATGCTGGTGCAGTAGAAAAACCTACCTTAAGCGTGATATGGGAACGCTTTCCAAAGTTTGTTCTGGGCTTCGTTGGCGCTTCATTACTCTTTTCCTTTGTGTTATCACCTGATATCATAGCTCCGGCAAAAGATAGTTTGAAGAACCTTCAAAACACTTGGTTTACACTGGCTTTTACGAGTATAGGGTTAGAAACAAACTTCAAAGATCTTTTTAAGCACGATAATAGAAAGCCGTTGTATGCCTTTTTACTGGCACAACTCTTTAACATTATAGTTACGTTGTTACTTGCTGTTTTACTCTTTGGCTAATTACTGGGCGATCCTACGTTGCAAGTTATCGAGCGAGACGGTATAAAGCTGTTTGTCTTCGTCAAAGCTGATGCTAAACTTCCCTGGATAGTAGCCACCGACCTGTACCTTAGGTTGTTGTTTGATGGATGCGGAGACATTCGGTTTTGTTTGCAGAAAGCTTAAAGCCACCATTGCTTCGTGGAATATAAACATGCCATTATAGCTTCCGTAAATAAAAGTCTTATCAAATGGCTTGCCCTGAAACTCCGTTCCTGTAGTGTCCGTCCAGTGTTTTCCCATGTTGGCCTCACCGCCAGGGATGGGCGCATAGTCTTTTGGGATATAAATCTCTGCAGGCAGCAACTCCATTTCTTTTGTGCCGGCTATAATAGAGCCTCGTTCTGCCTTACTGATGTTATAAAAGTGAATGTCAAAATGCGGAACATCATATACTCCGGGAGGTTCATGACCGTGGGCATTATAGTCAAAGGAAATATGATCAACCATGGTATTGTTTCCCTTTGGAACGGGAATTTCAAACATAGCACTATGCATAGGTAAACTGTCTAAAGTAGCAGCGCTGAATGTAAAACCAATTTGCTCAGGATCTCCCTGGCCGTTCATCTTTATGAACGATTGCGCAATGCCGGTGCCGACTTTTGTCTCAGGACCTAATATTGTCGCATTGGCGCTAGCTTTATTTTCGTCCTTTTTACAACTACTTAATAGTAGTATGCAGGCAAGGAAAACCAATGAGCAAAAAAAGTGAAGTCGTTTATTTTTTACCATAAGAAGCATTTTAAGGTTAGTTGAAATCAAAACTATGCAATTCCAACGAGTAAATCATTTCACGGTTTTTATCACAGTTTATCAAGAAAACTAAACAACAGCTTAGCAGGCCACCACTTAGCTGAAATTGCTCGTTCGTAATTAGGTTCATATATCTCCGAGAACTCATAAATATAGAAAGTATCTATTCTCTTATAGATATTAAGTGTTTTCTTAAAAGGAATACTAACTCTACTTTTAAAAAAAATAAAAAGTATGAGCAAGGAAAATACAATAGACAGGAAGCTTACAACGGCCCTCGGGCAGACCATATGCTGAACATGAAAATACACAGTCTGTAGGCAAGCGCGGGCCCTTACTTTTGCAAGACTTTATTCTCCACGAGAAGATGGCGCACTTTAACCGTGAACGTATACCGGAGCGTGTTGTCCATACAAAAGGCTCTGGTGCTTACGGCACGTTTAAGGTAACACATGACATCAGCAAATACACCAAAGCAAAGATCTTTTCACAGATCGGTAATACCTGCCGCATTTTTCTCCGTTTTTCTACAGTAGGTGGTGAGAAGGGGAGTTCAGATGCAGCGCGTGATCCACGAGGATTTGCAATAAAGTTTTACACAGAAGATGGTAACTGGGATCTTGTGGGAAACAATACGCCTGTGTTCTTCATCAAAGATCCGAAGAAGTTCAGCGACTTTATACACACCCAAAAACGTGACCCGAGAACGAATTTAAAAAGCGCCACCATGATGTGGGACTTCTGGTCACTTAATCCGGAAAGTTTGCATCAAGTTATGATCCTAATGACTGATCGAGGCACACCGCTTAACTACAGAAATATGGATGGTTTTGGTAGTCATACCTATTCCATGATCAACGCGGATAATAAACGTGTTTGGGTGAAATTCCACTTTAAAACACAACAGGGAATTAAAAATCTGACGGGAGCACAAGCTAGTCAAATGCATTCAGTTGACCTGGACCATGCACAACGTGACCTGATAGGGGCGATAGATAATAAAGAATTTCCAAGGTGGACATTGAAGATCCAGGTGATGACCGAAGACGAGGCAAAAACCTTCCGGTGGAATCCTTTCGACCTTACAAAGGTCTGGCCCCATGCTGAGTTCCCGCTTATTGAAGTTGGCGAAATTGAGCTTAATCAAGTACCAAATAATTACTTTGCACATGTTGAACAAGCTGCATTTGCCCCATCAAACCTTATTGATGGTATTGGTTTCTCCCCAGATCGAATGCTTCAAGGGAGAATCCTTTCTTATGCTGATGCTCAGCGATACCGTTTAGGTATCAACTACGAACAAATTCCAGTTAATCGATGCCCATTTATGGTTAATAACTTCCATCGCGATGGGCAGATGCGCGTGGACGAAACTGGAAATAATGATCCCAACTAATATCCAAATAGTTTTGGCGAGGTGGTTCCGGATCAAAATTATAGAGAGCCCGCCTGGGAACTCGATTCCAATGTAGCAGATTGGTTTGATCGTAATGCAGGAGAAGGTGACAACGATCACTTCACTCAGCCTGGGGAGCTTTATCGAAAGGTGTTAAGTCCAGAAGATAGAAAGAACTTGGTTAACAATATTGTGGGATCAATGACGGAAATCAGTGGACCAAAAAGGACGCAAATCATTAACCTTCAACTTTGCCACTTCTTCAGGGCTGATATCCAAATGGGAATGGCCATAGCTAGAGGGCTGGAGGTCGATGTTGACGAAGCTATGGCAGCTAGACATTAAGGTTTGGCTTCTAGTTAGGATTTTGTATTTTACAGGCTGTATGAACTTATAATTCTAACCGAATGATAGACAGAAGAAATTTTCTACGTACCGGACTTACTGCAGTCGGTAGTTCCATGGTACTATCAACGCTCGACAACCCCGCTTATGCTTTATATCAAAAAACCATAGGCGCAAATGATCAGATCAACATTGGTGTAATTGGCGTTAACGGTATGGGTTGGTCGGATCTCAAAGCAGCATTGCTCGTGCCAGGAGTGACGCTTGTAGCGCTTTGCGATGCGGACCAGAATGTACTTGATAAACGCATGTCAGAACTGAAAGAACTTGACGTTAATCCGGCGAAGGTTAAAACCTACAAAGATTATCGTGCAGTTTTGGACCGTAAAGATGTTGATGCCGTTATCATCGGAACGCCGGATCATTGGCACGCCCTAATGATGATACATGCTGTTCAGGCTGGGAAGGATGTTTACGTGGAAAAACCTGTAGGTAATTCAATCGCTGAATGTCGCAGCATGGTGGCTGCAACAGAAAAGTACAACAAGGTAGTGCAGGCGGGACAATGGCAGCGTAGTCAGCAGCACTTCAAGGATGCTGTAGATTACGTGCAAAGTGGCAAACTTGGCAACGTCCGCACAGTGAAAGTCTGGTGCTACCAGGGTTGGATGAAGCCTGGTCCGGTAGTTCCAGATTCTGCGCCTCCTAAAGGTGCCGATTACGATCTATGGTTAGGGCCGGCGAAAAAACGTACATTCAATGCCAGCAGATATCATTTTAACTTCCGCTGGTTCTGGGATTACGCGGGCGGGTTAATGACAGACTGGGGCGTGCACTTACTGGACTACGGCTTGCTTGGCATGGGTTCCCCGATACCAAAGACCATTTCGGCGCTTGGCGGAAGGTTTGCCTATCCTGATCTTTATGAGGAAACCCCGGATACATTGACTACACTCTACGAGTTTGACAAATTTAACCTGGTATGGGATTCGGCGATGGGTATTGATAATGGTCCTTACAATCGTGATCATGGAATTGCTTACATCGGAAATAATGGGACCCTTATCCTGAATCGTAATGGCTGGGAGGTTATAGAGGAACGGCAAAGCGAACACAAGGTCTCTAAGCCCTTTGTAAAAGCGTCGGATAACGGCTTGAACAATCATATGGTTAATTTCTTCAATTGTGTACGCGATCGTAGAAAGGAAGCACTTGCCTGCTCTATTCAAGCCGGCGCCCATGTTGCTACTGTAGCCCAAATGGGTAATATCGCATTCAGAAGCGGGGAGAAGCTAAGCTGGGATGAAGGTACCAGGATGTTTAGCAACAAATCAATAAACGAGAAATATCTGATGTCTGACTATCACAACGGCTATAGCCTGCCAAAGATATAGCAGACTAAAATGCTTTCAAAAAAACCAATCTGGAGCTATTCAGGTTGGTTTTTTGGTTTATTATTGGTATTCTGCACCCAAACAACTCAAAATGCATGAATAAAGACCACGCTTTTAACTTTATAGGCCGATGGACATATGACCTGCTGATGCACGCAGGTATTTCCCAGCCTGTGGTTAAGTACCTTAATGCTATACTACTTGCATTCGTGACAATAGTGCTCGTCTATGTGTCCCATCAGCTAATACGGCGATTGCTGCGAATTACACTCATACGAATCATTAAGCAATCGAGAAACCAGTTTTTTCTTTACCTGCTTGAAAATCGATTTGCGCATTACCTGGCGTTGTTGATTCCGGTTAGTATAATAAACTTTGCGCTACCAGTCGTATTTATAGATTTCCCAAGATTTACTAATCTATTTGGGGCCCTATCTGATGTTTACCTGGTTTTTGTCATGATTTGGCTGATAATGTCGTTGATCAGATCTGGGGCAGATACCTTGCGCACAAAACAAGCCTTTAAAGAAAAACCGATTGACAGCTACCTGCAGATCATACGTATTATGCTCATGATTCTAGGTACGGTGATTATTTTCTCAACCCTCACTGGAAAATCTCCTGTGGCATTCTTCACAGCAATGGGGGCCCTCTCTGCAGTGCTACTGCTGATGTTTAAAGACACGATCATGGGCTTCGTTGCCAGTATTCAGGTGAGTGCGAACGACATGGTTCGCATCGGCGATTGGATTACAATGTCAAAATACGGAGCGGATGGCGACGTGATACAAATCAATCTTACCACAGTGAAAATTCAGAACTTTGATAAGACGATCACAACCATTCCAACTTATGCGTTGATCTCCGACTCTTTCCAGAACTGGCGCGGTATGCGTGAATCTGGAGGCAGACGCATAAAGCGGGCTATAAATATCCGTCAAACCAGTATAAGATTTATCAGGCCAGATGAGCTTGACGAATTCAGAAAGATACAATCACTACAAAACTATATTGATCACAGACAAAAGGACATTGATAAAAGCAATGCAAGAAATGGTATTGACAAAAGCTTGTTGGTTAATGGACGTAACCTTACGAATGCAGGCCTTTTCCGTAAATACATTGACAGCTACTTGGCACATCACTCCGGTGTTAATAAGAAGATGACGATGATGGTGCGTCAACTTGCACCAACGGCAACAGGACTGCCGATTGAAATTTATGTATTTACGGGAACTACAAAGTGGATAGAGTATGAGCACATTATGGCTGATATCTTCGATCATCTATTGGCTGCGGCAACCTATTTTGATCTTAAGATCTATGAACACGAAAGCGTAGTTGAAGATTATCTCGGTAGCTAAGTGTTCTTACTGACATTCAGGATATTAGTGTAATAATTTGTTATTTTTTTTGGGTGGAACATTGAATTAATTTATTACTTTTAATCGGGTTAGGGCAACAAGTAATATTAGGCATTCACCTCGCTAAATCCCTCGCCATGGCTTTCACAGGCGCTCTCCAGCAACAGGCGCTGGACCTTCAAGCAAACCTCTTTTGTTTAGGCAATCGACTAGAAAATCAGGTTCTTAGTATTTCAGAGATTGGGGATTATGTTCCAGGAAGTGTAATGGTTCAGGATCTTGGTTCCATGACAAACCTGTACATGAACAAATTTGGATGTGACATCCTCCATCAAAGTAGTGAAGAACTCACCGCAATTGGACCTGATTATTTCAGACGTTTCTTTCCCGCAGATGAGATGCTTTCGATAAAACAGGGTATGCTTGACTTTGTAGGCCTTGGCGATTATACCCGTTTGCATTCTTTTGTACAACGTGTGCGGCCCGACAGTGCATCCGATTACAATTGGTATTTCACGACGTCAAGATTAATACGACCCCAGGGAGGTCCGGCTTTATCTAATCTTGTTCATATTGCTGTCCCAATTAATACCCTTAACATTACCGGTTATAGGGTTAGCAATATGATTGAAAATGATGAGTACATCCGTAAGAACTTTCAGCGATTTAACATGTTGAGCGCACGTGAAAAGGAGGTAATTAGGATGATTGTGGAAGGAAAGAGTAGCTATGAGATTGCGAATGCTCTGTTTCGTTCTATTCATACAATAAATACCCATCGTAAAAATATTCTTCATAAGCTTGAGGTGAATTCATTAGCCGGGCTGATAAAGTTTGCGGTAGCCTTCAATATTGTTTAACAAACATTTTAGAACACATCATCAGTAGCAGAAGTGTTCAAGCTAAGATCATCTGCTTCTCTATGATTTAGTCCCGGGTCTTCATGGCCGCTATCGGCTTGTACATCCTGATCCTGGTGATTTGGGGCCTCTGGATTCTCCTGCGGAGGATCGAAGACAAATTTATGCCTCGTCATGTGATTATTGCTTTCGTTTCCGGGTTGGGTTTGTTAAGAAAATTAACAACTGGCATGCGCCGCAGTTTTAAATATTGACGCTGAATATCGCTAAGTCACAACTTTTCTACATCCGTTAATCCGAAATTTTCCAAGAAATTGATTTATCGGAAAAGAATTTCCTTTAACTTAGAAAAGCACCAAAACCATTCGTCTATAAACACTTAAACGATATACATGAATCTAAACGATCAGAATTCCCGAAGGGACTTTATTAAGAAGTCGGCTATTGGATTAGCCGCATTCAGCATTGTACCCAGGCATGTGTTAGGCGGGCAGGGATTTATTGCACCTAGTGACCGGCTTACAAAAGCGGTAATCGGTGTCGGTAGCATGGGAAGGAACCATTTTTCTTACGACGGTACCCAGGTGGTGGCCATCTGCGACGTTGACAAGCGACACCTTACGAAATCTATGGAAATGTTAGCTAAAGGTGTGGAAACCTTTAGCGATTATCGGGAGATGATTCGTCTACCCGAGGTCGACATCGTGCATATTGCCACGCCGCCACACTGGCACGGTATTATGGCGGTAGATGCTGCCCGTGCCGGCAAGGATATATGGTGTGAAAAGCCGATGACACACACCATCGGTGAGGGCAGGCGGGTAATGGAGGCCGTTCAGCAACATGGACGGATCTTTCGTCTGAATACTTGGTTCCGGTTTAAAGATGTTTTTTATGGAATGGGCACCACGGTTAAGCCAATCAAAAAGCTAGTTGAAAGTGGGTTGCTAGGATGGCCATTGAAGGTTACGGTAGGTAAGCACACAGGGTTTGACTGGAAGTTTTATTGGATTGGCAAAGATAAGTTAGCACCAGAGCCTATTCCTTCTGAACTGGATTATGATGCCTGGTTAGGTCCGGCACCCTATAAACCATATAATTCACACCGCGTACATCAAACCTTTCGCGGCTACTGGGATTATGATGGCGGGGGACTGAGCGATATGGGGCAACATTATCTTGACCCAGTTCAGTACTTTCTTGGAAAAGATAATACGAGTCCCGTCTATGTTGAAATTGATGCACCGCAGCAACACACTGACGCTGTTGGAACATGGAGCAGGATAACGTATACCTACGCTGACGGTTGTCAGATCATATTAGATGGTGAGGGCAAGGATACTAACGTACCGTACATCGAGGGACCAAATGGCAAGCTTTATCCTGGGTTTAGATCGGATATACCGGATCTTGAGCGGAAGTTGGCTGCATTCCCAGATTCGGAACTGCAGATAACTGATTTTAGTGGAGCGGTAAAAATGCGAAAACAATTTGCACTGAACGAGCAGAATGGTCACCGTTCCTGCACAATAATTAATATTGGATTGGCAGCACTACGACTAGGAAGATCTCTAAAATTTGATCCGGTAAAGCAGGAATTCGTAGATGACGAGGCAGCGAATCGCATGATCAATCCCGTGATGCGAGCTCCTTACATATTGTAATCCCTTTTTGTTAAATCCATAAATAGATAAGATGTTTAAAAAATCAATGATGCTGCTGGTTACAGTCGCATCTTTAAATATGCAGGTGCTTGCTCAAGCGAGTAAAGACCAGCGAACCACTACCACGAAGATTGCGGACTTGCTAGCCGAACTTCCGGCCAGGGATCAAAAACAGCTCCAGACCAACATGATGGAAGTTGAACAGCTTGGTCCAGAGGGACTTGCTGCGATGATCTCGGGATTATCAGCCCCTGGTAGTCCTAACAATGCAGGTCTGGAATATGCCATTGGAAGCTATTCTGCCCACGTCATGCAGACAAACAAAGAGGCACATCGAAAACAAGCTGTGAGTGCCTATATCGAGGGGCTTAAAAATACTAAAGACAATCACGTAAAATCGTTCTTGATCAGTCAGCTTGAACTGACAGGTAAGGAGGAGGCCGTTGTAATCCTTCAAAGTTATTTAAGTAATCCAGCACTGGCAGATCCTGCAACACGTGCCTTGGTGAAGATTAATACGCCTTCTGCTAAAGCAGCAATGGTGAATGCACTTCCTACAGCCCAGAGTACGGTGAGACTCTCCCTCGTTGAGGCTTTAGGTTTAAGTCGCGCCACAGAAGCGCTGCCAGCTTTGCAGCGACTCCTGACTACAGATGATGTGACGCTTAAGCGACTCACGCTTTCTGCGATGGCAAATATTGCAGATACCAGTTCGTCTGACATCCTGATTGACGCGGCTGACAAGGTCAACTTCCATGATGATCAAACCGATGCGACTGCCGCTGTACTAACTTACATTAGTAATCTGGTACGTTATGGAGATTCACAAAGTGCAGCAAGGTTGGCACAAATAATTCAGGAGAAGAAAGATGCACCTGCACATGTACGAAGTTCGGCTTTATATGTCCTATATCAGAGCAATCCGGCTAAAGGTATGCCCATGTTAGCAGACGCAATGGATGACAAAGATCCTGCTTATAGCGCTGCTGCAATAAAACTGGCCCAAGCCGACGTTAACCCTTCCAATATAGGAATGTGGCTAAAAAAACTTTCCAAGGTCGACAACACTAAAAAGACTCAAATTATCACGATGCTGGCTAGGACAGGAGTTCAGGAAGCTCTTGAGGATCTGAAGAAGTTGATGAAGCACAAGGATCCCGAGGTCAGCGGCGCTGCTGTGCTCGCTGCGACCAAACTCGCAAATGCAGCTGTGCTGCCTGAAGTATACAGTGGGATGAGGAAAGGAGACAGCACTAGCATTGCTTTTGGTAAGCAAGCACTTTTACATATGAAGGGAACAGGATTGTCCGCGCAGATTGCGGCATACATACCAAAAGCCAGGCCAGCACTGCAGGTAGCGCTGATCGATGTTTTGGGCGCACGTGCAGCAAGCGATCAGATCAGTTTGATTTATAGCTTGTGCAAAGATAAACATCCCGAAACGCGTACAGCAGCCTATGGGGCATTGAAGTATTTAGCCACCGCTGAACACGTCCCACACCTTTTTCAACTGCTTAGACAACAGCAAGATACGACAGTTATTCATGAACTACAACAAGCAATAATCGCCGGTCTGAAAACATCTCCTCACCCGGATCGGCAGGTTATTGGTGTTCTAACGGAGCTAGATGCAGTTTCAGCAGCACAGAAGCCGGCGTATTATGAAATATTAGCCGCTCTAGGTGGCCCCGATGCATTAAAAGCTGTCGCCGACGCCTCCATTAAGGGAGATGAACTGAATAGACGAGCCGCTATAAATGCCCTGGGTTATTGGAAAAGTGCTTACGCATTACCTGAGTTGCTTAAGATCATGCGTGCAAGGGGACAAGGTGTAATGCTGGATCAGGCCCTTAAAAGCTATTTGCACTTGTTACAGCGAAGCGACTTTAATGCAGATCAGCGATACTTGAAACTAAGTGATGCCATTGCCGTTTCAAAGACTGAAAAACAACGAGCTGCAGTACTCCAGCAGCTTGAACAAGCCAAGACTTTCAATGCAGCTATACTTGCCGGAAAGTTTTTAGAAGATCCAACTTTGAAGCAGACTGCGGCAAACACCGTGATGTCCATTATACTAGCGGACACCGTGTACCGGGGTACAATCATCAGGGATCTCCTGACCAAGACGATGAACACACTTGGCGGTGGCGATAGTGATTACCAAAAACAAGCAATCGTGAAGTATCTGAATGAAATGCCGAAAGATGAGGGCTATGTACCCTTGTTTAACGGCAAGGACCTCAGTGGCTGGAAAGGTTTAGTAGGGAACCCGGTTAACCGTGCAAAAATGGATGCCAAGACGCTTGACGCTGCTCAAGCTAAGGCGGACCAGAAGATGCTGGAAGGCTGGAAGGTGGAAGATGGTGAATTGCGGTTCCAAGTGCATGGTGATAACCTCGCTACGGTAAAAAAGTACGGAGATTTTGAGATGTTGGTAGACTGGAAGATTATTGATGATGGAAAACAAAACGGTGATGCAGGTATTTATCTTCGTGGAACACCTCAGGTACAGATCTGGGACACAGCAAGGGTGAAAGACGGTGCGCAGGTGGGATCAGGTGGATTATATAACAACCAAATTCATGCAAGTAAACCTTTGAAAGTTGCAGACAATGCCTTAGATGAATGGAATACCTTTCGAATATTAATGAAGGGCGACCGTGTAAGCGTTTGGTTAAACGGTGAGTTGGTGACAGACAATGTAATCCTTGAAAATTACTGGGATAGAAGCCTGCCGATATTCGCGGAGGAACAAATTGAACTACAAGCGCATGGATCGCCAGTAGCTTATCGTAACATTTATATCAGAGAGATTCCTCGCCCCAAGCCGTATGTACTTAGCGCCAGGGAAAAGAAGGAAGGCTTCAAGGTACTTTTTGATGGCACAAACATGCATGAGTGGATTGGAAACACAACTGATTATATCATTGAGGATGGCGATATGGCGATCCGGCCGATGCCCGGCAGAGGATCAGGCGGGAATCTGTTCACAAAGGATGAATACAGCGATTTCATTTTCAGATTCGAATTTCAACTTACACCGGGTGCAAACAATGGACTTGGCATAAGAGCACCATTGGAAGGAGATGCAGCTTACGAAGGCATGGAACTTCAAATTCTCGACAATGATGCACCAATGTATAAAGACCTACATGAATATCAATACCATGGATCGATCTACGGTACAAGTGCTGCAAAAAGAGGCTTCCTAAGACCAACAGGAGAATGGAATTATGAAGAAGTAATTGTAAAGGGACCAAAGATTAAAGTAATTCTTAATGGTACCACCATCTTAGACGCCGATATCACTGACGCCCGTAAACGCGGCGCCGCTGATGGCAAGCCTCACCCTGGGCTAATGCGCAACAGTGGCCATATCGGATTTCTCGGCCACGGCTCACCGCTGAAATTTAGAAATATTCGTATTAAAGACTTAAGTACAAGTAAATCATCCGCTAAATAGTAATTGTTAAAATGACTGAAAAGAAAGAACATTCAGCTTTAGAATCAAGAAGAACCTTCATCAAGACTGCTGGCTTGGCTGCCGCAGGTTTTATGATTGTGCCCAGGCATGTGCTTGGAGGACCTGGCTACGTAGCACCAAGCGATAAACTGCAAGTTGCCGGTATAGGCGCTGGTGGGAAAGGACAAAGCAACATTGCAAACATCTACAAGGGAGGAAAAGCAGACATTGCCTTTTTGTGTGATGTAGATGACAGACGTGCGGCCACGAGCTTGAAGAATTTCCCTGGCGCGAAATATTATAAAGACTATCGTCAGCTGCTCGACACTGAAAATAAAAATATAGATGCAGTTGTAGTATCGACACCGGACCACAACCATGCTATGATCGCAATGGCTGCAATGCAGTTGGGAAAACATGTGTATGTTGAAAAGCCGCTCACACATGATATATTCGAGGCACGAAAACTTACAGAAGCGGCGCAACGGTATAAAGTTGTAACACAGATGGGCAACCAAGGGTCTTCTGGAGACGGAGTTCGTCAGCTTCAGGATTGGGTTGATGCAGGTATCATTGGTAAAGTAAAGGACGTTTACTGTTGGACAGACCGACCATCATGGCCACAAGGAATATTATGGCCCAACACCGGCGGGCAGGTACCCAGCGAACTAGATTGGGACCTGTGGCTTGGTAGCGCACCGTACAGACCATATGTAGACAAGTTGGTTCCCTTTAATTGGCGTGGCTGGTGGGATTTTGGTACCGGAGCCATTGGCGATATGGGTGCACACCTTGTTGAACCGCCCTTTCGAATCTTGGAACTGGACACACCGATTGAGGTACAATGCAGTGTAGGCAGTATCTATGTTGATGAATTTAAACGTGGATACTTTCCAGATAGTTGTCCGCCTTCAAGCCATGTAATTATGACTTTCAAAAAGACACGTAAGACAAAGGATGATCTGCAAATCCATTGGATGGACGGTGGAATAAAACCGGGCAGGCCCGAGGAGCTTGGCCCAAATGAACCCTTTGGTCCAAATGGAGTACTTTTTGAGGGTACGCGAGGAAAAATGATTTGTGACGTTTATGGTGCAAATCCTCGGTTGCTACCGCTGTCACGAACCCATGAGGTACATGTCAAACAAAGGAACGAACGTGTACCTGGAAGTGTTGATGGGCATTACTGGTCGTGGGTAGAAGCTTGCCTTGCGGGATATGGAAAGCAAAAGCTAAGTTCAGATTTTGAGGTTGCTGGCCCCCTTACCGAAACACTGCTCATTGCGAATTTAGCAATACGTGGAACGGACATACAGAAGAGGACCACAAGCGGTGGCATAAGCTTTCCCGGAAGAGACATTAAGCTGATCTGGGACAAGCAAAACTTGCGGGTGACCAACTTTGACGAAGTAAATCAATTTGTAAAACGAGAATACCGCCAAGGCTGGAGCTTAGGTGCATAAATTTTGAGAAAATGGAAGTAGAAAAAAGTGACCTTCGGGTATTAGTTGTTGGATGTGGAAATATGGGTGCATCCCATGCAACAGCTTATCATGAACTTGAAGGCTTCGAGATATGTGGTCTGGTGTCGACGGGAAAAAGTAAGGAAAGACTAAACGACAAACTTGGCGGACAATACCAGCTGTTCGACGATTTTGATACTGCGCTCCTGTCTACCAAGCCAAACGCTGTTTGTATTTCGACCTACCCGGATACCCACGAAGCTTTCGCAATTCGTGCAATGGAGCAGGGTTGTCATGTTTTTATAGAAAAACCCCTTGCCGATTCAGTTGAAGGCGCTGAACGGGTTGCTGCTGCAGCTTTAAAATACAATAAGAAACTTTTGGTGGGTTACATACTAAGATATCACCCTTCCTGGCGGCGTTTTATTGATGTTGCACAAAACATGGGCAAACCGCTGGTTATGCGTATGAACTTGAACCAGCAAAGCAAAGGTGCAAAATGGATAGTGCATCAGAATTTAATGAAGAGCCTTAGTCCAATTGTAGACTGCGGTGTACATTATATCGATGTCATGTGCCAGATGACGAACGCTAAACCTGTAGAGGTCACAGCTATTGGGGCGAGACTGACAGAAGTTATACCAGCAGGCAATTATAACTATGGCCATCTTCAGATCCGATTTGATGATGGATCTGTCGGCTGGTATGAAGCTGGATGGGGGCCAATGATCAGTGAAACGGCCTTTTTTGTTAAGGACGTATTCGGACCCAAAGGCGCCGTATCTATAGTAGCCAGGCAAGCAGCTTCGGCTGGCAATTCTGATGTTATAGATGCGCATACCAAAACTGAGTCCCTTAAAGTTCATCATGCGGAGCTTGATGCAGAGGGTAACTTCCTCAAACAGGACGAGTGGATAGACTTGAGTGACGAGCCAGATCATCAAGAGCTCTGCAACCGTGAACAACGGCACTTCTTGAAGTGTATACGAGAAGACATTGATTTAAGTCAGCCTACTGCAGATGCAATAAATAGTCTGAAAGTCGCATTTGCAAGTGATGAATCGGTAAAGACCGGTCAGGTTGTACGCTTAGACTAAGTACCCTAGGTTGGAACCATGAAGATCAGCGTCTATAATCTCAAGCTTAAAGCTTACTGATGTAGCCGCTGATTTCGTTTCCTACCTGCTCAACCAGTTGCTCATCAATCATTCCATCGATTTGTCTCCATTATTCAGGCTCATCAAATGTTTATTACAGGGTACATAGGTATTCGAAACCAGATACGAAATTCAACTCCATCCAATTCATCCCTAATCTTAGGTGTTTATTGTCCACTGTCAAAGCCTGTCCAATTGTTTGTCAAGTTCCAGGGCAGCGCTGATCAGTGCAAGGTGTGTGAATGCCTGAGGGAAGTTTCCCAGATGTTCACCCCGCTTTCCAATCTGCTCGCTGAATAAGCCAAGATGGTTTGCATAGCCAGTCATTTTCTCAAAGTATTCCAAAGCTTTGTCTGTTTCTTTATTCTTAGCTAATGCTTCGATAAACCAAAATGAGCACATGTTGAAGGTCCCTTCTTTGCCTTCTAACCCGTCCTCACTGTGGTAGCGATATACCAGTACATCAGTACTCAGTTGATTTTCAATCACGCGCATCGTCGACAGCCAGCGAGGTTCATCAGCAGTAACAAAGTGGGTTAGTGGCATTAGCAATGCTGACGCATCCACGACCTTGGCTCCCCGGTATTGCACCCAAGCACCCAGTTCGCTATCCCAGAAATCATCATATATATCCTTGTAAATGTCGTCCCTGACTGTCTTCCATTCAGTATCTGGATATGGGAATGAACGATCTGTGGCAATCTTAATGGCACGATCCATTGCCACCCAACACATCAATCTACTGTGTAGAAATTCCTTTTCTCCATTTCTGAATTCCCAGATGCCGTGATCCGGTTTCTTCCAATAGTCTATAACACAGGCAATGTGTTTTTGGATGGTTAGCCAGAGTTCATAATTTATCTTAGTATGGTTCTTATTATAAATGTATATGGTATCAATTAGCTCCCCGTAGATATCCATCTGAAATTGATCCTTGGCCGCATTTCCAATACGCACCGGGCCGCGACTCATGTAACCTTCAAGATTATCAAGTATACTCTCTTTGAACGCCTTGCTACCATCTATGGCATACATTAGGTGCAGGACCGGGTCGGTTGAGCGCTGCTGTATCCAGTTTAGGAATGACGCAGCCTCTTCTGTAAAGCCAAGTCGTAGGAAAGCATACATCGTAAACGCAGCATCGCGGATCCAGGTAAAACGATAGTCCCAGTTTCGATCACCGTACATGCTCTCTGGAACGCTGAAGGTAGCGGCTGCAACCATAGATCCGTATTCTGTGGAGGTAAGCAGTTTGAGCGTTATTGCGGATCTTAAAACCAGGTCTGTATACCGTCCCTTGTAGGTCGATTTGCTGATCCATGATTTCCAGTATCGCATGGTTTGCGGATACGTAATGTTTCTATAGAAATCCATATCATGCAAAAGCTCAGATTCATCACGTTTAACAGATTCCATTACTACTATTGCTTCCTCTCCATGATTAAGTGTGACCTCCGCAACGCCATCATGCTCATTGTACTGAAGTGGAAAATCTGCGAGGAGTCTTACCATATAGTTGCCATCGTTCACGGCACAGAAGTGTAACTCATTATCTCCTTTCTGAGTTATAGTGTGTTCAGCCCGGGCATAGTCAAACCTTGGAGCGCACCTGATTTTGTAAGAAATCTTTCCCCTGATGGTTTTGATCTTTCTGACTATAGCGCAGAAACTATCGCCATTGAGTCCTTTTACGGGCATATAGTCCGTGAGTTCTGCGATTCCCTCATCAGAAAAGAACCTGGTAAGCAATATGGCGGTTCCGGGAATATATAGCTGCTTGGTCCTTGTAAACTTTAGCTGCGGTGTTACTGCAAATGTACCGCCATGCTCCCGATCCAGTAGTCTTGCGAATATTGTCGCCGAGTCAAAGTTGGGGAAACACATGAAGTCTATATCACCACGCAATGAGACAAGCGCAACTGTCTTCATATTGCCAATTATTCCATAATCCTCTATGGGCAGATAATCATGAGTTCTTTGCATACTATGGTTTGTAACACGGCTGAAAAGCAATTTGTTTGACTTCAAAATATTTGTAATTTACCGGTCGTCTTGCTCATCTAATTAAGTATCATGCGTCAGCGGCACATTGTTTTTTCTCTTTTTCTGATAGTTTCCGTATTGATCGTGATCATACAGTGTACGCAGACGCAAACATTTGACGCTAGAGGACCGGCATATGCCGGAAGCACCAGCTGCATAAAGTGTCATCAGGATATTAGCAGCAATTACGCGCACAATGCCCACTTCAAAACTTCTAAAGAACTGAATTCAGATAGCAGTCAAATTCGAGCCAATTACCTGGACAGCCTTAAATTGCCCCTTAGTACGTTTGTTTTCAACCTGGGCACAAAGGTGGGCTTAGAAAAACGTAATGGTGAACTGTACCAGGTTGCTTACGTAGGAGGAAAAGAAATTAAGGCCGAAAAGATAGATGTTATTTTCGGATCCGGTCACCGGGCTTACACCTTTGGATTCTGGTATGGAAATCAAATGATACAGATGCCTTTAAACTACCTGACCCAGGCTCATCAGTGGGTTAACAGCCCGGGATTTCCAGACGATCAGATATATTTTGGCCGACCGATCATCAGCCGCTGCCTGGAATGTCATAGTTCATTTGTGCAAACCACCTCCGCAACGAACGATGCAGCAGGTACTGAAGACCGGTTTATGAAGGGGACGATGATTTCAGGAATCGATTGTGAACGTTGCCATGGCCCTGCAGCAGATCATGTGGCTTTTCACCTCGATAATCCCGATGAAAAACGACCGTCGCACATGATGAAGTACAAAGACCTTCCGTTAAGTATGCGCGTTGATATGTGTGGGATATGCCATGCGGGCACGCAGGTACAAAGTCTTAAGTCTAAATTTCTGTTTCAACCTGGAGATAGCTTGATCATGTTACCTCAGTTTAATGGGGTTGAGCCGGACGTACATGGAAATCAGATGCAACTTTTGAAGGCGAGTCCGTGTTTTTTGATTGGCAAGGCAGACTGTGTTTCCTGTCATGATATTCATGAGGATAGACCCAAGAGCCTGGCACTGTATTCCACTAAATGTATGAATTGTCACCAGGCAGAACAGCATCCTGAAATCCTTCAACATGATGCTGCGACATTAAAGCGCAATTGCATAGACTGTCATATGCCTGAGCAAAGTTCATCAGTTATTGGTTTTCAAAAGAGCAACAGCAAGGACAAGATTCCTTATCAGGTTAGAACCCACAAGATTGCTATTTACCAGGATTTACTTAAGTAGTGCTCCAGCTTTCGGGTAGTTTATTGACGACTGCACATCCAGGTCTTCAATCTGGCTAAGATAGGCTTTGGGAAGGATTAGGTTCCTGAGATTTTGATCGATCTTCAGGTGTCTGCTAAGTTTATATAGCTGCAACATTGGCCTGAGATACGCAGGGCCCTGCAGGGATAGAAGGTTCTTGACGATGTCGGGTACAACCATCAATTGAGCCTGTTTCAAAACAAAGAAACGTGGAATCCCCAAGTGCTTACAATATTGTTTATAAAGATCTTTTGTATAGTCACTTTTCAGAAGATCCCGGTCCAGATGTTTGCGACGCTCGATAAGCCAGTCAGAATAGTTTCTGGGCAAGGCCGGGATTCCCATTCGCACTCCCATACGCTGAAACACCTGAAATACTGCTTCTTTCTCGACAATCGTCAATGACCTTTCCAGAAGCTCGAAAGCGCTTATGGAATAATCAATCAGCATAAAGAGTACATCGCGGTAAGCCCAATCGGGTATTCTAGCGCTACGGCTTTGTTCAACTGCATTGTGAATGCTCGCTATTTTATCGATCACTGCCAGGGCTTGATCGTATTCAGAGAATACAATACCCCGGGCATATGCTACTGTAGAGAACAGCCGTCCGAGTGGATCGGCAGGAAGTTGACCAGTATAGTAAAGCCAATCGACTGCTTTATTCAAAGCAAATTCGGCAGATGCACCGGCAAAGATGAACAGGATCGTATCTCCTTTACCCCAGATCTGCCTAACAATGCTATTTTCCTCTACGAAATACTTCATGATAGATTACTGCCTTTAAAACGAATATTTTAATGTCTAAGTGCGAATGTTAAATTAGTTAAATATCACTGATAACGTAGAATGGAAGGTTATATTTAAACATGAACCTTCGCATCCTATTAATCGTCGCCACAATGCTTATGTATTTATCGAGTAGCGGCCAAGATGTCTCAGGTGTTGTCCGCGACCGTGGTTTGAAAACAACCCTTTCCGGAGTGAACGTTCTTAATAAGACGAGAGGTATACAGTCTCAAACTGGTGATGAAGGACAATTTAACATCGCTGCTGGTGAAAACGAAATTTTGATTTTCTACAAAGCAGGGTATCTTCCTGATACACTATTACTGGTTAACACTAGACCCTTGATTCGTAATATGATACCTGATAGCAAAATACTCAACACTGTAATCATCAAAGGTGACAATTTCAGTCCTGAAGTTCAATATGCAGAGGTTTATAAGCGTGCGAAAGTACTCACTGCAACTAAGGAGAGTCCGTTGACATTCTACCCCACGAAGTACTTTAGTAAGGAAGGTCGATTTGCTCGAAGATTCAAGAAAAAGCTTGAACGTGAGAAATCTGAACGTAAGATCGATCAAAGGTTTAATGATGGGCTTGTCAAATCGATTACACCACTGAGAGACCGTGAACTGGATTGCTTTATGGTGATGTACAGACCTACACTTAAAACCTTGAACAAGTTAGATAAAGACGATCTGTTTTTATACATCATGAACAGCTATAAGGCTTTTAAGCTCTTACCGGCAGACCAGCGAGTATTACCCAAACTACGGGGAACACTGCCATTACCTGAAAACTAGCATATTAACCAGGATTTGAACCCTATATGCAGTTATAAATACGTTCAGCGCTAAAGTAAATGAGTGTCTAATTTAATAAAAGCCCTAACTTAACAGTTAGGGCTTTTACTATGAGCAATGGCTATCGCCAGCCACCACCTAAATATTTGTAGATATTTATAGTGGCATTAAGTTGGGCTCTTTTCGTCTCTACAAGCTCCAATTTAGATTCAAGTACGTCTCGTTGGGTCATGAGCACTTCAAGGTAATCCGCCCGAGCGGCACTAAACAAATCATTTGACAGTTCAATTGACTTTGTCAATGCATCAACCTGCCGCGACTTCAATAAATATCTTTTATTAAGGTTTTCAATTCCCGACATCTGATTACTGATCTCCACATAAGCGTTGAGTATACTGCGCTCATAATTAAACAGGGCTTGTAACTGTTTAGCGTTAGCTGTCTTGAATTCCGCCTTGATAGCATTTCTGTTGATCAGGGGTGCTGTTAAGTCGCCAGCCAGGGAGTAGAGCAGAGATTCTGGTAACCTGAATAGGTAAGATGGTTTGAAAGCCTGAAATCCTACGCCAGCGGAGAGGCCCAAAGATGGATAGAATTCCGCTCTTGCCGCTTTAAGATCCAATTTAGCCGCCACAAGTTCTAACTCCGCTTGTTTAATGTCTGGGCGGTTGGCAAGAAGCTGGCTTGGTAGTCCTGTATTTACAGCCTCCGGCAAGGCAGTCAACATTGTGTTCTTGTCTCTCGGAATGGTGATTGGATATCTTCCAAGGAGGAAGTTAATCCTGTTTTCGGTTTCCGTTATCTGTTGTCGAATATCGAACTCCATACCGGCGGATTTTAATACTTCAGCTTGAAATTTTTGCACTGCGAGTTCAGTAACTCTACTGGCTTGTTTTTGAACTTTGACAATTTCCAGGGCGTTTTTCTGCAAGGCAATATTCTGTTGAATTATTTCAAGTTCATTATCTAGCGCCAGAAGCTCGTAGTAGCTGTTGGCAACTTCGGCGATCAGGTTGCTGAGCACAAAGTTCTTACCTTCCACACTTGAAAGATATCTTGTAAGCGCTGCTTTCTTGGCGTTGCGTAGTTTTTTCCAAATATCAATTTCCCAGTTGGCTGAGATACTCGCGTTATAATCTTGCAAGGGATCAGGCATTTCTTTTCCGGGCAAGATCTCCGTACTTGCGTCGCCTGCACCCTGACTGGTATAGCGACCTACCTTTTCTAAACCAGCACCTAGCTTTGCCCGTGCTGTTGGGACTAGAGCACCCTGGCGGAGACGAATATCATTCTGTGCGATCCCGATATCCTGCAAGGTAATTAGGAGTTCCTGATTATGTACTAAGGCTGTGTCAATTAGATCACGCAAGTGCTGGTCTTTGAAAAACGAACGCCAGCTAAGATTGGAAACATTCAGTGAGTCCGTACCTCCAGCAAAGGTGTCTGGTAAAGTCTGGATCGGTTTTACAGTCACGACCTCAGGTATCTTGCAGCTGCTGAAGACCAGACAAAGGCCTATGAGAGCGCTGGCTTTACTTTTAATATAATGGAACATGATGGTCTATTTTTTCAGTTAATGGATTTTCCTCTTCTTCTTCAATTAAAATATGCTTTTCGGCAATGCTTCCGAAAATGTAGTATAGACCAGGTACAACGAGTACCCCAAATATGGTCCCGAATAGCATGCCACCAGCGGCCGCAGTACCAATGGTTCTGTTGCCAATTGCACCTGGCCCACTTGCTAGTACCAATGGTATAAGTCCGGCGATAAAGGCGAAGGAGGTCATTAAGATTGGCCTGAATCGAACTGAAGCACCCTCCAGAGCGGCCTTGATGACTGAGTGTCCAGCGCCGTGCTTCTGTACTGCAAATTCTACAATCAATACGGCATTTTTACCAAGTAGCCCTATAAGCATCACCATGGCTACTTGTGCGTAGATGTTATTTTCCAACCCAAGCAACTGGAGCAATAGAAATGCGCCGAAGATTCCGGCAGGAAGCGAAAGGATCACAGCAAAGGGGAGTATAAAGCTTTCAAATTGTGCTGCCAGGATCAAATAAACAAAACCGAGACAAATCATAAAAATGTAAATAGCTTCATTTCCTCGGGCAACCTCATCCTTTGAAATTCCTGCCCAGTCAATTCCGAAACCACGTGGTAGCGTTTTACTCGCCACTTCATTTATGGCATTGATTGCTGCCCCGCTGCTAAAGCCAGGGGCTGCAGCACCGCTTAT
The DNA here is from genome assembly GCA_038918115.1 of Pedobacter sp. Taxonomy (GTDB): domain Bacteria; phylum Bacteroidota; class Bacteroidia; order Sphingobacteriales; family Sphingobacteriaceae; genus Pedobacter. The sequence continues at coordinate 214,949 of JBCLAL010000002.1, forward strand.
CTCTGAAGCATTATACATGTTGTGACGAGTGATTTCCGAAAGTCCATATACCTTTTCCATCATCATAAAGGCAGAAAAAGGAACCATTTCATCCCGATCATTTTTCACGTATAATTTTAATATATCCTCTGGTAAAGCCCTGTATTCAGGTGAGGCTTGCACCATCACCTTGTATTGGCGATCGTATTTAATGAAGTTGGTTTCATAATTACTACCAACAAGCGTTGACAACGTTGTCATTGCGTTTTCAATGGTGACACCTTTTTGCTGTGCAATGTCATTATCAATTCGAAGCATGTATTGAGGAAAGCTTGCAGAGTAGAAGGTAAATACTGACGCAAGTTCCGGACGTTTATTTAGCTCCTTTACAAAGTCCCTACTTACAGTCTCCATCTTTTTATAGTCGCCGCTGCCCGCTTTATCCAGGAGTCGCAATTCAAAGCCGCCGGCAGCTCCGTAACCTGGTACAGCTGGAGGTTGAAAGAATTCAATAGTAGCTCCATTGATGTCTTCTGCCTTTTTCTCTAACGCTTCAATAACATCCTGAACACTGTTCTTTCTTTCTGACCAGCTTTTCAGATTTATCAAACAAGTGCCGGTATTTGCACCGGTACCTTCAGTGAGTACCTCATAGCCAGCCAACGACGATACAGAGGCCACACCCTCAATGCCTTCTGCAAGTTTTTGAAGACGTTCCGCCACCTCGTTTGTCCTTTCCAGCGATGAGCCTGGGGGTGTCTGTATAATAGCGTAGAACATTCCTTGATCTTCATTTGGTATAAATCCTGATGGAAGACTATTATTCAAGAAAAATATTCCAGCGCAAAAAGCTACAAATATGGCTAGGGTTACCGCCCTGCGGCTTACAATGTTGCCAAGCACCCGCTCATACTTACCTGTAAGTCGATTGAATCGGTTGTTAAATGCATTTAAAAATCCCTGCAATCCTGTACGCTTCGCAGCTTTGCCATGCATATTTTTTAGCATCATGGCACACAGTGCAGGCGTCAATGTAAGCGCTACCAGTCCCGAAATGATGATTGCTGTGGCCATAGTTATCGAAAACTGCCTGTAGAATATTCCTACTGGCCCTGACATAAATGCCACTGGTACAAATACCGCTGCCATTAGGAAAGTAATGGCAATGATAGCCCCACTGATCTCATGCATGGCCAGTTTAGTAGCTTTGCGAGCAGAAAGATGTTTTGTTTCCATATTGGCATGCACTGCTTCAATTACCACAATAGCGTCGTCAACAACAACCCCAATTGCTAGAACAAGTGCAAACAGCGTAATTAGGTTAAGTGTGATCCCGAAAAACTGCATGAACACGAATGTTCCAATAAGTGATACAGGAACTGCAATAGCTGGAATTAAAGTTGAACGCCAGTCGCCTAAGAACAGAAATACGACTAAGCCGACCAGAATGAATGCTTCTACCAGCGTATGGATAACCTTGTCTATCGAAGCATCCAGGAACTTAGAAACATCATAACTTATTTCGTAATCAACACCTTTAGGGAATGAAGTTGCCTTCAATGATTCCATTTTCGTTTTAATATCCTTTATTACCTGGTTGGCATTACTTCCATAGCTTTGCTTAACTGTAATAGCAGCAGATGATTTGCCATTTAAGTTAGAATAGATATCATACATGGCACTACCGAATTCTACTGTAGCAACATCTTTAAGCCTCAGAATTTCTCCGTCCGGGGTAGAACGAAGGATAATATTCTCGTAACCTTCTTTAGTCGTGTATCGACCAGGATATTTAAGGACGTACTCAAAGGCTTGTGAGCGTTTCCCGGAACTTTCGCCCGTTTTCCCGGGCGAGGCTTCCAGACTTTGCTCATCGAGTGCCTTCATAATCTCTTCAGAAGAAATCTTGTACGCCAACATGCGATCTGGTTTAAGCCATACCCGCATTGCATATTCACGGTTTCCTAAAATGTCCGCTACACCTACACCATCCACTCGCTTAAGCTCAGATAGAACATTAATGTCAGCGAAGTTGAAAAGAAATTTCTGATCTAACTTTGGGTCTTTACTGTAAAGATTTATGTACATCAGCATATTAGATTCCTCACGGCTGACCTTTACACCTTCACGCACAACCAGGGGCGGTAGCTTGTTTACCACGGATGCGACACGATTCTGCACATTTAATGAAGCTTGATTGGGATCGGTACCCAAATTAAATATTACTTGTATTGTGCATTCACCATCGTTTCCTGCGTCCGAGGCCATATATTTCATACCTGGAACACCATTAAGTGCTCTTTCGAGGGGTATGACGACAGATTTTATAAGCAACTCATTGTTCGCACCCGGATATTCAGCCGTGACATTAACCTTAGGAGGTGAGATGGAAGGAAATTGTGTTACGGGAAGGTGGGCTATTGCTAACACACCTAAGAAAACAATGATCAAAGATATGACAATTGAGAGGACAGGCCTCTGTATAAACTTATCAAACATAGAATGAGGGTTAATCCGGGATTACTCGGATTTAAGTTTTAAATGTGATATAACCTTTTCGGGAGATTCAAACGCGTACTTTATCTTTTCATCGTCTTTGACTTTCTGTACACCTTCGAGTAGTACCTTATCTTTTGCCGATAATCCGCTACTAACTACATAGAGGTCTGGCAACTCACCGGATACAACTATATTTCTGGAATGAATCACGTTATTATGGTCCACGATGAAGACATATATTTTGTCCTGAAGTTCATAGGTAGCTTTCTGTGGAATGACCAATGCGTTTCGGAGAGGAACCGTCATGCGAACTTTACCCGTTTCGCCATTTTTCAAAAGGTGGTTTGGGTTCTGAAACCGCGCACGAAAAGCAATGTTGCCCGTTTCACTGTTAAATTCACTCTCGATGGTTTCCACTGCGCCGGCGACCGGAAGTTGCTGATTATTCGCAAGGATTAACCGCACCTTTGAATCTGCACGTCCCTTTAAGTTTGTTGCATATTCAAGGTACTCGGGCTCTGATACATTGAAATAAACAAACATCTGCGTATTATCTGAAAGGCTAGTTAGAAGCTCGCCTTCATCAATGAGACTACCAACCTTCTTTGGTATACGATCTAAAGTACCATCAAAAGGTGCGCGAATTTCTGTAAAGGATAGGTGCAGTTCAGCCATCGCCTGCTCGGCTCTTGCACGCTCAAGCTTAGCTTCAGCCATTGCCATTTCATTCTTTGACACAATGTTTTTGTCGGCAAGAAGTTTGGTGTTTTGCAGTTCAATTCTGGCGGATTTAAGTTCCGCTTCTGCTTTCAGCAGTTCGGCTTCGTAAAACTTCGGCATAATTTTAAACAGTAATTGTCCAGCTTTAACCTGTTGTCCCTCATCAACGTATATCTGTTGAAGGAAACCTTTCTCTTGTGCACGAAGTTCGATATTCCTCCGGGATTGAATTTGGGATACATATTCACGGTTGAGGGAGGTGTCAATTACCATAGGTGTGGTAACGGTGTAAGTACTGTCTTCTTTCTTCGATTCATTTTTGGTTGTACAGGAAGACAGACATAATAAGGCCATAAGGCCAAATAGCATGATAGTTTTTTTCATGAATTCTTTTGATTTTAAACGATAGCAAGCCCGAAACGTAGAATTTTACGTCGCTCGGTAGAATTGGAAGGAAAGTTTAAATCTCAGATTCTAAGGCTTCTCAGGAATAGGTATTTATATGAAGCAAGATAGGAGAGGAAACCGCAAAAGGGTAGTTGCTGCTTACTACCACCAACGGAACAAAGGACAAAGAAATAAAATACACAGAGGATGATCGCTCGAGTGACTAGTGACTGATCGGTGTCGGACAGATCATTGTTGTCGCTTATAAATGATGCGTCCGCATCTGAAGAAAACTGGTTTGTCTCCGTCGTCTTAATTTTTAAATGCCTATTAGAAGCTAGGTGTCCGTTTTTTGACCAGGACATACCACTATTCAGCTGAGCAGCAGTCGACAGGTAACCATGGGAAGAACTCGAACTTCCGGTTAAGCAGACAATCAGCGTGATCAATAAAGCGTATACGGCATTCATTTGTTGCGCCAAAAGTAAATTTAAACCATACATCTTAATACCTCATCATCAATTTTGACAATGGAATTATAATCCTTCAAACAATGTAAAAGAATAGTTTCTGATTTTCTTTGTTATCTTGCGGTTTTGAACTATAGCTTAATATTATTGATGCAGATGACCAATTTAAATGCTGGCACCTTAAAAAGTAAACACCATTTCGAAACATTAGATGGCATGCGGGGAGTTGCCGCACTTTCAGTCGTACTTTTTCATTTTATGGAAATCGTCTATTCAGACTTTAGCAAGAACTTTATAGCACATGGTTTCCTTGCGGTAGATTTCTTCTTTTGTCTATCAGGATTTGTAATGGCGTATGCATATGATGACCGATTAGATAAGATTGGTTTACAAGGGTTTTTTAAATCCAGGCTGATCAGGCTACACCCGCTTGTCATATTTGGATCGGTATTAGGATTAATTGCTTTCTTGTTTGATCCATTCGGCGCATTTCCGGAAGGTTATAGTGCCGGCAGGATTGCGTTGATCTTTCTTGCTTCCATGTTCCTCATTCCTTATCCAGTAATGGAAGAAAGGTTTTTCAACCTTTTTGGTTTGAATGCACCATCCTGGTCTTTGTTCTGGGAGTACATAGCTAACATCGTTTATGCACTTGTGCTGGTAAGGTTAAATCGTCGTGTATTAACTGTACTGTGGTTAGTTGCAGCGGTCACTTTAGCCTATGTTGGTTACCGTTCAGAATCACTTGTTGGGGGCTGGGCAGGATCAAACTTTTGGGACGGCGGTGCACGTATAGCTTACTCTTTTTTAGCCGGAATTTTGGTTTTCAGGTTCAATTTAATTTTAAAGTCAGGACTTGGATTTCTGGGCATGACTATATTACTGCTTCTGGCATTTATTATGCCTTTTAGCTGGGGATGGATCGGGCAGCTATTTGTGGTGTTGGCTTATTTTCCAATGTTGATTTCACTTGGCGCCGGTGCAGTGACAGGCAATTTAATGAAGAAAGTTTGCACTTTTTCAGCCGATATTTCTTATCCATTATATATGACTCATTATGCGGTAATGTGGATGTTCTTCAAATTTTTCAGCGAAAAAAAACCGGGAATGCCTGAGACGACCACGGTAATTTTAGGCGGACTGATCATATTACCTGCTTTAGCTTATCTGGTGATGAAGTATTATGATGTACCGTTAAGGAAATACTTACGATCTAAGTTTGGAAAGTAAGGTGCTTAGTTCGCTTCGGTAATTGTGTTGATAGCTTGCGTAAGCTCTTCGGGAATTTGTTTTGTAGCTGCTATGACACTTTCCTCCTCACTTTCCCCTGCAGGTGTGTAAAGTAGGTAAAAAGCATATTCGGTATTCTGACTATTCAATTTGCTAAGTGTTCCTGAAGAGGTCGTCGAACTTGTCATATTGCTTTCAATGACATGCGCATCTTTGTTCTCAAAAAGCCAGCTATTAACGTCAGTTTGCAAGGTATTTATGTCTTTAGCAGCAAAGATTTTGATCTTTTTCATAGGTGAATAGTTTAGAGGTTTGCCTAACAACACAATTTTTAAACCATTTTAGCGCTAAAAGACATCAGTGGCAAATAGAGGCCAACAAAGGCCTGAGTTATTCGTTAGAATAAAAGAACACCCATTGCGATAACCTCAATGATCATTTATGAAGAACATTTATTTAATAATCATCTCGATATTCTTATTAAGCTGTAATAATGAACAAGAGCAGCAATTGAAAGACCGCAGTACTGCTCTTGACAAACTACGGGATTCCCTCTTGGTGAAGGAACGAGCATTGAATCTGAAGGCTGAAGAACTTGATAGACGTGAGGAAATGCTCGACAGTACAACCACAAACATGCCCGAGGGTATTGTAAATTCAAATTTAACTGGCAAATGGCAGATTAAGATGACCTGTGTAGAAACGAATTGCAGCGGTTCTGCAATCGGAGACGTCAGGAACGAACAATGGAATATTTCCTACCGAAATGATCTGTTTGTCGTGGAGGGAATGACAAATGGTAGCGTGAATACGCTATATACAGGCTTGTACAATGGTAAGGAGCTGCAGTTAAACTCTGCAGCCTCGGCAGTTGGTACGGTAATCTCGATTGTGTTAGAACCAGGAGAGCAGGGTAGCATGTCAGGTAAGCGTGAAGTTACTCAATCAGGAGGATGTAAAATCCTGTACAAGGTAAATCTAAACAAACTCTAGGCAAAAATGCGTATGGTATTATTAAACATCGACTTCACCTTGCCTTTTGGAAATCCGGTGGTCATATTCACAATTGTACTGTTTATTATCTTGTTTGCTCCGATTGTATTCAGCAAGATTAAAGTACCACATATCATCGGCTTAATACTTGCTGGGGTGATCATAGGCCCACATGGCTTCAACCTGCTAAGGCGAGATAGTAGCATCGTTTTATTCGGAACTGTTGGGTTGCTTTACATCATGTTCCTTGCCGGACTTGAAATTGATTTATCTGAATTTAAAAAGAACAGGAATAAGATTATATTCTTTGGTCTTACGACGTTTGTCTTGCCACTTATTGTTGGCGTGCTATGCTGCTATTACATCTTAGATTTTGCTTTTTTGTCGTCAATATTACTTGCTTCCATGTTTTCTACACACACCTTGGTGTCATACCCGATCGCCAGCCAATATGGCCTTACGAGTAACCAGGCGGTGACACTTACCGTGGGAGGCACAATGATAACGGACATTTTAGCCCTATTAATTTTAGCAGGTGTTGCTGGTATTACGAAAGATGAGGTATCAGGTTCATTCTGGATCCAGCTGGGCTTATCATCAATAGTCTTCGTATGTGTGGTTTTCTTTGTATTTCCAATAGTGATCAGGTGGTTTTTCAAAAAATACGAAGATAGTGTATCACAGTACGTGTTCGTGCTCGCAACAGTCTTCCTGGCATCCTTCCTGGCAGAAGCTGCCGGTTTGGAAGCAATTATTGGTGCATTCTTTGCCGGATTGGTGCTAAATAGCTTTGTTCCGCATTCATCACCATTGATGAACAGGATAAACTTTGTTGGGAATGCCATCTTTATCCCCTTTTTTCTATTAGGAGTAGGTATGCTGGTAGATGTGTCCATCATTGTAAAAGGGTGGGGCGCATTGAAAGTAGCGGGAATCATCACTGCTGTTGGTATAAGCACGAAATACATAGCTGCAAAATGCACGCAGAAGGTATTTAAGTTAACTAAATACGAGGGCAATTTAATCTTCGGGCTAAGTACATCACATGCTGCTGCAACTTTAGCCATCATACTAGTGGGGTATAACATAATTATCGGGGAAGCACCTACCGGTGAACCGATCCGACTATTAAACGAAGACGTTCTTAACGGAACCATTTTGCTTATCCTCGTCAGTTGTGCAGTAAGTTCATTCGTGGTGGAAAATACCTCAGGGAAGATCGCACTTCAGGCGGGCGAGGTCTCTGAAAAGGCTACCAAGGCCGACGATCGTAAAATCCTCCTTTCTTTAGCATATCCAGAAAGTGTTTCCAGTATGGTAGATCTTGGACTAATGTTTAAGCCCAAGAAAAGTAATAGTGATATTTATGCGCTTCATGTTGTAAATGAAGACGATCCAAACGGGACCAGCCAGGAGCTTGGTAAAAAATTACTTGACAGGGCAGTTAATCATGCTGCTGCTACAGATAATTCGATCATACCGGTAACTAGGTTTGATGCAAGCGCAAGCAACGGAATCGTATACACAATAAAAGAATATAGCGTAACTGATGTACTAATTGGATTACATCAGAATGCAGCTCGAAACGATTTTTTAGGCCTTAAAGCAGAGCACATACTGCGAAAGGTGCGAGAAACGGTTCATATCTACAAACCCCATCAGCCAATTAACACAATTAAAAGAATGTTGGTTGTTGTACCTCCCAGGGCAGAGCTGGAGCCTGGTTTTCTGCATTGGTTAAGTAATATTGTAACACTTGCCGAGCACAGTGGCTTTCAAACTATCTTTTATGGCGGGCAGGAAACCTTAACTCAAATACAGCAGGTAGGTGTCCAATTCTCTGCACAACTAACTATGCAGTTTAAGGATTTCACTGACTGGGATGATTTTCTTATTTTTTCCCGAGAAATTAAGAAGAATGATCTTTTTGTAATTGTTTCCTCGCGAAAAGATCATGTGTCCTACCTAAAACAACTAAATAAACTGCCGCATTATCTGATCAACTATTTCGATCAAAACAGTTTTTTGATCATCTATCCAAAACAACTGGAACTTGGGCTTACAATTGCTGATCTCGAACCTGGTGGAGAAAATGTCATAAGTCAGCTATCGGGTAAGTTTGGTGCCTTAAGCCGAGTTCGAAGGGTACTACAAGGTCGTCATAGAGCCAAAAACTAATATTAAAAATAGAGGCGGCAATGATCTCCTATCAGTACCGCCTCATTTAATTAACGCTCTCATCTATATAGACGATTAAGTATCCTTATTATTGTACGCCGGATCGCAAATCTTTTCATCTATTACCAACCTTAGCGAAGCAAGAGAGACATCAAAGTCACATCCCGCTTCATTTGCGACGCTACAGTCTTCTCCATAATAACGCTCAAATTTAAACGCATTATTGATCATGACGGCAGTTAGGAACCTTGCTTTAAGGTGTAAGCATATATTTTGTGCAAAAACCTACTCTCTTTTTCTCAAAGATGCAATCCAATTTCACAGTTATTGGAATATTTCCCAAGTTGCACAGTTATTTGCACAATAATTAAATTCATTCTTTTATTTATACCACATGAGGTAAATTCACTTACAGCAAGTCGGTAAACATTTGCTTTAAAAACAAATATCAAGATAAGATCAGCATGTGACTGACGGCGGGCGAAGCCATGCAATCCAAGAAACTACTTATTTGATCAGTACGCCAATCTGCCTCAACATGTATTTGTAAGGTGCCAACAAGACACCACCTCAGGCAGCAACAAGCAATTACCTTTATCTAAATTATTCATGAGACGCTTCGATCGGCCTTTATGGCTCTTTGTCCTAATGTTACTGGTTCTGACATCATGTAATTCATACAAGAAAGCAGTCTATTTTCAAGACTTAAACCGGGATAGATATGCTCGTGAACCAATTAGAAACTTTAGTCCGATCACCGTACAACCTGATGATGTGCTGGGAATTAGCATTAGTAGTCTAAACCCTGAATCATCTGCGGTTTTCAATTTTGCTGCAAATAGTGGCGGTGTAGCAAGCGAGCTCATAGCAGGATATACCGTTGATCAGCGTGGTAACATACAGTTGCCTGTGATTGGAGATATGCAGGTAGCAAATCTAACTACTTCTCAAATTCGTGAGCAGTTGCAAGTTAAACTGCAGCCCTTCCTAAAACAACCTGTGGTAATTGCAAAGCTAATCAACTTCAAAGTCTCAATCCTGGGAGATGTAACAAGTCCGGGTGTTTACAAGATTCAAAATGAAAAGGTATCTGTACCAGAGGCACTAAGCATGGCAGGAGACCTGAATATAACTGCGTTGCGCAGATTACTGATTATACGGGAACGTGATGGTGAACGGGAGTATATACCGATAGATCTTCGTTCAAAAAGTCTGTTTAATTCTCCTCACTACTATTTAAAAAACAATGACATCATCTATGCTGAAGCAGGTAAGCGGAAGTTTGCCTCGTTAGACCCCACATACCAGCGTGTAAGCTTATTGTTAGCCATAGTATCCGTTGTTGCAATTTTCTTTACACGATAAAATTCTAAACAACCTCTTACGCTCAAATTCAACATTATGGAATATCAATGGCATGCCGTGTATACTAAAGCACGATGGGAGAAAAAAGTTGCTACACAGCTGACAAAAATGGACGTTGAAAATTACTGTCCATTAAACAAAGTCGTCAGACAATGGAGTGACCGCAAAAAAACAATTGAGGAACCGCTATTCACATCTTACGTATTTGTTAGAATAGCCACCAAAGACATTGGAAGGATCAGAAAAGTTATTGGGATAGTGAACTTTGTTTATTGGCTAGGCCGGCCGGCCGTAATTTCTGACCAAGAGATCAGCACTATCAAGGCATTTCTTGCCAGCCACCGGAACGTTAAACTGCTTCCAACGAGTTTAAATGTTCAGGATACTATTAGAATTGTAGAGGGACCATTTACCAATTTTGAGGGAAGCGTATTATCAGTGGGAAAAAAGTCTGTAAGGGTGTTACTTCCGTCGTTACGCTACTTTATGACTGCAGAGATAGACCTCGAAAAAGTAATGAAGGTTGCTGTCAAACGTATTGACGCACAATGCTTGGCCAGTTAAAAAAGAATTATGAACAATGTTACAGAATCTTTTACCAGACCAACCGAGATTCGGCTAGAAGAGGAGCATACCATTGATTTTGAGGGTAAAATTTTGTTATACTTCAAATATTGGCCATTGTTTCTGCTTTGCATTGCTGCGTGTCTCACATCCGCATATTACTTCCTTAAATCTGAGGCACCCATTTATAACGTCCAGGCAAAGATCCTGATCAGCGATGAAAGCGCAGCACCAACTGTAACGCTTGAGAATCAACAAACTCCAGGCCCGAAGAAAGTGGAGGATGAAATTGAAATTCTTAGGTCACGCACCATAATGGCGCAGGTAGTGCATAATCTTGGAGTTGCCACAAGCTACTATCTGGTAAAGGATCTCAAGCAAACGGATCTTTACAGGAAAACGCCAGTACAGCTGATTTTTAAACAAGATATGAGGGAGGGATCGGCAGATTTTATCGAGATCGTTATCAAAGACAAAAACTCCTTCATGCTAAAGCAAGCTCATTCCCAATCCGCATTTGTTTTCAATCAGCCATTAAAAAACCATTGGGGAAAATGGAAATTGTGCGCTACCAAGGATGTTCAAGATCATATTGGTGAAACAATCCGTATCTATCCTGAAAATGCGGGTGCTGTCACTGACTTATATCTCTCAAATTTCAACGCTAATTTACAAACAGACCAAAGTGCAATCGTAGTGCTCACAATGCAAGAAACCGTGCCCGCTAGAGGAGTCGACATAATTAACGGCGTCGTTGAATCGTACAATATGGCGTCCATTAGCTATAAGAATAAAGTGAATCAAAGCACTTTAACTTTTCTCAGCGACAGATTAAATGCAATTACAACGGAACTCAATACGATCGAAAAAAAGATTGAGAACTACAAAAGTAGCAGAGGTATAACCAATCTTTCTGCAGAGTCACAGGTGTACCTAGAAAACGTTAAAAATAACGACTCCCGTATAAACGAAGTCGATGTGCAATTGCAGGTTCTAAACGAGATACAAAAATACGTTAACTCGCCATTAAATGATGGGAATGCACCAGCAATCACGGGGATTAGCGATGCAGGACTGGTGTCATTGGTTGAGCAATTGATTAAGTTAGAAACTCAGCGAGAGCGCTTGCTCTCAACCACCCCGGAAGGAAATCCGCTTTTTACACCATTAAATAGGCAGCTCAATACCACGAAAGCTGCGATCCGTGAGAATATAAAAGGTATTAAGCGAACATACTTGACCACTCGTAACCAGCTAAATCACTATAATAAGAAATTCGAATCATCCATTAAACGCTTACCGGGACAAGAACGGGAGTACATAAACATCAAACGTCAGCAGAGCATAAAAGAGGAATTGTATATCTTTCTTCTGCAGAAGCGGGAGGAAGCGGGCATGAACAATGCCTCGAACCTCTTGGAGAGCAGAGTCGTAGATCAAGCGCATTATGGCGCCCCCGAGACACACAATCCCAATTACACGTATGCCATGGCGTTGATATTCGGAGTTGTTTTCCCGGGTGGACTCCTCTTTGTAAAGGAGGCTGTGAACAATAAAGTAAGTAGCATAAACGAGGTTCAGTCACGGCTCGAGGCTCCAATGATTGGAGAACTTTCCTATCAGAAAGCACTATCACTGACGCCTGTGTACGATAGTTCCAGAACAATGATGTCTGAACAATTTAGAATCCTGCGTACCAAGCTTAGTCACATACACGGCAGATCTGGTAAAGGTAAAATAATGCTACTAACATCCGGTATACCGGGAGAAGGCAAAAGTATGATATGCCGGAATCTTGGTGCTGTAATGGCTGCTGCTGGAAGGAAAACCATCATTCTTGATGCCGACTTACGCAAGCCTCAACTAGCCAAGGCATTTGGACTGGCTGATGGACCCGGTATGAGCGACTATCTAAATGGCCTGGCCAAGATAGAAGATGTAGTAAAGGCCTCCAATGTGCACCCTTACCTGTACGTGATCGCTGCGGGTACCTTTATAGAAAATCCTTCAGAACTATTGGAACGCCCTGAGATGACTGACCTGATCGAAGCGCTAAAATCTTCTTTTGAAGAAATATTGATTGACTCTCCACCCGTAGAATTAGTAACTGACGCCTTGATTTTGACTAGATTTAGTGATACAACCTTGTTTGTTGTGCGCCAAAACTACACACACAAAGCGCAACTAAGATCTATCAACCGGCTTTGTGTTGATGGTAGTTTCAAAAACATGAAAGTGATCTTCAATGGCGCGGAAAGTGGGAGCAAAATGGGTTATGCAAAGCGTTATGCAATGCAGTACTATGCTGGTGATCGATAGGATCATTTAAGTCGTATTGTAAGTTCAATCACATCATCCATGAAGATTATCATCTCGCATCCAACCGGAAATAGCAATGTCAGGGCAATGTTGAATGCTTTTGACAGCTCTATTATGCTAGCAGAATTTAACACAACTATAGCCGTGGACCGAAATTCGAGCTGGTTCAAGTGGATCAGCAAGGGGATGAAGCAGCAGCTGATTAGAAGAAGTTATCCCTTGTCTACGTCCTTGGTCAAAACGCATCCATTTACGGAACTTGCAAGAAATCTTTTGCCCGGATTGGGCCTGCAACGTCTTACAACGAATGAACATGCTTGGGCTAGCATTGATGCTGTTTACCGCAACCTGGATCGTTCGGTTGCCAGGCGGCTTGAGACGATTACCCAAAAGCAGGAAATTTCAGCTGTTTATGCTTATGAAGACGGCGCACTTGAAACCTTCAAAAAGGCCAAAGCTTTAGGCTTAACTTGCATATATGATCTTCCAATCGCCTATTGGGAAACTGTAAGAAAATTATTAATGGAAGAGGCTGATCGTTTGCCACAATGGGCATTAACCCTCGCAGGTGGCATCAATGATTCGAAGTATAAACTTGAACGGAAAACTCAGGAATTGGAACTTGCAGATGTGGTACTCGCACCAGGTAATTTCGTGGCAAGATCGTTGCCCGGCTGGGCCGCTGGGAAGTCCCTGATCATATCCCCATTTGGCTCTCCAGATATGGGAATTAGCGTTCAGACATCTAAAGCAGAAAGCAAAAGCCGCAAACTCAGAGTGCTCTTTGCCGGTTCAATGTCTCAGCGTAAGGGACTGGGCGACCTCTTTCAGGCAGTGAAACTTTTAAACAGCCCTCATGTAGAGTTAATAGTTATGGGCTCAACGATTGCCCCAATGTCATTCTACAAAAGCCAATTACCATCATTTAACTACCTACCAAACAGATCACACAAACAAGTTTTAGAACTAATGGCATCGTGTGATGTTTTCTGCCTACCCTCGATTGTAGAAGGCAGAGCGTTGGTGATGCAAGAGGCAATGAGTCAAGGGCTGCCGCTGATTATTACCTCGAATACTGGCGGCGAAGACCTCATCAAACTTAATGAAACTGGATTTCTGATACCGATACGCTCTGCTGAAAGCATCGCTACGAAGCTTCAATGGTTCTTGGATCACCGGTCAAGTATCAGGGACATGGGACAATCGGCAAAGGAACATGCTGCACGATATACGTGGGAGGCATACAGCTCAAGAATCGTACTTGCACTCCAGGAATTCTGCAACTAAACAAGGTGACGACGAATATGACAACATTGGCATTAGCCGCACCAGAATACTTAATTAGTAGGCAAGCAGTTCGTCAGGAACGTACAAGAAATCTCATCGTAAAAGGAATTTGGGTTTACTTTCTACTTGTACTATTTGATGGTGCGCTAAGAAAATGGTTTTTACCCTCTTTGTCCGGCCCATTGTTGATCTTAAGAGATCCGGTTGCGCTTTGGATTTTAATTAACGCATGGCGTTGGGGCTACTTGGGAACGAATCTCACTACAGTGTGTATGTGTGTCATTGGTTCCTTTGCGCTATATACTGCCTATTTTCTAGGGCATGGGAATATTATAGTCGGAACTTATGGAGCTCGTATATTTTTGCTGCATTTTCCACTCATTTTCGTGATTTCTTCGGCGATGGAGAAAGCGGACCTTTTAAAACTTGCTCGCTGGACTGTGATTATAACCATTCCAATGACGATGCTTATAATTGCCCAGTTCTATAGTCCTCAAACTGCATGGATAAATAAAAGTGTTGGAGGTGAAGCCGGAGGCGGATTCAGCGGTGCGATGAACTACTTCCGGCCCCCTGGTACATTCTCTTTTACAAATGGAAACTCATTATTTTACAACTTCACGGGATGCTTCGTCATCTACTTTTGGTTCCATGCAAAGGAAATTTCCCGCATACTTCTATTCGCCAGTACAGTTGCACTATTACTCGCTGTTCCATTTTCGATCAGTAGGACTTTACTCTTTCAGTTAGTTATTTCACTACTATTTGCACTCGTTCCGGTTCTACTAAAACGGAAACGAACACCTGGATTACTCGTTGGATTACTAACATTATCAGCAATAATCACAGCGCTGAGCTTTACACCATTTTTCAACACGGCCACCACTGTCTTTATGAGCAGGTTTGATACTGCGAACTCAACTGAAGGTGGCCTGAATGGTGTATTTCTTGATCGCTTTCTTGGAGGATTAATCCAAGCAATACTTATGTCATCAAACCAACCCATTTTTGGAAGTGGTGTTGGCATGGGAACCAATGTAGGTTCAATGGTGCTAACTGGCGGAAGGCAATTTTTAGTAGCTGAAGGTGAATGGGGAAGGGTTATCGGCGAATTAGGACCTATACTCGGCTTAGCAGTTGTGATCATCCGCTTGAAGCTTGCAGTCTCTTTAATCGTAAAAGCATTTGGTAAACTCCGGGAAGGAAGTTTTATGCCTTGGATGCTTGTAAGTTCATCGGCGTTATCTATTGCACAGGCAGGTTGGGCACAGCCTACATCATTGGGATTCTGCATTATGCTTACAGGCTTAACCTTCGCGAGCCTCCGTGTGGATAACACTCCGAGGCGTACAAACCCTAATATTTGTCATTAGATAACAGATCTTACCTGTATTTCATTGAAAATTGTCTTTTTCGCCCACCCCAGCTTTTTACAACTACGCTCCATGGATAACTTCACAGATATGTTGTGTGAGGGCATGCGTGATCGTGGACATGATGTGCAGGTTTGGTGCCCTAAAGCCGTCCTTTCAAGGTGTAAAGCGAAAAAAAGTATAAGAAAGTGGTTGGGCTATTTTGACCAGTATGTCCTATTTCCTGCCACGATCAAGCGGCGACTGCGAAAATGTAAACAGGATACATTATTTGTATTTACCGACCAGGCATTGGGCCCGTGGGTACCTTTTGTACGTAATCGTCGTCATGTCGTACACTGTCACGATTTCTTAGCACTGCATGCAGCGTTTGGAAGGATTGCTGAAAATCCTACACGTTGGAAAGGTAAAATTTACCAGAAGTATATTAAGAAAGGGTTTTCAAAAGGAAGAAACTTCATTACAGTCTCGAAAATCACAGGTCAACACCTTCGCGATGTTCATCCACAATCCATGATTCGCAATGAAACGGTTTACAATGGCATTGGTAGGAGTTTCTACCAGCTTGGACGCTTGAATGCCAGAATTCATGTTCAAAGTACGACCGGTATAGCTGTGTTGGATGGTTATCTCATGCATGTAGGTGGCAATCAATGGTATAAAAACAGGAGAGGGGTTGTTGAAATTTATAATGCCTGGAGGTTGATAAGCGTACAAAAATTTCCTTTACTCATGATCGGTGAATCACCATCTGCAGAGCTCATCGAGCTAGTTTCTAAATCGAACTACAAGGCAGATATCCACTTCTGCATCGGCAAAGATGATGAATTTTTAAGAAATGCTTATTCTGGTGCGTCAGTGATGCTCTTTCCTTCGCTCGCGGAGGGATTTGGGTGGCCGATCGCAGAGGCAATGGCGTGTGGTTGCCCTGTGATCACAACCAATTTAGCACCGATGACTGAAGTAGGAGGTGAAGCAGCATTCTATGTGGATAGAAGACCAGTTCTTTCAAATGAAGTACCACACTGGGCGTTTAATGTTGCTGAACGGATTGATACGTTAACTAAATCCTCTACAGGGACTCTGTCAGCTATAGTAGAAGCAGGAAAGGACAATATCAAGAGGTTTGATCTAGATCAGACACTAGATAATATTGAAAAGATCTACTTAACCATCGAATAAATAAAAAAATCATGCGATTCCTACATGTGGTGGATTCAATGGACCCAAGCAAGGGTGGCGTAAGTGAAGCGGTACGCACTATGGCAACAGCATTGACAAACGCTGGTGAGTATAACGAGGTGCTCACACTGGATGATCCTACAAAGACGCAGTATGCAGTCCCGTTTCAAGTACATGCTATAGGGCCTTCGAAAGGCCCTTGGCATTATTCCAGCCTGCTCATGCCCTGGCTCCGAGCACACTATCAGCAATATGATATAATCATTTTACATGGACTTTGGCTATATGTAAGCTTTGCCGTTAAGCGGGTGATGTTAAAGCTTGCAAAGATCTCCCGGAAAGACAATACACTGATAAGCACTCCGAGAATTTACATTATGCCGCACGGCATGTTGGATCCATATTTTCAAAGATCTACCAATAGAAAATACAAGGCTATCCGAAACTGGTTATATTGGAAAATCATTGAATCCGGTCTTGTAAATGAAGCAGAAGGTATGCTTTTCACCTGTAATCAGGAACGCATTCTAGCGAGGCAGCCATTCAGACCTTATCATCCAAGACAGGAGCTTATTGTCGGCTTGGGTGTTAGCACCCCGCCTGCGTTTACGCAGGAACTTAATATAAATTTTAATAGAATATTTTCAACTATAAGCTTTGGTAGCTATCTGCTTTTTCTAGGTAGGATAGATCAAAAGAAGGGTATAGATATCTTACTGCAGGCATATCACAGACTCTTACAATCAGCTGTGTATCCCTCGAGCAGCAAGGTGGCTGCAAATCCATACCAGGAAATACCGAAGCTGGTAATCGCGGGTCCTGGCATGGAATCAGCCTACGGAAAGAAGTTGTTAGAGTATGTACAGGATAAACCAACATTGGCTTCGAAAGTATTCATCACCGGGATGCAGCAAGGCGATGCAAAGTGGAGCTTACTTTACGGCTGTGAAGCATTCATCTTACCTAGTCACCAGGAGAATTTTGGTCTCTCCGTGGTTGAAGCATTGGCTTGTGGTAAACCCGTTCTGATATCTAACCAAGTAAATATATTCACGGAGGTCTGCAGTGAACATGCCGGGTTTAATGCTGACGACACTGCAGAAGGGACTTACTGCTTGCTACAAACCTGGATTAACACCTCAAACAATGAAAGGCAACAAATGGGTGCAGCGGCAAAAAGATGCTACCAAAAACACTTTGCGCTGCAAGCAGCAACCAACAGACTGCAAGAGGTCTTATTACACAACTAATACGTATGGTCAATCAAGATACACACAAAGGAGCATCCTTTCCATTGCAGAATAGAGTTTCTAGATTGTGCTGGGGTCTATTCGCAGCAGTTTTTTTTCATCCTTCACCACGTCCCCTTCACGGATGGCGGCGGATGATATTGAGGTTGTTTGGCGCAAGCGTTGGCAGGGGAGTGCATGTATATCCAGGTGTGAAGATTTGGGCACCTTGGAATCTTGTGTTGGCAGATGAATGTGGCATAGCGACAGGAGTAATCCTTTACACGCAAGACATCATAAAAATTGGCAAAAGGGCGGTTGTTTCACAAGGTGCACATCTCGTAACAGGCACTCACGATTTTACAAGCTATGGGTTTCCATTAATCACCAGTCCTATCCATATTGGTGACCATGCTTGGATCGCAGCAGAAGCTTTTATTCATCCAGGCGTTACCATTGGAGAAGGCTGCATCGTAGGTGCACGGTCTGTCGTTACAAAAGATTTGCCCGACTGGACTGTTTGTGCAGGCCACCCCTGTAAGGCAATTAAGCAGCGGAAATTTACCGATCTTATCAATGATAAATAGTACAATAATTCTCGAAAAAAGACATCAAACCCCGTTTCAAAATGTTCGATCCCCAATAGTATCTGAACTTGAGCTGCTGGACCTTACCATCGCTATTCCGGTGCGGAATGAGCAGGCAAATCTGGACAACTGTTTGGCAGCTATCGGGCATGACTTGGCTAGGCATGTTGTGGTTTTAGATTCAGGGAGTACGGATCGCACCAGGGAAATTGCTAAAAGACACGGCGCTCAGCTACTCGATTTCGTATGGAACGGCAGATTTCCAAAAAAAAGAAACTGGTTTTTGAGAAACCATCAATTACGTACGAAATGGATCATGTTTATCGATGCAGATGAGTATTTAACTCCAGGATTCAAGGAGGAACTACGATCTACACTTCCAATTAGCAAAAAAGATGGATACTGGCTCAACTATACAGTTTACTTCCTTGGAAAAGAGCTAAAAGGTGGCTATCCCCTAAAGAAACTAGCACTTTTTCAACCTGCAAAAGGAGAGTATGAGCAAATAGATGAAGTGCAATGGAGCAATCTAGACATGGAGGTGCATGAACATCCGGTTATTATGGGTGACGTGGGCGTTATTAAAAACAAAATAGATCATCGCGACCTTAGGGGCACATCAAATTTTGTGATCAAGCATAATGAATATGCCAGCTGGGAAGCAGAAAGATTCCTAAAGTCGGTGCAACAAAGAGCTTTTACAAATCACTGGACGCTTAAACAAAAATTAAAATATCGTTTGATGAAAAGTGTGTTCCTAATTCCACTTTTCTTTATTGGCACCTATATTCTTTACCGCGGCTTTCGTGATGGTGCGCGCGGCTTCGCATACGCCATTTTACGCACATCCTACTACACACAAATCTATTGCAAAATCCGTGAACGTCAAGGTTAAGCAAGCGGACCCAACTATGCAAAACACAAGGACCTACATTTTATAACCCTTAATTTATATGTATGATGCAGATTACAGCCAAAGTTTTATTAGTCGCTTTTTTTACATGTTCTGCTGTTATGGCAAATGCCTTCAGCTTTCCACCAAAGCGGAAGGGACCAAAATCGGGCCATGTTGGTGCGCCGTTTGACGGCGGCGTCACTCTATTAGTCGCCGCAGGACTAGCTTACGGTCTCAAGAAAGCTTATGATAGGCGTAAAGATAGCAGACCGGAGTAAATATCATCCGACAACAGTCTTTGTAGAACCACGGGCAGGACTATTGTCTTTTCAACCTCAACATGAATTGGATAAAGTACTTCAGCTTCAGCTACGTGGTGAAGCTAATATCACTGACAGTAATATTGAACTATTTTTCAATTGCTTATCATGGATTAATATCCCCGGAAGGCGAGAGTTACAGCAGGTTTCTTGATCAGAATATTAACTATATACAGTGGACCCGAAATGTCCTGATGTATGGTTCGAACCTTTTTACACACTTACTTGGTACACCTTCGTACATCTCAGGAACGCAGATTATCAAAGTTGGAACCCATATCGAAGTAGACATTTGGCTTCCATGTTTGGGCATTGGTATCATGAGCTTTTGGACTGCCTTCATTGTCACAAATAATGGAACACTTATGAATAAATTAAAATGGTGGATCATGGGTCTATTCTTTATTTGTTTAATTAATTGCATCAGAATTGCCCTACTCCTTGTAGCACTTGACCACGGCTGGGAACAATCACATTCATTAGATCACCATGACCTGTTTAATATCGCTGCCTACGAACTTATTGGTATTTTGATGTATTGCTACAATGACGGAACACAAGAGGATCATGGTGACGCTAAAGCGTTACCAACGACATTCTAGCAGTAAAAGCCACCTCCCGCTGCCTCTGTATTTCAATTTCTTAATCGTTTACATAAACATCTAAAATTATGCAACCTCGCGTACTCTTAATAGGTGGAAACTTCCATCCAGAACCTATTGGTATTGGGAAATACAATGGGGAGATGATTGATTGGTTAGCTGAAAACGGATATGACTGCACTGTGGTCACATCATTTCCGTACTACCCACAGTGGGAGGTCCAAGAACCTTACACGAAAAAAGCTCATTGGTTTAGAAAAGAGGTAAAGTATTACAAACCGTACTACGAAAGGAACATCAGTATCTACCGATGTCCGCAGTATGTGCCTAAGACACCTACTGGTGTCACACGAATGTTGAATGGCTTCACGTTTTTTATCTCCTCTTTTTTTGTGGTTGTTTCACTACTCTTTAAAAGGAAATATGACTACGTGATATCAGTTGTACCCTCTTTTGAGACGGGTCTGCTTGCCATTCTATATAAAAAAATTAGGGGCGGCAAGTTCTTATATCATATTCAGGATCTACAAATAGATGCTGCAAAGGATTTGAATATTATTAGGTCAAGGCCGCTGATAAAATTCTTATTTGGGATTGAAAAATACATTTTGAAAAAGGCAGATGTTGTAAGTAGCGTTTCTTCAGGAATGATGAAAAAAGTAAACTTGAAATGTGGCCGTGAGGTTGAGTTCTTTCCGAATTGGGTTGATTATAAAGTGATATTCCCCATTACTAATAAAAAAGGACTTAAAGAGGAGTTTGACTTCTGCGTCAGCGACAAAGTAGTTTTATATTCCGGTGCTATTGGAGAAAAACAAGGCTTGGAAAATATTCTTTATGCCGCAATGTCTTTTCGGCATAAAGCCCACATAAAGTTCGTCATCTGTGGATCAGGCCCTTATTTAAAGAGATTGCTCGAGATTAAACAAAAGCTTGCGCTCAATAACGTGATCTTCATGCCTACAAAGCCCCTTAACGAATTGAACCGCTTTTTGAATATGGCAGATCTCCATCTTGTCATTCAAAAAGCGAACGCCACAGATCTGGTGATGCCTTCTAAACTTACCAATATTTTGGCGGTTGGTGGTGTTCCCGTTGTGACAACTATCAAACACTCTTCACTCTATCAGCTTATCAATGAACACAAACTAGGACTCATTGCTACATCAGATGATGTTGCCTCCTTAGCACGTGCGATTTTCAAGGGCATCACCAGCGATACCAGTAGGTATAGTTTCAATGCTAAGGAATATGCCCGCGAGCATTTTTCAATTACAAACATCATTGCAAAATATTCCGCAAATTTCGTAGCCAGCGTCGAAACAGAGTCACTTGAAGCTTTGGAGTTTGACATTAGTGCACATCTGGCCTCAATAGAGGTTAAGATCTAAAAACCATGTTTCTAACCATCAAACTAATAAGATTATGAGAACAATGATTAGTACGTATCTGAAACCAGGTGTGGAGCTCAACGACGCTGGGCGTTACATGGAATGTGAAATCCCGACTCCTTCCGAAGCCATCAGGGCAAACGCTTACTACTTTGGCAACTTCGATTGGGCCGAAGAGTACTTAATCTACTGCCACCGGAATGAAAACTTCAAGTCGCGATGGACAGCAGCATTAGGTGATTGGACAGATAAAGTAGTGGTGGATATCGGCTGTGGTCCCGGAAATATCTTTGCTACGTTAAAAGGTAAACCAAAAGTGTTGATAGGTATTGATGTTGCCCCGAAGGCATTGGAAATTGCGGCTGATCTTGGCTACACGCCACTGCTTGCCGACGCGACGAATCTGCCCTTTATATCTGGTTTTGCAGATATCGTTACCCTGAATGCTGCGCTTCATCATTGTGAAGATATGGAAGCCGTATTAAAAGAAGCTGCAAGACTCGTGAAACCTGGCGGATTACTGGTCACCGATCATGATCCGCAGAAGAGTGCCTGGAACTACAAAGGCCTTGCGAAACTTCTCTGGAATGGGCGACTATATTATTATAAAATGATCGGTCACGGGTTCCACAAAACAAGCAACCAACAATACTGGGCACTTGCCACTGAAATCCATCACAAACCAGGTCATGGGGTTACCCAGGAGATGTTTAAGAACCTACTAAGCCCGCTGGGCTTTTCAGTTAACGTTTATCCGCACAATCATGAGGTCGGTGCAGATGCGTTAACGGGAACGCTTGGAAAAGCGGAGCTTAAATATCAAATAGGGAATTTATTATCTGGCAGAAATCCGAAGGCTAGGACCAGCGCGCTTTCACTCATGTGCGTTGCTAGAAAATATCCAAACATGAACTAATGATTTCAGCACCAATCTCATCCATAGATGGATCCTCGAATTTCGGAGCATTCGGTAAAACCCCTATAAAGATCGCGTTTCTAAGCGCCGGCCTCGGGAATATCTATCGAGGCTTCGAAATTTCTGCCAGCACATGGTACGAACAGATGAAATCTGAAGCAGGAGTGTTTCCAGAACTGTTTTCTGGCGCCAAGGTTCACAACGGCTTAGTTGTATGGAACCTACCGAGAAATGGAAAAATTGCAAAACTCCTTCGTTCCTTTGGGTTCATAAATGATGGTTGTCGGTTAGAACAATTAACCTTTAGCATTGGATTTCTATTAAAGTTGATCAGGTATCGGCCAGATATTATTTGGCTGCAGGAATCAACGTTAGCAGCCATGTTGCTTAAGTACAAGAATTTCTTTGGTTTCAATTACAAGATCATATTTTGTGATGGTGCCCCTGTTGGATATGTTTTGGCAAAAAAGTTTGATTATCAGATATTTCTGCATCAATCAGCACTTGATGAAGCAATTAACTTAGGCGCAAACCCAAGTAACTGCCGATTGATACCACACATCTGTCAAAAACCGATGGTAAATGCTACACGTTCTCACATTCGCAAAGCGCTGGAAATCGGGGAGCAACAGTTTGTTGTAATTTGTGTAGCTGCATGGAACACCTATCATAAACGGATTGATTATCTCTTACAAGAAGTCTCAGTATTGGATGGGGATGATGTACTATTGCTTTTATGTGGACAAGCGGAAGCCGAAACACCTTACTTGAAACAACTGGCAGCGGAACTTAAAGTGAATGTTCGTTGGCATACTTTTACCCAGACGGAACTATCCAGCGCCTATCTCGCTGCTGATGTTTTTGTTCTTCCCAGCTTGAACGAGGGGTTAGGTGCGGTGTTAATAGAAGCAGGCCTGCATGGTCTGCCGATTATATGCCACCCTCATACTTCGGCCAAATACGTGCTTGGTACTGAATACCCTGGGCTAACTGATTTAAGTAAGCCTGGAGCCTTGCACAGAAAGATCTCAGCCTACCAGAGAAGATACGGCCTAAATATAGATGGCATATGTACAAAAATGATTATCGAGAATAAATTTGACCGGGAGCGGCTCTCCACCGAATTTTCTCGGTTTGTAAGACAAGTATGTAGTGCATAATATAAGATGAAGCTCACTTTTATCTGCGGAAGTCTTGAATCGGGTAGGGATGGAGTAGGTGATTATACCGCTACACTTGCCCGGGAGCTGCAAAAATCCGGTCATATCATAAGCATTCTGTCTTTAAATGATTACTATATAGAATCAGGTCTAAAGTACAAATCAGGGTTTATAGATGCAGAAATAGCCTTTATCAGGCTCTCATCTACTTGTAAGCTCAGTGAGCGTGTTAAAATTGCACGTGAATGGTTGTGGGAATTTCAACCACAATGGCTCAGTCTTCAGTTTGTTCCTTTTAGCTTCCACAAAAAGGGGTTACCTGTTTTTTTATACCGGATCTTAAAACAATTAGGTTTTCATTTCCGGTGGCACATCATGTTCCACGAGCTTTGGGTAGGTATGCCCATACATGCTAGCAAGAAACACATCTTTTGGGGTTGGATTCAGAGAAAGATCATTAAAAAAATGATTTTACAACTAAATCCAGAGGTGATTCATACGCAATGCCAACTCTACCATCAACAACTTGTCCGAGCTGGTAGTGCTGCAAGGTTGCTTCCTTTATGCTCAAATATCCCGGTAACTTCAATAGCTGATCGGTATCGGCACAACGATGAAAGCTTGGGCAGCTTACCGGCCTCAATCAAATTGATTATATTTGGAACAATTCATCCACAAGCCTTGCTTACTGAATTGCTTTCTCAGCTTTCAGCATTCAAGAACCTGTATTGTGTCAATTTCGAAATGTGCCTTGTTGGGAACTGTGGCGAACATCAGTACACCTGGCTTTCACAATTTCAGAAAGCGGGAATACCAGTACATATACTAGGACAGCAAACACCCGAAATGATCTCACATCTCCTGAGTAATGCAGACATTGGTGTATCAACGAGTGCCGTGGCTATGATTGGCAAAAGCGGTACTGTGGCAGCAATGCTCGCACATAAACTGCCTGTACTATGTGTTGGTGAACAGTGGAATGCTCGCGGTATTCCGGCAGTAACACATGGGAAGGGTATACACATTTTACATGATGATTGTATCAGGGCATGCATTGATGAACGAGTGGATGTTTCTTCAAACTATCAGGTGCAGAATACCGCTGCACTCTTTATCAAAGATCTTAGAGCTTAGTTTCGATGAACAAATATTCGGTCTCCGTTTGCATCTGCACCTTCAATCAGGCAGCTTATATAGAAACAACTATACGAAGCGTCATAGCACAGACGCTTTCCCCAGTAGAAATCATTGTCTCCGATGATTGCAGTACCGACTCCACTCCAGCGATTCTCGATAAATTGTCAAAAGAAGTCTCGAGCTTAAAAGTGGTGAGGCATGCTATGAACTTAGGCATCGCAAAGAATGTTGATTGCTGTTTTCGCATGGCGAAGGGAGAACTTATTGTTCGGCTGGATTCGGATGATTGCCTGCACCCAGAGTACATCCAAGAGCTCTCAGAGGAAATGATTAAAAATCCAAATGCCGGGTATGGACATGCAGCAGTGCAGGAGATCGACGAGCAGGGAGGTTATCTTCGCGAACGGAGGCTTTTTAGAAAACAAGGTTTTCAGACAGACGTTGAGGCATTGAGGTCTGCATCAACAGGATACCGTGTGGCAGCCAACATACTGATGTTTCGCAAGAACGCACTAGAGAAAGTCGATTTCATGAATGGCCGTCCGAATTTTGGTGAAGATTATCACCTAGCCGCTGCAATATCAGCAGCAGGATTCGGGAACATCTATCTATCAAAGACCCTTGGCTATTATAGAATATGGACTGATCCCGCCAAAATCAGACAAAAAAGAAAGCTTGATGAAATACACGGACTGAGAAGAGTTTTCGAAGAAGTGATTGAACCAGTTTTTCTCGAACGGAATTGGAACTTGCGACCTGTGCTGAACGGAAAAATACAGATTGCAAGCAACCAGGCCGATTGCTTAGGTTGGAAAATATTCAATCATGTCGAGAAACTAACTATTTTCACAGAACTTATGAAGCTCTCTTCTGCACGACAAGTAAAGCTTTTATCGTGGATGCACTTAAACGGTTTCGGTATGCTAGTCACCGGCTACAACTTTTTAGAAACACGACTTAAAGCGCTTGCTAAAAAGGCCATCCAACGTTCAGACTAGTGTGCTTACTTTTTGTAAACATTTTGCCTTGTTTAAAATATTAAACAATTAGCAACCAGCTGTTTAACACATACATTAGAAAACTATGTATTGAAATGACAATATAATCTTTCCTATTCCCTAAATTTGAACACATTGTTTAAATCGTTTTTAGAGTTATGGAAGTAGTAAATCAATCTAATAAGACGGCAACCTATACGGCGGATGAAGCCTATCAAGCGTCGCTGGTATATTTCAAAGGAGATGATCTTGCAGCAAGAGTTTGGGTGAATAAATATGCACTTAAAGACTCTTACGGAAACATCTTTGAAAAAACTCCAGATGATATGCATCATCGGATCGCAGGTGAGCTTGCCGGGATTGAGCAACGATATCCAAATCCAATGTCTGAAGATGAAATTTTCGAATTAATTCGAAACTTCAAATATATAATTCCGCAAGGAAGTCCAATGACGGGCATTGGAAATCCTTATCAAATCGCATCCTTATCAAACTGCTTTGTTATCGGAAACGATGGTGATTCAGATTCTTACGGAGGCATTATGAAGATTGATCAGGAACAGGTTCAATTAATGAAAAGAAGAGGGGGAGTTGGCCATGATCTTTCACATATACGTCCAAAAGGTTCTCCTGTTAAGAATTCAGCGCTGACCTCTACAGGCATTGTTCCCTTCATGGAACGTTTTTCCAATTCAACCCGTGAAGTTGCACAAGATGGAAGAAGGGGCGCGCTGATGCTTTCTGTCGCGATAAAGCATCCCGATGCAGAGGGTTTCATAGACGCTAAACTGGAACAGGGCAAAGTCACAGGGGCAAATGTTTCCGTGCGTATTGACGATGAATTCATGAAAGCTATTGAATCCGGGGCGTCTTATAAACAACAATATCCGGTTAATGCGACAACACCATTATATTCAAATGTTATCGATCCTGGAGCGCTCTGGAAGAAAATAGTTCACAACGCTTGGCGTTCAGCAGAACCTGGAATCTTGTTTTGGGACACCATCATTAGAGAGTCCGTGCCAGATTGCTACGCCGATCTTGGTTATAGAACCGTATCTACGAACCCATGCGGTGAAATTCCCCTGTGTCCGTATGACTCATGCAGATTGTTAGCCATAAACCTCTTTTCCTATGTTGATGCACCTTTCACTAAAAAGCCAAGCTTCAACTGGACACTATTTAAACAGCACATTCATGCGGCTCAACGCATAATGGACGATATAATCGATCTGGAATTGGAAAAGATTGATGCTATACTTCAAAAGATTGATGAAGATCCTGAGCAGGATGAGCTAAAACGTACTGAACGCAATTTATGGATTAACATTAAAACAAAAGCGAACGAAGGTAGAAGAACGGGTATAGGAATCACTGCGGAAGGTGATTTGCTTGCTGCTATGGGCTTGCGTTATGGCAGTGATGAAGGCAATTCATTCGCCATTGAAGTACACAAGTTTATAGCCCTGGAGGCATATCGTTCCTCAGTTTATACTGCCAAAGAAAGAGGACCATTCAGCATTTTTGATGCTGAGCTTGAAAAAAATAATCCTTTCATCCTCCGCCTTAAAGAAGCAGATGCCAAGCTGTACTATGAAATGCTTGAACATGGACGCAGGAATATTGCTCTACTTACCATAGCACCAACAGGAACAACCAGCTTGATGTCACAAACAAGCTCAGGTATTGAACCTGTGTTTATGCCAGTTTACAAGCGTCGTCGCAAGGTTAATCCGAACGACAAGGATGTACGTGTAGACTTTATTGATGAGGTGGGAGATTCCTGGGAAGAGTACGTTGTATTTCACCACCGGTTCAAGCAATGGATGGAAGTTAATGGAAAGGACCTAAACAAGAATTATACACAGAGAGAACTGGATGAGCTGGTAGCACAATCGCCTTATTACAAAGCGACATCAAACGATGTAGACTACTTGAAAAAAGTAAGAATGCAGGGAGACATACAAAAATGGATAGACCATTCCATTAGTGTAACCATAAATATGCCTGCAGATGTTACTGAGGAAGTTGTTGCATCGCTTTACATGGAAGCTTGGAAATCAGGGTGTAAAGGTGTAACTGTATATCGCGACGGTTCCCGGTCAGGCGTATTAATTTCAAATACCGAGAAAAAAGCAGATCCTACTGCGGAAAGTCAAGCTATGATTTTTCCAACCACAAGACCTACCGTGTTAGAAGCTGATGTTGTTCGTTTCCAAAACAGCAGAGATAAGTGGATCGCGTTCATTGGCCTTATCGATGGTAAACCTTATGAGATCTTTACCGGATTTGCCGACGATGAGGACGGAATTTTAATTCCCCGCTGGGTAAATGATGGATTGATTATAAAAAACAGGGATGCGGATGGTAATTCCAGATATGATTTCCAATACAAAAACAAAAGAGGTCATAAGACAACAATCGAGGGCTTATCCTACAAGTTTAATCCTGAATATTGGAACTATGCAAAACTTATCTCCAGCACGCTTAGGCATGGAATGGCGATCGAGAAAGTAGTAGATTTGATCAACAGCCTACAACTTGACGAAGCGATAAATACCTGGAAAAATGGTGTAGCGCGAGCCCTTAAACGTTATGTTCCAGACGGCACTGAAGCTAAAAAACAACAATGTCAAAATTGTAACTCTACTAACCTCCATTATCAGGAGGGCTGCCTTACCTGTAAGGACTGTGGCTCTTCTAAATGCGGTTAATTAGATTAACAAACAAGCAGATATCCCTAAAGATATCTGCTTGTTTGTTAATGCCTGTAAATTTCTATTAGCAGCACCTCCTCATCTTAAATATAGTTTAGGGCCTCATGCACAGAAATAGATATGGTTTGCACATTGTATGGCACATCGTTTCACAAAAGCCAAAAACATTCTTTTAATACGGATTGTAGCGGTAAATTCACTGTTGCTGAAGGATTCATACAGCATTTCTATCTCACACTACACAAACCGTCAGAATGGGACTGACAATGGGCGAAGCCTTGTACAAAGTGTTTAAGCACTAAACTACCCCATATTTCCGCCTGATCCAGGCAGCGAACTGCTGCAGCAAAACCTTAGTCCCTCCAGTCGATTGGTTCGCGAATCAATCGTATTTACTTCCGCCAAATGGCTCAAATCAGGTTTATCGTTTAAGACCTCCAACAACTACATCTTTCACATTCAAAATATTATGATTAAGGTAGGTATAATTGGCTTCGGATACTGGGGCCCAAACCTGGTGCGGAATTTTAATCTTGCAGCCGGATGCAGAGTCGCTGCAGTAGCAGACCCAAGACCCGACAGATTAATGCTACTCGGCAGAATGTATTCCAGCATTAGAGGACATAGACTCGCAGAAGATCTCATAAACACAAGGGACATTGATGCAGTTGTTATTGCCACGCCAGTATCAACGCATTTTGAACTAGCGAGAAAGGCGATTCTTAGTGGAAAACATGTTTTGCTAGAAAAGCCGATGACATCTTCGATCAGTGAGGCAGAGACTCTAATTCAGCTTGCCAAGGAAATGAATGTGTTGCTTATGGTCGACCACACCTTCCTTTATACGGGTGCAGTGTCAAAGATGAAGCAGCTGATAACAAAGGGAGAACTGGGGAATATAAAGTACCTGGATTCTACACGCATTAATTTGGGTTTGTTCCAGTCAGACATAAACGTACTTTGGGACCTCGCACCTCATGACATTTCCATCCTTAACTATTTAATCGATGAGGAACCCTACAGTGTAAATGCTACCGGAATTACCCACACCAATAATGAGCTTGAAAACATTGCCTATTTGACGGTTAATTACAAGTCAGGATTTATTGCTCATTTCAACTGCTCCTGGACAAGTCCGGTAAAATTACGAACAATGCTAATCGGCGGCGACCAGAAAATGATTCTCTACAACGATCTGGAGCCCACCGAAAAAGTCAAAATATATGATTCTGGCTACAAGCACTCCAACGATAAAGAAAAAAACAAGTTTCTTGTAGACTACCGCATTGGCGATATCAACGTTCCGAAACTTAATACTAATGAAGCCTTATTAGAGATGGCTAATGATTTTATTACCTGCATTGCTAAAGGCAGTCAACCAAAGTCATCCAGCAGTTTAGGCCTGGAGGTTGTAAAAATACTGGAAGCCTCAAACAAGTCCATAAAGCAAAATGGACGTGAGGTCCTGGTGAGCTCAGCTCCAACACCGAAAGAACTTGAACATACCCATAGCTTGTACGAATAAATGAAAAATGAAACTATAATTAACGAAAAACAGTCCATCATCGATGTAGACCTGGGGGAAGATGTTCAAATCTTCAATTTTGTAAACCTATATAGCTGTAAGATCGGCCCGGGAACAAAGATCGGTTGCTTCGTAGAGATACAGAAAGGAGCAGAAATTGGTAACAACTGCAAAATTTCCAGCCATACATTCATCTGTGAGGGGGTGCATATCGGAAATAATGTATTCGTGGGGCACAATGTAACCTTCATCAATGACCTGTATCCCCGTGCAACGGATAGTACAGGGAATCTCCAGACAGAAGACCATTGGCAATGCATCGAGACTATCATCGCCGACGGTGCTTCTATCGGATCAAGCGTCACCATCCTCTGTGGTGTACAAATCGGAAAAAATGCAATCATTGGCGCGGGTTCGGTAGTGATAAAAAATGTTCCGGAGAATACGATTTATGCAGGAAACCCTGCTAAGCTCATCAGATCGGTTAATCAAATACCTGCCTGACATGGAAACACTAGCATTACGGGAGCAGATCTCCTGTCTCGATTTAAAAATGCAGCATCAGCAAATTAAGGAAGAAGTTTTCAAGGCATTTGAAAAAGTATATGATAGTAATGCATTTTCGGGCGGGAGATTTGTAGACGAGTTTGAAGCACAGTTTGCTGACTTTTGCGGCACCAAGTATGCTGTCGGGGTAAATAACGGCACTTCAGCCCTCCATCTTGCAATACATGCCTTGGGGATTGGCCCCGGAGATGAAGTCATTGTACCGGCTAATACCTTTATTGCCAGTGCATGGGGCGTATCATACAGCGGTGCAACTCCTGTGTTTGTGGATTGTACCGCAGACACCTGGCAAATAGATGTTGACGCGGTTGAACAGAGGCTAAGTACAAAAACAAAAGCCATCATTGGTGTGCATCTCTATGGACAGCCCTGCAATGTTTCGAAGATTCAGGCACTTTGTAGTAAGCACAAGCTATATTTTATAGAAGATGCAGCACAAGCACAAGGTGCGCGATTCGCCAGCCGACCAGTGGGTAGTTTTGGAGAGATTGCATGCTTCAGTTTTTATCCAGGCAAGAACCTGGGCGCATGTGGAGAAGCCGGCGGCATAACAACCAACAACGAAGCAGCTTATAATCAGCTGTTAAGCCTTCGTAATCATGGCTCAAAGGAACGCTATTTCCATGATGAAATCGGCTATAACATGCGCATGGGCGGGTTGGAAGCTGCTTCTTTAACAGTGAAGCTAAAGTATCTTCATGGTTGGAACAAAAGAAGGAAAATCATAGCCACCCGGTATCAGCGGGAGATATCAAACGGCAAAATAACTATGCAGGTACAACCTTCATGGGCCGACTCTGTTTATCATCTTTTCGTGGTTTTAACAGAGGACAGGGAAGCACTGAATACGTATCTACTCGAAAATCAGATAAATGCCGGTTTACATTATCCCATACCGTGCCATCTCCAGAAAGCCTACAAACAGCTGAACTATAATCAAGGTGATTGTCCAAATGCAGAGTTTCTGGCGGCACATTGCCTTTCACTGCCAATGTATGCGGAACTCAGCGATGACCAGGTGAACTACGTTATAAAGGTTCTGAACGCCTATTGATCCAATATAGAACTCGGCAAATAAGTCATTATTAAAATCCAGATTTATGAAGTTATCTGTCATAATTCCTGTGCTGAATGAACAGGAGAATGTGGAAAACCTGATTAATCGCTTAAACAGCTTTTTTCATCAACGTCGTCATCTTAAAGCAGAGGTAATCTTTGTCAACGATGGTTCGACCGACCTCACGGCTGCGCGGCTGAAGGATGGGAATCATTGTGCATATACCGGCAAAATCATTACTTTCTCCAAGAACTTCGGTTCCCACGCAGCTTTACGGGCGGGCATCCAACAAGCACAAGGAGCATACATAACCTTCATGTACGCAGATTTACAGGATCCTTTGGAACTGCTTGATGCAATGTTATTACAGATCTCAGCTACTGGTGCTGAGATCTGCTGGGCACAACGCCATGCTACCGAAAACACGAAGACAGAAAGGCTCTTCTCCCGGAGCTATGCCTTTTTGATGCAAAAATATGCCGTCAGGGAATTTCCCAGACATGGCTTCGACATACTCATGTTCAGCAAGAAGGTGCAAGCTTGTTTAAATGCGAACATAGAACATAATTCATCCTTGTTTATTCAAGTGCTGAGCCTAGGCTTTAAGCAAGTTACGGTTAGGTATAATAAACAAGCCAGAGCTTTTGGAAAATCTAAATGGACGCTGGCTAAGAAAATTAAACTGCTGATCGATTCCTTTGTCGCATTTTCATTTGCACCAATCAGATTAGTATCCCTTGTCGGGATTCTTTTCTTTTTCTTCGGCACAATATGGACAATTTACATCATCTTCAGAAAGATTGTTTTTGACGACTTGGCTAGTGGCTGGCCCGCACTCATTTCCATCTTAATGATCGGGTTCGGGATTACAAACATCTCTCTTGGCATCATAGCCGAATACCTTTGGAGAACGCTTGATGCAAGTAGAAAAAGACCGGTATATGTCATTGACGAAGTTGAAGAACTAAACACTTTCTCATTCACGATGCCACCGGTAGAAATTCAGGTCAGGTAAGATGCAACAAACCTTCTTTTACATTTTTCTTTATGCACTGTTTAACGTCTCAGGTGCTGCTATTGTTAAACTCCAGCTTAAACACACCAGGTTAACGAACTGGCAAGACTGGCTAAGCCTGCTCATGAATAATCGGTTTATAATCGCAGCGTTTTTGATCGTCTTCTCTGCACTCGCAATGTTCAAAGCACTCTCTGTAAATCACTTTTCATTCGTTATTCCCGTCGCAACTGGAATTAATTTCCTTTTCACTGTACTAATTGGCTATTTACTGTTTCAGGACCGTCTTACATTCGGAACTTTCGTGGGGTTCACCTTAATTATAGGAGGCATACTGGTCCTTAGCATTAACAGTAGTCAGGCCTAAGTACAACAATAACATTACCGCAGTCAAGATCAAAGATCTATGAATTCAATCATATGTACCTTATTCGAAGGACACTATCATCTGGGTTTAGCAGCCTTAACCAACTCCTTATATCGTAACGGTTTTACCGGCGACCTCTATGCAGGCTACCGGGGTGCACTACCCTCATGGACAAATGGAGCGGACACAAATCAGGCACCTGGCTGTTTGCAGGCAAAAACCCTTTCGGTCTAAAGACTTAAGGCTGCACTTTGTACTAGTAGACACGAAGATGCACCTGACAAACTATAAACCTCATTTTATGCTTAAGTTGCTGGATGAGCTGAAGCAGGTTGATGCGGTGGCTTACTTTGATCCGGACATCGTAGTGAAGTGTAGGTGGTCGTTCTATAATGAATGGATGTCACACGGTGTGGCACTGGTACATGAAGTGGTTTCTAATGACATGCCCCCGACACATCCCTTAAGACTAGGCTGGCAATCTGTAATCCGCGCATGTAATAAGAAAATAACGCGGTCGCTCACATCGTATCTCAACGCTGGATTTTGTGGCGTCAGCAGAGCAAATGTTTCATTCCTTACTACCTGGATTGAGATCCTTAATTGCGGCATTAACACCTTCGGATTGGATCCGGAAAAGTTATCTATGAACGATCGATCCCATCTTTTTCATGTTGGAGACCAGGACGCGCTTAACATTGCAGCGATGTGCACAGAAGTAGAGATTAGTGAAATGGGACCTGAGGGTATGGACTTCGCAGGTGGGGGCTGGACGATGGCACATGCTGCAGGGTCTGTAAAACCATGGAAGAAAAACTACCTTCTCAGTGCCATCAGGGGCCATGTACCAACATCTTGTGACAAAAACTTTTGGGAAAACGCTTCATCACCAATCTCCATATATCTGGACTCCACTATCAAAATACAACAAACTTGTATCCGGATGGCCTCGTTCGTCGGCAGGTTTTATCGAAGATACTAATTAAATAAAACAAAGCTATTTCAACACACTACAGGCTAAATGAAAAGGCAGAAGTTAATTATATTTCCTTTTAATGGTAATGGAATAGAAGCATTGGACTGTATAAATGGCGATCAATACGACTTTATTGGATTTGTTGATGACGACACAGCTAAACAATCATCGCGGTATGAAATTTTCGACAGGTTGGTAATTAGTCGATACAAAGAGGCTCATGTCCTTGCTGTACCAGGCAGCCCTACAACATTTAAGAACAGGGAAACAGCCATAAACTCATTGAGTTTAGGTGCCCACCGTTTTGCTAGTGTTATTCACCCAAGCGCGACAATTGGAAGCAATGTTCAGCTCGGGTACAATTGCCTCATCATGGCGGGTGTCGTAATTACCAGCAATGCTGAACTTGGAAACCATATTTGTGTACTTCCAAATACTGTCATCCATCACGACGTGAGTATCCATGATTATACACTCGTGGGCAGCAACGTCGTCATCGCAGGAGGAACCAAGCTTGGAAGAAACTGCTACATCGGAAGTGGCTCAAACATTATCAACGGCATCACCATAGGTAACTCATCACTGATCGGACTGGGCAGCAATGTTCTTCGAGATGTAGAATCACACACAACAATCGCGGGTAACCCTGCGGTGCCACTTAAAACAACGATCAAGCAACCACTTTTCTGAGCCAGATGGCCAAATTGACAATCATGCAAAATTCAGATCACGGGAAACGGATCCTGGTTACCGGTGGCGCAGGCTTCATCGGATCCCATCTCACAGACGCCTTACTTCATGCCGGATATCAGGTAACGGTACTTGATAATCTATCAAATGGCACCTTAGCAAATCTTGCTGAAGCCCGCAGATTCCCAACCTTCAAGTTTATTAAAGGAGATATCTTGTCTACAGAAGATTGTACGCGGGCTGCAACTGGTGTGGATTTTATCTTTCACCTGGCTTGTTTGGGGGTAAGAAACTCCATTCATAGTCCTTTCGAGAACCACCGCGTAAACGCCGAAGGTTCATTGAAAATTCTTGAATCTGCATGCCGGGCCGGGGTTCAGCACTTCTTTTACGTATCCACCTCAGAAGTATATGGGAGGACCACCAGTTTTCCGATTACGGAAAATGCGTTGACAAACCCACTCACCGTATATGGAGCAAGCAAACTTGCGGGAGAACATTATACAAATGCCTTTTATGAATGCTATGGGCTACCTTCAACCGTTCTGCGGATTTTTAATAACTATGGTCCGCGGGCACATTATGAAGGCGACGCTGGCGAAATCATCCCCAGGAGCATCGTTAAAGTATTATACGATGAATCTCCGGTATTATTTGGAAATGGAGAAATCACCCGAGACTTCTTCTTTGTCAAAGACACCGCACTGGCATTGCTCCAATTGCTGGAAAGCCTGAAGGCTCCCGGAAAAACAAGCCTTACAGGTCAAACCTATAATATTGGAAGGGGAGTAGAAATTACCATGAAGGCATTACTCGAACAGATCTTAGCCTTAATGGGCAAAGACGAACTCCGGATTCAGTTCCTTGCAGATCGGCCGGCTGACGTTCCCCGACTATGGGTGAAGCCAGCTAAGTTCGTAGCGCTGACAGCATTCAAGCCCTCGTATTCATTTGAAAGTGGATTAGAAGAAACAATCGCCTATTATACAGAGCGGCTTGGCTCGCATGATTTGATAAATGAAATAGAGGATATCAACTGGATTAAGTAGTATACATGATAGCTTTAGCAAAACCATACCTGACCGCGGAAGATGCGCAAGCAGCCTATGACACAATTCTAACAGGCTGGATTACACAAGGACCAAAGGTTCAGGAGTTCGAAGAAAAGTTCGAAGCTTATACAGGGGCAAAACATGCCGTAGCCGTATCAAACTGCACTACTGCTTTACACTTGTCCATGATCGTGTCTGGCATAGGTCCAGGTGACGAGGTGATCTGTCCATCATTAACCTATATCGCAACTGCAAATGCAATTAAATACGTCGGTGCAATACCGGTGTTTGCTGAGGTGGAAAGAGAAACCTGCAATTTGAATCCGCTCGATGTAGAACGGCACATCACAACCCAAACAAAAGCAATTTTAATCGTGCATCAGCTAGGCTTCCCAGCAAAAATTGAGGCCTTTCAGGAGCTTGCAACAAAGTATAATCTAAGCTTGATTGAGGATGCTGCATGTGCTGCCGGATCATCCTACAGGGGTAATAAAATTGGTCAGCATTCATCACTTGTATGTTTCTCATTTCACCCGCGGAAAGTCATTTCGACAGGGGACGGGGGAATGATTACAACCAACAATACCGAATTCTGCGAGCGCCTCAAGCAATTGCGTCAACATGGAATGTCCATCAATGACCGTGTTAGACACGAAGCCAGGCGTATTGTGTTCGAGGACCATTTGGAGCTTGGCTACAACTATAGAATGACCGACATTCAAGCTGCTATCGGCATCAAACAGCTTGAAAAACTAGACTGGATTGTAGCGGAAAGGCGCAAGATAGGCACGTTCTATAACGATGCTTTCAAAGATCTTCCACATTTGCATTTACCTGTCGAAGAGGATGGATGTCAAAGCAATTATCAGTCATACAGTATCTACCTGGATAAAGACAGCGGTGTGGATAGAAATCAGTTGATGCAGGCACTACTTAATGCAGGGATTTCTACGAGGAGAGGTGTCATGACCATTCATCGCGAAATTGCTTACAGACAGGAGTACAAGGACCTGAGTCTGAACATATCAGAAGATATCCAGGACAACTCCATCATCATCCCACTGTATGTTCCTTTGACCATCAATGAGTTAACCTACATTACTACAACCTTTGCTAACATCTACCAACAGGCACTTAGGGATGCCTGCGCAGTTCGGCCACTGCAGATTGAGTTATGATTTCCAATTTATATCGAGGCTTTTGGTTAATCTGGATCGCCATTGCTTTAACGATGTTCCTGATCCAGGCGACCACCATTGATGTTGTTCCGAGTCTGATGCAGGATGAGGCACAAATAACGGATTATGGACGCCTGGCTTTAGATCCTTCCAGCCCTTGGTCGGTGACATGGTGGGTGGCGGCCGACAAACCACTTTTGCTTTGGTCGTACATCGGACCAGTGCTTGCCGAACTTGGCTACCAGTTGGGTGGACCAGATGGTTTGGGTACAAGGATAATTGCACTTTTTGGTGGTGTTGTTGCCTCAACAATGACGCTCGGTTGGCTATTAAAGAGAAATACACCTGCACTCGTGTCCGGAGGTTTAGCCCTCGCATTTTTGCTCGACCCACTTTTCACCCTTTCCCAGCGAATGGCCAGATCTGATAGTTGGGTGATCGCTTGTTGCATGGCTGCATGCTGGTCACTTGCGAGTTCAAGGACAAAGTCTCCTGCGTGTAAGTCCGCTACCATCGCATTTGCCGGGATGTTGACTGCATTAGCTGCCTTTATCTGGCCTTCGGCCATGTTGTTGTTCCCCCTAATTATTATTGAGCTGTTTACGTCATTGAAATCAACAGCGAATTATCCTCTAACCTTAAGGCGACAGCTAACCCTGATCTCATATTTTGTTATAGCAGGAATATTCATGACCATCATACTCCTGCTTCCAATTCGGAGTCAGCTCGGAACCATTCTGAACGACATGAAAGATATGCTGGCGTTGAATGTTTCTTCTGTTAATGGATCCGGAAATCCATTTACCATTATATTCAATATGCATCAATGGGGGAAACTCCTGAAAGCGCTCGGCAAAACGCTCAGTTTAGGCATCCCGGCACTCGCCTTATGGTCAATACTGTTTAAACGGAGCTGGGACCTTTTGCTTGCAAGTCTTTTCACGCTGGCAATAATCTTCATGACTTTGGTTTATGAATTTCGGGTATTGTACCTTTTACCATACTTGCTCGCATTATCTGCGAGCTACTTTCAAGATTTGAGATTAAAAGCTGTAAAGTCACGATTCCAAAGGATAAGCACTTCGGTTTTATTACTTGTTGTATTTTCTTCATTTGCCATATCTATCCTGCTGAGGGCTGCTATAGCCTCCGGTGAACGCCAGGGAAAGGACCGCAAGCTCATTAACATGGCAGCCAACGCAGCAATAGGGCCGGGCAACTACAATGTCTTCCTCGGCTTCACCTATGAATTTTACTATACCGGCCGAGCACTCGGCTGGAGCTTGTACACCCCCTATATTCAGTTCAGCTATGATGCTGCTGGAAATTGGATCAGAAATAACGACTTTAAACCTGAGGATCAATTTCTTAAATTGATGTCAAGGATGGATTATGCCATATTTCCAAAAGATAAGTTATCTGGGGAATTGCCACAACAACTGAAGGCATCAGGATTGCGTTATTGTGCCACAATTCAACTTAGCAAAAGTCAACATACTGTTTCTGAAAAAGAATATGGAAGAGCAAATGAAGTTCTGATGTGGTTTCTTCGCGGATCAAAAGGATACGGCCCATATGTGATCTATGAACGTCCCAAGGCGGCAAGGGCTAGCATGCACCACATAGGCGCAACGGCAAAAAATACAAACGCGAAAATTAATGTTGACTGATGGAAAACCATCTTCGTTCAAAACTGAAGATCTGCATCATTATAAGCTCTACATGAATATCGCGTTTTGTAATAATCCAATCGGCCTTACTGGACTGCAAGTGACGGTTTCTTCATTAATTCAGAATTGCAGCGATGCGTCGCGACTAACCTTATGGTTCCTGTGTGCGGAACATAGCGATACCGATAAAAAGCAGATTAAAGATCTGTTACAATATGAACGATTCGAAGGTAAATATCATATACTTGATTTCAGTCCCATTGCAACATTTGGAGAATTCTGTTCATTGCACGGTGACTGGACTTGCTACGGGCGACTATTGCTCGCAGACTACATTGATGCTGATGAAGTACTTTATCTAGACTCCGATCTTGTCGTAGAAACTGACGTACTAATACTTGAAAACTTCAATTTACAAGAGTTCTGCATTGCCGCGGTTGGTGGCTGCGAATTTCGATTTACCCTCGGCCATAAGTTCTAT
Source organism: Pedobacter sp. (assembly GCA_038918115.1). Taxonomy (GTDB): domain Bacteria; phylum Bacteroidota; class Bacteroidia; order Sphingobacteriales; family Sphingobacteriaceae; genus Pedobacter. The sequence goes on from JBCLAL010000002.1 coordinate 254,025, forward strand.
ATCGAGCAGCTCCATATTTCACCTGACCTGGAGTATTTTAATGACGGTGTGATGTTGTTAAATCTTCGGGTATGGAGAGAAAGGAAGATGAAAGAACAATGCCTGGAGATTGCGAGAAAATATCCCATGGATCTACCATCACATGATCAATCTATATTAAATATCATTTGCAAAGGAGAATTTGCCAGACTCCCAGCAGCTTTTAATTGTGAATGGCCGGCGAACAAAGCCAAGCCAACTGTTGCAGATCTTATGGTTCTACACTTTGTTGGATCACCTAAACCCTGGGATCCATTTGCCTCACTCATTCACAAAGGCGCAGAGACCTGGAGCAATTATAGACGCACCACGACCGCACTAGGGCGCTACAACCTTTCACCTGAAAGCTTAAAAAGAGCATGGCACATCCGGCGTTCTTACCTCCGCTACCTACGAGATAAATTCGCTTAAAAGGAAAAAAGCGCACTTCTTTCCTTTCACTTTCTCAGGATCTTCTCCATCGACTTACCTTTGGCTAGTTCATCAATTAACTTGTCGAGGTACCGGACTTTCCGCATTACATCATCCTCAATTTCTTCTACACGGTATCCGCAGATCACCCCCGTAATTTTGTGTACATTGGGATTAATCAGAGGAGCTTGCGCAAAGAAGGTCTGAAAATCAGTTTGGTCCTTCAGATGCCTCTCAAAAGTAGATTCGTCGTAACCAGTTAGCCAAAAGATGACTTCATCTACCTCTGCCTTCGTTCGTCCCTTCTTTTCCGCTTTACGGATGTAATGCGGATATACGCTAACTACCGGCATCTTATAAACTCTTGAATGATCAACATTTGCCTTCATTGTATTATCATTTATGATCAAGATGTGCTAAGCAATTTTACTTACCTGAAGTTATCAATACAGATTCTTGTAAGCAAATCTTTTAAGATGTACCTCTAGTTAAATGACTGCCTGAACTCCATCGGAGAGCTCAGGGTTTTGGCTTTAAAGAGCTTGCTGAACGACTGTGGATGTTCAAAGCCGAGGCTATAGGCGATCTCACTAACCGTCATATCCGTAGTTGTTAGTTTTTCTTTAGCCTTTTCAATCAGCTTATCATGAATATGCTGCTGCGTGCTCTGACCGGTTAAAACCTTCAGCATGCCGCTCAAGTAATTTGGAGAGACATTTAGTTCAGCGGCAATGTCATGTACCGTAGGTAGTCCATGCTTGGTTAAACGTGTTTCATCCGCAAAATAGCCAGATAGCAGGTGGTCCAAGCGGTCCAGAATTCTGTGATTACTGATCTTCCGGGTGATAAACTGGCGCTGGTAAAACCTTTCCGCATAGCTTAGTAGCGTTTCAAGCTGAGATATGATGATGCTCTGGCTAAACCGATCTATATTAGTGTGATACTCAAGTTTGATATTCTCAATGATATTGTTCAGTATCGCTTCTTCCTTTTCCGAAAGAAAAAGGGCTTCGTTAACAGCATAGTCGAAGTACTCATAACGTTTGATGGAAGCGGCCAGGGGAGAGTTCCAGAGAAAGTCGGGGTGGACCAACAAGATCCATCCGCTTGGACTTGTGCCGGCAGGAGCGGCCGGCGTCGTATGGAGCACCTGTCCCGGTCCAAGAAAATACATAATACCCTCGTCAAAATCATATTCCTGTTGGCCATAACGCATTTTCTGACTCAGTCCACGCTTTACAGAAACAGAGTAATAGTCCGCTACGGTTGTAGTAATACCATTAGCATTTTTGGTTTGAGCCAGCACAGCATAGTCCACAATGCTGATGAGCGGGTGCTCAGGCTTAGGTAGCTGATACAAGTTGTGGAATTCGGTAATGGTTTTAATCCGTAGCGGTTTCATATTGTAAAGATAGATATTGCTTAAATAGCCTGTCCGCCGGAAACTTCAATTCGCTGTGCATTCACCCAGAATGCCTCATCGCTACACAAAAACGCGACAACACCACCAATATCTTCAGGAAGTCCGACCCGGCCTAATGCAGTTGCTGCGGCAACCTGTTCATTGATTTCCTTGTTATCGCGCACATGCCCCCCTCCAAAATCTGTCTCAATTGCGCCTGGTGCAATAACATTTGCCCTGATTTTCCTTGGTCCGAGTTCCTTAGCTAAATAACGAGTGAGTGTCTCAACCGCTGCCTTCAAGGAGCCATAAACAGACGAACCTGGCATGGCTATGCGTGTGAGTCCGGAAGAGATATTTACAATTCCGCCCCCATCGTTCAAATGGGGTAGCATCTTTTGCGTTAAGAAAAACACCCCTTTATAGTGGATATTAAATATTGATTCCATCTGCGCTTCTGTGGTTTCTGTCACCGGTGAATACAGCGCGGTACCGGCGTTGTTGATTAGAAAGTCCAGGTTCTTGCTTCCATACTTTTCCTCCAGGTGACTGGTGAGACGACGCACAAAATCATCGAAGTTGCTGGTATTACTCGTATCCAGCTGAAACGCTACGGCATTCTGACCTAAGGCCTGAATCTGGCTAACTACGCCCTGGGCTGCCTCCTGATTAGCATTATAAGTGATCACTACATCCAGGCCCTTCTTTGCGATTGCAAGTGCCATGCTCTTGCCTAATCCGCGACTCCCGCCAGTTATTAGTGCAATTTTTGTTTTTTGTTCCATAATCCTGATTTACTATGATGTTAGATTTTAGTTGATACACATCAACTACGATTTCATGACAACAAAGTTGATCAACATTTGTAATGAATAAGTAGCCGAATCTATGCTGTTTGTAGCCGAAAAAGCTTGTTTATATCCTGAGAGCAACACCAAGAATGTAACAATACCTAATACTAGGTATTGTTACGGCTCCTTAAAGTTTCGAGATTTATGCTATAAAGCCTGTCGATGATACAGTGGCTCAGAACAGCCGTCTGTCAACACTTAAGCTTTATTTCGGCAATCCGCTGTAGACTCAAGGAAATTGATAAAGAGGATGTGAATGTGACAACCCTCAGCGAAGCTCTGTGGCTTCGGGAAACCTATTTCGGAAAATAATTCAGCTACTACTTGGTATCTATTCAATTGGAGGGAATGGTTGAGAATCCATTGGTATCTTGTGTAATGCCTACCTACAACAGGAGAAGCTTCATCCCCCAGGCAATCCAATACTTCCAGCGGCAGGACTATTCGAATAAAGAATTGATTATTGTCGATGATGGCAGCGACTGTATCGTAAACCTGATCCCTGATGTTCCTGAAATTAAATATGTCAGATTAGAACAAAGAATTACGCTCGGCGAAAAATTAAACCTCGCCTGTAAGGGGGCTTCAGGAACCTTCATTGCCAATTGGGATGATGATGATTGGTATTCGCCCAACCGACTAACATATCAGGTAGAAGCGTTAAAAAACAATAACGCAAAAGTTTGCGGCATCAATAAGCTCCTATACTATGACCTGAAAGATGGCCAGGCTTATCAATATACCTATCCCGACGATCAACGAAAATGGCTGCTAGGAAGTTCGTTATGTTACCTCCGTTCACATTGGGAAGCGAATAAGTTTGAACACATTAATGTAGGGATGGATGGCCTCTTCGTTTGGCGAACCTGTGTAAATCAGGTTGCTGTATTGCCCAATTATCAGATGTCTGTACACATGATTCATGATCAGAACATAAGTCCGAAGAACACTACTGGCGATTGGTGGCAACCTTATCCCGTGGCTAAGATTGAACAACTTCTGCGTGCTGATCTTTCATTTTATCGCGTTGATGTTGAAGCGGAAAGTTTACAACCCAATACAGAGGACCAATCAGGACATTTTGACTTAAATGTCAAATCCATTAGAAATGTATACCTCTGTCTGGCACATGAACAGCTTAACTGTCTGATTGACCTGGTGCGGAACCTGCACTTTCAGGATCCCGATTCCACGATCTTGATCTTTAATGGCGGATCCGGGTTTAAGCTGGACGACGCTGTTTTTCCTTTCGAGGATTTTTCTGCGGTAGTATGCCCTGTAGCTTTTCCTGTACGATATGGCTACCTGCATGACTTTGCATTGGCAGCAATGGAATTTGCACTGGAGAAGTTTTCTTTTGACATCTTAACCATTGTGGACTCCGATCAACTCGCCATACGCAAGGGATATTGCGACTTCATCTCTGATTACTTAAAAGATAGAAGCAATGTGGGGCTGCTTTCAAACCGCCCGGAGCGACTAACAAGCGCAGATTCCGACGTTTGGACCTCGATTCAGGCATTTAAAGAAATTAATCTTTGGAAGCCATTCTTACGTAACTTCAAAAACGGTGAAGACAAGTTCGTTCATTGGTCATTCTGGCCATCAACAGTATTCACCAGAGAAGCAACAAAGGACCTTGTTAAGCTGTTCAAGACAAATGAACAGTTAAAGCATATCATGCAGCATACTGAAATATGGGCCACCGAAGAGATTATCTTACCGACCCTGGTAAGTCTGCTCGGGTATGAAATTGCCCTTAATCCCTGCTGCCATGATTTTGTAAGTTACCAAAAGACCTACTCAAAACACGAGCTCAATGCTGCGCTGCAGCATGAATCGGCATTCTGGATCCATCCAGTTCCAAGAAGATATGATGATGAGCTCCGAAAACATACACGTGAGTTATCAACCAGCTATTCTTTCAAACCTGAAAGATATCCATCAGCAAATGCGGACAGAACGCAGCCGGTATTTTCGCAACTTTTATCGCAGATACAGTCACTTGATGGATGGCTTAGCGAGGCTGAAGCGGAGATAATCTATACAACGACTGTAAATGCCTGCTACACCTTTCCGACCTCGCAAATCGTAGAAGTTGGTAGCTTCCATGGCAAGTCCACCATAATTCTTGGTGCTATTGCAAATGCTATAGCTCCTGAAATAAAGGTTTATGCGGTCGACCCCCATGATGGTCTGCTTGGCTCGGCAGATCAGGGATTATATCAATATGCACCATCACTACAGCGCTTCAAAGGAAATATTGAACATGCGAAGCTAAGCGAAAATATTATCCCGGTTGTCAGCCATACTTCTGATGTGGACTGGCAAACACCCATATCTTTCTTGCTTATTGATGGTTTACACGACTACTTTAATGTCAGTACTGACTTTAGAAAGTTCGCACTTTGGGTGGAGATAGGCGGGTTTGTAGCCTTTCACGATTATGCCGACTACTTTCCGGATGTCAAGGCCTTCGTACATGAACTGCTGCAAAAACAAACATATGAAATTCGCTATCAAGCCGACAGCCTGATCGTTCTGAGGAAAAACAAGGAGTTTATAAACGACTTTCTAAACCAAAATTAGTTACCCCATGCTGACCCTACCTCTTTTAGAAAAATTGAAAGAAATCGACGGCTGGCTATCAGAAAAGGAGGCAGATTTACTGATTTCCACTACCATCAAAAGCTGCATAAATTTACCTGCGCCACAATGCATTATCGAAATCGGTAGTTATAAAGGAAAATCAACGGTACTCCTTGGAAGTACATTAAAGGAATATTTCCCAAATGCTAAAGTCTTTGCAATTGATCCGCATGAAGGCATCATTGGGTCCGAAGATCATGACCTCCATACAGGTGAACCAACTATTGAAATGTTCATGAAGAATATTGAATCTACCGGACTTCACGACCAGGTAGAGTTGATCAGAGCCTATTCTTTCCAAGTGGTTTGGGATAAGCCGATCGCAATGTTATTTATAGATGGTTTACATGACTATTTAAATGTCAGCAGAGACTTCTACCACTTTAATGATTATTTAGTGGCTGGCGGATATGCGGCATTTCATGACTACGCCTACTACTATCCCGGTGTGGTGAGCTTTGTAGAGGAACTGCTCCGGTCAGGCACATACGAAAGGGTAGCACTAGAGGACAGCCTCATAGTGTTGCGTAAATTAAGTTTTGTATAGCGTTAAAGCATCATCAGGCAACCTTGTCTGATTGCTAAACATGAAGTACCTATGTTACGTACTGCACTTGAATTTCTTTCCGACGAGCTAAACGCTTACTTAAGGCGAAAGGATGCCACTAACTTTGGTAATGATCAAGTAACATTGATTTCATCGCTGATGAATCCGGATGGTACATTCGCCGTTACCTCAGGAGATGCCGACGTATCCAAGATCATCCTCACCTTGGTAAACCTTGAGGAAGACCGGGTCTCAGACTCACAGTACAGCTACCAGAAAACAAACGACCGGGTTCATGTAGTCAATCCTCCCTTACATATGAATGCATTCATACTCTTTTCAGCTTATGCGAGCAACTATGGTACGGCTTTAAGACTTTTGTCTTATGTAATTGCCTTTTTTCAGTCCTACCAGGTTTTCGATACTACCCAGTTTCCGCACCTCAATGCTAAAGTTGCCGACGACAAACCCTGGCAGAAGATCGGACGCTTACTGGTCCATTACCATCCAACCACCTTTGAGCAGCAGAATAATTTATGGGCATCACTGGGGGCAAAGTATATGCCCAGCGCGATATTCAAAGTGCGCAGTATGAGCTTCATAGATTACGAACCTAAAATGGAAGCACCGCCAATTACGGAGGTCACAATTTCAGATAATTAGCCCTCAATGTTTCGCTTTAAAGTAATAAATACCCACGCTATGATCAGGATCAAATACAAAGCGCTTTTCAGCCTCCAGTTTACACATGCTTACTATAAAACTGGAAAATGCCCGGACATCCTTGTAGTACCCTCAGCAGAATGCAACACCACACTTCATGCGCTGGGCTTGCGATTTTTACAGACCGATTCTGGTGCAAGCATATATGCCAAAGTAAATGAAACTGATAAAATGATGCAGCTTCTACCTGAAAACACAAAATTGACCTTCTTGCTGCAGTTGAAAAACAACTTATTTCATAACATAACAGATATTAACCTGCTACGATCACCTGGTCAGGTATTCTATTTTAATAATCTAGCAGCGCAAAATGCTGCGGAAGGACCGATCCTGGTGTCAGATACGAACACAAAAATCGTCACTTCAGATGACCTGGTAAGAGTCGCTACCAACTTTTTCAACTTTGCGGATAGTGGAACCACTACAAGCAAAACCGCCACCTTAACTTTCATCGACTCTGGAGATCAATTGACACAGACGGTCGACAATGTCGATAATACTTTTAATTTCTCGTTTGATCTGAATAAAAGCAATAGAGGCAGAGCGGTGTTGAACATCGATGGAACAGAGAAATCAAGTTTCTATGCACTAAATACAGCAGCGGTTTCTGATCTATTCGGGATTGCAGAAATCTACTTTAACGCATCACTACCCGAATCGGTGCAGTTTCTTCTTGCCGATGGGACATTAGCAACTAAGCACTTTCAGGTGCCGTTTGGCAACCGTTCAACGAAATGGCGGTATATTATTACCAGGAAGTTCAATACAGAAATCGACACCCTGACCGTAGGTAAAACAAATGGCACATCGATAAATTTTGCAGTGAGCAATGGACCTCCCGGTACTTTCATCGCAACTTCGGATCAGGCAATACCCATGACCGAGACGCCGATCCTGGGTATAAAACTGGGTGCAAATACTGGTAATCCGATAATACCCAACCTTCCAAATCCAGCACCTAACCTGGTCAGACCAGAAGGCTCCGAGACCTTTTCGGATATTTTAATCACAATTTAAAACACCATCATCATGGCAGATGTATTTAAAACTCCAGGGGTCTATGTATGCGAGATCCCAACGTTTCCCCCCTCGGTTGCGGAAGTGGAAACTGCTATCCCTGCATTTATCGGATATACAGAAAAAGCTTCCTTCAATGGAAACGATCTTACACTTAAACCGCAGCGAATAAGTTCCTTGCTGGAATATGAGCAACTGTTTGGCTTCGCTCAGAAAGAAGTGGCATTAACTGTCACCATTAAAGACACGACTGACGCCTCATCAGCAACACGTACCATTCAAGTTTCAAAAGCGGCGGAAAGCAGCTCCAGATACAAATTGTATTATGGACTACAGATGTACTTTGCCAATGGTGGCGGACCATGTTACATCGTATCTATAGGTCCTTATGCAATAGGCGCTCCCTCAGACACAAACGTGCAGGTTGCCGATTTCCAGAAAGGGTTGGAGGCAATCGCGAAAGTCGATGAACCGACTTTGTTACTTCTTCCAGATGGACCTTCACTTTCCTCATCAAATTACTATCAACTGGTCAACACTGCCTTAACACAATGTTTTACACTACAGGATCGCTTCACCATCATCGATGTTAAACAGCTGTCCGGAACAATTAACGATATTACCAGCGCGGCTGAAGATTTTAGAAACGCAGCCGCATTAGGTAGTAACCTGGATCTTCTGAAATATGGTGCCGCCTACTTCCCATATCTGGAAACAACTTTGAGTTATCGCTATGATGATGCGGATGTCAACGTCGTTTATATTAATGGTGCAACAACCGAAACAAATGAAACAGTTAATGATCCCGGGAACATCAGTCTGGCAACGATCCTGAATCCGCCAGCTACATTAAAACCGTCTATACGAACAGGGCTGAATTTGCAAAAACCGGCATCGGTAGTACCGAGCTCACCGCCAGCTTCCCCGCAGGTTATCGGCAATACGGAGCTCTATAATTTGATTAAGCTACAACTGCAGCAGGTTACTGTCACTTTGCCACCATCCTCAGCCGTGGCCGGAGTCTATGCTGCGGTCGATAGCTCAAGAGGCGTCTGGAAAGCTCCGGCAAACGTCTCCCTTGCCTATGTAAATGCCGCAAGCCTGAAGATTTCCCATGCAGACCAAATGGCCTTGAACGTAGATCCAACCTCTGGAAAATCCATCAACGCAATACGTTTTTTTACTGGAAAAGGCGTACTCATATGGGGTTCAAGAACCCTCGCCGGAAACGACAATGAATGGCGCTATGTCCCTGTACGTCGGTTCTTCATCTTTGCCGAAGAGTCTATAAAGAAAGGTACAGAATGGGTAGTCTTTGAGCCCAATGATGCAAATACTTGGGTAAGAGTAAGGGCGATGATTGAAAACTTCCTGCTGAAGCAATGGCGTGCCGGTGCATTGGCAGGGGCCAAGCCAGAACAGGCATTCTTTGTCCGCGTCGGACTGGGTGTAACAATGACCGCACTGGATATTCTGGAAGGACGCATGAACATCGAAATTGGCATGGCTGTCGTTCGTCCGGCAGAGTTTATCATCCTTAAGTTCTCTCACAAACTACAGGAGTCCTGAAGTAACTTTTTGACAACACATAATCTTTAAAAACATGGCAACATATCCAATTCCAAAGTTTCACTTCTCAGTTGAATGGGGCGGAACAAAGATTGGCTTCACGGAAGTGAGCGGATTGAATATCGAAAACAAAGTCATTGAGTATCGTGATGGCGCTTCACCAGAATACAGCAAAATAAAAATGCCGGGCATGCGGGAGTATAGCAATATCACCTTAAAACGAGGTGTATTTGCCAATGACAACGAGTTTCATGCCTGGTTGAACACCATCCAATTAAACGCCGTTGAAAGGCGTGACGTGGTGATAAATCTGCTGAATGAGAAACATGAACCTGTGGTTACCTGGAAAGTTACCAATGCCTTTCCGATAAAACTGCAGAGTACTGATCTGAAGGCAGACGGTAGCGAAGTAGCTATCGAGCAGCTGGATCTGGCACATGAAGGACTTACCATTCAGAACGGCAACTAAAAAACATCAGTTATGAGTTTGTTAAGTGGTATTGTAGACGGACTGATCTATCCACCAGTTGCCTTTCACTTCATGGTGGTTTTTGAGATGTTCCCCCAAACACCGCAGGATGTACGATTCCAAAGTGTGACCGGACTTAATCTAAGCATTTCACCAGAATCAATTGCCGAAGGTGGCGAGAACCGCTTTAAACATCAATTTCCATCCGTCCCTGAATACAACAAGCTGATTTTAAAGCGGGGTCTGTTCCTCGGGTCATTTGTCAGTCACTGGTGCCGTAACAGCATTGAAAATTTTGACTTTCAACCCAAGAACATACTGATTTCTTTGCTCAATGCTGAACATATTCCACTTAATGTATGGCATGTTTTCAATGCCTATCCTACAAAAATTGAGATTTCCGAATTTAACGCGGAACAAAACACACTTGTTGTCGAAACCCTGGAACTTACCTATCAATACTTCAAGCCAATAGGCCTTGATGATGTGATTGCAGGTGCGGCTGCTACGGTCACAGGTGCAGTCTCCGGTTCTATAAGTTTATAGTCATGCCAATTATAATTAGCGAAATCGAAGTTGCAGTTACGGTCGTAAGTGATACAGCGCATGGAGAGCCGGCTAGCTTAGGTGCGTCTTCTAAAGAAGAAATTATCAAAGAATGCGTAGAAATTGTGATGGACATGCTGAATCAAAAAAATGAACGATAATGTTTGATGCGCTAAATAATTTTCTGAATAGTGGCGAGTTGGAAAAGGTTAAGATCAAAGGCTTCGAAGACATAAACCACACCGGTACGCCTAAGATATTCGAAGCCTTTATCAATCCGGATGAGTTCACGGTAAATTACAATACAAACATCGATCATACTTCAGCATTGGGTCAAACCAGTACTTCTGGCGCCTTTCTAAGTTCTTCTCCGATGGAGCTTGCATTGAAGTTCTTTCTTGATGGCACCAAGGCATCAGGCACCCTGAAAAGTGCTACGAAGTCGGAAGTAAGTGTGGCGCAGAAGATCAATGAATTTTATGAAGCATGCGGATATAACTCCAACCGGCATAGACCGCGGTTTGTGCAGATTTTCTGGGGAGACCTGTCCTTGTTACGATTCAATCCAGAAATATTCAATGGCTGCCTGAAATCTGTTTCCATCAACTACAAACTATTCAACGCAAAGGGCGCACCTTTAAGGGCTATAATCAATGCTACGTTTGTGGAAGCAATTCCACCTGCTCAGCGGGAGTCTGCCGGAAAAGCATCCTCGCCCGATCTTACGCACGTACGTGTGGTGAAGGAAGGAGATACACTTCCGGCAATGACGCAGGCGATCTATGGAAATTTTAACTACTACCTGCAGGTAGCGAAAGCCAACAACCTGTTAGACTTCCGAAATCTTCAACCAGGAACAAGGATTTTCTTTCCACCCCTTGACAAAGCATCGGAGGAGACTTTGAACAATTAAGCATATGATTTCAGCAGCAGAATCAGTTTCCGAGTTTACAATTAAGGTAGATGGCGTGGTATTACCGCGGAATGTCGAACTCATTGGTGTGTACGTTAACAAAGCCTTGAATAAGATTGCTCATGCACGCTTAGTATTTAAGGATGGTGATGTTGCTGCAAGCGACTTTCCGCTTAGCAAAAGCAATCTTTGTATACCAGGAAAAACAGTTGAGATTTCGGCCGGCACGCCTGATCAGCAAGCACCGCTTTTCTCCGGAATCATTATTAAGCAGGCAATCTCCATACGAGGTAGCAGAACTCCCCAACTCATTGTAGAATGCAGACACAAAGCCATCAATGCCACCATTATAAAACGCAGTAACTGCCTTCACGCTGTTACCGATAGCGAAGTCATCAGTGCTGCACTAAAAACTAGTGGAATAAGTGAAAGCGAAATGGAAATTGAAGCAACAACAATCATACATCCGGAGATGGTGCAGTATGATTGCACGGACTGGGATTATGTTGTAAGCTGCGCAGAGGCCGCTGGCAAGGTGGTGCTTACCAATAGTGCAAAGATCATTGTAAAAGCACCAGCCCTCCAGGGAACACCAGCACAGACGCTAACTTTTGGCGCCACTGCCGGCGCAACCATTATTGAACTGGATGCGGAAATGGATAGCCGTACGCAATATAAATCAGTTTTAGCCAGGAGTTGGAGTCCATCCAATCAGGCGCTTGTAGAGGAGGAAGGTTCAGAGCCAATGACCGGAGTATTTGGCGACCTTAGCGCTGCTACGCTTGCAGAGATTGGCAAGCAGCAGGCCTACGTCATTCAGCACGGTGGGTCAATCTCCGCGCAGGAAATCAAGCAAATGGCTGATGCCAGCTTGTTGAAGAGCAGATTATCCAGAATTCGGGGCCGGCTGAAATGTGATGGTACAGCACTGATCAATCCTGGAGACATAATTTCTCTAAAGGGTTTAGGTGCACGCTTTAACGGTAATGCTTTTGTTTCCGCTGTCCGGCAAGACTTTACACATAGCGAAGGCTGGAAAACACAAGTGCAGGTCGGACATACGCCGGAATGGTTCATCAATGAACCCTCCGTTCAGAGTATAAAAGCTGGGGGCATGATTCCAGGTAGTAGCGGTATGCTTACCGGAATTGTGACCGACAATGCGGACCCGGAGGGTGAGTTTCGGGTGCGGGTACGGGTTCCGTTGATAAACGAAAATGACGACGGTATTTGGGCCCGGGTAGCTTTGGCAGATGCCGGGAACACTCGCGGCATGTTCTTCAGGCCGGAAGTTAATGATGAAGTGGTACTTGGATTCCTTGCGGATGATCCCCGGCAGCCAGTAATCCTGGGCATGCTGCACAGTGCGGCAATTCCATCGCCCCTGGAACCAAGCAATGATAATCACCAGAAAGGCTATACCTCAAGGGAACAACTAAGGCTATTGTTTGATGATGATAAAAAGGAGATCGTACTCGAAACGCCAGGTGGAAACAAGATTACCCTTAGCGACGATGCCAGAGGTATTAAAATGCAGGATCAACATGGAAATAAAATCACCATGGACGATCAGGGGATCGTTGTTGAAGCTATGCAAAAACTTGAACTTAAAGCAGGCACACAGCTGGTGATTGCAGCGCCAAACCTAAGCATGAGTGCTGAGGGCAGTTGTGAACTTAAAGGCTCCGGGGCTGCCACAATCGAAAGTGGGGGTGCACTGACCATTAAAGGTGCTGTGGTTAATATAAATTAAAAATAATCATGCCTGCTGCATTACGTGTAACCGATCTTACAAACCATGGTGGAACCGTGGCAGGACCTGGCGTCTCCACCGTCTTGATTGGCAAAATGCCGGCGGCGGTGATGCTCGATAATCATATATGTTCACTACCAGCTGCGGTTGGACATCCACCGGTGTCACCATTTCCTATGGGAAGCGCAACAGTTATCATCGGTGGAAAACCAGCATTGCGAATTACAGATGCCTGCGTTTGTGGTGCCATGGGCGTAGTTGGTGAACCAACAGTTAACATCGGAGGTTAAATGGAAACTAAAGATCAAAGAACACCAAGGTCATTCCTCGGACGGGGCTGGAGTTTTCCGCCAACATTTTCAAGTCGCACAAGGGGCTTAATTATGACGGCAGATGAGGAAGACGTTATCAAAAGTCTGGAAATTCTCCTGAGTACGACCATCGGTGAACGCTTTTTACAACCCCTTTATGGATGTAATCTGGACGACTACGTCTTCGCGCCCTTTAATGCAACACTATCTACAGAGATCAGGCTTACGGTAAAAGATGCAATTGAGAAGTTTGAACCACGCCTCGTGCTTCAGGGGGTAAGACTAGATACAGGTCTGATCAACGAGGGTAGGGTAGACATTGCGATCGAATATACCATCGCGGGCACCAACTCACGCTACAATTTCACATATCCATTTTATCTGAACGAAGCTAACCGAAATTAGCATGAGCGCTAAAACCATAGATTACAAGGTTGTACTTAGGCGTGACGGCCAAACCCAATCTAAACGGATGCCCGAGCTGCTGGATCCAGACCGTGTTCCTGTAGATTCACGGAACAAGGAAGAATATTATAGGTATCTACAAGCGATTTCAGCCTTTGTTAAATTTTATGATGTAGATGCTCAGGGTAAAGTGCTGGAAAGCGCAGGTAATTGGCAGCCCTTCTTTAGTGACACGCTGGAAACCCTTAAAGCACAGTCGGAAGCTGCGGCTTTGCCTCCGCATCTGGCCTTATGGAACGCGTTTATAGAACTCTATGAGCACCCTAAGGCATTAATGAACAAGTTAACGCGTCGTCACCTGGATTTCTATTATAAAGAAGTACTAAAACTTAAGAACCGGGCTTCCGTCGCCGACCGGGTACATGTCCTTTTTGAATTAAAAAAGAATACTAAAAACACCTTAATTGAAGCTGGCACGCTGTTGCTTGCGGGCAAGGATACATTAAAAAAAGATCTGATTTATAAACTTGAACACAACTTGATTGTAAACCCCTCGAAGGTCATGCAATTAAGATCAGTTTATGTAAATCCCGCGAATAACAACTTCATCCATCACGCACCTGTCGCCAATTCAATCGACGGCTTAGGTGGAATGCTGGATCCTGAGCATCCCGGATGGGAAGGCTTTGGAAGTGCAGATACACCTTTAGCAGAGATCGGTTTCTGCCTGGCAGGTGATGTACTCAGCATGAAGGAAGGTATTCGTATCATAACCGCTGAATTCACCCTTAACCATTTTAGCATCAATCCCGACAATCCTGCACTTTCGGCTAAACTATTCAAGGTTAGTGTTACCGGTGAAAAAGGCTGGATAGGACCGAAAGTAATCACCCCAGTATTTACCCAGGTGGAAGGTTCAACATACCGCATGCTGCTAACAATTGAGCTGGGTAAAGACGAGCCCGCGGTTACGGCTTATAACGTGGACACACACGGGAAAGGATTTGATACAAGTTCGCCCATGCTGAAATGCATACTTAATAACGAAAAGATAGATTTCGGCTATGCAGACTTCATGCAAGCTGAGTTGGCAGATGCTACTTTATCTGTGGAAGTAAAAGAAATCTCCGGCCTGGAATTGGAAAACGACTTCGGATCAATTAACCCTAAAAAACCATTCAAGCCCTTTGGTCCAAATGGGGAGGAAAATGCAAACTTTTACATTCAGCATGAAGAAACCTTTTCGAAGCGTCTGAAGGAATTCTCCCTGGATGTAGAATGGAAGAATATTCCAGAATCAAATCTTGCCAATTACTTTAAAAACTACGGCGCCCGTACGGCAAACTCAAACAGCGACTTTCAAGCAATTGCAAGCTTTAAAGACGGCTATGCCTGGCAAGAAAGCTATCGGCGGGTGAACCTCTTCAATAGCTACAACGCACAGTCTAAAGTAAACTGGCGATTTATAAGTCCCAGGTTTCCAGAACTACAGCCTTATCTGATCATGCCGAATGTTCAGTTTGTCTACAATTTACAACCAGGCCAATCCTTGCAGCAAGCGGTATCAAGTAGGCTTTCATACCTCGTTCCAGGATTCTCTCAGCTACAGACAAAGACCATTTTAACTGGTCTAAACAGCATTTATTCGGCACACAGTTTTGTGCCAGTACTAAACCTGATGCTGAACGTCTACAAGGAAATCAGAAAGGGAAGCTTAGCACTACGACTTGATCATGGTTTTCTATTCAAGGATTACCGAACTAGGTACGCTTCAGAAATGCTTCGTTATAGTCGCGAAGGTGGTACATTAAATCTTCCTTCAGAACCGTTTTCCCCGGAAATCCAGTCCATATCGCTAAGTTATAAGGCAACTACGGCAAAGATCACCTTCAGCGGTACAGCCTTAAATGACTTCATTGGCCAGGAACTTGAATTCTTCCAGATAGCCGCATTTGGGCCCCGTCGTGAGCATGCTTATATTAGAAGTAAGCACAGCTTCCTGAGCAATCAGCTCATTAAACTGGTGCCAGAAAATGATGTAGAAGGCAGATTACTAATCGGCTTGAGTAATCTCTCTGCTGGAGATACTGCAAGCTTACTTATACAAGTAGTCGAAGGCAGTGCAGACCCTGAATTATCAAAAGCCGCTCCGCAATGGAGTGTACTCTGTGATAACTACTGGCAACCGCTTACGCCGGATGATATTATCATGGACACTACCAATGGATGCTTGCAAAGCGGTATTGTCCGGTTGTTAATACCTAAACAAGCCACAACAACTAACACGATGCTGCCGGAGGGATTGATATGGTTGCAAGCCGCTATCCAAAAAGATACAGATGCGGTGTGTAAGATCGTTGACATTTTACCTAACGCTGCAACAGCCATTTTTGAAGATCATGAGAACGAAGCATCGCACCTGGCAACTGCGCTGCCACCAAAATCCATTAATAAGTTAACAGCCGACCGGGCCACAATTCTGAGCGTTAAACAACCTTTTTCCTCCTTTGGAGGTGCGCTTCAAGAGTCCGACCTGTCCTATTATACCCGCATAAGTGAACGCCTGAGACATAAAGAACGGGCGGTAGCCATATGGGATTATGAGCGGCTCGTTCTTCAACATTTCCCGGGTATACACAAAGTCAAATGTATAAACCATGCGGATAAAAATTCATTCTATGCACCTGGTAAAACCCTGATTGTGGTGGTACCCGATCTCAGTAATCGCAATGCAGTAGACCCTTTCAAACCCAAGACAGATAAAAATACCCTGGAGCAGATTGCCGCATTTTTGACGTCGCATGCTTCGCCCTGGGCATCGTTCCAGGTTGTTTCACCAAGCTACGAGCCTGTTCAGGTGATGGTAAATCTTAAACTGAAAAAGGGATATGAATTCAACTATTACCGGCAGGTTATAGACCAGAAGCTAAAAGCCTTCCTTTCACCATGGATTAACAACCCAGAGGCAGAAATTAACTTCGGCGGGAAAGTCACGAAATCCATGATCATTAAGCTGCTTGAAGATCTCGAGTACATAGATTATCTCAGCAGCCTAAACCTGATCAAGCTCGGCCCATTCAGGCGGGCCGTAAGGACGCACGTAGATTTTGTAGAAGCGTCAAGCCCCGCTTCAATTCTGGTATCACACACAAACCACATCATCAGCAATGACTAATCAATACACCGCAAGTATATCTTCCAAGGCTCCTGCTGATCCGGCTTTCGATTATGAGGCGCTTAGGAAACAGGGCATTGGCTTGCTTGAAGAGACGTGTTCCGGCATATGGACAGACTATAATGTGCATGATCCGGGGATCACCACACTGGAAATCCTGTGTTATGCACTTACAGACCTGAGTCACCGGGCAAACTACAGCATTCCAGACTTGCTGGCCAGAGACATAACAGAAGCCTCAAGCGCAGCTAAGCAATTTTTCTCCGCAGCAACTATTCTTCCAAATCAAGCGGTGACAATTAATGATTACCGAAAACTTGTCATTGACATTGAAGGTGTACAAAATGCCTGGATCGAACAAGCACGACAAAGGGTCTTTGCCGATGTAAGTCGTAAAAGGCTGATGAAAACGCAGCCCGAAACCACGCGTTGGGAAGTGGTTGATATCTCAGGTTACTACACTGTACTGCTGGAATATGACCCAAACGTTGCGCAGGGTGCCCAGGCCGGAATCAGGTCGGCGGCTATGCAAAAGCTCATGTCCAACCGCAACCTCTGTGAAGACTTCATATCCATTCAGGAGGTTGGTAAACAGGAATTTCGCCTGTGTGCTACACTGGAATTAGCTCCTGGCATTGACCCATTCGACTGCCTGGCTTCAATGTTCTTTAACATACAACTACTGCTCACGCCATTGTTAAGGTTCTATACTATCGATGAGTTATTGGCCGATGGATTCAGCCCTGACGAAATCTTTGAAGGCCCCAGATTAGCACATGGATTCCTGAAAACCGAAGAACTTGAACAATCAGATCTGAGGTCCGAAATACACCTGTCTGATGTCATGCAGCAGATGCTGAATACAGAAGGGCTAAAAAATATTCTTGAAATTATTTTTAACCCAGCCGATCAACTGGAGGCATCGGGTAACAAATGGATCATCCCTGTCGCCCGCGGACATCAGCCAAGGGTAAGTGTATTAGCATCAAATGTCCTGATTTACAAGAACGGTTTACCTTTCAGGCCAGACATGAACGTTGTAAACAGTCGCTTTCAAACAAAACTTGATAATTATATCACCCGAAACGATCAGGTTCGAACAGGAGACATACCGATTGACCCGGGTGCCTTTGCTGATCCGGGAAACTATTATTCCATTCAAAATCACTTTCCGAAAACATATGGTATAAGTCATTGGGGACTGCCAGATGATGCCAGCCCCTTACGTATTGCGCAGGCTAAACAACTTCAGGGATATCTGTACTTTTTTGATCAGCACCTCGCAAATGCACTAAGTCAGCTGGCAAACTTCGGAGCATTAATTTCCACTGAGGATACGGAGCATACCTATTTCAGCCAGGTCGTGGATACTTTCAAAGACCCGGCTGCATTGTTCAATAATATAGGCACCCTTGCAGATGACCTTCAGACAGCGGCGGAGCGTACCGCGGAATTTCATCAACGCCGAAATCTTTTCCTCGATCATTTGCTGGCGCGTTATGCCGAATCCTTTAACGAGTATGTGGATGTACTAAGCACAGCTTCTGCGGCAAATACAAAAGATGTTATCAGTCCCAGCATTGTTAGCCAGGAAGATATTATTGCAGATAAAACCCGCTTCCTCCGCAATTACCCTGAATATAGCAGTCAAAGGTTTTCTGCTTTTAACTACCGCGCGTCCGACAAGCTGTGGGATACCGACAATATCAGCGGATTAGAAAAAAGGTTGGAAAGTTTACTGGGTTTTGATGTTGCTAAGCGTCGAAGCCTGGTAAATGTAATCACACGAATCCAGGAGGGAGTGAATGCCTCTGACAATAAAGAATACTGGTACGAGATAAGTGACGCAAGAACCGGACAGGTCCTTTTAGCTGGTATTGACCGGTTTAACGCTGAAGAGCTTGCCCGCTTTAACCTGGAAGATGTGCTCGGCCTCATCTATAATCCAATGAACAGCAAAATTCTGTCAAGTGACACCGGGGAATTCTCGTATCAGGTCCTGAATGCTACAACCGTCCTCGGACAAAGTGTGGAGACCTATGCAGATGCTGCGTTAGCGGCCAGGGCTTTTCAGCATCTGGTCACACTGATAACCAAGGGCAGGGCAGAAGAAGGGTTATTCCTCCTGGAGCATCTGCTGCTTGTACCATCACTAATGGCCCCTGCACCGGCGTCACCCGTAGAAGCACCTTCTTCTCCTCCAGAAGGTTACGATGGCTTTCTTCCGATCTGCGTAGATGAAAATTGCCGGAACTGTGAAGATAAGGACCCATATTCCTTTCGCATAAGTATCATTATGCCAGCATATGCACCTCGCTTTCTAAACATAAACTTCCGGAACTATTGCGAACGTACGATCCGGATGGAAGCACCAGCGCATACTTTCGTGAAAATCTGCTGGGTAAGCAATGAGCAGCTGGCAGAATTTGAACAAGCCTATAAAGAATGGCTGCCTGTAAAAGCAGCAACAATCAATGACGATGGAAACATACGTCTGCAAAAATTAGTGACAATCCTTTCTCGATTGAGGTCCATATATCCGGTTTCCAGACTGGAAGATTGTTCAAATCAAGAGGAACGAACACTGTTTATGCTCAATCAGAATTCTCTTGGAACATTAAAAACATAAAGATCATGGCTAATGTACTCGACAATATCAGTAAGGACAATACCCGCTTTACTATTTTCGAAAATGATCAGGTACTCACGGCTGATCACCTCAACGACCTGTTTAACTTCCTGGACGTTCAGAGCAGGCTTACCCGGACCCGTGCAGTGGGTGTTGGCATTGTACATGGGCTGGAAGCAGGCGTTCTGGAAAACCGGCATGTGGTTGTATCCCGGGGCACAGCCATCACCACAGATGGTGATCTGCTTAATTTCGACTATGATCAGGAATACGATCAATACGTCATTTTTGAAGATCTAAATGCGCAATACCCAATGTTTCGAACAGCGGAGAATACGCTCCTTCCAATTTATGAGCTACGTGACAGTCGCCTGGTTGGAACAACACCGGGTATGGAGCTCTCCAGCTTTGAAGCAAGTACGGCAACTGCCTTCGTAGACTATGTTGCCGTAGTTTACCTCGAAGATTACAATGACGATCCTGATGTCTGCACAGGCACAGACTGCGACAACAAAGGAGTAACCGCAGTAAAAGAACTCAAAGTATTACTTATTCATAAGAACAATGCAGGGAGTTTACAGCAGCGGCTACCCAGCTTAAACAAGGATTACTTTGCACTTGAAGAGCTGAATATCCCACGCGTAGTCATAAGCACCGACATCAATACCTACGCAGAATTAAATGGGTCTTTTAACAATGCGCTGGCCATTAAAGAGGATATCAAAGCGAAGTTGATCCAAGCTTATCAGGTTTGTCAAAAGATCGTAGAGGAGGATTTCGAAGCCGGAGATCCCAGCACGGAATGGAGCAACTTGCTTGATCAGCAGTTCAGTGCGGGATCGTCCATTTATGCCCAGTATGTCTATGACTATGCCCGGGACCTAAGCTATGCTTACACCGAACTGCGGGAACGCTTGTTTGCGGATGATATGATCGCCTCGCCAGAAGTGAGCCTCTTTCCGAAGCACGTCCTTATTGGCTTGTTGCGTGATGCGGTAGTTAGAACACCCATTCCACCAAGAAGGCTACCCACCGACATTAATCCCTTTCCATTTCCGCTGTTCAGGGACAGAAACATACGGTTTACCTTGGGCAGATTGATCAAGCGCTTTAACCCCATACATATTGATCTGGAATATCGCCATCACTTTTATGAATCGCCACTGCTGAACAGCAATAACGATGCAAATGAAATAACCCGTTTCTGCTTTATGCGCATCCATAGCATGATCACGAATTTCCGAATTCCAACCGCACAGGAGATACAAACGCCGGCGAGCGGTTTAAAAATCCTACCAAGTATGTTTGAAGACGCCCCCTTAGGCGAAAGAAGCATTCCGTTCTACTATCAATACAATACAACACTCCCGATAAACCTGTACTGGAATTTCGATGCAAACAGCAGAAAACGCGAAAATCAGATACTTTCATATAATGCTGTACGATATACAAATAGTCCGGCAATCCTGAGTCCACTAAAATTTAACCTGCATAAATACAATTTCTTCAGGATAGAGGGACATATCGGCTTTAAGGTTACGGAGGTTGAGAGTACGCTGAACCAGCTTATTCTTGAAAATAATCTGCCTATAAACATTCAGTTGCTGCAGGTAGAACAAAAGCCAGAGACCATTATCCCAAAGCCCTGGTTTTTTCCTCACCTCTATATGTACGAGAAGTCCGTGAAAACCGCATTTCTCGACCGACTTGATGATGCTGACCTGGTGAATGATGATCTCGCCCAAAAGGTAAATCTTCCAAATTTTCCAACCACGGAGTTTAAAACGGCCAAGCAGAGCGTTATAGACAATTCAAGAGACATTGCCGACAGTCAGTTTAATTTCTTAAACTTCAGTAATGCCGTTTCTAATGCGGTGAACGCCGTAACGAATGTAAAAGCACAAACAAAGCAATTTACCTTTTCGAACACTGCTATTCCACACGACTTTATTCTCAATTCGGAGATTCTGCGCAAGACAGACGTAATCTCCGGCATTTACCAGGATTCTATAACCAAAAAGAAAGCAGGACTGATGTTGGGCAATTTCATGAAAGATAACCCTGGGCTGGAGCATGCCGGTGGGGTGCTGAAAGGTGGGACCTTTGTACTGGTATATACCGCGGATGATCAGGTCGTTGTAGCAGACTTCATGCTTCCTTATGCGAGCATCGATAAAGATGTTGTACGAAATCCGCCCGTTTATATTCCGAAACCCTTACCCTTGCCAGCTGGAATACCAAGAATACCAAAACGCGTAATTGACTCTGTTTTTGAGATCAAACCGATGTATGTAAGCAAGTTTGAAGAAAAGATTGCGCCTTATGTATTACAAAGTGACATCGATAACCGTGTTGCATCAACCGTAAACCTGAAACTCGCAGACTTTGATCAACGTCTGAAAGATAATACATCCTTATTCACGACCGTATTTACATCGACAAAAACAACCATTCCTGGTAGAGATCTTACGAATTTTGGCGGAAGAGACATCAGCTCGGAATTAAATCAATTCCGCGACAAGCAAGTAGCATTGCAAAACCTCGCGCCAGATGCGCCCGACCGTAAGCAGCGGGAAACTGAACTCTTAGATTCTGCAAATGCACTTACCGAGCGGATAAATGATCCTGCGGTAATGAATGACGTAAACAGTACCCTCGCGGTGAAAGGTATTATCGCGGACCTGCAAACCGGAACAACCCTGGTACAGAACACCGAACTGCGGAGCCAGGCAGACACGATAGCCAACCGCGTTCATGCCATAAACATGAATCTTAGAATGCGATAAAGATGTCAGCCGATGTAAGGATAGGCAAGCACAGGATAGCAGTTACAGCAAGCACTGAACGCCTCGCAGTACGTTGCCGGCAATTCCTGACCGACAAGGCTCAACATGAGCTGCCCCAGCTGTACGAAAGAATTTTCAATCATCAAGAAGACGGCGAACATCACTTTTTGAACATCGGCAAACTTAGAATCAATCTGGGCGAAATGACGGAAAAGGAAATGGAAACCAACTTCATCAATGCCCTTGAACTACAAATACGAAGTGTTCTTGAACAACTGCTCGAGCAAAGCCCGGGCGCAGACGATAGAGCTAATGTTCATGATCGAAATACAACTGCTGATAATGAAAGGCGAACATTAATCTCATACCGATCTGAATCGCAGCAAAATGTCGAGAGCCTATGCTATTTTATTGAAAAAGGACATTATCCCTGGTGGCTAAAGAAAGATCAAAAATCTTCACCAATGGTGCGCTTCGTCCAACTCTCGCACGCAGAAAGAGCGGATCTGTTGTTCTTTCTAATACGCAACTTTGAGCATTGGAGTGATGCAAATCGTAATGCTGCAGTAAAACGGCTGGTATCCATAGTAGATGAAGCCTCAGTTGTAAAAACGATCGGGCAGCTTACGAAGCTGTTTGCCAACGGCGCCTTAGAACAAAACATCAGCCAGCTACTCGAGAATGGCCCTCGCTTCTGCAAAATATTTGCCTTAAAGCTTCAGGTGATTCATGAAGTGATATTCTACACGATATTAAGTAGTGGAAATCATGATCGGATCCTGACCCGCTTCGTAGAACGTCTTTTTCAGACGTACAAAGTTGCCGATCATCAAGCACTTAAGGCCTTTACTACTGACCAGTATCGGCTTTTTTCCGACAGCAAAATCCTGGATAATCTTGTTGACACGGCAAGCGTATTCAAACCGGAGAAGAAAAAGGACATCAGCCCAAAAAATGCAACTAAGAATATTGATAAACAGGAGATTTACATTAACAATGCCGGAATTATCATATTGCATCCCTTCCTTGCACCATTCTTCAATGTTCTTGGGCTTACAAACGAACTCAACCAGTTTACGACAGCGGAGGGCCAAACCTTGGCTGCCATACTCTTGCATTACCTGCAAACCGGTAATCCAGCGTATGAAGAATGGGAGATGACATTAAATAAAGTCCTGTGTGGACTGGATCCTGCAGCTGCAATTGATAATGACATCTGTATTCCCGAGCAGGCCATGCTGGAATCCGGGCTGTTGCTACAAGAGTTAATTGATCATTGGACAGCACTGAAGGGATCAGGCATTGAAAGTGTACAAAACAGCTTTTTTTCACGTGCCGGAAAACTATCCTACAATGGCAGCGCCTGGCTGTTACAAGTGGAAAGGACTGCGATGGATGTGCTGGTCGACAGACTTCCCTGGGGCTTCTCCGTAGTAAGACTACCATGGAACAAACAACTGATCTATACCGAATGGTAACAAAGCAAGTGCTTGAAGTTGAACCGCACTTCCTTAATGCGGTGGACCTGCTTGAAGAAATAAGATGGTTTGAACTGGTGCTTCAAACCAGATTAAGCCTTCATCGAAGCGAGTTATGTGCATATTCATCCATTTACGAGATCAAACCGCCCGATATTGAAGCGCGTAGCTCCGTGTTCGCTGAATTCATCGCCTTCTATAAGCTAGATTTCAATGAGCGGCTCCTCATGATGCTTGCATTGCTGCCGCACATTGCGCCTCAGGTTCTTGATCTCTTTCTCCAGCGGAATTCTGCCAGGGAAAGTGTTGACACCGTCTTTGGTGGTCTGAAAGGAACAGTTCACAGCGGTTTTTTGCCAACAGGACAAACAGCGATATTTCTGATCGCCGGGAACGAGCTGGACAGGCGCTTCAAAGCACAACAGTATTTCGACAATGAGCACATCTTTAAAGTGCACAATATCCTTTGGCTTGGCAACGTACCAGTTAACGAACCCTTTCTGTCTGCGCCCTTACTCATCAATGAAGAATATGTCGATCTATTTACCGGCGGGACGCTTCGAAAACCAAGCTTCAGCATGGACTTTCCTGCTAAACGAATCAGAACTACCCTCGACTGGGAAGATTTAGTGCTGGATGATAACACCCTACTTCAACTGGAAGATATCAAGATCTGGCTTAAGCATGGAGACACTTTAATGAAGGATTGGGGCATGGACAAGTCCCTCAAACCTGGATATAAGGCGCTATTCCACGGACCTCCGGGTACAGGGAAAACGCTGACGGCAGGTTTATTTGGTAAATTATCCGGAAAGGATGTTTACCGCGTTGACCTCTCCATGGTCATCTCGAAATATATTGGCGAGACAGAAAAAAATCTCGAGAAGGTATTTACGAAGGCGGAGCACAAAAACTGGATCCTTTTCTTTGATGAGGCGGATTCCTTATTTGGAAAACGTACGTCCATCGCCGACGCACATGATAAATATGCAAACCAGGAGATCGCCTATCTGCTACAACGCCTGGAAGACTACAATGGCCTGGTAATTCTATCATCAAATATGCGGCAAAATGTTGATGAGGCTTTTAGCCGGCGTTTACAATCAATCATACATTTTCCAATGCCAAAGGCACAGCAACGAGCACTGCTCTGGCACCAAACCTTCAGTCAGAAAACCACATTAGAGCGCACGCTAGACCTCGATGTCATTGCGGAACGGTTTGAACTTGCCGGTGGCTCCATCATCAACGTCATACATTATGCTTCACTTATGGCGCTCGATCGTGGAGAAACGATCATCAGAGCGAAAGATGTACTGGAAGGGATTAAAAAAGAATACAGAAAAGAAGGGAAGACCATTTAAGATACAATCATGTCACATCTTATAAGTACACCAGCTGATCGCCGGCAACCTTGCAGCTGTGAAGAAAAAGGCAGCCACTTAGATAGTGAACTGCCTAGTCAGGAAATTACAAAAGTTAACACCCCGCATATTGCAGCTAAGCTAAGCCTGGGGGCCCCGGATGATCCGATGGAACATGAGGCAGAGGCGGTGGCGGAAAGGGTGATGCGGGCGCCCGCACAGCACTTTGTACAGCGGAAGTGCGCCGAATGTGAGCAGGAGGAAAAACTCCATAGAAAGGAAACCGAATCCGCCCATCCCATTGAAGTGGGAACGGGAGCTTCGGTAAGTGCTGAAATTTCGAGGGGAATTGAAGCGACCAGGCCAGGCGGGAGCGCGATGGATCATCATACCCTGGATTTTATGGAAAACAGATTCGGCGCAAGCTTTTCTGAGGTCAAAATTCACAAGGACGCTGCTTCAGCGCAGCTGGCGGGATCCTTAAGTGCACAAGCCTTCACCATAGGCAAGGAGATCTATTTTAATGAGAACAAGTACAATCCAGACAGTGACGACGGTAAAAGGCTGCTTGCACATGAATTGACGCATGTGGTCCAACAAAATAGTGGGATAAATGCTAAGCTCATCCAACGTGCCTGCCATGACTCTTCCAACCCATCAAGACCAGTTGCTGCATGTCCGGAAGGTGCAACAAACGTTAGCCGGCAGGCACAAGGGGACGCAAATGTCAGTGATGCAAGGGCAGAGGCTATCATTGCCACAGCCAGCGCAACTGGAACAAACTCAGCTAAGGCCATGCAGGTTGTTAATGACATACTTTGCAGCTATATGCCTGGGCAAGCTGCGAAGGTCCGAAACATCTCCTATTATGCTGGAGACCCTGGACTCGTTACGCAGTCAGTAGGATCGGGCGCAAGCGCCAGGGGAGACATATGCGTCGGTGATAGCTTCTTAAATGCCACCACCAGAAGTGGCATTTCGAGAAGGGTACTGCAACTGGCACACGAGCTCGAGCACATAGACCAATATCGTTCGGGTATGGCCGGACAGGGTAATCATCCCGAAAGAGAATTCCTGGCATTTTACCATGAAGGACTTGCCGACGAATATATCGGCACCGGAAGAATGGCTCATTCCACTCGCAAGCGCCTCATAGATGCTGCCTTAGGTCAATATAACTGCCTTTCTGCAGCCCTGAAGACTACCCACCAGAGTCAACAACAGGACCTGCTCAGCAGAAGACAGACGGTGAATGGGACCAATGGCAACGACCCCACAAATCCACCAGCAGGCTGTGTACCTAGCAGTTGAAAATGAAAGCATGTTATGGGAAATGAATACGATACTAAGGCCTCAACAATTCCGCTTGAAAAAAGCAGTCCGAATGTCGAAGCCTCTTATCGGAAGGCTGGACTACAAACTGCGGCCAATGCAGTACGGCTTTGCCGGGAAGAAGGCTCCTGTAACCGCCTGCTGACAGAGAAGGAAGCCTGGGTAATGTTTGGCGCCGGCCGCAGTGCCGGAGGCTTGAACAAGGATGAACAAAGCGGCACAGGTCCTTCCACCGCAGTGAGTGGGGTGGCAGTTGCCGGCTTGACTGCCCCGGCGCTCAGTCCCGGTGCCGCCGGTGGTGCCGTGGCCAAAACCGCAGTTGAGCGAGCAGCCCTTCGCTGGGGTACAGCCGAAGTAATCAGCGGCGGGGCAGCTGTAGCCGAGGGTGGAACGGCTGCTGCTGCAGGAACGTCCATTGCAATCGCGGCACCAGTAGCACTCGGCGCATATGTTGTTGTTGGCATCGTTGCCCTCGTGTCCTGGTCTAAGTTCCAGGCAGAATTGCAGCGGCAAGGCTACATTATCTTACCGGAAATCCTGGGTGTTTGCATTGGCAACTGCCATCAACCGGGAGCACCAAAATTTGAGCTCCGATTTTCGCCCGATACATTTTCGCCGCAACCATTTCCACGGAAATTTTCACCCGAGGAAATGGAAACACTAAAAGACTGGATAAATCCAAAAACATCAACACAGCCGGTGAGTCCTCCGCTGCCGAAGGCGCAACCAAAAGAGAAAGAAGAGGAGGACAAGAAAAAGGATTGCAGAAAAGTGCGGAGAACCACCTCAAGGGGAGACGATCCATTAGCAGAGCTTTTCTGCTCGGTAGTAAGTTTAAATGCTCCCTCATACGACATTTACTCGAAGGTAGGTGTGGCAGAAATAGATGCCCTTGCCGGCACCACCTGGTATGAATGTAAATGCGGGTATCGCTCTACCGTGCGCGCATTCAAACGCGGCGAACGCTGGGCCAAATTCGCCATTGACAAACTGGATGAGCAGATTCGAAGACAAACCAAGATTGCTGGATACTGCGGTTACCAATACCGGCTGTTTGTGGCAAATAAAGAAGTTGAGGATTTCTTCAGGGATCGTTACGCAGATATCGACGTCGTAAAAATTGATTTTGAACCTTGTGAATGAACACCAGATTAATACCTACTTATAGGTATTGTAAACCGGGCGCCTAATTTTCAATTTTGCTTCCAGTTAGCGCTTCTTAATCATCCTTATCATTCAGAAATCATGGAAGCGCAAGATAAACGGAACTGGTTTATCATCTATACCGTCCCAAATCTAGAAAAGAAAATTTTTACCGAACTCGAACGGCAGAAAATAAAGGCATACCTGCCTATGCAACGGGTATTCAGGCAATGGAGCGATCGAAAGAAGGAAGTCAAAGTTCCAATGTTCCCCAGCTACATATTCATCAACACGACAGAAAAAGTACGGTTTGAATTGTACAACATACATGGTGTTTTAAGATTTCTAACCTACGATGGCAAGCCGGCTGTGCTTACAGACGAGGAAATTCTGCAGATCATGCAATTTGAAAATACGGCTTTCAGTGTAGAACAACACCTGATTCAGGGTGATAACGTGATCATCACCAGCGGTCCCTTCACCGGCTTGAAGGGCAAGCTGTTCTGCCGCAGGGGAAAACAGCGTTTCGGAATCATGCTGAAATCACTCAACCAAACCATTTCCTGCGAAGTGGAGCTTGATTGTCTACGCAAAATCGAATAGCACATGCAGACCCACGCTCAGAAGCCGCAGTCAACTGTGCAGCATATGCCGGTTAAATCCGCCAGCCAACGTACGGCCCCCTTACGGCTCTCTACAAATCCCGGTAACGCGATCAGCGTAGCGCATGAAAATACCGCTGAAGTGTTGCGCCGGCAACCAGCACCAAAACCTACAACACCTGAAATCAAGCTCAGGGTGGGTTGGCTGCTTTCAGAAGAAACGCCTGCGGAAACCAATGTACAGGTTGCAGCACTAGCCCGCCTGGCCATTATTTCACTTAAAGAAGATTACGACGACATAGATAGTGCTTCCTTAAAAACCGCGGTTACAGAATGGATCTCCACCGTAAATGGGGTACTCCCGTATTTTGACCGGGAGGGCGAAAAGCCGATTGATACGGGTTTGATACCGCTAATAAACTATCAGTATGATGAACTGGTACGTATCCGTGAAGCAATTCGCATCGAAGGCTTGATCAAGATCAAAGCGGCCTTGTGGCGAATGCACGATGCGGCAATTAAAGCGGCTGAGGAAGCGGAAGCATTGCAACCGGCCTTAGACGATGCAATGCGAGCCGCCTACCGCAAGGGTAGTAGCAATGCTTTGAAAGATGTCGTTTCCACCCTGAAGAGCTCCATCAGCATCGGGCGGAACATCAGATCTCTTGCTGCGGATATTACCAAAGATATCATGGGCTTACCATTGGCAAGCGGCACGAAACTGTACGTCGATCATTGGAGCTCTCAGATTGGCAAGCCAAAAATCACAATCATCAATGTTGGTAAATACACAGAGAAGCTCGGAACACTTGGTCGCGGACTCTCCGCGCTTAATATCGCCCTGACCATTTACGACCGTAGTAAAAAAGCCACCGCTGCAGAGCAAGGCGTTAAAGACCTTTCTGATGCCTTTAATATCGGCACAGATGCATTTTCATTAGGGCCTTTAGCGATGCCCCCACATTTCTCCCTGTATTCAACCCTCTATCTGAAACCAGCACTCAAGGTCATAAGCAAACAGATCGGGGTACTGGTCAACAACCTGAGTGACGTAAATAAAGTTGGGGTTGAATTGACAGGAAATCTTTTATATCCGGGTGCGGAACCAGGCGGGCAGGAAATGTTCGATCTGATGGTTAAGGTGATGCACGCAGATTCCCTTACGGGTGTACCCGCATTGTCGGAGAAAATTAAAACCTACCTTTACGATCATCGTGAAAATCTCTCCGCAGGTGCTGAAGCGCTTGTACCAACCGAGGGTAGCCTGTTCTGGAAATCCCTCGATCCTGGGCGCGCAAGGAGCTGGCTGTTCGCAAACAGAAAACGTATCTGGGCCATGTTCTATGGCTCCATGAAAGTGCCGGGCGGTAATTAATCTTTGATTAGTTGTCAGATATCGTGATATTTAGTTAATGACTATACTCCCGGTACTACTCTGCATCCTGCTGTTGATCGTAATGATTTCCATTTTCAAGATCAATGCCTTCCTTTCTTTCCTTATTGTTTCCGTAGTTGCAGGCATAATCCTGGGCTTGCCGCCAGAGAAAATTGCCGCTGCAGTTGAAAAGGGCATGGGTGATGTTCTGGGTTCACTGGTTATCATCATCACCACAGGAGCCATGCTCGGCAAACTCGTTGCAGAAAGTGGTGCAGCCCAGAAGATTGCTGAGGTTATGATGAATACTTTCCGAGAGAAACGTATTCAGTGGGCCATGGTCATCACTGGCTTCATCATCGGCATTCCATTGTACTACGGTATTGGCTTTGTATTGATGGTGCCGCTGATCTTTTCGGTCGTTTACCGGTATAAGATCAATGCGATTTACATCGGTCTGCCCATGCTTGCGGCATTGTCGGTCACCCATGGTTTTCTGCCTCCGCATCCATCCCCGGCGGCCCTTGTCGTGCAGTTTAATGCGAACATGGGTCTCACCTTATTCTATGGAATGCTCGTTGCCATACCGGCAATCATCATCGGCGGACCGATATTCTCCAGTTCCCTGAAACACATCGATGCCAAGCCACTGGAGTCTTTCAGAACGAAAGAGCTGCCCTCCACGGAACTACCAGGCACCTGGGTAAGTTTGTTCACAGCGCTGCTCCCTGTGCTATTGCTCGCCCTGGCCTCAATCATCCCCTTATTTTTACCTGCAAACTCTCCATTAACAGGAGCGGTTACCTTCTTAGGCAAACCATCCATCGTGATGCTGATTGTTATCGGGATCGCCACCTGGCTCTTAGGAATTTCCAGAGGCAAGAAGATGGCCGAAATCACTACACTCTACGGTGAAGCCATAAAAGATGTTGCAATGATCCTGTTGATCATCGCCGGCTCAGGCGCATTGAAGGAAATACTGGTACAGACGGGTGTCAGCCTTGAGATTGCTGGTTACCTGGAGGGCTTGTCCGTAGAACCACTGCTTCTGGGCTGGCTTATTGCTGCCGTGATCCGCTTTGCGGTCGGATCCGCCACAGTGGCTGGTTTAACAGCTGCGGGAATCATCTTCCCCTTGATGTCACACGCACATACAAACCCTAACCTCATGGTACTTGCTGTTGGTGCAGGCAGTCTCATGTTCTCGCATGTCAACGACTCCGGCTTCTGGATGTTCAAAGAATATTTCAACCTGAGCATGAAAGATACTTTCCGGTCATGGGCCTTAATGGAGACCATCGTCGGTATCGTAGGGCTGATTGGGATTTTGATTCTCAATGTGCTTTTGTAAATTGCCGGGAAACGACAACTAATATTCACCTGAACTTATGGAAAATATAACACCAGACCAGCGTTTCGAACAATTAGGCCTAAGCCTGCCGCCAGCACCAGCACCCCTGGGCGTATACAAACCATGCCTTGTTGATGGCAAGTACCTGTACCTGAGCGGCCACGGCCCGGTAAATGACGACAGGTCCTTGATCATTGGCAGAATCGGAGCAGATATGGATCAGGAAAGCGGAAAGTTAGCTGCAAGGCAGGTCGGCCTGACCATGTTGGCCACGATCAAAGCGAATCTTGGCAGCTTAGATAAAGTGAAGCGCGTAATCAAGGTTCTGGGAATGGTAAACTGCACACCCGACTTTGAAAAACATCCATATATCATTAACGGCTGCAGTGAATTGTTTGCAGAAGTTTGGGGTAAGGACCTTGGGGTAGGCGTAAGAAGTGCCGTAGGCTTCGGATCATTGCCAGACAATATTCCTGTAGAGATAGAAGCACTATTTGAGTTACACTAATCCAGACCTATGAAGGATCCAAATTGGTATGAGCTGGAAGATGTTTCTGCGATCAATTCCCCAGGATTGGTCTTTTATGAAGACCGCATAGAGCATAACATCCAACTGCTTCTCCAGATGATTGATGATGTGGACCGTCTGCGGCCACACGTAAAAACGCATAAATCTGCTGAAGTGACTGAACTTCAACTAGCGGCTGGGATAACGAAATTCAAATGCGCTACAATTGCGGAGGCTGAGATGCTCGGTAACTGCAAAGCCCCGGACGTGCTGCTCGCGTACCAGCCCGTTGGCCCAAACATCAACCGCTTTTTACGTTTACAGGAAGGCTTCCCTGAAACCAAATTCTCGTGTGTTGTAGATAACCTTGAGGTTGTAAACGACATGGCTACTTTGGCCACCAACAATAACACGAAGATCCGGGTCTATATAGACGTCAATGTAGGCATGAACAGAACAGGCATCTCGCCCGGAGCAGTTGTTCAACTCTACAAAACCATCATCGATATTGAAGGACTGGAAATCCTCGGTTTGCACGCCTACGACGGCCATATCCACGACAGTGAACTTCATATACGACGGGAGCAGGTAAGCAGCATTATTACAATGTTGAACAACTTGCGTCAGGAGATCGTTGAAAGTCTTAAACATAAACCTGTGGTTATTGCAGGTGGTACCCCAGGCTTTCCGATTTACGCAAGTGACAGCGACTTTGAATGCAGTCCGGGCACTTTCGTACTCTGGGACAAAGGCTATCAGGATGCCTTTGCTGAACAGCAGTTCCTGCCAGCTGCATTGATCATTTCACGTGTAATTTCATTACCAGTGGGAAACCTCATTTGCACAGATCTTGGACATAAGGCTGTATCTGCTGAAAACGGTCTGGCGAAGCGTATAACCTTCCTGAATGCAGAGGCGCTGGTGCCTGTAAGTCAAAGCGAAGAGCACCTGGTGCTCGATGCCGGTCCAGGCCATGGCTATAAAGTTGGCGACGTATTGTATGGACTCCCTTTTCATATTTGCCCTACAGTAGCCCTGCATGACACGGTACTTAGCGTTTCCGCTTCCCGGGCGGCAAATTCCTGGACAATTGCTTCAAGAACAAGAAAAATAAACCTTTAACCATAATCACTTACAAACCAAAAAGAAGCAGATGTTTACAATAGATGCGCACCTGGATTTAAGCATGAACGCAATGGAATGGAACCGCGACCTGCGATTACCCGTTTCAGAGATTAACGCACGTGAGCGCGGTTTGAACGACAAGCCGGACCGCGGAAACGCGGTAGTGAGTTTGCCGGAGCTCAGACGGGGAAACATAGGGCTGGTGGTGGCCACGCAGATTGCCCGTTATGTTGCACCAGATAACGACCTACCCGGCTGGCATTCGCCGGAACAAGCCTGGGCACAGACACAAGGGCAGCTTGCCTGGTACCGTGCAATGGAAGCGGCCGGCGAAATGGTGCAGGTTAAGGATCTTGAAGGGCTGGAAAAACAGGTTAGTCTCTGGCAGGACAACAGTCCGTCAGCGGGCAAACCCATCGGGTATATTTTAAGTCTTGAGGGAGCAGATTCGATCATCGATGTTGCTTACCTGGATATCGCCTATGAGAGCGGTCTGCGGGCGCTAGGCCCTGCACATTACGGACCCGGGCGATATGCGCAAGGCACGAACGCAACAGGAAAGATGGGGTCGCAGGGACACGCACTTCTGGCAGCGATGGAGCGGCTGAACATCATACTTGATGCCACACACTTGTGTGATGAAAGCTTTTGGGATGCAATGGATCATTTTAATGGTGCGGTTTGGGCATCCCATAATAACTGCAGAGCACTGGTAAACCACAACCGGCAGTTTTCTGATGAACAGATCAGGGAACTGATCAGCCGTGGTGCCGTTATTGGTGCTGCCTTAGATGCCTGGATGATGGTACCAGACTGGACACGTGGTGTATCTACACCCCAGGCTACAAACTGTAACCTTGAGGTGATGATTGATCACATAGACCACATCTGCCAGTTGGCAGGCAATACAGACCACGTGGGCATAGGATCTGATCTGGACGGTGGATTTGGAACAGAACAGTGTCCTTACGACTTCGAGTCGATCTCCGATCTGAACAAGGTTCCAGACCTGTTTGCCAGGAGAGGCTATACCAGCGAAGATGTAAATAAGCTGATGCATGGCAACTGGCTGCGGTTTCTCAGAAAACACTGGTAATTAATAAGCTAAACACATTATATAAACTACTAATAATACTAAACTAAAAATAACTCAACTATGAAATCTCTTGAAAACAAAGTAGCAATTGTAACCGGAGCGAGCTCAGGAATAGGCCGGGCGATCGCAATCTTATATGCCGCAGAAGGTGCTAAAGTTGTTGTATCAGACATTGATGAAGCCGCGGGCGCAGAAACCGTTTCCAGCATCCTGAGTAAAGGTGGTGAAGCAATCTTTGTTAAGGCGGATACTTCCAACCCTGAAGATTCAAGAAATTTAGTGGAGCAGGCAGTCTCCACCTATGGTGGCCTGCATGTGACAGTGAATAATGCAGGTATCGGTGGGCCACTGGCACCAGTTGGTGATTATCCGATCGATGGCTGGGATAAAGTGATTGCAATAAACCTTTCGGGTGTATTTTACGGGATGCGGTACCAGATACCTGCAATATTAAAAAGCGGAGGTGGAAGCATCGTAAATATGGCCTCCATATTAGCCAAAGTGGGTACAAAAGGTTCTGCCGCCTATGTTGCTGCCAAACACGGCATTATTGGACTAACAGAGGCAGCGGCACTGGAATACGCAGATCAGAACATCCGCATCAATTCCGTTGGACCGGGCTATATCGTTACACCGCTGATTACTAACAGTCTGGACGCGGCGACCTTAAAACAACTTGAAGGACTACATCCAATGGGCAGACTTGGCACCTCCGAAGAAGTAGCCGAGCTTTCCTTATGGTTGAATTCAGACAAGGCGTCCTTCGTAACGGGTTCCTACTATAATGTTGATGGAGGCTATCTCGCACAATAATCAGGTAGCGCCTTAGCGGGGTTAAGCACGGGATATCCTTTCTGCGATATGGTCCCAGAGCTTTAACCTTTGTTCGAGTGAACGCTTAGC
Source organism: Pedobacter sp. (assembly GCA_038918115.1). Lineage (GTDB taxonomy): Bacteria > Bacteroidota > Bacteroidia > Sphingobacteriales > Sphingobacteriaceae > Pedobacter. The sequence goes on from JBCLAL010000002.1 coordinate 288,497, forward strand.
GACTGACAGCACTTCCGTCCATCGGGATTCATCATCACCGCATAGCGAACTGATCATCTGAAGTGCCAGTGGACCATGTTCGCCACCATCAACCTCAATATGCCTTTCAAGATAATAGCGAAGCTTTGTGTATTTGCTGTTATCTTGATCTGAACCTTTGAGAATTTCGATGAACATATCCGGAATCAGATCCTCCCTTCCAAAGGTAAAAGACGCGGCAATCAGGTGTGGTTGGCCAGTTGCAATCACTTCGAAAGTATGCCCCATGAAACCCGCCACCTCCGGCGTTAGTTTCATCTTAACAATGGCGCTATCGACTGTTTCTCCATCTTTGATGTGCTGTATAAATTCTTTGATTTTGGTAGTATCGGCACCAAGCTGGTCCATGGCATCAAGATACATTTCATAGTGACTCTTTGGCTGTCCCAGCTCGTTGATGTCGCTTTCCTCACCATGTACGATTTCATTAACAAACCTGGCCAGCACAGGATCCTGACTTGGAACCCAGGGAATGCTGACGGTAGTTAAATGCATCTGCAGCGCCTTTAACAAAGACATAAAATCTCATACCGCATAGACGTGGGCCTCCATAAAAATCTTGATATCATCCAATGAAGAAAGGCTACTGTATAATCTGTGAACCCGAAGTTTCTCCTGCAGCGGTTCGAGTTCCGCTTGTATCTGACGTATTTGTATGTTGTTCATGGGGCAATGTTCAATTGGCCGCAAAGATATCAGCTTAAAGCGGGATAAAAAGGATAAGCTTTGGTAGATGCATCAGGAATAGAGCGGCAGCCTATAAAATTGTAATTATATTTACCGGCATGAATATCGGTATTATAGGCCTCGGCGACATGGGGGCACTTTGCGCAAGGAAATGGGCAAGTATGGGATTTACAGTTTTTGGATGTGATCTGCCGGAACGTTATGACAGCCTTGTTGAAGCATTTCAGGGCAGCGCTGTAACGATCTTTGCAGAAGCAAAGGATGTTGCTCGTCAGGCAGATTTCCTGTTGTATTCGGTAGAAACTTCCAGAATTGGAGAAGTAGTAGCCGCAACTGCGGCATCCGTTAAGTTTGGCGCAGTTGTATCTGGTCAGACCTCTGTGAAACATCCGGAGATCATGGCCTTCGAGCAATACTTACCGCAAGACGTTCAGATATTCACCTGCCATTCCCTTCACGGACCTGCATTTTCTACGGAAGGGCAGAAGCTGGTCATCATCCCACATCGTGTAAATGCGGAGACCTATAAGGAGGTGCTGAAAATATACGAGTCGCTTGAGTCGGAGATTGTGGAATTGGAGAGCTACCAGCAGCACGATCAGATTATGGCAGATACCCAGGCGGTGACGCACACCGGATTCGAGAGTATGGGTACGGCATGGAAAAATGCAGGCTTTTATCCATGGGATCACCAAGCTTATGGTACCGGAATCGACAACGTTAAAATTCTAACCACATTACGCATCTTCAGCTATAAGGCACACGTTTATGCCGGACTTGCAATCCTTAATCCTGCAGCAAGAAAACAGGTTCGGCAATATGCAAAATCAGAGTCTGAGCTGTTTAAGATGATGATCTGTGAACATGAGAAAGCTTTCAGAGATCGCATTGCCGCAGCCAAGGCCTTTGTTTTTCATGGTGACCGCGACTTCATTACGCTTGATGAAAAGGTGATGCGCGATTTCAAAATGCGGGAAGCAGAGCAGCACCGACCCAACTCTCACCTGAGCATACTCGCGATGGTAGATGCCTGGTACCAGCTCGGCATCAACCCTTATGACAATATGATTTGTCAGACGCCACCCTTCAGACTGCGCCTGGGCATTGCCGAGTACCTTTTCAAAAATGAGACTTTGTTGGAAGAGACGATCCAAACTGCTTTGTACGACAAGAGCATCCGTGCAGATGATCTTGAGTTTCACTCAGCCGTAAGGGAATGGGCCTCTATTATCGAGTATGGAGATATGGATGGCTATTTGGCACACTTCAAGCAAGTGAAGGACTTCTTTGGCGATCGACTACAGGAGGGCGCTAAGCAAAGTTCAAATCTGATCAGAAGATTGGGGGAGTAAGATAATTTAGTTAACTTTCTCGTCAACCAAATAAACCAATGCCTATGCTACGGGTAATCTGTTGCTTTATCTTGCTGGTCCTGTTAAAACCTGCGTCGCTTTTTGCGCAAACGGACTCCATTTTCTTACACCTTTGGGAAAAAGGCGCACCTGGATTTGAAAACCGAAGAAATGAGCCGGAAAAAGGAACAAAATACATCAGCAACGTCCATAATCCTTCAGTAACCGTCTATTTACCGGAGAAATCAAAAGCCACGGGTGCAGCGGTCTTAATCTTACCCGGAGGCGGTCACCGCATCCTGGTTATGGGATCTGAAGGGCGGGAGCCTGCGGAGTTCTTTAACAGGATGGGCATTGCAGCTATAGTTTTGAAATACAGGCTTGCACGCGACACCATTTCACCTTATAAACTAGACGTTCATGCACCACAGGATGCCCTTAGAGCTATGCGATTGATTCGCAGCAAAGTGTCTGACTGGGGTATCGATCCTCAGCGGATTGGCATGATGGGCTTTTCAGCTGGTGGGGAAGTGGTTGATATGACTGCTTTCCGAACAGAGCCAGGTAAGCCAAACGCTTCAGACGTTGTGGAACGACAATCTGCTAAACCCAACTTCATAATTCTTGTTTACCCGGGTCCACTCGGCGTACCGTCATCAATATCGAAAGACGCACCACCGGCTTTTCTGGTAGCTGCGAATGAAGATGTTTGTTGTTCACCGCCAATTGTTTCTTTACTTCAGCAATACCGGAATGTTGGCGTGCCAGTGGAGGCGCACGTTTTTAGCCACGGCGATCATGCGTTCAATATGGGCGCGAGATCAAACTTTCAGTCGCTGAAAAACTGGCCGAGACTTCTTGCGGATTGGATTGCCGACAGTAATTATTTCAAGAAGTAATCTTAGTGAGTGCATTAACCATCGTCGTAGTCACAATTTAACCTTGCACCTAATGAAATGCTTTTTATATATCGACAATGAACTAATTGGCACAGTTGACTTCAAAGTCATAGACGAAAGTATGGGCGTAATTTCCGGCGACCTCGTCCCATCTAATAACTATAGAAAATTTCAAATTGAGGTGCAACAGCATTTTGAAGCGAAAGGAATTGCAAATGCTGAAGACTTCAAATTTAGGATTACGCTAGCGGATGGTACCGAAATAAAGTCGGAAGGCGGCATAGGCATAGTCGATTCAGGTGATGTCGCTGAAGTGATTGTGGAGGCAGCCGGCGTGAATCTATCTATGCATGCAAATACAGCCAAAAGGACTAAATAAAGACATAATATAAAGAATGAAAATATTCCCAGTCAAGACACTAAAATTCAAATTAATCGATACACATGAGAATACGCTTAACAGGTTGATTCGCAAAACTGATCATTCAGAGCGGATGACGATGAGCACAACCAAGAAATCGTTTCGTGGTATTGTGGACGGGAGCCAGTTCAAACTGCTCTCATCAGCAATGAGTGGAGGTGCATTTTGCTTGATGACCGGAGCGATTGATGTTGATGGAGGTTACGTGAAAGTTGAAGTTAATAAACCATTTAAACTCCTCTTATGCCTTCTTTTAGCTTTCCCTATTATTGCTGTTCTTGCGATTCTCGTGAGCACACCTGAAAAGTTTTCACCTGTTCACTTGTTGATCATGGTGGCACAAACTCTTATGATGAGATATGTGTTTATTGGAGTTGCATTTAATTTACTGTCCAGGAACAGCTTAAATCGGCTGGGTGACGTCTTAGATTTAGAATGGATTGAAGTTTAGATGATTAAACATACAGGGTACCGGAGATGGCCGGCACCCTATATGTTATTTACTTTCAATACTACCTAAAGCACCATCTGTACCGTTAAGTCTCTCTTTAAGTTGATCCCAGCTAGAATCGTTTGGATCTAATACACTCTGAAGATAGGCAAGGATACTTTCTCGTACGAAGGCCACACGCTCTGGATTTTCATCACTGGTCTCAAGTGCGTCATAGCCAGATATACCACCAAAAATATGTTCCGCACCAAATACCGTTAACAGCTCTTTTGGGCCAGGACTATCATAGTAGCCGTCTGCACGCCAGTTGTCCACATCAGAGAAGTTAAGGTTCACGTCTTTGTCTCCATTCACAATGAGCGTCGGCGCGGTCATTGCACCGAAATTGGTGGTTGCGAACACAGGATAAAGTTGTCTAGCCGGGCCATTCAATCCCTCGGGACCGCCAGGAGCACCGATCATTACCGAAGCTTTTATTCTAGGTTCCATCAAATTTATTACTTTACCAGTTAAAGGATCGGTAACTTCCATTCCGGCCAGCATGCCAACCGTATGACCGCCCATTGAGTGGCCCACAGCTACCACCTTCGCTTGATTAGCCCTCCCATTTAATCCAGGAACCGCTGAAATAATTTCGTCAAGGTGATCAAGGATGAATATCATATCTTTTGGACGGGAACTCCAAAATAGGGGTGCTTCCGGAAGAGATGAGGATAGCTTAAGTGCTTTAGAATTCTGATGCGTTGGTTGAATTACGATGAATCCCTCCGAAGCGAAAAAATCACTAAGCGGTCCATATCCTCTGTATGAAGATAGAAAGTTTGAGCCGCCATGTCCATGCGACAAAAGTATGATCGGCAAGTTGGTTCCGGTTGCCGGAGCAGTGACCTTCATTTCAAGATCTACGTGACGACCTGAAACCGGTAATACAATTGGACTAAAGCTGATGATGGTTTTTGTTGACTGTTCCATTTTTTGATTTGATTAGGTTTTTGATACAGTCAAAGATCATCAACCATCTATGCCCCGGCGTGATCTAATTGAGGTATTTCGTAACCAAATCCCGGTAGCAATACAAGTGCTTACTGAAAGACCGTACGAGCCTAAAAAAGTATCAGATAAGGGCTTGGAAACTCATTCTTAAAGGTCCGCAAAGTTACCTACGGCACATAGTTGAAACAGTTGTTACCTGCAGATTGTAATTGTAATGAACACCTTAAAGGATTTCAATTTTTGTTACATTTAACTGCAATCCACCTGTTATGAATTCATTTAAACTTAAGCTACTGTTCTTCATGTTGATTCATCCTGCTCTTTTAAATGCCCAAACCGCTGACCCCGGAACGGCAAACCTCTTTGACCAAAAGGAACTTAAATTGATATCCAGTAATTTCAGTTTTACAGAAGGATGTTCCCCCGACCGTGAAGGAAACGTTTTCTTTACGGATCAGCCAAATGATAAGATCTGGAAATATGGCACTGATGGAAAGCTTTCTGTTTTTCTTGACAAATCCGGACGATCAAATGGAACGTATTTCGATACAGAAGGCAACCTTGTAGCCTGTGCTGATGCAAATGGTGAGCTGTGGTCCATCAAGCCAAATGGGAAGGTCACAGTGATCTTGAAAGATTATCAAGGCAAGCAATTTAATGGTCCCAATGATCTTTGGATGAATGACAGAGGTGATATCTATTTTACAGATCCTTACTATAAACGTGATTATTGGACAAGAACTACGAGAGATCTAAGTAGTAACGATGTTTACTATCTTCCAAAAGGATCGAAACAGCCGATACGTGTGGTCGGCGATTTAAACACCCCAAATGGCATCATTGGAACGCCCGATGGAAAGTACTTGTATGTCGCCGACATTGAAGCAGGTAAAACGTACCGATATGATATTGGCGTTAATGGAATGCTAGGAGGAAAGCGACTGCTGATAGAATATGGTTCGGACGGTATGATCTTGGACGAAAAGGGAAACATCTACTTGACGACACGTCAAGGTGTTCTGATTTTCAACCCTCAGGGGCAAATGATTGCCAAGATTGAAGTTCCACATGAACCAAGTAATCTTTGTTTTTCGGGAAAAGACAAGAATGTGCTGTTTATTACGGCACGTCGGGCAATTTACACCATGCCAATGAAGGTGAATGGGATAGAATAAGGTGGTTGTTCGGAAGAAAATATAATGGCTTATACAAATCTCGTATCCCTGGTCAATGCATTTTCCTGAATTCCAAGTTTATCCGCGAAAACATCTCTCAAGAGCTTTTCGATTTCCATTTTATTAAACGTCATTGGAATTCTTCCGGATTGTATATAATGCTCTCTAGTCATTTTGTCAACTAAGCTCCCAATATCATCTACCTCAAACTCATTTTCCGTGAGATCGGCAATCCAGTATCCACCAACTGAAAATGTGATTCCCGCTATTGCCCACTTCCAGCTGAAAAAGAAGCAAAATAACGACAGCATTGATATTATCAGCAATGCTAAAGTCACCCAGTAAGGAGCAGTCAGGATTTTTAGTTTAACATCTAATTTCTGTTCCAGGGATCTCAGGATTGTTCGCCTAATTTGCTTTAGGAAAAGTACTTTAAGTTTTCTTTGCCTTGTTATTTCGACCTTGTCAATTCTGAGTTCTGATGAAATGGCATTTCTTAATTTATAGAATGCTTGTTGGCTGGTACAATCATCAGAATCTATGAGCTGCACTTTGTTGATAATGTGGTCGCATAGTTCTCCGAAATTGATAACTTATGCAAGTTCATCACCTTCAAATTTAATTTTAAAGATCTTTCAATATCTTTAAGAAGATCAGAGACATCCTCTGAATTTATGAGTTCCATATTCCTTATGCTTTTACGTCTTGTTTCTCGCAAGTAGCTAAACATCCAATAACGAATATACTTGTTTATGGCTATATCAAATGTCAAGGTGAACAGCCTGCTGGGATGTCTAAGCAAAATACAATTTTACTGTAGTCTACACTAGATCGTGTTTATGCTTTTGCCAAGAAGATTCACTGCAATGAAGTAAGGCATCAGCATCGTAATAGCCGGAATGATGGATAGGTAATTAGCGACGGCTAGCGCACCATCAATCGAGCTTGGTAATAGGTTCATCACTGCGGCAAAGCATGCTAAAGAGACATAAAGTATGGTGGCTCTATAAGAGAGCTGCTGGGTTATCTTTAAGGCAATGGTAAATGTTGCCGTACCCAAGTAAATCAGCGCAACTTCTAACATCCGGATCATCGTAAAGATTTGGGCAAGTGGCCTCAGCCATTCTGGTTTTGCTGATGCGCCGGGAACGGCATAGGTAATAAATATGTTGGTTAGGAAATATCCCCAATATACCATATTGAAGATGAAAAAGGGCAGCGCAATGGCTATTAGAACGCTTCCAACCTTAGCAAAGTGCTTACCGGCTGTGCCCGCCAGTGCTTTTCTAAGTTGAAAAAAACCGGTTGCTATCGATATTCCTCCAAATATCAGGAATGTGTATCGGAATACCTGTTCAAGATAAAGTGCTGCCCAGCTTGATGCAGTTTCTGGTGGTGGCCCCATGCCACCGAAGATGGAAAATAGCATCCAGGGAAAAATAAAGTACTTGGCTGTATCTTTAAAGATTTCACCATGGGTCGCTGCCAAGCGCTGCATGGCCAACATCATTGTCACCATGTTTAAAATCCAGACTGGAATATAGATTTTGTAGCTGACATGGCCAACAATAAAGGCAAGTGCGGTGACTACTATAGGAACGCACAGGAGATACAAAAAGCTGATCTTAGTTAAACGAATGTTCATCCTTGGACGCTTTGTAACTAATTTAGGTATAAATGGGGTCAAGTGAAAAAAAGTTGTGGAGCAAGTCTTATATTTTTAGCTCGATCCGAATTCGTGCGAATTTTGGCTATTCCCTAAAAACAAAAAACCCTGCTAATCTTTCAATTAACAGGGTTTTCCTCTTTTTGTGATCCCGCTGGGATTCGAACCCAGGACCACTACATTAAAAGTGTAATGCTCTACCAGCTGAGCTACGGAATCAAAGTTCTTTTGAACTTTACTCTAAACGTCTCCGTTTTAAAGTGATGCAAATATAAGGACGTAATCCATATCCTGCAACTAAAACTTGCTTATAGCGCCTATAAAGCTGATTTTTAGGGAGATTATTTTTTAAGCAAGGTTTTTCAACCACCATTTAGCACTACTTTAAACCCCATTTTCATAATTTTAACTTAAAGATTCATCCTTAAAACAGTAATCTGCATCTTTGTTTAAAGGAAAATATGAAAAATAAAGCAATCTTTTTAGACAGAGACGGTGTGCTCAACCACGAAATGAATGATTATATCTGCAGGGTGGAGGACTTCAAAGTACTGGAATATCAAATACCCGCATTAAAGAAATTCTATGATGAAGGCTACATGCTCATCGTCATCACCAACCAGGGTGGACTCGCCCTGCAACGCTACACAGAAGAAGAACTCGCAGAAATGCACCGAATACTATACGCAACATATGAAGCACAAGGGGCGAAGTTTACCCATGCTTTCTATTGCAAACACCATCCCTCAGTTTCCGGCGAATGCAATTGCCGCAAACCTAAATCAGGTATGTTGCTTGAAGCCATTGAAACCTATAACATAGACCCAAAGATTTCCGTAATGATCGGCGACAAGCCACGCGATGTGGAAGCTGCTCATGGAGCAGGTGTTAACGGCATCCTCATTGCACCAGACGAAGTCATCAACTATGACCGCGTGAAAGCAGTACTGGAAGAATAAACATATTCGCTATTAAGCTAATAAAGCCGCTTCATTATAAGATGTGAAGCGGCTTTGCTTTTGTACGGCTCCGGGTCAACGAGAGAATTGAAGGGAATTTGCGACGCAGCCGATAGGAAGTTGAACCGTGGTTTGGACGTATCCATACGAACAAACTACGTATCAACCCCCTAGCAACTACGTATCAAGTACGGATCAACGGCTAAGCTGTCGGCACGCAAATGTCTACTTCATCACTTGCCTGAATAATGCTTTCAGATGATCAATTTCTTCTTTGTAATTTGTTTTCTTTCCGGTTCCGAAATTGAGTATGTTCTTCAGCTTCTTATCGGCGGCCCACACAAACTGGATTAAGCCTGAATGTATTTCCTTCTGGCAAAGGAAGCCGGGAACCACGGCTAATCCAGGGCCGGCGCTTAAACATCGAACAATCGAATTCAAGTTCGGCACGATGTAATTTGGCCTGAAATCCGGTTGCTTTCCGATGTTCAGTATCCAGAATCGGAACAGGTGCTCCATATCACCGGTGGTGCGACTACATCATCTATCACACACCCATGTGGTGGTTCCAGGTACCTAACGGATTCAAAAAGTATATTGATCTGGTATTTACCGAAGGACACCAGAATGGCATATACCACAGCGACGGTCGTTCGAGTAAACAGCCGGAAATCAACTAACGAACAGGAGGGATGATGAAGGGAATGACTTCCATGATGTAGAGTAGAATGCCGATCTGGAAACAGACATGAAAGCTTACGAAGCACACCTGACAAAGCGCTTCGCATAAACCTGAAAGTACTAAATGAAAAAAGCCTCCTATGAATAATCAAAGGAGGCTTAATATTTTTAAGATGTGTTTGCTTGTCTAATCTTTACTTCGGAAAGTAAAAAATGGGCAAGCAACTTCTATCGCATCGCTACAACTTTCTACCCTTGCTTCGTTCCCGCCCTGGGGGAGTTCAAAAGGAGCTGATCGTAGAAGACTTGCCCACTGCAAATGTAAGAACGGAATTCATTTCTCGAAAATTATTTTTGCTATTTTGCTAGAATAAATGAATTATTTTTAGTAATGTATTGATTAAAAGAGGATTGAAGCTCAAAATATTTTAACATTACACCAAAATCTTAGGCAACCAGCATCAACTTAAGCCGAAAAAGCAGCATCAAATTACCATATTGATAAAATTACATTAATAAATTTATCATGTTCTCAATTTAAGGCATTTATATTTTCTTACTATTAAACACTTCATAAAAATAATGCTTAAATGGTAATTACTGCTCCATTTTATTAACTTAGTGTTCCTAATACACTAATCCTTATACAAATGCAGAAAGAAACCACCGGTCTATACGACCAGCGATTTGAGCACGATGCCTGTGGTATTGGCTTTGTCGCGCATGTGAAGGGAAGGAAGTCGCAGAAGATCGTTTCTGATGCCATTACCATCCTTGAAAACCTGGACCACAGAGGTGCATGCGGCGCGGAGATCAATACCGGAGATGGCGCAGGAATCATGATCCAGATTCCACATGAGTTCCTTTATGACGAATGCCTTAGAAGTGGCTTTAGTCTGAACGCCTCTGGCGACTATGGCGTCGGCATGCTATTCCTGCCAAAAGACATCAAAGCTCGTGAAGAATGCCGTGAAGTCATTTATCGCGCTGCAGAAAAACTAAACCTTGAAATCCTGGGCTTTCGTAAGGTGCTAACCGACACTACTGGCATTGGCGAAATGGCCCTTTCCGTTGAGCCGGAAATGGAGCAGGTCTTCGTAGCCCGCCCCGATGTTATTAAACCCGGAGCTGATTTCGAAAGAAAGCTCTACGTCTTCAAGAATTACCTTACCAAAACCATTAACAATACAGTGAAGGGGATAGGCTCCGATTTTTATATTGCCTCCTTTTCATCCAGAACCATCGTATATAAAGGTCAGCTGACTTCATTGCAGCTAAGATCATATTTCACGGAACTCAGTGATAAACGTGTCGTGTCAGCCTTCGGTCTGATCCACTCACGTTTCGCAACCAACACTTTTCCGTCATGGCGTTTGGCCCAGCCATTCCGCTACATCGCCCACAATGGCGAGATCAATACCTTGCAGGGTAACTTAAACTGGCTCCGTGCAAGTGTGAAGTCTTTCGCTTCAAGCTATTTTACCGCCGAGGAGCTGAACATCCTGCTACCTGTAATTGATGAAACACAGTCCGACTCCGGATGCCTCGATAATATTGTAGAGCTACTGTTACACTCCGGCAGATCGCTGCCACATGTACTGATGATGCTTATCCCTGAAGCATGGGACGGCAATAAAGACATGGATGAGCTAAAGCAGGCCTTCTATAAGTTCCATGCGACTTTGATGGAGCCCTGGGACGGTCCGGCAGCAATTGCTTTCACCGACGGTAACCTTATCGGTGCAACATTAGACCGCAACGGACTACGTCCTTCGAGATATGCAATCACTAATGATGACATGGTGATCATGGCTTCTGAAGCAGGTGCATTGGCACTTGATCAAAGCAAGGTGATTGAGAAAGGCCGACTGACACCAGGCAAAATGTTCGTGGTTGACATGGAACAAGGCCGGATCATCAGTGATGCCGAGATTAAAACACAAGTTTGCAGTCGCAGGCCTTACGCAGATTGGTTAAACCAATACCAGATCCGCCTGGAAGAACTTCCTGAACCAAGGGTAGTTTTTACCGGCTTGTCACAGGAATCGGTGTTCCGCTACCAGCAGGTATTCGGCTATAGCCGCGAGGATGTGGATCTGATCCTTAAGCCAATGGCATTGGAAGGTAAAGAACCAATTGGTTCCATGGGAACGGATATTCCACTTGCCGTACTTTCGCAGAAACCACAGCATCTATCTTCATACTTCAAACAGCTGTTTGCCCAGGTAACCAATCCGCCAATCGACCCGATTCGTGAAAAGGTGGTTATGAGTCTTGCGGGATTTATGGGTAATAATGGAAACCTGCTTGAAGAAAGTGCCATGCAGTGCCACTGTGTGGGTATCAAACACCCGATACTTACCAATCGCGAGCTTGAAAAATTAAGAAGTATCGATACTGGTGTCTTCCAGTCTAAGACTTTACAAACATACTTCCGCGCCAGCGCAGAGCCAGGTGCATTAGAGAAAGCCCTGGATCGTTTGTGCCGCTACGCAGTGGATGCAGTGGAGGATGGTTTCCGCGTGATCGTGTTATCTGACCGTGCCTTAGACTCTGAACATGCTGCAATTCCATCGCTGTTAGCCGTATCGGCAGTACACCACCACCTGATCCGTAAGGGCTACCGTGGTGCCGTAGGACTTGTTGTTGAAGCGGGTGACGTTTGGGAAGTGCATCATTTCTCTTGCCTGATCGGTTTTGGCGCAACAGCCGTAAACCCATACCTGGCTCTAGAAACCATTACTGGATTTGAGAAAGAAACCGGTGTCAAGGCAGATAAGCTTATCGATAACTATATCTATGCGGTAAACAATGGCTTGCTGAAGATCTTCTCGAAAATGGGAATCTCTACCTTACAGTCTTACCACGGTGCACAAATCTTTGAAATCCTGGGCTTAAACAACAAAGTTGTTGAGCGTTACTTTACTGGTGCAGTATCCAGGATCGGCGGCTTAGGCCTTGATGAGATTGCCCGTGAATCCCTGATCAAACACATCCGAATCTTTGGAAAGGCAACACGCCCGGATACCATTCTGCCAACCGGTGGAAATTACAAATGGCGCCGCAAAGGGGAGCAACATTTATTCAACCCGCAAACCATACACCTGCTGCAAAACTCTACCCGCAGAAAGGATTATAACTTATACAAGCAATACGCTAAACTGGTGAATGAACAGACCAGTCAGGCATTTACCATCCGCGGACTGTTTGAGTTCAATTACAGCCGTCCGGCAGTACCAGTGGAAGAAGTGGAGCCAATTGAGAATATCCTTAAGCGCTTCGCTACTGGAGCTATGTCCTTCGGATCCATTTCACATGAGGCGCATTCTACCCTGGCTATTGCAATGAACCGCATCGGCGGCAAGAGCAATACAGGTGAAGGGGGCGAAGATGAATTACGCTATGAACTGCTGCCAAACGGCGACTCCATGCGTTCATCAATTAAGCAGATTGCTTCCGCACGCTTCGGTGTGACGAGCAACTACCTGACGAATGCAGATGAACTACAGATTAAGATGGCCCAGGGTGCTAAGCCGGGTGAAGGTGGACAGCTGCCAGGCCATAAGGTAGACGACTGGATTGCCAAAGTGCGTCACGCCACACCGGGTGTAGGTTTGATCTCGCCGCCGCCACATCACGACATTTACTCTATTGAAGATCTTGCACAGCTGATCTTTGATTTGAAGAATGCTAACCGTGCTGCCAGGATTAACGTGAAGTTGGTTTCCAAAGCAGGTGTAGGTACCATTGCTGCAGGTGTTGCAAAAGCACACGCAGACGTGATCCTGGTTTCAGGATTTGATGGTGGTACCGGTGCGTCGCCACTTACCTCAATACAGCACGCAGGACTACCCTGGGAGCTTGGATTGGCAGAAGCACACCAGACCCTCGTTAAAAATCGCCTGAGAAGCCGCGTAGTGCTTCAAACAGACGGTCAGCTGAAGACTGGTCGCGACATCGCCATCGCTACCTTGCTGGGTGCTGAAGAATGGGGCGTAGCTACTGCAGCACTGGTAACATCAGGCTGTATCATGATGCGCAAATGCCACCTGAATACTTGTCCGGTTGGCGTGGCCACACAGGATCCTGAATTACGTAAGTTGTTCACCGGCGAGCCGGATCATGTGGTTAACCTTTTCTATTTCCTTGCAGAAGAGCTACGCGAAACCATGGCTGAGCTCGGCTTCCGCTCCGTAAACGAGATGGTTGGACAGGCAGATTGCCTAAGCGTACGTCAGATTCCAGAAGCGGAATGGAAGTTAAAGAACCTCGACCTTTCAGGCATTCTGTACAAAGCACCGGATAACGGACTAACCTTGTACAATTCAGAAACACAGGATCATGGATTGGATGCGGTACTGGATCATCAATTGATCGAAGCGGCACAGCCGGCAATTGCTTTCAAAGAACCGGTATTCCGTTCATTTGACATCAAAAATACAGACCGTGCACTTGGAACCATGTTATCTAACGAGATCTCCAAGAAGTACCAGTCGCAAGGCTTACCTGCCGACACCATAAACTTCAAATTCAGAGGATCTGCCGGACAAAGCTATGGTGCTTTCGCTACCAGAGGACTTTCACTGGAACTTGAAGGCGAGGCTAATGACTATGTGGGTAAAGGTTTATCCGGCGCTAAACTGGTGATCTATCCTTTCGAAGAAGTACGTTATGTTCCTGAAAAGAACATTATCCTTGGGAACGTTGCACTATATGGCGCCACCTCAGGAGAGCTGTTTGCTCGCGGGCAAGCCGGTGAACGCTTTGCCGTAAGGAACTCGGGTGCAACAGCAGTTGTTGAAGGTGTTGGCGACCACGGTTGCGAATACATGACCGGAGGCGAGGTGCTCATCATTGGTCAGACCGGCAGCAACTTCGCCGCAGGTATGAGTGGCGGTGTGGCCTGGGTGTATGATACCAAGGGCGATTTCAGAAGCAAGTGCAACCAGGAAATGGTTGATCTCGATCCATTAGATCAGCAGGACGAACTGCGCATAACAGAACTGCTGAACAAACATATTCGTTTGACAGGAAGTCATTTAGCACAGTTTATCTTGAGTGACTGGCCTACACAGTCGGCACACTTCATCAAGGTATTCCCTAAAGAATACAAAGCAATATTATTGAACAAGACTAAAGTTAAAGTTTCCTGATATGGGCAAAGTAACCGGATTTTTAGAATATGAGCGTACCGCTCCAGTGAAGCAGGATCCAAGATCCCGTATCGACCACTATAACGAATTTGTACAGCAACGTGAGGCAGAAAACCTGAACCACGAAGCTGCACGCTGTATGGATTGTGGCGTTCCCTTCTGCATGTCGGGATGCCCGCTCGGGAATGTTATTCCTGAATTTAATGATGCAGTATATAAAGCAGAGTGGGAGCTTGCAGCGAACATTCTCCTGAGCACCAACAACTTTCCTGAATTTACCGGCAGGATCTGTCCGGCACCATGCGAGTCTGCATGTGTGCTTGGCATTAACAAACCACCGGTTTCCATTGAGGAGATTGAGAAACACATCATCGAGATCGCTTTTGCAAAAGGCTTTATCAAAGCAGAACCACCTTTGATCAGAACCGGAAAGAAAGTGGCCGTAATTGGCTCCGGACCTGCGGGTCTGGCTGCAGCTGCACAACTCAACAAAGCAGGGCATGAAGTTACCGTGTTTGAACGTGACGACACCCCAGGTGGATTACTCAACTATGGAATCCCAGATTTTAAACTGCAGAAAGACGTTGTACGCCGCAGAATCACCCTGATGGAGAAGGAAGGCATTGTATTTAAATGCAATGCTAACGTTGGCCAGAACGTGGAGATCAGTACCTTACTCAGAGAGTACCAGTCGATCGTACTTGCCGGTGGATCTACCATTCCCCGCGACCTGCCGATCAAAGGTCGTGAAGCAACAGGGATTCACTTTGCAATGGACTTCCTTAAACAGCAGAACAAAAAGGTCCGCAACTTCCCAATTCATGGCGATGCAATTTCGGCCATGGGTAAAGATGTGATCGTGATTGGCGGTGGTGATACCGGATCGGATTGTATTGGTACATCCAACCGTCAGGGCGCAAAATCTGTTATGCAGTTCGAAATCATGCCAATGCCGCCGGAGAAACGTACACCAAATATGCCATGGCCAACCTACCCGATGTTGCTTAAAGTTACTTCCTCTCACGAGGAGGGCTGTGAACGCGCATGGGGCATCAACAGCAAGGAGTTCATTATGGACGAAAATGGTCAGCTTAAAGGCCTTAAAGTTGTTGAGGTAGAATGGGAGATGGATGCAAACGGAAGAGCATTAAACTTCAAAGAAGTCCCAGGTACCGAACGGGAGTTGCCTTGTCAGCTGGTATTGCTGGCGATGGGTTTCTTACACCCACAGAAAGAAGGCCTGATTGAAAAGTTAGGTGTAGACCTCGACAATCGTGGCAATGTTAAAGCGGAGGAAGGAAAGTATCAAACCAGCATTCCGAAGATTTTTACTGCCGGTGATATGAGAAGAGGACAATCCCTGGTGGTATGGGCAATCTCTGAAGGCCGTGAGGCCGCCAGGAAGGTTGATGAATACCTGATGGATTACAGTAAATTACCCACCAAAGATGGCATTCCCTATGCCTGATAGAATGAGCTCAGCGCAGGTGTTACACCTGTGCTGAGTTGTTATTTAATCTAAGCTTCGCAAAGAAGTCCCACAGGACGATTCCCACGGAGATTACAATATTGAAAGAGTGTTTCGTGCCGAACTGCGGAATTTCAATGCAGGTATCGATCACCGACATCACTTCATCACTCACGCCATTTACTTCATTCCCAAAGATCAATGCAAATTTTGCGTCTTCAGCAGGCTTGAAGGTGTTTAGCATGGTGCTGCCTTTTGCTTGTTCGATAGCGATGATCTGGTAGCCATCCGCTCTGAGTGCGGCAACTGCTTCAAGCGTATCCTCATAGTGAACCCAGTCCACAGATGCAGTTGCACCTAAAGCAGTTTTTTCGATTTCGCGGTGCGGTGGTTTCGCGGTAATGCCACAGAGATAAAGCTTCTCAATGGAAAAGCCATCGGCAGTGCGGAATACCGAGCCAACGTTGTGCATACTGCGGACGTTGTCTAGTACCACAACCACAGGAAGTTTCTCCTGCGCTTTGAACGCATCTACACTTACCCGATTTAAATCATCAAGTTTTAATTTTTGCATGGCCGCAAAGGTAGTTAAATCTTCCTTGCGCCATCACCGATCTCGGAGATATAAACGGCAGCAGGATAGCCCACCTGGGCAACATAGTATTCGTTTAGTTGCTTTTCAAATTCTTCTTCGAAGCCGTTTTCCAGCAAGGCAATTGCACAACCGCCGAAGCCAGCGCCAGTCATACGGGCACCAATTACATGCGGATATTCCTGGCAAAAGTCAACAATAGCATCCAGTTCCTTACCCGATACTTCATAAAGCTCTTTTAGCGATCGATGTGATGCATACATGAGGCGGCCAAAGTCTTCAATACGCTCTTCACCCAATGCTTTTGCAGCAAGGTGAACACGGTCATTTTCTGTGATGACGTGGGTTGCACGGTTAAGGATCACCGGATCTGTGATCAGGTGTTTATGTAAGGCAAATTTCTCCGCAGTAAGTTCGCAAAGGTTGTGGAGCGTTATCTCCTCATTCAATGCCTTCAATGCTTCACTGCATTCTTCAACCCGTTCGTTATACTTGGATTCTTCAAGCTTTCGTGATTTATTGGTGTTAATGATCGCGAGGTTGTAATTACCCAGCTTACAGTCAACCATGATGTGCTTAAGCGTATCGCAGTTTAACAGTATAGCCTGATCTTGCTCACCGAAAGCAACGGCAAACTGATCCATGATACCGCAGTTTACACCAATGAACTCGTTCTCTACTTTCTGACCCATCAAAGCAAGCTCCAGGCGGTTGTATCCGAGTTCCAGGAAATCATTCAGTGCATAAGCCGTTAAAACCTCAATGGAAGCAGAAGAGGAGAGTCCGGAGCTAACAGGGATATTACCTTCAAACAGAAAATCAAAACCTGTTATGGTCTTTCCTTCTGCAGTAAGTTGATTAATGATTCCCAGGGGATAGTTAAACCAGCCATTGCCTTCCTTATGGTAAGTAGCGCTCACTTCAACGGTTTTTACATCGGGGAAGTTCAGGCTCCGGAATCGGAAAACATTTTCTTCATTCGGTGCCAGGCAGAGTGTAGTGCCAAGTGTTACAGCAGCAGGCAGCACTACGCCACCATTATAATCGATATGTTCACCAATCAGGTTTACCCTTCCAGGTGTAAAATAGGTTGCAGCAGGTTCTTTTTTATAAAGCTCGGAAAATTGTTGAATAAGCGTTTCTTTCATTGGGGATCATTTTTAGCGAATATACAATTATGTATTAAACCCGGGGAGCGTAAAAATGCGCTAAAGGCAAGAAAAAACGATTTAATTGTCGCTTGATGGCAGTAGGATGGTGAAGGTGCTTCCCTCAGCGGCCTTGCTTTTTACCTGGATATCGCCCGCATGTTTTTGGATGAATTCCTTGCATAGTACCAGACCGAGACCGGTTCCGGTTTCATTATTGGTACCAGGTGTTGCTGTTTTACTATCGGCACGGAAAAGGCCCTTAAGTACTTTGTCACTCATACCCACACCGTAATCGATTACGGAGATGGCAACTTGGTTTTTTCCATCATCATCAATGATGTAATCCGAAATGATCTCTATTTTGCCAAAGTTCGGCGTAAACTTAATAGCATTCGAAATCAGGTTACGCAGAACTGTGTTGATCATGTCTACGTCGCCCATGATGCAGACCTGCGGATCAGCCAGATTCGCAATCTGGATGTCTTTCTGTGCGGCCATGATCTTCAGGAGATTTACGTTTGCATCAATAGCTTCACGAACGTTGATGGCGCATGGATTAAAACCAATATTCCCGGTTTGACTTCTGGACCACAGCAGTACGTTCTCGAGCAGCTTTCCGGTCGTGAAAAGACTCGTCTGGAGCAACTTGTACATCCGCTTACGTTCAGCCTCATCTTCCTCAAAGAATCCTTCTTCCAGCAGTTCTGTCAATGCCAGCGTTGAGGAGATCGGTCCGCGAAGGTCATGGGCAAGGATGGAGAAGAATTTGTCTTTCGTCTTATTTGCCTCCTGCAGCTCATCCGTAGATTGGAGCAGTGCCTGATAGTTCTCTTCGAGCTCCTTCTTCTGGGCCTTGATCTGCCTGCGCTGCTTAAATGCACGCAAATTACTTCGCCATTGTATTGTAGAAAGGCCAAGGCATATGATAAGCGTTATCAATCCAACGGAGAGGTTGGAAACCAAGATTACATCATTCTGCTGCGTTTGCGTCATCCCGACCCCGAACACTGCATACATTATACCCAGATAGACAATTAATCTTAATGGCTGTATAAGCAGGATCAGCGAACAAACGACACAGATGATAAGGAATCCAACGATGGAACTTGTTACTGCCTGATCATAAATGGTGCAAATGGTACCCCAAAGTGCAACGACCATCAGGGTAACATGAGGAAGATGCTTCAAGCCAGTCTTGTAAGCCGGTTTGTAGTAGGCCAGGAGCCCTAAGACAAATAATGTGCTGCAGATTGCCCCTATAGCTGCATTGAGCATCAGGATGTTTTTTTTCCAGTCGACAAAAGAAATGCTGTTGGTCTCTACGCTGTGGGCGTATGTAAGCGAAAGCACCAGGGCCACGGGGACACAGATGCCGCTAAGCATGATGGAACGGACGAGATTAATCTTTCTGACCTCCTTAGCTATGATAAGCCTTTCCAAGGGAGAAGTATAATACAACTTCCTGATATCTTCCTTTAAATTCCTCATTATGTCCGCAAAACAAAAATAGAATTTTAAACGGGATTTCCTAAATGTTTTAGTTTTGAGTTAAGTTATTGTACTCACCTGATATTTCTTCCAGGCTCTCTGGTTGGACGATTACGAATTGGACAAGCTTGTACTGTTGTTTTATGGCCTGACGAATCCGGTCTATAGCTTCATTTATTTCTGCCGTCTCCAGGTGCTCCTCAAAGGTGATGATGAGCATAAGCACGATAACTTCAGGCGACTGGTAGGTTGATAGCAGGTGCTGAACCTTAATTACTGCAGGGTCTTTTTCAGCAATGGCGATGATCTTCTTTTGATTCTCAGGCATAATACCTTCGCCCATTAGCAAACTTCTGCTTTCACGGGCAAGAATGATGGAAACAAAAACAAGGATGAGCCCCACAAGTATGGAACCCACACCGTCAAGCTCTGGCATGTCATACTGGTGGCCAAGGAAAATACAGATCATCACCAGCAGCAGGCCCGCCACGGCTGCGCCGTCTTCGAACAGCACGAGAAAATTACTCGGATCCTTACTGCGTACGATGGCATCCCACCAGCTGAGGCCCTCACGTGACTTGTTAAACTCGCGTGCTGCAATGACCAGGGAGGTACCTTCAAAAACGACAGACAAGGCCAGCACCACATAGTTCCAGGTGGGATCTTCCAGTGGTTCCGGGTGCAGCACATGGGTGATACCCTGATAAATCGATATGCCACCACCCAGTCCAAAAATCAGAATAGAAACGATGAAAGCATAGAAGTATAACTCCTTGCCGTAACCGAAAGGCCGTAAGCTGTCGGCCGGCTTTTGACTTTGCTTGAGTCCGTAAAGCAGCAGGATCTGGTTTATGGTGTCAACCAGTGAGTGAATGCCTTCGGAAATCATCGCCGCACTGTTGCTGAAGGCACCGGCGACAAACTTTGTTATGGATATTAAAAGATTTGCCGCCAGGGCACTGTATATTGATTTATGCGTTGTAGCCATACAATTCCCATAACATGAGCCCGCAGGTAAGTGCAGGTTATCCTGTAATGATCAATGCACGGGTTTTGTTTTGAAAACGCAGAAATAGTAAGACAGAAGCGGCGAGCAATCCAAAGGTTAGTCCGTACCAGATACCATTTACGCCCATTTCGAGCTTTATACCCAGCAAGTAGCCTAATGGAATACCAACTACCCAATAAGCAACGAAGGTGATAAGGGTAGGAATATTTACATCACCGATACCACGGAGCACGCCAAGACCTACAACCTGTGTGCCATCAAACAGCTGAAAGAAGCCAGCGATAATCAGCAGCTGTGCTGCAATTTCGATCACTGCGGTATCTTCCGTATAGATGAAAGGGAGCAGGTTATTGGCGAACACAAACAGCAAGGCCGTGACACTCATGAAGGCGATAACGACATGGTAGCTGGCAATGGCTGATTTGCGGAGGTCTTCAAAGGCTGTACGGCCAAGGTTATTTCCGGTCTTGATGGTGGCTGCTGAAGCAACACCGCTGGCCATCATGTAAGTCACTGCTGCCAGGTTTATTGCCACCTGATGTGCCGCCTGTGGAACGCTGTCGATGGTTCCGATAAGGATGGCCGCACCACTAAATGCGCTGATCTCAAAGGAGTACTGCAAGGCAACAGGTGCACCGATCTTCACGATCTTTTTAAAGCGGCTGAGGTCGATAAAGAATAACCTGAACTGCTGAAGGTACTTGCGGAAGTGTACGGATCTCATCACATAAGCTGACATCACAATCGCCATCAGTGTTCTATCGATCAGCGTACTCAAACCAACACCTTTAACGCCCATTGGGGCGATGCCGAACATTCCTTTAACAAAGATGATTCCCAGGGCGATGTTTAATATGTTACCCCAGATGGAGATAAACATCGCCTGTTTGGTAAAGCCCAGACCTTCGGCAAACTGCTTGAAGGTTTGAAAGATCATTAAAGGGATGATGGATAGACCAAGGTAGCCCAGATAAGGCTTGGCATAAGCAACAACGTCTGGCGATTGCCCGATATGATCTATGATAGACAAGGTGCCGTAATGTATGAAGATATACAGCAGGATACCGGTTACCACATTGATTATTAAACTGCTTGAAAGCAACCTGCCACATTCATCATAGTTCTTCGCACCATTCATTTTAGCAATTAGCGGCGTAAGTCCGTAGGAGATACCAAGACCAAGTACCAGGATCAGCATAAATATGCTGTTTACTAAGGAAACTGCTGCAAGCTGAACGGTACCTGCAAAATGGCCTACAATGATGCTGTCGGCCATATTCACCATGGTATGACCCAGTTGGGATACCACAATAGGCAATGCGAGGATGAGATTGTCTTTATAAAAAGGCTTATATCGCGCGTAAAAAGTGTTAAGCATGATCAAAAAATGATCTGCAAAGGTAGGGCTATTTCAAATGAATAAAGGTAAAGTACTCCTCTTTTTCGGAGAGATGCAGCTGCAATATCCCGGAAACCAGCAGGTTAACAAGCAGTTGTTGTGCCTTTTTATTGGACAGGCGTGTAAGTTTAGTAAACTGCTTTAGCGTGATCCGACCTTGTTCTTCGAGATAGTTAAAGAGCTTTCTTTCGACGTCTGAATACATGATCATCTTTCCGGTTTGACTTTGCTCTTCCTTCAGCATATCGATCACGATCTTACTGGCGAGCACGGTCTTATCTTTCACGCGGTAATAGACCCACCATTCTTTGTTGGCATCCAGGGCGTAATGCGGCTTGATCTCACTTTTGGGAATATGCACGGCGAGCACCAGCTTGTGATTTATGTTGATCTCCTCAAATACAGGTTCAATGGCAGGTTTGCAGAACTGGTGCGCTGCTTTGGTGATCATGTACCGTTCTTCATCTTCAGATTTCACCCCGACGATATTACCATCATCGGCTACGCCAATCAGGAGCACGCCACCCTGGTTATTCGCAAACGCGACCAGGCTTTTCGCGATCTTCTCTGTACTGGTGATGGTTTTCTTGAAATCAAGTGTTGTACCTTCGCCCTGTAAAATTAGTTCTCTGATGTTCATCCTGTAGTTATTTCTATCAATAGGCAACAACCTCTTTTTCTCCGGCGTGCAGGTTGCGGATGTAGACTTCGTTCATCACCGTTGCGCAAACTTCACCGTCCTTGTTGGTGATCTCCATAGGGTAGGCTTTAACAAACTTTCCGACGGTGGTTAATGCTTCTACCGCTTCTTCCAGCATTTCATCTGTAATCCTTATGGTGAAATAAAGATGCGATCTTCCAGGCTTAAGATACTGGATGGATGCGCTTTTAAGCCATACACGGGTTTTGAAACCTTTGCGACGTAACAACTGGTCGAATAACAATGCATAGAACGGATCTGTGGCACCATAAATTGTTCCGCCGAAGATCGATCCATTATAATTTGTGTTAACAAGACTTTTGGCAATCTTCACATCCACACCGCGGAAGCCTTTGTGAAACTTCCTGACCCATATACGCTGGCAAAGCATGGGTGGATACAGGCTAAGTGCCCATTTGAGGGTTCTTTCCGATACAATCATGAGCACTAAATATCCTAAAGATTTCGCGGCTATAAAAATTTTCTTTCAGCGCTGAGGCTTGATTACTGACCTCCAGTGTTTTCATAGAATGAAATTTTTAAAACTTTTTGGATTGCCAGGATGTTTTATAGGGAATTAAAACTATTCTATGAAAAAAATGATCTTAAGTCTTGCTGTTGCGGGTTCTATGATATTAGCCACATCAGCATGCAATTCGACCAAAAACCTATCCGGATCTTCAGATAGTACTGGTACGGATTCAACAAGTATGAGTACGCCGTCTTCTACAACAACGGTGGATACCACTACACAACAAGCGGATACAACCAGAGCCACAACTCCGCCAGACAGCACAAAAACATTACCTCCAATGTAGTTACATTTAAAGCCGGAAAATTTCCGGCTTTTTTTATGCCCTAAGATTAGCTTTGCGGAGCTATAAAAAAGCCTTTCAGGACTGTCAAAACAGTGTATTTTCTAAGCAAACAAAAATTTACACCAGGTTAAAATGGTATATTTGGTTTTGCAAAAAACATCATGTTCAGAGAAAACATTGTAGCAGCGTATCAGAAGATACAGGATGATATTTGCCAATCATTGGCGCAGGCCGATGGCTTGGGAAAGTTTGAAGAAGAGATTTGGTCGCGTGAAGGCGGCGGTGGCGGACGGACCCGCATTCTACAAAATGGCGATGTTATAGAGAAAGGTGGCGTAAACTTTTCAGCAGTCTACGGCCAGCTGCCCGAGTCGGTAAAAAAATCATTTAAGGTTGACAGTGAAGAATTCTTTGCAACGGGTGTTTCCATTGTGATGCATCCAAAGAACCCCTTTGTGCCAATCATTCACATGAACATCAGGTATTTTGAGCTCGATGAGCAAACCCGCTGGTTCGGCGGCGGTATAGACCTGACCCCACATTATGTTATCGACACCGATGCCAGGTATTTCCACCATACCATGAAGCAGGTGTGTGATCTCTTTCATCCGGAATTCTATTCAAAATTCAAGCAGCACGCTGATGACTATTTCTTCATTAAACATCGTGAAGAGACCCGCGGTGTAGGGGGTATCTTCTATGATCGCTTGCAGCCGGCGAACACCGGACTGAGCTACGAAGAGATCTTCGAATTTTCGAAAGCTGTAGGGGAAAGCTTTGCGCCGGTTTATTCAGAACTGATTGACAGAAACCGGAGTACGGAATTTACAGAAGCAGAGCAAGAGTGGCAATACCTGAGAAGGAGCCGCTATGCCGAATTTAACCTGGTCTATGACTCAGGAACAAAATTCGGACTGCAGACTAACGGCAGGATTGAATCCATACTGATGAGCCTGCCTCCGGTGACCAAATGGACGTACAATTTTCAAGCAGAAGAAAACAGCCCTGAGGCACTTACTTTAACGCGTCTAAGAAAAGGTATTGATTGGGTTTAATTTTTCGCTTTAATGCCCTTATACGTTATTATTTTGTTAAATTCGCAGGGTTATTATATTACCTTAATAAAATCGTTTTAAACGAATACAAAGAATATGGCTGAAGACTTGGAAAATCAGGAGAACGATAAGATTATTAAGATCAATATCGATGAGCAGATGCGTTCTGCATATATCGATTATTCGATGTCGGTAATTGTATCTCGTGCCTTACCTGATGTGCGCGACGGACTTAAACCCGTACACCGTCGTGTTTTATATGGCATGCTCGATCTTGGGCTTGCAAACAATAAACCTTTTAAAAAATCTGCACGTATCGTAGGTGAAGTGCTGGGTAAATATCACCCGCATGGTGACTCTTCTGTATACTATACGATGGTTCGTATGGCCCAGGAATGGAGTTTACGTTACATGATGGTTGATGGCCAGGGTAACTTTGGCTCCATTGACGGGGATTCTCCGGCAGCGATGCGTTATACGGAAGCCCGTTTCGCAAAGATCGCGGAAGAAATGCTTGCAGACATCAACAAGGATACCGTTGACTTCCAACTAAACTTTGATGATTCCCTGCAGGAGCCGACCGTGCTTCCTTCAAAAGTACCAAACTTGCTGATCAACGGTGCCTCAGGTATCGCGGTAGGTATGGCAACCAACATGCCGCCACATAACATTACGGAGGTTATCAACGCTACTGTTGCCTATATTGAAGATAAAGAGGTTACTGTTCAGGACCTGATGAAACACATCAAAGCACCTGATTTCCCTACCGGAGCGATCATTTATGGCTATGCCGGTGTTCAGGAAGCATTCGAAACCGGTCGCGGACGTATCGTTATGCGTGCTAAAGCGGAGATCGAAACCAATAAGGACCGTGAAAGTATCATTGTAACAGAAATTCCTTACCAGGTGAATAAAGCCATCATGATCGAGCGTACTGCCGAGCTTGTTGGTGAGAAGAAACTTGAGGGTATTTCCAATATTAAAGACGAATCGAACAAGGATGGTATCCGTATCGTTTACGAAGTAAAGCGTGATGCGAATGCGAGTATTGTCTTAAATAACTTATTTAAACAAACTGCGCTACAAACCTCATTTAGTGTGAATAACATCGCATTGGTGAATGGTCGTCCGCAGTTATTGAACCTTAAAGACCTGATCAGACACTTTGTGGATCACAGGCATGAGGTGGTTATCCGCAGGACCAAGTTTGAACTTGCGGAAGCGCAAAAACGTGCACACATCCTTGAAGGATTATTGATCGCACTTGATCACCTGGATGAGGTTATCCGTTTGATCCGCTCATCAAATACACCGGAAGAAGCGCGTGTTGGTTTGATGGAACAGTTTGGTTTATCAGACATCCAGGCCAGAGCAATTCTTGACATGACCCTACGCAGGTTAACTGGTCTTGAGCGTGATAAGATCAAAGAAGAATATAATGAGCTGATGAAAACCATTCAATACTTAGAATCTGTACTTGCAGATGAAGGTTTGAGAATGCAGATCATCAAGGATGAGTTGGCGGAGATGGCCGAGAAGTATGGCGATGAGCGCAGGACGACCATTGTACATTCGGCTGACGATATGAGCATGGAAGATTTCATCGAAGATGAAGATGTAGTGATTACCATTTCTCATGAAGGTTACATCAAAAGAACGCCGGCTACCGAATACCGTACACAGGCAAGAGGTGGTAAGGGTTCTAAAGGAAGTGATTCCAGAAACGAAGATTTTATAGAGCACCTGCTTGTTGCCTCGAACCACAACTATATGTTGTTCTTTACGGAAAGTGGCCGCTGTTTCTGGCTGAGGGTATACGAAATACCTGAAGGTTCACGTTTAAGCAAAGGTCGTGCAATCCAGAACATCATTAACATTCCGAAAGAAGAGAAGATCAAAGCATACATCAAGGTTAAAAACCTGAAAGATCAGGATTATCTTGAGAATAACTTTATCATCATGTGTACCAAGAAAGGTACCATTAAGAAAACCTCTCTTGAAGCATACTCAAGACCTCGGGTGAATGGTATTAACGCGATCAACATCAACGAAGGTGACCAGCTGTTAGAGGCGAGCTTGACCAGTGGTTCTAGCGAGATTTTGATGGCATTGCGTTCTGGCCGTGCAATCCGCTTTAATGAGTCGACAGTACGCCCAATGGGGAGAACTGCCACAGGTGTAAGGGGTGTAACCCTTGCTCACGAGCAGGATGAAGTGGTTGGCATGATTGCTGTAGATGATACCAGCGCAACAGTACTCGTTGTTTCTGAGAAGGGCTACGGTAAACGTACTGATATCGAAGATTACAGGGTAACCAACCGTGGTGGTAAGGGTGTGAAGACCATAAGCATCACTGAAAAGACTGGCGACCTGATCGCGATTAAGAACGTTACGGATCTGGACGATCTGATGATCATCAACAGATCGGGTATTGTAATCCGTATTGCTGTGCGTGACCTAAGGGTTATGGGCAGGGCAACACAGGGTGTTAAGCTGATCAACCTGAAAGGTTCTGATGAGATTGCTTCTGTTGCGAAGATAGAGCATGAGGAAGAAGAAGAACTTGAAGCGGCATTGGAAAAGCTGGATGCTGAAGCAGCAGTTTCAGAAGAGTTGACTTCAGAGGATACAGCAGAGGCTCTGGAAGCTGCTGAGGATGATCTTGATGCAGACGAGGATGAAGATGCGGATTCAGATGATGCTGGAGACGACGAAGATGAGGAACCAATAAACTAAACTGATAAATTAAAAATTGTAACAAAGATTATGAAAAAAGTACTTCTAAGTATATTGTTAGCGGGTGTAGGTACTGCTACTTTCGCACAGAAAAGTGAAGTTGCAGAAGCGAAGAAAGCATGGGGTATTTACCAACTTACCGGCGCAACCGGCGGTGACGTTGCCAAGAAATTAGAAACCCTTAATGCAGCGATCAAACGTACCGATGCAGCAATTGTTCACGAGAAGAGCAAAGATCTGCCTGAGGCGTGGTCGTACCGCGCACTGTTAACATCTGCTGCTGCATTGGCTGATACTTCAAACCTTCAGCAGGCAGACGCTTACCTGAAAGTTGCGCAGGAAGCTGCTGCTAAAGCAAAAACTTTAGATGCGAAAGGTTCTGAAAAAGAGAACATTGCTCAGGCTGAGTCGAACATCAACAATGCGGTAAGGAATATCGGTGTACTTGCGTACCAGAAGAAAGATTTCAAAACAGCTTACGAGAAATTCAACCAGGCAACTGTAATCAACCCGACTGATACTTCAATGTACCTGAATGCAGGTATTGCTGCTCGTAGTCTGGAAGATTATCCAAAGATGATCGAGTCTTACAAAAAGGTTATTTCATTGAATCACCCAGAATCCGCTGCTTTGTATGAAGAGATCGTATCTACACAGTTAACTGCACAGAAAGATACCGCTGCTGCGATGGCTTCGATTGCTGAAGCAAAAGCGAAGTATCCTGAGAACATCAACTTCATTACTAATGAAACTCAGATTTACCTTCAAAAAGGTGATGTAGAGAAAGCTGAAAGTACCTTGAGTACTTTAGTTGCTAAACAACCGAACAATGCTACTTTCCAGGCCGCATTAGGAAACGTTTACTTGCAACAGGCTTTGAAAATTCAAGGTACTATGAACAAGATAGATAGCAAGAAAGTAAAAGAAGTTAATGCAGCTAAAGACAAAAGAGATGGCTTGGTAGAAAAGTCAATTCCTTACTTCACTAAAGCGCTTCAAATCGATCCTAAGAATGTTGGTGCACTGGAAAATCTTAAGACCATTTACACCTTCAAGAACGATACGAAAAACTACAATGACGTAAAAGCACGTCTCGATGCAATTCAGAAATAAACAACACAATTTTGAGTTAAGAAGGAGGGATAGGAGTATCCCTCCTTTTTTTTTATAAATTTGTTATTCAATCCAAATTATGAATAGAAAAGCCCTACTATCGATTATTCTGTTTTTAATTACTTTTCATGCACTTGGCCAGAAAAGTCAGCTAAGAATTGCCAGGAACACCATTGGTAAGCTTCAGGCCGCCATTGTTGCCAAAGACGATGTAAATAAGCAGATAAACATCATAGGAGAGGGGCTTAAAGCTTCACAGTCGGCCATTCAGGACCGGAAGACCAAAAAGTACCCGGAAACCTGGGCGATAGCCGCATACCTGAATTCATATCTTGCAATTATTGACGAGAAAGATCCCGAAAAATATTACCAGGATGCACTTGCGTTGATTGACACAGCCAAACAACTGGATCGGTATCATGAAAATGAAAAGCTGCTGAGCGCTGCAGAGATGAACACGTTTGTCATTAAACAAGACAAGGGTAACAGCGCCTTTAAAAATTATGATTACACCACTGCGCTGGGGTATCTTCAGGAGCTAAGTGATCGGTTCCCGAAAGACACTGTTCTTGCTATAAATACGGCTATATCTTCACAGAACCTGAGAAACTACAATCAGGCCTTAATTTACTATACACGTGCTATTGATGCCGGTGCAACAAACCCGGTGATCTACCAGCAACTCGCGCAGATCTATTCCTCGAAGTTCGACACTGAAAACGCAATCAGAGTTCTGGAGACCGGACAGCGGAGAAATCCAAACAATGCCTTCATCGTTAACGATCTGGTTAATTTGATGCTCGACAATGAAAGGTATGACAAGGCGGAAAAAGCCTTAGAAGAGGCCATCAGACTGGAGGGACAGAATATAGAATTGTATTATCTCTACGGATATTTAAAACAGCTTAGAAAGCAGCATACGCAGGCTGAGACTGCTTATAATACGGCATTGTCAATGGATCCAAATTATTTCCCGGCATTATACCAGTTAGGAACCTTGTACATTAACATGGGTAATGATATCCTGAAAAGCAATAAGGATAACCGAATGCAGTTGTATGAAGAGCAGATTAATAAGTCAGAGAATATTCTTACACAGGCTAATGAGATCGCGCCGAATGACAAAGCTACAATTCAATTATTGATCGAGATCAATATTAGAAAGCAGCGCTATGATAAGGCAGACGAGTTAAAGGAGCGGCTTCAGGAATTCTAGGTTACAGCAGGGTGCTTCTTGATTGTTCTGTAACCAACTTAACATAATATTAATTATAGGACCTAAATAAATATAAGTGTTTATCGGGGATTGGTTTGAAGTTTGTAAGATACCTATTTGTTAATATTAAATTATAATCCTTCACCAGAAAGATTTGCACATATACTTCAGCGCCAGATATGCTTAATAAACCGATAAGAAGCACTCAAGATTTTTTATTAAGTACATATTTTGCGGATGGTTTACGAATTACAGTTGGTGTATTACTACCATCTTTAATACTCGCCCAGTTTGGGCTTTTAAAATACGGAATGACGCTCTCGCTTGGAGCGCTTTGTGTAAGTGTTGTAGATACACCTGGGCCGAGCGTTCACCGGCGGAATGCAATGCTGGTGACTACCGCTTTGATCACCGTGATCAGCTTAATTATCGGATTGATTAACCGTAGCTACTACATCACCGGGATAATCCTTACCATATTTTCATTCATCTTTACGATGCTTTCCGTCTATGGCATACGTGCTGGCGCTGTTGGTACCGCATGCCTCCTGATCTTTGTATTAAGCATTGATGATGTGCGGCCCTGGAATGAGGTTGCGATACACAGTTCGCTGGTCTTTGCAGGAAGCATCTGGTATTCGGCCTTAAGTTTCGTATTTTATCGTTTGAGGCCTTACCGGATCGTTCAGCAGACCCTGAGCGACTGTATTATGGAAATAAGCGCATTTCTGCGGGCTAAGGCGAAGTTCTATCACCAGAATACGAACTTTGACGACAACTACGCGGAATTACTAAGCCTGCAGATCCAGGTGCATGAAAAGCAGGATGCTGTACGTGACGTACTATTTAAGACACGGGAAATTGTAAGAGATTCTACACCCGAAGGCCGTTTCTTAATGCTTGTATTCGTAGATATGGTGGATCTTTTCGAGCAGATCATGTCTACCTACTACAATTACAAGGAGCTCCACGACCAGTTTGACTCAACCGGGATTCTCTCCAGGTATGAACAGATTATCCTAAAGATAGCGGATGAATTGGACGAACAGGCATTTGCCCTGAAGACGGGCGGCAGTCCTGCGAAGCCAGTAACGCTTCTGGAGGATGTTCGCTTACTGAAGCGTGAGATTACCGAGTTGGAACGCAACAACACTTCGGGTAAATTCAACACCCTCGGTATCATCGCGCTGAAAAATATTGAGGTCAACATTGAGAACATTTTGGGCCGTGTTGTAACTGTTAACCGTTATTTTGACAAGGGTGAAAAGAAGAAACTACAAGGTCAGCGAATTGATACGGAACGCTTTGTGACCCGACAAAACATCGATGCGAAATTGATGCTGGAGAACCTAACCTTCCAATCCTCAACCTTCAGGCACGCCCTTCGGGTTGCTATTGTGATGCTTATCGGTTATTTGATTTCCAGAACATTGGAATTCTCACATAGCTACTGGATTCTGTTAACGATTCTGGTGATCTCTAAGCCGGGCTTTAGCTTAACCAAGGAACGGAATTACCAGCGTATTATCGGCACGATTGTAGGCGCTGGCTTCGGTATCCTGGTGCTTAACTTTATTGAAGACCGTGACGCTTTGTTTGTGATCCTGCTGCTTTGCATGATTGGTTCCTACAGTTTTCAGCGGAAAAACTACGTGGTAAGTGTGTTATTCATGACGCCCTACGTGATTATTTTGTTTCAGTTTCTGGGAATGGGCGGCATTTCCGTAGCCACTGAACGAATCTATGATACACTTATCGGATCCGGAATCGCCTTTTTGGCAAGTTACTTTCTCTTCCCAAATTGGGAGTCTGAAAAGCTAAAATCAGATATGGTAAGTATGCTGGACGCAAACTGCGGATATTTCAGTCAGGTGAGTTTGCTGTTCTTTGAAAATATTAATGATTTCACCAACTATAAGGTGGCAAGAAAGCAGGTTTTTGTTGCCACAGCCAACCTCTCCTCTTTGTTTCAAAGGATGTTCTCAGAGCCTAAGAGTAAGCAGTTTATGATCAAAGAACTGCACCAGTTCACCGCTTTGAACCATCTGCTTTCCTCCTACATTGCCACACTCGCACTTTATTATAAAGAGCACGACTTTGTACTGGAAAACATCAACCTGATCAAGCCATTAACAGAGAATACAAGTTATCTGATCTCACAGGCACAGGAAAACCTTGAAAATCCGAAGATGGAAAAAAACAACGTTCCGCTGATTAAGATTAAAAAGGAAGATCAGGTTGAGCTTAGTCAGAATGAGGAATCTGTTTTTCAGCAATTTGTTACCATTCAGAAAGTTGCTTACGATATCTACAAGCTTACAGAAAAGTTGAAGGTTTAAAAACCTTCAACTCATCCGACCATTTCTGCTGCAGAGAGAATCTCCTTTTTGCCGCTCTTACTCTTTTCGTATATCAGGTTTGCAACCAGGGCCGTCCATCCGGTTTGATGTGCAGCGCCTAATCCCCTGCCGGTATCACCATTGAAGTACTCATTAAACAGCAGGTGATCCTTGAAATGAGGATCTTTTTGCAGCAGGGTGCTCTCGCCTAAACACGCCCTTCTACCCTGTTCATCAAGTTTGAATATGCGAATTAAGCGCTCACTGATCTCATCTGCAATTTCATCCAGCGGAAGCATATTACCAGAGCCTGTTGGGTATTCGACCGTAAAATCTTCGCTGAAATAATCATTGAAACGCTTCAGACTTTGTACAATCAGATAGTTCATCGGCATCCATATCGGTCCGCGCCAGTTGCTATTGCCACCAAACATGCTGCTATCACTTTCGCCAGGAAGATATTCAACGACAAACTGCTGTCCATTGCTGTTAAAGACATACGGTTTTTGTTCATACTGCTTCGATAGGCTACGAACACCGTAGGTACTCAGGAACTCACTTTCATTCAACATACGATGTAAAATCCGCTTCATGCGATGTCCACGGAGTAGACTCAACAGGTGCTTGTTCTCTGATCCGGGCTCTGTCCAGCGTGAAACCAGGGAGGCAAGGTCCGGGCGATGTTCCAGGAACCACTGCATACGTTCCGCAAACTGCGGCAGCTTTTTCAAGGTTTCTTCCTTGATTACTTCTACTGCAAACAGAGGAACCAGGCCAACCATACTTACCAGTTTCAGCTTTATCGCACGGCCGTTATCCAGCTGCAGTTCATCATAGAAAAACTCATCCTCTTCGTCCCACAATCCGGTATCATCAGGCCCCATAATGTTCATAATCGCACCGGCGATATAAAGGAAGTGTTCGAAGAATTTGGTAGCCATATCTTCGTACACGCGGTTATTTAAGGCAAGTTCCAGCGAGATGTGCATCATATTCAGCGCATACATGGCCATCCAGCTTGTACCGTCGGCCTGCTCGATCGTCATGCCCGATGGCAGCTTCATGCTCCGGTCAAAAATACCGATGTTATCAAGTCCGAGGAATCCTCCACCAAAGACATTTGTACCCGCATGGTCCTTTCTGTTTACCCACCAGGTGAAGTTGATCAGCAGTTTTTGAAAAATAGACTCCAGGAAAGGCAGGTCTCCAACTCCCCCATTATTTTTCATGTCCATTTTGTAAACCTCCCAGGCAGCCCAGGCATGCACCGGTGGATTGGTATCATCGAAGTTAAACTCATAAGCTGGTAGCTGTCCATTCGGATGCATATACCACTCCTTGGTTAACAATAACAGTTGATTTTTGGCGAATTCCGCATCAACAAGCGCAAAACTCACACAGTGAAAGGCAAGATCCCAGGCCGCAAACCATGGGAACTCCCATTTGTCTGGCATGGAAATTACATCTGCGCTATTCAGGTGTTTCCAGTTAACATTGCGACCATTAGAATGTTCGTATGGCGGCTGTGGACTATTTGGATCCCCTTTTAGCCATTTCCTCACATTATAGTCGTAGAACTGTTTGTTCCAAAGCAGACCCGCAAGTGCCTGTCGTTGTATGTTTCGCTCGTCTGCATTATCCAGATCCGCCTGAAGCTCATCATAGAAGGTGTTCGTTTCAGCGAGGCGTTCGGAAAAGATTTCATCGAAGTCGATGAAGGGCATTTCGAGCATATCCTTGCTTAACCGGAGTTGAATTGATGCCGATTCGCCTGCTTCAATTTCTAAACTGTACAATGCAGCGGCCTTTGTACCTGTATGTTCCGGATTTACAGCGTTTGCAACATTGTCAACTACAAAGTCGTTAATGGCATCCTTGAAGTAACCCGGTTGATCGGCCTGGTGATAAAGTTTGTTGGGATTACTCTCATTTTCAGTGAACAGCCAGTTTGATGGCCGATCTGCGTAGAGGTAATATTTTCCCAGGTGCTTTTCCTTAATTTCGAGGGCAGTACTATTTTTCAGATTCAGCACTGCATCTTTGGGATGGTACCCCCAGGACCACCTATTTCTGAACCAGATGGTGGGCAGAATCGTTAATGGCGCCTTTTCTGTATATCTATTATGTGCAGTTATCTTAATCAGAATATCTTCCTGTGAAGATTTGGCATATTCAATGAAGATGTCGAAGTAAGCATTCTCATCAAAGATTCCCGTGTCAAGAAGATCATATTCAGGCTCCTGTCTGCTTCGGCGACGATTTTCTTCACGTAATAACTCGTAAGGAAATGCATTCTGTGGATACTTGTAAAGCATCTTCATATACGAGTGCGTGGGCGAAGAGTCGAGATAGTAATATTGCTCCTTAACATCTTCACCATGATTGCCTTCATTATTAGAAAGTCCGAAAAGGTTCTCTTTAACGATTCTATCTTTACCATTCCAGAATGCCGGTGCGAAACAGAGGTATTGTTTTTCATCAGAAATGCCGCCGATACCTTCTTCTCCCCATCTCCATGCTTTACTTCTAGCCATTTCATGTGTCACAGACTGCCAGACATCTCCATTTGCGCTGTAATCTTCCCTCACCGTTCCCCATTGCCTGTTCGAAACATAGGGTCCCCATTTCTTCCAGTTTGCTATTCCCAAACGCTTTGATTCCTGATTCATGTGTGTGTTTGTATGTATTTTAATTACGGATGAACATCTGAGATGCTGTAATTCGGTCTAATATATCAGTTTCTCGAATTTGCATTCGTGCTGTTTTGTAAAATAAAACTGACTTTATCCCATTGAATTATAAATCAATGCGTTGCGACATGCACTAACCCTAAATTTCATGCCACACCTTGAATTTTATGAAATGAACCCATTCTGTGCAAGGCCATCACAATGATTATTTCTAACTTGATCAAAAAAAACCTATGAAAATTGCCACCTACAACGTAAACGGCATCAATGGACGGTTGCCAGTTTTATTAAAATGGCTCGAAGAAAGTGCGCCGGATGTTGTGTGTTTACAAGAACTTAAAGCACCTGATGAGAAATTTCCGGAACAAGCGATACGCGATTCCGGCTATAATGCGGTTTGGCAGGGACAGAAAAGCTGGAACGGCGTGGCCATACTTGCACGCAATCTGGAGATCAAGGAACTTCGTCGTGGATTGCCAGGCGATGCCGAGGATCTGCAAAGCCGATACCTGGAGGCCATGGTAAATGGCGTTGTAATTGGTTGTTTATACCTGCCAAATGGCAATCCAGCGCCAGGACCCAAGTTAGAATATAAGTTAGCCTGGTTTCAGCGCTTACATGATCATGCACAGCAGTTATTAAGTTATGAGCTTCCAACGGTTTTGGCGGGTGATTTCAACGTTATGCCAACAGAGCTGGACGTGTATAAGCCGGAACGCTGGGTAGATGATGCCCTTTTCAGACCTGAAGTGCGGAATGCTTTCCACAACCTCATGGCACAAGGCTGGACCGATGCGTTAAGAACCTTGAACCCGGGAGCCGTAATCTATACCTTCTTTGATTATTTCCGGAACGCTTATGGCCGCAATGCAGGACTTCGGATAGACCATTTTTTACTCAGCCCTGAGCTGGCACCAAGACTTAAGTCCGCCGCCGTAGACAAACATGTGCGTGGCTGGGAGAAGACCAGTGATCATGCGCCGGTATGGATAGAAGTTGCCGATGCCTAAGCTCTGCGCTCAACAGCTTGTAATGATTATGCGACAATAAAGCGACAAGCACCTGTAGACCAATCTACTTAGAATACGAAGAAAGCTTAGGCAACACAATCTAAAGCTATTTTCAGTAGATTAGGTACATGGAAAAATCTTACTTAAACTTTAACATGAGGCATCTAACCCGTCCGTTGGTTATGGGATTGATGTTTTGCGGCAGTACTACTTTTGCGCAAACCGGCAAAGCGGTAGTCGACAACATTATGGCTGAGGGTGCTAACAACTCACAGGTTGAACAGCTGGCGCACGAGCTGCTTGATGGTATTGGTCCACGTTTGGTGGGCAGTCCGCAGATGAAACAAGCGAACGACTGGGCTGTAGCCAAGTACAAGAGCTGGGGCATATCTGCACGTAATGAAAAATGGGGCGAGTGGCGCGGCTGGGAACGTGGCATCTCCCATATTGATATGCTGAGTCCGTGGGTACGCTCGCTGGAAGGTACACAGCTTGCCTGGAGCCCGGGCATGGGTAAAAAGACCAGCGTTGCAGAGGTAATCATTCTACCTGATCTTGCAGACTCAATCGCTTTCCAGAAATGGCTGCCAAATGCAAAAGGAAAGTTCGTAATGATCTCCATGCCACAACCTACCGGACGTCCGGATTACAACTGGCAGGAATTCGCGTTAAAAGAATCTTTCGAAAAAATGAAGGCTGAACGTACCGCTCAGACTGCTGCCTGGAGAAACCGAGTTGCAAAAACGGGTTTCTCGACACGCACCTTACCTGTTGCCTTGGAAAACGCCGGCGCATTGGGAATTATCACCAATACCTGGTCTGCCGGCTTTGGGGTAAGCAAGATCTTTAGTGCTTATACCAAGAAAGTTCCTACTGTCGATATTGCCCTTGAGGATTATGGCCTGCTTTATCGCCTTGCCGAGTCTGGTAAGAAACCGACCATCAGCATGCACACAGAATCTAAGGAACTTGGTGCAGTTCCAACCTTTAACACCCTTGCAGAAATTAAAGGCACCGAGAAACCTGATGAGTATGTCATGCTGTCTGCACATTTCGATTCATGGGATGGTGGCACCGGTGCAACCGACAACGGTACTGGAACGATCACCATGATGGAGGCCATGCGCCTGCTTAAAAAGTACTATCCGAATCCTAAACGTACCATCCTGGTAGGTCATTGGGGTAGCGAAGAACAAGGACTAAACGGCTCACGTGCTTTCGTGGAGGATCATCCTGAAATCGTGAAGAACCTGCAAGCATTGTTCAATCAGGATAATGGCACCGGGCGTGTTGTTAACCTCGGCGGCCAGGGATTTGCAAAGTCAAAGGACTATTTAACACGTTGGTTGGCTGGTGTTCCCGATACCCTTAAAAATAGGATTAAGTTAGACTTCCCGGGAAAACCAGGCGCAGGTGGATCAGACTTTGCCTCATTCGTAGCGGTAGGCGCTCCGGGATTCTCCATCAGCTCACTTAGCTGGTCGTATGGCTCTTATACATGGCACACCAACCGCGACACCTACGACAAGG
This sequence comes from Pedobacter sp., assembly GCA_038918115.1. Lineage (GTDB taxonomy): Bacteria > Bacteroidota > Bacteroidia > Sphingobacteriales > Sphingobacteriaceae > Pedobacter. The sequence goes on from JBCLAL010000002.1 coordinate 325,287, forward strand.
TTGTGTTTGACGATGTAAAAAATAATGCAATGTTAGCAGCAATTTTAGCTTACATGGCGAGTGAAGATCCAGAGCGTTCGTCGACCGAAAAAGCTGCAGATGCAAAATGGCCGGTTCAGAATAAAGCCACGCGCCGCGGAGGTTTAGACAAGTAAATATTAATAACTGAAATAGAGCACCTTCTCTTCATTTTTCTATATTTAGAATAACTAAACCAAAGAAAGTGAAGAGAAGAAATTTTATCCAACTAACCGGCATTGGGGCGGCAGCAGCCATGCTGCCGGCCATTCCGGTTTGGGGTACTGAAATCCCCGTCGAAAAGGCCCTCGAATATGTCGATCCCGCGGCAAAGAAGATCATGGCCGACGTAGCACTTAACGCTGCACGTTCACAGGGGGCAACCTATACGGACGTTCGCATTGGCCGCTACCTCAATCAATATGTCATTACCCGCGAGGATAAGGTTGAAAACCTCGTTAATACCGAATCATACGGTATCGGCATCCGCGTTATTGCCAATGGCTCCTGGGGCTTTGCTGCCACGGACAAGATGGACAAAGACAGCATCGCCAAAACTGCTGCACTCGCCGTCGCTATTGCCAAAGAGAATTCAAGACTACAAACTGAGCCGGTAAAACTTGCTCCTCAGAAGGGCTACGGTGAAGTATCCTGGAAAGCTCCAATTGAGAAGAATGCATTCGAAGTGCCGATCAAGGAGAAAGTGGATCTATTACTGGCGGTAAATGATGCAGCCATGAAAGGTGGTGCCGATTACATCAATTCCATCATGTTCATGGTCAACGAGCAGAAATACTTTGCTTCAACAGACAACTCTTATATCGACCAGGATGTTCATCGCATCTGGCCTACTTTTTACATCACCAAGATTGACAAGGCATCTGGAAAGTACGAAACCAGGAACGCACTAAGTTCTCCGATGGGTATGGGTTACGAATACCTGAACCCAAGAGCTCAGGATAAGGTAAAGACACCTGCAGGGACACTCTACAAGGGCAGATATGACATGCTCGAAGATGCAAGACAAGCAGCGGCACAGGTTTCGGAAAAAATTAAAGCCAAATCTGTAGAACCCGGAAAATATGACCTTGTACTTGACCCCTCCCACCTTTCTCTTACCATTCATGAGTCCTGCGGTCACCCTACAGAGCTGGACCGGGTTCTGGGTTATGAAGCGAACTATGCGGGAACGAGCTTCCTTACCCTCGACAAATGGGAAACAAAAAAATTCAATTACGGAAGTAACATCGTGAATATGGTTGCGGATAAAACCCAGGAAGGTTCTTTAGGCGCTGTGGGCTATGATGATGAGGGTGTTAAATGTGGCAAGTGGGATTTGGTGAAGGATGGTGTCCTGGTTAACTACCAGGCGATCAGAGATCAGGCACATATCATTGGCCTTAATGCTTCACAAGGTTGCTGCTATGCAGATAACTGGTCGAGCGTACAATTTCAGCGTATGGCAAACGTTTCCTTGCAGCCAGGGAAAACGCCGCTCAGCATTGCAGATCAGATCAGGAATGTTAAAAAGGGAATTTACATCGTTGGCGAAGGATCATTCTCGATTGATCAGCAACGATACAACTTCCAGTTTGGCGGGCAGCTCTTTTACGAGATCAAAGATGGTAAAATTGCGGGCATGTTGAAGGATGTCGCCTATCAGGCAAATACACAGGAGTTCTGGAATTCCTGCGTGGCCATATGCGACAAGAGTGATTACCGGCTTGGCGGAACATTCTTCGATGGTAAGGGACAGCCTGGACAGATCAGCGCCGTGTCTCATGGATCGTCGGCCGCTAGGTTCAATGGTGTAAATGTTATAAATACAGCTAGAAAAATCGGATAATATGGGATTTTTAACAAAAGAGGAAACACAAGCCTTGTTAACGAAGGTCCTCAGCTACTCAAAAGCAGATGAATGTGAAGTTAGTATGCGCGGTAGTGATAGTGCAAATATAAGGTATGCCCGCAATCAGGTGAGCACAAGCGGCGGTGTTAGCAGCATTAATCTGCAGATTGCTTCAGCTTTCGGCAAGAAGCTTGGCATTGTGAGCCTGAACGAACTGGACGACACTTCCATAAAAAATGCTGTTCAACGCGCGGAAGAGTTGGCGAAGCTGGCACCAGACAACCCGGAGTATGTACCTTTTCTTGGTCCGCAGAAGTATGGCTCGGCATCTAAGATGTATTCAGAAGTTACCGCGGCCACAACGCCAAAAGATCGTGCGGACGCCGTTGCACAGAGCATAGCAGTTGCAAAAAGCAATAATCTAAATGCGGCGGGCTTCCTGGAAAACGGTTCTGGATTTACGGCCATGATGAACTCAAAAGGTTTGTTTGCTTACGAGACATCATCCAATGTAGCGTTCAGCATCACGATGCGCACCTCAGATGGAAAAGGCTCAGGGTATGTAACAAAAGGCTTCAACGACTTCAGTAAGCTCGACACGAAGACGGCTACCGAAATTGCCGCAAAAAAAGCTACCGGTTCGGTAACTGCAAAGGCTATTGAACCTGGAAAATACACCGTGATTCTCGAACCTACTGCCGTGGCTGTACTGCTCGAGAACATTACTTTTAGCATGGATGAGCGGTCAGCTGATGAAGGCAGAAGTTTTCTCAGCAAGCCAGGGGGCAAAACAAGATTCGGTGAGCAACTTGTAGATCCTCGTGTAAACATCTATTCAGATCCCTGGCACCCTGAGCTTCCGGGCTCCACATTTGATGGCGACGGGCAACCGCTTCAGAAAGTGAGCTGGATTGAAAAAGGAATTGTAAAAAATATGCCAGTTTCCAGATACTGGGCAACCAAAAAAGGCAAGGTGGCACTGCCTTCGCCAAGCAACATCATTATGGATGGTGGTACTAAAACACTCGAGGAGCTGATTAAAGGTACGGAGAAAGGTATACTCGTAACCAGGCTTTATTACATCAGATCAGTTGATCCACAAACGCTGCTACTCACCGGACTCACCCGGGATGGTACTTTCTATATCGAAAATGGACAAATAAAATTTCCGGTAAAGAACTTCCGCTTTAATGAAAGCCCAGTGATTATGCTCAATAATTTAGAAGAGATGGGCATTCCTGAACGTACGGTCAGCGACGAATCGAATAACAACTACCTGATCCCGCCGCTAAAGATCAAGGATTTTACTTTTACTTCGCTTTCTGACGCAGTTTAGAGAAAGCGGGGAGCTTAACGGCTCCCCGCTTTCTCTAAAAACTTACAACATTCAGTTCACCGTCCGGCACCTGGTGTGATCGTAAGGTCTCGTTCACGTTACTGCGAATAAGATCCGCAAGTGCTTTTATGATGCGGCCTTTTGCATGTGGCTTGTGGAACACGATACTCATTTCACGCACGGGTACTGGTGCATTGAACGGTGTTACTTTGCCGCGGCGCTCTTCAGCAAGTGTCTGATAGTATAGTTCTGGAATGAGGGTTAAACCTCCAAACTCATCAACCATGTTGAGCAGGGTATCAAAGGAGCTTGCTTCCAGTTTCAGGTTCTTGACCGTCTCCTCGTCTTTTTTCAAAGAACAAAGTTGTATGAACTGTTCGCGAAGACAGTGTCCTTCCTCAAAGAGCCAGATTTTATGTGCCCTGATCTCCTCAGGTAAAATATATTTCTTATCCGTACTCACATCACCATAAACCATCAAAGATTCATGAAAAAGGACAACTTTCTCAATGTCAGTGGCTTCAATTGGTGTGGCGAGGATCCCAATATCTATATGCCCTTCACGAAGTTGTCTGATAATGTGATCTGTTGTTAATTCTGAGATCTCCAGTTTCAAATCCGGATAGACCTCCAGCAAAGGCTTAACGATACGGGGTAAAAGCGAGTTGGCGATAGTAGGGATGATGCCGATTTTGATCTCGCCTGCGATGCTACCCTTAATCTTTTTAGCTTTTTCTGCAAGCAGCTGACTGTGCAGGACAATCTTCTTGGCCTCCTCAATAATTTCTAAGCCCGGATCGGTCGTATAAACTGCTTTTGGAGTACGATCAAACAAAACAATGTCCAGTTCTACCTCCAATTTTTTGATCATGGCACTAAGTGTAGCCTGTGTAACGTAGCAGTATTCGGCGGCTCGGGTAAAGTTTTTAAACCGGTCTACTGCAATAATGTATTCTAACTGCTGGATATTCAATGCTATCGATTTTGTCGATCGCAAAGATAGAAAATTTCAGTTATGAGCCCGGCTATGCCCGGGGTACATTTGACACTTAATTGAAATACACAACACACATGATGAAACAAATTACCTTAATTGTTGCCTTAGCCATTTGCGGGCAGAGCTTATTTTCGCAGACTTTGCGTACCAATACCGGTGCCATAATTGGAGACAACCAAAATTCAAAGACCATTGGAAACAATGGACAAGTGCTACTGGAAGACATTCACCTTATTGAAAAGCTGGCGGCTTTTGACCGGGAACGTATCCCGGAACGCGTGGTACACGCACGTGGTGCTGGTGCCTATGGCGAGTTTGTAGCGGCAGCCGATTTTTCGGAGCTTACTAGAGCTAAAATCTTCTCAGAAAAAGGAAAGAAGACTCCATTGTTCGTACGTTTTTCGACGGTTGTTCACCAATCCGGCTCCCCGGAGACCTACAGAGATCCACGTGGGTTTGCAGTGAAGTTTTATACCGAAGATGGCAATTACGACCTCGTTGGAAACAATCTTCCGGTATTTTTCATTCGCGATGCGATAAAGTTCCCGGACATGGTTCACGCATTCAAACCTTCACCCGTTACTAACGAAGCTTCCCACCCGCGTCGAGTTTTTGACTTCTTCGCTAATGTACCCGAAGGCACCCACATGCTTACTTGGCTATTCTCCGACTACGGTATTCCAGCGAACTTCCGTGAGATGAATGGCTCTGGTGTGCATGCTTACAAGTGGGTGAATGCAAAAGGAGAAGTGACTTACGTGAAATATACCTGGAAGTCTCAACAAGGTGAACGCAACCTTACGCAAGCTGAGGCTGATAAACTCCAGGGAACTGCAACGGAACATGCTACTATGGACCTTTTCAACAACATCAAAACCGGGAATTTTCCTAAATGGGACTTGTATGTTCAACTATTAAAGCCAGAACAGTTCGAAAGCCTTGACTTCAATGCTTTGGATGTGACGAAGATCTGGCCGGAATCCATTGCCAAGCTTAACCTGGTTGGTACTATGACTCTAAACAAAAACGTTGACAACTACTTCCAGGAAGTAGAACAAAGTGCTTTCTCTCCAGGCACACTTATTCCGGGAATTGAGCCATCAGAAGACAAGCTGTTACAGGGCCGTCTGTTCTCCTACTTCGATACGCAACGCTATAGAATTGGCGGCAATTTCCAACAACTTCCGGTAAATGCACCAAAGGTGGCGACAAACAATTACAACCAAAATGGCACGATGTCTACGAAGAAACAAGGCTTTGGCGACATCAACTATCAGCCTTCAGAAAACAGACCAGCGGTTAAGGAGGATAATAAATTCAGATACTCGGTATCGGAGTTTAAAGCAGTGAAAACCGCCCAAGTTAAAATTTCGAAACCAAATGACTTTAAACAAGCTGGTGAACTGTATCGTTCATTCTCTAAAAAAGATCAGGACAACCTAATTGCAAACCTTTCGGGTGCACTGAAACAGGTTGATAATCCAATAACAGTTGCGAAAATGATCAGCTACTTCTATCAAGCTGACCGTGAATACGGCTCGAGACTCGCAAAGGAACTAAACCTTAGCAGAGCAGATCTTGAAAAAACACTATTAAACACTAAATAAGAAACTAAAAAAGCGGGGCGCGAATGCGTCCCGTAATTCAAGATGAAAACAATAAAACTAAGCTTATTGCTTGTACTGCTTTGCGGGGCATTACAAGCACAGACGACCGACATCTTTGAGGCCATACGCAGGAACAATCTTGACCTGGTAAAAACTTACATTAAGGCCGGCAACAATGTCGACTCTACAAATGCCGCAGGCCATTCCTTGATGATCCTTGCAGTATATGGCAACAATCAAGAACTCACGAGGCTTCTGCTTGATGCCAAAGCAAACCCCAACATTCAGGACGCAAGCGGTAATACTGCGTTGATGGGTGCAGCGTTCAAAGGATATGAAGATTTAGCGTCGCTTTTACTCATCAAAGGTGCAAATCCTAATCAGACGAACAGCAATGGTGCTAATGCCTTGTTCTTTGCTGCCACATTCGGCCATTCAAATCTCGTGAAGATCTTGCTGGAAAATAAGGCGAATAGGCAGCAAAAGGACCGTTTCGGTAAAATGCCAATCGACTATGCACGTAACCAAGGTAATGACGAAATTGTCGCTCTGCTTGACCAGTAAAAAGCCCTACTATGACTTCTGAAGTTCCAGAAAGAACCTTTGCAGAAGCAATAGAGTTTTAGCATCGTTGAATCCCGCATCCATCAGCCGGGAATATGCATCATCAAATTCGATCTCAAGCAGTTCAATATACTCTCCCTCCTCTTCAAGTCCACCACCCTTTTGATGTGTGGCAGCACTGTCATAGGTGCCAATATAGAGGTGCAGGTACTCCGTAACGCCTCCGGCAGATGGATAAACCGCACCAACTTTCTTGAGCTCAGTTATGGTTACACCTGTTTCTTCTACTGCCTCCCTCAAAGCAGCTTGTTCCGGGCTTTCGCCGTCATCGATGAGCCCGGCGCATGCTTCGATCAAATTGCCCGTAGGATTACCATTAATGTAGGAAGCCACTCTGAATTGACTCGTGAGCAAGATCTTTTTTGCATCATAATCGACGATCAGCACAGCGACCGCATCCGGACGAAAATAGATCTCATGCAGCTGCTTTACCATTTTGTCACCGTGTCCCTGCTTTTCAAAGTTGATCTCCTTTAAAGCATATTTTTTATTTGATAATGTATGTTCACTGATAATCCTTACTTCATTCATAGCTTTGAGGCAATTAAATATTTTTTTTTAGCTTCTGGTTAGCTGTCTTTCTAAGATGTAACAAGGTTTATCGAAAGCCTGTTTTAGCTAAATGCATTGCTTGGTTCAAACTTGAAAAATTGACAGTAATCGCAGTTCCTGAAGCTGTCATGATTTCCGTCATCCCGAAATTTTTTCAGTTTAAACCAGCTTCAAACACTCTTAAAGGCCATTTTTGGCATCTGGCATATAGCTTGTATACCATTAGACAGATTTAATTCTTTAATAAATTGATTTAAAATATTTTTCTAAAAAGGAGGATTAATTATGTCACTTATTAAATTCAACAACGGAAACAGCAACAAAAGTTTGAACCCTGGTTTCAACGACATTTTCGAGTCTGTGTTCAATGATTCATTTCTAACTGACCGGATGATTTCAAGGGTACCGGCCGTTAACATTTGTGAAACCCAAGATCATTACATGATCGAGATGGCAGCTCCAGGTCTACAGAAAGAAGATTTTAACATCAAGCTGGATCGGAACCTGCTTAGCGTCTCGGTGGAAAAAAAACACGAAATGAACGATCAAAACAGGCAGTATAACAAACGTGAGTTCAGTTACAGCTCCTTTGTTCGTTCGTTTGCGCTTCCAGAGAGTGCCGATGACGCGCAGATTGAAGCGCAATACATTAACGGTATGCTAAATATCCATGTTGCTAAGAAAGACGAAGCTAAGCAAGTCATTCGTCAGATCGAGATCAAATAACATACGGGTACATCCGTAAGTAAAAATGCCAGCTCTTCGCTGGCATTTTTTATCTAAAAAGATCAAATCCGTATTTCACATCAGTCCAAAAGCGGTCTAAAGCCATGATCCTGGTTTTGAAAAAAGTAATTAAAGTTGGCCAGTCTTCCTGTTTAAAGATGTTTACCTCGGTGATGGATCTGCTAATGCTGCTAATCCGCTTTCCGAATTGGTCTGTACTGTGCAGCATCCAGTCCCACTCCTCATCAATTTCATTGTGAAGGATTGCACGGTAAGACTGAAACTGTTCAAACATAAGTGCTTGTATTCCGGCATCAGGATGTGTCATTTCGATGGAGATGCTGCCACTTCGCTGGTTGGCGTCCATTCTAAAATAAAGATGTTTGATACCGGTCTTGTAGTTAATCCAGTTGACTTTGCCGCCTTCTGCGGTGGGCTGTAAGGTCATATATTGACCAAATGCGGTCCAAAAGGCTTGTTTAATGGTTGAAGCTTGTTCTTTAGAATACAAAATGCAATGATATTGGAGAGGTAAAACTATTCATTTTCATTGCAACTACCTAGCAAATGCCTCTCCAATATCAGCAATGTTATTTCTCCCGGGAAACGAACTTATGGAAAGTACTAATCTCACCATCTGCCTTCTTATCCTGGTAAAGGAAATCCAGCTTATCCTTGTCAAAATCCTTAAAGAAATCTTCCCATTCAATCTCTTCAAGGTTCGTACTGTTGCTGTGTTGCGGGAAATGAATCCTTAGCACTCCCTCATCGCCGTTTTTCTCCGTCCCTTTAACCTTAGCCGGAACGCCCTTTCTTTTTTCAACCCACTTTTTAATAGTGTCGTGATCATGTGTTTGGTTTGATGAACTCATAACTGAACTTTGATTTACAATTGTTTAACGCATTGATTTGCAAAGGAACGAGCTACACTTACGCACCCTTGCTTATAGGTATGAACAGGAATTCTGAAATTAAGTTTAGAATATTTAGCGTATGACGCTATGCTGGTGTTAGTTGCATTAAATAACGATCCAGTGCCTTATCCAAGCTTGGCAAAAAGAGACCACGGCTGCTGGTTAAACCACTGTAGGCTGGTCTTACAGCATTGAAGTTTAGCGCTTGATATGGCTTTCTGATTAATAATGACGGATTGTAGCCACCTCGGTCAGCAAGCTCTTTCGCCAGGTCAGCCCAGCTTGTGGTACCTTTGTTAGCAACATGCCAGGTACCAAGTTCCCCGTCGATTAGGAGGTCGAGACTGCAATCTACCAGATCACCTGTATATGTCGGTGACATAAATACATCATCTGCAACCTGTATTTCCTGTCCATTACTCAGTGCGACGAGAATACTGCTTATTGAGCTGCCATCTTCTACATACGAGAAGAACTCTCCAGTTCGGATAACCAGTGCCGCTGAAAAAGATGCGAGAACCTGTTCCTCACCGCTTACTTTGCTTCTACCCACAATGTTAACCGGATTGGCTTTATCCGACTCCGTGTAGTCTGCTTGCTTTTGACCATCAAACACTTGGTCTGACGAAAAAGTCAGGAGTTGAATACCGTGCTTATTGCAACAGTTAGCCAGGTTAGCAGGTATGGTCACGTTAGTTAGAAAACATCGTTCGGGATTTCTCCCGGCTTCCTCTACGTTAACGTAGCCAATTGAATTGACGATTGACCATGGCTTATACTTGTTAATTGCTGCTTCTATCTCCTCAACAGAAGCACAGTTTAGCTGTTTTCGGGAAAAGGCGATAAAATTAATATTTCTCGCATTACACGCTTTTACGAAGGCTTTACCCAGGATGCTGTCTGCGCCGATGATCATCAGGGGATTAGCATCTGGGATCTGAATGCTATTCTCGGGACCAGGTGACGGGTAAAGGATCCGATCATCCCTAAGCCACCACCCTTTGCGATTGAGAACCGGATGGTGATAGTCGTTCCCATGTGCAAGCGCCGCTACCATCCTGGCAATTTGTGTTAGTCGGGCCTGACCATTTCGAACATCGAAGGCTCCAGACTCGTAGGTCCTTTCAAATGTAGTCAAAAGCTTGTCCCAGCCGTAAGCTCCAAAAAGAGACCAGACAGTTAGACCCTGGAAATCGATTCCTTCTGTTAGTAACTCGTCACAGGCATCGGTAATATGCTGCAGCCATCGAAGTTGGTCTTCGCGCCCGCAGTGTAAATGGGCTTCGGTAATTGCCAGAGGCGTATCATATCGCTGCCAAGCTTCTTTGAGTAAGACCTTAGGTCCCGCCAGCTGGGTATCAGCACTCCGAACGGCCTCTACATCTGCATAGGCATGTCTACCATTCTGTCCATGAGTATGTGCAGGATAGTTGGAAAGGTTATGGTCAAGGTATCGTTCAGAGGTTATATAATGGTTAAAACCAAGAATATCTGGCACACAGGGGTTATCTTGAAAATACCGGAGCTCTGTGGGTGTTAGTCCATGAGCAATGAGGTAATCGTACAACGGATGTCGCTGATCTACCTTGCCATAAAGCAAATCTAATCCGATCCACTTACGATGATTTTCAAAATCCGCCTGATACTGCAATAATGGTGTGGCGTGTGTTTTTCCAAGATCTTCCGTATGTACGAGCTTCGCTCGGGGGTTAATTTCTCTAATCGCCTGCATGGCTAGTGCCGTAGCCTTGCACTCATTATAAAGTATTCGGAAAAAGTGCTGGTCATCATTCTTATGTGGATACCATATACCATAAAGCCCGCAAAAGCGGGCTGTTGTTAATGGTTCATTAACAGGCGTATAATATTCAATCCATGGGAATGCAGTAGCAACCTCTTTAGCATAACGAGCAAGCCCCTGCGCAAAGCTTTCATCAAGCATGTTCACGTATGCCGGTCCACTACCATGATGCAATAAACCCGCGATCACATCTATTTTCTGCGATCTTAAATACTCAAGCTGGGCGCCGGTGAAGGTCCAATCGATTTTTCCGTTCGCTTCAGGCAAATGCTTTTCCCAGATCACCGGGTACCGGATCTTCTTTAGGCCGAGGTCAGACAGCAGCTTTAAATCTTCCTGCCGATTGTAATGCCCCTGGTATGTTAATTGATCAAAATATTGATCCCCTACCCGGTTAATGGTACACTCTATCCCTCCCCAAATCTCCATACCTTCTAACTGGCAATTGAAATCTTCTTATTGGTACTGATCGTCGTATTCATGTGCTTCACCATAGTCTCGAAGGTTTGATCCCAGCTGAAATCCTTTAGGTATTCATCGACTTTTTCCAACCACTCAGATCCTTCAGACTTACTGAACTCTGATTCTATTGCTTCAATGAACTCATCACATGAGGAAGCTATATGTACCAACTTCTTAATACCATAAGGTTTCACGACATCTCTAATCGGTGTAGAGATCACAGGTATTCCCGCCGCAAGATATTCAGGTGTTTTTGTCGGACTGATAAATCGGGTAGATTCATTCATCTGGAATGGAATAAGTGCAATGTCCCATCCAGACAGGTATCCCGGTAGTTCCTGATATGATTTTTGTCCAAGATAGTGAATGTTCTTATTGCGAGGCAGAATCGCTTCATCGATCTTAACAACCGGCCCAATTAGTATGAATTGCCAATCAGGTCTAAGCGTGGCCATGTTTCCGATAAGCTCAATATCAAAACGCTCGTCAATCACGCCATAAAAACCTAGTTTTTTTCCGGTGATATCCTTTTGATCTGCTGGCTCTTCTTTAATTCCTCTAGCTTTACCAAAATGAACCTTATCTATGCTACTGGGAAAAGGATGTATATTAGAATGTTGTTGCTTTTTAGCTTCATACAGTGAATGTCCACCTGTAAACACGAGGTCAGCTTTTGCTAACAGACGTCGTTCGAGACTTACCAACTCTTCCGGTGCAAATTTGAACGCAGATAATTCGTCCATGCAATCAAAAACTATAAACTTTGGTTTATACTTATCTGAGAATGACAATGCCATTGGTGTATAATACCAGAAGGTCCAATCTTGAAGATCTGAATTATGGAAGAACTTATCTAAAAGCGAGATCAGCGTATCATGCATTTGACATGCAGTTAATCCTGCTTTAAGGTGTGGCACAATTACAGTTAACCCTTGTTCCCGCTTGGAAAGGTGCAGATAAGCATCTTCCTGAGCATCAAAAAAGGGTTCCTCCATATAAAAAACGTTAGCATGAGCCGCAAACCTTGTAAGGAGATGTTGTGGTCTTTGAAATACGAAATCCCACCGCAGGTGAGAAAAGCAGATCAAATTTTTAGTCGGCATTTCTAGGGACTGTTTCATAAAAATTTATTTAAGATTTAAATATTCAATCAACATAGCTCGTCACAACCGGCAAACAAACGCATGGTTAATTATTCGGAACTTTGAAGTTTTGATAATTAAACCGCAGTCTCCCGAGAATTGTTTGCATGGCATATACCTATTTACTTACGCATTATTATCCAACCACTTAGTAAAAGTACCTGAACCTGTATAGAATGTAATGTTCAATCATAGGAGGAATAAAAATTGCTTAAGAGCGATAAAAAGATTCTTACATGAAAAAAGAAGATATTCTTTGGAACGACTGGCACCGAATACTGATCGGTTCTGCACCCCCCAGTTTCCTGTTAGAGGTTTTACTCAGGACAATTATCATGTACCTGGTCTTATTAATTACGCTGCGTTTGATGGGCAAGCGAATGGGCGGCCAGCTCACCATTGCTGAGCTCGCAGTGATGGTAACCCTTGGGGCAATCATCTGTGTTCCCATGCAGGTTCCAGACAAAGGAATCGTCCAAGGCATATTCGTCTTGCTATGTGCCTGGGCCTTTCAGCGGGGTTTCACCTTGTTAGGTGTACGCGACAGCAAGATGGAGAACCTTATCCAGGGTAAAGAAGCCATCCTGATTAAAGATGGGGTGCTCGAGGTGAAGCGTTTAAACGAGGCCAATATTTCTCGACAGCAGCTGTATGGGGTCCTTCGCGCACAGAAAATCTTCAATTTAGGGGAAGTGGAGCGGGTTTACATAGAAGCAAGTGGGACGTTTAGCGTATATAGATTTGATTCACCCAAACCAGGATTATCCATCTTCCCGTCGCGGGATGGTGACATTCTGCAAGGGCAGCAAAAACCGGAGGAGCATGTTTTAGTTTGCAGAATGTGCGGCCACACCGCTAAAGATGATCAGGAACGGAATGGAGAATGCAGTAACTGTGGCTGTGAAAATTGGGAAGAAGCAATCATTTGTTAAATTTTACTATGAAACCAGAAGAACTAAGTTTAAGCGATTTCAACAGAATACTTATCGGAGAGATTCCTGCATTTTTCTTTATTGAACTTATTGTACGGGCATTTTTAATCTATACGCTACTTATTGTGTCCATGCGGCTGATGGGTAAGCGAATGTCGGCACAGCTCAGCAGGAATGAAATGGCTGCGGTAGTTTCACTTGCCGCAGCGGTTGGGATCCCCTTGATGAACCCGGACAGAGGTATTCTGCCCCCCGTGGTTATTACAGTTGTGATCATTTTCTTTACAAACCTGGTTTCAAAACGTACATCACGGAACGAAAACTTTGAAGCAGTGACACAAGATGACCTCGACGTACTTGTAACCAATGGTGTATTGAATTTGCCAAAGATGGAGGAAACGCGTATCACCAAGGAGCGAATATGCGCTCAACTTCGAGGTTTGGGCGTCTTTCATTTGGGTATGGTAGACAGGTTTTATATAGAAGCGAACGGAATGTTTAGTCTTGTTTTACAAAAAGAACCTGGTCCAGGCTTAAGCATAGTACCCGACATTGATCCTGACTTTGCGGATAGAAAATTAAATAAGACAGATCAATTTGTATGTTGTCGTTGTGGAACCCTGGCTAAAACACTCATTTCCAGTAAGCGTACTACTTGTCCAAGCTGCAAGACCATTGACTGGGCACCAGCTGTAACGCAGCGTTAGAAAAATATTTTAAAATTTATTTAGCATGTTAAATAAATAATTCTACCTTTGCAGCCTCTTCAGCAAACAAAAAGAGATGATTCCGTAGCTCAGCTGGTAGAGCATTACACTTTTAATGTAGTGGTCCTGGGTTCGAATCCCAGCGGGATCACAAAAGGAGATAATCAAAATTGATTGTCTCCTTTTTTTTTGCCTAAAACCTTACCACCAGATTGAAGATATATACTGTAGCCAGAAGGCTTCAGGGTTTAGCCAAAGGGGTCGATTGTGACCAATTACAATTTACGTCCGCTATCGTTCTTGCATAAAATTATAGCTAAATTAGTACAAGGCTTTAGTGATGACTACTTGGTTCAATAAGATCAGCTTTGTTTACCTGCTGTCTATTCCCATATTGGTGACAGCAATAGCGTATTCCATCAATTAACAAGCGTTCCGATGACAACCTGTTTCATTTGCTCACGGCCATAAAAAACAGGAAAATACATCATCTCGGCTTTGGCAGGGTTCAGTCTGTACTGTCCATCATACCTTGGCATTAGCTTAACGTCAAAAATGTACTTGCCAGCTTTAAGTCTTTTACAGAAGATGGACACTTTGTTTTTAGCATATTCCCGATGCGTTTCCGCACCCCACCAGCTCTGCTCCTTTTCATCATACGAACATCCCGCAGGGATCGGTACTTCAACCATCACGTAGTCGGCATCTCCTTTCACATGTACTTCAGCCTTCAGTACAACTGCCTCACCACCCTTTAGCCTTTCAACATTTCTACCGTTATTTGTTTCAAACCAGGTTTTCACACTGAAACCCTCTGCCGCTTGCTTCGGATTTTCGTTCCAGAACTGCTGATAGGCCGTTACATATACCGGCAATCCTCCACTCTTCTGAACTTTCAGGTTTGTTGAAGGGTCAAGCGTTGCGGTATATGGAAAATCCTTAATGCTCTTTGTTCCCGCAGCATCTAATTTAAGCGTTGCTGGAGCACCAATAACTGGATCAGAAAGCAAATCAGGTAATATGGTCTCCAGGATCAAAGCAGATTCATACGTATTTCTCCAGGTACCGGATCTTCGTTGCTCCAGAAAATAGTTCCTTATTTTAGCCAGCAACTCTGGTTGCTGCTTGCTGGCTTTGACAATCTTATAAGCCAATAAAGAGATCTGAATGCTGTTATCGAACAGCTTGGTATCGGGAGCACCGTAGTACACATTACCCATCATGGAAAAATGTTTATATGCAGCCAGATCATCAGGAGATACATGCACCCCTGCAGATTGCTTAAACCAATAGAGCTTAAACATTTCGTATACATTGAGTTTGCGGTTAGTAAGGCTTTTTTCCGCTTCATACCGGCCGATTTCAGTTTTATAATCAAGCTTTGCATCCAACCTTTTCAATAATAACAAGGCCTCCAATCTGTCGACTCCGCTGTAGTTCGAGAAGGTTTTAGCCATTTGAGCAACCACCGCGCGTTTATCCAGAGATGTTTGGTATCCTTCAGCTTCGGCATCTAAAAAAGCTTCTATAACGTGTTTGCTGATCCAAATTTCGGCATCACTATTTACCCACCATCCCCAATTACCATCAGGCCGCTTGGTATCTCCCAGTTTCCTGATTATCTGTTTCACCTCTCTTTCGTGGGTAAAGGGCTGTTTGAGGTAAGATTTTATTCGTTTTTGGACCAAAAGTGCTTTTAGCTTGGATGCTAATTGTTCATTACATAGGTATTCATATCTACGTAAGTGCTCCGTTTCATCAAGAAGCATCGGAAGAATGGATGACTCCGCACGGAAGGTCACAGCCCCAAGTTTTGGATTGAAGCTAAAAGTCAAAGTCGTATCACGGTTTAGGGCTTCAAAACGGCCGACGTTCTCCTTAACACCTGGATTAAACACAGGGATGCTCCGCTGCTCGCCATCTATAGTTCCACTTTGCTTGGAAATTCTGTATTTGAAGCTCAGACTGTCCAGACCTTTAACGACTACCTTAAAGGTGTCAATGTGAGCACTTTTAACAAGCAAACTGTCGCTCACTAGCAATTGGCCATTTACCGTAAAACTTCTGCGTATAGCTACAGGATCAGCGGTATAATTCATCACTTTACCGATTGGGGCAAACGTGTCGCCGGTTATAGCGAAAGCAGGACTAACTATAGCTGCGTTCACAGACTTAAAGGCCTTAATAGAACCCGCCTTATATCCGCTTTGTGCGCTGGCATTCATCCCAATGAAATGGGTGTGCCAGCTGGTAATATCGTCTGGAAAGGTTACATTAAAGCTTGCCCTTCCTTCACCATCGGTTCTTAGGCTAGGTTGCCAAAACGCATAATCTGAAAAGTTCCTTCTGAGTGAAGAATTCGGATCTACAGTAGTTGTTGTCTGATTTTCTGATAGATTTGCCTTCTTAGTCCTGATAAGAATGACGCCGTTTTTTGCACGGGATCCATAAACTGCTATTGCTGCAGCATCCTTGAGCATTGTCATATCTGCGATTTCTTCGGTTGGAATATCCTGAAGAATACCGTCAAAAAGCTGGCCGTCTACGATAAGCAAGGGATCACCTGATCTTGCAGTTGTATTGCCACGAATGACTACTGCTGATGCGAGCTTACCCGTTACCATTACACCTGCAACCTTCCCCGCGAGCGTACCTTCTAGCGAGCTTTTCTCCCTTGTAGCATAACCTACAACTGCTACCTCGTTCAATTCCGTGTCTTCCGTCTCAAGGCGGATGTCAAGGTACTGCCCCGACTTTTTAATCTCATGTTCCTGCAACTTAAAACCAATAGAGAGGAACTCAAGTTCGCCCCTTTCCGGTACATTGATACTGAAAATGCCGTCAACGTTGCTAAAGACGCCATACTTGGTGTCTTTAATCCTCACCAATACCCCAGGGAGCGGCAAGTTGTCTGTCTTTGAATAAACAATACCAGTAACAGACGCCTTATATTGCCCTGGATTGGTATAGGCTTGTCTAAACTCAGCTGTTGGCATATTTGCCTTAACTAACTCTTCCGCAAGCGCAATAGATCGTTTTTTGATGAAGCTCGCAATTTTCCAGCTTAGGGTGTCTGCGGGCTCAGGTCCTGAAAGATCAACCGTTATTGCATTTGTGCCATTTTCACGCACAGCAAGGTTTTTCTTGATTACGTATCGATCGCCTTTCAATAGGAACAATAATTTATACTTACCAGGTATTAGATAACCTAGATCCTGGGTATTTCCAGGATAGATGTTACGGAAGGATGAATCAGCATTGCTGTATACTACGATGTTTTTTAAAAAAGGGATCTTTCCCTCAGGATCTTTCTTCATCTGAATTTTCAGTCTGCCGTTACCTCTTGCAGGTAAAAGTGCATTGTCGAAAATCGTCGTGGTGTGACTTCGCAGGTCCAGGTATGCCTCCCAGAGACTATCAACCGCTTTGTTGCTAAGCACTTTATCGGTGTAAGATGCAGCGTTTGTGTTATTCAGGAGGGTATTAAACGGTGGCTTTTGCTGAGATGTTCTCTGATGTAGAAAACCTTTGGTAAACGCATAAGTAGAATTTGGCTCGCCTTTAAAGTCTATTGCATATCCTTCCTGCACATTAAACCTGGCGTAGTTATGGTGCAATGGCCCAACAAGCTTCGTCTGCCGCATATCCCAGGTATTTTGTATAGGATCAAGCAACAGAACCTGATCTTTCGTGCGGATTACCCCGAAGCGTGGTGAATAGGTATCTTCAACTTTTATCATGTGGTTGTTCAGCATCGAAGCTTCATAATCAGATAAGCTGGTGGCTGCGCTGGTAATCTGTATATCTTTGTTTAATGTGGTGTCGACGTTAAGACTAAGCACTAAGCGCTGTCCCTTTGTAACCGATATATTGTTTGCCGTTACAACACGGTCCCGGAGCCTGAAACGAAGATTCACTTCCGCAGTGTTTACAAGAAAAGCATAGTGTTTCTGTTGTTCCGCTTTGCTGAAAAACACAAGCTGGTCATTGATATGGAGCATTTCAACGGGAAGTATACGTCCGTTTTCGATCAGGAATGGCGCGATCTGGGTTAGACCTTCAGGGCCTTTTTCCGTATACCTGTATGACGGTGCAGGATGTGTGAACCGGAAGTATTCGATGCTGTCTAAGCCCATTTGTGCTGACCAGCGGCTGTAATCAAGCACAAGTGAACGACCAATAAAGCCATTGTCTATATCCAGATCCGGTTTCTGACCTGCATTTGGGTACTGTTTTCCCAAGTAGGGTATTACGGGTGCAGAGGCATTAAACTTGCTTGTAATTGCGTACGCGGTAAGATCCACATCTTTTACCGGGATCCCCGATGCATCAGTAACCTTCACTTTGATATTAGCTTTTTCTCCTGGTGAGATCACCGGCGGGTGACTAATTTCTAAGTTTAGCATTTTCTCGGCGAATGTGGATTTCAAGGTAGATTCACCAACTCTATCGGCCCATACATAACTTGCAATAAAGGTCAGAGCCTTTTTCTCGTTAGACTTACTCCGATAACGATTATTTTTCATAACACCCCTGTCCACAACCTTGTTCCCTTTCAACAAGGTGTACCACACGGGCACATTCCGGGGATTTGTAGCCTCAATAGTTAACGAATCTCTTGTAAGTAGCGATGTTAACTCAAGTCCAGCATTCAGCTCTGAAAGATCAAAACTAGCAGTGTCGTTAACACCTTCCACTTTGTACTCCGCGACATTGTGCTTAACAACAACTGCAGCCGGCAAGTTAACGCTAAGTTCCTCTACAATCTCATCATCCAAGGATACTCCCTTGATCTTGTAGATTTTGGATGCAGCACGAGAGGTGTCTCTGGTTTTCACAAATAAGCTGTCACCTTTAAGTTCGAAATGGATCTTATCAGCTTGCCGATCATAGAATCTAAAGAAAGCTGTTTCCCGCCTTTGGTCATTATCGGAGTTTAGAAATCGAGCTTCTACAGCGTAGTTAAGATCAGCTGCAGGAAATATTGAGTCAGGTAATTCGAGCTTGGTTTCACCAACCTGATCTAACTTTAGGGAATGTTTCCAAAGGGTATCTGGAATAAATACTTTATCACCAAAGAAGTTTGATGATGAAGAGGCATTCACAATGACCTCTACCCTGCCATCCATCACATTAAGTCCATTCTCGTCTACCGCCTTAATATAGAGTGACTGCGGTTCCTTTCGGTTGTGACTGGCTTTGGCACCTCGCATGGAGAATGAGACAGACTTTAGTTCATAATCTTCGAACTGGAAACTGCCAGATGCATATACCCTGTTCTTATGTAACAACTGAACGTTATAGTACTTGTCAAGACTCAACTTCAGGCTGTCATGCAGCAGGAGGTTAAAGGTGTATGAGCCGGCGGATTGTGCATCTACAGTTGCAAACTCCTTGTTCAGGTTATCTCCTGTTAGCTTCACAGTCAATTTGTCTTTAACGGGTCTACGAAACTTCCCTTTCAATATAAAGGCCTTAAGCTTCAGTGTGTCATTTGGCTTGTACTTAGGCTTGTTGAATACTAAATAACTCGAGGTCGATATTCCTGAACCATACCCTCCTGAACCATATCGCTGAAACTCATATGCGTAGCTACCCTTCTTTCTCGATCTGAAAATCCTGGTAATACCTTGTGGCTTGTCATTGTCTTCGAATGTCAGAGCAACAACATTAAGGACTCCGGCATACCTCACCTTAAGGAGCGATTCCGTCTTACGTGGGAAGCGCGTGTGGTAGCGCTTTCCTTCGCTGTCGTATGCAATCCGCTTATTATCATGAAAAACTTCAGCATTGGTGACTTCCTTCCCGCGTTGATCTATCACCAGGAATTGAAGATCTTTTTTATTGGGTAATAACTTAATACTTGCACTAGGGCGTTCGAATATGCTATACATTAACGACTTGCGCTGTACAAAAATCTTCAAATAATTACCCGGCGGCAACTTAGGTAACTTGCAGTTTTCAGTTAAACAGGAATCTAAAGGGGATTTAAGCGTTGCTTCATCGAGCGGCTTTCCTTTATACAACTTCTGAAGGCTTTCATCATCAATAGGATAGAAATAACTTTGCTTGCTACTCTGGGGGCTTGTAGATAGAGATTTCTGGGCGTAAGCGCTGATGCTTATAAATAGTAGTGCAATAATAGAGAGCTGGAAGCGAACGATCATGGCTATTGTGTAAGAAAAGAGGTTAATAAGGCTAGCGTAGGCGCGTTATACCCAACACATGCTGAAGCGAATCTTGTCGAAGTGCTTCAAAGGTTAATATCTGCTTTTTTGTTGAGTTGAAGATATTTTTATTGACTTTCCAACCTAAAGAACAACAAAGGCGCATTTTACTGCGCCTTTGTTGTTCTCTGAAGCTTTAATTAAGCTAAAAAAGATGATGATAGGTATTGTGTTAGAGTGCCTTGAATGCGTCGGAAGCAAGGATTGAGATAAGTTCCGGATCTTCAATTTTACGCGGATCTAATACCTCAAAATCACGAATATCTACATAGTCGTGAAATTCCGGGCTGGTATTGATGATTATACCACCAAGTAAAAATATACGGTTACAATTGAATTCAGTACGGCTCGCTTTGATGAGATTGAGCAGCCTTGTCCGTATATTATAATAAGTAAAGTTAACGGCATCTTTAATCTCAATGTCTCCCGTACCCGTTTCTTTCAGAGGATATAGTGATCGCTGCAGGATCAACTGCTGCGCATCAAGATCATATTGTTCTGGTAAGCTCGGTTTATCATTGTTAAGACGCTCTAATGCTAACACCAAGGCACCACAACTGTTAGTTAAGTGTTGCTGACCCGGACGGCGCATTTGACCTAATACACCATCGTCCGTGATTCCGATATGCGGACCGTAAAAGATAAATGCATCTCCGCCATCTGGCACATGGTGAGCAAATGCTACTAAACCCGTTAATCCTGAATATGGTAGGCCACCGAGGCCGCCAAGAGTAAAAGGTCGGGTTAGTACACGCCTGAAGTCAGTAGAGACATTGATGTCGTCACAACAAAGAGAGGTAGCAAATAGGATCTTATCCCGGTCTGATCCATATTCACCGGAAATAAAATTAAGGTAAGTTTCAGTGATTTCCGCACCAGTTTTGGCATTCGGAAAATGTTCTCGTATAAGAGGCTCAATCATCATTTGTAGTTTAAACGTGAAGAGGCCTTTGATCTGCCGACCAAAGACTAGTGATGCAATATGCGTCACAAAGATACGAGCTAGTGAATAATAAAAAACATCTGTATACAAAAACAGCCTGTATGAACAGGCTGTGGAGCATCAAGTATGATCACTGCTATTTAGCAGAATTTTTCTTTTCTGTTACTTCCGAACGAATTTCTTGAGCTAGAACTTTTAAATCCTGCATAGCTTTACGAAGCCTTGTACCTGCAGCGTTGTTTCCTGAATTGTAGAACTTTTCCGCATCCGCTTCTACCGAAGCTAATAATTCTTTAACTTTTGTAAACCTCTCCATATTTTATTTATTTAATTATGTTTCAAATATATAATATTTAGGAAATAAAAATCCAGCTCAAAAACCTTATTTATGTGCTTTAATATATTATTTAACAAGGATTAAAACTATTATAACCTAAATTTGGTTTTAAATAGAGGTTAGTTATAAATCGATTTAGATGAATAAACATATACAAATTGTTGAAGACGATGGCGACATCAGATTTATTGTTGAATATATATTAGAAGATGCAAATTACACCGTTGAGTCTTTTGAGAATGCAACAACTTTCATTAATCGGGACCGTGTTGAAAATGTTGACCTGATCATTCTTGACGTAATGCTTCCGGATGGAAATGGAATCGATCTATGCAGAGGCCTTAAGTCAAACGATAAAACCATAGATATTCCAGTGATAATCATGTCTGCACATGCGGGATCTCAGTCGGTTCTTGAGGAAGCTTGTGCTGATGATTTTATTAATAAGCCATTTGACCTGGATAATTTCTTAACAAGGGTTAAAAAGATTCTGAGCTAATCTTTTTAACCCCGGTCATTACAGCTTTTGGCCTAATTCAGGCCCGAAACTTATAGAATATACAATTTTGGATTCCCTTTTCGCTTAGCATAAAGGGGTGAATTGCTTTTGATATAAGTTGTTTTGTTGTTGTTTGTTGTTTGTGCATTCAAGCTCAACGAACCCTCCTGGCCGAGTGCCGCTTTCTTCTTGCTCAAAATCTCCGGTTGACTTATTAGCGTTTTCATAATATTGAATTTGCTACACAACAACAGAGGTGCATTTTAGTTTAAGAAAACATCTCACAATTTCATAAAAACTGTAACATATTGAGCTACAATGCTAAATTTTTCGACGTATATTTTATATTACCCGCTAGGTATTTAGCACTAGGCTAGAGTAAGAACTTGCTCGCTAGCCCGAGTAAAAGAAAGAACCCGAATATGTCGGTGAAAGTGGTTATAATAATCGATGAGGCAACTGCGGGATCGATACCCACTCGTTTCAAAAATAATGGAATGGCAGCTCCGGCTACACCTGCCACAACAAGATTCCCGGTCATGGCTACAAAGATGACCATCCCCATCATCGGGCTGCTATCAAAAAATATAGAAAACAAAAATACGATCATTCCCGTAGCAGCACCATTGATCATCCCAACTGTAAATTCCTTGAGAACCGTACGATAGGCCTGCCGATCAGTTAGGTCGTACAAGGAAATCCTCCGCACTGTTACCGCTAGTGCCTGGGTGGCCGCATTTCCGCCCATCCCCGCAATGATTGTCATATAGGCAGTAAGCACCGCCATCTTTTCTAAAGTGGGTTCATAATACCGTACAACTGCGGATGCAAGAAAGGCAGTTCCCAGGTTGATAACAAGCCAGGGTAAACGTGAGCGCACCGCGTCAACCCAGTTACCGCTTAATTCCTCATCTTCACTTACCCCAGAGATCTTAAGGATGTCTTCGGTATTTTCATCTTCCAGGACGTCTATAACATCATCAAAGGTAACCCTGCCAAGCAGTCTCATGCCTTCATCTAGAACCGGAATACTGGTTATATTATACTGTGAAATTAATCTGGCCACCTCTTCCTGGTCTGTGTTTGGATTTACCCAGGCCACTTCCGCTTTAACAAGTTCCGATATTTTCAGATTACCCCTTGATTTGATGAGATCCTTCAGCGACACTATACCCTGGAAGATATTATGATCATCCACCACGTAGATGGTGTAGAATTCTTCCATATCTTCGCTCTGCCTAACAATCTCATCTATAGCGTCCTTCTTCGTGAGATTCAGATTTACCCGGATAAACTCCGTGTTCATCAATCCGCCGGCGGTATCCTCCCGGTAGCTTAAAAGATTTCGAATATTAGAAGCATCTGCCGCACTTAGCTCGTCAAGAACTTCTTTCTGCTCTTCATCCTCCAGCTGTGAGATGATATCTGCAGCATCATCATAATCTAATTCCTCAACGATCTCTGTCCTTCTGTCTGGATGAAGCTTTAACAACAACTCTTCCGGGTGTGCTTCCTCGTGCATTTCTGCGATAACCTCAGACGCAGTTTCTACTGAAAGTAAGTTGATGATGCGTTGCTGATCGTCGTTGTCTAGTCGCTCGAAAAGGATTGCGATTTCGGATGCATGATAATCAGACAGCACAGACTGTAATAAGCCATCGTCTCCACTTAGGGCATTTTTTATTCTGGAAAAGTCTGTTTTGTCGAGATCGAAAGACTGCATGGTTGGCTAAGGTAAGCATTTTAGCCGAATGCAGCTCGCGCTACTTGAACCAGCCCTTTTTGCGAAAGTAGACCAGCTGAAGCACCGCGATTAAAATCATCAGGAGCACGGTATATATATAACCATGTGGTGCATAAAGTTCCGGCATGTTGTCGGGCATGAGCTTGCCAGTAACCGGGTCTTGCCTGGCGAAATTCATCCCGTAAATCCCTGCGATGAATGTAAGAGGAATGAAGATCGAAGATATAATTGTTAGCACTTTCATAATCTCATTCATCCTGATGCTCATCATACTTAAATACATATCTATATTGCTCATGGATATCTCCTTCAATGAGTCTATCAAGTCTATCGATTGTACGCAATGGTCGTAAGCATCCTTTAGATATAGCTTGGTTTGTTCATGAATAAAGGGACTGTCGGAACGCATAATATCGTTAAGCTTGTCTTTTTCCGGCCAGGCCACACGACGTATGCTGATCAAATGTCGCTTTATCAACTGTGAATCATACATCACACTACGTTCGGGATGGTCGATAAGCCGATCCTCAATTTCGTCGAGCTCTTCACTCCAGGCTCCTAGAATTTCAATATAGGTATCTATAATGACGTCCATAACCGCATACATTAGATAGCTGCTCCCCCCGGTTCTGATACTCCCTTTTCCAGCTTCTAAACGTCTCCGAAGAACCTGAATGCAGTCCGAGTAATTCTCCTGAAACGTTATCAAAACGTTCTCGGTCAGCACAAAGGAAACCTGAATATTTTCAAGCTCCTTTTGTTCATTAAAGATCAGCATTCTGCTTGTTGCGAAGGCATAGTTATCGAATTCTTCGAATTTGGGCCGCTCATGTGTTCTGGTGATATCTTCAAGGGTAAGCTTGTTAATGCCCAACGTCGTCTCCAGATACTGGAACATGGGTAATGATTTGAAGCCCTTAACTTCAACCCAGATCGTTTCCCCTGCTCTATTCAGACGTCCACTCAACGCATCAAGTTCTGAGATATTTTCACTAGCATAGCTTTCAGCAGAAATCGTATGAAGCACGATGACCGGCTCGACGGACTGGTCATCTAAGTAAATAATACCAGGACTGGACCCAGTATCAGGTAAACAACGTTGATTTCGCTCCAGCTTTCTATGACGTGTACTCATTACAGATAGGATTTGGCTTGTGGCCCCTGGCTAAACAAGAGATCCACAAAGCTCATATTTGGAATGAAACCATTCCGATCATCAAATACCTGAAAATAGGGCTTGAAGTTTTGAAAATTTTCAGTTTTAAAACCTGCCGCATTACGAAAATCTAAATCAGGACTCAGTTCTTTGTGATACGCTGAGGTAAATGCAAAGTCAGGTGTCTGCTTGATCTGTTTAAAGAGCCAGGCTAAGATTTCTAGATTATAGTCAAACAGGTACTTGGTTTCTTTATGATAGAAGCCTGCTAGTTCATCTTCATAGTATTCAAAATATGCAGAATTACGGTAACACGTCTGCAAGCTCATCCAGTGCAGTCGCTGCCACTTAAAATCATAGCTAATTTGTACATCTTTGATTTTTGTATGAAACTTAGATCCTTTTATAACTGGAATAAAAAGGTTAAGGGCTCCATTTGGTGATGCAACTGTAGCACGGTTCCGAAATGTCTGTTTGGGAAAATGTTCAAACTTCTCAATTTCGAAGTTGAAATTCCGGGCTTTCAAAGCAGAAAAGTAGCTTACAGGCGGAAGATAAAAAAGCGGAAAAGTTGCGGCACTTTGCATTTGATAAATTATGTTTGCATTCTTAACCCGCAAATTAATGATAAAAAAAGCGTATTCTTTAACTGAAATCATATTCTCGTTTTAAATGGAGCCTAGTGTTGCGATTGTCATTTTAAATTGGAATGGTCTTTCATTTTTAAAAGCGTTTTTACCAGGAATACTTGAATCTAAATACACCAATCTTAAAGTCATTGTGGGCGATAACGCTTCAACTGACGAATCGGTCCCTTATCTTAAAATCAACTTTCCGCACGTACAGGTCATTCAGAATGACAGAAATTATGGCTTTGCAGAAGGTTATAACCGGGTACTGGAACAGGTAAAATCCGATTACTACATCTTGTTGAACTCAGACGTTGAAGTCTCTCCTAATTGGATTAAGCCCATCATCGAGGCTATGGAAAAGGATCCGCGAATTGCAGCAGCACAGCCTAAGATTAAGAGCCAAACAGCTCCAGATTGCTTTGAATATGCAGGCGCAGCCGGCGGTTTCCTGGACAGGTTTGGGTTTCCATTCTGCAGAGGCAGGATCTTCGACGTAATCGAGCAGGATCATGGACAGTATAATAATTCAAAGGAGATATTTTGGGCAAGCGGTGCCGCTTTATTCGTCAAAAGAAAATGCTGGGAAGAAGTCGGTGGCCTGGATCCCGATTTCTTTGCACACATGGAAGAAATTGACGTTTGCTGGCGTTTGAAGAACCTTGGATACAAGATCATTTATTGCCCCTCAACAGAGGTATACCACGTTGGTGGCGGTACACTGAA
This sequence comes from Pedobacter sp., assembly GCA_038918115.1. Lineage (GTDB taxonomy): Bacteria > Bacteroidota > Bacteroidia > Sphingobacteriales > Sphingobacteriaceae > Pedobacter. The sequence goes on from JBCLAL010000002.1 coordinate 351,215, forward strand.
CTCTACCAACCCTTTTAAAACCTATTTAAACTTCAGAAATAACTTATATCTCTTGCAAAAGAATTTACCAGCAAACGAAGTATATCTAATGTTATTCGTGAGGATATGGATCGACTTTGTGGCATGGATACACTTTCTCCTGTCAGGTGAATTCAAATTTGCCTGGGCAATCAACAAAGCGCACTTTAATTTCTTTAAAAATTACCGGCATACGGCAAATAAGAGAACAGGGAATCAACTGCCCTATCTTAAGCATACCGGAGTTTACCAGTCTAGTATCGTTTGGGCATTCTTCATGAAGAAGATCCGCATCTTTAAAGATCTTAACTTCGAGGCTGCTGCTGCAAAAAGGAACTGAGTGCGAGACGGTATCCGTCCATTCCAAATCCGGTAAGTACACCTTTACAGTTCTTTCCAGTAAGTGACACGTGCCGATATTCTTCTCTTGCGTAAATATTAGATATATGGACCTCAACAACTGGGGTCTTTATCGCCGCAATAGCATCAGCTAGTGCTACTGAGGTATGGGTATACCCCCCTGCGTTGAGTATAATGCCATCATAAATGAAACCAGTTTCATGAAGCTTATTAATCAACTCGCCTTCAACATTACTTTGAAAGTAATCAATCGTAATATTCGGATGCCGTTCACGCAAAGAAACCAGATAGTCCTCAAATCCTTCGTTGCCGTATATAGACGGTTCCCTTAGACCGAGCAGATTTAGATTAGGGCCATTAATAATTTGTATCTTCATTGATCAAACTTATAAAGTTAAACTCAATACTAGAAACTATTTCGGTGATTGGAACTACATATTTAACGGAATACAGGATTTACCTGCAGCTTGAACGTGGACTCTCTTCAAATTCCGTGAAAGCTTATATCAATGATGTTAACAAGCTATTTCAATTTTTAGAGGCGTCAAAGTTTTCATTACGAGAGATCAGCAACCAGGATCTGGTGTCCTTTATTACCTGGTTAAATGAACTGGGTATGCTTCCCAACTCACAGGCCAGGGTATTATCTGGTCTGAAGTCCTATTTTGGATTTCTGTGCCTGGAGTCGATTATTGAAGATGATCCGACGGGTTTACTTGAGCTTCCTAAGCTTAGCAGAAAATTGCCAGACGTCTTAAGTTTACATGAGATTGATCAACTCATGTCCGCCATTGATCTTTCCACTCCGGAAGGCACTCGGAGTAAGGCAATCATCGAAGTACTTTATGGCTGCGGCCTGCGGGTTTCTGAGGTGGTTTCCCTTAAGATTTCACAAATTCATGAGGCAGCTGCATACATCATCGTTGAAGGAAAAGGCAGCAAGCAGCGGATCGTTCCCATTGGGCAGGTGGCACTGAAGCACTTGTCGATATACCTGGATGAGGTACGTAGCAAACAAAAAATCAAACCCCACATGGAGGACTATGTATTTTTAAACCGTTTTGGTGCTGCGCTTTCCCGGATATCAGTTTTTACCATGATCAAGACTTTAGCAGAAAAAGCTTCATTAAATAAGTCAATCAGTCCGCACACGTTTAGACATTCCTTCGCTACCCATCTTATCGAAGGCGGTGCAGATCTTCGGGCAGTGCAGGCAATGTTAGGTCATGTAAGCATCACAACCACTGAAATTTACACCCATCTTGATAAAGAATATTTGCATGCTACCATCAGGTCCTTTCATCCAAGAAATTAAAGCACACAACGCAGCATTCTGTCTTTCTGTTGCAGGTCTTTGTGTATGCTGACCGCTTGAAAACCTTTAGACTTCATCAACGCCTGCATTTCAGCGCCCAGGTACTCGTTGATCTCAAAGTAAAGCGCACCGCCTATATTAAGGGAATGCAAAGCGAAATCAGCAATGCATCGGTAGAAAAGCAAAGGATCTTCATTAGAGACAAATAACGCCGAATGTGGCTCAAATTGCAGAACATTCTGATGCATTGAAGGCCTTTCATCTTCCTTCACGTAAGGTGGATTTGACACCAGGAGATCGTATTTAACCGAAGATTTGTAGCTGAAGATGTCAGCATGAATAAAGTCTATCAATACCTCATTTGCTTCAGCATTCACCTTGGCAATTTGCAGAGCAGCTTCTGAAAAGTCCAGTGCGGAAACCGTAAGATCCGGGAGATTTTTCTTTAGTGCGATAGCGATACAGCCACTTCCCGTACCGATATCAAGAAGCTTCTTTTGACCAGTAGGTTGCTTTTTCTGATTGGTTATGATTAGATCTACCAGTTCCTCGGTTTCATCCCTGGGAATCAGGACCGATGGAGCAACCTTTAGTTTCAACCCATAGAACCATGTCTCCTCAAATATATATTGTATTGGTCTGCCCCGTTGAAGTTCGGATACTACACCGAAAACAGCCGAAGCTACATCTGGTTCAGCCATCTGCTGCTGATGCTCGAAGTAACGCATCCTCGATATACCAGTGAAATGTTCCAAGGTAATGAAGAATAAACTTACCGCCTCCTGTGAGTCATATAGATGGTTCAGTTCATTTGTAAATCGCTCCTTCAGCACATTGTATTTCATAGGTTGTAAAAGTACGTAAATCGAACAATATAGCTACTTTTGTAGCAATGGTTAACGAAGACTATATGCGCCGGTGCTTCGAACTCGCGGCACTCGGCCTCCAGGACGTAAGTCCAAATCCAATGGTTGGTTGCGTCATTGTGGCTAACGGGAAGATAATCGGAGAAGGTTATCATAAGAAGGTCGGTACTGCTCATGCTGAGGTAAATGCCATTCAAGATGTGCTTAAGAACTACGGTGATGATGCTCCTGCCCTGCTTCGGGAAGCTACCGTCTATGTGAGCCTCGAACCCTGTGCGCACTTTGGCCGGACACCTCCTTGTGCAGATCTGCTGATCAAACATTCAGTTAAAGAAGTGATCATCGCAAATGCTGACCCATTCCCCGCTGTAAATGGCAAAGGTATTGAAAAACTCAAAGCTGCGGGGATACTGGTTTCCCAGGGGCTGCTTGAGGAAGAAGGCCGTATCCTTAACAAGCGGTTTTTTACAAGAGTTGAAAAACAGCGACCATATATAATTCTTAAGTGGGCACAAACCAGGAATGGATACTTTGCGCCACTGATCAATAAGAAGGAATGGATAAGCAATGGCCTGTCCAAGAGACTTGTACATAAATGGCGCGCTGAAGAAGATGCCATATTGGTGGGAAAGAAGACGGTTATTACGGACAACCCTGAGCTGAATACCCGCAATTGGCCGGGAACAAATCCGCTCCGCATTATCATTGATAAAAACCTGGAGATTCCCTCCAGCGCTCATGTCTATAACGACAAGGTAAAAACGGTCATTTTAAATGAACTGAAAACCGATGTGATCAACAACATACATTATATTCAGATGGAAGATATGACTTTCTACCTCCCCCAAAAAATAGCCTTTCAGCTTTACCTTATGGACATACAGTCGGTTATTATTGAAGGTGGTGCAAATATCCTGAATCAATTCATTTCGGCAAATCTTTGGGATGAAGCCCGGGTAATTAAATCAGGCACAAATTGGAAAACAGGTGTTGCTGCCCCTCAGATAAATGGCTTCATTGAGGACATTATTCCACTTGATACCGACACCTTGTTTATACACCAGAACCCCACCTAGATAATGATATACATTCTGATCAGTGTGATTTGCAGTGTTAGTGTAGGCATTTTGTTTAAACTAGCGAGCCGTTACAAGCTTGATATACAACAGGCAATTACTGCGAATTACTTAGCTGCCATACTGCTCTGTATCTGGTTCCTTCAACCAAATATTCAGCTATCCCATTTTCCCAGCTCACCCATTTACTACGTATTAGGGGCCTTATTACCCGGCATCTTTTGGATTCTATCAAGATCTGTCAAGACAGTGGGCATAGCACGGACAGATATTGCACAGCGCCTGTCTCTGGTAATTCCGTTAATGGCAGCATACTTCATCTTTGGCGAGGTATTCAGTGTGATAAAGGGGCTTGCTTTAGCGGTAGCAATTGCTGCCGTCGCATTGATCTTATCTGAAAAAAGCCGCGTCGAAGTTCAAAAGACCACGATCTATCCTGCATTAGTGTTTCTGGGCTTTGGAACGGTAGACATCTTGTTCAAACAAGTAGCAGCCGACCGTAGTACACCATACACCACATCATTAGTCATTGTATTTTGCATTGCTTTCACAATTTCATTACTGGTTTCACTTTACGGTTACTATAAAAAGAACAGATCCTTCAAAATGATAAGCATCACCTTTGGACTACTGTTGGGAGCATTCAATTTCTCGAACATCTTCTTTTATCTGAAGGCTCATCAGGTATTAGCAAAACAGCCCTCTGTAGTATTTGCAAGTATGAACATTGGCGTTGTCGTACTCGGATCCCTTATTGGAATGTTCATTTTTCACGAAAAATTGAGTCGCCTGAACAAACTGGGCATTGCTTTGGCCCTGCTTTCAATTATCGTCATTACCGTGGTTCAGTATAGTGGATATTAAGGATACATACAAAACCATAGCAGGAACTGCGGAAGGAATCTTTCGGGATAAAGGCAGTAAGTTTATTGCCTATATGTATCCTTTTACAGCGGAAGCAGAACTGAAAAGCGTTCTGCAGCAAGTGAAAATCTTGCATCCGAAAGCAAGACACCATTGCTGGGCTTACCGTATCGGCATAAGCAGAGAAAACTTCCGTATTAATGATGATGGAGAACCGGCTGGGACTGCTGGCCGGCCTATTTTGAACGCGCTACTTTCAGCCGATGTAACGAATGTCATTGTTGTGGTTGTTCGCTATTTTGGAGGAACACTGCTCGGCGTTCCAGGTTTAATAAATGCTTACAAAACGGCAACACAGGATGCACTTAACAACGCTAACTTTATTCATAAAACTGAAAATTCGCTGCTGCAGGTAGAATGTGATTATATTCATTTGAACCAGGTCATGCGCATCATTAAAGAACTGGACCTTGATGTTGTAAATCAAGTCTTTGATTTGAAATGCAGCATCAAGTTGGAAGTAAGGAATGCCGAAGCAGCAGCACTGCTACAGCGATTTCAACAACTGGAACAAGTAGATGCCAGAATTATCAACGCATCCGGAATCGCTTAGATAAACTATCTTTGCGAAAATTTCCCTATATGTCCCGCATTTCAGAAACAGATCTTATCATCAATCCGGATGGTAGCATTTATCACTTAAACTTGCTCCCCGAAGATTTGGCAAGTACAATCATTACTGTCGGGGATCCTGAACGGGTAACTGAAGTATCCAGGTACTTTGACCGTGTAGAACTCAGAAAAGGCAAGCGGGAGTTTATCACACATACCGGGTATTTGGGTAATAAACGGATTACCGTGGTTTCTACAGGAATAGGAACAGACAACATCGACATCGTACTCAACGAACTTGATGCACTTGTAAATGTTGACTTCGAAACACGCGAGATCAAGCAAGAGCTTGTTTCTTTGGACATCATTCGAATTGGCACCTCTGGGGCAATCCAGCCAGACATACCCATGGGCACGATCCTCGCCTCCACTCACGGCCTTGGCTTAGACACCCTCATGAACTACTACGTTGCGCAGGAAGATGCCGGGGATCTGGAACTTTTAGCCGATATCCGCAGGCAACTAACAGGCCTTGATACCGCGGCTACTTATCTGAATGCCTGCAGCAGTACACTGATGGAAAGGATTGCTGGTGAGTTGCCTATCGGTATAACAGCTACAGCTCCTGGTTTCTATGCACCTCAGGGTCGAACAGTGCGGGCAAATGCTAAATATCCTTTCATAATCCCTCAACTTGCAGCTATTGCGCTGGAAGGAAAAAGGATTACAAACCTGGAGATGGAGACTGCCGGTATTTACGCCCTGTCAAAAATACTAGGTCACCAGGCACTATCTATTAACGCAATTCTGGCCAGTCGTGTGAACCTCCGGTTTAGTGATCAACCACAAGCTGTAGTTGATCAGGCCATCCAGCACGTTTTATCAAAAATCTAACAAAGTCTATGAATAACAAACAATATCTCTCCCTAATCCTGATTTTAGGATCACTCACCGCCCTGGGTCCCTTTTCAATTGACATGTATCTGCCAGCCTTTCCGGTAATTGCGAAAGACCTGAACACCAGCACCGAACAGGTGGCAATATCATTATCCAGTTTCTTCATCGGCATATCTCTGGGGCAGTTACTTTATGGTCCCCTACTAGATAGATTTGGCCGCAAAAAGCCATTATGTATGGGTTTAATCCTTTACATCCTTGCTTCTGTCGGCTGTGTATTCGTAACCTCCCTCAACCAGCTAATTGTGTTGCGCGCCATTCAGGCACTTGGAAGTTGTGCGGCTGCAGTTGCATCAGTGGCCATGGTAAGAGATCTTTTCCCGGTCAAAGATAGTGCGAAGGTTTTTGCATTGCTAATGCTTGTAGTGGGTGTTTCGCCTATGCTTGCACCGACGGCCGGGAGCTATGTAACAATCCTCTTTGGTTGGCATGCCATCTTCATTGCCTTGATTGGTCTTGGCTTGCTTAATTTACTTGCAAGCATGTTCTGGCTACCAGAGAAATATCAGCCGGACACCAAGTTATCACTGATGCCAGGCCCAATTGTCAAGACCTTCCTATCAGTTATTGCGGAGCCATACTTTTATACCTATGCGATTACAGGTGCCGTTGCCTTCTCTGGTTTATTTGCCTATGTAGCCGGCTCACCTGTTGTCTTCATGGAAGTTTACAAGGTAAGTACGGAACTATATGGTTGGATCTTCGCAATTCTCTCTATTGGACTGATTGCTTCTAGTCAGGTAAACAGCATCCTTGTAAGACGTTATAAAAGCGAGCAGATCGTATTTGTTGCCTTAAGCACACAGCTGCTTTTAACGCTTTTCTTCTGCTTTGGTACGTACTTGGAATGGTTTAATCTATATGAAACCATTATCTTGTTGTTCCTCTTTCTTTGCTGTCTGGGCTTCATTAATCCAAACACATCCGCTTTATCCCTATCTCCATTTAAGAAAAATGCTGGAAGTGCTTCTGCATTGATGGGGGCAATACAAATGGGGATTGGCGCAATTGCTTCTTCGCTTCTAAGTATGTTTAACACCAAATCGGCTTTACCAATGGTGGCTGTAATGGCCGGTTCAACGCTTCTAGCTATGCTTATTCTACTGATTGGACGATTGAAATTAAGTAAAACAATAGCATAATCCAGGTGTTGAAATGATGATCAAACACCAATCTTATGCTAAACAAATTACAACATACTGTAGCCCTTGCTGCCGGAAAGTCAATTCTGAATGGTACCGATGAGGTGCGACTAAGCACGGGAAAAAGAATGATTTCGATACTTGCGGGCGCATTCATCTTTCGACGTGGATTGAAGAACTTAACAAAAAGTCCTATTATTGCCATCCAGGAACTTGCGCTGGGCGGATTATTGCTTTACAATGGTGCTACGGGCGAGAACAAGCTCGGAACGAAAGCCAGACAACCTTTATATGGCAGCCCCTACAAGGCCTTGCAAAATGAACCTATGCCAAAGCTTTACCGGATTAAATGACGTTTGTCATTTAATCCGGTAAAGCTTTGGTGTTATTAATTGCATAATAACTTTCTTTTCCTCCTAAGCTTAACCATGGCTTCGCGTTTCAGTTGACGAACCCGCTCGCTGGTTATATTTAAATGTGCTCCCATCTCTTTGTAGCTTAATCGTTTAGGCATATTCAAGCCATAGAAGCCTTCTATAATATATCGCTCCCGCTCATTTAGTCTCTTGACCATCTCGTCGGCTATAGCAAAGTCTGCTTCTACGATCAACTGTTGTTCTGCATTTAATGAAAGGTCCATGAATTCAGCACCCTCATGCATCCCTGCAGTTGAATATACTGTTGCGTTATATTTGAGACATTCAGCAATCATTTGTGGACTTAATCCGATCAGCTCTGAAAGCTCAATCTCTGAGGGCTCCCTGTGATGTTCAAACTGAAAAGCATCAATAGCTTTTAAGACTTGCTCCTTGAGTTTTAACTTAGCACTAGGTACATTAATTATTGGTGCTTTACGCTTTGCAACCCTCATGTTCTGTTTCACGTCCCATGCTGCAAAGGTTACGAACCTGAAACCACGCGTAGTATCAAACTTTGATGCTGCGGAAATCAGTCCCCTGTTCCCTTCCGCGATGAGATCTAAAAAACTCACTTGTCGGTCAAACTCCTTCCGGGCCTTGGCAACAACAAACCTCAAATTGGCCAATACTAAATAGTCGGCAGCAGATTTGTCGCCTTTAAGAATCCTAAGCCCGAGCTCATGCTCTTGCTCTGGACGTAAAATTCTGTACTTTAGAGAATCCCGCTTATAAAGCCGAAATAATTTTTGAAGGACTAAATCTTCGATAATTGTCATAACGTTAATTTTTAAATTATTAATTAAGATAACGAGGATCTTACAGAAGACAAATATTTTTAGCTATTTTCTCTTGACTTTTTTGAAAGGTCGTTTTCGATTCTTTAACAATGCTGGCCTATTCCTTTTGGTTCATGCTCAGGGACATGTTATGGAGATTATTACAACTTGCTGACGTCTCCTACAGATACATTCCTGTAAAAACAGTTACTTTTGTGCCACAATAAAATACTATGAGCAAAAGGGGCAGAATTTTAGTCGCCATGAGTGGTGGAGTTGATAGTTCAGTAGCGGCAGTAATGCTACATGAACAAGGATACGAGGTTATCGGTTTGACCATGAAAACCTGGGACTATGCAACTTCCGGAAGCAGCAGCAAGGAGACTGGGTGTTGCAGTCTGGACAGCATCAACGACGCACGTACACTCGCAGTAAACTATGGTTTCCCACATTATATATTAGACATCAGGGATGAATTTGGCGACTATGTAATTGACAACTTTGTTGATGAATATCTGGCCGGTCGTACACCGAATCCATGTGTACTATGCAACACACACATAAAATGGGAAGCGCTGCTGAAACGTGCAAATAAACTGGATTGCGAATTTATCGCGACAGGGCATTACGCGAATGTTCGCCAACATGATAATGGCCGTTATGTGATTTCCAAAGGTAAGGACGAAAACAAAGATCAATCTTATGTGCTTTGGGGCGTTTCACAGGAAAATCTTTCAAGGACTCAGTTTCCCCTGGGTTCTTTCGCGAAGTCTGAAATCCGCCAGATGGCGCTTGATATGGGTCAGGAAGAACTCGCTAAAAAGAGTGAAAGCTATGAGATCTGCTTTGTTCCAGATAATGATTACCGTTCATTTTTAAGACACAAAGTTGCCGATCTTGAAGATCGTGTCGCAGGTGGTAATTTCATTCTGAGCAACGGCATGGTAGTAGGCCAACATAAAGGATACCCTTTTTACACCATTGGTCAGCGTAAAGGTCTTGGTATTGCCTTAGGCGAGCCTATGTTTGTGACGCAGATCTTACCTGAAAGCAACACCGTTGTCCTTGGCCGGGCAGACGAATTGGAAAGACGTGAAGCCATGGTGAGAAACGTAAATCTGCTTAAATATGAGCGCATTGACGAACCAATGGATAACGTGATAACAAAGATTCGCTATAAAGATGCAGGTATGCTGAGCACAATTGTACAGGAGAAGGAACAGATGCGGGTTGTATTTGACCATAATGTGTCTGCAATTGCGCCCGGACAATCTGCTGTTTTTTATGAAGGAAATGATTTACTGGGTGGAGGATTTCTCTGCTAATTGCCGGAAGTCCCAACAAGCGCCCAAGTTGAAGTTGCCAATAAATTAATCTATATATAAAAGCCTGCACAGATTCCTGTGCAGGCTTTTTACTTTACCAGCGCTTCGAGCTACAGTTTAGCCGTAATCTCTTCACTAAGCGGTTTCACCTTTGAGCGGAATCTGTGAACGAGCTTTCCGTTCTCATCAATCAAGAACTTCTCGAAGTTCCAGTTGATATCTCCTTTAAAGTCCGGATTTTCCTGACTGGTCAGATAAGCGAATAGCGGATTGATGTCTGCGCCTTTAACGCTTACCTTTTCGCTTAAAATGAAGGTAACGCCAAAGTTTGCTTCACAAAATTCCTTAATTTCAGCATTTGAAGAGAGCTCCTGGCCACCAAAATTCCCTGCTGGGAAACCGATCAGCACAACTTCTTTTCCATATTGCTGATGCAACTTTTCCAGCTCTTCATATTGCGGAGTAAAACCACATTTAGAGGCCGTATTCACAATAAGCAACTTTTTCCCTTTAAACTTAGACAAGGCAATTTCTTTGCCATCAATAGTCTTGATCTTGAAATCATAAACACTTTTTGGGGGACTGAAGAATAGCCCGATGAGTACTAGTAATAGATTCATTTTATTTGTTTTTTAAGACTGAACAATACCGAGGCCACATCTGTTCCGGCCCTCAATTTAATACTAAAGATACAGGACAATTTACCATTAAATGAAAATAGAATTTTGAATTCTGTTTTATTTATAGCTTTATTTGCAGAAAAACGTTCTGAATGGCGAAAAATTTATTAATAGTCGAGTCACCTGCAAAAGCGAAGACGATAGAAGGGTATTTGGGTAAGGACTTCCTTGTTAAATCCAGTTACGGGCATATTCGTGATTTGGTGAAAGGTGATATGGCCATTGACATATCGAATAATTTCAGTCAGACCTACGAAGTACCTGCAGACAAGAAGCAAGTTGTTGCAGAACTTAGAAAGTTAGCCAAGAACGCAGAAGTCGTATGGCTGGCCTCCGATGAGGACCGTGAGGGAGAAGCCATTTCCTGGCATCTGTTCGAAACCCTGAACCTTAAAGAAGACAAAACTAAGCGCATCGTATTTCATGAAATCACGAAGCCTGCAATCCTGAAAGCAATTGATGCACCCAGGACAATAGATTATAATCTTGTTCATGCGCAGCAAGCCAGGCGGGTATTAGACCGTTTGGTAGGCTTCGAACTCTCTCCTGTATTATGGAAGAAAATTAAACCTTCCCTATCCGCTGGCCGGGTACAGTCAGTAGCAGTTCGTCTTATTGTAGACCGTGAACGTGAAGTAAATAAATTTAAAGCAACTGCAGCATTCAAGATTACTGCAACTTTCAGCAATGGAAATCCACGCGAAATTGTTCGTGCCGAACTTCCGCAACGTTTTGTTGAAGAAGCTGAAGCCGCTAAATTCCTCTCGGATTGTATTGGTGCAGAGTTCAAGGTAGTCACACTCGATACCAAGCCTGCGAAACGAAATCCTGCAGCACCCTTCACAACATCAACCTTGCAGCAAGAGGCTTCAAGGAAATTAGGGTATAGTGTATCCAGAACCATGCAAATCGCGCAGCGTTTGTATGAAAGTGGAAAGATCACCTACATGAGAACTGATTCAGTGAACCTTTCTGAAACCGCGGTTCAAGCAGCAGCGAAAGAAATTAAATCTGCCTTCGGAGACAAATACCATCAACCAAGAGTTTATAAAACGAAGTCAGCCGGCGCTCAGGAAGCGCATGAGGCTATTAGACCTACATACTTTGATCAACATACGGTTGCAGGAGATAGTTCCGAGCAACGGCTCTATGAGCTGATCTGGAAGCGTGCGATTGCATCACAGATGAGCGAAGCCCTTTTCGAGAAAACTACAGCCCAGATTGAAGTAAGCAGCAGACCTGAACGCTTGGTTGCTGAAGGTGAGGTTTTGAAATTCGATGGCTTCCTTAAAGTTTACCTCGAGTCTAGCGATGATGAGGACACTGAAGAAAGTTCAAATAACAACATGCTTCCGCCATTAAGTATAGGTCAGATGTTGTCACTGCAACAGATGAGTGCGGTGGAGCGCTTCTCCCGGCCACCAGCAAGGTATACGGAAGCGAGCTTAGTGAAAAAGCTGGAAGAACTAGGCATAGGCAGACCATCTACCTATGCACCGACCATATCTACAATCCAGAACCGCGGCTATGTGGTGAAGGAAGACCGCGACGGTAAACAGCGAAGCTTTAATACCATTGTACTTGCTGATAACCAGATCACCAAACAAACAAAGGTTGAGCTTACCGGAGCAGAGAAGTCGAAGCTCTTCCCCACCGACATTGGTGAAGTGGTTAATGATTTCCTCGTTGAGCATTTTATAGACATAGTAGACTTCAACTTTACGGCTTCTGTTGAAAAAGAATTCGATGAAATTGCCCAGGGATTGAAAGAATGGACAAACATGCTTCACTCCTTTTACAAACCTTTTCACGAAGAAGTACAGGTTACACTTGACACTGCCGACCGTGCAAATGGAGAACGTCTGCTAGGCGTAGATCCAGAGAGCGGAAAAAATGTATATGCTAAAGTTGGAAAGTTTGGCCCGCTGGTTCAAATCGGACAACTTGATGAAGAGGAAAAGCCTCGATACGCAAGTATTCCCAAATCGCAGAGTGTTGGCACCATTAGCCTGGAAGAAGCATTGGAGCAATTTAAATTACCATTCCAGCTGGATGACTACGATGGTAAAGAAGTATCAGTGGGTGTTGGCCGCTTCGGCCCGTATGTGAAATGGGGCGAGGCCTTTATCTCGGTACCTAAAAACGAAGACCCATTAACCATTGATTTCGAGCGTGCCACTGAGATTATCAAAGAGAAAATTACTGCTGATGCACCCGTAGCCGAATACCAGGGCTTACCTGTTACAAAGGGAACAGGACGTTTTGGACCATTCATAAAATGGAATAACCTTTTTATCAATGTGCCCAAAGCATACAACTTCGATAATCTTGGCAACAAAGACATCGATGAGCTGATCAGCAAGAAGATCGAAAAAGAAGCCAACAGGTTTATTCAACAGTGGCCGGAAGAAAAGATTGCAATTGAGAACGGCAGATGGGGACCATTCATCCGCTTTGGTAAAGAAATGCTGAAGCTTCGTAAAAATCCAGCTTCTAACGACAGATATACCAACGAAGAACTGGCTGCTTTAAGTTTAGATGACGTAAAGGCACTCATCAAAGAACAAGTTCCTAATGCTTTCGAGAAGAAGGTCAAAGCAACCAAAAGCGCTGCAGCTAAAACCAAGACTACAGCCACAAAAACGGCAACAAAAAAGCCTGCAGCCAAAAAGAAAACTGCTGTAAAGAATAGCTAAGGATAAACGATTCACAATGAAGAAAGATTTGCCTCAGAATATAGTAGAAGATATTGGCATAGCCGTAGTATTAATGAGTGATACTCCAGAAGTTGCGAGCTGGAGTGTCTACTTAATTAATTTCAAAGCCAATACCCTCGAAAATGTACTGGTAAGCTCTAAAGGTTACGGTCAAAAAGACGGTAAGCCAGTTAAGACATCTACATTAAGACATTCCTTACGAGATATTGAACCGCATTCCTTTGCAGTTATTGAGGCTATAGACCCTGCTGTATTTGGGTTGACAAATGAATACCTCCTTAGCTTTTATATAGACGGAACAATCTATGATAAGAAGTTCATCTTCTTGCCTGAGAGTATCATCGATGAAAATTTGATGCACATTCCGCTGCTTAACAAACCCGGAGTAATGATCAAATAAATTGCTTTAATTTTCCTGATGCTGAAGCTTTCTGCTTATAGTACCCATCACGAGCAAACTTAGTCCAATAAGAGAGATCGCGGTGTAAATGAAATCGATGTAAGTAATTGTATTTACTAAATGGCTATAGGCCGAGATTGCTTCTGCAACAGCGATACACAATACTGCAGCTAAAACCAACCTGAAACTGGCTTTGTTAACCCGCTGATTCCGGAAACATGCCATCATAAACATGAAACTGGTGGTAAAGAGACAGATCATCACTGGAAGCTTTAAGATACCAAGATGTTCTCGTATTAATATGTAGTAGCCTAAACTCAAAATAAAAGCTGCGGCTATGGAAAGTCTAGCACCTCGTTTATCTAACGCAGGGGCAGATTTAAAGTCCAGATAAAAGGCATTCAGGAAAAAGATCTGCGGAACAATGTAAAAGAACATCGTCGGTAGTAGACTTGCGTAACGTGCAGCCTTCAACACAAAGAATAGTATTCCGGCCATATAAATCACTAAGCCATAGAAAACACGTTTGTGAAATCGCCCATGCAATTTGGTCCTTAAGTAAAGGAGCATCAGAAGGAGGACCAGCAGTAAAAGTGCAAAAAGTGTAATAAGCATCAGATCATCGTATAATAAAAAAGTCAACTACACATACCGCATAGCTGACCATTTTATTTTGAAAAGTTATATAGTAACTTAGAAACTTCTTTCTCTGTTGTTGTTACGCTTGAAACCACCACCAGCGTTACCGCCGTTTGCTGGTTTTTCTTGCGCCTCAGCAACCTTGATACGGTTACCATTATAATCTCCACCGTTCATTCTTTTGATTGCCTCGCGTGCCTCATCATCATTCGGCATCTCAACAAAACCAAAACCACGACTCTGCCCAGTCTCACGATCTTTAATAATCCTAAGTGACTTAACTGGACCAAAATCGCCGAAAACGGCTGTTAATTCCTCTTCCCCTACTTCTAAAGGAAGTCCTGTAATAAATATCTTCATTAATGTTTAAAAATTTACACAAAGGTAATTAAATTACTGTGCTAAATTGCAATCAGATTGTAAGTTATCGCAGTATTTTAAGCCTTTTAAGTTCAATATTTTGTGATATGTCTGTTAGTTTAACGTTGCCTCTAATGTAATTTCAAGATTGTACGCTTTACTTACCGGGCAATTCTCTTTAGCGCCCTTGGCGATTTCTTGAAAACGCTCCCCCGTTATCTCGGGAATACTTGCCGTAGTCACGAGGTGAGAGCTTTTAATCGCACCATTTTCGAGCGCAACGGTAGCCTTGGTTTCCAGGTTAGTTGGCGTAAAACCTGCTTCCGTTAAATCAGCACTTAACTTCATTGTAAAGCATCCTGCATGTGCGGCGGCCATTAACTCCTCTGGATTAGTACCTACCCCCTCTTCAAATCGGCTTTTAAATGAATATTGCGTTTGGTTGAGCGTTGTACTTCCGGTAGTTAGTGTACCACTACCATCTTTGATGGTACCTTTCCAAATTGCAGTTGCATTTCGTTTCATATAGTTATTGTTTAATTTTCAAGAACATTCAGTTTCCAAACAATCGTTTCGATAATATGGCGGATATCAAAGCATAAAACATTCTGAACAATCAAAGGTTTTAAATTCTACAAAATCTTCGCTACTTTTCCTTATTGCGATTGCGGTTCAATTTAATCTTGATCTTACCGTCCTCTCCATCAAGGGCAACAAGGTGCAGTACAATCCCATTCATACGGTTCTCCGTTTTTTCTTTTTCGGTGCTTCCCACGTCCTTTTTCGGGTTCCGTAACGGTACATCCATTGTGATATTGGTACCTTTGTTCATCGCATAGGTACCCGCAACATCCAGGTTCAATACACTCGAATTAATCTTCATTGGTCTGATGTTCACCTTATCTCCTCTTACATCCAAAGCTCCGCCGAGGTCGCTGAAAGTGATATTATTCAGATCCCGAAGCGGGAATGCGAACTTACCTACATTGATCAGGGGCTGAAAGTTAAGCAGTGAACCTTTCTTCAGATTGAATGTGATCAGACCATCCAGTGATTTCGGAAGTAAGGTGCCATTATTGGATATTCTGCCGTTAAGCTTGACCTTGGAGAAGAGGTTTCCGGTAATATTCTCATGCGTAATTGATTTAAGGCCAAAATTATCAAAACCATAAAACAAGCTCTTAACGTTTGCATTTGCGACTACAGCATTGATTGCAAATCGGGTTGAATTACCGGTTTGAAAGATGTTGCCGGTTAGGTTAATCGACCCATTAGCATGTTTAACACTGGTATTCTTGATCTGGATACCTTCCTCAGAAACGAATAGCTGAGCACGAGCATTTGTTGCAAGGAACCGCTTATAAAATATCTTATCCACTACCAGATCCAGGTTTACTTTGCTTCGGTTAAAAAGGTTATCCAGGTCTTTCCCGAACGTGCCTTTAGACCTGTTTTTTGATGGCGTGAGGCTTGGTCGCGCATTCAGGAAACCAAGAAACTCACCCAGGTGCAACTGCGGACTTTTAATGTTCCAGTTAAGCACAATCTTTTCCGGCGCACTATAATACAGGTTTAGAAAGTTCCGGACGCTTCCATTCATCAGCAATATACTCTTGCCGCTCTGCAGTTTGAGGTCACTGATAAACAGATCTTGTTCAGTTAGATTGATCGCAATCCCCGTATTCTTGAAGTGAAGGTTTCTTGGGACATATGTCACATCGGCATCTTTGATGTTAATCACTCCAGTGAAATATGGCTTCTTCAGTTTCAGATCAACCAGGTCGGCACTATAGGTGAGGTTAACATCAGCCCTTCCTGATTTGAACTGCAGCAAAGAGGCATCTACCAGGTTATTCAACTTTGAAATATTAAAAGTCGATTTGATCACGCCTGTTGCCACCGGTTTATTGAAGTTATTGATGAAAGCTGTATCTATGCTGAAGGGAATCTGCTCATATGCGCCCCTGAAGTTATAAAGCTGTATTGCTGAATTCTCATCACTTAAACCACGACCTTTAAAGAAGTTATTCGAGTACATGCCTCTGAAGCTGCAACTATCTACCGTTCCTCCCGGAGTACTAAGTGTATTGTTCATGACATCAGCAACGACGGTAATGTATGGGTCTCCCCCAGGTCCCATATCCCCTACGATGTCACATTTTACATCAATGGGATTCTTCAGGTTAAATTGATCCAGTCGCTTCTTAATATTGGGCGCCAATAAGGCAGCGGCATTGCGCCATGCAATTTGATTCGCCTTAATGTGGATGGAGAAAGCGGTAGGATTTTTTTCAGTATTGAACTCAGCGCCAATCAAAAAGTCATTCACACCAATCTTCAACTTATTTTCGGCAACACGGATTATGGATTTCTCCGAATCATACTTGATGTCGAAAGGTCCTACCAATTGCTGGTCCTTAATGAAACTGCCTCTTTTCGTATTGAAAGCAAGTGAATGTACAACCACGTTCAAGTCTACTTTCGCTTCCCAGCCTGATGATGGATAGTCTACCTTACCATCAACCTTGTTCACAAAGAACTGAAACAACTTATTGCCTTTACGGTTGTCGACCACCATCCGCACTCTTTCAAGAGTGAGCTTTCTTATTTCCGCTGAAGATTCGGTGCTATTATCCGCGGTGCTTGTAGCTTTAGGCTTTCGTTTGAATACTGATGTATTGGTATAGCCCGTAGAGTCTGTGAACAGGTAAATTGAGGCATTAGTGATACTGATCTTGTTGATATCGACAATGCCACGAAACAAACCCAGCGTATTTACATAAACTTGAATGTCCTTAGCCTGCAGTAGTGTACGCCTGTGCACGTTCCACTGCTTGTCTTTAAGGGTAACATTATTGAGTCTGAGAGACACCCCTGGAAGGCCACTTAGAAGCGTGGGTTCCATATCACCGATAACAAGGGAGCCATCTAAATTCTTATTTAGCTCCCTTGTTACTGATGTTAATATTGTAGTCTTATTTGCATTTACATATACCGCCAGGGCAATAAATGCTAGGATGAGGATTAAAACGAGAACTGTTAGCGTTTTTAGAACAACTTTAAACCACTTTGGCATATATATCGATTGACATCAATATAAGGATTAAGTGGGCAAAATGTTCTTAAAGCACAGGAATTTCCGTTCTTAACTTTAAGGCATGTGAAGTTTGCGTGCGCAAGGTCTCCATCAACACCGGATCATTACTTAGCGACTGACCATAAGAAGGGATCATCTGACTTAGTTTCTTCTGCCACTCCGGTTTATTGATGTACTGTGGAAAACAACGGCTCATCAGGCTTACCATGATTGAAACCGCGGTAGATGCACCAGGTGAAGCACCAAGCAACGCCGCAATCGAACCATCAGCAGCAGATACCACTTCAGTTCCAAATTCCAGAATACCGCCATGTTTCTCGTCTTTTTTAATCACCTGCACACGTTGACCAGCAGTTTCAAGTTCCCAATCTTCTGCTTTAGCAGTTGGAAGGTATTCACGAAGTGCCTCCAGGCGGTCATCTTGTGATTGACGAACCTGATTGATCAAATATTTAGTAAGCGGAATATTATCTAAACCTGCCGCAATCATTGGCATGATGTTGTTCGGCTTGATCGATAATGGAAGGTCCAATAGTGATCCATTCTTCAAAAATCTAGTGGAGAAACCAGCATACGGACCAAACAGCAAAGCCTTTTTACCGTCGATCATACGGGTATCCAGGTGAGGAACGGACATTGGAGGCGCACCAACTGATGCCTTTCCATAAACCTTCGCGTTGTGTTGTTCAATCACTTCAGGGTTTATACATTTTAACCACTGACCGCTAACCGGGAAGCCACCAAAGCCATGGCCTTCTTGAATTCCAGATTTCTCTAGTAGCGGCAATGAGCCACCACCTGCGCCGATAAAGACAAACTTCGCGTATACATTTCTTTTTTCACCAGTTGTTTGATCCTTTACACGTACCTGCCAAAGACCATCTTTCTGTTTAAGTTTCTTAACCTCATGGTTGAAGTGCATGTTCACTTTTTCTTGTTCCTGAAGTCGGTTAAACATCATTCTTGTTAAAGAACCGAAGTTAACGTCTGTACCAAGTGCCATGCGGGTTGCGGCAACACGTTCAGCAGGATCCCTGTCCTTCATAACCAGCGGCATCCATTCCCGTAATTGCTCCGGATCTTCAGAATACTCCATACCATGAAAAAGCGCGCATTTTTGCAGCTCGTCATAACGGGTTTTCAAGAACTTCACATTTGCGTCACCCCAAACGAAACTCATGTGAGGAATGCTTCGAATAAAGTTCTCTGGTGAATCAACAAGCTTCGATCGAACCAGATACGACCAAAATTGCTTGGATACTTCAAAGGATTCAGCGATGGTTACCGCTTTTTTCGTATCAACAGAACCATCTGCCTTCTGCGGTGTGTAGTTTAGTTCGCAGAAAGCAGAGTGCCCCGTACCTGCATTGTTCCAGGCATCAGAACTTTCCGCCGCAGCGACATCCAGTCTCTCAAAAATTTCTACCGTTATTCCTGGTTCAAGCTCTTTAAGCATCACACCTAAAGTTGCACTCATGATTCCGGCACCAATCAATACAACATCTACAGTCTTATCAGATTTATTTTTACTACGGGTCACAGTATTGTTTTTTAAGCAAATTTACAATAAAAACCAGGCCATAAAAACCATGACTATGTAATTTTAGCTTTATAGAACAATCGATCAGAATTTTTACACATTTTACACTTATTTGTGCGATGACTAGGCACAATTCCCTTTTTAAGCTGTAATCTTGCAGCTTTAAATGCACTAATTTCATTCATCAGCAACCATGGAAGTAAAAGATAGTAACGGAAATTTACTAAGAGACGGAGATTCAGTTATTTTGATTAAGAGTTTACCCGTAAAAGGCACCTCAATAACACTAAAGAAAGGTATGGTCATTAAGAATATCCGCCTTACTGATGATGATGCAGAAGTAGAATGTAAGGCAGAAAAGATGCGCGTGGTGTTGAAAACAGCATTTCTGAAAAAGGGTTAGTGGATGTTCGGCAGGCCGGCTAAGCACATAATCCTCATTATTCTAATGCTTGTTGTGGCGCATAACTGCGTTTACGCACAAGCAACAAAGGTTAGCGGACGTGTACTGGATGCCAGTACAGGCAGTCCGCTGTCTTATGTCACCGTGCTCTTCAAAGGCACTGCTGCGGCAACGAAAACCGAAGCTGATGGTAAATATCTGCTTGAAATCAATAAACCTGTAGGCCAAATCCAGTTTCAGTTTATTGGTTATAAAACGGCTGTACGCACCATAAAACCCGGAACTGAACAAGAGATCAACGTAACCTTGCAGGAGGATGCCGAGCACCTTAAAGAAGTGAATGTCTCAACTGCAAAACACGGCAAGTATCGGAACAAGGATAATCCAGCTGTTGAGCTCATCCGAAAGGTTATTGAAAACAAATCCATCAACAAGATGGAACAATATCCAGAATTAAGCTTCCGTCAATATGATCGTTTGCAGATATCCCTAAGCAATTTGCCAGATAAGTTTGCCAGAAAAAAGCTGTTCAGGAATTACCAGTACCTCTTTCAACGACAAGATTCCGGTAAGACCACCAGCAAGCTCAGCATGCCCCTTTATCTTCAGGAGAAGTTAAGCCAAAAGTACCAGCGCAAAAATCCTGATGAAAGCAAAACGGTTCTGCTGGCTAATAAACAGGTTAATTTCGATAGCCTTATTGTAGACAATAAAGGGCTTTCAGCGTATCTGGACCGTTTATATGAAGATGTAAACATCTATGACAACAATGTGCTCATTGCAACAACCCAATTCTTAAGTCCGATCGCTGGCTCGGCACCTACATTCTATAAATACTTTATTACAGATACGCTAAGATCCTCTGGATCAAACATTATTGAGCTCAGCTTTTTTCCGAGAAACCCAAGTGATCTGCTGCTTGAAGGCAAGCTTTACATAGCGGACAATGGGCGTTTTCCGGTTACTAAAGCTCATTTAAGTATGAGCAACCGGGCAAATATTAATTTCGTTCGCGATGCCCGGGTGACACAGGATTTCCAGCTGATGCCTGACAGCCGGTATTACCTGCATAAGACCGACCTGATAGTCGATTTCGCTATCAGTAAAGATAAAGGATACGGTTTTACCGGCCAGCGTAATCAGGTCATCGAACAAGTATCAACATCAATTCCACAATCGGAGCATGTCTTCGCGGGTAAACGCCAGGTGATAGCTCCGGAAGCATATAACAGATCCGACGCTTATTGGTTGGAAAACAGGCTTGAAAAGGTATCGGACACCACATTGCAAATCTACGCGAACATTGATGCTTTAGGAAAGAGCAAACCCTTTAAACGGGCAATGACAGTGGCGGGGATTTTCCTCAACGGATACTACAGCACACCTTATGTCGAAATTGGCCCTACCTACACTTTCTATACATTTAATAGCCTTGAGGGACTGAAGCTGCGTATGGGAGGCCGAACCACCACAAAGTTCAGCAGCCGCTACTATCTGGATGGTTATCTTGGGTACGGCTTTAAAGATGAACGCTGGAAAGGTTTAGCAAGTGTCGCTTACGCGCTTAACAATAAATCTATCTACACCTATCCTCAGCAATTTTTGCGCGCCAGTATCCAAAGGGACACCTACGCTCCTGGTCAGGAACTTAGGGGAAACACAGAGGATGACTTTATATCTTCCTTCAGGCGTGGTGTAAATAACCGTTTCCTCTACAACGACTTTTATAAGTTCGAGTATGTTCAGGAGTTCGAAAACAGGTTCTCCTTCAACCTGGGACTGCGCAGATGGACCCAACGACCAGCCATGAGCCTGCAGTATTTTACTTTATCAGGCGAGGACAGGATAATTACCGACGCAATAACCACTTCTGAAATTAACCTGTCCTTACGTTATGCGCCGCAGGAAAAGTTCTATCAGGGTAAACGCAGCCGTGTTGCTGTAAACAACAAATTTCCAGTATTTAACCTACGGTATGCGGCAGGTATAAAAGGCCTTGCAGGCGGCGAATACAATTATCATAACCTATATGGCTCCGTAAATAAACGTTTCTACCTCTCACAACTTGGTATAACAGATGTAAAGGTTGATGGCGGATACATATTCAACAAGCTTCCCTACCCGCTCCTTGCCATCCATAAAGCCAACCAAAGCTATGCCTATCAAATCAGCGCATACAACATGATGAACTTTCTGGAGTTTGTAAGCGACCACTATGCCAGCTTAAATATCGACCATGGCTTTGGTGGTTTCTTTCTAAATAAGGTGCCCTTGTTAAAGCGGTTGAAACTGCGCGAACATGCATCATTAAAGGTGCTTTATGGTGGGTTGAGGGAGGAGAACAACCCTGGGTTAAATCCTGATTTGCTTCAGTTTCAAACGAACGCTCAAGGCCGGCCTACGACCTACATGCTTGGCAATACGCCGTATGTTGAGGGGAGCTTAGGCCTGGGAAATGTTCTCAAATTTCTACGCCTGGATGTGGTAAGAAGATTTAATTATCTGAGTCACCCGGATGTACCAAAATGGGGTTTAAGGGCGAAGTTTAAGGTTGATCTTTAGTGCAATCAGATTTTAGCGACACGCCTTCCAATCATCCAGAATAAGTAGCTGAATACAGGGGCTGCAATAATATCGGCAGCATAATGTACCCGCTGGATCATCAGCAGAACCGCTAACACCCCAGTAGCAAAAAACGCGAGATACTTTTCTGGCTTTCTTTCCAAACAAAGCGCAATTAAGAACAACGTTGCGGTATGCCCCGAGAAGAACAGATCCTTAGTGATTAGTTCTGTTCCATAGAAGAAAACCGAGAATGGGTCTTCTAAATGCAGCAAACCCACTGGCGGTTCCAATGGAATAAGATAGATGGTGATCATCCTGCCCATGCACAACAATATATACGCCCAAACGCCCGTAATGCAGAAGGTCGTGTTCTCCACCATTCGCCAAATCATCAAGGCCATAAACGGATATAGCGTCAGAAATATATACGGTGAGACATCCCGGGCTGGCAGTAGAGCCAACACCTCGTCATTTAATACAATACCTGGTCGCGCCTGAACATACAGGAAGAAATCAGACACGAAAAACAGTATGCCAGCAAGTATCAGAAAACCTGAGATTAGCTTAACACGAAAAAGCGGGTATTCCCAGGCACGTTGCCAGGAAATGGAATCATATTGCATTAACTTTAGAAATCTTATTGATATGGGCAACAAAGATAAGCTTTGCTTTGTACCTTTTAAGTCAAAGTCAAAAATTTGACCTTCTTGAGTTCAATACCAGAACTATCCTGACTACTAAAAGCCTAAACAATACCAATAGGTGCTTGTTAGTATTCCAAAAACACCGACTTATGGAAAACATGGAAGAAAAAAACAATAATAAGCTAAACAAAAGCGAGGAAAGTTCTGATCAGCGTGATCCTGGAGCACAACATTTGGAACAATCAGATGCACTTGTCGGGGACGTACATCCAACGGAGAGAAGTGATACTTTTCAGGAACAGCGGAATGCAGAAAGCGAAAACGAATCTGAAAGCGGCGAGCCCACAGAATAACAAAAAGGAGAACTGCTTTGAAGCCTGGAACCTCTTAAAAAAAAGAAAGGGTTGCTCCATCCAGACGCATCCCTTTTCTAACCAAATATAAACCTGTATGAACGGGTTTTTCCTTAAGACCTGATGGCACCGAAATCGGCTGTTAATACATCAGGTGTGTAATTTCAAATCTTTAAGGACATCTCCTATCCTTTGATGACACAAATATAATAGGTTTTTCTTAGTGTACAAAATACACTAAGAAAAAAATCTTAAATAATTTTTCAATCACCATTCAATGAACGCCTATTCAAGCAATTAACTGCCGTATGCTATGTTCATCATGGAGGAGAGATAGCTCAGCCAGGTGCATCGAATAGCATTGATGCTGAGATTTAACGTTTTTTAACGAGCCTTGAAACTTAATTTTTAAATCTTTGCATGTAGCATTTGATAAAACTGCTGCGTATTAGCCAAATCCTTTAACATTTAGATTCAAAATCAAGTTATCAAATGAAAATCTTTACCAAACCTACTTCAACCAGGCAACCTAAGCTTGCTATGGTTTTATTTGCCGCCGTTTTTTCGATGTTTCTGAGCGCCTGTTCCAAAAACGAAACGGAAGCACCTGCTATCTCCGGATTAATGATCGTTAACGCGTCACCTGGTGCGGGCACCTATAATGTGTACATTAATGATGTAAGCAGTTCTGTTAATCAAAAAGGCGCGCTTCCTTTTATGGGCACTGTTGCGCCTTACTTTAACATTACTCCCGGGGCGAATAAGATCAAGTTTACCACCAGCAGCAATACGGCCTCTGTATTCACTGAAACAACCAATCTGGATAAGGATAAGGCATATTCATATTTCCTGATCAATGATGTACCGAATCTTTCTGGGTTGTTAATGCAAGATGACCTATCACTTTCGTCATCTGAAAAGGGCTTTATACGCTTTGTTAACCTGATCCCAGATGCTGGCACATTGGATCTTGTTGTAAGCGGTTCTACCACCCTGGTTGGTGGCAAGGCTTTTAAAACGGCAAGTGATTTTATCACTGCAGATGCAAAAAACTATGATCTTCAACTTTTGGATAAAGCCTCCGGAACTATTGTAGCAACGAAAAAGAATGTAACCATTACAGCCGGAAAGATGTATACGGTTGTTGCTGGAGGCATGATCCAACCTTCGGATGTGCAACACGCGGCCAGAATTGAACTAATAACGAACAAATAACGTCGCGACACCTGTAAAGAAGCAGCTTCAGGAATCACATGGTAAAAACAGGGCTCACCCGAGGCCTTCACAGGGCAATAGCCCAGTCAAGACCCTGTGTGAGCCCTGTTTGTGCCCTGTCTGAGCCCCGTTAGCCTACATGTTGTTCTACTGCCATGTAAGTTTCATTATGTGAAACATAAAAGCCCATTTGTCCGCGATTTCCCTGATAACCTTGTCGGTTGGTTTCCCCGCTCCGTGACCAGCATTGGTCTCAATCCGAATCAGTACAGGTGCAGCACCGAGCTGAACTTCCTGGAGTCTCGCAATGAACTTGAAACTATGAGCTGGCACCACCCGATCATCATGATCGCCGGTGGTTACTAATGTCGCCGGGTAAGCTATTCCTGGTTTCAAGGCATGTAATGGGCTATAGCGATACAAATATTTGAACATCTCTTCAGATACTTCCGCCGTTCCGTAATCGTAAGCCCAGCCAGCTCCGGCGGTAAACTGATGATAACGAAGCATATCTAAAACTCCAACGGCTGGAAAAACAACCTTGAAGAGCGATGGCCGTTGTGCCATAACTGCTGCAACAAGCAGACCGCCGTTTGATCCGCCCATACTTGCAAGGAATTCTGATGAGGTATATTGATTATCAATCAGGTATTCGGCAGCGGCAATAAAGTCGTCAAAAACATGCTGTTTGTTCAACTTGGTACCCGCAAGATGCCATCCTTCGCCATATTCACCTCCACCTCTCAGGTTTGCTACGGCATAGATTCCCCCCTGCTCAAGAAACACCACAACGCTGTTGCTGAACGCTGGAGTCAGGTTTACATTAAAACCGCCATAGCCATATACCACTGTAGGATTTTTACTGTTTCTTGGCAGCCCTTTTCTATGCGTAATGATCATCGGGACCTTTGTACCATCCTCCGAGGTGTAGAAGACCGGGTTGGATTCATATTGTTCGGGGTCGAAATCCACACCGGATTTTCTATAAACTTCCGCCTTACCACTATTTACCTCATATCGGAAGATTGTAGCAGGATAGATATAGGACGTGAATGTATAATACAGTACACTTTCGTCCATTTTACCATGGAAACCCGCTGCAGTGCCGGGACCAGGTAATTCTACCAGACGTTCCGGTTGACCATCAAGATTGTACTGCCGCACTAAGGAAACGGCATCTTTCAAGTAGTTGGCAAAGATCTTTCCGCCGCCGGTTGATGGTGTTAACACATTACTTGTCTCCGCAATAAGTTCCTGCCAATTCGACGGCCCCGGATTGTTCGGGTTTACCGTTACAATCCTCCCGTTTGCCGCATTCAGGTTTGTGTAGATAAATAACTTTCCATCAGCATGCAGCAATACGTCATGGTTGTTTTCGAAATCTTCAACCAATGGTATGATGGCAGCAGTTGGATTTGAAAGATCCTTGATGTATAGCTGATTGCCCGAAGTAGAATTTGCGGCTGATATCACCAGAAAGGCCTCGTCTTCGGTAACACTAGCGCCAACATACCGACGTTGTACATCTTCACCAAACACCACCTGATCTTGTTCTTGTGTGGTGCCAAGTTGATGGAAATATAACTTGTGGTGATCCGTTTTCGCAGACAAGTGACTTCCCTGCCGGGGCTGCTCATAGGTACTATAATAAAACCCTTGATTGCCTTGCCACGCGACGCCGGAAAATTTTACGTTCAAAATCAGGTCGTCGGTTGCTTGCTTTGTTTCCGTGTTTATAACCACAATCCTTTTCCAGTCAGAACCTGCTTTTGAAACCTGATATGCCGCGAGACTTCCATCTTTGGAGAAGCTGATGCCGCTTAAGGAATCACTTCCATCTGCTGAAAAGGTATTCGGGTCAAGAAAAACCTCGGGTACCTCGTTTTCAGATCGCTGGCGATAAAGAACACTCTGATTTTGCAGACCTGTATTTCTGTAAAAGTAGATATAGGCGCCTTCTTTAAAGGGTTGAGAGAATTTCTCATAATCCATCAATTTCGTTAGTCGCTCACGGATAGCCGCGCGGAAAGGGATTTGATCAAGGAATGCATTTGTACATGCATTTTGTTCCACAACCCATGCTTTGGTATCCTCAGCACGGTCATCCTCAAGCCATCGATATGGATCTGGGACAATGGTTCCGAAGTAATTATCTTCAACATCAACTTTCTTGGTTAATGGATATTTCATAAACGAAAATGTTTTAATGGATATTAGATCAGACTATTTAAGTTCGAGGCTTTTCTTGTGGGCAAAGAACAAACGAGAAATCGGGATTAAGGTAAGGCCACAGAGACCAAAGATCACGAAAGACACGCGCAAGTTAAACGCATGGGCCAAATAGCCGATTAAGGGCGGACCCAGCAGCATTCCGGTGATAGAATATGTAGCTATGATCGATACTGCCATCCCTGCTGAATATTTCTGGGAAGCGCCGGCAAGCGCATAAGACATCGGAATTACCGCTGCTGTACCAAATCCAACAAGGGAGAATCCAATCATTGCGGTCCAGAACGTCGGAACAATTATGGCCATAGCAATACCCGATACAATACATACCGCGCTCATCACGTACGTACGTGGCATTCCAATCACAGCGATTATTTTATCAGAAAGAAACCTTGAGGTAGCCATGAAGGTCATAAAGATGAGGTAACCATAAGTGAATATCTCAACGTGTAACACCTGCTGGAAGTAAATTCCACTCCAATCAAACATACCACCTTCGCATATTGCCGAAAGTAAGGCCACAATTCCGAGATAAAAGATATATGGATCTGGCTTTCCAAGTATGATTTTATTTCCTTTTTCAGCTTTGTCATTACGCAGCAGATACCGGAATGAAATAAGCGTTAAAATCAATGCTACTATACCAACCATGATAAAGTGCTGCTGTATGGGAATTGCCATGTTTAGCATCAAGGTTGAGAACAGAATACCAAAAATCCCTCCGGTACTCCAGAACCCATGAAAAGATCCCATGATCTTCTGCTCGTAGAATTTTTGTAGCGATATGGCCTGCGTATTTACGGATATATTGTAAATGCGGGTGGTGAATGAAAAAAGCAATACGGCTATAACAAGTGTAACCACGTTTTGGGCATAACCTATTAGTGCCAGTGCAAAGGTATTCAAAGCAAAACCGATGATGAGCGGTACTCTACTGTTGTATTTAGACACCAGCCAACCGGAAATGGGCAAGCCGAGTAAAGAGCCTATTGGCATAGCGAGCAGAATGGAGCCTAGTTCAGCATCGTTGAAATTGAAGGCCTCTTTTATTGTGGGAATACGGGAAGCCCATGTAGAAAAGCTAAATCCAGACAGAAAAAAGAACAAACTGAGGAAGATACGCTGGGTACTTTTGGAAATCATGGCGCAAATTTATCAAATTTTGTATCCTGTCAATTTTTATACCTAATTATGTCTGGTTTTATGATTATCTAAAAACATAAAGCGGAAACAACAGCTTTAAATAATAAAAGGATAAGCGGATGAAAATAGGATTTATTGGTTTGGGCAACATGGGTGTGCCAATGGTTAAGAATCTGATTAAAGCGGGATACGAAGTATCCGTTTTCAATAGGAATATAGATAAAGCAAGGGCTATAGCGAAGGAGGTATCTGTTCAAGTGCTGAAATCACCAGCCGAACTGGTTCCGGTATCTGATGTGATTATTAGTATGTTGAGCGATGATGCTGCGGTACGCTCAGTATTCACTGCTGACAATGGCGTTTTTAAAGCAGTACGGACCAAGCCGCTGATCGTAGTGGACATGAGCACGGTGGCTCCCGCTACAAGCAGGGCACTTGCGGCACAAGCCTCAGAAAATGGCATTGAATATATGGATGCACCTGTTTCTGGAAGTGTTAAGCCTGCTACAGATGCGCAACTGGTCATTATGGCTGGTGGAAAACCAGAAGTATTTGCCAAGGTAGAACCAATTCTCCGCTGTTTAGGTAAGTCGGCAACGCTTTTAGGTGATCATGGTGCAGGCAATATTGCCAAACTGGCAATAAACCTGTTTCTGGGCATCACCATACAAGGCTTATCTGAGGCTGTTCTTTTAGCTGCACAGCATGGAATTACGGCGGATGCGCTGTTACCACTAATAAATGAAAGTGCCGTTGGGAGCGGCATCACGAAGATCAAGTCTACAAACATCATTAATCGTGACTTCACTCCTGCATTTGCACTGAAGTTGCTTCGCAAGGACATTAGACTAGCTGAAGAAATCGGACTTGCTACACCGGCAGGTAAGACCCTGGCACTAACGCTCCAGCAGGCAGTAGATCGTGGTTTGGGTGATGAGGATATGGTGGCACTCTTTAAGCAATTAGAAGCCGGAGACAATAAATAGTATCTTTGCAGCATGATAGCTATTGGACAATACAACGACTTACGGGTTTCTGGTAAAGCAGAGAAAGGTTTAATCTTAACGGATGGTGAGAAAGAAGCGATTCTCGCTTACACGGAAGTGCCTGCGAATCTGGAAATTGGGGATATCATGAGCGTTTTTGTGTATGTGCATAAAGATGGGAGTTATGTAGCTACTACGCAGCGCCCATTAGCTTGTGTTGGCGACTTTGCCTATCTAACGGTTGTTGATGAAACAAAAGATGGTGCTTTTATGGACTTTGGTATCGGCAAGGACATCTATGTACCATTGACAGAACAAAAACGTCCGATGTTTAAGGGCGACAAGCACGTTGTGTATGTATATCTTGATGAAAGTAACGATCGCATGCTTGCCTCCTCAAGGCTTACCAACTTCGTGGAAGAAGATGACATTGACCTTGAAGAAGGTGACGAGGTTAGTCTGCTAATTGTGGACCGTTCAGACCTGGGCTTTAACGCGATCATTGATAACCGCTATATCGGCTTACTTTATGCCAATGAGCTTTTCGATGAGCTGCAGTCCGGCGAAACCCGTAAAGGCTGGGTTAAGAAGATCCGGGTTGAAGGCAAGATTGACCTGAGCTTACAACCTATGGGCTACAGCCATATTCTGGATTCAAAGGATGTGATTTATAAAACGCTGCAGGAAAATGGAGGCGTAATTAATTTAGGCGACAAGAGTTCGCCTGATGACATCTATCACCGTTTTAAGATCAGCAAAAACGCCTTTAAGAAGGCAATTGGCGCATTATATAAGGAAAGACGGATCACTGTAGCGGACTATGAGATCAGAATTGTTGTGGATGATACTGCCGAGTAATTTAAGTTTTTGAAAACAGATCGGGTAACCTGTTGTTAATCACTAATAAAACGACCGATTATGAAATACGAAAAATTGTTATCCAACTGCGTATCGAAAGATTCAGACTCATCAAAAGCCATTGTAGCACTTTTAACGGGCTTGGCTGTTGGCGCTGTGCTGGGCGTGCTTTTTGCACCTAGTAGCGGTGAGGAAACCAGATCGCTAATCTCGGACAAAGCAAGTGACTTGACTGGAGATCTTAAGGAGAAATATCAATCAGTAAAAGAAAAAATCGTTGCGGGCAAGGACGACCTTGTTGATTTGAAAGACCGTACTGTTGATCGTGTAAAATCAAAAGCCAGTGATCTCACTCAGGAATACCAGGACTACAAGGAAGACGCAAAAAACAACCTGAAGCAAGCGTCAGATGATCTGAATGATAATGTACAAAATGCATAAATTATATCACATTTTTGTTAAGCCGGTTTCGCCCGGCTTTTTTTTGCGCCTATAATTGCTATTTTCGCAATACATGATACCTATAAACTCTAAGCTACCTGGTACTGCAAATACCATCTTCTCTGTAATGACAAATCTCGCAGAAGAATACCAGGCAATAAATTTGTCTCAAGGTTTTCCCGACTTTGACACTGATCCGAAACTTATCGAATTGGTTGCCGGCTACATGCAAAAAGGTTTTAACCAATATGCACCAATGGTTGGGGTACCAGCATTGAGAACGTTGATAACTGACAAAACAAATGCGTTGTACGGTGCAGATTATAAACCGGAAAGTGACATAACAATTACTGCCGGAGGTACACAAGCGCTCTTTACTGCCATTGCAGCCTGCATAAATCCCGGAGATGAAGTCATCATTTTCGAACCTGCTTACGACAGTTATGCTGCAGCGATCAGAATGCATGGAGGTTTGGTGAAGACCTATGAGATGGTACCACCAGATTATAAGATTGACTGGGACATTGTGAAACGATTGTTTAGTGCAAATACTAAAATGATCATTTTGAATAGTCCGAACAATCCTACAGGTAGCGTGCTTTCAGCACATGATATGCAATGCTTAACCAAATTAACAAAAGGAACCGACGTACTAATCTTAAGTGACGAGGTTTATGAGCACATCATCTATGATGGCGAGAAGCACCTCAGTATTGCAGCTTTTCCGGAATTGAAAGAGCGGAGTTTTATTGTAGGATCCTTCGGAAAGGTACTGCATGCTACAGGCTGGAAGGCTGGGTATTGCCTTGCACCTGAAAATCTGATGAAGGAGTTCAGAAAGGTTCATCAGTTCAATGTATTCAGCGTGAATACGCCTATACAACATGCCATTGCAGAATACCTTCGAAATAGCTCAAGCTATCTGGAACTTGCTTCATTTTTTCAGGAAAAGCGAGACTACTTCAGGTCCTTGTTGACTGAGACGCGCTTTAATTTACTACCTTGTAAAGGTTCCTACTTTCAATGCGTAACCTTCGACCATTTCAGTGATGAAACTGATGTGGCCCTTGCTATACGCATGGTGAAGGACTATAAAGTTGCAAGTATACCGGTATCTGCGTTTTTTATCCGGAACACCGATCATCATGCACTACGTTTTTGCTTTGCCAAGAAAAAAGAGACATTGGAACAGGCGGTTGAGAAACTATTGCATTTCTAATCATATTTCATAAGATGGAGAATCCTGATTACTTAAACATAAACAACTTAAAAGTCACAGTTTTCCAGGCCTATCTTTTCTGGGAAAATACCGATAAGAACTTACAAAACCTGAGTTTGAGGCTGAATCTTGGTGTAAAAGAGAAGACAGACCTGATTGTGCTGCCGGAGATGTTTAATACCGGTTTTAGTATGAATGCGGAAGCGCTTGCGGAACCCATGGATGGCAGAACGCTAACATGGATGAAGGATACTGCAAAACGGTATGACTGTGTGGTTACAGGAAGTCTGATTATTGCTGAAGATGGAAAGTACTACAATAGAATGATCTGGATGCTTCCGGACGGAAGTTTCGAAAAGTATGATAAACACCACCTGTTTGGCTTTGGCGGTGAAGACAAGAAATATACGGCTGGCCAGGATCAGGTGATTGTTGACCTGAAAGGCTGGAAGATAAGACTGGCAATTTGTTATGACCTTCGGTTTCCGGTATGGTTACGAAATGCTGATGCGAGCTATGACGTATTGCTTCTGATTGCAAGCTGGCCGGATAAACGTGCAGGACACTGGAAGGCCTTGATTCCCGCCCGGGCAATTGAAAACCAATGTTATGTAATTGCAGTCAACCGGGTTGGGCATGATGGCAACGAGGTATACCATAGTGGACATTCCATGTGTCTTGACGCCAATGGCGGAACGGTTTATTATAAACCGGAAGATGAGGACCTGTATACATTCAGCATTACCTATCCAGAGCTTGTAAAGAACAGGCGAACCTTCCCTTTTCTTAAAGATGCGGACAGGTTTGAGCTTTAATAGCTGAACGCTACAAAGCCATCAAATTACATTTAAATAACCGGGGCAAAATCCTATATTTGCGCAAAGATGAAGCACATACGTAATTTTTGCATAATTGCACATATAGACCACGGTAAGAGTACTTTGGCCGACCGATTATTGGAATACACTGATACCATTACCCAACGTGAAGCTCAGGCCCAACTACTTGATAATATGGACCTTGAGCGTGAACGAGGTATAACGATCAAAAGTCACGCGATTCAGATGAATTTCATTGCTAACGGGCAGGAATATGTACTGAATCTGATTGACACACCCGGACACGTCGATTTTTCTTACGAAGTTTCCCGGTCCATCGCAGCTTGCGAAGGCGCGCTGCTGATTGTTGATGCCTCACAAGGTATACAGGCACAAACCATCTCAAATCTATATCTGGCCCTTGAACATGATCTGGAAATCATTCCGATTCTGAATAAAATGGACCTTCCTGGTGCTATGCCTGAGGAAGTTAAAGATCAGATTGTAGATTTAATTGGCTGCAAGCGTGAAGAAATTATCCCGGCGTCCGGTAAAACCGGTCTCGGCATACCTGATATTTTAAGCGCGATCATAGAACGCATCCCCGCACCTGTCGGAGATCCTGAAGCGCCTTTACAAGCGTTGATTTTTGATTCTGTATTTAACTCTTTCCGTGGAATTATCGCCTATTACAAAGTTGTAAACGGTGAGATCAAGAAAGGTGATAAGGTCAAATTCATCAATACAAATAAAGAATACCTTGCAGATGAGGTAGGCGTATTGAAGTTGAATATGTTGCCGAAGCCTGTTGTTAAAACAGGTGATGTAGGTTACATCATCTCCGGGATTAAGGAAGCCCGTGAGGTTAAAGTTGGAGATACGATCACCAACGTTGCCCGTCCTTCGCTTGAGAGTATACAAGGATTTGAGGAAGTTAAGCCTATGGTATTTGCAGGTATCTACCCTGTAGATACGGATGAGTTTGAAGAATTGCGTGAGGCAATGCACAAACTTCAGCTTAATGATGCCTCTATCGTGTTTGAACCTGAAAGTTCTGCCGCACTTGGCTTTGGTTTCCGTTGCGGATTCCTCGGAATGCTGCACATGGAAATTATCCAGGAGCGATTGGAACGTGAGTTTGACATGACGGTAATTACTACAGTACCAAACGTGTCCTACATTGCTAAGACGACCAGGGATGAAGAAATCGCAGTAAACAACCCTTCAGACCTGCCAGATCCAAGCAAGTTGGAATATGTACAGGAACCATTCATTAAGGCTAACATTATTACTAAGGCTGAATTCGTAGGACCAGTAATGTCACTTTGTATTCAGAAACGTGGAATTATCGTTAACCAGTCTTACCTGACTGCAGATCGTGTTGAACTTGTTTTCGAAATGCCGATGGGTGAGATTGTATTTGATTTTTACGATAAACTAAAGACCATATCAAAGGGTTATGCATCGTTTGATTATCACCAGATCGGCTACCGCCAGTCGGACCTTGTAAGGTTAGACATCTTGCTTAATGGTGAACACGTTGATGCCTTATCTTCACTGATCCATAGAAGTAATTCTTATGATTTTGGAAAGCGAATCTGTGAGAAGCTTAGAGAGCTTATTCCGAGACAGCAGTTTGAGATCGCGATCCAGGCTTCTATTGGTGCTAAGGTAATTGCGAGGGAAAATGTTAAAGCCATGCGTAAAGATGTAACGGCAAAATGTTACGGTGGTGATATTTCCAGAAAGCGTAAATTACTGGAAAAACAAAAGAAGGGAAAGAAACGTATGCGTCAGGTGGGTAACGTAGAGATTCCACAAACAGCCTTTATGGCGGTATTAAAATTAGACTAACAGCTTATTTAAATAACATGCAACTATTAGACGGAAAATACGCCTCTGAGCAGATTAAAAATCAGATTGCTGAAGAAGCTACACGCTTTCTTGAGGAAAGCGGCAGAAAACCTCATCTTGTAGCCATACTTGTAGGCAACGATGGTGGAAGTGAGACCTATGTAGCCAGTAAGATGAAGAACTGTGAAAAGGTTGGTTTTAAATCGTCTTTGATCCGTTACGATATTGATGTTACTGAAGAGGCTTTATTAGATCAAATCAGAGCAATAAATGCCGATGATGAGGTAGACGGCTTGATCGTTCAACTCCCCTTACCCAAACATATCGATCCTGAAAAAGTAACGGAAACAATTGACCATCGCAAAGATGTAGATGGTTTCCATCCGGTAAACCTTGGGAGAATGATGCGGAACCTACCCTGCTTTATACCGGCTACACCCTATGGCATCTTGCTGATGCTACAGGCGTACAATATAGACACTGCCGGAAAACACTGCGTGGTGGTCGGCAGAAGTAATATTGTGGGAAGCCCAATGAGCATTTTAATGGCCCGCAACGCAAATCCTGGTAACTGTACCGTAACCTTAACGCATAGTAAAACTAAGGACCTTAATAGCATTGTTTTACAGGGAGATATCATTATTGCAGCCATTGGTAAGAAAAACTTCATTACTGCTGATATGGTAAAGCCTGGAGCCATTATCATTGATGTAGGTATTAACCGTGAACAATCTGCTACCACGAAGTCTGGATACAAACTATATGGAGATGTAGATTTTGATCAGGTGGCAGAGAAAGCATCATGGATTACTCCGGTACCTGGAGGTGTTGGATTGATGACTATCGTTGGTTTGCTGAAAAATACATTAGCGTCGGCAAGAAAAGAGATCTACTAAGGTCATAAAGTTTCATTAATACGTCATTAATATGCAATGCGCCCGGCATAAAAGTCCGGGCGTTTTTATTTTGTTAACTTTGCAGCTTATTATGGCGCATCAGATACCGACAGACGGAACATTACTTCCTTTGATGGAAGAATTCTATACGATACAGGGAGAAGGTTACAACACTGGCAAGGCTGCATATTTTATCCGGCTTGGTGGATGTGACGTTGGTTGTCATTGGTGTGATGTGAAAGAGAGCTGGGATGCAGACTCGCATCCTTTGACGCATGCAGATGAAATTGTAGCGAAGGCGGATCAATACCCCGGACGTGCAGTTGTAATTACCGGTGGCGAACCCTTGATCTATAATATGGATTATCTGACCAAAAAGCTGCAGGAAAAGAGCATTCTGACTTTCATAGAGACTTCTGGAGCATATCCCCTTTCAGGATCCTGGGATTGGATTTGTCTTTCGCCAAAGAAGTTTAAGGCACCGAGACCAGACATCACTCCTTTTGCAAACGAGCTTAAGGTAATTGTCTTTAATAAAAGTGATTTTGCATGGGCTGAGCAATATGCAGCTTCGGTAAGCCCAACTTGCAAGCTCTACTTACAGCCGGAATGGTCCAGGCGCAATGAAGTTACACCCCTGATCATCGACTACGTGATGGCCAATCCGAAGTGGGAAATTTCGTTACAAACGCACAAATTCCTGAACATCCCCTAATCACAGGCTGGTTTTTTATATATTTAGTTAATTAGATATATACCATGAAAGCCATCTTGTGTTTATACTTAATTATTGGGTTTCAACTTTTTGCAAACGCACAGTCAGGGAACAGTCTTGCACAGCGGAGTTATAATAATGCGCAGAACTTTTTAGACAAAGGTGGCTATGACGATGCATTGACGCAGCTGAAACAAGCCGTTGATGCGGATCCAAGCTTTCAGATGGCCTACTTTCAAATGGGTGACATCTTCAGGCGTCAGAAGAACTATCAGAAGAGCAAAGCCGTTTACTTGCAGGCAATCGCACTAAACATGCCGGTAGATGCACGTGTTTATTATGGGCTTGGGGAGTCCCAACTCCTGACCGGTGACTATGCCGAGGCTCTGCAGAATTTCAATGCTTTTATAGCAAATTACCAGGGTAAAGACCAAAGAATTGTTGTACGTACACAAAAGTATCTGGAAGACTGCAAGTTCTCTATTGAGGCGATCAAGAATCCTCAACCCTTTCAGCCACTAAACATGGGTTCCAATGTAAATTCTAAGTACCGTGAGTACTTTCCTGCCCTTACTGCCGATGGAAATACAATGATCTATAGCCGGGTTATTGAGGGTAATGAAGATTTCCTGATCAGTACAAGATTGAAGGATAAAAGCTGGACCGCTGCCAAACCACTCAGCAACAACATCAACACCAAAGAATATAACGAGGGTGCGCAGTCCTTGTCTCCGGATGGAAAATATCTTTTTTTTACTGGCTGCAACCGCCCCGATGGGATGGGGAGTTGTGACATCTACGTTAGCCATAAGAATGGTAAAAAGTGGGATCCGCCGTTTAATCTGGGTAGCGTTGTGAATTCGAGAGATTGGGACTCCCAACCTGCAATCAGTCCAGATGGTAACACCCTGTACTTTTCCAGTAACCGGCCGGGCGGCTTTGGTGGTTATGATCTTTGGAAGACTACTTTGGGCAAGGATGGAAACTGGGCTAAACCCGTAAATCTTGGAGCAGAGATTAATACCGCTTATGACGAACATACACCGTTTGTCCATCCAGATGGGCAGACTCTCTATTTCTCCTCAGATGGATGGCCTGGTTTAGGCAACAAGGATATTTTCTATAGCAGGTTGGATCAGCATGGGAAATGGATGAAGCCTGTTAATGTAGGTTATCCAATAAACTCCTATAATGAAGAAACCGGTCTCATTGTTACACCAGATGGCTCGAATGGCATTTTCTCTACGAACTTAGCAGATGGCTTTGGCGACCTTGATCTCTATACCTTTAAGATGCCTGTGTCGGCTAAACCCCAGCGCATCTCCTACGTTAATGGGACCATATACGACAAAGAAACAAAGCTGCCCCTTGCAGCCGAAGTTCTGGTGGTTAATTTGAAGAACAAGCAAATACAATTTAATGATTTTACTTCGGCTGAAACAGGTGACTTCCTGGCAGTAATGCCCATCGGCAGTGACTATTCGCTGAATGTAACCGCTAAGGGCTATCTGTTCTATTCAGACCATTTTGAACTGAGGGAGAAAGACAACGACAAACCAGTCGAACTGATCGTTTATCTTGAGAAGATCAGAACCGGCAGCAATTTAACATTGAAAAACATTTTTTTTGAGACAAATAAGGCGACTTTGCTACAGCCATCAATCACCGAGCTGGAAGTGCTCCAGGGCTTGTTAAAAGAAAATCCGCAGATGACTATTGAAATACAAGGGCATACAGATAATACGGGAAATGACGAGCAGAACATGAACCTTTCGGAAGCGAGAGCAAAAGCAGTTTACAACTATTTGATTGAACAAGGCATTGATGCGACTCGGATGCAATTCAAAGGCTATGGTAAAAACAAGCCAACAGCAAGCAACAGTACGCCGGAAGGAAGGCAGAAAAATCGTAGAACATCCTTCGTTGTAACTGGTATATAAGCAAGAAAGCGGTTAAATAACCGCTTTCCTTAATCTTACTAGTTGTGTGAGCAACTCTTCTAATCTGTCCAAATGCAACATATTGGCACCGTCTGACAGGGCACATGCCGGATCCGGGTGTGTTTCAATAAATAAACCATCAGCACCAACGGCGATGGCAGCTTTAGCAATTGTAGCAATTAATTCGGGCTTACCACCGGTTACACCAGAACTCTGGTTAGGTTGCTGCAGGGAATGGGTGCAGTCCATAACAACAGGGACATTAAAGCCCTGCATCTCCGGCAAACCACGAAAGTCAACAATCAGGTCCTGGTAACCAAATGTATTACCACGATCTGTAAGCACGACCCTGTTATTACCAGACTCGATAATCTTCTCTACAGCAAACTTCATAGAGCCAGCTGATAAGAACTGTCCTTTCTTTACGTTAACTACCTTATTCGTCTTAGCAGCTGCAATTAACAGGTCTGTTTGACGGCATAAAAAAGCCGGAATTTGTAATACATCAACGTATGCAGCAGCCATAGCCGCTTCGGCGCTTTCATGAATGTCTGTTACAGTGGGAACATCGAATGTTTTACCAACCTTTTCCAGGATCTTCAAGGCCTTCTCATCTCCGATACCTGTGAAAGAGCTGCCTTTGGAGCGGTTAGCTTTGCGGTAAGAACCTTTGAAAATATAAGGTATCTCTAGCTTATCAGTGATGGTGACGATACGTTCTGCAATTCTCATGGCGATATCTTCACCTTCAATTGCACATGGACCAGCCATGAGGAAGAAATTGTTGCTACTGGTATGTTTAAGTTTATCTATCTCAAAATTGATCATTGCTCTTTTATTAGTTTCCAAGTTCAGACATAAACTTGATCCGCATTAATTGTATTTCCTCTCTGGTATAATCAGTTTCACCAAGATCTTTCAGTGCGGCGTCAATTGAATCATTTTCAGCCGTACGGAAGTAGTCAAATACTTCATCCTGACGATCATCATCCAGCACCTCGTCAACAAAGTAGTTGAGGTTAAGTTTTGTTCCAGAATTAACGATTGCCTCTATCTCCTTCAGAATATCATCATAGGTGATCCCCTTTGCCCGAGCGATGTCATCAAGACCGATCTGACGGTCTACGTTCTGTATAATGGAAACTTTAAGCTGAGACTTATTAGCTTGTGTTTTAATAATCAGATCAACCGGGCGTTCGATATCATTGTCACCAACATATTTTTTTATCAACTCTATGAATGGAGCACCAAATTTGACAGCTTTTCCATTTCCAACACCTGATATCTGCTTCAGCTCATCAACGGAAACAGGATAATGTGTACACATCTCTTCAAGCGAAGGATCCTGAAACACCACGAATGGCGGCACGTTCTTTTGTTTGGCTATCTTTTTTCGAAGGTCTTTAAGCAACTGTAAGAGTTGGGTATCTAAGACACCAGCTCCCTGTTTACCGTCCTCATCGTCATCGCTATTATCACTTTCAATCGGCTCCCTAAGAATAAATTTCAATGCATAAGGGTTCTGAAGAAAGTCATGACCAGATTTTGAAAGACTCAGTAAACCATAATTATCAATATCCTTTGCAAGGAAGTTATTCAGTATGGCTTGTCGAACCAATGATTTCCAAAGGTTTTCGCCATCAATCTTGCCAAGGCCGAATTCTTGAAGCTTGCGGTGTTCATATGCAATGGTCTGGGCTGTTTCACTGCCCATTATTATGTTCAGGATGTGTGCATCATCAAACTTTTCACCTGTACGCTTTATCAGCTCCAGTAGACTTTTAAGGTTCTCTTCAGCATCAAAGTAGGTTTTTGTACGTTTGCAGTTATCGCACATACCATTACAACCTGCTTCATTAAAGTTTTCCCCGAAGTAGTGCAAGATCTGCTTTCTGCGGCAAACCCCTGATTCAGCGTAGTCAATAACTTCTTTAAGAATCTGCGTTCCAATCTCTCGTTCAGAGACAGGCTTGTCTTTCATGAACTTAGCAAGCTTGTCAATGTCTTTTTGAGCGTAAAACGCTATACAGACACCTTCGCCCCCATCACGCCCGGCGCGACCAGTTTCTTGATAGTACCCTTCCATGCTCTTCGGAATGTCATGGTGGATTACAAAACGAACATCCGGTTTATCGATTCCCATTCCGAAGGCAATGGTTGCGACAATCACTTCAACATCCTCCATCAGGAACTTATCCTGCGTGTCAGCACGCACCTTAGGCTCCAAGCCTGCGTGGTAAGGTAGTGCCTTGATGCCGTTCAAGTTTAAAGCTTCAGATACCTCTTCCACCTTTTTACGGCTTAGACAATAGATGATTCCTGACTTGCCGGTATTTTGCTTGATGTAACGGATAATCTCCTTCAATACATCGCGCTTTGGCCGGATCTCGTAAAAAAGGTTTGGTCGGTTAAAGGAAGATTTAAATAAGGTAGCATCTCCCATCTGCAAGTTTTTGATGATGTCGAGCTGCACCTTTGGCGTTGCTGTAGCGGTTAAAGCTATAATGGGTATATCTGGTCCAAGTCCGGCAATAACTTGACGGATCTTACGATACTCCGGCCGGAAATCATGGCCCCATTCAGAAATACAGTGGGCCTCATCAACCGCAACGAATGAAATTTTGATGAGCTTTAAGAACTCTACATTATCTGCTTTAGAGAGTGACTCTGGTGCAACGTAAAGCAGCTTCGTTTTTCCATTCAGCAAGTCGCTTTTTACTTGATTTATTTCGGCTTTGTTTAATGATGAATTTAGAAAATGGGCGATGCTGTCGCTTCCACCGAAAGCACGTAACTGATCGACCTGGTTCTTCATAAGGGCTATGAGTGGAGAGATCACGATTGCGGTACCTTCACTCATCAAGGCAGGAAGTTGGTAGCAGATTGATTTGCCTCCACCAGTAGGCATTATGACAAAGGTATTCTTTCGTTCTAGAACATTGGTGATGATCGGCTCCTGATCACCTTTAAAATTATTGAAACCAAAAAAGGTTTGCAAGTTGTCAAACAACGACTTTTTCACATCCATCCCGTGTATAAAATATTCAGTGCTATTTTTGATTCAAAATAACATAATTTTGCAGCAATAAAAGCATCTGGACCTTAATAAATTCTCTTTGAAAAGTAAAAAATCGAGTTACGAAATTGCTGTAAACACCCTTCAATTAGAGGCTCAGGCGATCCTGAACCTCATTCCAAATGTTAATGGCGACTTTGAAAAGGCAGTCGAAATTATTGCACAAAGTCGAGGTCGGGTGATCATTACCGGCATTGGGAAAAGTGCCATAATTGCTCAGAAAATCGTTGCCACTTTTAACTCTACAGGAACCCCTGCGATTTTTATGCATGCGGGAGATGCGGTGCATGGCGACCTTGGTATGATTCAGCAAAATGACATTGTGATTTGCATTTCCAAGAGCGGCAATACACCAGAGATCAAGGTATTGGCACCTTTACTGAAGCAATCCGGGAACTTGCTGATCGGCATGGTTGGGCAACTTAATTCTGACCTCGCCCACCTGGCAGATCTTATACTGAACACCACAGTAGACAAAGAAGCCTGTCCGCATAATCTTGCGCCAACAACAAGCACTACAGCGCAGCTGGCCATGGGCGATGCATTAGCGATATGTCTGCTCGAAACAAGGAATTTTAATGAAGATGATTTTGCCCGTTATCACCCGGGCGGCGCACTAGGAA
Source organism: Pedobacter sp. (assembly GCA_038918115.1). GTDB lineage: Bacteria > Bacteroidota > Bacteroidia > Sphingobacteriales > Sphingobacteriaceae > Pedobacter. The sequence continues at coordinate 392,356 of JBCLAL010000002.1, forward strand.
AACGCCTCTATTTGAAGGTTGCAGAGTTGGCTTTAAAGAACAAAAAGCCAGAAATACAAGCCGGTGCATCCGTGAAGGACGTTATTCTCGAGATTAGTCAAAATCGTTTAGGAGCTGTTGTGATCCTCGATGGCACTAAGGTGTTAGGCATAGTCACTGATGGTGATATTCGAAGAATGTTGGAAAAGCATACTAATTTGCTTAATATTAGCGCTAAAGATATTATGACCGTTAATCCAAAGCGAGTAGACAAAAACATGCTGGCTTTTGATGCTCTACAGATCATGAAAGAAAACAGTATCACGCAGCTGCTGGTTATGGATGACGATAATTACTTTGGCATTGTGCATTTACACGATCTTCTGCAAGAAGGTATTATTTAATTAACGCTCCCTTATACTGAAACTATGAATAAAAACAACTATGCATTGATAATGGCCGGCGGTGTTGGCAGTCGCTTCTGGCCGGTAAGCAGAACGGAATTTCCTAAGCAGTTTATTGATTTCTTCGGCGTAGGAAAGACTTTGATTCAAAGTACTTACGAAAGGTTCCTTAAGGTATGTCCGCCAGAAAACATCTTCATAGTTACCAATGAGAACTACATCACAACGCTTAAGGAGCAGTTGCCATCCCTAAATGACAACCAGATTCTTGCTGAGCCAATAATGCGTAACACTGCTCCTTGCGTGGCATACGGCTCAATGAAGATTGCAGAACTAAACCCCGAAGCAATTATTGTTGTAGCCCCTTCTGATCACACCATTGCGAACCAGGAGGCTTTCAGTGTTGCAATAGCGCAGTCTTTGGAAGCAGCCGCACAAAACGATGCGTTGATAACCTTAGGTATAAAACCGAGTCGTCCGGATACCGGATACGGTTATATACAATACACGGAACATAATCTTCCAACGGATGAGCAAATCCACAAGGTGAAGCTTTTTACCGAGAAGCCGAACCTTGACCTGGCTCGTACATTTATCCAGAGTGGCGATTTTCTTTGGAATGCGGGCATATTTATCTGGTCTGCACGTTCGATAAATAATGCTTTTAAGAAACATTTGCCAGAGATGCACGAGATTTTTCAACTCGGCGCTTCGTTATACAACACCGAAATGGAAAGACCATTCATTTCGAATGCCTACCAGCAGTGTACGAACATCTCAATTGATTTTGCGATTATGGAGAAGGCGGAGAATGTCTATGTACTTCCTGCTGATTTTGGCTGGTCTGACCTGGGAACTTGGTCGTCAATTTACGAGATGGCAGAGAAGGACTATGTTGGTAACGCCGTAATTCCGTCAGAGCAGGTCATTATGTTTGACTCATCAAACTGTATGGTGAATATGCCCAAAGAAAAATTAGTGATCCTTCAGGGCTTGCATGACTATATTGTAGTGGAGTCAAACGATATCCTACTGGTATGCCCACGTACGGAGGAAGAAAGCGTGAAGCAGATCGTTGCCGATGTGAAGGCGCGTTTTGGAACAAAATTTATTTAAGACAAGCATAGAAAAAAGCCCTTCATTTTTGATAGATGAAGGGCTTTTTTTATGATTTGATTAGCGGTTAACTGTTAACAGCGGAACGTTGTCTGATTGCTTCATAAAGGATGACTCCGGTGGAAACGGACACATTCAAGGAACCAATTTCTCCAAACATAGGAATCTTAGCAAGGTGATTTGCCATTCGCATGATGTCATTTGAGATACCTTCATCTTCAGCGCCCATCACGATCGCTGTCGGCGTGGTATAATCTGGAACATAGATAAGATCGTTTGTCTTCTCTGTACATGCGACGATTTGCAAGCCACACTCCTGAAGATAGAGCGCGATCTTATGCAGATTTGCATGACGGCAGACAGGAATGGTAAACAAAGCTCCTGCTGATGTTTTTATCGCATCGGCGTTAATCTGAGCCGAGTTCTTTGTGGGAACAATAATTGCGTGTACACCTGTACAGGCAGCGGTTCTGGCAATCGCACCCATGTTACGTACATCAGTGATACCGTCTAAGATGAGCACGAGTGGAGTCTCTCCTTTCTCATAAATCATCGGAATAATATCTTCGATTTTCTGAAAGGAAATGGATGAGATCACAGCTATAACGCCTTGATGATTCTTCTGCGTCATCCGGTTAAGTTTTTCGACCGGCACGGTATGAACAGGAACATCAAGACCCTTCAAAAGACTTTTTAACTCTAAGATCAAATCGCCGCTAAGGCTACGCTGCAGATAAATACTTTCAATATCTTTACCTGCCTTAATTGCCTCGATGACAGCGCGAATACCAAATACGAATTCATTATTTTCTTTAGGTCTCGGAGACCTTTTGAAGTGTTCCATTTTCTATAAATTATCTGCAAAAATACTCATTTTTTTTGTTTTGGCTTAAAGCTCCGATGTGCGGGCAGAGCGGTATACCTTAATGATTAAGAAGCTATTGAATATGTGTAAAAAGAAATCCGATTACGAGGGTTATTTTCCATAATTTTGTATTATGATAATTGACAATGCAAATCAGGGACAGGAAAGGTCGACTTTTAGCGCGCGCAAAAACAGATTGACCAATACTGTAGGCACAATGGGAAAGATTCCGCCGCAGGCGATTGACCTTGAAGAGGCAGTTTTAGGCGCGTTGATGCTTGAAAAGGATGCTTTGTCGACAGTAATCGATATCCTTAAACCTGAAGTTTTTTACCAGGAATCGCACAAGAAAATATTCGAAGCCATTCAGCAATTATTTCAGAAGTCCAAGCCTGTTGATATTTTAACAGTAACGTCTGAATTAAGAACTTTAGGTTTGTTGGAGATGGTAGGTGGTGCTTATTATATCACAAACCTAACCAACCGGGTCGCTTCTGCAGCTAACATAGAATACCACGCTCGAATAATTTCCCAAAAATATATTCAAAGGGAGCTTATCAGGATATCCTCAGAGATTATACAGAATGCATATGAGGATACTACGGATATTTTCGATCTATTGGATCACGCTGAAAAGAACCTTTTTGACATTGCCCAGAACAACCTTCGCAGGGATACGCAGAAGATGGACGAGATCATCAAGCAATCTTTAGCGACCCTTGAAGAACTACGCACGAAAACAGACGGACTTACTGGTGTTCCTTCTGGCTTTACTGCCCTGGATCGTATAACTGGTGGATGGCAGAAGTCTGACCTTGTTATTATTGCAGCAAGGCCAGCAATGGGTAAGACAGCATTTGTATTAAGCTGTGCCCGCAACGCTGCTGTTGATTTTAAAAAACCTGTTGTTGTATTCTCCCTGGAGATGTCTTCTGTACAGCTTGTTAATCGTTTGATCTCCGGAGAAACGGAGATTGAACAAGAGAAGATCAGGAAGGGTAACCTTGCTGAATGGGAATGGCAACAGTTACACAGCAAGATCGGGACGCTGACTGAGGCTCCGCTTCTTATTGATGATACCCCTGCCCTGAATATCTTTGAATTCAGAGCAAAATGTAGAAGACTGAAATCACAGTACGACATACAAATGATCATCATCGATTATCTTCAGTTGATGCATGGTAAAGGTGAAGGCGGTGGCGGTAACCGTGAACAGGAAATTGGTAGTATCTCAAGGGCCCTAAAATCAGTAGCTAAGGAGTTAGACGTTCCGGTACTGGCACTTTCGCAGTTAAGTCGTGCGGTAGAGAACAGACCAGGACAGAATGGAAAACGGCCTTTGCTCTCGGATTTGAGGGAATCTGGTTCCATTGAGCAGGATGCCGATATGGTGCTCTTCCTTTACCGTCCGGAATACTACGGTATCACGGAGGACGAGCAAGGTCGATCGCAAGCTGGCGTCGGTGAGGTTATCATTGCAAAACACAGGAATGGTGAAACCGGTATTGTGCCACTTCGCTTCGTAGGTAAGTATGTTAAATTCCAGGATCTTGAAGAAGATTTCGCACCTCAGAATTCGTTCTCTATGGACAGCCCTGGTGCGGGTATGGCACCGTCCCCTGATTTTGATCGCTCTTCTTTTGGAAACGTGATTATCAAACCTTCCAGAATGGATGACATGCACGACGAGGAAGCGCCATTTTAAAATTCAGATTTTGAAGAAAGATTATAGAAAAAGCCGGGAGTCACACTTCCGGCTTTTTTATTTGAACGTTGTTAGAGAAAGTATCCTAACGCCATTCCTGCAATGATTAGCAAAGCTGCATTGACCCGTGTAAAGTTGAGCACCAGAAAAGTGACTATTATTACCACAATGGAAAGAAGGTCCAGTGCGATCGGTCTGACGAGCAACATAAAAGCAGCTATAATAAAGCCTACGCTCACCGCATTTACGCCGGAGAGCGAGTATTTAATTCTGTTGACTTTCTTGAGGTCATCCCAAAATGGAACAATAAACAATACCAGTATTACGCCGGGAAGATTTATTCCTAAGGCACCGATAATTCCGCCAAGTGCCTGCCCATAGAACCCATAACCGAAGTTTTTCATACTCAAAGCAGAGAGATAACTTGTAAAGGAAAATGTAGGTCCTGGAAGTGCTTGTTGAATAGCAAACCCAGACAAAAATTCGGAAGGGTTTAAGTAATGCTTCATTTGAACAAACTCTGTAAACATCAGGGGCACTAAAACCTGTCCTCCACCAAAGATGAATATTCCGTTTCTATAAAAGTTTTCAAACAGCCTGATTGGCAGGCTGAAAGGCGAGGTTGTATTAATAATCGCTCCAAGTAGCGCTAGGAACAATAAAACGCCGAAATAATAGATAAGCTTCTTTCGGTTAATGTTAGAGAACAGCCCCATTCGCAGTTCGTTCTCCTCCCTTGGTGTATCTATTGAAGACGAAATTATCCCGCCGATGAGTATGGCAATCGGAAACACATATGCATTTCGAAGTACCAGCGTAGCAATTACAGCGGAGCCTGCGAGAAAGAAAGACAGTTGCGATCGGAGTACCTTTCTGGACAAACTAAAGGCTCCAAAGGCAACAATTCCAAGCGCAACGGGCTGAACATACCGCATAATGGATCCGAAATGTGCTTTGTGATCAAGGTTCGCATAGCTGATAGCAGCAAAAGTCATTACAGCGGCTGAGGGAATAATCCATATTAGGAAGGTCATAACTGCTAAAGGGAGACGTCCAACCTTGTATGCAATTCCGACCAGTGTTTGTGTAGAAGCCGGTCCCGGCAGCACCTGCGCCAAAGCATTCAGCTCCAATAGATCTTCCTCGGAAATATACTTCAGATCTTTAACAAAATACTTTAGTAAAAGTGCCATATGTGCCTGAGCACCACCGAACGCTGTAAGCGTAAAAAGTAAAACCTGGCGTATGAATAGGAGTTTTCTAGCAGTCAAAGCAAAGGGTCTTAATCATCTTCATAATCTAGATCTAAGGCGGCGTTCAGCGCCGATTGCAGCTCTGAGAAAGCGTGGTTGTCATTCTTTGCCCTTGCTTGTAAAAGTCCGAGTTTGTAGATCGCTATGGCTTTAGCACGATTGTCCATCTTCTCGTAAAGCTTACCAAGATGGTAATAGGTTCCAACATAATCCGGACTGTCGGTAAGTAGTTGATTGTAGTACCGAAATGCCTGTTCATAGTCTCCAGCAGAATTATATTCTGTCGCAAGCGCGTATAGGATAAATGGATCGTTGGGATCAGCTTCTAAAAATTCCAATAACTTGTTTAATCGGGTGGTTTGCATTTTTTATCCTTGCTTTTTTAATTAGATTTGCAAAAAGACTTTTTTTATGAAAATATTAGTTTGTATAAGTAATGTGCCAGACACAACCACAAAAATAACTTTTACTAACGATAATACACAATTCAACACAGCAGGTGTTCAATACATTGTGAACCCCTACGATGAGATTGCGTTATCCAAAGCAATTTCGCTCTGCGAAGGTGGTAAAGGAACTGTAACCGTAATTAATGTCGGCGAAAGCACCACAGAACCTACAATACGTAAAGCCCTCGCCATTGGTGCTGATGATGCAGTTCGTATCAATGCTGCGCCAAGAGATGCTTACTTTGTAGCGTACCAAATAGCTGAATATGTGAAAGCAAACGACTTTGATATGATTTTGACTGGACGTGAGTCAATTGATTATAACGGTGCACAGGTGGCAGCAATGATTGGAGAATTCCTTGACATCCCATCTATATCTATCATAAAGAAACTTGAGTTCGATGGAAGTACTGCAACCGTAGAGCGAGAAATTGAAGGTGGGAAAGAAATCGTTTCAGTAAACGGGAAATTTATTGCCAGCTGCGCTGAAGGCGTTGCTGAACCAAAGATTCCAAACATGCGTGGAATTATGTCTGCAAGGACTAAGCCTTTACAAGTTATTGAGGCTAAAGAGATCGAACAACTTTCAGCAATTACAAGCTTTGAAACACCTGCTCCTAGAGGTACCGTTAAATTGGTACCAGCAGAAGATACTGAGAAACTGATTGACCTATTACATCAAGAAGCTAAAGTAATATAGTGTAACCTACTCATTAAGTATAATATACCCATAATATGTCAGTTTTAGTTTATGTAGAGCATGTTGATGGAAAGTTCAAGAAATCTGTTTACGAAGCAGTTTCTTATGCTAAAGCCATCGCAGAACAAAATAATACCCAGCTTAGTGCGATTTCAATTGGAGATGTTGAAGCGTCTGAATTAAATGAACTTGGAAAGTATGGTGCATCTAAGGTTTTAAATGTAAATACTGCAGAGCTCAAGAACTTTGTAAATCAGGCATATGCGTCAATTATTGCGGAAGCTGCAAATCAAGAAAATGCTAATGTTGTTGTGCTATCAAACTCTTTCACCGGTAAAGGTTTGGCACCAAGAGTTGCAGTGAAGTTAAAAGCTGGCTTTGTGGATGGAGCAACGGAGCTTCCAATAATTGAAAATGGCAGGTTCACTGTTAAAAAGACTGCTTTTTCTGGAAAAGCTTTCGCTACTACTGAGATTACATCAGCAAATAAAGTGATTGCCTTGAATCCAAATGCCTTTGGGGTTAAGGAAGCGCCTGCAGCTGATGTTGCTGTTGAAAGCTTCAGCCCTACTCACCAATCTGCAGATATCAAATCCATCGTTCAGGAAATTGTTCGCGCAACGGATAAAGTTTCCCTTCCTGATGCAGAAATTGTTGTTTCCGCCGGGCGTGGATTAAAAGGTCCGGAGAACTGGGGAATGATTGAGGAGCTTGCTGATCTTTTAGGTGCAGCAACTGCTTGTTCAAAGCCTGTTTCTGACGCAGACTGGAGACCGCATTCAGAACATGTTGGCCAAACTGGAATTACAGTGAGCCCTAATTTATACATTGCAGTCGGTATATCAGGAGCAATACAGCATTTAGCAGGGATTAGTTCATCAAAAGTAATCGTTGTTATAAACAAAGATCCTGAAGCTCCTTTCTTTAAAGTTGCAGACTATGGCATTGTTGGCGATGCTTTTGAGGTTGTACCGAAGTTAATTCAAGCATTAAAAGCACATAAAGGATAAATGTACTTGGCCAGGCTTATGCCTGGCTAAGCACTCTTCATCATGAAAAAAGTAAAACTTGATATCGTTGGCTTGTCCTACAGTCAAACTCAATCTGGAGCGTATGCACTTGTATTAGGTGAAGTGAATGGCCGTCGTCGTCTGCCAATCATCATCGGTGCATTTGAAGCTCAGGCTATAGCCATTGAGATGGAAAAAATGACGCCAACACGTCCCCTAACCCATGATCTTTTCAAGACCCTAGCACAGGCTTATCGAATTGAAATCAGAGAGGTCTTGATCTATAATCTGGTTGAAGGTGTCTTCTTTGCTAAAATCATCTGTACAGATGGAAATGGAGTTAAAGAGATAGATGCCAGAACATCGGATGCCATCGCACTAGCAGTGCGATTTAATGCTAACATTTATACCTACGAATTTATCCTTTCCTCTGCCGGCATTGTAATTGAAGGCGAGGACTTTTTGTTTCTGGAGAACATAGATACGCTTTCCAAAGAACAGGGTTCAGAAGATATAAGCACGAATATTCCGAGCTCAGGATATAAATCTCACAGTCTGGAAGAGTTGCAACAAAAGTTGCAGGAAGCAATTGCTGAAGAGGCCTATGAAAAGGCAGCAAGGATCAGAGATGAAATAAACAAGAGGAATTCCGCTTAACTATTTTTACTCCATTAATTTAATAGCTTGATCTCGTACAACTACTTTAATTACGTTGCAGACAGTTTATTATTTTAAATAGTCTATATCACTAAAAAAATTAAACTAAACTGTTATATATGAACGTTAAGTTCCGCCTGACCCTGATGAATTTTTTACAATTCTTCATATGGGGCTCATGGCTAATTACAATTGGTGTTTACTGGTTTCAGAATAAACAATGGTCCGGTTCAGAATTCGGAATCATTTTCTCCACCATGGGTATAGCATCGATATTCATGCCAGCCTTAGCCGGCATTGTCTCGGACCGCTGGATCAATGCAGAAAAGTTGCTGGGCATTATGCACATTCTTGGCGCTTTGGTGCTTTTCAGCTTACCGCTGGTAGACAATCCCACTACTTTCTTTTGGGTTATTCTGTTGAACATGGTATTTTACATGCCAACTTTATCCCTCTCTATCACTGTCGCTTATACGGCTTTAAAAAACAGCAATAAAGACATCATTAAAGACTATCCTCCTATCCGTATCTGGGGAACGATAGGATTTATTGCAGCACTATGGGTGGTAAGCCTTACTGGCAATGAAGCTTCTTCAAATCAGTTCTACATTGCATCTTCAGTATCATTATTCCTTGGTTTGTATGCATTCACATTACCTAAATGTCCACCATTAGCAAGAATAACTGAGACAAAGTCGTTCGTTGATGCTCTAGGATTAAGAGCTTTCTCGCTCTTTAAGCAGGGTAATTTTGCAGTTTTCTTTTTGTACTCGATGTTGTTGGGTGCAGCTTTACAGCTTACAAATGCCTATGGAGATACATTCTTACATGATTTCAAAAATGTACCCGCCTATGCTGATCTTCTTGCGGTAAAGTACCCGGCAATCATTATGTCCATATCACAGATCTCAGAGACTTTGTTCATTCTTGCAATTCCTTTCTTCCTTAGACGTTTTGGAATTAAATACGTAATGCTTTTCAGCATGCTGGCGTGGGTACTAAGGTTCGGATTATTTGCGTTTGCAGACCCGGCTGGTGGACTTTGGATGATCATTCTTTCATGCATTATTTACGGAATGGCATTCGATTTCTTCAACATTTCAGGTTCGTTGTTCGTAGAGACGCAGGTGGATGCTAAAATGCGTGGCAGCGCACAAGGACTCTTCATGATGATGGTTAATGGCTTTGGTGCCTTATTTGGAAGCTTTACCAGTGGTTGGATAATAGAACATTTCTTTACCCAGCCAGATCAAAGCAAAGACTGGACAAATATCTGGATAACGTTTGCAGCATATACACTTGTACTGGCAGTGACTTTTCCTTTTATCTTTAAATACAAACATAGTCCCGCGGAAGATTCTGCAATTAAAGCCTTAGAACATTAATCCAGCCTAAACGCATCCACCAATGTCAACAGGAAAATACAGAAAAGAATCAAATTGCCTTAATTGTGGCCATCATGTTGATGAGCACTTTTGCACACACTGTGGCCAGGAAAATATAGAGATAAAAGAAGATGCGCTGCACATGATTACTCATGCCGTCGCAGATTACTTTCATTTCGAATCCAAGTTTTTCCGAACCATCAAGCCGCTGATGTTACATCCAGGCACATTGTCCAGGCTATACGTTTCCGGTAAACGGGTTGTGTTTATACACCCAATCAGGTTGTACATCTTTATCAGTATTGTATTCTTTTTATTTATGCTCGGTAGCAGCAAATCTGAGAAGATGAAGCACGAGCAAGAAACTGAAGCGGCAACTCAAAAAGAAGCACAAGCAGAGGTGGAACAAAGTATTGCAAAGCTTAAAAAGGAACTTAAGGATGCACAGCTAACGACCAAACAGATGGACAGTCTCATTAGCGTTACCGTAGTTGCAAGCAAAAAGGAGAAGACGAACCTCAATGATTTTACTATAAATGAAAACTGGGTAAACAAAAATGATACTACTGTTAGTGCCTATGAGAACAGGCAAAATGCTTTACCTTCAAAAAAACGGGATAACTTCTTAAAGCATTATGTAATCAGGAAGAACCTTGAACTACGCAAATATCCGAATGTGGGCGAAAAAATCGAAGAAGATATCAAGCATAATGCTCCAAAGATGATGTTCATCTTACTGCCTCTATTCGCATTGCTGCTAAAGCTGGTCTATATTCGATCTAAGAGATATTACTACGAACATCTTATTTATTCCTTTCACATCCATTCAGCACTATTTCTAAGCTTACTCATTGTAAGTGCAGTTTCAGCCTTCTTTGACCTCTTCTTTTCTATCTCTGTACTCTTATCAACCTTATGGATGATATATTTCATATGGTACATCTACAGGTCATTAAGAACCTTCTATGGTAGTCGCCGGTGGGTTACGGTAGCGAAACTGGCGTTTTTAGCTTTTGGCTATTTAATGGTATTTTCATTTTCATCTATAATTGTCATTGCTGTAACCATGATCATGCTTTAAAAGAAATTCAAAAGACAAATATCAGAGGCTCGGACACCAATCCGGGCCTTTTTAGTGTGCTGCTGCCTGGTAATTATCGGCTAGTCCTACCTTGCATACGCCTCGATCCGGCAACTAATAAAAAAAGCCCCGCGGAACAAACTTCCACGGGGCTTTTTGATGTATATGTTCGGAACTATCTTTCTGAGATATCAGTGAAAGTCCTGTCTGTATGACCTACATAAATCTGTCTAGGACGGCCAATTGGCTCCTTGTTTTCATGCATTTCTTTCCATTGTGCAATCCATCCTGGTAGACGGCCCAACGCGAAGAGTACGGTGAACATGTCAGTTGGAAAGCCTAAAGCCCTGTAGATGATTCCAGAGTAGAAATCCACGTTTGGATAAAGCTTACGTTCTACAAAGTATGGATCGTTCAGCGCTGCTTCTTCAAGCTTTTTAGCGATGTCTAATACCGGATCATTAATACCCAGCTTAGAAAGAATATCGTCACAAGCCTTTTTGATAATCTTCGCTCTTGGATCAAAGTTTTTGTAAACACGGTGACCAAAACCCATCATACGGAATGGATCATTCTTATCTTTTGCCTTGTTAATCCATTTTTCTGTATCGCCGCCATCTTCTTTAATCTTCTCGAGCATTTCTATAACTGCCTGATTGGCACCTCCATGAAGAGGTCCCCATAAAGCATCAATACCAGCAGAAACAGACGCATAAAGGTTACAATCAGAAGAACCAACCATTCTAACAGTAGATGCAGAGCAGTTTTGCTCATGATCTGCGTGTAGAATTAATAACGTGTTCATTGCAGCAACAACTACCGGATCAATTTCGATTTCTTCAGTACGTTGACCAAAGATCATATGAATGAAATTACTTACATAATCATACTTATTCTTTGGATAAATAAGCGGATGACCAAGTGACTTCTTGTAAATAAAGGCAACGATTGTTGGAAATTTAGCAAGTAACTTGATCATTGTCTGATCCATAGTCTCCGGTGCCGAATTCGCAACAAGTGACTCCGGGTAGAATGTAGATAAAGAGCACACGAGAGATGACAGCTGCGCCATTGGATGGGATTTAGAAGGATATCCATCTAAAAACTTTTTCATGTCTTCATGAATAAGCGTGTGGCGGCTGATGTTTGCTTGAAAGTCCGAAAGCTGTGTAGCGGTAGGAAGTTCGCCGTAGATCAAAAGATAAGCAACTTCAAGAAAGGTAGACTTTTTAGCAAGTTCCTCTATTCCATACCCGCGGTATTTCAAAATACCTTTTTCACCATCAAGGAATGTAATGGCGCTTTTTGTAGATCCAGTATTTTTATACCCGAAATCTAAAGTTATGTGACCCGTTAAGTCCCTTAATTTCGAAATATCTATAGCCTTTTCTCCCTCTGTACCTGTAATAACAGGAAACTCATAAACCTTCCCATCAATCTTTATTTCTACGATATCTGACATATTGTATATTTTGTTTTTACGTAATTTAATATAATTATTAGCCTTGGCTATCAGCAAAGCTGTTTAAATATTTTTAAAAACCAGTTAAGAATTTCAATATTCGTGCTAAATGGCTGACTTAAATTCCTCCTTCACGGAACCACACTCCATCATCTCGTCCCCAAAGTATGGATTTTGAATTTTCTTTTGTGATGATAGCCAGGATCCGCCGTCTCCTTTATTTGCCATTGGGCAATGTTCAACATAAATTGTTCCGGTCTTAATCGTAGCATGATTAAAAAGGGCAATTAAATCAGAACTCAGGTAAGTAAACTCCTTGCGTTGAGCTGCCAGATCTTGAGACTCAGAGATCTTCCGTGCAATTAATGAGGTATTTTCGCAACCTTCCAAACCGGCAAGGTCCTGCTGGAGCGATTTAGCTGCTGTTTTAGCAATATTATAGTCTGCAGATACAAGTGCATCTTTCAGGGTGGAATACTGATCATATATGGCCTGAAGCTTTGGATCCTCAAGTATAACACCAGCTGAAGCAGCCTCAGCCACGGGCTCTATAGAAGATTTCGTTTCTTTTGGAGCATCACTATTGGAGCAAGCACCTAAAACCAACATAAGTGCAATTCCGGCGTATTTATTCATTCTTTTAAGATTATATATTCAGCTGATGAGCGTCTGCTCTAATGTGGTCAAATTACCACTTAAATTTTAAATTTGGAAAAATTGAACAAATTTCCACTTTGGTTTCTGAACTTATGTAATTCAGATTATAATTAACGGAAAAACCCCAAAAACAAAGAACCCCACCTGCATTTGCGGGTGGGGTTCTTTCTAAATGTTTGTATTACAATTTAAATCCGTAAGCTATACGTAGTGCAACATGCCCTATATTATCATCTGTATATTTTACTGCTTTAGAAACGCTTTCATATTTAACACCAAGGTCTAAACCATTGCTCCAAGAATAGCCAATAGCTGGTGAATATAAAAAGCCAGTTTTTGAAAGCTCAGATACACCGAAGGCAGCACCAACTTCACCTAAAGCATACAAACCAGAGCCGTTAGGACTAAAGAAGTATTTAAGACCAGCTTTTACCGGAACATATGCATAATCCGGAGCCTCTACATTTACACCTGCAACTTCATAATCCTTGCCGAAGAAATGAGTATAACCCACAGTAACTGGCAATGATAATTGTTTAACTACGTTGAACTGGATGCGTGCATCAACGCCTAATGCTAAATTATGATAGTCACTATTTGTTGGCACACCAACGTTTGCGGCGATACCGAAATTTGGAGTTTGCGCATTGGCATTTGTGCTGAAGAATAAAGCAACTACAGCTGCTGCAGAAGCTAAAATTTTAGTAATTTTTTTCATTTTTAAATAACTTAGTTTAATCAACTATCATCAAACTTATTGTTGTCTGACAAATTCCCATAATCAAAAGGTATGCCATAGGAATTAAATGCTAAGTATTTAAAGCCACTTATCGGTTCGCGAAATCGTCTAAAACCATCTTTCTAAGTAAATCGCTTTTTATATCTGCCTGATACCAATGTATGTTAACCCCATCCTTCTCCATCTTTCGGAAAAATGTCATCTGCCGTTTAGCATATTGGCAAATTCCATTGAACAAATGCTCCTTCATCTCTAAATAAGATAACTCATGTTGTAAATAGGAAACAATAATCTTGTATTCAAGGCCATAAAATCGCAGCATGGCTGCTGTAACACCAGACGCTAACAGCCCTTCAACCTCCTCCACCATCCCATCTGCCAATCGAAGATCCAATCGATCTTTTATTTTTTCTCTTCTTACTTGAACGTCATCCAATAGACCAACAACATGAGGATTAAACTTTAACTGTTTCGGAACAACAAATTCATTTTCAGACAGATATACAGCAACCTCTATAGCTCTGATCAATCGCTTGTGAGTGCTTTTGTCGGCATGCGCATGTAGTTCTGGCGGAAAGCCCTGCAAAATATCCTGCAATGCTGTCTGAGACATCCCTATTAGCTGGGCCCTCAGGGACTCATCAATTGGTACCGCAGTATAAGCATGATTTTGCAATAGACTATGAATATACATGCCGGTTCCACCACAAAGGATGGGCAGCTTCCCTCGTTGCACTATTTCCTGATATGCTTGAGCAAAATCTTTTTTGAATTCATCAACGTGATACCGCTCACCCGCCGGTTTAATGTCTATATTGTGGTAAGGAATTTTCCTTCCTTGATAAGTATACTCTTCAAGATCTTTTCCGGTACCTATATCCATACCTCTGAAAACCTGGCGACTATCAGCACTTATGATCTCAGCATCCAGCTCTGCAGCAAGAGAAACAGCCAGTTTGGTTTTTCCGGACGCGGTTGGTCCAAGCACGATCAACAATGGTAAAGATTCTTCGTCAACTGACATTCTACAAGTATAGTATGTATTTTAAATTACCTGTATTATAAATCTCTAGTAATTTTTCCTGGAAAGCTACCGGATCTACTTCTCCCCTTTGCGTAGCCGCTGATGGTATCCGGTGTTTGAAATAACGTTTGGAGCTGCAGGTATCAACAAAAAGTGCTGCCGGTGGTACTAAACTATGAAACGTAAATCCGGCAACTTCATATCCCTTGCCCGATGACCAATCCCGATCGGCATAACTCATAATGTCATTACATTTTACCTGCGAGGCAAAGTGCCTGATCAGTTTGGTTAACCCTCCTGTCACAGTAAAACCTGTTTTTGTTGCAAATCGAATAAGCTCGGCAGATCGATAACCTTCCACCTGATTTCGCATAGCACGTGTACCGCTAAATGTCGCAACAGCCACTACTTCCTCTTCGTAAATGAGGCCATATTTGTAACGCGACAGTGCAGGTCCCTGAATGTGAAAAGCGGATAAGAAGTTATCCGCTTCCGGTTTTGCTAATGAAATGACCTTCGTTTTACGTCCATGTAAACGGGTATTTAGTCCACAGAGCGACTTGATGCGGTTCAGCACTTGTGAACTCCGGGTCCGCCAGACGTCTTCCCAAAGGTTGACGAGCTGAAGACCTTCATTAAATAGCTGCTTTTGCAACCTTAACGTTTGTTCAGGGCTTGGGTGGTTTGCTAAAGACAAGCAATTAACCACTAGCTTCCTCCCGCTAATATAAAATAAGGAAAATCCAGTATCGTCGGTTCGTTCAACTTGTAAGTCATGCTGAACCAAGGCATGTTGAAAATCAGTGTACCAATTAGTTGTTACACCCACTCCGACTCTTTAAACGTTTTATAGGTTGCAGATAAAATGTCATCTATCTTCATCTTTATTACATCGTCAAGCTTTGTAATCCGCTCCTCAGCAGATGCATCGCCAGTTAAAGTTGAGTAGCTAAAGCAGACATATTCTGCTTCTATCCTCACGCTTGCAAAAAAGCGTTCTATGACATTTTCAGCTTTAATATTTTTCTCGCTCCATAGATCATACTCCTGCTCGCTGTTCTGCCGGTTTGTAAATCCCAAAGCAGCGTATGGTTGTAGTTCGGCACGTATGGTCTGGAATATTTCTACAAAGTCTGTTTTCATTCTCTTCTGTTTTTATTTAGTGTTTAACAGAGAAGCTCAATAATTGTTTAGTGGTCGTGAGGACTGTGCTAAGAGTCCAGCTGAGCATCAATTTTACCTAGAAGCTCATCCATATCAAAAGGCTTTTCTAAAAAGTCATCAGCTCCAGCCTCCTTAGCAGACTTCTCCAGATCTGTACTTGCAGAAATCATAATGATGGGGATATTCCGGGTACGGTCTAGATGCTTCAAAGCTTTGCAGACATCACGCCCATCAGTGCCAGACATCCAGATATCCAATAAGATCAGATCCGGAAGATTATCTTTTATGTCGAGGATGGTGGCTCCATTATAGGTAAAACTTGGTTCGTACCCGCCAAACTCCAGCATTGCCTGTACCGCATCTACAATTGCATGATCATCATCAGCAATCATCACTCGTTTTGGTATATTCATTCAAAGTTATAAATGTGTGATGCCGAGAGGACAAAAACCACACCACTTAGCACATATTCACACGGCAGCCTTCTCAGTAAGCTTCACACCACTGCTAAGCAATTGTTCAGTAATGCTCCGGGTATAGGCCATGATTTCTGCCTTGAAATCCGAAACTGAAGCTCCGGATCTAATTTCCTCAAGACGCTTCTCCCACTGCCCGGTCAACTCTGCCTGTGCAATAATCTGATCTTTCACTACATCATAAACGGCTAATCCCTTGTCAGTTGGAACAAGGTTCCTCTTTTCACGCTTTATGTATTCCCGCCCAATCAAGGTTTCTATAATTGCGGCTCTGGTGGCGGGTGTACCCAAGCCGCTATCTTTCATTGCATAGCGCAATTCCTCATCCTCGATCTCTTTTCCAGAGGTTTCCAGCGCCTTCAACAGTGATGCTTCGTTATATAACGACTTAGGTTTGGTTTGTTTCTCTACCAATGCCTTATCTACGATGGGCAAGTTTTCCTCACTCTTAACTTTCGGCAGGGAAAGACTTTCCTCAGTTTTTCCGTCATCCTCCGGATCGTTCAACACTGATCGCCAGCCCGCAGAGCGGATCACGGTTCCATTTGCAACGAATTCGGATCCCGATTCAATCGTTATCTTGGTTAGTTCCTTAATACATTCCTTATGGAAGGCTTCAAGCATCCTGCCCACAACCATATCATATAGCGCCTGCTTGTCGCTGCTTAGATGATACGGTAATTCTCCCGTAGGCAATATAGCATGGTGATCGGTCACCTTCTTTGCATTTACGCTACGTTTATTCAATGGAACAGTCGAAAGAAACTCGGCACTCTTGCCAAATTCCGGATGACCTTTTAACTGATCTATGAGCTTAGGAATTCCTGCAAAAACATCATCCCCGATATACCTGCTTCCGGTACGTGGATACGAAATTAGCTTCCCTTCATAGAGGCTTTGTAATATGCTAAGTGTTTGATCAGCCGTATAGCCCCTCTTCTTATTTGCTTCCTGCTGAATGCTGCTCAGGTCGTGCAATAGCGGAGGTGGCTCCTTACGCGGTTTAGATTCCACATCTTTTATCCTTGCACCTAAAGGAAACCCGCCCTTAACATCCTGTATCTGATCAAAAACAGCCTGTGCATCTTCTTTCTTGTCAAAGCTGGCGACAGACATTGCTTTAAACTGCTGACCATCTTTATCCACCAGGATACTCAACTGATAGTAAATCTTCGGTACAAAATTCTTCGTTTCTATATACCTGGAACAGATCATAGCCAGCGTCGGGGTTTGTACCCTGCCTAAGGAAAGCACCGTTCTGTTGCCTGCCGCAATACTCAAGGCCTGGGTAGCGTTCATGCCAACGAGCCAGTCGGATTCAGAGCGGCAATGCGCAGAATTGAAGAGCGTATCGTACTCGGTACCTGGCTTGAGGTTGCGAAATCCTTCCTTTATTGCCTCATCTGTTTGGGAGGAGATCCACAAACGTTTGAAAGGCTTTTTACATTTCAAATAATAGTAGATGTAGCGGAAAATGAGCTCACCTTCACGCCCGGCATCCGTCGCGACAATGATCTCCGTGGCCTCGTCAAACAGCTTTTTAATAATGTCGAGCTGCTTTCTTACCGAAGGGTCTTCGACAACACCGTCCTTGGTCTTGACTTTCCGCACGGAGAGTTTAAACTTTTGGGGCAACATTGGAAGGTGCTGTCTGCGCCATCCTATAAAACCATATTCCTGAGGCGGGGCTAATTGTAGTAGATGTCCAAATGCCCAGGTGAAAGAATAACCCTTACCTTCTATATAACCATCTCTTTTTGTTGTAGCACCAAAGACTTTTGCCAACTCTCTTGCTACAGATGGCTTTTCCGCAATAACGATCTTCATAATTGCTCAAAAATATCAATTCCGGCAATAAAAGTGTTGCAGTGCGCGTCAACAATATCCTTTATCTCTGTGGAATAACCACCGCCCATGCTCACCTGAACCGGAAGATTTTGTGCTTTACAAGCTTCAAAAACAATGCGATCCCGTTGGGCAGTTTCTGATTTTGAGAGCTTTATCTTCCCGAGCTTGTCTGAACTTAGTACATCCACACCTGCAAGGTAGAACACAAACTGCGGTTGAAAACTTTTTATCAACTGCGGTAAGGTACTGCGAAGCAACTTCAGGTACTGCTCGCCATTTAACCCATCCTCCAGTGGGAGATCCAGATCAGACCGCTCCTTCCTAAAAGGGAAGTTCTTTTCGCCATGCATTGAAAAAGTAAATACCCTTGACTCCTCATAAAAAATCTCGGCTGTGCCGTTTCCTTGATGAACATCGAGATCTACAATAAGTATCCGTTCACACAGCTTATTTCTCAACAGGTAATTTGCTGCAATTGCCTGGTCATTAAGTAAACAGAAACCTTCTCCCCAATCACTTCCGGCATGATGCGTGCCGCCGGCCACGTTAAATGCCAAACCATTTTTCATGGCATACAGTGCACCATCAATTGTACCTTGGACGATGCGGATCTCACGTTCTACCAAAGCTGCATTCAAGGGAAATCCTATCCTTCGCTGTTCTTTGAAAGGTAGTGAAAGATCGCGCAACTGTTCCCAGTATGACGCTTCATGTGTCCAGACGATCACCTCCTCCGCTGCTGGATCCGGGCAAAAAAGCTGATCAGTGCCTATTTTCCCAATATGTAGGAGTTGTTGCGGAATCAGTTCATACTTCAGCATCGGAAAGCGGTGTCCTTCTGGCAAAGGATGCGCATACATATCGCAATAGGCTATTTTTATCATATGATTAAATCAAGGCACGGTGGCGCATACCGGCCACAAAGATCAAAAATAAAGGCAGATAATTGGATTACCTGCCTTTACATGCCTCTTAAATATCTTTAGAACTTCAATTCGCCGTGGTCACCAAGGTCTGACTTGTCACCAGTAATAAATGCTTTTAACATGTTAAAGGCAACGACCATCTTGGACGAACTACTGTCCCAATATTCTGCAAATGATGGCACTACCTTTATAAGTATCAGACTCGGATCCTCTACACCATCCGGAAACCAGATTTCTACAGGCGGTGTGAAATAAGCTTTTTTCCGTTTATCGTCATCCACCAACTCGGCTTTCCCATTTACATATAGGTAGGTATTATTACCGGGGTTGCTGTAGGCAAGTGACACTTCATTATCTCTTGATATTTCCTGTGATTTCAATGAATATTCATTGGTAAAAAACCAAATGCTGCCATCAGGTTCAACTTGGACTGTGCCCATGGGTCTGCTGGAGAAACGGCCTTCAGCATCCAAGGTGGTTAACATACATATGCGTACATCCTCAATTTTTGTTTTTAGCTCTTTTATGTTTTTTTCGTTTTCCATGGTATCTGTTTTGATCTTACACCATTTCAACACGTCGCAAAAAGAATTGTTTTTAACGATTCGCTTTGCTAACGTAGGAATTACCTTTTACATAATACCTCCAGGGCAGCAAAGCGTCCTCTCCGGCATAAGCCACACCAACACGCGGCACGGCAGCTATATTTTCTTCCGGAATCTGAATACCATCTTCAATCCAAATCTCTTCGCCAAGAAGATCTTTAGCATTTAAGGTTCTGTCTATAGCAAGTGCTTTGGCAAGTGCACCGGGTCCTGCTGTAAGATTGGCTTTGATGCTGGTCATACCCCGTCGCTCCAGCATTATTTCGGTTCCCAGCAGTGGTTCAACTCCCCTGATCAACACCGCATGCGGTGTATTCAATGGACCAGTAACCACATTGAAGAGATGATGAATACCATAACAAAGGTAGACATAAGATACACCGCCTTGTAAATACATGGTTTTCGTTCTATCTGTTAAACGGCCACCATAGGCGTGAGATGCTTTATCAATAACACCAGCATAGGCTTCCGTTTCCACGATGACACCCGCAGTAAGTTGACCATCAACGTTAGTGAAAAGCTTCTTTCCAAGCAGTTGTTTAGCTAAGCTATTTACGTCTTCTGATTCGTAGAACCCATAGGGTAATTTAGCCATACACCAGCTTTGTAATTTCAGAAAGATATTTCGCGTCAATTTCATCGAAGCTTTCGAGCTCGGCCGAATCTACATCTAAAACGCCAACCACGTTCCCTTCAGCAAATAAGGGTAAAACAATTTCCGACCTTGAAGCTGAGCTACAAGCAATATGACCCGGAAAGGCATCTACATCGGGAACAATAAGCGTTTCCCCACGCTCCCATGCTGCGCCGCAAACACCCTTTCCTTTACGGATACGTGTACAGGCAACTGGTCCCTGAAATGGTCCCAACACGAGCTCATCCCCTTTCACCAGGTAAAATCCTACCCACAACCATCCAAACTGCTCTTTAAGTGCAGCTGCAATGTTTGCCAGATTGGCAATCAGATCATCTTCTCCGGTGATGAGCCCTGTGATCTGCGGTAACAACGATTGATACTGTTCTTCCTTACTTCCGTTTTGTATAATATTTAAATCCTCAGCCATTTTACAAGTTTGAATTTCAAATTTAATGATTCCCAACATGCAGCGAAGTCATTTTCGCTAAAAGGAGATTATTATTAGATTTGGCATTTTACCTGACAGATCATGAGAATATTAGCAGAGTTACCACATCCGGAATGCAAGATCAGTATCTTCAATATGAACCAGAAATACATTGTAAAATTTGAACAAGGTACCCTTGAACAAAGTTACAAGCTATCTGAACTGGATCTCACCGGAGGGGGCGTAAACGAGATCTTTGAAATTATTGATGAAGCATTTATTGCAACGGTAGTTGAACGTTTCAAATCTATGCGGTCGGACTTCTCACAAGCTTTCAACAGACACCAACTATAGTTGATAATGTGTGTCGTAGCTGCTTGCAAATTGATGCATTACTGCAGTAAACACAATTAAGTAAGTATCTTAATTCAAAAATACAGTTATGTTCAAACAACATTTGGCTATACTTTGTGCTACGGCAATCTCGATTGGGACCATTTCGACGTCGAACTGCAATGCACAGGAACCCACACGCAGTGACAAGATCTTCTTTCGCAGTGGATTTGGATTTGCTTTCCCGATTGCAGAAAGCAGGCATTATTTAAGCCCAAAGTTTTCTACCTCTTTAGGAGGTCTGGTTTTTTTTGGAAAGAACAACTTTTTCTTTTACCCGAAGCTTGGTTTGAATGCCTATGGCTATGACCAGCTGTACCGCGACTTAGGCGAAAATTCACGGGTGATGCATGGACGCTCCACTACTTACCTGCTGAGTGCGGATTTTGGCTATAGAAAGTCTGTCAAGAACTTTGGATTTTATGGATTTAGCGGAGCTGGAGGCGGTGTAGTCCTGGTCCCGAAGCTTAGCGAACCTGAGGCAGACATCATCCGGATGTACAATACGACCAACCTGGTTGCGCTTGTTGAAGCGGGACTTGGTACTGACTATAGCTTTGGAAATGTATTACTTTTTGCAGAAGGGAGCTATACATATGGCTTAAACAAGCTAGATCAACAACGATACAAGGCGGTTCCTGTTAGTATCGGTGTAAGGACCAACATCACAAAAATTTTCTACAACAGACAAAATTAGGACATGGACCCCGCAATTCTGGGGCAGATTATGATCAACCCAGACTCACCGGGTGTATTACCGAGGGGAAAGCTGGGGGTTCACAGGGCGATAGCCCTGTCAGAGCCCTGTATGAGCCCCGGGTGTGCCCTGTGTGAGCCCTGTTTAACCACGAGCTGTTCGATAGTTCCCTGCACAGCATCCTGTCGCATTGCGCCTTGGTATTGAAAAGCGAGATATTTTTCCTATCTTTGTGAAACATTAGGCTACTCTCTGGCACAATCTGGTTAACCCCTTCAGGGTTCAATTTCATCTCTCCCGGAAAAATTTCCAAATGAGATCTTTTACATTCAGGTTAATCGCACCCTAAGTGCTATTCTAACAACCTTGATCTTAAGGGTAAGGCCGAGAGCAGTTATTTTTTTACTTAAACTACGTACATATGGCTAAGTCTCAAGCAACCTTCATGAAGAAGCAACTCGAAAAAAACAGACAAAAGAAGAAAGAAGATAAGTTGCAAAGAAAAGAAGAACGTAAACAAAATCCCGGTGGAAGCGATCTAGAAAGCATGCTGGCTTACGTAAATGAATTTGGTGAGATCGTTTCTACACCTCCAGAAAAGAAACCTACTCCTCCTTCAGAAGGAAAATAAATTATCGCCCCGTACAACACCGGGGCTTTTATTTTCTTACAGCTTTTTCCCAAATGACTGACTGTTCTGAGAAGAAATACCGAATAATTCCTGCAATCACTGCGTAATTCATCATGCAAAAATAGTATGGAATAAATAAGATCTTTACCTTAACCTTGCGATCTTCCATTACCTTGCCCAGCCAGGCCGCTAGATAAAATAAGATCTGGCATATAAGCAATGCAGCATATAATCCAATTGTTCGTTCATTAAAAACAATGTACAGGTTGGCCAGAAAAGCAGCAATCATTAAGAATGGGGTAATGGTCCAGCGTAATACCCTATGACTCAGGTACTGGAAAGCAAGCACCGGAAAGCGGAATGGATTTAACAGGCCACGTAACCAGATGACGGACTGGATACCACCGGCAGCAATTCTTACTTTCCGTTTCAGTTCTTCTCCGATATTGGCAGAGGACTGCTCCTGCGCATAGGCATCAGGTTCATATACAATCTTGTAGCCCTTTTCCGCGATACGCATAGAGATCATGAAGTCATCTAATACGCTATTCGATGGAACTGGCTCATACAAGGACCTGCGGATGCTGAAAAGTTCGCCTGCCGCGCCCACTACGGAATACAGTTCAGAGTCCCAGGCCTTAAGCTTTGATTCATACTTCCAGTAGATACCTTCCCCTGCTGTTGCATCTGCTGCGTCTTCGATCATCACGCGTTTTTCACCCGCAATCGCCCCTACTTTCGGATCTTTGTAATGGCGGCAAAGCAACAACATGGCTTCGGTGTTTAGAAATGTGTTGGCATCCGTAAATACAAGTAAATCGGTATCTACCTGTTGAATTGCCCGGTGTACCGCTGAAATTTTGCCACGTCTGGCGTCTTCATGTAGAAGCTTAATCTCCGGGTACATACCTACAATTTCCGGTGTACGGTCACTTGAGCCGTCTGTTACAAAAATAAACTTTAGCTTACCGGCTGGATACTCAAGCGATAAGGTGTTCTCAATCTTCCTCCGCATATAGTCTGCCTCATTGTAGGCCGCTACAATAAGGGTACAAGAGGGCATTTCTTCAAATTCATACAGGGGCTTCTTTGTCGTTCTGAAAAGACGCTTGATCTTAACCAGTATGAACAACAAGATACCATACCCAAAGAAGGTGTAAAAGATGACGATGATGGAGATCCAAAGAAAAAGCTTCATATTATTTAAGAGTATAACCCAGGGAGGCGCTTGTTGTATCATTTGTTATGTTCCAGCCGATGGCACGGAACAGGACGGAAATATAGTTCTTGTTGCCGGCACGAATGTAGTTGAGAACATTTCTGGGCACCACAAGTAAGGAGAAATAGATGTAGAAAAACAAGCGTTGAAACAGGTTTGCATTTCGCCTGATAAACAAGATCCGATTCCTGTTCATAAAATATTCCTTCAGCGCACTGTTTTTTCCAACGGAGAGTGATTCTTTATGGTATATGGCTGCATTGGTATTTACATAGATCTTGAAGCCAGCACGTTTGATCCTTTCACACCAATCCATTTCCTCGAAGTATAGGAAGAAGTTTTCGGCCATCCCTCCCGCTGCTGTCAATGCTGCTCTGGTAATCATCATCGCGGCACCGTGCGCGAATCCTGTTTCTGCGAAAAGATTGTCATATTGACCCCGATCTTTTTCAAACTGCCCAATACAGGCGTTCCGGCAGGTATAATAATTCATATTCGTAAAACCGGCATATTGAATTACGTCTGGTTCATCAAAATACAACAGCTTGGGAGAGATCATGCCTATTTGAGGATTGTCTTGTAGGGAACTCGTCAAGGTTTCAAGTACACCTGGTGTAAATTCAGTGTCATTATTCACCAGAAAAAGAAAGTCGCCGGTAGCACTCGCAATTCCAAGATTGTTACCGCCTGCAAAACCTAAGTTCTTGTCGGATCTTATGTAAATCAGGTTTGATCTGGTCTGCTTGAAAAGCGCACCGTGGTCTTCCCTGCTGCCATTGTCAACTACAATGACCTCAAGCGGTTGATGTGCATAATAGCGGTCGATAGACTTCAACAAGTCTACCGTTGCTTCAGGTTGATTATAGTTAACAGTAATTATAGAAATTAAAGACATTATATATAAATTGCACCAAAATCTATTAACCTCGCATTTTGATTCCTAAAAGTAAACTTACTGAAGATCTCAAACGTCTGAAGCATATTGAGCGTAAAGATGGAGAATTAATTCACAAGTTGAATGAGTTCATCGATCTCTTAAGCCAAACCAGCATCAACTCACATAATATTAAGGAAATTAAAGAAGTCCTTGATACCGCCATTGATGAAAAATTAACTGGTGAGGATGCACTAGAAAGAATTCAGCAGGTCACCCTTGATGATATGCCAACCCTTGATCAACTCGACCAGCTGGAATTTTTACTAAACACGAGTCACCTGGATTCCCGGCAGGCGAAAAGGATTACCTACAAAGCAGGTTTTTTAAAAATCATAAAGATTATTATTGGAGTGCTGTTCATAACATTGGGATTTGCGATGATCATTATGCCGGCACCACCATATTTTGAAATGTTTACCATTTTTTACTTCACGGAGAATGACGGCGTAACTTTAATGGACCTGATCTCTTTGATTATAATTGCTGTGGGTATTTATATAATTGTGAAATCTGTTTCTAATACGAAATCGTATGAATAAAACCATCTTGTTGGTTGATGATGATCCGTTCCAGTTGAGAATTTATGAGAAGCTGCTGCAGAATAATGGCTACAGCTGCAGGATTGCATTATCTGTTGACGCTGCTGAAGAGATTCTGAACAATAATGAAGTTCCTGATCTGATCATCTCTGATTATGAGATGCCTGATAAGAACGGTTTCGAATTTCGAAAGCGGTTGCTGAAACATGATCTGTTGAAGAATGTTCCATTTCTTTTCCTTACTTCTGTTAATGATGAGCACTTCATACAACAGGGATTAGATCTTAAAGCAATAGACTACATGGCGAAAGACATTCCGCCAGCAAGGATATTGTCAAAGATCAACAACCTGATGCTTGCTGTTAAAGAGCATTACGAACGTTCATTGAGTGAGGTTAAAAGCATTGCCGAAAAGCTGAACTTACGCAACATTCCGAAGGAAGCACCTACGCTGAAGAATTTCAGCATCAGCTATTTCAATCAAAGCTACCAATATCAGCCCGGCGGAGACTTTATTGATTTTATTAAGATTGATGAGCGACATACCTTTGTGATCCTTGGCGACGTGATGGGTAAAAAATGGGGCGCTTGGTTTTTCTCATTCAGTTACTTAAGCTATATCAGATCTGCAATCCGACTTTGTGTTTTCGATGGTAAATTTACATTGTCGGAAATCTTGCACCGTCTGAACCGGGTAATCTGTGCGGACGAGTTCCTGGCAGACATTTTTTCAACGGTGTCAATTTTATTGATTGATGATGAGCAATGCACCATTTGCTATGCTGGTGCAGGTGATTTGCCGGTATTGAAGTATGAACAAGGAAAAGATGAGCTGATTGAATATCAGTCTGATGGAATACTACTTGGCTTTGCTGAAGATATGTATTTTTCTGATATTGAAATTAAGCTCGAGCATTCTGAGGAGCTCTATATAGTATCTGACGGGATGATAGATTTTCAGGTTAATGAAGAGAAGAAATCTGACATGAAGATGTTCAAAGAGAAGCTCTTTACGTTAAAGTCAAGCAATGAACCAACAGAGCACATCGTAAATAACTTATTTAACAAACACACGTCGCAGGTTGATGACTGCAGCATTATCATTTTAAAAAGGAAGAACAATGAATTTAAGTAAAGAAAAAGTAAACAATATTTTGATTTTAAATATTGATGAGAAGGAGGCAAATCTTTCGAAAGCGGATCATTTTAAGCAACTTGTATCTGAGGAGATCGAGAAGGGCGAACGGAAACTCGTTATCTCCTTCAAGAATGTAGAATATCTTGATAGTTCGTTCTTAGGTGCACTGGTAGCAATTCTCAAGCATTTACTACCTTTGAAGGGACAACTGGTACTTACTGACCTCAATGAAGATATCGAAAATCTATTTTCATTAACGAGGTTAAATAAAATATTTAACTTGAAATCGGATTTACAAACTGCAATGCTTGATCTTTAATGAAAGAACATTCACCATTAAATATCACCAGAAAAATTCCAAGCCACCCGGACGAGATCCTCGACTATGTACATCATGTATTGTTAGCCTTAGAGGAACAAGTTCCTTTGCGTGTTGAAGTTACGAGGAATATTAAGCTGATACTGGTGGAATTGGTGACGAATTCCATTAAGCATTCAAATGATGATGAAGCACTCATTCAGGTAAGCATCAATCACCCCACCCTAACCATCCAGAAAGTTGACAAGGGGCTGCAGATCAAGTTCGCGGGAGATTCTCAACGGATTCCATTTGTCGATATCAATAAAACCATTCAGGTAAGTTTTTCGGAAAGGAAGAAGCAACACATAAAAGTTCTAGATCAGTATCAGTTTCAATTTGTTGATGCCTTTAAGGAAGGTCTTGAGTTAAATGAGCTTCCAGAACATTTTGGATTATATATCATCACGCTTGCATCAAACGAATTCATATATCAGCATGATCCGACACGTCAGGAAAACCGATTTATTGTAAACCTGAATCTAGAAGAATAAAATTTTGAAGACATCGTGAAATAAATTACAAATATTTCACAATCTTTCTCACTTATAAAATTGTAGATATCAATTATTGTGTATTTTTGCAGCATCCTATGTACTAGCGGGTTGCTGGTAAATTATACAAAATCATCTACATGAATAAACACCTACTCCCATTGTTTTTAGGAGTTGCATTATTTGCATCATCCTGTAAAAAGGACAACGTTTCACAAGAGGTAGAAAACCCTGCGCTTAATGATATTGTTGTTCCTGCATCATTTGCCTGGCAAACGACTCGCGACGTAAATTTTAGTATTGGTATCACGGATGCGCGATTTCAGAACAAAATACACGTTGTAGCGATCTATCTATCTGATCCCGAAACAGGAGCAGCGCCCATCTCCAAAGGTTCAGCAACTTTGATCAGTCCTTTCAACGCCAAACTATCAATTCCAGCTGGAATCAATGAAGTTTATGTTGCCAAGTTTGCACCAGATGCAAGTACAAGCGTGCAAAAGATTTCCGTAACATCAACAAAGGTGTCGGTCGCCATGAGTTCGGCAAAGATGAGTCAGAAAATTAGTGCCACTACTGTGCAGAAGACAGTGATGGCTACCGTTGATGAACCAGACTGCAGAAACACGCAGATATTTGGTGGCGACATAAACCTGAGATCGGGTGATGTACTATGCTATAACGTCTATATAAGTAATCCTACCATAGACCTTTCTGCTAACAGCGGAGGTACAGTAAAACTTAACGCACCAGGCCGGACAATTACCATCGTAGATTATAACCATACTAATCTTAAGCTTTTCATCTCTGAAGGTACTACAGTAAAGTTCAACAGTCCGGTAGAGATTAAGGCTGGTGAAAGCATTGTTAACAATGGTACCATGATGGTGACGGACATGAATGTTACAGGTACTTTAGTCAACAATGGAACGATCAACGCAACTGGATCAACATTCAACTTGAATGGAACTGCCTCAAACTTAACGAACAATAGCACGATCAATGCTGGTAACGCAACGATGAACATTGCAGGTTCAGTTACGAACTCAGGTACCACAATCGTTAAAACTGCCGTGCTAAATGCGAATGCAACGATGACTAACTATTGTAACTTCACTACGAATGCAGATTTCACTGTTAATTCCAGCAGCCTTAACAACTATAAATTGATTAATGTTAAAGGTAACACCAATATTAATGCATCAGGTGTAATGACAATGAACTCCTTATCCATGTTTCAGACTACAAATCTGATCACAATGGATGGCTTAGTTGTTGGCCGTGGACTTTTCTATTCCTTATTCAAAGTTACGGGAACGGTTGACGACAAGGTTGCTAACAATGATGGTGTTTTCAGAGGTTCGGTACAGTATTGCGGTACAAGGGACCCGGATGTAAACTCTAATAACAAGAAACATTTTGAGCTATTTGCAACCAAAGGCTGCAGTGTTTTGATCCCGAAAGATGATTGTAACACGCTGGGCGGTGGAAGCGCTGTTGTAACAGATTCTGACGGTGACGGCGTATCAGATCTCTTGGATGACTATCCTAATGATAAAACCAAGGCGTACAAGAACTACTCGGTAAATTATGAAAATGGTGGGTCAACGGTAGCATTTGAAGATAACTGGCCACAAAAGGGAGACTTCGACCTTAATGACATTGTTTTGAACTACAAACACCTTATTGTTACAAACAAAGACAACATTGTTGTACGTGTTGAGGGAGAGTGGAATTTACTTGCTACCGGCGGTGAGTTCCAGAACGGTGCTGGAATTCAGTTCCCATTACCGAAAGGCAGTGAAACAAACTTTGTTTCCTCAAACAATATTGCTCCTGAAGCTGGTCAGGATAGTCTTGTCGTGATCCTGTTTAAGAATGGCAGAGCAGAACAGGCTACCTGGAACACGAAGTCTACAGAACCCGCTTCTGCGGCTAAAAAATATACCTTTAGCTTTGATATCACTAATGGCCCAACTTTGCTTGTAATGGGTGCAGGTGGTTATAATCCCTTTATCTGGAACAACACAACCGGATACGGAAGAGGTTACGAGACGCATCTTCAGGGAAGAAAAGCGACAAACCTTGTAGATAACAAACTGTTCAATACGCTTGATGACCGGTCTACAGTTAACAAGAAAAACTATAGCACTGCTTCACAACTACCATGGGCAATTGAAATACCTCAGGCATCTTTTGCCTATCCATTGGAATCAGCGGATATCGCTAAAACTTATTTGAAGTTTGGCAGTTGGGCATCTTCAGGGGGCACAAAGGACGTCGACTGGTATAGCAATACCGGCACTGGCTATCGTGACCAATCTAAGATCTTCACAGGCGCAAAATAGAAATACAAACACGCCTCGAAAAAGCCAGTTAATAATCATATTGACTGGCTTTTTTTATTGGGGAGATTTAGACCCTTTTTCGCGCAGAATTGTGGAATCAAATACTCAGGAAACAGTTATTCAATTTTCAGGAATTCTTATTGAGTTGTAGTAAATACCTGTTTATATATAAGAGAAGGTGATTCAACATTTAAATCTGCCGATACCTGTAAGCTGGAACAACAGTTGAATAGTCTGAGGTGTCTAAATAACTTTTATGAATAAAAAAATCCTCTCACTCCTATTCGGCTTAGCCATAATAGGTACATCTTGTAAAAAGGAAGGCAATATAGTTGCCCCAGATCCAACATCAAATCTGGTTTTGCCTAATAGCTTTACCTGGCAGACGGTAAAAGATGTAAACTTCAGCATTGGGATAACCGACAAACGCTTCTCAAGCAAGATTCACGTCATCAGTGTATATCTTTCGGATCCTTCCACCGGTGCAGAACCGATTTCGAAAGGTGCAGCGACATTAGTGAGCCCGTTCAATGTAAAGCTTGCTATTCCTACATCTGTTTCTGAAATCTATGTGGTAAAAACTGCGCCTGATGGCTCATCTGTTACAGAAAAATTGGCTGTTACAAATGCAAATGTTTCCTTAGCCTTAAGTGCTGTTGGAGCACTTTCAGCTATAGGTCCGGTTACTGGAACTCCGACCCCAATTGAGCCGGTATGTGGCATAAGCACCTCGGATCAAAATGTTAACATTAACAACAGCAAAGATGTAGTTTGTTATTCATCAAGCGCTGATGCTACCATTAACGTAAATGCTAACGATGGCGGTACATTAAAGATTAACGCTCCTGGCCAAACGATCACGTTAGGCAACTTTAATCATAAGAATTTAAGTTTATATGTGGGTGCGGGAACAACCGTTGCCTTTAACAATGATCTAAATATCAGCAAGGGCGAAACTTTTGTCATTAACGGGATATTAAGCGGTAGCAAGATCAACCTTGCAGGCAAGCTAATAAACAATAAAGAAGTTAAAGTAACCAACTTCACTGTTAATACCGATGGTGAATTAGAAAATCGCTGCAAGCTTACTGTTACAGACGCATTTCATAATAACGAATTGGTAAACAATTACAAGTTAATCAATGTGGGTTCTACAACCATTAACAGTACTGGTGTTCTGAATCTTTATAACGCTGCGATGTTCCAGACCAAAGACCTGCTAACCATGGATGGCGTAGTTAACGGAAAAGGAACTACATCACTCTTTAAAACTACTGGCTCTACATCAAGTCCTGTTTACGATAATAATGGTAGATTCAACGGAACACTTCAATATTGCGGAGAAAAACAGTTGAATGAAAATCAGAACAACAAGAATCATTTTTACGACAACGCAGTTCAAAGTTGTGAGATCTTCATTGCAAAAGACGACTGCAACACCATAGGTAATGGAACAGCAACGCAGCCGGATACCGATGATGATGGTGTAATTGACAGTATGGACGATTATCCAAAAGATCCAACGAAGGCATTCAACCAAAAGTCTCCTAACTACGATAATGGCGGATCTACATTGGCTTTTGAAGATAGTTGGCCATCTGCTGGTGATTACGACCTTAATGACGTTGTGATTAGATACAAAATTCTTGCAGTGACAAACTCCAAGAACAAACTGGTACATGTTAGAGGTGATTATGATCTTATTGCAACGGGTGGCGCATTCAGCAATGGCTTTGGCGTACAATTCAACTTCCCTGCCAGCAGTGCAAAGAACTTCAGAGGTACAAATGAAGCCGCTCTTGAAGCTGGTCAAGACAGCATTGTGGTAGCTGTTTTCAAGGATACCAGAGCAGCACAGCAAAACTGGAATACCGTTAAAGGCGAGGCAAACTCTCCTACCGTGAGCGCAATCTTCTCCTTTGATCTGATCGATGGGCCAGAACTTAAAGAAGTTGGTATAAGCAAGTTTAATCCTTTCATCTGGAATAATTCTAGTGACTCAGGTCGCGGCCATGAAACCCACCTGCGTGGTAAGTCAGCCACAAACCTGGCAAACAAAGCGCTGTTCAATACCACTGACGATGCTACCCACTTAGGTGTTTCATATAATACAGCAGATAATTTCCCATGGGGAATTGAGATTCCCGTTGCTGAGTTCAAATACCCACTTGAACGCGCAAACATCTCAGAGGCATATTTAAAATTTTCCGATTGGGCAAGCTCAGGGGGCAAAAGCAGCCTGGATTGGTACAGTAGTACGGCCTCTGGTTACAGGGATGATACTAAAATTTACTAGAGGAATATTATTATCACTAATGGACATTTAGGGTTTAATTATTGGGCGCATATTGGCCCCAATGATTAAACCCTATTTTTTATGTGAAATTCTGTTACTATCTTTGATTAAGGTGGTGACAGATAACCTCTTGAAAAGCATAGTGATTCATACAATTGCACAGAACGCATATTAAATAGACACAGCTCCGCTACAATAATTTACAATCCAAATGGCTCTAATTCACGATACTAGTCTGCTAATCACCCATTATAATAGAAGTAGTTCATTAGAACGACTTCTAAAAGCATTCGCTGCCCTCGACATTCAATTCGAGGATGTTATAGTTTCCGACGATGGCAGCAAACCCGAACACTTGAATTTTCTTAAAGAATTGCAGAAAGAGCACAGGTTTAAATTAGTGACCACTCCACAGAATAAGGGTCTCGGAAACAATATAAACAAAGGACAGGATGAGGTGCAAAGCAAATACACTTTATATGTACAGGAAGACTTTGTTCCTAAGCCGCTTTTCAAGGATAAGCTACAAAATGCTGTTCATATGATGAATGACGCAACAGAGTTTGACTCCGTGAGATTTTATGCCTATTTCAAGTACCCGTTCCTACGCCCATATAAACATGGTTTTTCAGAAATGATTTTTTCTGCATGGCCCTGGTATCTGGGCTATCGCAAATTCTATTATTATAGTGATCATCCACATTTAAGAAGGTCTACCTTTTTCCAAAAGTTTGGCCGTTACAAAGAAGGCATTCCGGTTGAAAGGACCGAGTACCAGATGATGATGACTTTTCTCCAAAAAGGTGGAAAGTCACTCTTCTATGATGATTATACTGCTTTGTTCAATCAGGTAAATTCTTCTGCAGAACCAAGCACCGTAAACCGGAACTTTTGGCGGGAGTCGAACAACCCCTTAATTACCACCATTCGGCATATGTACAGATTGATCAGGTTTAACGCAGATTATTTACGTTCAGGAAAATAGAATTATGTCAATTTTTAGGTTGCCGCGCTGGGTAAATAAACACACATACACCAATAAGAACTTTGCAGACCTAAGTACTGTTGAGATCGGAGAATTACAAAAAAAGCTCAGTAAGTTGATTAGCGAAACGCCAGAAGTTAGTGTGGTAATTCCCGCTTGGAATGAAGAGAATAACATTTTCAGGTCGTTATCTTCCCTTGCCGACACCAATACTACAAAGAAGGTCGAGATCATCGTGATAAATAATAATTCTACAGACCAAACCCAAATGGTGTTGGACATGTTGGGTGTAAAGAGCTTTTTCGAGCCTGAACAAGGCATTTCTTATGCGAGACAACTCGGCTTAATAAAGGCAAAAGGCAAATATCACCTGTGCGCAGATTCCGATACGCTTTACCCTCCATCCTGGATTGATCTGATGATCAAACCAATGGAACAGCAAAAAGACATTGTAGGTGTATACGGGCGGTACTCATTTATGCCTCTTGATGGTTCCGGAAGATTTGTGTTGTCAATATATGAGGCAATAACAGGTATACTGGTAAGAATTAAAAAGTCTAACCGAGAGCACTTAAATGTACTCGGCTTCAATATGGGCTTTGTAACTGAGGTTGGCTTAAACAATGGTGGATTTATTGTTAAAGAGGTAAGAAAGTTCCACAATACCCTCGGCAGTGACGATTTTATCGATGAAGCTGAAGATGGCAGAATGGCCTTAAATCTTAAAAAGACTGGCAGACTGGAAATGGTTACTGCAGCCAAAGCTCGTGTTTTTACTTCTTCCAGAAGGCTGTCAGCGGAGGGCGGCATCGTTCAATCATTTAAGAACAGAATGAGCCTTCATCTAGGGCGTTTAACGGAATATTTTACAGGTCCAAAAGTGGATCATTAACCAAGAGAAAATTGCAAAACTTAGAACCAATTACGATAGTGGTCGCAACAGACAACCTTTATGTGGTACTGCTTGCTGCGCTATTGAAATCCATTGAAGAAAATCATAAAACCTCAGCACCAATCCATGTGCACATTATTGATGATGGTGTCTCTGAAATAAATCGGATCCATATTTCTAACAGTGTCAGCACGGACGTATTTACACTTTTCTGGCATAAGACCGCTGATGTGCTGCCAGAAGGTGTTACACTGCCGAATGATAACTCTGCATTTCCAATCACGGCCTACTTAAGGCTTTTCGGCCCCTATCTAATCCCAGCTACAACAAAAAAAATGATCTATTTGGACGTAGACATGATCATGGTGCAAGATGTATCCACGTTATGGGAAACAGATTTGAATGGACATATACTTGCTGCAGTAGTTGACCTATGTAAAACCGTTGGAAGTACCTGGGGCGGCATCCCAAATTACAAGGCGCTCGGACTTAATCCGGAATCGAAATACTTCAATTCAGGACTAATGATCATCGATCCTGTTCAATGGCGGGAACTTGGCATTACCAACAAAGTAATCAAAGCAGTAAATGATAATTTGGAGCATGTCAATTTTGCGGATCAATATGGATTAAACCTTGTACTTGTAGATAAGTGGCTATCATTAGATCCAAGATGGAATTCCTTTTCGGTGCTGGATGAACCTAGTCCATATTTAATACACTTCCTGGATATCAAACCGATCTTCAAATCATATAAGGCGAACAAAAGATATTACGAGCAGTTTCATCACTATCTGAATCAAACTCCTTACAGAAACTTTAAACTATTAGGCGACTACCGACGGGTATATCACAAAGCTGTGATCAAACTCGGAAAAAAGATTAAGGGACTTTTTGCGTCAACTGCCTAATATAAATGATTGGAATTTAGATATGTTCAGAAGCATAATCAATAAAATACTCGGACTTATTGTTAGGATCAGGTATGGTCACATGCCTATTGAATTGCGATATTATTATCGCGACACCTATTATTGCCAGTTGGTCCAGTTGAAGTACTTTTTTCAAGACTACATCATCAAAAAGCCTTACAAAGAGATAAGTTTTGATGGTGAATTTGCTCCAGAGCTTCAGTTTGCATTGCCATTTGCCTACTGGCACTACAAAAATGGTACGCTTAAGAAAACCTGCAGTTCAAAGTGGACTAATGAGTTTTATTTCTTCTCACCGAATCATGAAGAAGCTTATGATGTAAGATCCGTTGAGGGTAACTATAACTTCGAAGTCCCCCGGGTTTTATATAGTCAGAACTATGACATGCGGAAGTGGAAACCAGTTCCACTGAAGGAGATGTATGCAAATGAGGTTTATAAATTTGATAAGCCAATGCTGGTGATTGCAAACCGCTATAACATGGAGTGGGAAGGCCCCCCTATTAGTTTCTATAGCAAAGAAATGCTGGAATTTATCATCATGAATTGTCGAGATAAGTTCACTATCATATATAACAGACCAAGGCCTAAAAACATCATCATAGATAATAGCGATATTTACGAATTGGATGAATATGATTGGTTAAAGAGCGAGCATCCTGAAGTGGTGCTTGTTGAAGATCTGTTTGAGCAAAACCTGGGAAAAGCGAAAAATTTTAATCATTTACAGATGATGGTCTATGCAAATGCTGACAAGTTTGTTTCTATTCATGGCGGAACAGCAACCTTGGCATCGTACTTTGGCGGAATCAATCTCATATTTTCTAAAAAAGGACCGGAGCATCATTTCCGGTGCTATGAAAAATTATACCCAAAGTTCTCTAATGCAAAGATTCTTCATGCTAAACATGAAGAGGAATTTAAATCACTTTTGCTAAACAACTTCTAAGATGGTCCAGAGCGTGAAAGATAAGTATTGGCTAAAATCAGGTCTGTTAAACATTGTTCAGAATTTTTCCGGAGTTTTCTTTGGCTTTGCAAGCTTCTATTTTCTTGTGCGTCTGTTAACCAAGCATGACTTTGGAGTTTGGACACTCTTTATGTCTGTAGCGACGATTTTGGAAACAGTCCGTAGCGGAATGATTCAAAATGCTCTAATCAAATTTATCTCTTCAACTGACAAAAGTGAACATCCAAGGATCATTTCTGCTTCTACTGCCATTAGTGGTATCATAACCGCAGTCTGCATTGTGCTTTGCCTGATTTTTGGTCATGTACTGGCTAAAATGTGGAATTCAGCAGAGTTGACCCAGATGTTCTACATCTATGCCATATTATTTTTCTTAACTGGAATACTTACCCAATGCAACTGTATTGAACAGGCGAACTTAGAGTTTTCAGGCGTTGTCGTGACAAACTTCATAAGACAAGTGGTGTTCTTTGCCTTTGTTTTCGGATCCTACATCAGTAATCGTGAGACCGCCCTACCCCAGCTACTTTACGTACAAATTGCCAGTGTGGTCATTAGTATTCTGGTTTCAATCTATTATGTTAAGGACCTTATCAAATTCAAGTGGCAACCCAATATTGCCTACATGAAGAAACTTTTTAACTATGGAAAGTTTGCCTTTGGGACTTCGGTTAGCTCCATTCTCTCCGGCACAATAGATCAAATGATGCTTGGAGCGCTGCTGTCGCCAGCTGCATCCGGGGCCTTTAACATTGCAATTCGTATTACCAATTTAGTAGATATTCCAACAAATGCTGTGGCAACAGTAGTTTTCCCGCAAAGTGCAAAACGGATGGAGAGTGATGGACCAGAAGCTATCGCATATCTGTATGAAAAGTCGGTAGGAACAATACTCGCTATCTTAATTCCAGGCTTGGTTGTACTATATTTCCTTTCTGGTTATGTTGTGCATTTCATTGCCGGAGACAAATTTGCCGACTCCATACCCTTGCTAAAAATCACACTATTTTACTGCCTTTTTATACCGTTTGGCCGCCAGTTCGGAACTATACTCGACTCAATTGGCCAGACGAAAACCAACTTCATAATTGTATTCCTAACAGCCTCGATGAACCTTACCTTAAATTATTTTTTTATTATACGTTTTGGGGTAATGGGCGCTGCTTTCGCCACCCTAATCTCCAACTGTATTGGATTCGCAATTGCACAAACAATATTAAAAAAGAAACTCAATGTTAACGTTCTCCACACATTTATCTATGCCTACCGGTTCTATCCTGAGTTTTATGCCAAGTATTTCACTAAACGCTAAAGTGGTGAGACTATGATAGGAATTAAGTTTAATGGCCGTTTAGGTAACCAAATTTTTCAATATGTTTTCTATACCTATCTGAAAAGTACCAATCCGAATAAACCTGTGTTTTTCACCAATCCACATCACTCCTACTTGAGTAGATATTTTGAGCTGGATTGGTTTAATAACTTAACACTTCCATCAAAGCCCTACTCGGTACTAACACGCATTGCTACGCGAGTTTTACCATTTAGAGAAATTTATCTCGAAAATATTCAGGTACCTAAAGCTATACAGCCTAAAAACCTTACTATTTATAGAGGCTTTTTTCAAACGGACTGGTATTTAAATCAACTGAATAAACCGCTAAAACTCTCCTTAAAAAAGAAGTATAAAGATCGATTTAACCAGAAGTTTGGTCTATTCTTTAGCACAAACAAGACGATTGTAGTTCATTTAAGACGTACCGACTATCTTCGATATGGCAAAAGGGATATTTCCTTACCGCTTGAATATTTCGAAAGAACACTGAACACAATACCTGATATTGAAAGTTATAAGGTGATGTTTGTTAGTGACGACATCGAGGCGGTACGCGCTTACTTCAAAGGTAAACCCAATTACATCTATTCCAGCAATGACGAAATTACCGACTTCCAGATTATTATGAATGCCGATGTTGCTATCATTTCCAATAGTACTTTTGGTTGGTGGGCAGCATACCTCTCACCAAAAAACAATATTGTATATGCACCAAAGAATTGGCTTGGTTTCAGAATTGGAAAAGAAGATCCTAAAAAGATCATGACCGACAAATTTATCTGGTGTGATGTTTTAGATAAAAAGTTGGATCTGGAATTTCATAAAGAATATTAATATGCAGCCTATAACTATCGTCACCGTCAGTGATAACCAATATTGTGTCCTGTTGGCCGCATTACTGAAATCCATTGAAGTAAATACAACTTCAGGGAGACAGGTGACTGTGTTTGTGGTTGATGACGGGATATCTGAGGAGAATAAAAGGAAGCTACAGCGTTCTATACAAACTACAATTGAACTTATCTTTATTGAAATTAATGATGTTGTAAAAGATCGATCAAAGCTGCCATTGGACTCCTCCTCATTTCCACTCAACGTCTATATCAGGTTGTTTATTCCTTATTTTGTTCCTCAGGAGTTATCACGGGCCTTATATCTGGACGTAGATATGATCGTGACACAGGACCTATCTGAATTGTGGGACCTGAACTTGCAGGGAAAGATGATTGCGGCTGTTGCAGACCGTTGTGAAAACATTGGAAATCCATGGGGAGGTATTCGAAACTTTGAGGAACTTGGTCTCAATCCTGCGGCGCCCTACTTTAATAGCGGACTTCTGGTAATCGACCTAGATGCTTGGAGAAGTACCAACACGACACAGGATGTTCTCAGCTGTATTGCTAACAACAAAGCTTATGCAGGCTTTCCGGATCAGTATGGTTTGAATGTGATTTTAGTGGATAACTGGCTGCAATTAGATCAACGCTGGAATTGCTATGCTCCTGCCGAGATAGCTGACCCCTACATTATTCATTTTATAGGCATTAAGCCGATCTTTCGTTCTTACAACTTCAACAAAAACTACCAAAAGGAGTTTTTTAGATATCTTTCACTTACCGAATGGAACGGCTATAAAGTTAAAAGCGATTACCGCAGGTTATTAAAGAAAGTGAAAAACTTACTAGTTAAAAAGGTGTTAACCGTTTTTAAAACCGCATAATGAAGAATTACCATTTTTCAGGAGTTGCCCTCCTCATTACCCACTACAATCGAAGCAGTTCTCTTGAACGTTTATTACAAGCATTCAAGGGTTTAAATTGTACTTTCGATGAAATTGTAGTTTCGGATGATGGCAGTTTGCCAGTGCATATTGAGGCACTGCAGGCCCTGAAAAATGCCTACAATTTCAATCTCGTCTTAGCCCAGAGCAATAGAGGATTAGGGAACAATATGAATAAGGGCCAAGACGCAGTAACTGCTCCGCTTACCCTTTACGTACAAGAGGACTTTGTGCCCACCGAACGGTTTCCTGAAAGCTTCGTAGACGCAGTAGGAATTCTAAGAACAGCACCAGAATTTGACTTTATTAGATTCTATGCATACTATAACTACCCATATTTAAAGCCTTATAAATCAGGATTTTCAGAGATGATGTACAATATCTGGTATTTTAAGTACCGGAAGATCTACTTTTATAGCGACCATCCCCATTTGAGAAGAAGCAGCTTCTTGACAAATTTCGGCAGGTATGCTGAAAATGTGAAAGGTGACCGTATGGAGTACCTCAAATGTATTGAAGTGTTGCAAAAACAACCGAGAGCACTCTTCTTTACTGAGTACACGTCACTTTTCACTCAGGTGAACTCTGAAGCAGAACCAAGTACAATGTCCAGAAGCAGCTGGACTCAAACGGACAATCCATTTGTCTCGGCGATAAGGAACGTCTATCGCCAAATTAAATACAATTTTGATCTGATCATGCTTGATCCTCAGAAAGGACAAGAGCGGAAAGGTTGATTGTCAGGATTTGTGCCGGCTAGAATCTAGTATTTCAGAAAGTTCGTCGAGCCGTTTCTTCCAGCTATTTTCTGCAGCAATAGCAATACGTTTAGCTTTAGCTGACTCCGTATCATTCTTGAGCGCCTCATTAATTGAATTAACGAAAGCTAATGGACTGTTCGCGTAAGTGATTGTATCTTTTGTAAACTCCTGGAGGTCGATATTGAAATCAGTTGCCACCACAGGCTTCCCAGTTCCAAGATATTCAAAAAGTTTAAGCGGGAATATTGTATTACTGACTTCGTCCTTTTTAAAAGGAATCATGGCGACATCAAACCCTTTGAGTACTGCCGGCATTTCATTGTATGGTACCCTTCCGATGAAGTGCACGTTGGATGGCGTTCTAAAATCTGAAGGAATCCATTGCTCTTCAACCGGTCCTGCAAAAACGAAGTTATAGTCGGGCAAAAGGGAAATCACCTTAGTCAGCAACTCATAATCTATGCGGCGCTCAATGTTTCCGAAATAACCTATAATGGGCCCGGGAATATTGCGCAATGCAGTATGAACCTCAACCTCCGGCAGTCTTGCTTTCCCGCTATGACTTATATCTGCGGCATTTGGGATAAAGTAAGTGTTTTTGTTTATAGCTATCTTTTCCCTGTACAGCTGCTTGCTGGTACATACAACAAGGTCGCATGCTTCCACGATTTGCCGCTCGGAAATTAATCCATGTTTCACGTCATGTTGCACGATTAATGGATCAACACAATGGTAGACATACAATGATGGTGATAACTTTTCACCAAGCCCGGGATAATGAAAATTAAAGGAGTTTATAAAAATGTAATCACCTATGTTCAACTTTTTTATCAGTTTTCGAACTCTCTTAAGTATTATATTTTCATTGATGCGGAGCAGCCATCTATAAGCCATTCCTTCCGGCAAAAAATTGATAGACAAAAGCGGTGGAACAATTACGATTTTTAGATTTGGAAGTGAGGTATCTAAAATGCCGTTAGAACTGGACCAGAACAGGTTTTCACGCCTCTTGAAGGCCTCATCTCTCCTTGAGAAGTAATCTTTCCAGGTATAAGGGTAGTCGATATAGTAGACTTGATTCTGTTGTGCAAGATATTTTGCTACGGTGTAACTGGTCGATTCGAAAGCACCATCAAACTTCGCAATACCAAGTATGAAGACAACGTTATTTGTTAACATGATATAAAGGTTTTGAAGAATTTACTGGCGGCGAATCCGTTTCTGCATCGAGTCTTCGCGTTACATTCATAATTGCAATTAACAGATAGAAGTAGACACTCAAAGGAAATTGCACAATTGCTTCCTGAGGAAAGTTTCCAACACTTATAGCAAAGACAATTAATACGGCTGCCAGACAATATGAGCGTAGCTCTGCGTCTTTAATAAGAAAATAGTTTTCGATTCCGGTTTTAAGTACGATAAAGAATAACGTGCAGATTAAAAACAAGCCGATCCATCCAAGCTCCACGGCAACCCTGACGTATCCACTATCAGGTGGAAATTGGGCCAGAAATGATTGAGGTGCAAACCTCACACCCCAAACGCCAGTTGCCCCCAGTCCACCCCCAAGTGGATGTGAGAGAATGAACGGTTGAATGCGCTTCTGATTTGTAGCACGCACATTGTAAGAAGCATCTTCTGCCGGACGAAATGCTGATTGGAACCGCTGTATACTTGGACTCGAAGTAGGCACGAAAATCAGCGCAGCCATAAGCAGTGCAAATGCACTGAAGTATATCAACATGGTTTTATTGAACTTAAGAATAAACAGCAGTGCCATGGCAGCGGGTAGTAACACGTAAGCAGCCCTTGTACCCGAATACAGCATTACATTGGAAAATAACAGGCATAGAAAGCCAAGTACGATCTTCTGTTTTTTAGTAGTTGGACCAAGAATAAGACTGATGCAAAGAAGTGTGCTTGCCACCATGTTGTACGAGAATGCAACCGGATCTGAAAATATGGACGACTTACGCCAGTGACCATTAATGAATAATAAGCTTCGCAATAAAGGGTTACTGTCCAAAGCATTTTGCTCATAATCAAAAAAGCCAAAGTACTCCTGTTTTATCGCGTACAATGCCCCAAATACACTCAAGGCTAGCCACATCTTAATGATGGTTCTAATAAATGACCTGGATTGCAAGTAGTAGTTAAAAACGAAGTAGGAAAGCATTACGCCCGCAACTGCGCGGATGGTATAAACCCAGGCGAGGCGCGACTCTGCGGTAGGATTAGCCACCTGAATGAGGTTATAAAGAATCCAGATGAGAATAATGGTGGATACCGGATTTTTATAGATTTTCCACTGCGGATTTGTTTTTTGACTAATAAAAAAAGCGATTAACAAAAGTAAGAGTACCCCATCCATCACAGTTCCAAGTGGGAAGTTGATCCCAAAACCTAATACAAACATGATTATATAGGCCAGAAAGAGGTAGAATCCCACCCCGAAACTCGGATACTTTATGATACAAAATATAATCGTAGGCACGAGTAGCACCATCACCATGATCACGGAAGCCGTAACTCCCCAAATAGAAAAAGTTAAGCCGAAAACAAGCAGGAACATTAAGACGGTCGCGCCAATGAAAATTGCCTGCAGCCTGCCCTTTTCCGTTCCATATGACTCCATCAGCTTCAACATTATAAGAAGAGAATCTTGATAAAATAGAAGATCAAACTGACTAATACGAAAGTAATAGCCAGCTTTCGTTGCAGCGTCAGTATCAGCTCCTCATTTCTTTTCTTTATGTCCCTTGGATTTACTCTCATTTTGTAGCTTTTAAATGGAAGTGGTATCCTGCTGTTCGTGTTTAGTTGAGACAGAGATTTTATTTGCTCGTCTAACATTCAACAGCGAAACAAACTGGTAGAACATAAATTTCGGAATGTTTCTTAAACTCGCCATAATTCGTTCATCCGCCTTACTGATCAGTAATGAAATAAAGAAGGTCACAACGAACAGAATTAACCCAGAGAGCCATAAGATGCTGCTGATGTAAAACCCAAGTAAAAGATTTATGACCATCATCAGCACAGACAAAGCTAAGAATATAAATAATGGCGGTCTTAACAGCACCAATCCGAAAATCAATAGATGCCAGGATAATTTCTTAATGCCATGGCCCAGTATCTTAAGACCAAGATTAGTGTATTTGAACCAGGAATTGATCCATCTGCTTCGTTGTTGAACCAGTTGCTCGGTCTTGGATGTTTTTTCGTCGTAAACGATAGCGTGCTCAGTGAAGGCTATTTGGACATTTTTTCCGACCAGCCATGCTTGAAGTACCTTGTCGAAACCAGCACCTTCCACATGTACGTCATTCAAAAATTCAGCATACAAGCTTGCATCGAAAGCCATCCCCGAACCTGCGAGTGTTGCTGAAGAGCCAACCTCAAAAAGAACCTTACCATCATAAAAATGGTAGTATATATCTCTTGCGGCGTCCAGACGGGCAATGGTTGTATTCAGATTTTTTGGCGCCCGTAGCCCTTGTACTCCCAGGTATCCTTTGGAAAACTCAACGTTAAGAAAGCTCAGGTATTCAGGATGAACAAGATTATCACTATCAATGATCGTTACACATTGATGGGGTCGTAAAAAGTTGGATACCGCAAACAAGTGGGATTTTGTGTTGCTTGCTAAAACAGTTGGTGGTATCAATACAGAAACACGGGGATCGTTGAATTCTAATATTGCATCTCCACAATTATCGGCTACCACATAGACATGGAAGTTACGGTAGTTCATGGCTAAAATAGAACTTACCACGCCATTAAGCATAGAGGTATGCTGATATGCTGTAACTATAATAGCAAAATCAAGCTCACTTGCTGTTGGTTTATCTAGCCTGGCTGACCGCTTGCGGAAAATAAGCCATAGTACCAGAAGGAAACACGGCAAGACGAGGTTATAGCCAATGATAACCTGTAAAATGACCCAAATGGCTTCAGCGAAGTTTACCATCATATATTTGCACTCACTTTGTTGAATATCCAGCCAAGTAAATGTCCAGACTGTTTAAGATAATTCACATAGGCCTGTTTTGCTGGCGTCATAACCTGTCCACTACTGAATACTGGAACGATATTGCTGGCAAAAAGCAGCCATTCTTTAGCTTGATCTGTCTCACTTAGTGCAGAAGACTCTATAAGAATAACATCGTATAAAGACTTAAGTTGTTCCAGCTTAGCTGTTATTTCTGCTTTGCTGGCGATTTCCAACAGGGATGTATTTTCGCCGCGATTACACAGGACATCGATGGTACTAGCTCCAGAGTTCAAGTTCATGACGACCTCATTTCTGAACACATCTTCCAGATACACTTTTGTTTGGGAGGAAGATGACAGATCAGGTTTGTTGAAGTTACCGTCGATGATCAGAACGCGTTTGTTCGTCATTTTCCAGGCGAAGGCCAGGCTTAAGGCCATCATAGTCTTACCTTCCCCGCTATCTATACTTGTTACCAGCAGGATCTTGTCTGTCCAATCCTGTTCTATCTCAAATCGTAGCGATCTCAACTGATCTTTGAAAGTTAACAGCAATGGCGACATATTCCGCTGTTCATTAGCCCACAGTCCTGCAAGGTCGAGCGCTGGGCTCGTGAGTTTGCTTGCAGTTCCTAATACCGGCACCCCAGATTTGTCAGCAAGGGTTCTGGCTGAAGTAATG
Organism: Pedobacter sp.; assembly: GCA_038918115.1. Classification (GTDB taxonomy): domain Bacteria; phylum Bacteroidota; class Bacteroidia; order Sphingobacteriales; family Sphingobacteriaceae; genus Pedobacter. The sequence continues at coordinate 436,306 of JBCLAL010000002.1, forward strand.
CTATTATCCAGTAGGAAGCTAATAAATAGTACAACCAGGCAAAAAACAAAGCCGATAATGCCACTTAGAATTACAAGCAGCATTTTTTTAGAAGGTTGGGCCAGACCAGGCATACCCATCTGAACAATATTCAACTTTACCTGAAATCCGGATTCAAGGCTGCTTTGATTGTACTTTTCGAGAATATCGAGGTACTCTTTGGTGGCAATGTCGATTTTCATCTCCAATGTCTGAACATCAGCTTCTTTTGGCACAAGCTCATCAAATTGCCTATTTAAGGAGGCCAGTTCCCTTTCAAGTGAGTTGATGCTGTATCTGGAAATATCAAGCTTAATCTCCAATCCAATTTTTTCTTGTACCAAGGCTAGCTTGCTGCTCAACGGATTGTTAATGTATTCATCCGAAGATCTTGCAATTACTTCATTGAGTTTAGATTGTACTGAATCAATCGACCTTTTATATCCTTCATCGAGATCGTTCTTGTAATAAAGATCGTACAAACGACTTAGCTCCTCCTTACCCGATACAATCTTTGAATTAAGCTTTGAAAGCGCCGCTTCAAGGTATTGTCTCTCTTCAGGCTTGAACTTCCTGTCGATCTCGTTAAGTGCACCGGCAAAGGATGCGGTATTCTGAACAGCCTCCTGCTTTTTGTCATCATAGTCAATGATGCGGGTATATAACTGTTTAGATTGTTCCCCAAGATTTAATACACGGTTATGTATCTTGTAATTTCGTAGATCCGCAATTCGCCTGGTCAGGGTGTCACTCCTTTGACTTAACAGATTTCCGAGGAAGGTAGTTGTGTTGATCTGGTTGTTCTTAACAACGCCAGTATAATACGTCACAAACTCCTTCGATAAGGTGTTTACCACATAAGCAGAAAGCAAAGGATCTTCAGACTCAAACTGTACGATGATAAAATCACTGTCTCCAGAACGGAAAATGCTTAACTTTTTATCTAATGATTCGCTGTCGTACTTTAAAGATTTTAATAAATCATTGTATTTGTTTTCCTCCGCATTATACAGGTTCAAGGCCCTGCCGTTTGCATACACTTTTTGAAAAAAAGAAACTGCCTTTTGGCGTTCTGCAGCCGTTAGGTCTGAGAATTCTTTACTGTTGGTTCTGAAAGGCTTCGAAGTAGTAAGCTCATGAAGTGCTAATTGGTAGGACACCTTATCAACAATCTTCTTTAGCCTCATCACAGCCATCAGGTTGCTAAACTCCTGCACAATTTGTTGTGCCTGTGGGGTAGACTGATTTATTAGATTCTGCTTCGTTTCGTCTACAATGCCTGTAGCAATCTGAGTCTGCGAGATATAGGAGTTTGGTATATTCCTAACCAGAAAGAAGGTGATGATGATTATTGTTACAGGTACGATTATAAGTACAAGCCGGAACTTTCTAAGCAGCGCTAAAAACTTCGTTACTTCTTCCATTATTTGATTTCCTCAAGTTTCTTTACAGTAAGTTCTTCCAAATCAGACTTAGCGGTTAACAAATTCACCTCTGCTTGAATCTTGGCCTGAGTAGCCTGATTGAAAGCTATAGAAGCAGTGTTGTATTGCTCAAATGTGATCTCAGACCTTTCATATTTCAATTTTAATGCCTTAAAGTTACTTTCAGCATCAAGAAAGGCGTTAGTGATCGGTAAGAGTGAGGTTTTATACTGCAAATACAAGAAATATCTACGCTTTACTTCTGCTTCAAGTGAGAGATTGTATTCCTCCTGATTGAATTGGGCAATGCGGACCTGTTCTTTAGCTTTTTTTACCTGACTAGGTTTCTGAAGCAAGCTGCCCGGGTTGATGGCAACGCCAAATTGATATCCGTTAATTACATCCGCAGTAGTGATATTTACAGGACTTGTGTTTGGCTGATCATTTGAGCGAGTAACGTACTGAAAGGAGAAAGGATCTAACCAAGAAGCCTTTACAGTAGATAAATCATTTTTGGCTGCAGACACCTGACTGCTAAAAACCTTTAGCCGCGGGTAGTTTTCCTTCGCAGTTGCAATAAGTTTATTCAGATACAGATAGGAGACTTCAGATAATACGCTTTCCTGTGCTTTAATCGTACTGAAAGGGGAAATAGCCAACATTAATACTAGGGATAGTAAAACTGACTTTCTTTTGTTCATAGGTACATGGTAAAAGTGCGAATATAGATGTTCTATTCTAAAAAGTTGCGGATTGGTTCCTGCTGTTTAAATGAAAAAAATTGGCACAAACATCCGATGTAAAGTTTATTATCCAAAAGTACTACTTTTAGAAGAATAGCACAGGTCTCCTGTGCACAATCGGGAATGGATGTATAATATTTTTCTTCTTATTGGGAATATTTTACGCGATAAATTGTTAAAAAATTATATAGGTCAAAGCAATTTAATTAAAAATGTAGTTCTAAAGTACTTAACTTTGAAATTCATCGCAGAAGGAACGCTTATTCACCTTATGGCTTCAAAATTGTAAAAAGCATCTCTTTTCCCTAAAGAACTTTATGATAAAACGGCTACGTTATTTAACGCTATTACTCCTACTCCTTTCTACTAAGGTGTTCGCACAATTTCCGTATGTTGAAAGCTTCAAAAACTCAACGGCCAGAGGTGTAGTTTTTGGAGGTGCACCATCAGCATTCCTTACTGCAGCAGGGAGTTCCAGTACTGGCGGACCAGCAATCGACCGCAATGGCGACGGGTACCTACGGCTTACGAATGCGACGACTAATCAAAAAGGGTACGTTTATAATACAACAACCTTCCCTTCCACAGACGGTCTTAAAGTTGAATTTGAATATTGTATCTACGGAGGTAACGGTGCAGATGGTATCAGCTTTTTCTTATTTGATGCTACTGCTAATCCTTTTAATATCGGGGGATTTGGTGGTTCGCTTGGATATGCGCAAATCACAACGACTAATCCTGTATCACCAGGTGTAAGCAAGGGTTACCTTGCAGTAGGTCTTGATGAATTTGGCAATTTTTCAAACCCGAATGAAGGACGTCAAGGTGGAACACTTCAACTTCCAGGTTCAATTACCCTTCGGGGAAAGGGTGATGGTGCAGCATTAATGCCAGACAATTATAGATTTCTGGTTACCCAACAGACTGAAGCAAAGGGGGTGTCACTGGTAGGCGATCCAATTCGAAGAATATCAGACCCGAAGCAGCCAGGTTACCGGAAGGTTTTAATTGAACTCGTTCCGAATCCAACTAGTGGCTACAACATCAATGTACGCATAACAAGAGGTGGTACACCTCAGGTAACCTCTACAATAATAAGCAACTATTACTACCCTGACGAGGCACCACCGCTACTAAGTTACGGTTTCGCTTCCTCCACAGGAGACCAGACGAACTTTCATGAAATCCGTAACGTATCAATTGACCTTTACAACCCTAATCCAGTTGCTAACAGTGATGTGGCTACCCTGTGTGTAGGTGTAAATGGTATGATCGACATCACCGAAAATGACAGTGGTTACAATGATGAAGTTGCCATAGACAAAGCGTCGATTGACCTTAACCCCGCAACAGCCGGCATTCAGAAGGAATATACGATCGTGAACCAAGGCAAGTTTACAGTTAATGCAGCGGGCATTGTACAGTTCGTACCCGTTGCAGGCTTCATAGGAACAGCCACAGCAAATTACAGCTTCAGTAATTCTTTAGGTTTGCTGTCGAATGCAGCAACAATATCCTTTAACTACCTTCCCAAGCCGGCTGCAGTATCTGCTGGTCTCGATCGGAATATCAACTTGTCTACTGCTGGAAATCCGTTCCTGGAGGGCAGTAATCCTGAAACAAATGCTGGAAAATGGACGCAGGTTTCAGGACCATCCACCGCCACTTTTGCTGATCCAACGCTCTACAATTCCAGATTACTCAACCATTCAAGTGGCGTGTATGTATTCCGTTGGACCGTGACTACCCCCGGTGGTTGTTCAGTTTCAGATGATGTGCAGTTAACCATTATAAATCCGCCGGTGGCAAATAATGATGCCGTAACAACTCCTTTCAATACACCAGTCTTGGTACCAATTCTGGTTAACGACTCACAGGGAGCAGGTACAGCAGCAATCAACCTGCGAAGTATTGTAATTAAAAGCGAACCCGCTAATGGAACTTTAACAATAAATCCAACTACTGGTATTGTAACCTACATTCCTAACCCAGGATACTTTGGTCAGGATGTTTTCACTTACACGGTGAAGAATTTGGATGGTTTGGAATCCAATGTTGCTACTGCGGTCGTCACTGTTCAAAACAATACCACGGTACCGATAATTGCTCCTGATATTAACGTTAACGGCATTGCAGGGCGACCACAGACAATTATTGTTCCCATCCCTCAAGGTGGAACAGTACGGATTGTAAAACAACCTGACCACGGTAGGGTCACAATAGACCCGGGATCTGGATTGCCCGTTTATACCCCCGACCTGGATTATACAGGTATCGACACTTTCACCTACGACCTTACTGATGCAAATGGGAATGTTTCTACAAAGCCTGGAACAGTAACAATAACTATCTTGAAACCTGCAAAAATTGGTTTGGCAAAAAGTCTGGTATCAAGCACAAAGAACTTAGATGGTACTTACAACATCATCTACCAGTTTACCTTGGTGAACATCGGTAATACCGCCATTGAAAAATTGACGCTGACTGATGATCTATCCAAAACGTTTCCAAACTGCAAAGTTGTAGTTAACAGATTAAACACATCGGGCAGCTTATATTCGAACCCTGCTTTCGATGGGCTCAGTGATAAAAACTTGCTACTCACCACTAGTACCCTTCCGGCATTAAGTAAAGAACAACTAACACTGGAACTAAATGTCGGCCTTCTTGAAAGTGGCGGCACGTTTAACAACTCGGCAGTTGCTGAAGGTCTCTCAGCGGGTGATGGATCGATCACTAACGACGTCTCTACCGATGGCCTTAACCCAGATCCATTGGTAATTGGAGATGTAAGTCCAGCTGATCCTACACCGGTTACGCTGATCAAAAATCCACTGTTTATTCCAAAGGGTTTTTCACCAAACAACGACGGCATCAATGACCAGTTTGTAATTGAAAATACTAACGGTCGGCAGATACTACTCGAAATCTACAATCGATGGGGAAACCGAATTTACCGGAATAAGGATTACAAAAATGACTGGAACGGCACCACAACTGAAGGTATTCATATCGGGGATCAAGTCCCTGTAGGGACTTACTATTACATTGTAATAGCCGATAATAAAGATAAATACGTAGGATACATTACCATTAACAGATAATGAAAATACAAAAATACTTTACTTTTCTCCTGCTCCTGATACCTGCTACAGGTGCTATGGCGCAGCAGAATGCAATGTTCACGCAGTACATGTTCAACACGCTAGCGCTTAATCCCGGATACGCTGGGAGCCGGAATGTTGTTTCTGCCACAGCGCTAGTGAGAAGCCAGTGGACAGGTATCGAAGGTGCACCGAAAACTGGAACATTTACAATTGATGCACCTTTCATGGACAAACGCTTGGGCGTTGGCCTGCAGTTGCTCACAGATAAGCTTGGCGTGACACAAACCAATGCGGCTGCAATCAGCCTTGCTTATCGTATCCCTTTAGATCGTGGAACCTTGAGCTTTGGTTTACAGGGTGATGTAAATCAGTACAAAGCAAACCTAACTAGTGTAGAACTCGGCTCTGCCCCGGGCTATGATCCGGCATTCTCAAATAACGTAAATAAGACTTTGTTCAACTTTGGTACAGGTGCGTATTATAGTAGTGATCGTTTTTACCTGGGATTATCTGCTCAGAATCTTGTTCCTAACCGTCTATCTGAGCAGGGTGATGGCGAGCCCCTTTCAGGCAAACAAGCTGTGCATGTTTTTCTGGCTTCCGGTTACGTGTTTCCAGTAGGTACTGACCTGAACCTGAAACCATCCTTTCTGATTAAGTATGTTAAAGGTGCTCCGATTGAAGGTGATATCAACGGCACGCTCTGGATCAAAGACGTTCTTGGAGTCGGACTGCAGTATCGTACAAGTGCTGATGTCACCGCTTTAATCGAGATCCAGGCAACTCCACAAATCCGACTGGGTTATAGTTACGACAGAAGTGTGACCCGACTTCAGAATTTCAACTCAGGAAGCCACGAAATTATGCTTCGTTACGAATTTGGTTTTGAAAAAGGCCGAATAATCACCCCAAGATATTTCTAGAACTGATCCATGAAAATTCAGCTACTTATACGCTTCAGCCTCCTTCTTTTAATATTTGGTCCGGCAAATCTGGTTCAGGCTCAGGTTCCCGTCAATGCAGAACTCAAGAAGGCAACGGCCGATTACAATGCATTTAAATACGCGGCAGCTATTGACCGCTTGCAAAAAGTCGTTAAGGCAGACTCGACCAATGTAAAAGTAATCGAGATGCTCGCCTATAGTTATAAATTCACAAACAACTACAAACAGGCATTAAGTTGGTTTGAAGAACTAAGCAAACAACCTGTACTTAAACCAGACTGGGCCTTGAATTATGCGTCGCAACTTGCGATAGACGAACAGTATGAACGATCTGAAAGCTGGTACAGGCGATATCTTACACTCATTCCAAATGACAAACGTGCAGCAAACCTGGCACAGGCTGGAAAAAAGCTAGACAGAAAAGCAGGTATCTGGAATGTTGGATATACCAATTTAAACACCGCCGGAAGTGAATACGCCCCCATTTTCTATAATGATGGATTAATTTTCAGTAGCAATCGCCAGTCTGGAAGAATACTGAAGCGCGTTTTCGAATGGGATAATAGTCCATTTACCAGCCTATATGCAGTACCCGATTTGAATGCAATTAAAGTTTTAAATCCCGATTCAATCAACAGTTTAGATGCTGCTAACACCAAAAAGAAAAATGATGATTTCACGGCGCAGACCAGCAATGACACGAAAACGCTTGGTCAGTACAACAATGAGCGCTCCCTTGTCACTGATGCCTTCGCACTTGATAATATTTCCTCCCTGTTGCCTGGAAAGGTAAACAGCAAGTATCACAATGGTGCAGCTGCGGTTTTTCCTGACGGATCCATAATCTTCACGAGAAACAACTATAATCAAGGCGTCGTACAGAAAAGCACTGAAGGGATCATCAAACTGAAGCTTTATACGGCTAGTGGCAAGAATCTTAGGAAAATTTCAGAATTCCCCTACAATAGCAATGAGTATTCAACTGGACATCCAGCACTTAATAAACAGGGAAATATTTTAATCTTTGCCTCTGACATGCCCGGAGGATATGGCGGCACAGACCTCTACTATAGCGTAAGGTCAGGTAAAGGCCCTTGGACGCGACCAGTGAACCTGGGAAAAAAGATTAATACAGAAGGCGACGAGATGTTCCCCTATCTGGATGATGAAAATAGATTATTTTTCGCGTCGAATGGCCACACAGGTTTTGGTGGATTAGATATCTTCCAGATAATGCTTAAAGAGATGAAGGGAGTTGGAGAACCTGTGAACCTTGGTCGACCCATTAATGGCTCTACAGATGACTTCAGTCTTGTAATGAGTGATGATGGAAAGTCTGGTTTCTTCAGTTCAAACCGTCGCGGTGGTGATGACATATATAAGTTCAATCGTAATCAGCAATTGATAACACTTCAGGGAATTGTATTTGATGCGGCAACAAAACTTCCATTAAGGAACACCAGAATACTGATGAGGAACCTCGATGGGACAGATACTTTGCGCACAGATGTGAATGGTGCGTTTAATAAGGTACTTCCACCCGAAACAGACTATGAACTTACTGCACAAAAGATCGGCTACATTAATAAGATAAGCTATGTGAGTTCAGAAGGCATCGTCAAAGATTCAATTATCAAAAAGGACATCTACTTAAAATCTACTGAAGATTCACAGCAGTTCGTACTGAATAATTGTGATTCGCTAAAGAAGGTTTTTGCTGTAGAAAACATCTATTATGATCTAGACAAATATGCTGTTAGAGCAGATGCAATACCTGCATTAAATAGTCTAGCAGAACTAATGAGGCGACATCCCGAGATAACAATTATCACCTCGAGTCATACAGACAGCAGAGCCTCTGAGCAATATAACCGAAGACTGTCGCTGCAGCGCGGTGCCTCCGCAAAAGCCTACCTGGTGTCAAAAGGTATCTCCCCATCAAGGATTAGTATAGAATACTATGGTAAAACAAGGCTCGTAAACAGATGTTTTGAAGGTATACCTTGCTCTGAAGCAGACCAGCAGCTAAATCGCCGCACAGAGTTCGATGTGATTTTGAATGGTGTAAATATCACCCGTCAGACTTGTGGAGATTAGATTCCTTCAACTACAGGTGTTACTCATGAACATTCTTCGATAATGAAAAATCCCCGAAGCAACTAGCTGCCGGGGATTTTTTCATTATTGATGATCATTGGATGCTTAACGCCTAAAGCTTTATGTTATACTTTCTCGCTTTGCTTAAGTGCAGAAAAGGTGCTGAAAAGAATTTTAATATCTAACCAAAAAGAATAGTTCGTTGCATAAAAGTTGTCAAGCTCTTTACGCTCCCGTTCAGACATATCCGCTTTACCCCGACGGCTTACTTGCCACAGACCGGTCAAACCTGCAGGCCCAAGGAAACGCATGGTCCACTCATTTGATGTCAGCATCTCGGCCTCGTACAATGGAAGCGGGCGGTTACCCACTAAAGACATATCACCTTTTAACACGTTTACAAGCTGTGGAAGCTCATCAATACTGTATTTTCGGATCAATCCCCCGAACTTTGTTATTCGTGGATCATTCTTCAATTTCACAAAAGTAGTTGGCCCCGACTCAGATTTGCCATACTGATTAAGTGCACTAAAGTTTTTCAACTCGTCACTTGCACCCTGTCGCATGGAACGGAACTTATAGAAATCAAAAACCTGATACCCGGTTCCAACCCGCTTACTTTTAAAAATGATAGGCCCTTTAGACTCAAATGCGAGGATGATTGCCACAATTAACAACAACGGGGATATCAAGATCAGAATCATACCTGATGCCATGATGTCAAACAGACGTTTCATGATCGGCATTTTATAATTCACATCAATCTTTGCGAGATCCGCAAGCTGAGGTTTGATAAGCTTAAACTTAACCAGGAACACGATCCTTTCGATCAGGTGATCTACTGGGAGTGGAGCCACATAGAGATCATTCACCCGCAGAGACATAGCTTGTGTTCTAAGTTTCAAGTCGTTGCTTTTAGATAAAAGAACTATAACAAGCCCCTTTAACAGGGTGTTCGCCTTTAATTTACGAACAAAGTTCATCCACTCACCAGATTCATCAACTTGAACCAGGATCACATCAGGAAGATTAAACAATGATTGGTTCTCGATATATAGCTGTAGAGCTTCCAGACTGTGTTCATGATGAACAACGAATGAAGCTTCCAAGGGCTGGTCGAGCTCCTCGGAGAACACGTCTGCAAAGACACAGACAGATATCGAATGCATGTTAGCAGAATTAGTTTTTGGTACCGGCTGGTTCATATGTATTGAAGACTTTCAGAATGGCCTCTTTTAATTGAGTTGGGTTGAAGGGTTTTGAGACATAAGCATCCAGCTGAAAAGGCATGTTTGCAACTTTCTCATCCAAGTTACTGGCCCCTGATAAAATTATTACCGGCGTATCTCTGTAAAATCCGCTTATCTTAAGATTATAAATAAAGGAACTTCCATCAAAGTACGGCATTTCCAAATCTGAAATAACGAGTGCAGGTGAATTACCCTCTTCCAACCAGCTAATTGCCTCCACCCCACTTGTCTTAATCACTAATTCATAGTCTTGTGACAACACGAAATTCAATAGCTTTAGAATAGTGATCTCATCATCAACAATCAAAATTTGTTTTTTCATCAGTAGGGAGATAAATGGTTCAACCGAGAATTAGTGTGGTTTGAACATACGAAAATAATTCAATTTTATTACATAACTACTCATTTTGAGAATTTTTGCGAAAAAAAAAGCCCGAACCATACAACAAGTGCTGTATGGTTCGGGCTAAGTGGATAGTTCTTGAGTGGCTTGAAGCTCAGGCTACTGCACGCGGCCGGATTTTTTATCTTTGTCTCGTCCAATGATATATCCAGTACCAGCACCAACTACGCCCCCGATGATTGCGCCACGACCTTTTTTCTTATCGATCAGCGCACCTCCGATCGCACCAGCACCAGCACCGATTGCGGTACCTTTAGCTGCTGAGCTCCAGCCCTTCTTTTTTGTTGTGGTGGTGGTAGTGGTGGATGAGTTTTGAGACGTAACTGCCGGAGCTGCAGCTGCACTGCGCTCTTCAGCTAACATCATTAAGCGTTTCTCCTCAGCCTGTTGCTTAGCTTCTTCATCTTTCTTCTGTTCAAGTGCTGCGAGTTTAGCCTTATTCTCTGCATCAGCTCGCTTGAAACTATCTAATCTTATACTGTCTTTAACAGCTGCGATCGCCGCGTGTTTCGCTGCCTCTTCCTTCTCCTTATTTGAACAAGATGACATGGCAAGGGCAATAAACATAATTGCTACTAAATTCTTCATAACTTAAATTTTGTTGTGTGTGTATATAGATCAATAGAAAATATAGTGCCAAACTTAAACTATTTTTCCATCAGTGGAGATGTACCATGGTTTTCACTTGAGTCATTCATATCGTCCTCTCCATCTGGGTTGTGAGAAATCACATCATTATCAATATTATATCGTCTGGATAGTGTCTGGTTATCAGAAGATCTGTCTGCATCCAGTCCAAGATTATCCTGCTCATCGTGCAAGATATCTTCAGGTTTGTCGGATATCAATCTTTCTCCTTCAGTGCCCATTGGCTGGTTTATTCTATTTGGATCTTGCTTTTCCATAATCAACAATTTTGCTAAAAGAACAATCTTTGCTGGCTTAGGTTTGCATTACTGATGTCAAATCTATATTTTCACCAGAAATATAGATAATACAGTATGCGTACAACAGGAAAAGTAAAATGGTTTAATTCAGCAAAAGGCTTTGGTTTTATTACACCGGAACAAGGTGGAAAAGACATTTTCGTGCATTTTTCAGCAATCGCTGGTGACGCTTTCAGAGAATTAACTGAAGGTGACGAAGTTGAGTTTGAATTGAACGAAGGAAAAAAAGGCCCTGAAGCCGCCAATGTAACAGTACTATAACCTGTTAAACACATCCAAGATCTTAAAGGGTTTGCGCAAGCATACCCTTTTTTGTTTAATAGAAAGCCTTACATTTCTATTTAAGCTAAGTTGTGCTTGAATACGTTATGTTAATAATACAGCATTGCTGAAAAACCTAATTTATGGAATTAACCGTCTGGGGTGCTGCCGAACAAGTTACCGGCAGCATGCACCTTTTAGAGTTCAACAATTATAAAGTCCTGATAGATTGTGGACTTGATTATGAAAAAGATACCTTTCAGGAAGAAAATCAAAATTTCCCATTTGATCCCGCTACAATCAACCTCGTAATACTTACTCATGCACATATCGACCATACTGGTAACCTTCCAACCTTAATAAGGCTTGGATTTCAAGGTCAGGTGCTGTGTACTGCAGCAACGGCCGATCTTACGGCTTTATTACTGATGGATGCGGTAAATATTTTTGTGGCTAAGCAGAAAAAGAAAAGTCCCCGCGGCCGTGGACGTAAACAACATTCTTCTGGTCCTCCGCCATTATATCTGCATAAGCATGTAAATGATACGATAGATCGGTTCATTACCATCGGCTTCAATAAATCATTTAAATTTCATGAAAATGCTTCATTAACCTTCATTCCCATGGGCCATCTTCTAGGTGCCGCTGCGGCAATAATTGAGATTAATGAAGTCGGCAGGACAAAGCGTATAGCATTTACAGGCGACATCGGCAGAAAAAATTATCCTGTATTAGTTGATCCGGAACCACTACCACCGGTAGATTACCTCGTGATGGAATCAACTTACGGGGGTCGGTTACATTCCGCCGACAGCTCACTCGAAGATAAACTCGTGGAAACCATCCGGGAATCGTGCATCAAGCATCCTGGTAGATTGATCATTCCTGCATTCAGTATCGGGAGAACGCAAGCCTTAGTTTATTCACTTAACAAAATCTTCAGCAAAGGCTTACTTCCTAAAGTCCAAATCTTTGTCGATAGTCCAATGGCAAATTTCGCTACCGACATCTACCGGAAACATCATCACCTTGTTAATGATGAAGCGAGGGATTTCTACAACACCCAGGGTGATGAATTCGAATTTGAATCCTTGTCGTATGTCACGGATAAAAAGGAAAGTGTCACCATATCCAATTATCATGAACCATGTATAATTATTTCATCTGCGGGCATGTTAGAAGGTGGCCGTATTCAAGATCACCTTTTTCATAATATTCAAAATTATTATTGCACAATTCTTTTCATTGGCTATTGTGCTCCGGGCACTTTAGGGAATCGCCTGCTGCGTGGTGATCCTATCGTACGTCTAAGAGGCCGTGATCTCATGGTATATGCTACAATAAAACAAACCGATCTGCTAAGCGGTCATGGGGATCATCAAGACTTAGTAAATACAGCACTTACGCAGAAAAGCGACGAACTGCAGAATATCTTTCTGGTTCATGGGGAATCAAAAAGCATGGTGCAATTAAAAGATGTACTTTCTACTTCTGGTTATAACGTTACCATTGCAGAGAAAGGTAAGACATATAGTTTATAGCTTTATTGATAATAATTTTTATTGACAAATCAAAATTATTTTAATGTTTGTACTAAAATTTATACACCTAAAGGAATGCCAATAGCTGACCCGCAAAACCGGTCTTTTTTCAAAATAATAGAGTAACCCATTGAACCGTAATGCTTTAAAATTATGGAAATAGTTATGATTTTTTTGGCAGGGTTATTACATATACCAGGACAGTAAAGATTTCAATAAACATCTAACTGTTAAAACATGAATTCAAAAATTACAAAATCGGCTATGATATTATCCTTAGTAGGATTATCATCCGGATTATTCGCACAGGAGACTACACCTGAGACTACCGATAGATTTTCAAAAAAGGATTTCCGTACCTGGTCAATTGGCTTAAACGGTGGTTTGCTTACGCCACATACCATATTCCGTGGTAAAAACAATGACTTCAGTACACCAACTGAGAACTGGGGATATGGCGGTTACATTAAAAAGCAAATTATTCCTTCGTTTGGAATCCAGGCTGACTTTTTAGCTGGTAACGTCGAAGGGTTAAGAGCAACCACACCATCAACCACGGTCAATACAGGTAGCGAGTTTGCCGATTCAAGATTCAAGTCGCACGTAGAGTGGGCTGCAAGTGTTAGCGGTAACTTCACGATCGCAAACCTGAGTATGAATCACAAACGCAGTGTTATATCTCCGTACCTGACTGGTGGTATTGGTTACATGTCATCTAATGCAGAGACAACCAATGTGCCTGGTGGTGGAAAAGGCTACACTGAAGATTGGTTCGTACCAGTTGGTGCAGGTATTAAATTTGGTTTGTCAAAAGCTGTAAACCTGGATTTGGGATACAAAGTTAACTTTGTAAAAGATGATAACTTCGACGGTTATGTAGCTGGAAATAGAAATGATAATTTCTCCTATGCACATGCAGGTATCGAGATTGCTCTTGGTAAAAAAGGTGCACCTCAGTTAGCAAACTACAATCCAGTTGCTGCCCTTAGAGAAGCTTCTGAAGCAGAAAGTGCAGAACTTAGAAGAGCATTATCTACACAAGAACAAAATGCTGCAAGAGACAGAGAAGCTTTAATGCAAGACCTTGCTGATGATGATAATGATGGCGTAGCAAACAAGTATGATAAATGCGCTGGTACGGCCGCTGGTACTGTTGTAGATGGATCAGGATGTCCACTTAAAGCACCGGCTCAAGTAGTAAGGGAGCGTGTGGTTATTACCGAAGCTGACCGCAAAGTTGTTGACGAAGCAATTAAAAACCTGGAATTTGACCTTGGTAAGGCAACCATCCGTTCAACTTCATTCACAACGTTGGATAGAGTTGCAGCCTTGTTAGTTGAGAAAAACTTCAGCTTAAAACTTGCTGGACATACAGATAACACTGGATCAATGGCGCTGAATCTAAAACTTTCAAAAGATCGTGCAGAGTCAGTAAAGGCTTATCTGGTATCTAAAGGTGCAAACGCTTCAAGAGTTGAAGCCACTGGATATGGTCCAAATCAGCCAATTGCCTCAAACGCGACTGCTGAAGGACGTCAGAAAAACAGACGTGTAGAATTTACATTGTTCTAAGCACATCCCATTATAAACAAGAAAAGCCGCTTTATGCGGCTTTTCTTGTTTATAGACCAAATCGGTATTTAATAACCTTCGCGAATCCCCTTACAAAAGGCCAGGGCTTCAAACTAAGTATAATCTTGAGGTCCTCGCGAATCGTAGTGTCTCCGTCTAAAAACCGGAAAATGGTGCTTGCCTTGGTATTCTTAAATAGGTCCCGAAAGATTCTGTGGCCAGGATAAACATCCTCATCTAATACATTAAGCAATATCGAATCAAACAACTGGTGTTTGGCATTTATGGGTTCAACAATTGACAATGACCTTTGATCAGGCTTCCAATTATCTATTATGCGGGAAATAGTTTTTTGAACATTTGTAAATGTGTATCCTGATGCTCCTCTGGTATCTCCTCCTATCGTTCCAATATTTATAATTCTACCTCTATTTCGCCGGAAGCGGAAGTCGGTCATTGGGATTACCCCAAATTCACTGTGAATAACGCTATACGTCGATAACTTTAACACATCTCTTACGTATGTAGCAATTGCCGTGTCGTAATCCTCCATTGGAAGAAGTTGCTTTGAAAACAGCGTATACTCAACAAAGAGTTCATCGGAAGCAAATGGTAACGTATAGAAAAATGTAGTACCATTTTCTTGACCTGTTCTGTAGTCCATCAAGAAACAACTATCTGCTTCCATAGCGATTTCAGGTGACTTGATGGTAATACCTTTAAAGTGTTGGAGAAAATACTGCGACCCGCTTAGGTCCTTGGGTCGCTCATAAATGGAATTGAAAACATAACGCGCTGTAATGCTATGGGTTACAGTTTCTACCTTGCAACTCACATCAGTAGCCGTTACAGATTCTACGGAAGATTCGATAATTTGTACGTTCGGCTGTTTAACCAGAAAGTCAAGCACGTATTTATAGAAGTCAATACTTCGAATGGTGTTGTATGTATAAGGACCAGCGTCTAGTGGAATTTCCTCTCCATCATTTGAAAAGACATGCAATCGTGACCAGGAATTTTGGATAAGGTGATCAAAGGGTCCTCTTTCCTTCTTCCAGAAAGACCATGTTTTATCATTAGCCTTGGCCAGGCATTGATCAATCAGAATAATAGTTGAGCCATCCCAGATGCCGGCCTTAAGGGCCCGGTAAGTAAGACTCAAACCGGAAAGTCCGGCACCACATATTATGATATCAGCATCAAGCGATGTTTTCAGATTACCTGCCATAGAATATCCAGAAACCATTGCTTTGAGTCGAAAAAGGTTTCCACAACATCAAAGTTAGTCTGATTTCCCATCTCACGAATTTCTTCCACAGAATATTTCTGTGATATTTCCATTTTTATAATTTCGTTTTCAAGAAAATCGAAGTACTCGCCAGCAATACGCACTTGTTGTGCCTTTAGGCTTACCAAATAACTTCTGCAGGCGCCGCTAAACGGATCATAGCTATTGTAGTGTTCGAAGTTTGTCAGGTCAAAATCTGCATCTAATTCATTATTAATGCGTGTAAGCAAATTTAGATTGAAGGCCTTAGTATATCCGGTATGGTCATTATATGCATGAAAGATGGTGTGGGGATTCTTTTTGAGATCAAAGCCCATTAACAGCAAGTCGCCCGGATTTAGTGTAGCATGTAGCCCCTTACAAAAATCTAATGCTTCATCCCTTTCGAAATTGCCGATGTTACTGCCCAGAAAGAGAACCACCTTTGGCCTTTTTGAGATTTGTTTTACGTGTGCAAGCATCGGAAAGTATTCGCCCTGCAGACCATGAACTTCCAAACCAGGGATCTGATCAGGTAACGTATCTTCAAGGTAATCGATCATCGAAGAAGATATATCTATCGGCATGTATCTGAAATTAGCCTCTTGTTCAATGAGCGCCTTCAGCAGAAAGCTGCTTTTAGACGCATCTCCTGCACCAAGTTCAAGCAAGTCAAACTGTGATATACGTTTCCTGAGCAGCGAAGCGATCGCTCCCGAACGTTGTTCAAAAATCTCAAACTCAAATTTTGTTAAGTAGTATTCCGGCGATTGCATGATCTGCTGAAAGAGCGCATCACCCGCTTGATCGTAAAAATATTTCGAATAGAGTTCCTTAGGCGTAGTACGCAGCCCTCCTATCACATCATTTAAGAATTGTTCATTCATTTTGCTAGTCTAATGCCGCTAAACATCCAGCGAAGATCCGGATGAAAAAAGTTTCTGTATGTAGGTCGGCTATGACATGGGGCGGTTGCCACAGATGCCCCACGTAGTACATGTTGATTCACCATAAACTTACCATTGTATTCTCCAATGGGACCGGGCACACTTTTATACCCCGGATATGGCAGGTATGCACTCGATGTCCACTCCCATAGCTTTCCCCAGTCCAGATTAGCCGCGGCCACTTCCCATTCAAACTCAGTTGGTAAGCGCATGCCTTTCCACTGCGCAAAGGCATACGCTTCGAAAAAGGAGACGTGCATCACAGCCTCATCTGCCTGCAACTGTTGAAGGCCACTTAGTTGATACTGATGCCATTGATCATCAATTTTGTGCCAGTAGAGTGGTGCGCGGACATTGTGTTCTTTAACCCATTCCCAGCCCTCTGCATGCCAGAATTGGAATTTTTCATAACCCCCATCCTCCATAAACTCCAGGTATTGCGCATTGGAAACTAAGTTCAGTGCTATCGAACAGTCCTCAATAAATACACGGTGTTTGTTCTGTTCATTGTCAAAATGAAAATCCTTACCAGTATAGCCAATTTCATACACCCCAGCCTTAACGGACTGCCAGCCTTCCGAACCACAGGCTATGCCCTGATCTATATTATGTTGTTTGTAAGCGGGAAAAAGCGGGTTGTGACCAAGTATATACTTGATATCGTAGCATAATAACTCCTGGTGCTGTTCCTCGTGATTGATACCAAGTTCAACAAGAGCATCTATCGCTCCAAGTGGAGACTCCTGCAGATAGGAATACACCGCGTCGTCAACGTACTTACGGTATAAATACACTTCATCAACGGTAGGCCGGCTCAAATTGCCGCGATCGGTTCTGATCACCCGCGCACCTAAGGATTCATAATAACTATTAAATACAAATTGATATTCCGGATGATAGACTTTGTAGCCGGGTATGTTGGGCAGGAGAATAAAGTACTCAAAGAACCAGGTGGTATGTCCGAGATGCCATTTAGGTGGACTCACGTCAACCACCGGTTGCACCACATAGTCCTCCTTTTCTAGTCCCGAACAGATTTCAACACTTCTTTGTCTTGTACTAATGTAACGACTCAGTAGAGGATGCATAATGCAAGGTAGTATATATGTTAAAAACAAACAAGGCACTGGTAACCGAATCACGGTACCATGTGCCTTGATGATTAGTATTTTACCGAAATTTAGAAGTCAAGATTTCCTTCAACAGAGTCATCCATTGTTTTTCCAGTAATTACAGAGGCTGCCATCTTCGCAAACGCGACAACATCACCATGTTTATTGTCCCAGTAGTATACATTTGTTGGTACAACCTTTAGCAGGCTGATGTTAGGATCATCCTTTCCACCTTGAAACCAGGCTTTTAGTAACGGCTTCCATAATTGATCAATCTTAGCTTGGTCGGTGCTGATTTCTGTAATCCCATAAACGTTCAAGAAACCAGAATTTGTATTTTCCTGGAAGAGGACGTGCGTAAACGGATCGCTGGAAATTTCCTTATTTTTTGTACTATCCTTGAAGCTCATAAACCAAAGATTACCTTCCTCATCAACTTCTAAAACATTCATCGGGCGGATAGATAAAGGAACGCCTGTTTTAATATTTGTACAGAAGAAGCAATTTTCCGCTTTAGTGGCAATTGATTTCAACTTATCTAATGCCTCATGCCCTTTTAAGGTCTTGATATGCTCATCTGTCGGTTGTGTATTGTTCGAACTGTCTCTTGAGTTTTCAGTATTTTCCATAGGTTGATATTTTAACCATATTAACAGATGTTCTATAGGATTGTTTAAATACCGAAAATTTCTTAGGCCCCCTTGGGTAAACAAAATATAACAAGAATGGTTATCTCATCATGGAACCATTTAATATCAAGCTTAAACTACAAGAGCAAACTGTAAGTCTCACGGTCTTACCTGAAGATGCCGGAATTTTCAAAATTATCTACTATGCAGCTATTCTGGCAGGTTTAAAAAAGGATAATGGAAATTGGACATTGATACCTACTTCGGATTTACAGGCGGGAGATTTACCGTTTTATGTACAGAATAGTGACCCTGACCGGCTCGAGTTAATTTTGGACGAAGTATTTGTACAAAGCGCTGGTACCGCGATAGAAGAGCAACTGCTACATGAGCATTAAGCCCCCGCTAACAAGTTCAACAAAGTACTAACGCCGGCCACTGCACTCTCCTCAATATAAATCACATCCTTATAGGCGCTTACATTCGGTGTTTTGGGGTCTATGATATACTTCGTGGTCTGTTGGGGAACAAAGTCGATTAATCCAGCAGCTGGATACACTGCCAGGGAAGTACCAATAAGCACAAAGAGATCGGCAGATGCACATAGTTCAGCTGCAGCAGAAATCATGGGAACATCCTCGCCGAACCAAACCACATGGGGCCGCAATTGAGAACCCAGCTCACAGTAATCCCCCATCTTTATTTCCCATCCACTTATTGGATATGTAAGATTTGGATTTAAGGAGGATTGCGAACGCGTGATTACGCCGTGAAGGTGCAACACATGCCTCGAACCCGCACGTTCATGTAGATCGTCAACATTTTGCGTAACAATCTGAACATCATACTTCTTCTCCAATGCTACCAATCCCAAATGAGCAGCATTCGGCTGAGCCTCAAGCACCTGTTTTCGCCGCTCATTATAGAACTGCTGAACAATAACCGGATTGCTTTGCCAGGCTTCCGGGGTGGCAACTTCCATAATGTTGTATCCCTCCCACAAACCATCCGAATCGCGGAAGGTTCTAAGTCCACTCTCGGCGCTAATACCTGCACCGGTAAGTACCACAAGCTTCTTTTTCATCTCTGATATTTAACGTTCAAAAAGAAAGCCCCTCCTGTATTCCAGGAAGGGCTCTAAATATTTTATGCGTTATTAAGCAACTACTGTCGAGGTAGAACGCTTCATTGCTAATCCTGGGAATTTTATTGTGAGGCGTTCAAACAATCCAAACATTACCGCACCATAACCAAGGGTTGCACCAAGCAAGCGCAATTCGAAAGGAATGGCTTTTACAAGTACAATCCAAAACTCAGCTAAAGTTTGAGGATAGAATGCAGAACCATACCAAATACCAAAGTCGGTAACAATCCAGTGAATGAAAACAGCTGCAAACGAGGCCGCTAAAAAGCTTCTAATGGTAACCTTTTTCATAATTAACTTTCCAGCAAGCACCATCAGCGCAAAAGCACCATATACCCAGTACCAGCCTTCATATAACACGCCTTGGTTATATGATTTATAAACCGTTAAGGATAATAGCGCATCGCCAAGAAACAAAGTGAAAATAGGAAAAGTGAAGGATTTAAGGTTATTGCTGAAATAAGCACCTCCAAACAATGCGATTGCACCTACTGCGGAATAGTTTGCTAAAGTCCAAACGTCGCCTAGCATTGGAAGTAACACTCTGGATAAACCCATTAAGACTATAAAAAGGACTAATATAAGTGTACGCGGATTGAATTTGATATCTGCCATGATTAATTGTTGTTTATACAAATTTATAAATTTATCTGAAATTAAAAGCAAGCCCTGCATTCAGGTTTGTTCCCATAGCCCGGTATCCATAATATTCCATGTACCGTTTATTCAACAGATTTTTAAGGTCTAGAAATAATCTGAGCTGCGATTTAGGCAACCGGTACTCACCATATACATCAACCAAACTGAATGCAGGCATGGTCACCACCCGTGGATTGTTGAAGTCGAAATCACCATCCGACCGCTTTCCAAGGTACCTGAAGTTGCTGCTTAAGAATAGATTGTCCGTTACCTGCAAACCTAAGTTCAATCCAAAGGAATGTTTGGGGCGTCTAAACAACGTGTGTTCTACTTGATTATTTACAAAATTGAATTCTGTACCTTCAACATAAGCGTAGAATCCATTGGCACTAAAGCGCTTGTATTTAATACGAGGTTCCAGTTCAAAGCCTTTAGCCATCTGGCTAAGCTGATTCGTGTAACCCATATTCCCATAGATGATCGCGTCGCTGAGGTCCCTGTAAAAGCTACTTAATCGTAAGCTAAGGTTCCCATCTGTAGACTTCAAGTTAAATCCCGCTTCATAGTTTTTAGAGCGCTCTGGCTTAAGGCTTAAATTTGCTCCGTATAATCCAAACAGCATGTCTAATGTTGGCGATTTGAAGTTCGTTGAGATTGTACCGAACACTTTAAGGTGCTTCGTGAGGTCTGCGGAGGGCGTAATGCTGTAAGTATAATTATCTCCGTATTCCTGATGGTGGTTATACCGCCCTCCGGCTTCCAGGTTAAACCAGCCCAAATCATGCATAAACAAGGACACATAGCTACTAAAAAGATTTGAACTTGCACGATAGCTTCCTTCAAGTCTTGTTGAGCGGTTATCAAGGCCCGCGAGTAATGTAAATGAGGTGCCAAGTTGCTGACTATAGTATAGGTCAACAAGCTTCATCTTGCCTTCAGACTGGCTTATACCGTATTGATTTTTAGTGTCATTCCAGGTGGTCTCATAACTGTAATTTAAATTCAGCTTTCCGGTCCCAAACTCATACTTTGTATTAAATCCGGCATTGTAATGCTTGGTTTTATATCGATTATCCGCGTTGTCTAAAAACGGCCCTTCATCAAAGTCGTACCTTCCATAGAAGTAGCGGAAGAAGGGATTAATCGTTAATGCCTTAGATGCCTGCAAAGAAAAATTAGCGTTTAATGCCGCAGTGCGATTACCATCTTTCTCAAACCTGTCATCCCCAGCGAGGGTATCGGCAGCCTCAGAGATACCGGCTGTTTTTCCCTGGGTATAGCCAATATTGTAGGAAAATCCAGAAATACTGCTGTTTATCCCTACCGTTCCCTTATAGGTGCTGTAAGAACCTGCAGTCACATTCCCAAAGACACTACTCCGCTCCCCAACACCCTTTTTTGTAATAATATTTATTACCCCAGCAACAGCATCCGAGCCATATATCGTTGACTGCCCACCTTTTATAATTTCTATATGATGTATTTGATCAATTCCGAACATCCTTAAATCAAAAGCCGAACCTGCACCAGAAGGATTTGCTACCGGGATCCCGTCAATAAGCACCACCGCATAAGCACTTCCTGCACCACGGATAAAAAGTCCCTTATTCAGGCCCTGGTTGCTGGTAGCAGCACCAATTACCACACCCGCCTGTTCCGCTAAAAGCTCCGGTAACGTCTTCCCTGCACTTCTGTCAAGTTCTTCCCTGGTAATTATGTTAACTACTTTGCCTGTCTGGCTTTGTTTCTGATCGTTCTTCGTGGCCATGATAACAACCTCGTCCAGATCTTTCGCTTCCTGGCCTACAACACTTAAAATTGCACCAAAATTCAACAGACAGGTTGCCGCAACTATCTTTAAAGTTCTCTTATTCTTCATTCCTTAGTTTTACATCAATGCTTCCACATTGAGTTGCGGCAAAGGTATGGAATCTGTAGTCAGACAAATTATACGGATAAGAATTTCCGGCTTTATACCTGAATATGTTAAAAAAGCCTGTACCCCCCGCCCACGTAGCTATTATTTAGTTCTTCCTTAAAATTTTACTAAATTATATGCGTTATTTGCATCCATATATAAACCTAGTACTATCTTTTACTGACCTTAAAATCTATGTTTAGAGAAATCGGGAATAAATTTATTCGCTATACGCTTATATTTCTTTTTGCTGTTATCATCTTCTTCTGTGCCCTGCAACTCAACTTTCTTTGGCTATTTGGATACTCACCTTCTTATACTGACATAAAATCACCAACACAACGTGTAGGGTCCGAGCTTTATACTGCCGACGGGAAATTAATCGGCAGGTACTTCAAGGAGAATCGCACGCCTGTAGATTTCAAAGAGATTGCACCAAGCGTCATTAATGCGCTAATTGCTACGGAAGATGTAAGATTTTATGACCACATGGGCATAGATTTCCGCTCCTTATTGTCAAGCAGCATTTCAACCGCCACTGGAGATAAACGTGGTGGGAGCACAATCACTCAGCAACTTGCAAAAAACCTTTACCGCACACGATACAACAAATCACAGGGCTTTACAGGTAAGATTCCACTGGTTAGAACAATCGTTTCCAAGCTTAAAGAATGGATGACCGCCGTTAAACTGGAGTCAAACTACACTAAAAACGACATCATCACCATGTACCTCAATACCGTATCCTTTGGTAATAATGCATACGGTATTAAGACTGCTGCCCGCACCTATTTTGATCGTGAGACCAGCGACCTGACCGTTCCTGAATCGGCGATGCTGGTAGGCATGCTAAAGGGTACAACGTTATACAACCCTCTTCGTAATCCAAAAAATGCACTTCATCGTCGAAATGTAGCGCTTGCCCAAATGGCGAAATACAACTACATAACAGCTGCAGAATTCAGCACTTTCAAAGAGACACCGATTTTGCTGAAAGCAGGAGACATGGAAGAAAGCAGCGACGGTGACTCTTACCTTAGAACTGCAGTTGCAAAGTATCTGGAGAAATGGTGCGCCGATAACGACTATGACCTTTACGAGGACGGACTTAAGATCTACACCACTATAGACTCCCGCCTGCAGCAATACGCTGAAGAAGCGGTTGCAGACCATATGAAGATCCTTCAAAAGCGGTTTTACAACGTTTGGGGAAAGGAAGATCCCTGGTATGACTCGGAAAAGAAAAAGGTCGACTATCCTGATCGGGCAATGCGCAACCTAAAGATCTATACCCTGCTTCAAAAAAAATTTCCAAACCAGCCAGATTCCGTTACCGCATACTTTAACAAAAAGAAGAAAATGAAGGTATTCTCCTGGAATGGCACTAGAGATACCCTGTTTTCCACAATTGACTCCATTCGTTACTATGGAAAGATCCTGAATACGGGCATGATGACCCTGGATCCCTTCAGCGGCAAAATCAAGGTGTGGGTTGGTGGTATAAATCATCGTTTTTTCAAGTATGACCACGTAAATCAAGCTAAGCGCCAGGCTGGATCAACTTTCAAGCCTTTCGCCTACCTGGCTGCATTGGAAAGTGGGATGAATCCTTGCGATACCTATGTCGACAAACCTGTAAAGATCACCTATGATGATAAGGGTAAAAAAGAAACATGGGAGCCACGCAATGCAAGTTGGGGCACAACTTACCAGTCCATGTCACTGCGCTTAGCTATGGCAAGATCAGTAAATACCATCACAGCACAGGTAACACAGGATGTAGGCTGGGATAACGTGGTAAAATGGGCGCACGAATGTGGAATAGAAAGTCCCCTGCAGTCTGTACCTTCTGTTAGTCTAGGTCCGAATGATGTTAGCGTTTACGAGATGGTTCGGGCTTATGGAACCTTCCTGAACAAGGGCGTTAAAACAGACCCAATCCTGATTGAGAAAATCACTGATCTTGATGATAATCTCATCGAAGACTTTAAGCCAAAGACAAAGCGAGTGCTTTCAGAAGAAATCGCCTGGCTGATGCTGTACATGTTCAGGGGCGGTATGGAAGAACCAGGTGGTACTTCACAAGCCTTATGGGAATGGGATCTTTGGAAAAAGAATAACCAGATTGGTGGTAAGACAGGAACGTCCTCAGACTACGTCGACGCCTGGTATATGGGGATCACAAAAGACCTGGTTACTGGTGTATGGGTAGGTTGCGACGAAAGAACCGCGCACTTTAAGAACGGCGAAACCGGAGAAGGATCACGCACAGCATTACCGATATTTGCTAAGTTCATGGAGAAGGTTTACAAAGACCCGAATTCAGGATATACCTTCGGTCAGTTTCCAAAACCTACGGTAGAGATAACCAGAACTTACAACTGTCCAACACCACGGTATGTACCAGATACAACAGCTACCGATTCCATAGTACTCGATTCAGCGGATATGGATACAAGTCTTAATTCAGAACCAATTATTGAACAGGTAGAGGAGCCCAAAGTGGAGGCAAAGAAAACAAATGATGCTACCCAGCAAGGAGCTCAGGCTACTGAAGTAGCTTTAACAAGAAAAGAAGAGCGGGAACTGCGACGCAAGAAGCGTCAGGAAGAAAAAGACGCAAAAAAGAAATCTAACGGAGATACATAACCTTTGAGCATGTATGAGAAAAACAGGTACTTTCTTAAAGATTGCCACGGCGGCAGTCATAATTACGGTTGCTGGTTCAAGCGGCGTTAAAGCACAAAGCTTTGGACAGAACCGCGTCCGATATAAAAATGAGGATTTCAAGGTGCTTCAAACTCCTCATTTTGAGATCTATTACTATCTAAAAAACGAGAACTTCGTCAGGAAATATGCACAGGATGCAGAAACCTGGTACAAAATGCACCAGTCTATTTTCCTGGATACATTTCAGAAGAAGAACCCGATTATACTATATAATAACCACCCGGACTTCCAGCAAACCACCGCGCTTAATGGTGAGATTGGAATCGGTACGGGTGGTGTGACCGAAGCCCTTAAGAACAGGGTCATCATGCCGGTCATGGAGCTAAACAACCAGACACGACACGTACTCGGGCACGAACTTGTTCACGCTTTTCAATACCATACCTTGCTTGAAACAGACTCGCTGAGTCTTGAAAATGTAAGTCAGGTACCCCTGTGGATGGTTGAAGGTATGGCAGAGTATATGTCTATCGGTAAAAAAGATGCTTTCACCTCCATGTGGATGAGAGATGCCCTGTTAAACCGTGACATTCCTTCTTTGAAGGATCTCACAAATTCCAACAGGTACTTTCCATACCGTTACGGACAGGCATTTTGGACTTTTGTAGGATCTACATACGGGGATAGTACGATTGTTCCTCTGTTAAAGAATACTGCAAAGTATGGATATGAAAACGCACTCCGCTTTACAATTGGGTTTGATGATAAAGCGCTATCCGGACTTTGGAAACAAGCTATAGAAGCACATTACCGCCCGATGCTTAAGACCGACAGCAGCCAGGTCAAAATTCGAGGAACCAAGATCGTCGATAACAAGAACGGTGGAAACATGAACGTTGCTCCTGCGATTAGCCCCGACGGTAAATATCTCTCCTTCCTTTCTGAGAAGGATCTCTTTGGTATTGATTTGTTTCTGGCTGATGCCAAAACAGGTAAGGTTCTTCGTAAGCTCAGCAGCCAGGTATCAAATTCACACATCGACGACTTCAACTTCCTTGAATCCGCTGGTGCCTGGTCGCCAGATAGTAAACGTTTTGCTTTTAGCATCTTTAGCAAAGGACGTAATCAGTTGATGATTATAGACGTCAGTAATGGTAAAACCATCCTGCAAACCGGAATGGGTCAGGTTGAACAATTTGGAAACCTAACCTGGTCTCCTGATGGAAAAACGATCGCTTTCTCCGGAATGGTAGAAGGTCAGGGTGATATCTTTGCTTATAACCTGGATACGAAGAAAGTGGAGCAACTTACAAACGATGCTTACTCAGACTATGCGCCAAACTTCTCTCCGGATGGCAAGTATCTGGTATTTTCTTCCGACCGTGCTGCTGTTGCAAAAGGCACTAATGAAGCGACTTATCCGCTGAATCTATCGCTCCTTGATCTGCAAAATAAAAGCATCAGGAACATCCCGGTATTCGAAGGCGCAAACAATCTGAATGCTGTGTTTTCAGGTGACAGTAAGCGTATTTTCTTTCTATCTAATCGCGATGGATTCAGGAACCTCTATGAGTACAATCTGGAATCCCAGGCACTTAACCAGCTCACTGACTATTTCACTGGAATCAGTGGAATCACCGAATTTTCCCCGGCCATATCGGTTTCGAGAAATGACGATATTATTTACAGCTACTACCGTGCACAACGATATACCCTTTATAATGCCACGCTCGCAAACTTTAATACAAAATCGGTAGATCCAGCAGACGTCAACTTCAATGCGGCAATATTACCACCTTTTGAAAATACCGGAGTAACAGCAGTAAACAACAACCTCCAGAACTTCAGCAACTACGAGCAAGTCAAGCAAGACTCCCTACAAATTATTCCATATAAACCTAAATTCCGTTTAGATTACCTCGCGAATAGCGGGGTTGGTGTTTCCACCAGCAGATTTGGAACAGGCGTACAGGGCGGTATTGTGGGTATGTTCAGCGATATTCTGGGTCGCAACCAGATTGTAGCTAACGTATCTATAAATGGAGAGGTTCAGGATTTCGGTGGCTTGGCCGGATACATCAATCAGGCAAACCGCATTAATTGGGGATTTGCACTTTCACATATTCCATACATCACAGGATTCCGTGACATTGGCCTTGAAGAATTACCTACAGACGATCCCAATACTACCTTACCTGTATATAACGAGCGAACAAACATCATCAGGACCTTTGAAAATCAGGCACAACTATTTGCCGCCTACCCTTTCAGCAAAGTTCACCGCTTTGAAGCAGGAACGGCGGTATCAAGATACAGTTATCGTGTGGACCGATGGAGCAATTACTACCAAAACTTAGACGGCTATGTTGGTGGTTACCTTGGATCTGACCGTAAACATATTCCAACAGAACAAGCAAGCAAGGAACTCGGTGTGAGTCTAAAAGCATTCAGCATCTTCCAATTAAATGCAGGCTTCGTTGGTGACAATTCAATCTTCGGACTGGCTGCACCACTTGATGGATTCCGCTATAGGATCTCCGGTGAACAATACTTCGGCGACTACCAATTCAGTGCAGTGAATATAGATCTTAGAAAGTATAAAAGAATAAAGCCGATCACTTTTGCGGTCAGAGCCTTTTCATATATGCGTCTTGGTGCGGATGGTGAAAACCTTTACCCGCTGTATGTGGGCTATCCATATCTGATCAGAGGTTATGAAGCAAATTCCTTCTATAACAGTAACAATGCACAAGTAGGTACTTTTGATATCAACCAACTTTCAGGCAGCAAAATGGCCGTGTTTAACTTCGAGATGCGACTGCCATTTACCGGACCTAAACAGTTGGCGCAGATCCCATCAAGGTTCCTGATCTCTGACCTCAACCTGTTCTTTGATGCAGGCTTGGCATGGGATGAATATTCAACAATTTCCTTTAAGGGCCAGCCCAGTGCTGAGTTGCTCGAAAACGGCAGACCTAAAGAACGCGTACCAGCTTTAAGTGCCGGCATTTCACTGCGGTTAAATATGTTTGGTGCATTTATCCTTGAGCCATATTACGCTTTCCCTTTCCAACGGAAAGATGTTAAAGCAGGTGTTTTTGGACTAACCTTTGCCCCAGGCTGGTAATCAAACCAGACGGTTTCAGGAAATGCGAATCTCATCCGGGATTCGCATTTTTTATGATAGCATCCCCAGAGTCAATTTTACCTGGTTGTTTATGGGTTTATTCACCATGATATGCTCAAAGTCCAACCCAATGGTAAGGTCAATCCAGTCCGGATTACATGATCTTACCAGCCGCTCCTTCTGCATTCTCGTAAAACGACTTAATACTTTAAACCGGCTAAGCGCCTGCTCTTCCGTCTTAAACTCCTCAAAATAAACCAGTCTTGTAAGCTGCATAGCACTGTCGAAAAACAGGCTCGGCATGGTCTTGTAAAAATCCAATGTCTTGATCAGGTCTGAACTCATACCAACATGTAAACTGGTTCTGTTCCGGTCGGTCACGATGTAAACAAATTTCTTCATCTTTTTAGGGTTATCGGTTACAACTAATTAAATTAGTATACCTCTTTGCTAAACAAATAAATATTACTAACTTTATTGGTACAATAATACTAACTATTTTAGTATAAACAAACATTTTATAAAATTTTATTTTATGTCGAATATCTCGTCCAATCTGAAATACTTAAGAAAGAAAAAAGGCCTTACACAACAGCAATTCGCTGATGCATTGGGGATTAAAAGATCGCTTGTGGGTGCCTATGAAGAAGACCGGGCAGAACCTAAGTATGATTTGCTAAAGAAAATAGCAGATTTCTATGAATTCACAATAGACGAGTTTATTAATGAAATAATCAATGATAAGTGGAAACCAAAGTCAAAATCACAAGGTGCCAACCTGCGGGTACTTAGCATTTCAGTAGATAAAGACGACAATGAGAACATTGAACTGGTTCCGGTGAAGGCCAGTGCCGGCTATTTGAACGGCTTCGCAGATCCGGAGTACATCAAGGATCTCCCGAAGTTCCAACTTCCCCTACCTGCCTTAAAACAAGGAACATTCCGTGGCTTCGAAATTGTTGGTGATTCGATGCTACCCATTCAGCCTGGGAGTATTGTGGTTGGAGAATATCTGGAGAACTGGGCTGAGATTAAACCAGGAGAGACGTACATCATCATCAGTAAAAACGAAGGTGTTGTTTATAAACGTGTAGCGAATAAGTTTAAAGAGAATAAGGAACTGAAATTATTATCAGACAATAAAATGTATGAGCCTTATGCAATTCCTTCAGAAGACATCCTGGAGATCTGGAAAGCAAAAGCCTACTTCACAACCAGCCTGCCCGAAGCAACCGCAGATCCATCGATTGAAACCTTAACGCAGATGATGGCACAGATGCAACGCTCCTTGCAGAACCTCAACAAAACCAATTAATCCCGACGTTAACATTTATTTAACACTTGCGCATTAAACTTCAAAGGTGACTTATGATCTATTCATTAAAACAATAAGCATATGAAAAAGATCATTTTCACATTGGCAATAGCAGTAAGTGCATTTACAGCCAGTTACGCACAACGTCCTGAAAGAGGACCAATCAGTCCTGAACAAAGAGCGGAACGGTATGCAGACCGTCTAAAAGAAAAGTTAGCTTTAACGGATAAACAAAGAACAGAGGTTTACAACCTTGAACTTGAGAAGGCAAAGAAACAACAAGACTTGCGGAGTAAACGTAAGGAAGAAGCAGGTAAGATGGCAGAAGCCCGTAGGGACGAGATGAAAGAGAACGATGACAAGCTTGTAAAAATTCTAACTCCCGAGCAAAAAACCAAATATGAAGCCTTGAAAGCGGAAGGTAGAGCAAGAATGAAAGATCGAAAAGATCGCAGAACACCAATGAATGGCGAGAAAACTCCGGTAACCACCACACAGAATAACTAAACCATAGGACATAAAAAAAGGGAGCAAATTGCTCCCTTTTTTTATGTAATAGCTGGAAACTATTTTACTGCATCAATAACAGCTTTGAAAGCTTCGGGGTGATTCATTGCTAAATCAGCTAATACTTTACGGTTTAAACCGATATTTTTAGTCGCTAATTTACCGATCAATTGAGAGTATGAAATACCGTGTTGACGAGCACCAGCATTAATACGCTGAATCCATAATCCACGGAATTCTCTTTTCTTAACCTTACGGTCACGGTAAGCATATTGCAAACCTTTTTCAACCGTATTTTTAGCGATTGTGAATACTTTACTTCTTGATCCCCAATAGCCTTTGGCCATATTTAGGACTTTTTTCCTTCTTCTTCTCGAAGCTACTGCGTTTACCGAACGTGGCATAGTTGTGTTGTGTTTTGATAAGCGGTGTTGCGTTTTTCAGCAAACTTACTACCGGGTACCTGGTTAGAAAAATTAATTATTTACCGATTGCAAGCATTCTTTTTACGTTGCCCATATCTGCTGCCGAAACCATGCTGGTGTGGCTTAGATTGCGCTTACGCTTAGTTGACATCTTGGTTAAGATGTGGCTTTTGAATGCATTCTTTCTTGCGATTTTACCTGTTCCAGTAAGCGAGAAACGCTTTTTAGCACTGGAATTGGTCTTCATTTTTGGCATAACCTGTTTATTATTTATGTTAATTATATTATTTCTTAGCAACTTTCGGCGCCAGTGTTAAGAACATACGCTTACCTTCTAATTTAGGTAGCAATTCCACTTTACCGATATCTTCCAAAGCTTGTGCAAACTTAAGCAAAAGAATCTCACCTTGCTCCTTGTAAACAATTGCTCTTCCTTTGAAGTGAACGTATGCACGTACCTTCTCGCCGTTTTCAAGGAAACTAATGGCATGTTTCAGTTTGAACTGAAAGTCATGGTCATTCGTGTTAGGTCCGAAACGAATCTCCTTAATTACAGTTTGCTTAGCATTGGATTTAATCTCCTTCTGCTTTTTCTTTTGCTCATAAACAAACTTGCTGTAATCAATAATCCTGCATACAGGAGGTACTGCATTTGGAGATATCTCCACAAGATCCAGCTCTAATTCATCAGCTAAGGCCAAAGCTTTTGACAAAGGATAAATCCCTGGTTCAACATTATCTCCAGCTAATCTAACCTCCTGTGCTCTGATATACTGATTAATATTATGTTCTGCTTCTTTTTTCTTAAAAGGAGGACGTGGTCCCCTATTAAATCCTGGTCTGCCTAATGCCAAATGTGTATCTTGTTTAAATTGTTATTTCTTTTACTAATAGTTCACTAAATTCCTGAATGGTCATCTCGCCCAAATCTCCGGCGCCATGTTTCCTTACTGCAAGCTTACCCTCGGCCATTTCTTTTTCACCGATGATCAGCATATAAGGCAACTTTTTAACCTCAGCATCTCTGATCTTTCTTCCGATCTTTTCATCACGAAAATCAATCAATCCGCGAATATCCGAATTATTTAGCTCATCTAAAACTTTTTTCGCATAATCTTCATATTTTTCTGAAATAGGAAGAATGATAAATTGCTCTGGAGACAACCAAAGCGGGAAATTCCCTGCACAGTGCTCGATCAATACCGCAACAAATCTTTCCAATGATCCGAATGGTGCACGGTGGATCATAACCGGCCTGTGTTTCTGATTGTCACTACCAGTATATTCCAGTTCAAAGCGCTCTGGTAAATTGTAATCCACCTGAATGGTTCCCAATTGCCATTTCCTGCCTAATGCATCTTTAACCATAAAGTCCAGTTTCGGACCATAGAATGCAGCCTCACCATACTCAACTACCGTTGGTAAGCCTTTCTCTTCAGCAGCTTCAATGATTGCAGACTCCGCTAAACGCCAGTTCTCATCAGAACCGATGTACTTTCCTTTATTCTCCGGATCTCTCAAGGATACCTGAGCAATATAATCGTTAAAGCCTAATGATTTAAAAACGTAAAGTACAAGGTCAATTACCTTCTTAAACTCCTCTTTTACCTGATCAGGGCGACAAAACAGGTGGGCATCATCTTGAGTAAATCCCCTAACCCTGGTTAAACCATGAAGCTCTCCGCTTTGTTCATAACGGTATACGGTACCAAACTCTGCAAAACGTAAAGGAAGATCTTTATATGAACGTGGTTTTACTTTATAGATCTCGCAATGGTGCGGACAGTTCATTGGTTTAAGCAAGAACTCCTCGCCTTCCTGTGGGGTCTTAATAGACTGGAAAGCATCCTTTCCATATTTATCCCAGTGACCAGAAGTGATGTATAGATTTTTGTGTCCGATATGCGGGGTAATTACCTGCTCATATCCAGACTTTGATTGTGCTTTAGTTAAGAACTGAACCAGACGTTCACGTAATGCAGTCCCTTTTGGAAGCCATAAGGGTAAACCAGCGCCTACTTTCTCCGAGAAAGCAAACAGCTCTAATTCTTTACCCAGTTTACGGTGATCACGCTTCTTAGCCTCTTCAATCATATGAAGATACTCGGTCAATTCACTCTGCTTTGGATAAGTTACCCCGTAGATCCTTGTAAGCTGCTTTTTGGTTTCATCACCACGCCAGTAGGCACCTGCAACGTTCATTAGCTTTACAGCCTTAATGAAGCCGGTATGTGGAATGTGTGGACCACGGCAAAGATCGGTAAATGCACCTTGCTTATAAAAGGTAATCTTACCATCTTCCAATCCTTCTAAAAGGTCGAGCTTGTATTCATCACCCTTTTCTTTGAAATAGCTGATCGCGTCAGCTTTGGAGACTGCGGTACGCTCGAAAACTTCTTTTTGCTTGGCAAGCTCCAGAATTTTGCTTTCAATCGCTTTAAAGTCGTCAGAGGAGAATTCTCTGTCGCCAAAATCCACATCATAATAGAAGCCTGTTTCAATTGCAGGACCGATACCAAACTTTGTCCCTGGATAAAGTGCTTCAAGCGCCTCTGCCATTAAGTGTGCCGATGAATGCCAGAAAGTTGATTTTCCTGCATTGTCGTTCCAGGTCAAAAGCTTTACCGCAGCATCTGTCTCTATCGGGCGGGAAGCATCCCATACCTCGCCATTTACTTCTGCTGCTAAAACGTTTCTTGCCAAACCTTCAGAAATTGAAAGGGCAATTTGATGAGCGGTAACACCGCTTTCGAAAGACCGGACAGAACCGTCCGGAAGTGTAATGTTAATCATCTACAACTATGATTTTAAAGTTTAAAATTTATAAAATAAATCACCTACGCCGTGATCTTATCGCAAAGTTAGACTAATATTTAATATCTCCTCAACCAATACAGAAAATCAAAAACTGGAAAGCAACTTTTACATTAAGCAGCCATGAGCAAGCTGTTTATCAGGCTCACACAGGGCCTTTACCAGGCATTTAGCCCTGTCAAGGCCCTGTGTGAGCCCCGTATGAGCCCTGTTTGAGCCCTGTATGACTACCAGCCAGTGTCCTATCTTTTTACTACTCCCCTTAATGAGCGTAAAATCATTTATGCCAAAAAAAGCTCCGGTTGTTGACCGGAGCTTTTACAAACATCTAAATATCTTAATATTCCGTGCTTTCTAGCCAGCCGTTGGCAAGCACATCTGCTAAGTGCATTGTTTTTAGCGGAATATTGTTTTTTTCAATATATCCTTTAAGGTGTAAAAGGCAGGAATGATCGGTTGAAATGATGTAGTCGGCATCTTGTTCCAAGGCATTGTTTACCTTCTGTTCCGCCATTGCTGACGAAATGGAATCAAACTTAACAGAGAAGGTACCTCCAAAGCCGCAGCACATATCGGTATCGCGCATCTCTACCATCTCCAGACCAATTACCTTGGATAACAGTTGTCGAGGCTCGTCCTTAATCTTACATTCCCGCAAGCCGCTGCAGGAGTCATGGTAAACGGCCCGTCCGCCAAGCTCTGCACCGAAATAGTCCTTCTTTAAAACGTTTACGAGGAAGTCAGACAATTCGAAGATGTTGCTCTGCATGCTACGGCAGCGATTATGAACATTCGAATTGGTAAAAAGATCATTATAGCCCGATTTTACCATTCCTACACAGGATGCCGAAGGCGAAACAATATACCTGTTGTCGGAGAAGTCATTTAAGAATTTATTACCAATTACCTTGGCTTCCTCCCAATAACCGGCATTATAAGCTGGCTGACCACAACAGGTTTGATTGGCATTATAGTGCACTTCACACCCTGCTTTCTCCAGTAACTTAACCGTATTAAATGCGGTTTCCGGATATAATTGGTCTATAAAACAAGGTATAAACAGTTCTACTTTCATTTTGTATTTAATTGTCGTGAGGCCTTTTTAAGGGATAGCAAAAATACCATACCCAGGGCAAAAAACAGGGTAAGCGCAATAATTGAATTGCGCATGCTGCCGGTGAGCTCCTCAATATATGCGAAACAGGCTAGCCCGGCAACAATAGCCAGCTTTTCTGTAACGTCATAAAAGCTGAAAAAAGATGCGGTATCGGGCGTATTTTCTGGAAGGAACTTGGAGTAAGTGGATCGTGACAACGATTGAATCCCGCCCATCACCAGCCCTACTACCGCTGCAAGCAAATAAAAACTGTTCAGGGTATGAACAAAATAGGCGGAAATACAGATGCCTATCCAAACGATAACGACAAAGAGCAGGACCTGCACGTTGCCGTAGGTTCGTGATAATCGCGACATCAGGTTGGCACCCGCAATGGCGACAAGTTGTATAATTAAAATGGTGATGATCAAACTGGAGGTGGGTAATTGCAGGACCTTGGCCCCAAATCCTGCGGCAGCAAGCATGGTCGTTTGTACCCCCATGGAGTAGAAGAAAAAGGCGAGCAGAAAAGATTTAAGTTCCTTCATCTCCTTCAACTGCGCCCAGACTTCACCCAGCTCGGCAAAACCACTTGAAACCTTTTGATGTACCTCGGCCCGGAAGTTAGGACTGCCTTTTGGAAGTACAGAAAAGGGGATCTGTGCAAAAACAAGCCACCACAATCCAACCAGCAAGAAAGAAAGTCGCGGCGGAAAGGTGGCATCGGAAATGCCGAACCACTCCGGTTTAAGCACAAACACAAGGCAGATCAACTGCAAGATTACACTTCCGATATATCCAAAAGAAAAGCCTTTTGCACTTACCGCATCCTGCTGATCCTCACTTGCAATTTCCGGTAAATAGGAATTATAAAACACAAACCCGCCTGCATACCCGATGGCCGCTAAGGCAAAACAGATCACCCCGATTTCAAGGGTTTCCAGCTTGAAAAAGAACAACATACAGCAAGAGATGGCACCAAGCCATGTAAATAGCTGCATGTAGATTTTTTTATTGCCCCGATAATCAGCAATGGAGCTTAATACAGGTGAAAGCAATACGATGATCAGGTAAGCAAATGCCAGCGCATAATTACTCAACGCAGTATTCACAAACTCCCAGCCGAAAAAGGAAACCTTATCTCCATGGTTAGCTGTAGTGGTAATCGCGGTATAGTAGGCCGGAAAAATTGTTGAGGTGATAACGAGATTATATGCAGAGTTCGCCCAATCGAACATCGCCCATGCCCGGATAACCTTTTTGTTGTTCTTAATTTCCACTTAGTTTACCTTTTCCAGTTTTGAGGTGCCAGATTTTTTATCTGAAACCTTCTTCGGACTTCCTTTATAGTAGATGGAACTTGAACCAGAGGTTTTAACATCCAGATCATTCAGCACATTTATGTTTGACTTGCCGGTGCCCTGGATATCAATATCATATTCGGCCACAACAAAATCAAAGGCATTCAGTTCGAGTACACCCCTACTTTCGAGTTCATGCACCCTTGCCTGCCCACTCAGTGTTAGCCGGGCAGCACCATCACTGCTGGTCTTTACCTTACCCGCGAACAGATTTAAATTCAGCTCGGTGGCTCCAGCCAAGTCAAGGTTAACATCGCCAAGATGGAGCGGGCCTTCACTGTATACTTTACTTGCCCCCGCAGCTTTAAGTTCTTTTAAAGCACCTATACCAGCATGAACGACAATAGAATCACCGCCACAATATTGCATTGGATCTAGCGAGATTTTGAACTTCTCACTGCTCACGCTGGTTTTGATCTTATCGATAATACTTGAGTCGGCAGAAATAGAAACCTTAAATGAACTATCCTGCACCAAAACCAACTTTACTGGTCCGCTGATGTCAATTTCATCAAAAGGCTTAACCGTAACATCTTTTACAATATGGTTCCCGGAATCCTCAATGCATTTTGTAGAACATCCTGTTATGGCAATCCCTGCTACAAGGATCAGACTTAGTCCATGTCTTTGGAAAACTTGTTTAATCATTATTTTCAGTTTATGTTTCTCTTCAATTAACAACAAATTTTGCAGTATGGTTATAAGTAATAGTTTTTACCATCTGTTTTGATCTTACCTGTATCTAAAAGCAGGCGTATCTGAGTCAGTCTTTCCTGTTCTGTACCAGATTTCACCGCCAACAGCAGCTCGTCTAAAGTATGTGGATCAGATTGTAGCAAAGTTGCAATTTCAAAAGCTATTTTTTCTTCCAGTTCATCCGCATCCTGTTGTTTTTTTTCGGCCACACAGATATCGCATAAGCCGCATTTAGCAGAAGCGGGTTCATCAAAATACGTCAGGAGCTGTATGCTTCTGCAAACCGGATTAGCGGTATAGGCTAATACCGCCGCGACCTGGTCTTCCTGAATCTTTTTCCGCAGTGCGATGTATTTTACATCGATATCCATGTGCAGCTGATCTAGCCTGGGTACCACAAACTGCAACTGAGGCTTATCCGTTTGTGGAAGATAGGATATGATTTCCTGCTCTTCAAGTTTACGCAGCATACCAATCACCGTTTGAAAGGAAATTTTCAAACGACCGGCGATTTCATTCTCATCAACCTTTACGTACTGGTCGAAAGATCCACCATAGGCTCTCAATACCGTTTTAATCAGCGGGTCGTAACCGGCATTTTCAATCTGAAAGCGATACACATCTTCATGGCCTTGTATAAACATCAACCTGGATTGAAGAAAAATGTTCTCCGAGAGGGTCAGATAACCATCATGTTCCAAAAATTTAAGCGCTGCAATCGTTTTGAGCACACCCAGGTTAAAGCGCTTGCAAAAATCTGCAAGGTCAAAAGGAAAGCTGATCCCCTGCCCTGCTCCATACGCGAGTTGGTAGTAACTACCCAGGTAATGGTAGGTTTTTTTGATGTCCTCTACAGTTGGATAGCTATCCTGGTATTTTGCTTTTAGTGCAAGTTGGTCTGATCTATTCGCAAGCAGCACCGCAAAAGCCTTATGCTCGTCTCTTCCTGCACGGCCAGCTTCCTGATAGTAGGCTTCTAAACTTTCCGGCAAGTCTAAATGTACCACAAACCGAACATCAGGTTTGTCGATCCCCATACCGAAAGCATTTGTAGCAACCATAACCCTGATCTTGTTTTGTTTCCAAGCCTCCTGCTTTTTACTGCGCTCCGCTTTCTCCAGTCCGGCATGGTAGAAGTCGGCCGCGATATTATTCCGTTGTAAGAACAGCGCCACCTCGGTTGTTTCTCGCCGATTGCGTACGTAAATTAATCCGCTGCCCTTCACATTTTTTAGGATGTCAATCAGTTTACCATACTTATCCTCCAGATCCATCACCACGTAACTCAGGTTTCTACGTGCGAAACTTTTAACAAAAATCTGTGGGTCTTTTAGTTCAAGCTTGTCACTGATGTCTTGTCTTACAAATTTAGTTGCCGTGGCGGTAAGCGCGATCATGGGCACCTCCGGGTGAATGTCCCGCAGGTCTTTAAGCAACATGTATGGCGGCCGGAAGTCATATCCCCATTGTGATATGCAATGCGCTTCATCTATCGCGAATAAGTTCACTTTCATGTAGGACAGCCGTTCTTTCACCAAGGGAGAAAGTAGCCGCTCTGGTGAGAGGTACAGGAATTTGATGTTGCCGTATATACAGTTATCAAGTAGAATGTCGATTTCCCTTTTACCCATACCGGCGTAAATGGCGACCGCCTGGATACCCTTAGCTTTTAGATTTTCAACCTGATCTTTCATAAGGGCGATCAGGGGCGAAACGACAATACAGATTCCGGCTTTCAATAATGCTGGCAGCTGAAAACAAAGTGACTTGCCGCCACCGGTTGGTAATAGTGCCAGGGTATCCTGCCCATTTAAAACAGCGTCTATAATATCTTCCTGTAAAGGTCTGAAGGTGTCAAAACCCCAATATTGCTTTAAAAGCTCGGTTTTATTCATAAAGGTCCCGATCAAAACTATAAAAACGATCCGATATTATTAAATTGCCTGCTCATAAATCCATTTTAAAATATGCGTAAGACTTTACTAAGTGTTTTAATCCTAGCCGCTACCCAGCCTGCATTTTCGCAGGACAAAAAAGAGGCTCCCAAATGGGACATTGAAAAGTTCCGGGGAACCACCAAAAACTTTACCCTCAATACCGACGAAGGAACCTGGATGAACCTGGATGTAAGCCCGGACGGGAAAGAAATCGTGTTCGATATTCTAGGCGACATCTATATCATGCCCATCTCTGGCGGTACCGCTAAGTTGCTGAGCGGAGGCACTGCTTTTGATGTGCAACCGCGATTCAGCCCTAATGGAGCATACATTTCCTATACAAGTGATAAATCCGGTGCTGACAACATCTGGATCATGAACCGTGACGGTTCGAACAAACGTCAGATCACCAAAGAAAATTTCAGGTTGTTGAATAATGCGACCTGGATGCCAAACAGCGAATATATTGTAGCGCGTAAACATTTCACCGGTACGCGCTCCCTCGGTGCCGGCGAGATGTGGATGTACAACATTAACGGCGGTGATGGCGTACGACTGACCGAAAGAAAAAATGATCAGCAGGATTCCGGAGAGCCCAACATTGCGCCTAATGGAAAATTCCTGTACTACAGTGAAGACGTAACTCCTGGTCCCACCTTCGAATACAGTAAAGATCCAAACGGCACTATTTACGCCATTAAACAACTTGATCTGAACACCGGAAGAACGACAGACCTGATCAAACAACAAGGTGGCTCTGCACGACCGCAGATATCACCCGATGGTAAGATGATGGCCTTCGTACGAAGGGTTCGTTTGAAGTCTACCCTATTTGTGCAGAATCTTCAGACCGGCGAAGAGTCGCAAGTCTTTGATGATCTGAGCAAGGATCAGCAGGAAACCTGGGCCATCTTCGGGGTTTACCCGAACTTCGCCTGGACGCCAGATTCTAGGAACCTGATCTTCTATGCAAAAGGAAAAATTAAGAAGCTGGATCTTGGCTCCCTTGCAGTTACAGAAATACCTTTCCAGGTAACCACAAATCAAACCGTGCAGCAATCTTTACATTTTCCGCAGCAAGTATTTACGCCGGAGTTTAGTTCAAAGATGATTCGTCAACTTGCCACTGCTCCTGACGGAAAGATGGTGGTTTTCAATGCTGCAGGCTTCCTTTATAAAAAAGAATTGCCAAATGGTACACCTGAGCGATTGACCAACGGTCTGGACTTTGAGTTCGAACCGTCGTTCAGTCCTGACGGCAAATATGTGGTTTATACCACCTGGAGCGATGAATTTAAAGGTTCTATTAAACGTGCCGACGTACGTTCAGGCCGGTTTACCACGCTAACCGATGAGAAGGGCTTCTACTATTCACCGGCTTACTCCAGCAAGGGCGACCGCATTGTTTTCCGTAAAGGCGGCGGCAATGATGTTCTGGGACATACCTTCGGTAAAGGAGGCGGAATCTATGTAATGTCTGCGAATGGAGGTGCTAAAACCCTCGTTTCAGACAACGGCATTAAACCTAAGTTCAATGCTGATGATACCCGGATATTCTTCCAGTCTTACGATGGTGGTAAAAAAGCTTACAAGAGTATAGGTGTTGAAGGCGCTGGAGAAAGAACCCATTATACATCCACGTATGCTACGCAATTTGAGCCTAGCCCAGACGGCAAGTGGATGGCATTTACTGAATTATTCAATGTTTACGTGACGCCAATGGTTTTAGCCGGCGGTCCACTGGATCTATCTTCAGGAAATAGATCCATCCCATTGACGCGCTTAACCAAAGATGCGGGATCTTACATCCATTGGAGCAGTGACAGCAAACGAATTTTCTGGACTTTAGGTGAGCAGTACTACGGGCAGGATCTGAAGAACGCTTTTCCTTATATTGAGGGTGGTAACCAAGGTGGACGTGAAGTCGCGCCAGACAGCTTAGCGATAGGTCTTAAACTTAAGGCCGACATGCCTAACGGCATGATTGCACTAACCGGAGCCCGCATTATTACCATGAAGGGTAATGAGGTGATTGAAAATGGCGCAGTACTTATTGAGAATAACAAGATCGTAAGCATTGGTAAAGCCTCGGAGCTGAAAATTCCGGAACAAGCAAAAGTTGTTGACCTGAATGGTAAAAC
The DNA here is from genome assembly GCA_038918115.1 of Pedobacter sp. Taxonomy (GTDB): domain Bacteria; phylum Bacteroidota; class Bacteroidia; order Sphingobacteriales; family Sphingobacteriaceae; genus Pedobacter. The sequence continues at coordinate 476,358 of JBCLAL010000002.1, forward strand.
GATTATGCCTGGAATGGTGGATGTGCATGCACACCTGCGCACAAGCCCTGATGGGATTAGTCCGCAAACAGACTGGTCTTACCTGGCCAACCTTGCCTTCGGTGTAACTACCGCACATGATCCCTCAAGCAATACAGAGATGGTATTCAGCCAGTCGGAGATGTTGAAAGCTGGCAGGATGATCGGACCGCGTGTGTACTCCACCGGTTCCGTATTATATGGTGCAGATGCAGATATGAAAGTGGTTATTAATAGCTTGGATGATGCTCTTGCAAGTCTGCGAAGATTAAAAGCTGTTGGTGCCTTTTCGGTTAAATCATACAACCAACCCCGCCGTGAACAGCGTCAGCAGGTTTTAGAAGCTGCAAGGCAACTTAAAATGCAGGTGGTTCCTGAAGGTGGCTCTACCTTCTTCACGAACATGAACATGGTGATGGATGGACACACCGGACTGGAACATAGCTTACCGGTAGCGCCAGTATATAAAGATGTAATTAACCTTTGGAAAAATACACAGGTAGGTTACACCCCTACACTCATCGTTGCTTACGGCGGTCAATGGGGTGAAAATTATTGGTATGACCGTACCAATGTCTGGGAGAATGAAAGATTGATGGCTTTTACGCCACGTTCAATCATTGATGAGCGCGCTAGAAGAAGAACGACTTCCGAGTATGGAGACTACAATCATATCGATGTTTCTAAAGCGACCAAGCAACTTGCGGATGCAGGTGTAAAAGTAAATCTTGGTGCACATGGTCAAATTCAGGGCCTTGGTGCACATTGGGAATTGTGGATGTTGGCGCAAGGTGGCATGTCACCATTGCAAGCCATCAAGGCAGCGACCCTGAATGGTGCAAGCTATCTAGGCATGGAGAAAGAGATCGGCTCCCTTGAAGTTGGAAAGTTAGCTGACTTGATCGTAATGGACGCTAATCCGTTGGAAGACATCCGTAATTCTGAAAAGATTAAGTATGTAATGATCAATGGCCGCCTCTATGACAGCATGACCATGAATGAATTGATTTCCCGTGAAAAGATCCGCGGTAAAATGTGGTTTGAAATGGGTAGCGGAAGCAGTTATTCGCTGCCAATAGGTACTTCAGAGACCTGGACCTATAGCGTTCCGCAATGTGATTAAACATTAAACCTCAAAACGAATTGGCTTTAAGAATTGTTCTTAAAGCCAATTTTAGTTTAAGATGAAATTATTCCAGAAAACTTATACGCTTAAACCCTACGCCAGAGGATTTCATTTGGTGACGGCCGAGATACTTCAGGCAATTCCAGAGCTCAGACAGATTGAAATCGGCATGTGTCAGGTTTTCATTCAGCACACCTCCGCTTCCCTTACCATCAATGAAAATGCTGATCCGACAGTAAGATCTGATTTCAGAATGTTTTTTGACAAACTTGTACCGGAAAACGACCCGGAGTATCAACACGATGATGAGGGTGCAGATGATATGCCGGCACATCTCAAAAGTGCCCTGCTGGACACGAGCGTAATGATCCCCATCCGTGCTGGTCGACTGGCATTGGGCATTTGGCAGGGCATTTACCTCTGTGAACACCGTAACCATGGCGGACGAAGAAATATCGTCATCACAGCATGGGGAACATAGCATTTAGATCAGGTATGAGCATTATATTATAATCGCAATCATTGTTATTTGCGAGATTCTTCTTTGGTTCGTATTTGCACCATATGCAAAGGATCGGCCTTAAAGATGGTCCAATCTGAAATACACTGGTCATAAAGGCTATCAATGTTTTTCTTAGATAAAGGATCCAGTTGATCATACTGCCCATCTTTGGCTGATCTAAGCTGCTCAATATATAGAATCATGTTATAGCACACGGTAATCTGTCCTGTAGCTACAAGTTTCTTCATCACATTATCCATTTTTTCCTGTTCCGTAAACCAGAGTGTTGTCCCAAATGCCGCTGCACTTTCAACGATCGCTTCTATGGCAGGACCAACATCTGAATCATAATTACCACTGAAGAAACCTTTCCTCCTGCCTGTTTCGGCATTAGCATCATTAGTCAAATCGGCACGTGTTAAAGATTTGATCAACGTAGAAAAACGCCGGTAATGGTAAGCCTCATTTTCATAAAGACGGTTGTAATTTAAGCGACGAACCACTTTCAAGAAGACATCGGTAAGTAAGGTCACTAAAGCATTAACACGATCCATAATCAAGGGCTCAGCACGATGAATGGAAAGTTCATCCACATCAAACGAACCTAGTCGCTTAAGAAAAAAGGCCGGAATGAGTGCCCGGATCTTCAGGAGTACTTTAAAAAGCAGCGATCTGAACGCTTTCTTTACCGCAGAGCGCAGCCAAAGCAGCATAAGTGCAAAGAACGAAAGAGTCCAGCATACGCCTGCAAGCCAGTTTGCATGCATGTTAAATACATAGGGTGCAATGATTCCTAGGAAGAACACCGTGCATAGCACGACAGCAATACCGCAATCCACATTGGCAATTCGGGTCTTAAGTTGCTTGACTGTGAGCGCGCGAAAGCCGGTTTTTGGCTGTTCCTTGTAAGGCCGAAAAGGCTTCATATCTGGCGAAGCCACATCAGAAATGATAACCAGGTCGAAGTACGGATCGCCAGAACGTTCTTTGTACCGCATAATGCTATCAATCCCCTGGTTGTCGTAGATACCTCCGTCCATCACCCCCATCGGACTTATACCGGCTTCTGCATTGCGCTTGGCAAGGGATGCCAAATTAGAAGAAGGATCATGTACATAATCGTTGGGCCAGCACATAGGTTCAAAACCACCAGGAAAGCATGATGAAGAAGCCATCACGTCTGACAGTTTAACTTCGCTGAGCAATTTGGCGGGAATGCGGGTATAATAATTACCGGAGTAGCTCCAGCCAGCATTGCGGAACCGGAAGTTAACGGCATGGTCGAATTCAGTACAGTTGAAAACCACGGCCTCCAAATGAGATTTCATCACTGCAAAAACATCCATGGTCGCCCCTGCGGTGAACTCCTTATCATATTGAACTGCAAACGCGTTGATCAGGTTTTTACGCTTATACAAGAATGGCCAGGGCTTGTTAGGATTTAGGTCTTCAATACCCCTATGAAGGAGGTCAATGTTAATCAGGCGATCAAGCAGAAATTGGTAAACCCCTTCGAAACTATAGCCCTGCTGCTTCAGCAGTGCATATACAGCGCCAGTTATGGTGCCTCCGGATACTGTAGATATTAGCTTAACATGTTCCAGTAACGGATCTTCGCCTATACGAAGTCTGTTTAAGTATGACATGGAGCCTAAATGGAACGAGGCCGCACGGTAGCCACCACCCGAACAACTCAGGGCAATTTTTCCAAAAGGAACGGTAGGCAGCTGCGGGTTCGCCATGATGGTTCTATGTTTATTTAGCCATGAATGGCCTCCTTTTTGCCATAAGTTTGAATAAGTTTACCTTCAAATTCCAACCACTGTTTCCAACGTTTTTCTACATCAACATCTATGGTATATTTACGTGCAAAATTTAGAAAAATGGTGTAATGATTAGCTTCGGAAACCATAAGATCATAGTAGAATTTGGCAAGTTCCGTGTCTTTAATGTTCTGAGACAGCACCCGGAAACGTTCACAACTTCTCGCTTCGATCATGGCTGCAAACAACAAACGATCAATAAACGCGGTGTTCCTGCTACCGTCTTTTTTGCTGAACTTGATAAGCTGACCAACATAATCATCACGGCGTTCACGGCCGAGCGTATACCCACGCTGTTTAATGATCTCGATAACCATTTGGAAGTGCTGCATTTCTTCGATTGCAATAGCCGTAAGTTCTTCTACGAGATCCATGTGCTCAGAATTGTTCGCAATTAGACTAATGGCATTGCTGGCAGCCTTCTGTTCACACCAGGCATGATCGGTTAGAATTTCTTCCAGATTGGATTCTGCAATGTTCGCCCAACGCGGATCGGTAAGTAGTTTTAGTCCCAGCATGTTTGTGAGTGTATTTGTAATGAACAAAAGTAGGAATAATCGAAGCCTTTTAAAATGCTAAGCCTAAAACTGCTAATTTGCGGCAAAATAATAATGAGGGAAAAAAGCATTCTGATCATAGGTCTGGTTTGGCCGGAGCCCACATCCTCTGCTGCAGGCACGAGGATGATTCAATTGCTGGAGGTATTTCTGCAGGGGGGCTATGCGGTTGTCTTTGCATCGGCAGCGTCAAAGAGTGCGTATAGTCACAACCTACCGCAGATGGGTGTCCGTGAAGTAGAAATCAAACTAAATGATAATGGGTTCAACGACATCGTACGCAGCCTGGCACCAGCAATAGTAATGTTCGACCGGTATATGACTGAAGAGCAATATGGCTGGCGGGTTCGGCAGGAATGTCCATCGGCCTTAACCATATTGGACACGGAGGATTTACATTGTCTACGACATGCCCGGCAGCAAAGTGTAAAAAAGCTGGGCGATGCTAATGATGCGGAACTTTATGGAGAGATTGCCAAGAGAGAAATTGCAGCAATCCTGCGTTCGGACCTTTCCTTAATCATCTCTGAAGTAGAGATCGGACTTCTGGTATCTGTCTATGGTGTGGACCGCTCCTTGCTCTACTATTTACCCTTTCTGGAAGAGATGCTTACTCCGGAGGTAACGAATAACTGGCGCCGTTTTGATGCGCGGGAAGGGTTTGTTTTCATCGGTAACTTTCTGCACGAACCCAACTGGCATACCCTTCAGGTTCTTAAAAAAGATATCTGGCCGGTACTAAGACACCTGCTGCCGGGCGTTAAGCTGCACATATATGGCGCGTATCCCGGACAAAAAGTGATGCAGCTTCATAAACCTGCCGAGCAGTTCCTGCTTCATGGCAGGGCGCCGGATGCTAAAGAAGCAATTGCCAGTCACCGGGTGCTGCTTGCACCCATCCGGTTTGGAGCTGGCCTGAAAGGGAAATTCATAGATGCTATGCTAAGTGGAACCCCTGCAGTAACGACAAGCCTGGGCGCCGAAGCTATGGCTGGCAACCTGGCCTGGAACGGTGCAATCAGTGATGACATCAAGGCATTCTGCGATGCGGCCGTGAAACTATACACCGATGAGGCGAGCTGGCAGGATGCGGCATCTAAAGGTGTCAAAATCATCAACGAGCGCTTTGCATGCAGCCGCTTTGCACCGCAATTTTTAGAAACTATTCAGCGAACCACAAACGCGCTTCTAGAACATCGCCGGAGTAATTTTGTCGGCCAGATACTGCAGCATCATACTTTAAATAGTTTGAAGTATATGTCTATGTGGATTGAAGCCAAAAACAAACACGATTGAAGCTTTGTCTCGATTACCCAATCGGCATAGAGATGATAAAAGTTGTTCCCTGCCCAGGTGTACTTTCAATATCAAGCTTGCCATCGATAGCTTCAACATGACTTTTGACAAGGAACAGACCTAAGCCTTTACCCTCCACTTCAGTATTAAAACGCTTGTATGGCTGACCAAGATCATCGCCATGTTTTACCAGGTCTATGCCAATACCATTATCAACGACGCAAATTTGATGTTGCTTGTGATTAGTGCTTACCGTAATCCGGACTTCAGGCTGCAATTCAGAACGGTACTTTATGGCATTGCTGATCAGGTTATAAAGTATGCTATACAGGTACGACTTATGCGTGAAAAATTGGCAATCTATAACCGGGCTGATAATTTTCGCAGCATTGTGCCTGATGAGGGCAGCTAGGTCGGTTTGTACATTGTCCAGAATTTCACTTAGGTAAACCACTTCCTTTGGCATTGTCGAAAAGCCATCACCAATTGAAAGTATTTTGTTCAAATCTTTCAGAACCATATCTAAGTTGCCTATGGCCGACTTCAAACCTATGGTATAAACGCCGAGGTTTTCCGGGTTTGTTCCATCCAGTTCCAGCAGCTCTGTCAGTCCCATAATGTTTGCGACGGGTGCACGTAAATTATGAGACACGATGTATCCGAATTGCTGCAGCTCTTTATTTCGTTTGTAAAGATCATCAGCAAGTGCTTTAGCTTCAACAATGGCTTGAACACGTTCAGAGATATCCTGTATTGCCCCAACTACCCTGATGGCCTCACCGGCATTATTCCGAATGATAAAACATTTATCAAGAACAAATGCATATGAGCCATCGGCTTTGCGCAAACGGTATTCTTCAGACCAGAAGAGCTTGGTTCCGCTAAGCATTGTACTCATTGTGTGAAACGTACGTTGCAGATCATCCGGGTGAACGTGCGCTTTCCAGAAGTCGATGGTATTTGTAGTTAGCCGTATAGGATGACCAAATGTGGTCTGCAGTCCGTCTCCCCAGAAGATTTTACCGGTTATCAAATCCCAGTCCCATATGGCCTCGGAGGTAGCTCTTGATGCATACTGATACCTGCGATTGCTCTCTTCGGTTCGCTTGCTTTGTATTGCAAGCTGCTTGTTCAGGTCCTCAAGTGCTTTTTCATAGGTCTGCTCCCTGGTTACATCATCGAACACCCACATGATGCCCTTCGATGCTTGAGTGTGGATAACCATAAAGGTTACCTTCAGCACCATTAAGTCCGGTACTTCATATCGCCAGTAAAAGGTTTGACGGGATCGGCCGGTAAATAGCGCTCCGGCTTCATCGCTGATCTCTGCAGCGTTAGCTGCGCGTTGCTTGAGAAGCATCATTGCCTTTCGTACGCTTACAGGATCGGGACTGTATTCTTGTATATTAAGCAGGTTTGCAGCATTGTGATTTACCCAGCAATATTGACCATTGCTATCAATAAATACGATGCTTTGGCTTATGGTCTGGAGCATACCGTCAAAACGAACCTGATACTCCTCCAACTTCTGGTGACCATAATACGCCTGATAAACATGCTTGATTTCCATTTGACAAACACGAATGAAGTCAAGATAGTCCGCACTGACGTCCAATCCATCATCGTAAGTTAACAGAACCAATCCTTGAAAGAATTCGCTTCCAATTGGAAAAACGGTAATCATTTCCGTGTTGCCGATGTAGGCTGGTAATATCCTGTTAACATGCTCATCAATCACGGAAACATGTTTTAGATCCAGCAGTTCCATAACCAACGCATTGTCGATAAATTCCGCTCTCATCGAAGTACCTTGCCAATATGATATGGATGAAACAAGCATGTCTTGCGACTTGATAAGAAATACATCGCTGGCGAAGGCAAACTTCCGGAGATTTACCACGCAACGTTCTTCCAGCGTCTCAAGCTCACGAAATGTTGTTTGTTCCCTTATGGACAACAAACAATCCATGGTTTGTCGTAGCCAATTTACGTTTCTCATGCTGGCTGAATAATAAAATTCCGGATTGCAGTAATCACCTGGCTTGCTGCACTTACATGTGGAAAGTGTCCGTCCACGTCAATGGTAAGGAGGTCACTGTTTTTCAGACGTTTCTGCAGGTATGGGCCGACTTCAGGAGCGACAGCAATATCGTTCTTAGCTTGAAGGATGAGTATCTGTTGATCAATCTCAGGCAAAATAGAGCGGATATCAGACTGAAATATGGTCCTGATTACATGTAAGGCAAGATCTGGACGGAGTTCGCTTAGTGTTTCAGCAAACCTGTTTGCCAACCCAGGTTGATGGGGATTACCCATTGCCAGCTGTGAGAAGCCACTGATCCATTCATAATAATTAGCCTCTACACTCTGGTATACTAGATCTAGTTCTTCCTGGATAAAGCCGCCAATATAATCCTGATCATTAAGGTATCTTGGAGACGGGGTGAGTAACACCATTTTAGAAAAAAGCTTGGGCCGTTGATGCACCGCCAACAATCCGATTGCTGAACTGACCGAATGGCCGATAAAAACAGGAGACGATAACTGGAGTGCTTCGCAGATTTCGAGTAAGTCATTGGCATAACCTTCTAAAGAAGAGTACTTTGCAAAACTATATGCCCCAAAATCAGAACCTCCGGCACCTACCTGATCATAAGATACAATTTTAAAGTCTTTTGCAAATGCCGTTTTGACCTGATCCCAAGACGTTTGATCAGTACCGAATCCATGAGCAAACACCAGCACCTGCATGCTTTGAAAGTTTCCTTCTACGCGAACATTGTTGCGTAGTAACACATCCTTATACATAATTTCAGAGAGATTTACGCAAACCTACACACATTTCTGGGTATTTACACGCTATTATACTGGTACATTAATATTTAATGTATAACTGATTAGCACTAAAACTCTCTTGATGAACGTTAAATCGTAAGTTTTAAGAGGAATTAATTTCGTATAACTCTCGTATTCGCAATTTTAAGAATACTTTTTACGTATTAATTACAACAAAGATCAAACACGTTAAATACGCGGTAACCACTGATACATAAACACTTATATCATAAAAATATGACACAGATTTAAGCTTTTTACTTCGGATTCGCTACCAAAATGTAAAAACAACAAGTACTTTTGCATCGTTACAAGCGAGAAATACGCACTCCGTTATAAACCGCAAAATAACTTAAATACTCCCTACAGAAAGACACAATGAATCTACAAACTACTCCGGTGCTAAATGATGCTCAGATCGCATCCGGCCAAAAATTCATCCTAAAAGATAGCCTTGCCGGAGAGGCGATGGTAAACCTCTCCGGTGGCGCCTTCATCACAGCTATGGCATTGCATCTTGGTGCATCTAATTTTCAGATTGGACTACTTGCGAGCTTGCCAATATTGACAAATATTTTCCAGCTGTTTTCTATCTGGCTTGTACAGCGATACAATAATCGCCGGGCAGTTACGGTGGTCAGCGCAGTGCTCGGTCGTTTCCCAATGCTTTTTGCAGCTTTTCTCCCATTTATGTTTTCAACAGCCATGAGCTTAAAACTGCTTCTGGTAATTCTTTTCGTACATTATGTATTCGGCTCCATTGCTGGTGCAAGCTGGAATTCATGGGTAAAGGATCTTATACCTGAAAATCGGTTGGGTAGCTTTTTTTCTCACAGAACGAAGCTTGTTACAATTTTAAGTGCTTCTCTGGGCTTAGCAATGTCCATCGCGCTTGATTTTGTCAAGGCGAGCTATCCAGACTACTTAACACTGATGTACTATTCGATCTTTGTGCTGGGCGGCATCATTGGACTGGTTGGCGTATACTGGCTGGCAAATGCGCCTGAACCAACGCCCGTGGCTAATAAGGACAGCATTCTTCAACAATTCAAAAAGCCGTTAAAGGATAAAAACTTTAAAAACCTTTTAATATTTAACGCAGCCTGGGCTTTCGCTTTAAATATGGCTGTTCCATTCTTTACGGTATACCTGATGAAAACTATGGGTCTACCCCTATCTTACGTGATTGGATTTACTATTCTCGCGCAGCTAAGCAACATACTAACCATTAAAACGCTGGGCCATTATGCAGATCGCTTTAGCAACAAGACAATCCTTAATATTTGTGCACCAGTTTATATCACCTGTATTTTTGCCTGGATCTATGCCGCTATGCCTGCAGAACGAATTTACGGCTTAGTGATCCTTACAGTTATAAGCATGATCAGCGGTACCGCTACAGGAGGAATAAATCTGGCTTTATACAACATTGGAATGAAGCTGGCGCCCAGACGTGAGGCTATGGCATACATGTCATCTTTGAATATGGTAGTCGCTGTTTTTTCGGCAATTTCACCAATGATTGCAGGATTGCTGGCAGATACTTTTGCAAATCAACAGTTGCTATGGAATTTTCAATTCAAAGGAACTGACGGTCTGCTTAGAACATTTGAAATTATCAATGTCCAAGGTTGGGGATTTCTTTTCATGATTGGAGGCTTAATGGCTGCGGCATCGCTAAAGCTACTTTCTAGAGTTAAAGAACAAGGTGAAATTAGACGGGAGCTTGTGATGAACTATATGCAACTGAGACTGAACAGGAAGATTAAAGTAAATTCCACATCAATTTACAGGCACAGCTTAGTAAAACCGATATTGAAAGCACAGACCATTTTACGCATCAATTCAAATGAAGCAGCCTAATAAAGTAATTCTTTGGAAAATCCAGGTAAGTGTAGAATCAATAGTAAAGCCCCATCACTTTGGGATCAAAAATCAGGTGGTCGATATCATCACGATGCTTATTAAAATCCAGGCATTTGTGTAAGATCGACTTATGGTAATAGTCTACCACACAAACAATTACCGCGTCATGGTTTTTTGCTACCTGCTCCGCTTCAGGGAAGTCTGTAACATCTTTGTAATCAAACGATTGGTAACCAAGAGAAGAGTTAAAATAAATTAGCCTGAACATATCAAAGTTTTACACGAACGTAAGTAAAGTGTGAAAAACTGTGAAAAGTAAAAACACGGATTTTGAAGTGTATAAGTACTATAAATCAAACGCAATTTGTATCGTATTCCAAACTAGTAATAAGACAGCTTTCGTTGGTCTGCACGCCCTTTATAAGAAACAAAAATCAACTAAGAAGCCATGATCACAAGTTGTATATTTGTCTCTTGGATAACGCCAGAGTTTTCCTGTTCAACATTAAAATAAGAACATTCCTATTTTGTTAAAAGCCATCATCAGTTGGACCAAAACCTCCTACAGAACAATAATAGCAATCATCATCCTTGCTTTTATTTTCTGGATCAGTATTGGCGTTAATTATCTTCTATTTCACAGCTTGGTTGAACTGTTTTCAATCATAGTTGCCTTCGCCGTATTTACTGTTGCCTGGAACTCAAGGAAGATGCTTGATAGCAATTACTTATATTTTCAGGGCATTACCTACCTCTTTATCGGGGGGTTGGACCTCATGCACACGCTTACTTTCAATGGAATGAACATCCTTCCTTCAGATGGGATCTACTACTCCAATCAGTTTTGGGTCGCGACCCGATTCATTGAAGCTTCTGCGCTTGTTGTTGGATTTTCATTTATGTTTAGTAAAAGGCGCCTATATGCTGATTTTGCGTTTTTAGTGTATATCATTATAACAGCATTAGTAGTGCTGTCAATCCTTGTCTGGAAAAACTTCCCTACCTGCTTCGTTGAGGGGGTTGGTCAGACTCCTTTCAAGATTTACGCAGAGTATACGATTATCGCGGTTCTTGGTATAGGCGTATTCTTACTGCTAAAGTTCAGACACAAGTTTGAGCCTTCTATATTTCGCTATCTATTAGCTGCCGCCTGTTCTGCAATAATCAGTGAGTTTTGCTTTACCTTATATGTTTCGAACTACAGCGCTTCTAATGCCGTAGGTCATTGTGCAAAATTGATCACTTTTTTCTTTACGTATAAAGCCGTAGTAGAGAAAGGATTTTTAAAACCAACAACCTTGATTTTCAAAAATCTAAGTGACAGTGAAAAGAATTACCGTACGCTTTCAGAAAATCTCCCTGTTTTAATTCTCAGGTTTGATCACAAAGGTTATTGTATTTATGCAAACAAAGCGGTGCAATCGCTCTCCAGAGCTACCAATTTTGTTTACAAAGAGAAATTAGTACCCGACCTTGAACTCCCTGAAGATTTCGCCATTTGCATTGGAGAGTTGCTCAGAGAAGCTCGTGTTAGTAAACAAGAACGAGAGCTGGATTTCAGTTTCAGTGCAAATAAGCACTTTGCTTTAAAGATCATTCCCGAGTATACTTCTGGACTACAAGACTTCACCTATTTACTTATCAGCTACGACGTTACCCAGCTTAAGATGAGTGAAAGGGCATTGCAAGATTTAAATGCTACAAAGGATAAGTTCTTTTCAATAATTGGACATGACCTTAAGACGCCATTTACCTCAATTCTTGCTTTTAGTGATCTGATTGCTAAGAACACACTTAAATTTACACCATCAAAACTTGAGCAGATGGCGCTAAGTATCCGAAATGCTGCTCAGACCGCTTATGCACTTTTGGAAAACCTTTTAAGTTGGTCAAGATTACAAACAGGCGCCTTGGTTCCTAAGCCGGAACATCTGGATGTGCGTGAGCTGGTCACCGAAAATGTTGACCTGTTTACGCCCTTAGCCGGACTTAAGGGAATAACCATCCGTCGTTGTGAGGAAAGTTCAGGCGTTGTTTATGCAGACAAGCAGATGTTAAATACTATACTCAGAAATTTAACTACAAACGCCATAAAGTTTAGTCATCCAGATAGTGAGATTTACATAACTGCCGCGCCAAAGGATGATGACATTATCTTTTCTATAAAGGACTGCGGTACAGGCATACCTGAACATCTTGTGGAGCGCCTCTTTAAGATGGAAAGTTCATTCACAACGATAGGAACAGGTAATGAGAAAGGTAGTGGACTTGGATTGATACTGTCACGGGAATTCGTAGAGAAAAGCAATGGCAGGATCTGGTTGGAAAGTACCATCGCTGTGGGTACGACATTTTACTTTAGCATGCCTGCCTCAACCTCGATACCGGAAGATTAATTTTTGAAAATTAAAACTTTCAGTTAGAATCAAGTGTTAAAAGCATGATGTGCGCTCTGTAACATTCTGAAAACCAAGTATAACATCTGTTCTATGCTGCAAATTTTTGCTAACCTGTTCGGGAACACCACGGAGTTTCCTGCTAGAATTATGAAACGTCACGAGACCTTTTGGTCCGATCCGCTGGCGGAGCATATAAGAAATTCCCCTTTAGATGAGTCGATAGGCATCGAAGGATGGCGTGACGTTCCGCATTGGCAGCGTAAACTCAGCAATAAATATAACGCACGAGTTTTCGCAAGTGCTGCCGGATGTAATGTTGCCGATCTTTACTGGAAAGGCAGAGATCTAAGTACTTTGGATTATGATAGGATTCCGGCTCAGTACGTCATTCGCCCTACCATCGGTCATGGTTCAAAAGGTGTATTTATCATGAACAATGGATTCAATCTTTTTGATCAGATATATTATGAACCCGCTGCGATCAATAAATACTTACAAGCACAGCTAGACAAAAATCCCGCTCTCGAGTTCTTATTTGAGGAGTTTGTGCAAACTGAACATGGAGAGTACCGGATTCCTAACGATTTCAAGTTCCTCTGCTTCAATGGAGAAATTGCCTCCATAGTTGTAATTGATCGACTTGCACCAAAAGTTGGCTATAGCTACTTCTATGATGAAAACTGGAACAAAATGAAACGTGTTCATTATTTGTACCCAGGCAGAGATGAGCCAGAAAAACCAAGATGCCTTCCAGAAATGGTGGCACATGCTAAAGCGCTCAGCAAACAATATGGCATATTCGTCCGAATCGACTTTTTTGCAACAAATAAGGGGGCAGTGTTTTGTGAGTTTACCCCCACACCAGCACTCGGACGAAAATTTACACCATATGGCCAAAAACTTCTATTGAAATATTGGGATACGTACTGTCCTGGATTGATCTGAGATACCAATAGTTCAAAATCCGCGTAATAGAAGCGACACACTCTCCGCAAGCAAGTTTTTGCGGAATTTAATATCTTAGTCCCGTTAAATTCTGAAAAAGTCATTAATTGTCTTGAATTTAACTGAAATATCGGTAGTTTTCATCCACATAAACGCTCAAACAATCTCTAAGCCGCATCATTAATTTATAAAGTCAAAGAAGAAATTGATATTCACCAAATATCTACAACAATAGATCATATTATAATGCCTAATATTTAAAATTACTCATATATTAGACTATATTTGATCAACATTTAAGGTTAATTATGTATTAGGAACAAAAAAGGCTCTTCGAACGAAGAGCCTTTTTTGTTATTTTAGGTACAGCCTGGTATTATCAGGCTGAAATAATGATGTTCTACAGCTATAAATTATCTAAATTCTTCAATTTACCCGAGGTAAGGAAAAAAAGAACTCAGATCCGACACCAAACTGACTTTCTACACCAATTTCTCCTTTATGTCTATCGATGATTTCCTTTGTGAGGTGTAGCCCTATTCCCAAGCCAGATACGTTTACCACACCTTCAGCACGGTAGAACCGTGTGAAGATCTTTTTCTTGTGTTCCTCTTTCAAACCTATCCCATAATCTTTCACTTTCACCGTTACGGTCTCAAGCCCCGGAGTTATCGAAATTTCAACGAGATGAGCATTAGGTGAATACTTTATTGCATTCGTAAGCAAGTTATTTACGACCTGTTCAATACGTTGTTTATCCGCATAAACATACGCTGCATCTATGGTGTCATGAAAGATTATCTTGTGTGTCTTGTAGGTATAAGGAAAAGTTTCCATCACTTCTTTAAGCAGTCCCCTTAAATCAAAATGCTCTAGGTTGAACTGAAGTTTGCCTGCTTCAATTTTAGAAACATCTAAAAGGTCGGCAACCAAGGCGTTCAATTTTGCAACCTGATCCAGCGTCTTCTCCAGGAACAACGCATTTACACGATCCTGCTTTTTCTTAGCAAGTAGCTGCAGGTATCCTTTAATCGTGGTCAGTGGCGTCTTAAGCTCGTGGCTTGCAAGTGCAATGAATTCATCTTTCTTATCGCTAAGCGCTTTTATCTCCTGGAATAATTTGGAATTGTCGAGTGCTACTGCTGCTTGCGATGCAATGCTCTCAACAAGATCTTCATGTTCACTTTTAAAACGTCCCGGCATCGGGTGCCCAAATAACAAACCTCCGATCACCTCTCCGTTAGTCGACTGCACCGGAACTGCCAGATAGCTTCTAACATCCAGATGCCCCGATGGCATACCAAACAAAGGCTGATTCTTTCCATACCGTGGATCTTTGGTCACATCATCTACACGAATTACTTTATTCTGGCTAAAGGTTGGCTTGAACAGTTCAGTATGTCTTGGAGCCCCCAAATCATCAAAGGCGTGTGGCGGTGCTCCAGAAATTGTGAACAACATGAATGCTTTACCTTCATCATCAAAGGTGTTGTAAAAGAAAGCACCGAAAGCTGCACCCGTTATTCTGGTTGTCACATCGGTAACCCGTTGCAGCACTTCTTTTACTTCCAGTTTTTCGAGTATTACTTTTCCAATGGCATTAAGGGACTCCAGATTTTCTGCGTTTCTTTTAATCGCCTCCTGTGCATTCACCTGTTCTGTTATATCACGTGCAATTTTAGAAGCACCAATGATTTTTCCAGACATATCCTTTACAGGTGATACAGTAAGCGAAATTGGTATCAGCCTACCGGTTTTCGTTACTCTGACTGTCTCGAAATGTTTTACTTTGTTACCTTGTCGAATCTGGCTTAATATATTATCTTCTTCCTTGAGGCGTGCCTTAGGAATCAGGATGGAGACGGGCTTGCCTATAACCTCTTCTTCTGTGTAGCCAAAAATTCGCTGCGCACCTTGATTCCAGCTCGAAATGATGCCATTTAGATCCTTACTAATAATTGCATCATCAGAGGATTCCACAATTGCTGATAAAACAGATTGCTTGGTATCGTAAGAAGATTTGGCCGTTATATCTACAAATGTGTTCTGCGTTCCTGAGAAGAGCTGATCTGCTGCAAAGATCGGTACAGCGAATACAAGCAATCTTCTAAAAGTTTCATCCGCTCGTTTAACTACGATCTCTTCATTCTCAAACCTGCCGAGTTGACTTAACGCTTTCGCCATTGGCGATTCATTAATGTCCATCGGACGTCCGTCTGGATGAAAAATCTCCCAGGGACCAGTCCACAAATCCTCTCCTATTATAGGTGGCCTTCCCCAGAGCAATGCCGCAGCGCGATTAAAAAATGTCAAATGACCATGCTGATCACTGGTGTAAACGGCTAGTGGCGATTCGTCGAGTAAGGACTTAAATTGCTTATTATTGGTATCAATATCAATAGAGTCCTGCATATTGTTTCAAGTACGTGTTTGCGTGTAAAAGTAATAAATGAATCGGCATTAATACCAAGAACAGACCCTATTAGGGGGAATAGAAGCGCTAAAGCTGGAAAAGCGTTTTTACTACCTGCTCCACGATATTCAGGTCAGTTAACCGATACGGTATATCTTTAGAAAATGATCCATGTACGGATTTTGCCCCGGTAGATTCCACTACGCTGGCGACATTACCTACATTGAGCCCTGCACCAGGCATGATCTCAATCCGTCCTGCTGCTGCACCAATCAGCTGCCTTAAATTTTCAACACCCAAAATGGCATTTTCTTTACCTCCAGAAGAAAGAATACGTTCAAAGCCAAGCGAAATACAAGATTCCATTGCTTCGAACAAGTCACTTGTGTTATCGAAAGCCCGGTGGAAAGTTGCAGGCATCGGAGAGGCCAGCTCAAGCAGCGTTGCACAACGCTCCACATCTACCTTACCGGATTGGGTTAAAATGCCAAACACAATGCCATCGCATCCAAGTGCTTTGCAATTAATGATATCAGCTTTCATGACCTCAAACTCAAGATCTGAATATACAAAGTCCCCGCCGCGCGGACGGATAATTGGGTAGAGTTTTATATTAAGCAACTTGCGCGCGAGGGCAATCTGACCGTAAGAGGGTGTTGTCCCACCTTCCAACAGGTTGTCACAGAGCTCTACACGATAAGCTCCCGCCTCTTGCGCCACAAGCGCAGACTGTAGCCCATTGGCACATACTTCAAGCTTTACCATATCAGTAGTAACTTTTTCCGGGGATAATCAGGTCTTGTTTTTTCTCGTCGCAGACAGCGAAAGAGAAGCCTTTCTGAATTGCATAGGCACCATACTCCCCCTTTTTGTTAATCGCTAAAAAGCCGACCTGAATGTTCTTGGCAATTTCAGGCTTTTTCTTGATAATGCGCATCACAGCCTCTTTACATGCAGCCTCAGGAGCGTATCCCTGGCGCATCAATTCCACAACCAGGAAAGATCCAACATTACGAACTACTTCTTCACCAACACCGGTTGAGGTTGCACCGCCAACTTCATTGTCCACATACAAGCCAGCACCAATGATCGGGCTATCTCCAATCCGGCCGTGAAGCTTATATGCCATCCCGCTTGTTGTACATCCCCCAGCAATATTACCCTGCGCATCAATGGCCAGGATTCCGATGGTGTCATGGTTGTACTGATTTCCTGGTAACTTCGTAGGGCTGCTTTTTTCATACTGTTGATTCTCAATATTCATCACTGGTGCATACTTTGCTGTCTTAAGCCATTCCTTCCAGGCTTTTTCACTCTCTGGTGTTAGCAGGTTTTCTTTTTTAAAACCATTCTCGAGGGCAAACTGCAATGCACCATCGCCAGCAAGCATGACATGCGGCGTTTTTTCCATCACCTTTCGTGCAACGGAAATCGGGTGTTTGATATGCTCCAAAGCAAGCACTGCACCGCAGTTACCTTGTGCGTCCATGATGCAGGCATCTAAAGTCACATTTCCATCCCGGTCAGGCAGCCCACCATATCCGACAGTTTGATTTTTTACATCCGCCTCTGGAACCCATCCAGCTTGTTCAACAGCGTCCAACGACGGTCCGCCTTTGGAGAGCACAGCCCAGCCCGCTTTATTTGCGGCTACCCCAAAATCCCACGTTGAAATAATAATCGGCTTTGATGGGCCAGCAGCACGGCTTTTTGGTAGTACATCTGCAATAGCTTCCTGGTTCAGTGCCAGCATTCCAGCCGATACTGCTGAAGTCTTAATAAAATTCCTGCGATTAAACATTTTTTTAGGTATATAGCTTAGAGGAGCCAAATTAAAGAAAAGTATTTTAGCTATTCCAGTATTTTCCAAGTACCGGTAACGAATGTTACCATTTTTGTGTCACTTCAGTGAACATTGATATTAAAAAATGATGTACTTAAAACGGAATATCCGCTTTCATAAGCAAAGAAGTTAAATACGTCAGATAAAAAAAGGGAAGTAGAGGTCGACTTCCCTGCTAGTACGGACTATATCTTCCTATCAAGAGCGGATTGAACAAATTGCAACACTACTGATGCTGGTAATATAAGGTTACTGACGCGGCTGGAACGCGCGATATTAATACCATAAAACTTTCCTTTAAGGTCGAATACCGCACTGCCACACATTTCCGGTTTTAACGCTGCGTCATGTGCAAATACTACTGGGAAACCATCTCTCCGCCTGCTCTTCCCGCCCTCAAACCGCTCCGCCTGGTGTTGACTGGTTATGTCTGGTCTTGTACCCAAAACCACCTGTAAAACGATGTTATTGCCTGCACGGCTTATCTCCACCTTAATACTGTCGCCCGGCCAGTACTTCTTAGACTCACGTAGAAAATCGGCACGTGTACCGAGCTTTATACCATTCATCGCAAGTAGCATATCACCTTTCTGAAAAGCTTGCTCCGACGATGTTGATGACGATGTCTCCGTAATTTGAGGGAGTCCAAAATAAGAAACAGCTGCGCCCAGGTAGCCCACACTCTCGATCTTTTGCATTTCAAACGCCTTTGAACCAAGCACACTTATACGGTGCTGATCGTTAGAAATGGCAGATACTAACAGATCTCCCAGTGCATTACTGCCGATAGCAGTAGTGTCTGCATTCGCAATTTTAACGCCCCCCTTAAAGTTCTTCTTAACAGCAAGTAAAACCAGATCGTTCACTTTATCCCTTGCTACGATGGAAGCCGGCAGTGTTTCTCCCGCGAGCTGAACTTCAGGCAGCTTCCCTACATAGGAGGATTTACTGAGCACCAGGCTAGCACCATTATACTTAGTAACATGCTTTAACCCCTTCAAGTCAAGTAAAACACCCCGGATCTGTGCTGTTGTACCATCAAACCTACTGCTGATCAAAACAGCACTCCTTAACAGTTCAGGCTTTCGCTTTATCGATTGATCAAGATTATCAAGCGCTGAATAAACACGTTTTTTGGTATCAATGTCCAGGGGTATGCTATCTTTCAAATCGGGATAAGCACTATAGGTCTTTGGTTGTTGCAATGCCGTCCAGTATTTGCGGTACAAATCTACTGGCACCTCAAAGTTCTCCTTTTCAGAAACATCTACAGCACTATGGATTCCAATCACATTTCCTGACGCATCAAACAAGGGACCTCCCGAATCCCCCGGTTCCATCAAGCACGTAGACTGGATGAATCCATATTCGTTGTGCACATCATAAATCTCCCCCATCCTTACCATTGGCAAGGGTTGATCAAGTGTTTCCGGATAAGCGATGCTGATAGCGAGCATACCTTTGGCAAGCGTGGCCGAATGCCCCATATTGGCAAACGGCCAGCTACCCTCATTAACAATCTTTAACATAGCCACATCAGGCATAAAAGTCCTGTTCTCCAGCTCGATTTCACCACGTCCAACCGCAATGGTCGACCTGCCATCGGGAAACATTACTTTGTATGTCGTTCCTGGCATGTTCACATGTGCTGCAGTAAGGATATGCCCATCAGGTGTGACCACCACACCTGTAAACTGCGGTCCGGTACGGGCATTGCGTACAGTATCAAAAGCCCAGATTCGTACCGACGCCGCGTAAGCACGGGATATTGAATAATGTATATCGCTCTGAAGATCCTTACTATTGAATTCCTGCGCGCGTGATTCCATGAACGTCATGCTCAGGATTATCATCAGGAGAAAACTATATCGCTTCATTGTCCTAGTTGTACAGTTCAGCAAGTTTAGCTTTCAAACTTTCACCGCGAAGTTCATTACCGATCACCTTTCCATCCTTATCAACAAGCACGCTTGCAGGTACTGCCCGAACACCATACATTCTACCAACTGCATTGTTCCATCCTTTCAGGTCAGAAACATGAAGCCATGGTAAGCCATCGGCCTTTATCGCTTTCTCCCAGGCAGCCTTATCACTGTCTAATGAAACTGCCAGTATTTCGAACCCTTTATCTTTATACTGATTATATAATTTAACTAGATTCGGATTTTCTGCCCTGCAGGGTCCGCACCAGCTTGCCCAGAATTCCACAAGCACAGTCTTCCCTTTTAGGTCCGCTAAAGAAATTGGTTTTCCGTTTACATCTTTTTGCGTAAACACCGGTGCAGCAGCGCCAATTGCGGTAAGCGTTGATGCCTCAATCCTTTGTGCGAGCTCAACACCCATATCTAACTTTTTCAATTGCGGATCAAGCTTTTTGAAAGCCGCAGCAATACGTGCCTCATTCTCCTTGCTCTTTTGCGTTTCAGATAATGCCACCAGAGAAAAGAAAGAATTTGGATGGGATTCAGCAAACACTAACTGCTGTTCATTTTTATGCTCAATCCTTGCTTTGAACCGGTCGTTAACCGCTTTCATAAAGCCAGGATCTTTCTGATCTTCAGGACTACCGGCTGAGAACTCTGTGTTCGCCGCTTTTGTTATTTCCATGATAGAGCCGCCGATAGATTTGTTATAGGCCATATGTTCATCATAAACTTTTGACCCGGTGATTTTAGCGGAAGCGAGAGAGTCCTTGGAACTGACCTGCATGTTCTCTGCACCAAAGTAAAAGTAGATGGCATCTCCGGTATATACCGCTTTGCCTTTTCCCGCTCCAGTTGGATCAAGTGCCATCCTTGCGTAAGCATTACCTTTTATCTTTCCGGTAAATTTGAATTGCCCATCCACCAAATAAGTAGAATCCTCATGTGTCTCCCCGTTATCCATGTAGTCGAGGTATATCATTGCCGGCTTCTTCAAAGCACCGATTTTTCCGGCCATGGTGAAGGGTTTAGTTTGAGCGGTTGCCATTACACTGATCAATAATGCAGGCAAGATTAAAGTCTTTTTCATATTACTTATATTAAATTATTTAGGTTTATCTGTCTTTGAAAACCAGGTCTACGGGACTACCCGGTATTCCAGAAATTGTATTGATTATTTTTCCGGTTTCACCAACCCGCACATCAAGCGTCAGTACGGATCCTTCTACACCTACGCGCAGGCTGCTCCCGCCGGCAGTTAGCTGCAGCATGGTCACTTTCTTACCAGCCAGGTCTGCACTAAGCTGCCTGATATCTTCATTTAATGGATTGTACCGGTATATTTTATCCGCTGAGGAGAAATAAAATATATCTGCAGGTGATTTCACCCATTTAGAATCTGCCTTAACGAGTGCTGATCCTTTAAACACCTTTCTGCTGGTTGGAGTGATGCTGCGGTTGTTATAATCATCCATGGCCAGGTTAAATGCAAGTTCATACGTCTCGCCAGCATTGTTACGGAAATAAGCATAGGAGTTCCCGGAAACAGCCTGCATGAAAATCAGATTGTCAAAACCTACATTTTTAGGATCAAAGGATGGCGTTGCGCCAGCTACCTTATAAGTTGTACCGGTGTAACTGCCGCCTGCATTGAACGAAACGAAGGCCTTATGCTTCTTATCGAAAGCGAAGAAATACCGCCCCTGCGCATAGGTAAAGAAAGGAGAAAGTTCATAATCGCCATCTTCGGGATTGGCAAACTTGCCAAAATCGGGTGCAAAGGGTGCCGTAGTGTAAATACTTTGGTAGAGCTTTCCGTTAATCACACCTACAGGTATCCCGGTAGAACCATCAAAATAAGATGGCACAACCGCTGGTGGTGTTGTCAGAAAGTGTGCATTAAAGTTCCGCTTCTTTAACATTGAAGAAGCATCAATAATAACCCCGCCTGTAGAGCCATCCTGGCAAACCACCCAGTAGTCCTCCACAGTTCCACCCTGATAAGCCAGTGGCTTAGCAAAGAGCTGTACAGGGTTTTTCGGAAGATCTTCAGCATGTAAACTCCGGTATATGTCACTTAATACGGTAACCCCATCTTCCTTTACAAACGACAGCTTAGTAATGCCGTTCTCAACACTTAAAACCGTCTGTCCGATTGAAAATGGCGTTGTACCCAGTATCTTAAAAGGGAAGGTATACTTCATACCATTACGTTTGTCTGAAATGGTAAGTTTCGCGTCACGAAGTCTCGGCGCCAGATTATACACGAATTTCAGTGGATACCCATCATATTCGTCGGCACGGGCCTCTTCCGGAACCTGTATATTCCAATGATAGGTCAGATCTGCCATTGGGTCCGCCCCTTCAATCATGACGGCAGGCTTGATGATCAAGGTGTCACCAAGGACTGCGTTGAACGTTGTATCATTAAAACCAGCTATCTGCGGTTCAGAAGGTGGATTGTAATCATAATTACCCAAATCCTTTTTACAAGCTGCAAGGCAGATGATGAGGGACAGTGTTATATAAAGTTCTTTTAATTTCATCTTTCTAGGTCTGTTTACATGGTTATCTGTTCGCCTTTTTCATCAAGGAAGACGTAGGTATCTGCCGATTTGAAATATTTCAAGTGAAACTTGATCGTGGGCGTATCCTTTTGATATAAGTCGTAATCTCCCGAGCCATCAGTCCGTTCCTTGAGTGTATAACCTAATTCCGGATGTGTCTCTACCCAGTTGAATGGATACTTTAACATCGAACGTGTATTCGAGATGTAGAAAAGGCTTCGTGGGGTTTGCATGAAGTCGATTGACGGATTTGAGAGATCCCGTGTTCCTGAGGAAATCAGAAAAAGTTGGTGTTTAACCCTGCTGTAGCTTCCCAGCTCGCCCATCCAGTACACCCACCATGAAGGCATCTCCAGACGATTGGAGAAGAGCAGGCTTTTTGTTCTGATGGCCTTTGGCAACCTGGTTTCAAAGTCGGTACCGCCGGTAAGTTCGAAAGTAATTCGTACCGATTCATTTTCGAGGCCCGGGGCGTTCAGCAAGATTACAGGGACTTTGATGTTCCCCGAATCTGCCGGCATAACATAAGATGGCTTCAGCGCTTCGTAATGTAAATCAACCTTCGCTGTAGTTGCAGAGTCTACTGTTTTCAAAGCGAACTGCCTGTCCCGGTTCTGCCGCTTACCGGATATTTTAACGGGTACCCATATTGTGTCTCTGGCAATGCCAGGCGTATAGGCAAATGTATAAGTAAGCTGTTTCTCATCTTCGTATGCTAGATAGATGTTATCTACATCTTCACTATACAGGAACTTATCTTCTTTCTTGCAAGCCATCATGAGGCTACAGACCACAATAAAAAGGAATATTCTTATTTTCATCGCTTTCATTAATGATTAGTGTTTAATTCTGTTGCAGGCACAGGAAATACAAATATCCTGTCCGATGGCGCAATTGATTGTGTCTCAGAAACCCGCACTGCATGGTTCAGGCGCTTATACATAAAGAAGGTCTGACTTTCGCCGTAGAACTCCTTGCGGGCATCTGTAATCAGCAGATTTATAAACTCGCCTTTGTTTGCTACGGAGCTGACATCATCGGGGATGCCCCTGTTTCTGCGAAGCGTATTGTAGTACGCAAGCGCTGCCTGTTGATTTTGATCAAAACTTGCTTCTGCCGCTATGTAATACATCTCACTTAAACGGAGCGCCGGTGCCACCAAGGGATGCAGGTTCGCTACAGGAGAAGAATTTACCACATATTTCTGCAATAAGGCTCTATCCTCCCCACTTTGCTGGGCCTTTACCGCTATAAACCACTGTTTGTATCTGTTATCTTCAGCCCCAAACCTACGCTTTTCGTAGATGTCATCAAGCTGGGTCACTGTAGCACTGTAATCCGGCGACTCTTTAGAGAACAAGTTGATAAGCATGTCTTTAGCATTAGGAATATACCAGCAGGCAATAAGCTCTTTGTACATGATCCTGTCCTTCTTACCCGGATCACTTTGTATGAAGTCGTCTACATTGGTGAAAGGGAACTTTTCAGACTTAATCACGAGCTCTGCATTTAACAATGCTTTTGCATAATCAGCCTTATAAATGTAAACCCTGGCTAATTCGGCACATACCGCGTAATAGTTCATTCTATGTCGGCGGTTTTGCATAAAAATATCAGGATGACTGAGTTCATTGGATTTTAAATCCTCAGGATAGCCGACCACATAACCTCCGGATATGATCGGATCGGTAGTGCTTAGTATTGTTTTTGCCTCTTCAAGGTCAGCTATGATCAGATCAAGCACCTCCGTTACATTAGAGAAAGGCGTGCTGTTTGATGTTACACTTTTCACATACGGTATGGCCTTCCCTAGCGGCTTACTTGCGAATGATGGTGCAAACATGCGCAACATGTCAAAGTGAAGGTAAGCACGAAGCGCGAGGGACTCCCCTTTTATGATGTCGTAGTTGCGGTCGGTAAACACCGCTTTGCGGTCCTCAATAGCTCCTAGAATATAGTTGGTATTGGCAATGCCTCTATATGCCTGTTCCCAGACAGTTCGACTATCTGAGGTCAGACTTTCGGTGGTAAAGTCAAAATTCGCTATCCGCTGGTAGTTTACGTCTGTAAACTTGTAATTCTGTGCCATTATATCCAGCATACTGAAGGTTAGGTAACCACCATAAAGCTGCCCCCCGGAGCAGTGCAGATAAACGCCATTCAGGGCTTCTTTAAATCCAGCTTCAGTGGTAAAAAGCTCATTTTTATCAATCTCCGATTCAGGCTTAACATCCAGGAATTTCTTGCAAGATGAAAAGACAAGCATCAGAAGTATTATTGGATAAATCTTTTTCATAGTCTCAAATATTAAAATGTTGCCGCCAACGCGAATGTTACACTTCTTACATATGGATACACCGTTCCTCTTTCAGTTTCTATGCTGGAACTTCTGAAAATATCATTCGCAGTTATCGAAGGCCGCAGAGCCTGTAAGCCGAGTTTTTTGGCTACAGTGCGTTTGAAATCATAAGAAAGATAAAGTGATTGCAGGTTGATGGTGTTGTAACGCTGTACAAATCTGGAAGAGGTTCTGGTGTTATCGAGATAGGTGCCCGGATCGGCGATGTTCTTATAAAAGGCAATGTCGCCAGGCTTCTGCCATTTCTCTGTAAGCGCCCTTGAATCTACATTAAAACGCGGATCTGCGTTTTCAACCCTGTCAACAAGTGTTTGATTATAAATATCGCCTCCAAATTGATAGCCCAGGCTAAAGCTGAACATAAACTGCTTGTAGGTAACACTACCACCTAAAGTCCCCATTGCCTTTGGGGTCTCATCACCAACCACCCGTGTATCTTTAATGTCATAGTCATAAGTATAAGAGCCATCGAGCTTCTGGAAGATTTCCTTTCCATTCTCCGGGTCAATACCCATAGATTTTACCGCATATATTGCATTAACGGACTGCCCTTCTTTAAAGCGCAGCATCGGTATGGAAGTTGCATTATTATCAGGGTCCTCTTGCTGTTCATCAATTTTGTTATTATAGGCCTGCAACGCGTCGTTGATCTTGACAACCTTGTTTTTGTTATGTGCAAGGTTACCCATGATGTTCACGTTCCAGTCCGCAGACTTATATGCATTTACTGTAAGGTAAAGCTCGTAGCCTCTATTCACCATATCACCTAAGTTTGCCTTGTAGACGGTGAAACCTGATGATGGAGAAATGTCAATATCTGTAAGTAAGCCCTGGGTTAACTTATAATAATAAACCGGACGAATGGAAATCCTGTCATTCAGTAAGCCAAGATCGAGGCTCAGATCATAGTTCCTCGTCTTCTGCCACCTCAGGTTCTCATTACCATAACCATTCACCACAGCGCCCACCCCTGTAGAGTACCAGTTTGATCGCTGATAAGTATAGATGGATTTAGAGAGATAAGCAGGGAAAGAAGCCGATCCGGTAAATCCGGTGGTTCCTGTTAAGCGCATTCTTGAGATGACGTTGCTCAGGTTTGTCATGAAAGCCTCTTTATGGATGTTCCAGCCTAGCCCCAGGGACCAGAATGGTGAAAACCGGCCCTCTTCACCAAAGATTGAAGAGCCATCGAGCCTAAATGAAGCATCAAGCAGATACTTGTCTTTAAGCGCATAGTTCTCAGCGGCTACAAATCCGAGTAATCTGCGCTCGGAGACCTCGCCGAAAGGCGAACTATTCTCGGCATAGCTTCTTGCGAAGCCAATACCCGAGAACTTATCATTGCTGAATCCTCTTGCGAGGAACGATTTATAGGAATCGCGGCTTGCCACGACGTTTGCGCCAAAAGTGGTATTAAAACTATGATCCCCAGCTTGTTTGTTATGCAGCAACCTTACATTACCGTCAGCGGTCCAGGTGTCACTTGTGCCATAATCATAGCTCCCGCGGTTTTGTATTTCACTGGTGGGCCCATCGATGAAAGTATTGCTAAACGGGGATACGAACTTGTCACTATTTGCCTTGTTTTGATTAAAACTGAATGAACCGATAAACCGTAGTTCAGGTGTAATCTTCCAGTCTGCAGACAGGTTATCAATAAACTCAAAGTATGAGTTCCGGTTGAAATTACCCAGAGTCGCCTCATAGAGTGGGTTATAGACCTTCAATGTCCGGTATTGATCCTGCCCGCCCAAATGTGTATCAATTCGCCAGTTGGCGATTTCCCGGATCACTGTTCCATTACCGTCAGTCATTGGGTAGTAAGGATTCATCCTTACATAGGTGGAGAAATCTCCATATTTAGATTCCTGAGCCTTGACCTGTGTAAGTGTAACTTCGTTTTTTATAAGCAGCTTCCTTGTCGGACTATAGTTAAAAACCATACCTCCGCTGTATTGATTACGTTCTGAGCCAATCATCGCTCCGGGGCGGGTCTGATATCTGAGATCAACGCCATACCTGAAGGTTGAATCTCCACCCTGAGCATACAAGCTGTGCTTCTGGCCGTAAGTGTTCTGAAGCGGTTGTGATAGCCAATAGGTATTTACGCCACTCACCACATTCCTTAGCTTACTATAATATAGTTCATCAAGATCATCCTGATTACCAACATTGTTGCGACCACTGGTGTATAAGCCAGAGCGTCTTTCATATTCCAGCTTCTGTTCTGCATCAAGAACATGGTAATCACTCAAGTCTGGCGCGGTTGGATTTAACTCGAAATTGTAGGTCAGCTGCAGCTTGCCCGGAATAGGTGCTTTAGTCGTAATGACCATTACGCCATTAGCTGCACGCGAACCGTAAATCGCTGTTGCTGCTGCATCCTTCAGCAAGGTCACACTGGCAATCCTGTTGATATCCAGGTCCGTAACTTTTTGCAGGGAGACTTCAAACCCATCCAATATAAAGGTCGGCAGGTTGTAACTACTGGAAAGGTTGTTACGATCAAGTACATTATCATTAATGGAAGGAATTGCGGTTGCCCCCCTCACGTTTATTTTTGGTAAAGCATTCGGGTCGGACCCTAATAAGTTATTGTCAAGCACACGGAATGACGGGTCAAAGTTCTGAATGCTTTTGAGTATGTTCTGGGAATTGATCTGCTTGAGTTGATCGCCTTTGATCGTTATTGTATTACCGGTATAAGTATCTTTCTTAACGATCTGATAGCCGGTAACAACAACATCTTCCATGTTATTCACCTGACTTTCCATGATCACCGTTAGTACGGAGGCATCGGTAACTTTGATCTCCTTTGGTTTATAGCCCACATAACTGAAAACCAAAACATCACCGACGTTTACACTGAGGGAGAATTCACCTTTACTATTTGTCTGTGTCCTCACAGATTTATTGTTCTTTACCGTAATGTTCACCCCAGGGACGGGATTCTTTGTGTCAGGATCCAGTACAAGCCCACGGATGGCAATTGCGGACAGTTGGGAAGCATTAACACTAACCTTCTCAGGCTCTTTTTTCCGTACCACAATCGTTTTGTTTACAATATCGTAGATAAGGTTTTGTCCTTCAAGACAAATGTCAAGAGCTTGTTCAAGCGGCACATTCTTCATGTCTACGCTAATGTTTTTTGCCTTCGTGTTTACCTTTTCATTGTAGAAGAAAAGATAACCCGTTTGCGCTTTTATATCCTTGAAGACCGCTTCCAGGGAGGTGTTCTTTCTTGATATGGAAACAGTTTGAGAAAAGCTTGCGGCAGAGAGATGTAAAGCGCTAATAAATAAAAGTATAGCAGTCAATTTCATCACCAGAAGAATTTTAAACTTTACGGTCCAGGGGTATCCCGCGACCTTGTAAAGACAGGTTATTTTCATACTTTTGTTAAGGATTAAGATTCAATAATGCAGCTAAGTTCGAAGGTAGCTGCAGACTTCATTCTGCCGGGATATGTGAAGGTATCCCGGTTTTTTTCAAGCAGTTAGTGTAGTAGTTTAATCATGAGCTTCAATTTTAGGTTAAACCATCTATTATTCATCTTTCAGTCATTAACACTAGCGGCGTACTGCAACCTTAAGGGTTCGGCCTTGCATTTCAAATGTGAGGTTATTCAGTTCCAATATCTTACAGACCTCAGAAAGCTTACTATTTCGCGAAATCTCTCCAAAGTACTTTTCCTGAGGAATGTTACCTGAGTAAATCACCTCGACATCATACCATCGGCTAATCTGCCGCATGATAGACTGGAGATTCTCATTTTCAAAGGAGAATACACCATTTTTCCAGGCCACTACCTTGTCCATGTTTAATTCCGGCGCCAGCGCAATCTCCCCTCCTCTACTACTTACAAGAGCCTGTTCACCAGGATGAAGCAGCCTGATATTCGATCCCGACTTCAATTGTACCGCGCCCTCCAACAATGTTGTGGTCGTTACCCCTTCATCATTGTAGGCATTTACATTAAAATGTGTGCCCAGCACCTGGATCTCCTGATTACCTGTTTTTACAATAAAAGGTGCATGCTTGTTCTTTGCCACCTCAAAATATGCCTCACCATGGAGGGACACCTGTCGGTCGGATTTATCGAAGTTTGTCGGATATGTAATTGATGATTCGGCGTTCAACCAAACCCTTGTACCATCAGCAAGTACAAGTTGGTATTGGCCACCCCGGGGGGTTGTTATCGTATTTAGCTTTTCAGTGTCATCACCTGCGGCGTCTGAAGTGTTCGCATAGATCACCGTACCTGCTCCGTTATTTACGATGCTCGCACCTGCCTCTTCCGCAATTTTGCCCGTAGAGGCCATGCCAAGCGTAATCACCTTTCCGTTAGCCAGAGTCAGGGTTGCCCTTGAACTACCCGGTGCAAGATCAGCCACCTGGTGCTCAGATATAGGGTGTTGCTCACCTCGGTACAATGCAAAATACAGACTGGCCGTAAGTGCAAGCAAAATTACCGCAGCGGCGGCAAAACGTCTCAAATGCAAAGGGATAGTTTTAGCGCCGCGATTTAGTCGATCATCTATCTTCAATTTGATCGAAGCCTTCAGTTGCTCATCTTCGGCAGGAGATAACGCTTCAGGAGAAAATGTAAATAGATTATAATAAGCCTCTATGTAGGCGATTTCTTCTTCTGTAGCCTTACCTGCATTGTAACGCACCAGAATCTCCTGAAAAAGTTGCTCGTTTATGGGTTCCATTGACTGCCTTTTGTATATATGAGTCGAAAAAGATCAAATCCGCCCACGCCAATGAAAAATAAATTAAACAAATAAATGATTTATCTGTTATGGGCAACGAAATACAAAAGCGAGAACAGCGCCATAGCACTTTTTAACCGCAACAAGGCTTTACCTAGCTGATTACGAACAGTTTTCGGAGATATGTTAAGCCTGCTGGCAATTTCAGCAGGATTGAGGTCATGTTCATACCGCATTTTGAAGATTACCTGCTGCTGTGGAGACAAAGAAGTGACAACCTGTTCAAAACACCTGACAAATTCCTGGTATAATAATATGGTATCTGCCGCAGCAGAATGCTCCTCCCAATGTTCAAATACCTCCGGTAAGGGGATATACTTCTTTTCGCGCTCCAGGAGTTTGAACACACAATTACGTACTAAGGTAGAGAGATACGCTTGTAAGTTAAGGATTGGAGCCTTCGACTCGCGTGTCCAGAGCTGAACAAATACTTCCTGGGCGACGTCTGCAGCCTGATGAAGGTCTTTAAGGCGTCTATATGCGGCATTATACACATTGGTAAAGTGGCGATCATACAAAACGTCAAAAGCAGCACGATTTCTTGCAGTAATCTGCAATAAAAGCGCGGAATCTTCCCAATTTTGTAAATTCTCCTTGTACATGAATACCGTTGTACGGTAAACATATAAAAAATCGAGGAATTTTCAGCAACAAGTATGTATTACAGAGCAAGATATAATTCAAGTCTCTTAGCCCTTCTTACCTGGCACTTTAGCACCCGCCTTTTTTGCTTCTGACAGCCCGATCGCTATTGCTTGCTTCTCTGAAGTCACCTTTTTACCTGTGCCCGTTTTAAGGTTACCTTCTTTCATCTCATGCATGGCTGATTCAACTTTTTCAGCAGCTTTCTTAGAATACTTTGCCATATCTTTTAACTTTGATTTACACATGCTAAAAACAGCCTGGTAGTCAAAAGGTTTCTAATACTGCTTACAATGAGATACCATCTACTTTTCTTAATCTTCTTACTTTATTCTTCAACAGGATTAACCCAAAGCCTTCAAAATGCACCAGCTCCGCTATATCGAGATCCGGTGTACGATGGTGCTGCAGATCCTGTACTGATCTACAATCGCCAGGAAAAAAGTTGGTGGATGTTATACACACAGCGACGCGCAAACCTTGAAACGCCAAATGTTGCTTATTGCTACGGCAATGCAATTGGGATCGCCAGTTCCGCTGATCAGGGTCACACTTGGGTCTACAGGGGCACCCTGAACCTCGAGTTTGAACGCGGTCAGAATACATTCTGGGCTCCGGATGTAGTTTACCAGGACGGGACTTATCACATGTTCGTGGTATACATTAAAGGTGTTTACAGTAATTGGGGTGGTGATCCAAAGATGGTACACTACACGAGTAAGAACCTTTGGGATTGGAAATTCCAGGATTTTCTGAAGACACCTACCTCAAATGTAATAGATGCTTCACTGCTGAAAATGCCGGATCAAACCTGGAGGATGTGGTTTAAAGGCCCACAGAGTATCACCATGACGGGTGTGAGCAAGGATCTTTATAAATGGAACTTTGAAGAAAAGCCAGCCATCGGCAAACCGGAACATGAAGGTCCTAAGGCATTCTCTTTTAAAGGAAGTTATTGGATGCTAACAGATGAATGGCATGGAATGCGTGTTCATAAGTCTGAGGATGCCAAGACATGGCAACGCCATGGATTAATTCTCGATAAAGCATCATCACGAAAGGAAGATGGACCAACGGGCGCACATGGGGATGTAGTCGTATCTGGCGACAAAGCCTATGTGTTTTACTTTACACACCCCGGACGGAAGCGGCATGACAAGGCAGATCCGGATGAACGTGGAATAATACCATTTAACTTACGCAGGTCCTCCATCCAGGTGGCAGAACTAATTTTTAAAGATGGTACTTTGGTTTGCGACCGCGAAAAGCCATTCAACTTGAGACTACTACCTCCAGATTAAGGTTATCTTTTCCTTACTGCGTTTTGACTCCTGCTGATGATTTCTCTTATGACCTCGTCGAGTTTTTTAGTGGCATTCTCTAAATGACACATAATTGATTTTCTGGTATCGTCATCAATGTCCTTTTCATTTAGTAACGGCAACAATCCCAATATACTTGTGAGTGGCCCTCTAACTGTATGGGCTTGAGTCCAGGCTATTTCTTTTAGTCTACGGTTGTGCTCTTCCACTGCATTTGTATAGGCTACTCGTTCACTTATATCCTGAAAAGCACCAATCATCCGCAGCACTTTGCCAGTCTTTTCATCGAATATCAGAAATCCCCGGTCAAGCACATACTTATAATCGCCGTCAGCACATCTAAATCTATACTCACTGGTCCAACGTGATTTTTTTTGTTCAACATGTTCCTTCACAACTTGAGTAACCCGGTTTATATCCTCAGGGTGCACCCGGTCGTACCACCATTGGTAGTTTACTTCTAACTCTTCATAACCGAAGGTTGCCGTAATACCGTGGTTCCAAAGCACTCGCCCGGAAACAAAATCCAGATCCCAAATAGAGTCGCTGGTCGCTTTAGACACCGCATTAAGACGATCTAAATGTTCCTGTATTCTAAGCTCCTGCTCCATGCGTTCTGTAACAACACGAGCATTGCATACAATACCACCTACAGCGTCGTCGTCGCGCATATCTGTTACAATCGTCTCCATCCAGTGAATTTCTCCTTGCTCATTAATGAGGCGATATGGTGTTAACTTCACACATTTTTCTGTAGCAAGCGATTGCAGCTCCTGATATACTGTACTGATATCTCCCGCGTGGATGTACTTGAAAGCATATTCACCGACAAGTTTTTCAGGATCAACATGCAACAATCGCTCGACCGTCGGACTCACGTATTTATAGTTTCCATTTACGTCTACGATCGCAATAAGATCGGACCCTTCCTGGATAAGTGTCTTGAACCGTCTTTCACTATTGAGTAAAGCCTTTTCAAACCGTCTCTTTTCAGTAATATCAATAGCGACAACAATCCGGGCTTCAGAACTGCCATATCGAATGGTGTTTCCGGTTGAATTGACGTAGATGACTTCACCGGACTTCTTCAAATGCCTAACACAGGCCTGGTGTGCTGATGCAGAATTAACCTGGTGAAGCACTTCGTAAAAAACCTGTTCATCTTCAGCGGGCCTGATATCCTTGAGGGACATGCTTAAGAAGTCCTCCTTTGAATATCCATAATGTGCAACTGCCGCCTCATTCACGTCAAGGAACATCAAGGTGTTAAAGTCATAAACCCACATTGGTAGCGGATTTAATTGGAAGAGGTCTGTAAACGTGTCTTTTAACGCCTGGAGCTCTGCCTCCGCCTTCTTATAGTCAGACACGTCACGCAAGACACCGATCAGCCTTTTAGCATTACCAGATGCACCTCGCAAGATGTAGCCATTTTCTTCAATATCAGCATATATTCCAGTTTTCCGTCTGAGGCGATATTCTGCCTTCCAGTTATGCAGTTCCGAATTCGCAAGCGCTTCTTCTAAACTCCTGCGTACCTCCTCATAATCATCGCGGTGTACTAAAGCCGCCCATCTTTCAAGCGGAAAGGCTCGGTCGCGGTCGCAACCGTAAGCATTAAAAAACGCTTCACCCCATGCAATGTGGTCTTGTTCTATATCCCAGTCGTATATGGCATCATTTGTTGCCATGTTAACGTACCGGTAACGTTCATTGCTTAGCTGCAAGGCTTCCTCAACTGTAGTACGTTCCTCAAGCTCCCTAATCAAACGTGCGTTATTTGCCTCCAGCTTCTCCTCGGCTTCAACCAGGGAGGTGATCTCCGTTGGACTATGGACGATGTATCTCACGTCGCCGCCCTCATCTAATAAAGGATAAATGTTTAGGTCCCAATACCTTTTGCGTGCCGGACCTTCATAAGAAGACAGGTCATAACGGTTACGTGAAACAACACACGGGGTCTTACTTTCCAACACATGATCAAAAGCATCTGGAATGCTCCCTTGCTGATGCAAATCTTGGGGGAAAGCGTCAAAGAAATTTTGGCCAATAAGGTCTTCCCGAGCACGGCCAGTAACATTGACAAAAGCAGTATTCATCGTGGCAATCCTGAAGTGTGGTTTATCAGCAAGCAAAATGATGCATGCAGCGGGTATTTGGTTATAGAGACTCTCGATCTCTTTAATATTAAGCATAATTCAATGGCCAAGTAAACTACAGGGAATTCATTTGCAGAATTCAAGGTAATAATTATGCTAAGATCTACAAAGAAAAATACTTCGAGATCAAAGCGCTATAGTTCGCATTGTTTGATCTGCGAAGCTCGATGTTATTACACCTGTTAAAAAGCACAAACTTTTTCAGCGCCTCAACAAATTTGAGCAAGGTATGTTCAGTAATCGCGGAATGCTCAAAATGGATATTATGAACAATGAGCAAGGCCTTTTTACGATCAGCTTTGGCATCCATTCTGGCAATGAAACCCTCCCCCGCAAGTACAGGCAGGGAAAAGTAACCATACTGCCGCTTTGCCGCAGGTACAAAACACTCTATCTGGTAATCGAAGTTAAAGTAATCTTTCAACCGTTGTCGGAAAACATTAAGAATGTCAAATGGTGAAAGAATGAAGACTTCATCAGATACATCAACGTCTATATGCTGTTCAGCAAGCATATACTGAGGCTCCTTAATCCCCTCCACGCCAACCAGCTTCACCAAACCTGATTGCAGCAAGTTGTTCAAGGCAGGCTTAATTAACTTCCCATCTACGCGCCGCGCCCGCCACCTCATCTCCTTCTGACCTGCAAGGCCCAACGCTCCGAGCGTTCGCCGAATCACGTATTCTGCATATACCTGGTCTGAAGGTACACTTTGATTAGTGTCTGGGGGTATCAGGTTAAGTGGAAGATCATATACTTTCTGAAAGGTCTTCGTTCTGCGGATCATCAATTTGCCTTCCAGGTATAACCTTTCCAAGGCGAGCTTTGCTGGTCGCCAGTCCCACCAGCCAGAACTTGCTTCTTCTCGATCGTCTTCAAAGTCACCGACCATTACTGGTCCATCTCGCTCCACCTGATCCATGATCCGCTTCATAAGCTCCTGCTCAGTTTTACTAAGAACTTTGGCTTTGAGTTCAAAGGTTTTTTTCACAGGTTGGGTAAATCTAAAATCACCCATTGGGATATAGCCCGCATCGGAAGCAAAGTACTCAAACACCTTGCCTTCTTCGCAGAGCTCATTCAACCAGTTTGTATCATAATCAGGTACACGTGCGGCCATCACATGATGGTGCGCTCTTTCAACAACGTAATTCGTATCAAGCTGGACGAACCCCAGATGATCTATTACCCTGTAAACGGCGGCGATACCAGTGCCGAAAGCGGCTTCACCCGAAAGCCCTGCCGCATTAATAATAATTTTTCTTGCCTGTGCTTTGCTGAGCATATTTAGGGATCTTGGATGATTACAGTTATTCTTTGAAGCCTACAAACGAAGCAAAACATAAGTTTTTATGTAATACATCGGTTTTCCTGAAACCTGTTTTTTCCAGTAGCTGTAGTTGATAACTTAAGCTGCGTGGCGTGTCCTCTTTTTCGATATACTCAAAAACATCATTGCGGTATGCCTCATCCTTAAGCCCCGTTAAGTAGTTTCCATAAAGATCTTGATAAATATACTGCTGCAGAGCGGCCTGAGATTGATGCACCAGATCAAAAATCCAAATACTGCCACCCTCCTCCAGTAAATCAAAAAACTTCCTAAAAGCGGATCCCCAATCCAGATCATCACGCAGGTGATGCAGCACAGCCGTGGCTATGATGACGTCGAATGTTTGATTGCCAAAATCAATAGACCTAAAATCACCTTTATGTACGTTAACTTTCCCGCGGGTTGCCTCATCTACACGTTCACGCGCACGATCAAGCATACGCTGACTTAGATCAACTAATGTGATGTCAACTTCCGGCCTTTTCTGGGTCAACTTTAACGAATAGTTACCAGCACCACAGCCAATGTCCAATACAGATTGGAGATCTGGATAACAGCGTGAGATGGCTTCTGTGATTAGCTCCATATTAAATGCGGCGTCAAGCGTAGTTAGTTGACCCGTGTTTAAGTTTGAGAATCGTTCCACATCATTGTCAAAGCGTTCCTCGATTTCCTTAATTGTAGATTTCATTGTAATTGTGAATTTCTCAAATGTAAGCGCAGATGTAATACCTTAAAAATACTAAGTTTATCATCTAATAATACTTAGAAGGTATGGAACTACGCCATTTACGCTATTTTCACATGTTAGCTCAAGAGCTGCATTTCGGTAAGGCTTCTAAACGCCTTTTTATTTCCCAGCCGCCCCTAAGTAGACAGATCAAGGAATTAGAGGAAGAATTAGGTGCGGCGCTGTTTACTAGAGACAACAAACGGGTGGCGCTTACCGAAGCCGGGAAATTCTTTCTACGAGAAACACAAGATATGCTTGCCAGCCTCGAAAGTGCAAAGCAGCAGGTACAATCGATGCAGCAATCTGTTACAGGAGAACTTAAGATCGGCTACATCAGCGCTGTAGACAAGTCGAAACTGGGCAGTCTAATTCAGCATCTGCAAGACGAGTACCCGCACCTTCAAACAAAGATCTACGAACTTCGCACGGAAAAGCAGGTCAATGCGTTGGAGACTGGCAAACTGGACGTTGGTATTATCCGGGCACCAAATTACTCCCCTAAATTGCATACAGAGAAGCTCTATGATGATGGCTTCTGCCTTGCGCTGCCAAAAGGTCTGGAACTTCCCTCTGATTTTTCCTGCTTACAGACCCGTCCATTTATTGGTTACCATGCCAGATATGCACCAGTTTACCACGAGCAAACAAATGCTTACTGTGCTCAACTGGGGTTTATACCGAACCTGCGGCACGAGTGCAACAATATCGCGTCTATCCTGGAGCTGGTACATTTAAATGCCGGTATAAGCGTGGTACCCCGCTCTGTAAACCAACAATACAAGCATCTTAATATACACTTCCTGGAAGTAGAAAATACAACCATTAAGACTGAGATTCTGTTTGCTTACTCAAGGAGAATAGAACACCCTGCATTTCACATCCTGCGATCGGCTATAATAAAGTTGTTTGAAGTTAAGGCATAGCTTAACACCTGACCTTCTTAACAAAGCACATTTGAACTTTACAACAAACACGAGGGCGCCCGTCAACCGTATTTTTGTATAAAAAAAGACAAATGAAAAACGTATGGTTTATAACAGGCAGTTCCAGCGGATTTGGAAGAAGCCTAACAGAAGCAGTATTGGCTAAGGGAGATTTAGTAGCAGCTACAGCAAGGGATCTAAAAAAGGTGGAAGATCTTGCTCTAAAATATCCTGATCAGATTTTCCCGGTAGCACTTGATGTTAAATACTCTGATCAGATTCATCGGGCAGTAAACGCGGTCATTGATCATTTCGGACGGATTGATGTGTTAGTTAATAATGCCGGATTTGGTATTACCGGTGCCACGGAAGCCTTTACGAGTGAGGAAGTCCATGATCAGTTTCAGGTAAACCTTTTTGCACCGGTTGAAGTCTGCCGTGCGGTACTACCCTACATGAGGTCGCAGCGATCTGGTAGAATTTTTAACATAAGTTCGGTTGGAGGTCGTGCAGCCAGCATTGGACTGGCAATGTATCAAAGTGCAAAGTTCGGACTTACAGGTTTCAGTGAAGCTCTAGCAAAAGAAGTGGCGCCATTAGGCATTAAGGTCACATCTGTTGAACCTGGGGGAATGCAGACAGAATGGGCAGGCTCGTCTATGAAATTCGCCAGACAAGTGGAAGGATATGAATCAACTGTTGACACCCGGGTGGATTTTTTCAGAAGCGGAAAGTTTGTTCCCAAAAGCGATCCTAAAAAAGTAGCAAATGTTATTATTCAGATGGCAGACCAGCCAGAGCAACCTTTGCACCTGGTAATTGGAAGTGATGCCGCAGGGATCCTTAAGCAACAGGAAGCCGTACGGCAGGAAGAATTTGAGAAATATTTACACGTCACACTTTCAACTGACGCTAACTCCTAAATACCGAAATTAAGTATAAAGCTGGCTTGATATGTGATTGGCTGGCTTCTAACTTCGATTATGGAAAACAAGCCAGATCATATAAAACAGAATCAGATAACATATGCATGTTATTCCAAACGTGTGAGGGAAGGAGAACAATTCATCCCGGAGCATGTCTTCTCTTATCAAATCAGCGGTGTGCTTGCGATAAAGGATGGTATGCATGAACATTTCTTTAGTAAAGATTCGTTCAGATTTATCAAAAGGAATACCCTTGTTAAATTCACGAAATTACCAGAAAAGGACGATGACTATACGAGCATGTCAGTCTTCCTCGATCAACAAACTTTAAAGGATCTAAGCCTCCAATACGGCTACAAGGGAGAAAAACAATCATCCGAACAGCAGATCCTTTCTCTACCTCACCATAAATTGCTACAAAATTACATCAGCACGCTTCCCCCTTATGACGAGTTATTGAATGAAGACAACGTCATTCTAAGGTCGCTAAAGATTAAAGA
Source organism: Pedobacter sp. (assembly GCA_038918115.1). GTDB lineage: Bacteria > Bacteroidota > Bacteroidia > Sphingobacteriales > Sphingobacteriaceae > Pedobacter. Next base: position 514,139 of record JBCLAL010000002.1, read on the forward strand.
GATTGTTGTTTTATTGCTAAAGGTCCAACCTGATCTGATCAATGTTTTGTTTGATTTTACTGAACCAGGAAAAATAGACCTTGAAGCTTTTATGAATAAGAACTTTCGGTTTAACGTGTCGTTGGAAAAGTTTGCCTACCTGACAGGCAGAAGTCTATCCACGTTTAAAAGAGATTTTGAAAAGGTGTTTTCCATGCATCCGGGAAAATGGCTACAGCAAAGAAGATTACAGGAAGCGTACTACCTTATCAAGGAAAAGAAGGCCGCGCCCTCGGAAGTGTATGTAGATGTAGGTTTTGAGGATTTGTCCCACTTTTCTTATGCGTTTAAAAAGATGTTTGGATTTGCGCCGACGAAATTGAGGAATTACCAAATAAAAGAAACCTAAAATTAAGGAGATGCAACTTCAGTTGAATTGATGTAATATGGCTGAGGCACGAAACAAAAAACCCTTTAAATCATTCGATTTAAAGGGTTTTTAATGACTTTTAGAAGTCTAAACGTCGGGGTGGCAGGATTCGAACCTACGACCTCCACATCCCAAATGTGGCGCGATACCGGGCTACGCTACACCCCGAACTGGTGTTTACAACTAAGAACCGAAGCGCTGTCGTTGTTTGGGATTGCAAAAGTAGAACTTTTACTTTAATAAAGAAATTTATTTTAAAATATTTTTCTTCGTCTTTCAAACCGTTATCACATATCCTTGCGATTGGTATGGTTCAAAGGTAGAATTATTTTTTAGATTCAGGAAGTCTTCACAGGTCAAAAGCATCAACTTTCCTGTAAGCCGTTAATGATCAACAAGAAAAAATTACTTTTTTTTTCATCTCAGTAACCTTCAACTAATATATGCACCACATCCTGCCTGTAAACTGTAGAGAGTTTAGCTCTTGCTACGTACTTGATAGGGAGTTACTAGGGGGTTGCTACGTACTTTGTTCGTATGGATACGTTAAAAACACGTAGCAACCTCTTAGCAGATTCTTATCAACTACCTGGCAATTCTTTCGTTCTTATGCACCAAAAGAGAAGTTGAATGCGACTTTAGATCCGTCAGGTGCAATCGCGAGGATCTGAATGCGCGACCTACCTGCCTCCCTTAGCGCCGCTCCGATATCAGCAGGTGAATTAATTTCAGAGCCATTAATATAAACAATGATTGTTCCTGGTGGGATCCCCAGCTGACCGAATACACCATCGGGTGCAACGGCGGTGATAACCACACCCGCACCAACGCGAAGCCGTTGTTTGATGGCTGATGACAAAGGTGCAAACTCGGCACCAAGCCTTTCATAAAGTTCAGTCAGGTTGTAGTCAGCAGTTCGTTCTCTTGCCTTATCCTCCCTTTTCAACTTTGCCGTCGCGGTTTGCGCCTTGCCATTCCGGAGGTACGTTAGCTTCACTTCATCACCAGGCCTGTGTCTGGCAATACGTTCCGAGAACTCTGAAGAAGCGTAGATCTGCTCCCCATCAATCTTTTGAATAATGTCTCCGGCCTTGAGTCCGGCGGCAGCGGCTGCACTTCCGCTTTGGATATCTGTTATGAATACTCCGTTTATGGTTCCTGGTTTAATACCCTGTTGTCTGAGGAACTGATCTTCCGTACTTGGTGGTGGAAAGCTTACCCCAAGGATACCGCGCCTTACCTCACCAAACTCCTTGAGATCATTTAGAATCTTTTTGGCAAGATTCACCGGTATTGCGAAGGCATACCCTGCGTAGCTGCCGGTCATAGACGCAATTGCCGCATTTATGCCAATCAACTCTCCCCTGGTGTTCACAAGCGCACCCCCACTGTTTCCCGGGTTTATCGCCGCATCGGTTTGTATGAATGATTCTATGGCACTACTCCCCTGTTGCGGCCGGTCTTGCTGACTGGATTCGATAATACCTATATTCCTTCCTTTAGCACTTACAATACCTGCAGTAGCAGTAGTGCTTAGGGTAAAGGGATAACCAACAGCCAACACCCATTCCCCAACCAGCACCTCATCAGAATTTCCCAACTTAACAATCGGCAACTTTGTAGCCTTAATTTTCAACAAGGCTAAATCAGTATTCGGATCCCTGCCTACCAAAGTTCCTTCAAACTCACGGCGATCAGGAAGAACCACAGTGATCACATCCGCATTTTCAATTACATGGTTGTTCGTAGCGATAAAACCATTTGGATCTATAATAACGCCAGAACCCAAACCTCCACCATTTCCACTTCGAGTTTTAATATGCACAACTGCAGGGGTTACTGCCTGTGCAGCTTGCACGAAATCGCTTCGGTTACTAAGGTCACCCGATTTACTGCTAATACGAATATCCGAACCGCTTGCATCTGCTCCTTCACTTCTGTTTAACAGGTAAAATCCAACAGCGATACCAATCCAGGTCATTAAGAACAAGAGTAGAATTCCAGATTTTTTCATGTAAATAAAATTTAAGTCCTTGTTGATAAGTACAGTTTTGTTGTAGAAGAAAGAATGCGCATCAATTATCTAACAGATGAAAGGAAAAAAGGGTTTATAAAACATCTTGCAATTAAGGCTGTTATATAAAAACAACATTTGGAGCCTTACCGCTTTGAATAACTAGATAATTTAAAACCATGAAAAACATACTTAAGACCTTAGCCCTGGCTGCAGCGGTAACCTTTAGTACCGCTGCCTTTGCACAGGAGAAGAAAGACACCCTAAAGATTGATCCCGACAAAAAGATCAAGAAAGCCGCTAAGTCTGTTGGAAATAAAACAGCTGAGGTAGCTGTAAAAGGTGCTTCAACCATTGTGGACAAGACCTATAAGGATATGGTTGGTCCAAAGGGACAGACAATTTACATCGACAATAAGTCGAGATACTATTTTGTAGATGAAAGAGGCGCGAAGATATACGTCTCCAAGTCTCAGCTTAAAGCCAAGCCTGTCGAGCAGTAAAAAGCTCGACAGCCTTAATGGCTGACAACAAAGACGCCTCGTACCATAGGAGATCCATTGATGATCATTTCCAGCTCATGTTCGCCATCATAAAACTTTCTTGTGGTGATCAATTTAAATGATTGATTTCTTGTAATCAATTCGCTTTGAGCAGGTTGATAAACCCGCTCACTGATCTTAAACACCTTGCGGCTAAGTTGTCCATTCGACCTTCGATAATATACAGCGTACTCCAGCCTGATCACTGTAGGTGTGTTTGTGGTGTTGGTCACCCTAAAACTAAATTGCAATGCCCCACCTATCTTTACTTCAGATGTAAGAACATCAAAGTCTTCTATCGATATTCCTTCACTCCTTAATCCAAAATGGCTTAAAATCCGCTCATGCCCTGCCTTAAGAAGAGTCCTGCAAGCATGTTTAATCAGCGTGTCTGTTTCCTTACTGTGCCCTTTCCAGTTTGTTGCAGTTTCGAGTAGCAGCTCTGGATGATCTTTGGAGATATCATTTAAGTTGTTTGCAACGCTCCTGCGTACAACATCTGAAGGATCATCTTTCAATGCGGTAAGGATCGGCAGAATTGCAGCCGGATTTTCTTTCAGGCGTGGCACCGATAAGCCCCAGGGCAAACGTGGCCTGCAACCTTCCGAAGCAAGTCGACGTACGCCATGATGCGGATGTTGCGTCCATTGCATCATCCTTGCTAGGATTTGCTCGGGATACCGGTTTAAGAAGGGTCTTATTGCGAACTCGCAGCTCACGTACTGCGTAACTACCTCCATAGCATCCATTGAGGTTTCCAGATCATCAAGTCCATAAAGTTCAATGTAATTTGGTAAAAACATCATCTCCAGCCGCTCCTGCCAGAAGCCATGAGCCTTCAGGCTTTCAACAAGATGCCCTAACAACCGAATTGAGTCCGTGTATGCGGAAGGCATAAAATGATGAAGGCATTCCGCAGTATGTTTCATACGCGCTTTTAGTTCCATACCCTCAAAAGCAGGTGAATAGATCAGGGTCATGAATTCTTCTTCATTAAACCCCGGAATCGTTTCAGTTATACATCCTGAAATCCCGTGGTAAAAACCAGCTGAGTATAGATCTTTAAGTAGCGACATTGAATTCTATAATATGTTACATCAAAACTAAAATATTTATTTTATAATTTTAACATAATCGTATGTAACCAAACGTGATTGATGATCGTCTTATAGCAAAGATTACAATCATGAAAACGATATTTACCTACCTCCTGTGCTGCGCACTTTACGGCTTTCCCTTTGATCTTATTGCCCAGGATTTAATCCAAATTGAAGGCCTTGTAAAAGATGACAAACAGAATATCCCAGCAGCTACCGTACTTCTATATTCATCCCAGGATTCTGCGCTGGTAAGTACAGCTATGACTAACGAAAACGGGAAATACAATTTCAAAACAAAGTCCGGTTCATACTACATTATAGCTACTTCAATGGGCTACAATAAAGTGAAATCTTCAACAATAAAAATCAACGGTGAAAAATTATTTACCGTACCCGTATTGAAGTTGATTGAAACTTCAAAAAACCTGAATGAGGTAGTGGTAAGTGCGTCACGTCCCGTACTTGAACGTAAAGCAGACAAGCTGGTATTTAATCTTGATGCCACACCTTCAGCAGCAGGTTTAAATGCACTTGAAGCATTGAAAAAAGCACCAGGTGTGGTAGTAGATCATAATGAAAACATCTCACTCTCTGGAAAAAGTAATGTCTTGGTAACAATCGATGGAAAACAAACCTATTTGAGCCAGGAAGAAGTTGTGAATCTCCTCAAATCAATGCAAAGTTCAGAGATAGAAAGTATTGAGATTATGAATAACCCAGGTGCGCGTTACGAAGCGAATAGCACCGGTGGCGTGATAAACATTAAGACCAAGAAAAGTAAGGCAGATGGATTTAATGGCAACGTTACCATTGGTGCAGGTTATAATAAACGTATATCAAGCAACAATAACCTTAACCTTAACTACAGAAAAAACTTCTACAATATTTTTGGATCCTACAGCTATAATGTTAATAAATGGGAAGAACACCTACAAATTGACCGCGTAACGCCAAATAAAGATAACAAATTATATTTCAGCCAACGTAATATTGACACTTCAACAAACAAGTCACATAACTACAAAGCAGGAACCGACTTCTTCCTTTCACCTAAGCATACACTCGGCTTTCTGGTAAAAGGTAACATCAACAATCGTGAAGAACACAGCTTCAGCCGCACCAACATCGGAAGCAACCCAGGTCAGGTAGACTCTATATTAAGAACGCCAAGCACCAACGGCGGCACACGCAAAAACTTTTCTTATAACCTAAACTATAAAGGTGTGATAGACACTGCTGGCCAAGAACTTACTGTTGATGCAGATTATAGCACCTATGACGGCGATAATGGCGCCCTATATCGAAACCGTTTTTTCCGTCCTGATGGGACTTTCTTCAAAGATGGCCAGATCTACAGAAACTTTACGCCTTCGGAAATCAATATCAAAGCGCTTAAAGCAGATTATGTACTACCGCTTTCAAAAACGTTGAAGCTTGAAGCAGGCTTAAAATATGCAGATGTCGAAAGTGATAACAATTTCATCTTTGAAAATCAGGTTGGCACTGGATGGTCAGGTGACCCGAACCGTAGCAATCAATTCAAATACAGTGAAGAAGTGAGTGCAGCATACTCCACATTAAGCGTTACCTTAGGTAAACTATCTGTTCAAGCAGGTTTACGTGCAGAAAGAACCCATTCTACCGGAACCTCGGTTACCCTAAATGAGGAGATAGATCGCAAATACACGAGTCTTTTTCCATCCGTATTTATAAGTCGGAATTTCAATGAAAACAACATTTTAAATGTGTCCTATTCAAGGAAAATTAACCGCCCGAATTACCAAAACCTAAACCCATTTATGTATTACCTGGATCAGTACACCTATAATCAAGGTAACCCAAATTTAAGACCTGAATTCGCCACTAACTTTGAAGTAAATTACTTATTAAAACAGAAGTATAGCGTCGCTTTAGCATACACCCATGTATCGGATGTTATTACACAAATTCTGTTGCAGAATGCGCCATTAAATTCAATGTATCAGACCGTTTTAAACTTAGCTTCGGATGATATTGTATCATTGACTTTAAACGTACCTGTTAAGGTTACAAAATGGTGGAATTTCAACAACAACATCGTGGCCTATTACAAGCAATTAAAAAGCCCAAATCTTAATGGATTTGAATTAAATTCCAAGCGGGTAACAGGTAACATCTACATGCAACATAATTTCACCTTATCAAGCGCCTGGAGTGCCGATGCAAGCTTTTACTACAGCACGCCTCAAATCGATAATGCGCTGAATCTAAAAACCTTCTTTACTTCGGACGCAGGCTTACGCTACAACTTTCCAAGTAAGAATGGAAACCTTAAACTTGGTGTAAGTGATGTTTTTCACACGCAAAAACCACGGATTGAAAGCAACCTGGAAGGCAATGAATATACCCTTAAACAATGGGGAACTACGACCAATGTTCGCCTGACTTTCACCCAGCGGTTTGGCAAAACAACAGTGAAGTCGGCCAGGGATCGCCAAACAGGCCTTGATGCTGAGCAAAAGCGACTTGGACAGTAATACAGAAAAAGTGATGAGCATCACTTTTTGAAAAAAGGCGCGTCATTTTGTAACAGGGTTGGATATAACACCTTTGTATATATCAATAGCCCCATGTTACAGACAAAAGAGTTAAAACTAGATACTGTATGTTTTCATTGCGGGGAGGCGCTACCTGCTTCCCCGCTTTTGAAAGATGATAAAAAGTTTTGTTGTTTAGGCTGTGTTGGAGTTTACAGCATTCTTCAGACACATAACCTCGGCGACTACTACCTTTACAATGACGTTCCGGGTAAAACCCATAAGTCTAAGGAATTCAATTTCGAATACCTGAACGAACCGGAGATTGCATCAGGTTTAGTTGATTATCAGGATGAGCAAATTACGATTATTACACTTTATATACCTGCTATTCATTGCAGCTCCTGCATCTGGCTTCTGGAAGCCCTGCACAAGATCAATCCGGCAATTACTCAATCTCGCGTCGACTTTCTGAAAAAGCAGGTTTATATTACATTCAAAAATCGGGACCTTACGCTTAAATCGCTTGCCGAGACACTCGTAGATATCGGATATGAGCCAATCATTAGTCTCCAGGATGTAGTTAAAGAACAACAAACGATCGCCACCGACCGCAGCTTGATCACAAAAATTGCAGTAGCAGGGTTTTGTTTCGGCAACACCATGTTGCTCTACTTCCCGGAGTATTTTGGTCTTGCCAGCTTTGAACAGGATTTTAAAACCTTTTTTGGTTGGTTAAACCTTGCATTCGCCTTCCCAGTTGTTTTTTATAGTGGACGGGATTATTTCAGTAGTGCCTGGCTAAACCTTAAAAATGGGGTTTTGAACCTGGACTTTCCATTAGCACTGGGCATAGCTGTGATGTTTATTCGCTCTATTTTGGAAGTGGCGACAAACACAGGACCCGGGTGGATAGATACCCTCTGCGGATTAATCTTCTTCCTGCTCATAGGAAAATGGATGCAGCAGCGCACCTATCACCATCTTTCCTTTGAACGCGACTACCGGTCCTACTTCCCAGTAGCTGTAACCATCCTGCAAGATGGACAGGAAAAACCCATCCCACTTGATCAATTAAAGAAAGGTCACCGGATGTTAATCCGTAGCAATGAAATCATACCAGCAGATGCCATCTTACTTAAAGGTGATGCGAATGTGGACTTCAGTTTCGTCACTGGCGAATCAAAGCCAGTACATAAAGTTCTCGGTGAGATTGTATATGCTGGCGGCCGGCAACTTGATAGTGCTCTTGAACTGGAAGTTGTGAAGGCGGTGTCACAAAGTCACCTAACCAAACTCTGGAACAACGAAACCTTCAAGATCAAAAAAGATCTGATATCCACCTTTAGTGCCACTGCAAGCAAGTATTTTAGCATCATCCTGCTTGCTATTGCATTGGGGAGTGCCTGCTACTGGATGTATCAGGGAGATCCACTAAAGGCCATAGCCTCCTTTTCTGCGGTGCTCATTATTGCATGTCCATGTGCACTTGCACTGGCTTCTCCTTTCACACTTGCCGCTGTACTTAGTATTTTTGATAAAAATAAATTTTACCTCAAGAATACCGCTGTCATCGAGCAACTTGCTAGAATAGACACCTTTGTCTTTGACAAAACGGGTACGATAAGCAATCCTGAAGCCGCGGGATTTACCTTTCACGGGAACATCAACGCAGAACAACAGCAGTGTATCGCCGATCTTGCAAGGAACTCTGGTCATCCGCTAAGCCGAGAACTTGTCAAGTGGATGAACCTTCCACAAAAGCATTCAATTAACAACTACCGGGAAATGGTTGGCCGCGGCCTAAGTGGTGATGTAAATGGTCATGCTATAAAACTTGGAAACACCTCATTTATTGGGATTAAAGATATTCCGCCTGTACAAGGCACTACAGTACACGTCGTTATTGACGAGCAGTATCAAGGCTATTTCTTGTTCCAGCAGCAATGGCGTCAGGGCTTGAAAACCTTAAAGCTTAAGTTGGCAAATGGCGACAACATGCATTTACTATCAGGAGATCAGGATCACGACCGTAATGATCTGCGCTCAATCTTTTCAACAGATCAAATGCATTTCAGACAAAGTCCTCAGCAGAAATTAGATTACATAAAGCAGCTGCAGGAACAAGGCCAGAAGGTTATGATGCTCGGCGATGGCTTGAATGATGCCGGTGCGCTAAAACAGAGTGACTTGGGCGTAGCTGTAACAGACAACATTAACAACTTCACGCCTGGCTGCGAGGCCATACTCGATGGGGCTAGTTTCACCAAGATGCCGGCCTTTATCAGGCAAGCGAAGGATGCTGTAAAAGTAATCCACATGAGCTTCGGCATCTCACTGGTATACAACATCATAGGCCTCAGCTTCGCGGTACAAGGTATGCTTTCCCCATTGATCGCGGCGATCCTGATGCCAGCGAGTACCGCAACCATCATTTTATTCACCAGTATCACCGCGAGATTATACGCACGTAAAAACCAATTGCTATGAACATGATCTATATGCTAATTGGCGTGAGCATCCTGCTTGCGCTGATTTTTTTAGCCGCTTTTTTTTGGGCAAGCAAGTCTGGCCAACATGACGACACCTATACACCGGGCCTTAGAATCCTCTTTGATGACGAAATAAAGGCCGGTTCAGAAAAAGGTGATGAGGATCACATTTAGCCGGAATAAACATCATTACCAGGGCAAAAGCATCCCCTTACTTTTACACCATCACACATTCAAACATTAATCGTATGACTGAGAAATTCTACTATGACAATAAGATTGTGCGGGACTTCGCCATTGCCACCATCGTATGGGGTATCATCGGCATGACCGTAGGTCTGCTTATTGCGCTGCAGCTGTTTACCCCCTCATTAAACATGGGTAATCAGTACACTACTTTCGGCCGTATTCGGCCTTTGCATACCAACGCGGTAATTTTCGCATTTGTTGGTAATGCAATTTTCATGGGGGTTTATTACTCTCTACAACGCTTACTTAAAGCCCGCATGTTCAGCAATGTGTTAAGTAAGATCCACTTCTGGGGATGGCAGCTAATTATTGTTGCAGCTGTGATCACGTTGCCGCTGGGACTATCTTCATCACATGAGTATGCAGAACTTGAATGGCCAATTGATATTGCGATTACCCTGGTTTGGGTGGTATTTGGTATCAACATGTTTGGAACCATCATCAAACGCCGTGAGAAGCACATGTATGTAGCCATCTGGTTCTACATTGCCACTTTCGTGACCGTTGCCGTACTTCACATTGTAAACTCTTTTCAGCTTCCGATATCCGCTTTTAAAAGCTACTACGTGTTTGCAGGTGTACAAGATGCCCTGGTACAATGGTGGTATGGACATAATGCTGTGGCATTCTTTTTAACCACACCATATCTTGGAATGATGTACTACTTCCTTCCTAAGATGGCCAATCGCCCGGTATATTCATACAAACTTAGTATTTTGCACTTCTGGTCATTGATATTTATTTATATCTGGGCAGGACCTCACCACTTACTTTATACCTCTTTACCAGGTTGGGCACAGTCCTTAGGTGTTGCATTCTCCGTGATGCTCATTGCACCAAGCTGGGGTGGTATGATCAACGGTTTACTTACGCTTCGTGGCGCATGGGATAAGGTGCGTGAAAACCCGATCCTGAAGTTCATGGTGGTAGGACTTACTGCCTACGGCATGGCTACTTTTGAAGGCCCGATGTTAGCCTTTAAACAGATTAATGCGATTGCGCACTATACCGACTGGATCGTTGCACACGTACACGTTGGTGCATTGGGCTGGAATGGCTTCCTGACCTTCGCTATTCTGTACTGGTTAATCCCAAGAATTTATAAGACTGAGTTATACTCTAAAAAACTTGCTTCCTTCCACTTTTGGATCGGCACCCTAGGTATTATATTCTATGCTGTACCGCTATATTTCGCAGGCTTTACACAAGGCTTGATGTGGAAAGAGTTCACACCGGAGGGCGTACTAAAGTATCCAAACTTCCTGGAAACAGTTCTTCAGATCATTCCAATGTACATGCTTAGAGCACTAGGTGGATTCTTGTACTTGGTGGGTGTAATTGTAATGACCTATAACATTATCATGACTGCAAAAGCTGGTAAGCTGGTTGCTGATGAACCTGCCGAAGCACAACCACTTCCTGCGACATTCGAAGCTGTAGGAACCGACAGAAAGCTTCACCGCATCCTGGAACGTAAACCAATGGTGTTCATGGTACTTTCACTAATCGTGATTCTTATTGGTGGTATGATCGAGATGATGCCAACCTTCAGTATCAAATCCAACATTCCAACGATTGCGACTGTGAAACCATATTCCGCGCTGGAATTACAAGGAAGAGATCTTTACATAAAAGAAGGTTGTGTAAACTGTCACTCACAGATGATCCGTCCTTTCCGTTCTGAAACTGAGCGTTACGGTGAGTACAGCAAGGCTGGGGAGTTCGTTTATGATCATCCGTTCTTATGGGGATCCAAACGTACCGGACCAGATTTGGCTCGCGAAGGTGGAAAGTATTCAAATGCATGGCATTTCAACCACCTGGTTGATCCACAAACCATGTCGCCTGGTAGTATCATGCCGTCTTATGAGTGGTTGAGCAGCCAGACATTGGATACCACAACTACAATAGCCAAGATCAATGCGATGAGGACCCTTGGCGTACCATATGCTGAAGGCTACGAACACCAGGCAAACCAGGATCTAGATACACAGGCTAAGGAAATCGCAAGTGACCTAAGAAAAAACAATATCAAGGTTAAAAGTGATGCAGAGATCGTTGCATTGATTGCATATCTGCAACGCCTTGGAACAGACATTAAAGCACAATAAAATTTACGGATATGTTCAAGCAATTTCAAACCCTGGTAAACGGCAGTGAAGTTTACCTGATCAGTTCACTAAGCATTTTCGCACTATTTTTTTTGCTCGTAGGCATTGTGTTGCTGATGATGAAAAAAGAAGAAGTGAAATACATGAGCGAACTACCCTTAAACGATAAAGAATCTTAAAATGAGCTACCAAGACATAATGGTGATTGTTCTCATAATCACCGCCCTTATAATCCTTAGTGTTGCGCTCTTGTTACTGAAGGTTGTAAAACTTTTTGCGAATGAATCACTAAATCCTACCCCTTTTGCAAGTGCAGAAGAGCGTGAACAACGCAGGCTTGCAGAACTGCAGGCAGCAGCATTACTACCAATAAAACCATCCATTTGGAATAAACTTATGGGTCTGAAACCTTTGTCAGAAGAAAAGGACCTGGTTATGGAACATACATTCGATGGTATTGCAGAGTTGGATAATCCTACCCCGCGATGGTTCATGGTGCTGTTCTACAGTACGCTGATCTTTGCAGTTGCCTACCTCTTCCATTATGAAGTTTTCGGTTCGGGACCAAACCAGGACCAAGAGTATCTGGCAGAAGTTGAACAGGCAGCGCGTGATAAGGAGGCTTTCCTATCAGATCCCAAAAATGCGAAAAGTGCTGTTAATGAGAACAACATTGAGCAATCTACAGATGAGGTGATCCTCAAATCTGGAGCAGCCCTTTTTACCAACCGCTGTACACCATGTCATGGTGAACATGCTGAGGGTATTGTAGGTCCAAACCTTACAGATGAATTCTGGTTGCACGGCGGAACCGTAAAAGATGTATTCAAGGTTATTAAATACGGTGTTCCCGAAAAAGGTATGGTTTCCTGGGAGAAATCCTTAAGTGCACAACAGATTGCTGATCTGACCAATTACGTACTGTCTTTACAAGGCAGCAAACCTGCGAATGCAAAAGCTCCGCAGGGTGAGAAACAACCTTAGCTATGGCTATACATCCAAAAATAATAAAAGGCAAACTATACCAGTATAGAAGCCTTTTAAGTTACTTTTTCCTGGGGCTGCTCTTTGCGGCCCCATTTATAAAGTTTAATGGGGAACAACTTATCCTCTTAAACATCCTTGAACGTAAGTTCGTCTTCTTCGGTGTTATTTTCTGGCCTCAAGACTTCTACCTGTTTGTGCTTGCACTCCTTAGCTTTGTCGTTTTCATTGTGCTCTTCACGGTGGTATTTGGTCGCGTATTCTGCGGCTGGGCCTGCCCACAGACCATCTTTCTGGAAATGGTGTTCAGAAAAATAGAATACTGGATTGAGGGCGAGCCTGTAAAACAAAAGAAGCTTAACGAAAGGCCAATGGACCTGGATAAGTTCATGAGAAAAGCAGTTAAACACAGCTTATTTTTCATGATTTCCTTCTTCATTGCAAATATCTTTCTTGCCTATCTGATTGGATCTGATACGCTGATATCCATCGTCACAGCACCTGTTGCTGCTCACCTATCAGGATTTCTTTCCATATTGATCTTCACGGTGATCTTCTATCTGGTATTTTCGAGGATTAGATCTGTTGTGTGCACCGTGATTTGTCCATATGGCCGGCTGCAGGGTGTATTGCTGGACGACCAAAGCATGATTGTGGCGTATGACTACAATCGTGGGGAACCCAGAGGCAAGAAACAGAAGGGATTTGAGGTAGCAAAAGGCGACTGTATAGATTGTAAGCTTTGCGTTCAGGTATGCCCTACAGGTATCGATATTCGTAACGGTACGCAGATGGAATGTATAAACTGTACTGCTTGCATTGATGCTTGCGATATGGTGATGGAAAAAATAGACCGCCCGCTGCGATTAATTGGCTTTAAGTCTGAAGACGAAATCAAGTCTAAAAAGCCCTTCAGGGTGAGCCGAAAGATTTATGGCTATACAGCGGTTCTGCTGGTTCTGCTATCTACCCTGAGTTATCTTATGGTAAGCCGTTCTGATGTAAAGACAACCATGCTTCGTGCAAGTGGCACTTTATACCAGATGCGTGACAATAAGCTGGTTAGTAACCTCTACAATGCGGAGCTCGTTAACAAGACCAACAAACCATTACAGTTCGAGATTATTCCCGAAGATCCGACAGCAAAAATCGAGTATATTCAAAAAGAGGATACACTTGCATATGGCAGCTCGGTTAAACTTACTTTTTTTGTGCTGATGCCGCAGGATGCCGTCAAGCAATTTAAGTCGGAAATAAAGTTCAAGCTGGTGTCTGAGGGTAGAGTTATCGATAGATTTAAAACAACGTTTATTGCACCACCTAATAATTAACATATGAACTGGGGAACAAAATTAATGATTGGCATGGGCTGTTTTATGACCATGATCATCATCTTCGGGGTAAAAATGATGCGCAGTGACAGTGATGCACTCGTAGACAATGACTATTACGAAAAGGGAATCAACTACAATCTTGAGTATCGTAAAAAATCTCACGTTAACATGGATCGCGCAACGCCGACCATCATTCTGAGAAATGACAGTCTGGTTGTGGTATTCAAGAGAGAAGCCAGCGGCATAATGAAGATGATACGCACTGCAGATAAGAAACTAGATACGCAGTTTGATGTTAACACCGATCAGAAGAATACTTTCGGTGTTCCGGTTGCTAATAAGAAAAGCGGGCTTTGGAAAATACAGCTCGATTGGAAGAGCATGGGCAGACCATATCTGTATGAAAAAGAAGTGATGTTACCATGAGTGAGACCTATTTAGCTTTTATGGTCGGCCTGTTGGGTAGTGTACATTGTATTGGAATGTGCGGCCCGCTTGCATTTGCCGTTCCTTCATTAAACAAGGGCGCGGGCTGGCTCCTGTTCGACAAATGCCTGTACCAGATGGGCCGGATCATAAGCTATTGTGTGCTGGGCCTGATTGTGGGCATTATTGGTAATCAACTCTGGATGGCAGGCCTGCAACAGATTCTGAGCGTTTTCAGCGGTGTACTAATCCTGCTTGCTGCGTGTACAAGGATATTTAAGATACGGGCAAGCAGCGGCGCGAAGTATAACCTGCTGTTGAAACCGTTTAATAATTTATTTGGCTACGCGCTGAAACATAAGGCAAATCACCTGATCATCGGTATGATTAATGGATTGCTGCCTTGCGGATTTGTTTACCTTGCACTGGCAGGTGCGGTGAACATGGCCGGAGTTCCCGGAGCCATTGAATACATGTTCTACTTTGGGCTAGGTACTGCGCCTTTAATGTTGCTGGCCGCAGTAACTACCGGCATGACTGGTGCTGCAGTTCGTAATCGCATTAATAAGGTAATTCCTTATATGATGTTGTGTCTTGGTTTCTGGTTTATACTAAGAGGGCTGGACCTAAATATACCCTATTTAAGTCCAGCCCTCCATACTGGTACTGCAGTGTGTAAGTAGTCGCTTAACCTGCCATACTGAATAATTGTGTAGTGGGTTTATTTTCCCAAAGCCTGGCATCAAGCGTCATGCAAATATTTCTGAGATAACGTTTACCTACTTCGGTAACTGTAAGGCTGCTCACTCCGATTTCTACCAATCCATCAATCTCCAACTCTTGCATTCTTTTTAATCCTTCGAAGAAGCTTGTGCAGAATGCATCATCTAAGGTCCAGCTAGTTGTTCCCTGGCACATGATATTCAGGATATGCTGCCTCAATATCATGTCTTCCCGGTGAGCTATATGTCCTTTTACAACCGGCAATATTCCATCGTTTACAAGCGCAAGATAAGTTTCAACCTTCTTTTCATTTTGTGCAAAGCCAGCCCAGGAATCACTGATGGAAGACACCCCCAGGCCAATCATCAGGCGGCTGTATTGATCTGTATATCCCATGAAGTTACGGTGCAACTTGCCCTCTTGAGCCGCGGCATAAAGACTATCTGTTTTGAGGGTGAAATGATCCATACCAATTTCTTCATAACCCGCTTCTTTTAACATCTGTCTACCGGTTTCATATAGCTCTTGCTTAAGCATGGCGTCGGGAAGATCTTTCTCGGTATAACGGCGCTGCCCTGGCTTTACCCATGGTACGTGCGCATAGCTGTAATAAGCAATTCGGTCTGGAAGCAGGCGTAATACCGCAGTGATGGTTTCCTTCAATCCTTCAAGCGTCTGTAATGGAAGGCCATAGATCAGATCATAGTTAACGGAAGTGTACCCGGTTGCCCTGGCAATGCTGGTGGTACGTTCAACTTCTTCCTCGGTCTGTATCCTGTTGATGATAAGTTGCACGCGCGGGTCAAAATCCTGAATCCCGAGGCTCACCCTTCTGAATCCAAGATCGTATAGTGTTTCCAGATGTTCTTGTGTAGTGTTGCCTGGATGCCCTTCGAAGCTGAAGGCGGCGTCTTGATGTACCTTGGCATGTTTAAGGATACCGGTAATTAGAAAGTCGAGATTTTCCGGGCTGAAGAAGGTGGGGGTTCCACCGCCCAGATGCAGTTCCTTGATGATGGGCTTTTCACCGATAAGATCCAAGTACATCTGCCACTCCTTTAAGACTGCATTTATATAGGGTTCCTCAACTTTGTGGTTTTTAGTTATTCTTGTATTACAGCCGCAATAGGTACAGAGGCTTTCGCAAAAAGGCAAGTGAATGTAAAGGCTAATCCCCTCTTCCTTGCCGCTTTGTTGAATAGTTTTGATCACGGTGTCGCCCCAGGCGACAGGTGTAAAATAGGTTGCATCCCAGTATGGAACTGTAGGATAGCTAGTATATCTTGGAACCGGAACGTTGTATTTATCGGCCAGACTAGTGTTCATACTTTTTAAGTTCAGGGTTAAGGAAATCTACTGCATCGCGATCACATGATTTTGAGCAAACACAAGCGTTACCCAGACAACTTTTTCCTTGCCAGGCATCCAGATTTGTGATGGTTTGCTCTGCGAGGGCTGCCGCGATCTCGTTCATAGTTTTAGTTTGAAGCAGTTCTGACGGCACTGCGGCGATCTTGAGCTTTAGCTCAGCGGCAGTCTCCGTGTTGATGTGCGCTGTAGAAACTGAGCGGGTGGCAATATATTTAACTCCCAATGATGAGAGCTTCCGTAAGACAAGATCAGACAGGTCATCTTCTTTTGTTACCACCACGGCTACTTTTCCAGAAGCAAACAAGGCAGTGTCAACATTTAAAGGGTTAGAAATTAAGGTAATTTCATGCTTTTTTCGGTTGGCCACTGCCAGCGGCTCTTTTTCAAAAGACTTGATATTGTAAGCGACTACTCTCATAATAATAATTTACTATCAAAAGTAGCCGCAATAATGCAGCAGCGGAATGAGTATAGTCAGCCGTAAAAATGATCTTCGTCAGTTTTTCATCTCCTGCAGCATTTGCAGGTTGAGAATCTGAATGTGGCTGCCCTTGCGTTCAATGATGTCCTCAGATTTAAAATCACTTAAGATCCGGCTTACCGTTTCAGTAGCCATGCCTGCGAGTGCAGCAAGGTTGTCTCTTGATACTTTGATGTTAAGGGGATCATCAGATTGCTCCTGCTTATACAAGCGGATCAGCACTTCTGCAAGTCGTTTTCGAACAGAAAAGTACGCCAATTGAAGAAGCTGCTGTTCGCGGTCCAGCAGATTGTTGGAAAGTATTTTGATAAATTGCCGACCGATGTCGGGGTATTTTCCCAGCAGCTCTTCCATAAGCTCTTTAGGCAACATACAGATGGTGCTATCTTCCATCGCTTCTGCTGTCTCGGCATGCGGTTCATTCAACAACAGTGAGGGTATACCGAAGTACTCGTCATCTGTGTAGATACCCACCATGAGTTCACGTCCGTCCGGAGTAAGTTTAAAGGTTTTTACTTTACCCTTTATTACCAGGTATATTCCGGCAATTGCGTCGCCTTCATAGTAAATCACCTGTTTTTTCTTGATGGTTCTTAGTTTTCGTTGCGCGACCACTTTGCTGAGCTCCTGCATGCCAGAGGCATTGCTCAGCAATCCATTTATACTGTCAAGTGACCTGCTATAGAGCGCCTCCTGCTTTTGCTTTTTATTAAGCCTGCTTTCTACTGCATTCAAGAGTTCCATGTCATCGAATGGCTTAGTCAGGTAATCGTCGGCTCCCATTTCCATGCCCTTCCGTACATCCACACGCTCTGCCTTCGCGGTAAGGAATATGAAGGGAATTGAGGCGGTTTGTGGATTTTTGCTTAGAAGATATAGCACCCCATAGCCATCCAGTTCCGGCATCATAATGTCGCAAAGAATGAGATCGGGCAAGTGTTGGGTAGCTAATTCGATCCCTGTTTTTCCATTATCAGCATTGATGACTTCGTAGTTAGCAAGTTCCAGTATTTCAATAATGCTTTCCCTGATGTCATCGTTATCTTCGATTATTTGTATTCTCGCTTTATCCATGGTTATTGAACGACAGTATAAAAGTAGTTTCTTTATTTATGATGCTTTTGAATTGGAGAGATCCTTTCATTAAACTGGCATAACGCCTTACGATATTTAATCCCAGACCCGTGCCCGGAATGTTTCCTGTATTATGCGCGCGAAAAAAAGGTTCGAAAAGGTAAACGTGGTCAGTATCAGGAATACCGATACCATTGTCTTTGACAATAACTTTACATCCTTCTTCATTGACCTCCGTATTGAATTCAATAAATGTATCTTCTCCGGAATATTTGATTGCGTTACTGATTAGGTTGATCATACAGTTTTTGAGGAGATTCTGATCAAGGTGCACCATGCTCTTAGCACCAGTGTGCTGGTAGATGATATGCTGATTTTGTTTGGCTATCATTTGCATTTCCTCAGTTACTTCTTCAGACAGTCTAACCAGATCAAAGGTACTCAGGTTGACCTCCACTCTACCGGCTTCAAGCTTTTCAAGAGAAAGAAAGTCATTAAGGATCGTAGTGAGGTTACCCACAGCGTTCTTAATCTTATTTACATGTTTCTTGATGGGCAGGCTGTCAAATGGTTCCGCATACTTTTGAATGAGCGATGCAGAGAGCTGCACCGAGCTCAAGGGTGTTCGGAATTCGTGTGAAGCCATCGACACAAACCGGCTCTTCATTTGTCCCAGCTCTTTCTCCTTCTCAAGTGATAAGCTAACTTCTTCTTTCGCATCCCGAAGTGCAGCGACAATCTCTTTCAGGGAATTGGTACGTTCATCGACAAGCTCCTCCAACTTTGCAGTATATTGGCGAAGTTGTTCTTCTGCTTCTTTTTCTTTCGAAAGATCGTGCACAAAGCCGGTATAGATCTTACGATCTTCATACTGGACTTCACTAACGGCTAACCTGAACGGAAACGTAGAGCCATCTTTCCGCAAACCGTGTACCTCCCTGCCTTTACCTATGATGCGCTTTTCACCAGTGCGGTCATAGCGATTCAGATAGCCATCGTGGGCAGACTTATCAGGTTCTGGCATCAACATGCTTATATTTTTACCGATCACTTCAGCTTCCGGGTAACCGAATAGATGTAAAGCGGCTGGATTCAGACTTTCGATCAATCCGTGATTATCAATTGTAATGATACCATCGATGGCGGATTCGATGATTGCTTTTAATAGGGTTGCTTTTTCCATCACTAATACAAATATAGAATTTTTAGTTTGCCGTTAAACTTGATGACGATCATGTCGGGAAGGTGATGAAGATCATCTTTTTTAAGGCGAATTGTCTGCTACTTTGCCGCAGTACATAAAAATAATTTATGAGTCACACATTCCATATTCCCGTTTTAGGCTTGGGCTATTCTATCGACACACCGTTGAAGGTGGCGCGGTTCGGCATCTCTTCTGTTGTATCAATTGTAGATGATGAGCTGGCAGAACGAATGCGGAAGCATCACTGTTTGACTAACAACATTGCCTATGAGCCCATTGGACTAAAAGAAACGGACAGCAGAGCCAGAAGGATTACTGCTTATCTCAATTTACTTAGCCACCTGGTCGATAAACAGGTTGAAGCCCTGAAACAGCTAGACTTCATTCCCGGAAATGATCTTTGTAAATACTTCGACTTACTACCTGGTGAAGCGGTGTTGAAGCGAAAGTACAATGACTTTATGGCACTATCCAACAGTGAGATTAAGAATAACATTGCTCAGGTACTGAAAAATAAGATTAAAGCCGGCAACATTGATGTAAATATCATGTCGAAGGTTGACAAGGCAAATTACACTGAACACAATGAATATGCAGGTGATGATTTCACGGACGCACTTGCAGCTATGCGCGGCTTTCAGGAGAGCAACTTAGCATCCTCTGTTGTAATTTCTGCTGGTCTGAACCCACGTTTGTACGCATACATGGAAAAATGTCCAAGCTTTTATCCACTGAATGGTAAGCCACGCAAAGGTATCATACTTAAGG
This sequence comes from Pedobacter sp., assembly GCA_038918115.1. Taxonomy (GTDB): domain Bacteria; phylum Bacteroidota; class Bacteroidia; order Sphingobacteriales; family Sphingobacteriaceae; genus Pedobacter. The sequence continues at coordinate 533,937 of JBCLAL010000002.1, forward strand.
TGAGTGACTATAGATCTGCAATTATCCAGGCTAAGATGCTGGCTAAGCGTGGTTTGTGGGTATCTGAATTCAGAGTTGAATCCGGACTCAATTGTGGAGGACATGCTTTTGCGACTGATGGTTTACTGATGGGTCCTATTCTGGAGGAGTTCAAAAAGAACCGGACGTCCTTATATGAAGAGATTTTAAAGATCTACCTTGCTGCACTCGAATCCAGAGGATTAACCCTGAAGGACCATCCTAAACAATCTGTTACTTATCAAGGTGGCATTGGCACAGCCGAAGAACATCAATTCCTTATTGATCACTACGAACTTGACGCCGCTGGCTGGGGAAGTCCATTCCTGCTTGTTCCCGAGGCTACAAACGTAGATACAAACACCCTTGACTCCCTTGTCACTGCTGAGGAAAAGGATTTTTACATCAGTAATGCTTCGCCTTTGGGTGTACTGTTCAACAATTTCAGACATAGTACAGCTGAACAGTTAAGGTTAGCCCGCATTGAAAAGGGCCGTCCAGGTAGTCCATGCAAGAAAAAGTACCTGTGTACTAACACCGAATTTACGGAACAACCCATATGTACGGCTTCAAGGGAGTATCAGCATTTAAAAATAAACCAACTCAAAGCAATGAATCTTTCGGAGCATAGCTACAAGGCACAGTTTGATGCGATAACCGAGAAAGTATGCCTATGTGAAGGGCTATGTGCCTCGGCCTATCTAAAATACGAAGTGTTGAAGCCCCGGGAAAGTGACGCCGTAAGTATCTGTCCAGGACCAAATCTTGCTTACTTCTCCGGAAAGTACAGTTTGAAGGAGATGGTAGATCATATTTATGGACGGATAGATCTTCTTAAACAAGTAAATCGATCAAACCTTTTTGTCAATGAATTACGCCTGTACCTAGATTACCTAAAAAAAGACATGGAAAATCAACTGGAGCTGGTGAACGACAAAAAAGTTAAATACTGGAAGAAGTTTTCTGAACAGCTGCAACAGGGAATAAATTATTACAAGAACATGCTTCCAATAATTCGAGAAAACAAAGATGAGCTTATTGGCAGCATGGAGCAACAGATCAAAGAAGCAGAGGATACATTAACTAAAATTATCAATCCCGCCTATGCGGTATAAATATTATGCAGGCCATTGAGGATGCATATTCAACACCAGCAGTAACAATATTGTGCGTCTTGTTTTACACGGTAGGCTGCGCTGATTTCTAGTCAGAGTTTCAGCATGGTGCAAACACAGATTTCTAAGGACGGAAATTGGGAAGTCCGCCGGAGAGATCTGTGTTTTTGTTTTTTAAAGTTTCGCTCGAAGCGACCGGGCGTATGTAACACCTTGCCTATCTGCGCGTAGAAAACTTTTTATATAGAAAACTGGTTTGTATTAAGAAGTTTTTATATACTTCAGGCATATATGAAGAAAAAAGGCCTGCTCGGATTCTTACAGAACTTAAGTTCCGGCCAGCTTCCACATTTCAAGTCTCTATGGACAGAAGAATCGGATGCTGCCCCAGACCAGCGCACAAATACCGGGACACAAGTTATATCCGAGGCACAAACACGAATCCCACTAAAGGATAATCCTAATGGTGTTGTTGCGGCTTTAGATGTTGGTTCCAGTAAGATCACAGCGATTATTGGCTGCCTTAATGCGAACAAAGAAATTGAGATTCTGAGCATCGGTGAGGCAAGTTCAGATGGCTTAACTCGCGGTTCTGTATCTAATTTAAGTAAAACAAGCAATGCCATCCAGGAGGCTTTACAAGATGCCTGTCATGCTGCAAACCTGGAGATTCATCAGGTGATAACAAATTATTCCGGACTATGCAATAACCTGGATCAACGTGGAGTGATCTTAAGACCGGATGCGGTTCTGGAGATTAAAAACTCGGATATAGAACGCTTGAAAAAAGAGATGGAAGGCAACCTCTATCCGCCGGGTGAGCAGATCGTGTACCTGGAACCACAGCATTTCATTATTGATGACGAACCAGATATCCGGGAACCCGTTGGCATGGCTGGGCAACGTTTTGAATCAGACTTCCATGTTATAACCGGGGAAATCACTGGTCTAAATAACCTGTACAAATGTGTAGCGCATTCTGCTGTTTCGATTAAAAGCATCTATCCCACCGGGATTGCCTCTGCAGAAGCGGTAGTTGTGGACGAGGAAAAAGAAGAAGGGATAGCCGTAATCGATATCGGTGCTGCTGTAACAAGTATTGCTGTATATAAAAACGGAATCATGCGATTCGCAGAGACCATCCTGTTGGGTGGTAACACTATAGATGCTGATATCAAAGCATTTACTGGTTTAAGCAGCAAGCAGGCAGAACTGATGAAAAAGACATATGGCACCTTGCTTCCAGAAGGCATAGATCCGAATGAAATTATTCAGTATCGAGTATTAAATGGAGGGAAAGACAAGTTTATCTCTAAAGTAGATCTGGCTATGATCATACAGTCCCGAATGGAAGAACTTATTGGCATTGCTTATCAGAAAATCGATGAGGCACTTAAAGGCCGTTCGCTTACCTGTGGCATAGTGTTTACCGGCGGAGATTCAACTATTCCTCACTTGCAGGCATTGGGTGAGCAAATTACCGGACTGAAATGTCATGTAGGTACACCAACGCTATATATTCAAAGTCTGGCAAATTCAGCGGAGCTACTGGAGAAACTGAATGCACCAAGTTATGCGACGGTTATCGGTCTTTTAAAAATGGGTCTCACGAGGTGACCGGTTAATTATGCCGGCTGCCTGATGTTGTATCTGTCACAATGTTTATCTATTTCCATCCGCCAGGTGTTTTCAGTAAGTCCGGCTCCTGATTTCCCATATCCGAGCCGGGATATAGCATCGATGTTATATTCCTGCTCAAAATGACTTGACAGGCAGAGCATGAACACGTTGTTCATAATCCCCAGATACACCGTACCGTTTCCACCATGACATATCATTAGGCTGCAACGGGAAAGTACGCGATCCAGATCAACGAAGGACTTTGATATAATATGACTGCCGCAAAGAACCTGGGCCTTATCACCAGCTACCAAGACATTGTATTTATTGTAATAAGGATCATTTAGAAATTTAAGCTGCTCCCAGTCGCCCGAGCTACCCATACATACACATATAAGGGGCTTCTCCCAGTCTACATGTTCTTCCCATTCGCCACTGTCTGCTTGATTGCGGTATATTAAAGGACCAATAAAGCGGTATGCCGATGGCAACATTTTCTGTGGAAATAATTCAGGCAGGTCACAAATCAGATTTTCTGCAGCTTCCAGCTCTTCAAGGTAATCTTTAAGGCAAGGGAGTCCATAGCGTTTGCGTAAGTTGTTAAATGGCGCTTGTATTTTGCGAAATGTAAGCTGCTCGCCGAAGCTGGTCACCGCATCCGCAACCTTCGAAGGCAACTGCTGCACGTAGGGATATGCTTTATGTTTGCGGGGGATCTTTCTTGTCCGTGCATAATACCGGGTCATATATCCATTTACGATGTTTACATGTTTAACGTTGGTGAGCTCAGCTGCAATCTTCAATGTTGGCGCAACATCACCAATTACAATGTCGGGCCTTAATGCGTTGATACATTTCACCTGTCCAAGCAGAACACGCTGTAGATCCGCTTCATTCATCCAATCGAAATTGAAATTATTGGTACAACTCAATACGAAGTCTGCATCAAAGGTTGCACAGGAGAAGGACTTATATCCGTGGGATATTACAAAATCGTTATAACGTGCCGAATTCAAGAAACGAACATCGTAAAGCTCCTTGTCATACCGGTCAGCAAATACCAAACACCTGAGGTAATGTGATAACAAGTTGAACGGAAAAATTAATACTAGTTTTCTTTTATTAGCCATAGTTGATAAAAGTCTAATGCTCAACATCAAACCGGCCTGTTTGTTTCTATTATCAGAATCTTCCAAAGGTTAACCGGCAAGGAAAATAACGGCGAAATTCAACACAATTGGTTCCCGTAGTTGTTAAGGACACATGAAGTATCAGGAAATCGCAATTAAAGACAACAAGACCCAGCATGCTTTAGAACTTTGGGTTGATGGCCAACGATCGTTTATCGGGTATGACTGGCAGGATGATGTTGTTTACCTAGTACACACAGAAGTACCTGAAGAACAAAATGGTAAAGGGATCGCTGCCGCGCTTGTAGAAAAAGCTTTTGTCTACCTTGAAGATCAAAACCTAAAGATCATCCCTGCATGTTCCTATGTTCGTGCGTTCCTGAAACGACACCCTGAATGGGAACGAATCGTAGCAGCAGAATAAATTGTTAAATTTGACGACGAATATACCTGAGCCCACACATATGGAAGTAAAAATCTGGTCGGATGTTAGATGCCCTTTTTGTTATATCGGCAAAAGGAAGTTTGAGATGGCATTGCGCGATTTCGCACATAAAGAGCAAGTTACCATTACATGGAAGAGTTTTGAACTGGACCCTACGCTTAAAACCAGCCCTGGCATTGATATATATGAGTACTTCGCCAATGCTAAAGGTGTGCCGAGAGCCCAAGCAATAGGCATGTTTGAAAATGTAACAAGTGCTGCGGCGGAGGTGGGCCTTGACTTCCAACTTGATAAGTCCATCGTTGCAAACTCCTTTATGGCACATCGGCTAATTCAGCTCGCAAAAACCAGAGGCTTGGGCGATGAAATTGAAGAAGTGCTCTTCAGATTGCATTTCATTGAAGGTAAGAACATTGATGATAAAGCCACGTTGAGCAGTGCCGCAGACGAAGTAAATATCCCTGTTGAAGATGTGGATCAGTTATTTCGCTCGAGTGATTTTGAGGCCGAAGTAAGAATCGATCAGCTCGAGGCTCAACAAATTGGGATACGTGGTGTTCCTTTCTTTGTTTTTGACGATAAATATGCGGTTTCAGGAGCCCAGCCTACAACTTTATTCCTGCAGACACTGCAGAAAGCATGGGAAACAGCTGACCATGGCTAAAATCGTTAAATCCCATCTGCATAAAGAATAATTTTCCTATCTTCACCTCCACACACGAAACCTTACCTTAAGTTTAATTTCTGTCATGATAGTATTTGCCGAAAAATAGAATCAAACGATAGGAAAATGAGTGAAGAAAGTAAATTCTTCTGCGACTTAGAAACAGGAACATGCAGCCTTCCTGACCAACATCTTGAATCATCCACTGTGTTGACGCCTCACCAAGACCAGAAAATAAGTATTTTGTATTTCACAGACCCCATATGCTCTTCCTGCTGGGGAATAGAACCGCATCTAAAACGCCTTAAGCTTGAATATGGCGACTTCTTTAAACTCGAATATAAAATGGGCGGATTACTCCCAAACTGGGAGTCATACAAAGGAAAGGACGTCCGCTCCCCAAAAGAAGTTGCTAAACACTGGGATGATGCCAGCCGGTATTACGAAATGCCCATAGATGGTGATGTGTGGCTCGAAGATCCATTACACTCATCATTTCCTCCTGCTATTGCCTTCAAGGCTGCTCAGCTTCAGGATCCCAAGAAAGCGCTCAATTTTTACCGGAGAATAAAAGAAATGGTGTTTCTTGAGAAAAAGAACACCACTAAGCCAGAACATTTGAAGGCCGCAGCACTCCAGTGCGGGCTTGATCCTGATCAGCTTATCCTCGACATGCAAGACAGCGGAAAGGAAGCATTCGATGACGACGTAAAACTTGCCAGAAGCTTAGGCATTAAAGGCTTTCCCTCTATACTGTTTACTGATGCCAAACAGAACCAATATCTGCTTTACGGGTTCAGGCCCTATGAAGAATTTGAACAAGCCGTTCAGAAATGGAATCCAGATGCGGTAAAGAAGCCTATCAACACGAACTATCTATATCTTTTCCAGCAGTTCGGCACACTGACAACTAAAGAGTATGCGGTACTGACGCATAAAAACAAAGCTGAGGCAGAGACATTCCTGAACCAGCTCTGTGAGTTAGATAGACTTGTAAGATACCGGTCCAAGAATGGCTATTTATGGCGTCTGAAGCGTACTACTTAACTAATGTGACGTTGGATAAGCTCACCTCATTTTCCTGATCGTCGCCCTGTAGCAGTATTTGCACTTTTTCCAAGCCTTTCAAGTCGAAAACCTGTGGTGCTTGTTTCTTGAAGTACAAGGCCTGAAAGCCAGGATATGGCCGGGGAAGCAACATAAAACTATCTGGCTTAAAAGCTTTAAGTTCCAAGCTTATCGGGTTTGCTTCGGCCGTAATTTCAATGGTCATCGACACGGCATTTGCCTGTCGGTCTATTAACACAATCTTTGCAGAGGTTGGCATTTGGCTCGTGGCTTTGATTACAATGTGCGTGTAGTCATTCCCGGCCGTTTCAGCAGCTGGTAGAACATCCTCCACAAGCACCTGTATGCCACCCCGCTGCCCCTTTCCTGAGGGTTTATGCTGCAATTTTAAGACATTCAACCCATTGTTTGCGCCGAAACCGTATGGATCAGTCTGCCATTCAGGCGAATAAACAACCAGGTTTTGTCTGACATCAGTACCGTCAAACAAAGTCAAAGTGTTACCATCCGCCGGACCGGCTATTTGCCCGGTAATCACACTTCGTTCGAATGGCTTTGCAGGTGCTACAAACTCCCGCATTCGCAGCTGTCCCAATCTAGCATCCACTGCAGGACTAAAGCTTATGCCTTTTCTTCGCACAAGGTACGTTCCGGGTTGAATGCTAAAAGCTTTGCCATCAACCGCGACCTTGTGATTGTTTCCTTTGTTTAGTGGTTCGATGCTGAAACCCGATCCCAGATCGGTCAGCATAATCTCCATATCGTTAAGCCCCCAAACGGTACTGGTAACCGGCATATTAAGTTCATTTCTGCCAAAAGGATCTGCAAGTTTTTCTACATCCGGCATAATCTCCAGTCGCCAGACACCTCCTTTTACCTTATCGAGGAAGTAGGCACCGGACCCTTTATATCTTACAACCTCAGAAGAACCTGTCCCGGCAATATGCGCTAAAGTAGCTGCATTCTTGGGTTTGCTGGCACTCCCGCTGGTGTAGTAAAACTCTTTAGCAGTATTCATCTCAGCAGCGTTAGCTTCTGGATCCAACTTAAATCCATTAAAGCTGGTATTTACAGGGTAACTACCTAAATCTGTATAAGTAGGCACTTCACGAAATATGCGCCCCGCTATTAATAAACTGATGGCTTTAGCCGGTGTATAGGCGAGATTTAAGTAATGCGTTTGATACTCTGTATTTGCGTAAGCTGTACCCATGGGATCGTAGGCGAACTGTGTGGCCCATTGCATGCCTGCTGATTTGAAGCTTCTGGCCATGGCAGGATACATATAAGGTTTAAGTACATCGGCAGATTCAAACTCATATACCATGCGCGGCCTCTGCTTAAAGGCTGCAATGGTATCAAATGGAATGTGGTACTTATCAACTTGAGGAAGTAGATTGCCTTTCTGTTCGTGTCCGGCAACGAGTCCTGTTGGATACCATTGAAAACTAAAACCATCCGCAATGGAAGCAGCAACGGCATCTGCATAGTCGGGTGATTCGCTAATGTTATAGAAAACAGGCTTAGTCCAGCCGGTTTGTCTCACCGCCTTCACCATCCTGTTGACATACTCGGTAGCACGAGCTTTAGGCCCAGTATGCTTAGGCTCATTGTTTATCTCTGTCGCGATGATAAAGGGATCCTCAACGTACGACTTCTTTGTATAAGGATTTACATGACGAAAGAACTGACCGAGGTACCGTTCCTGTGCTACAAATGCTTGTTCGTTAACTACTGAACCCGCTTTGGTATATTTCTCAACGAAGCTACCTGTTTTCTCATCTTCATCCGGATAGCCGTTTCCCCAAAATGCAATTGGCGTAAGCAAGATCCTTATGTTTCTTTCTTCCAGCTTTGCGATCAGGTAATCGAATAATTGCAAATGCTCATTGTTTTTGAGATTTCCTAATGAATCGCTGATCTCCGTATCCCAAACATGCACACGAAAGGCATTGATGCCCAAGCGCGCAAGATGATACACATCATCATCAATAGCCTTTTTGATATTAATGTTTAGCTTCTTATGTGAGCGATAGCCATATGCAAATGGCAAAGTATAATTTACGCCAAAGTAGCTCGCTTCTTTATTGTCAGCTTGCAGACGCAGAATACCGAGTTTGTCAATGTAGATTTCGTTATTCTTTATTGCTCCTTGTTGCGCTGAGGCAAGGGTTGGAACAAACAGCAATGGCAATATTAGTCTTTTTAAATTCATGTAATCGATGTTCCGTAATGTTGTATTCTTATTTTACTTGATCCTCCAGGTTGTTTTTCTACCTGGACCTGGGTGCCGATTCGCTCCTTGAGCGCTTCCACGTGAGAGATAATGCCTACGGTTTTACCTTTTGCCTGTAAATTTTCCAAGGCAGATATTGCGACATCAAGTGTATCGGCGTCTAAGGTACCAAATCCTTCATCGATGAACAGGGTATTGATCTGAACCTTATGACTCGCCAGATCTGAGAGACCCAAAGCAAGAGCGAGACTCACCAGAAAGCTCTCTCCACCAGAAAGGGTAGCCATAGGTCGAATAGCATCTGCCTGATAATGATCTTCGATTTCCAGACCAAGATCCTTTTCTTTACTCTTCAAAATAGAATACCTATCGGTAAGCTGCGCGAGATGCTTATTTGCGAGTTCGGTTAATCTCGCCAGTGTGAGGCCCTGTGCAAACATGCGGAAGCTATTACCATCGGCCGAGCCGATCAGGCTACACAAGCGATTCCAGCGATTAAGCTCCTGCTGCTGTTGTTGAATGCTGCGGGTGATTTCGGTGTGTGCCCGCATAGTATCTTCGTCAGCATCAAATATGCCCTTAATCCGGCCGATATCCTGATTTAAGCCCGAGAGTAAGGCTCCAATTTCATCAAATTTCATTTGGACTGCCTCCAGGTTACTGACAGTTAGGGATCTGGCCAACTCACGGGCAAGATCGGCTTGCGTACGACGCATAATTTCCCGGTTCGCTGCAATGCGTTCTTCCAGTTGTTTCTTAAGTTCTTCAAGTGATTTCGCAACTTCCACATCCAATAGCAGACTTGCAAGTACTTTGATATCAGAGATACCTTCCTGACTAAGCGCAGCTTCGAGATCAATGGTTTGTGTAGCAATCCTGGCAGCTAAGGCCTCCTTTGTATCAGTGAGCTGTGTGATGCTCAATGTAGCTACGGAAATGGTCTTCTGTACATCCTGCTGCAATTTCAAGACCTCATCTCGGGTAAGACTTAGTAATTTGATCTTCTGGTTCAGGCGAGTACGGACTTCTGCAGGCTCCTCTTCACCGAATAAGGCTCTTCTAGCTGCTTTCAACTCTGCTAGTTGTTCCGTAATACTTGTGATCTGCAGTTGTAGCTTTCCGGCAGCCCTGCTACGCTCTTCAAGGTTAAAGCGAAGTGGATCAAGAGTCTTGTTAAGCTGAACTGCGCTCTCCTTAAGCTGTTTCACCTGCAGTGTAGCATCCGTATACTGCGCTAACCTCGAATTCAACATCGATGCAATTGCTTCCAGCTGATCCGGATCATAGGTGATATCAAGTGACTGTAAGACCTCCTGGATTTGACTTGTTGCAGTCTGCTTCCGAGATTTCAGTTCTTCAATTACCGTTTGTATGCGCTCAAGCTGTTCTTCATTATTGATTATATTGGTCTCTAGTACAGCCGCAGCACTCTTTAAGTTTAACACGGCGAGTGACTTCTCGTCTAACTGCTTCTGAGCAATCGTAATTTCATCCTTCAGTTGTTTCGCTTGCTGGAGTTTTGCTCTTATCAACTCGAGCTCCTTCCTGGCCTCAGCATGAAGCACCTGCACCATTCCCGGATCCTTGTCACTCACTTGCTTCGGCAGCAGTTTATTCAATGCTTCAATTTTAGTTTTAAGCCCTTTTCCGGCAATGACCTTTTCAGCGGCAGACTTGTTGCTGTTTTCCAGTTGTACGCTTAAGCCTTGTACCTGAAGTCTGGAGTTTAACAGCCGCTTATCCAGCTCCTCTGCAACAAGTTTTTGAGCTTCCATCTGTTTCCGTGTTGCAGAGAAGTCGTGATGAAGATGGCTAGTCACAAAGGGATGATGTAAGGCGCCGCAGAGCGCACAGGGCTCGCCTTCCCGTAAGTGTATACGGTCAGCTTCGTATTTCAGAATACGCTCTTCAGCTTGTACAAGCTTGGTCTGAACGTCGAGCATTTTGTGTGCGGCCTCAGCTTCGGTCTCGGTACTTTTCAGTTGCTCCTGTTCTAAGACCAACTGCTCGCTCATTCGCCTTGTTTCCACTTGCAAAGCGGCATATTCCTGTCTGAACATTAGCAAAGCGGCAATGGCTTCCTCCTGCTGCTGGTAATTATTTAATTCTATTGGTAACGTTTCCGCACGCCTTTCCAGTAATGCTGCGCCTTCGGAACCATAAAGTTCGCCAAGCTTATTTTCCAGTGACGACAACGACATCGTCAGCGTTTCTTGGATACGTGTGTTTGCTTCCTGCGCCACGTGATTCTCGTGAAGCTCCTTCTTGGCCGCCGCTATCTGCCTTACTGCTTTCCTTTCTTCCTCTGCGCCGCGATTTTGAGCAAGCAAGATCTCGTTAAGTACCCTGTACTGCTGGTCGTAAATCAGAACCTGTTTATCCAAATTTAAATCCATAGCATTTGCGGATAAATAATCCTCAAACACCTTTAGTTCCACCGCAAGTTGCTGTAACTGAAGCTCAAGCTTTTCCTTCTGGGTTTTCAGCGATTTGATTTCAGGCAATAAAATTCTCTGTTCAGCATCTGCTACCTGCAAGGCCGATGCAACTCCTTTTATCTCTTCGTCTTTTTTAAAGGTTTCATCTATAATAGGACTCTGAAGCTCAAGTGTTTTTTCAGCGTTGATTAAGGACTCCAGGGCCTGCCGAACTTCCGTGTCAGCGGAAACAAGTTGGGCTTCAAGCGCCGGCAATTTTGCTTGATGAGCAAGCAGTTCCGCTGTGACTTTAGCCGCATCATCATTCAACAGGTTCAGGTTATCCAGTTGGGACTTAAAGCGAGACGCGGCATTATGCCATTTTAGCCTTTCAAAATCCGGCAGTCTGGTTTCAAGTTGTTCATTTAACTCTTGAAGTTCATTATCCAGTTCGAATTTGCGTTGCTCCAGTTTGGCAATATTTTCCAGCCAAGTCCTTTGCTCCGTTATCTCCTTCTGCTGCACAGCGAGATTTGTAGCCCGGCCTCTAAGACCATCAAGCTGTTGAATATAGTGGTCCTTTTCTTCTGCACTCAGTAACTTTACATTTCCGAGCTTTGCCTCTAAGGCATTCAGCGTGTCACGCTCTGTTTTGAGCTTGTCGTATACAAAAACGGATATTTGGCTGTAGATTTCTGTTCCTGTAATATTCTCCAGCAGAAAACTGCGATCTCTGTCGCTCGCTTTTAAAAACTGGGTAAAGTCTCCCTGACAAAGGATCACTGATCGCAGGAATTGTGGATAATCAAGACCGCAAATGATTTCAATCTGCTGCCGGATCTGCGTAACACGATGTTCACCGATCATCACAAAAACATCCTCTTTCTGCTCAGACAGTTCCATACGTTCGGCCTGCAATTTGCCGTCGGGCTTTGCTCCCGCTCGGTGCAGCGACCATTTCGCGCGATAAATTTTTCCCTTTGCTTCGAACTCCAGCTCCGAATAACAGTCGCCGGTGTGTCGTGACATAATTTCATCCACATCACGATTGTGCCTGTGCACTTTACCATATAAAGCAACCGTGATCGCATCAAGGATGGTTGTTTTACCTGCACCAGTCGGTCCGGTAATAGCAAAAAGCCCGGTTTCAGAAAACGGAGGCTGACTAAAGTCAATCTTATGTTCTCCCCTTAAGGAGTTAAGGTTCTTAAATTTTACACTGAGTATCTTCATTCTATCTTCTGCCCCATTAATTCCAAAGCCTCCTCAAAGGTCTGCATCAGCTCAGGAAGTTCTTCCGCAGCTACCTTGGTCTCACATCGTTTTATAAATACCGCTTTAGGGGTAAGATCTTTTAAGGCAAGTTCCTCCGGTATGTTTTCCAGAGTCTGTGCCTTACGACCTCGATGCTGTCTTGGGAAAAAACGTTCTATGAACGGCCGCTCTGCTTGTAGAATTGCCAATTGTTGATCCAAATCCAGAATAGCGGTGTCGGTTTCTACCTGCACTTCAACCCAGGGGCGGTATTTCATACGGGGATCTTCAAGGGCAAGTATTTTCCGCCTCACGGTTCCGATATCTCCTTTAACACGTATGAGTTTACGTCCGCATGGAACTTCATGAGGAACGAGACTTAGCAACTCGCCCGCTTTAAATTCCAGAATCAAGACCTGCTTCCTGTCTTCATTTTCAGAAAAGCTCAAGGGTATAGGTGATCCCGAATAACGGATGTGTTCCATTCCGTTTACAATCTGAGGACGGTGAATGTGCCCCAGCGCGATATAATTAAACTCGACGGGAAAGTGATCCCCCTGCACCTGCCCTAAATTGCCAACGTGGATTTCCTTTTCACTCTCTGAGGTTGTGGAACCCGCCGCAAACAAGTGGCCGGTGGCAATTACGGGAACATTTTCTTCCTTGAAATCTTTAATGTGCTCAACAAAACGGTGGTAGTGATCGCGAATACCTTGTTTGATACGTTGTTCCCGCTCTTCATTACTTTCACCTGAAACGGACAACCTAATGTCGCGGTCGCGGAGGAAAGGTACTGCACAGATTACTAGTTCTACCTTCCCTTCTACATTGCGTATCGGGATGATCTGTTCAGTAAATACTTCGGGTACACCGCCTATAATGTGGACATTAAAGTATTTAAGTAATGACTTGGGGGCATTCAAGGTACTAATAGAATCGTGATTGCCACCAATGATCACGACCTCACGGCAGCAGGTATCCTTTACCCTACGTAAAAAGTGGTAGTACTGTTCTAAAGCCGTATTGGAGGGCGATCCGGTGTCGAAAATATCACCAGCAATAATCAATACATCAATGCAAGCTTCCCCGAGTTTATAAATTAACCAGTCTAAAAAGTCCTGATGTTCTTCGCTACGTTCACACTGTTCAAGCTTCTTTCCGAGGTGCCAGTCGGCGGTATGTAGTATCTTCATAATTAGCTTCCCTAAGTTACGGCAATATTTGATTCGGCAGGGGCTATGCATAGCCTCAGCCGCTAAAAAACACAAACTTTATTAAAGGTTGTTATGTTTATTAGACAAAAATGACAACTATGAAAAAGAATATTGCCTACTGCTTTTTAACAAGCTTGATTTTTGTTCTTCCAGCCTGCCAAAGCCCGGAGACACGTGCCGTTAACCAGAATAGTACTGAAGACACTACATTTCAGAGTGACGAACCTGGATCTGGTTCAAAAGAAATGAACAACTCGGTTGAACCTGGAGGGAGCCGGCCAACAGACAACAACATTTCACAGCACACCAAAGTGTCGGATGATGATAAAATCTTTATGGATGGGGTTAAAGCAGCCGGACTACTTGAAATCACAATGGCGAAACAAGCTTTACAAGCTTCTACGGATACAAAGATCAAAGGCTTTGCGGAAATGATGATCAAAGACCATACACAAATGGATAAAGAAGCGGAAGCACTCGCCACTGAAAGTCAAATCATCCTTAAAGGTGATTTTAGTAACGAACAACAAAAACAGTTGGATATGATGAAGGGTCTCAAAGGCCCAGCTTTTGACAAGCACTATAAAGATATGATGATCAGCAGTCATCAAAAAGCGGAGCAATTGTTCAAGTTCGGTGCAAATACAAGAGAAGAAAAGATCAAAAAATTCGCTGAGAAATCCCTCGGGGTTATACAAGGTCACTACGAAGCGGCACAAAAACTATAACGGAATTTATGGTTAAGCCCTGAATATTATTCAGGGCTTATTTTTTTTATCAGCAATTCTGCAAATCGCTCAATACACTTCAAGATAATTGCTTCTTTATCACCATCAAATATACTGCGGTCTGCAAACTCAAACTGATCTGCAATACAATGTATGAACATGGTTCCGACCGGTTTTTCTGAAGACTCACTTCCACCTGGGCAGGTAAGACCAGTGATTGCTACGTGAATTGCTGCCGGCATAACTTTCCTTAAACCTTGGGCCGCAGCTGCTGTAACTTCTGCTGATTCCGGCGTATACGCTTCCACTAGCGCCTCATCTACCGCTAGGAGATCTTTCTTAACACCGGCATCATAGCATACAACTCCGCCCTTTAATATTTTCCCAGCTTCATCAGTAAGTCCAAATTCCGCTGCCATGCGACCTACTGTTGCACTTTCCGCGAACGCTACATTGAGCTCCTTTGAAGCCAGAAGCTTCGCACATTCTTCTATTACCTTTGCTGGCATAAGCTAATTATATTTTTTTAGGATCGTAGGCCCCTTCGCCCCCTTCGTTGTTCATTGCATCTTGCTCCTGATCAAACTCCTCCCGCATTTCTTTGATGCTTTTACTTGAGTCGATATTACCACTCCGTTTATCATCACGCCCTTCCATTTGTTCACCTTCCCTATCCTCCGATTGGGCAAAGCCAGGGTCTACACTTGGATTCTCAAATTCAGCATCGTTGTTCAATTTTACAGAATCATTTTCCGGATTGCCGGACTCCTGATTATTTAAATTATTGTTCTCCATGGTCGTAAATTTTTGTTTAACTTATAAACAGTAAAGCGGGTACTTAGTTTGACAGTCCATTTAAAACATCTAACACAAGACATTAATACTTTGGTACATAGATTGTTCTAAAAAAAACACATCCTATAAATTATAACCTATGAAAAATTTAGACATCAATGTACAGATTTGCGACCACAAAAATGCTTTACAGGCTTTTGCCTTAAAATACACTCAGGATATTGATGATGCCAACGATCTTGTTCAGGATACCTTATTGAAAGCCTTCCGGTATTCAGGACTCTTCAAACAAGGAACTAATTTACGCGGCTGGCTTTTTACAATTTTAAAAAACACCTACATTAACGAATACCGAAGGATCAAGAGAAAAGAAAACGTGATCGTTCAAACGGAAGAGATTAGTAACCAGAACTTATCCAACAACGCGGAATTGAATACCTGCAACAGCAAGTTCGTAACTGATGATATTAATAAGATTCTATCAAAATTACAGCCGGAGTATTATACACCCTTCGTAAAATACTTTGAAGGGTACAAATACCAGGAGATCGCTGAGATGCTTAACATCCCTATTGGAACAGTTAAAACCAGGATCCATTTGGCAAGGCAGATTTTAAAATCCAGGTTGAAAGTTTATGCAGAGAACATGCATGAGGTTATCGACTAACCTTGCACCAAATTTTTTCATCAATAGCTT
Organism: Pedobacter sp.; assembly: GCA_038918115.1. GTDB lineage: Bacteria > Bacteroidota > Bacteroidia > Sphingobacteriales > Sphingobacteriaceae > Pedobacter. Next base: position 549,338 of record JBCLAL010000002.1, read on the forward strand.
CTACCCTGTTGGACTTTCAGCTCTATTCTGCTGATGGATGACCAATAAAGTCACGCACCTCACCGGATTTCATATGAGGCTTCGCTTGAAGGATCTTAGTTTTTGACAGATCGAGTGTCATTTGTTGAAACCAGATGGCACTCTCCATGTATTCGCTATATATATCGAATTTAAATATTTACGCTAACTTAGTTCCTAAATTACTAAGAACCCAATGAAGAAAATAATACCGGTGAAATCAAAAAGTGAACTGAAATCATTTATTGATTTTCCCCACGACTTATACCAGCACGACCCCAACTATGTACCCGAGTTGTTTATCGCACAAAGAGATCTACTAACCACTCACCCCTTCCATAAACACTCTTCCCTGCAATGCTTTTTGTTGTTTGATGGCGATAAAATCACCGGGCGCATAGCGGCAATCCACAACACAGCACATAATGAATTTAATGGAACAAATGACGGATTCTTTGGATTCTTTGATTGTATCAACGATCAGGAAACTGCAAATATGCTCCTTGATAAAGCAAAGGACTGGCTTCTGGAAAAGGGACTTGCAACAATTATTGGACCTGTAAATTTTTCAACCAATGAATCCTGCGGATTACTGATCGAGGGATTTGATTCTCCGCCGGTGGTGATGATGCCATACAATGCAGCGTACTATGCTACGCTGCTGGAAAACTGGAAACTCAACAAAAAGGTTGATCTTCTCGCATGGAAATGGAATGGAGAGAATTATGATGATCGTTCTGTTAAACTTATGGACCGTTTAGAGGAACGTCTTCAGCGAAACGACATTGTAATCAGGAAGATAAACATGAAAAACTTCAAGGCAGAGGCTGAAGCATTACGGGAAGTATACAATAAAGCCTGGGATAAGAACCTAGGTTTTGTACCGCTCAATGATGAAGAGTATGATTATCAGGCTAAAGATCTAAAGATGATCCTCGACCCTGACTTCTGTTTTATTGCGGAACAACATGGAAAGGTAGTTGGCTTTGGTGCTGCAATCCCAGATCTTAATGAAATCTTAATAAAAATCAAACGAGGTCGACTACTGCCCACCGGCATTTTCAAGCTACTTTTAGGCAAAAAGAAGATTAAAGGTATCCGTATTCTATTATTAGGTGTTGTTGATGGCTATCGTAAGATGGGTATTGAAGCCTGTATTTACGGATCCATCATTAAGTCATACCGCAAGAAGGGTCTAGAATACGCCGAGGCGGGTTGGACCCTAGAACACAATGATATGGTGAACAACGCAATAATTGCTATTAAGGGTACGCCTTACAAGCGATACCGGATTTACGAAAAAACATTTTAGCACTAATAAAAAAGGACCGACGCGATTAGCGTAGGTCCTTTTTTATATGATAACAGGTTTAGCTTTTCAGGTTAGTATCCTCATCAGTCTGTTTAGGTGCTATACCCGCGTCTGGATCCAGGGTGAAAGAAGGCTCCGCCGAACCCATGGCTTGCGATAGCAATTCAGATTCTGGCACCTGTATGCCATCATTATCCTCGTCATCTTCCTTTAACTGGTTCAATACAAATTCATCGCTCAGCCCATTTGAATGGACATCTTGTTGGCTCGCTTGCTCATCGAAGTCCTGCCCCATGCTATCATCAAGTGGTAATTTATTTTCCGGTGTGTCCATAGTCATTTTATTTAAGGTTCAGTTTTATAACAACCGTACTGCGTTCTTGTTTGAATGGCAATCAAAAGGCTTTCACCTAGAAATAACGTTCAAAACTGATCCCATAGGTGAGCAGTAAATTCTCCCTCCGGTTACGGTTTACGCGATTGTAGTCCAACTGCGCATTGAGGTTTAGCCATTTGTTAAACTTCAAACCAATGCGATTTGTAGCTTTGATGTTGAAGTCATGCTTGTTTGATAATGACTGCTGGATGAAATTAGAGCCGTTAAATACGATCCGTTGCTGGATCACAAAATTGTAGTTAAAGCGGAACGAGTTCCGCAGGGTTTCGTATTTGTCAACGGTGCCATCCTCAAGAACCAAATCACTATGATCAACAAGCACACCATCACTCAGATTAAGATAAGCATTCGTCCTATCTATGATACTGTAAGCAATACCGACACCGGCCAGCCATTGCTGATTGATTTTCAGGGAAAAGCTTTTATTAAAATTAGCTAGCCCCCAATAGTTAAAGTGAGGAAATGTCTTGTAAAGGTTTATATCAAAGGCCGAAGATATATCATCGTTTGTAAGTTGTCCGTTCTGCTTTCCATAAACATAAGCATTGTTGAAATTCATTGTAATGCTCTTTTTTTTCATACCCAACTTAACGGCATTATTCAAGAGGTTGGCAGATCCATCGTCTGTTTTGTTTATGGATCCGGTAAATGAATAACCGAAAAAGTAATGAGTACTATCCGAATATTGTGCCTGGGCAGCAAAACAGGTAAAAAGCAGCAAAAAAACAGGTAAATATCTAACCATAGAAACTGAAAAACCTAAAAACAAGTGGTACTGCAAAAGGTTTGGCACTGGATAGCCTTACCTTACAGCCGTTATTTTATTAACTTTGTAAGAACCAATTTATATAAACAAGAATGAAAGAAGTTGTAATTGTATCTGCAGTAAGAACCCCAATAGGTGCTTTTGGTGGAAATCTGTCGAGCTTTTCGGCTACTCAGTTAGGTGGCTTTGCTATAAAGGGTGCCATTGAGCGCGCGGGAATAAAACCAGAAGACGTACAGGAAGTGTACATGGGTAATGTATTATCAGCGAATCTTGGTCAGGCACCCGCAACCCAGGCCGCGAAACATGCGGGTCTTCAAGATTTGCCAGCAACAACTATAAACAAGGTTTGTGCCTCTGGTACAAAAGCTATTATGCTTGCAGCACAAAGTATTGCTTTAGGTGAACAGGACATTGTAATAGCTGGAGGCATGGAGAGTATGAGTAATGTGCCATATTATCTTGACAAAGCAAGGGTCGGGTATAGATTAGGTCACGGTCAGCTAACCGATGGACTTGTCAAGGACGGTCTTTGGGACGTTTACAATGATTACCATATGGGATCGGCGGCAGAACTTTGTGCCAGCACCTGTGAAATTTCAAGAGAACAACAGGATGAATATGCAATTGCTTCATACAAGCGAGCACAAGCTGCACACGAATCTGGCAAATTCAAAACTGAAATTATAGCCATTGAGCTAAAAGACCGCAAAGGTAATGTAACGCTGATTGATCAGGATGAAGAGCCCTCAACGGTAAAGTTCGAAAAGATTCCAGGTTTAAAGCCTGTTTTCGCAAAGGAAGGAACAGTAACCGCTGCTAACGCATCTACCTTAAATGACGGTGCTGCTGCGTTGGTATTGATGAGTATGGAAAAAGCGCAGGCGTTAGGGCTGAAGCCACTTGCGAAGATCATAAGTTATGCAGATGCACAGCAAGCTCCAGAATGGTTTACAACTGCGCCCTCAAAAGCAATCCCGCTTGCGCTGCAGAGAGCAAGCATAGAAATTAATGATGTTGACTACTTTGAGATCAATGAGGCATTTTCAGTCGTGGCCATCGCAAATAATCAGGCGCTAGGCCTTGAGGATAGTAATGTAAACATCAATGGTGGTGCTGTGGCACTCGGACACCCGCTTGGTGCTTCAGGAGCTAGGATCGTGGTAACACTCGTGAACGTCCTAAAGCAAAACGGAGGTAAAATCGGGGTTGCTGGAATTTGCAATGGTGGCGGCGGTGCCAGTGCTATTGTTGTTGAGAACCTGAACTAATATTACATGGGTAAGATCTTAAGGTACTTTCTTATAACAATTTATATTTGCTGTGCCTCATTATTTTCAAAGGCACAGCAAAGTACTGTTAGTCCAGCGGCGCAGCAGCTTGTCCGATTACAAGACAGTCTGGTTGTGCTTAGCAAGCGGATCGGAGAAGCGCAGGAAAATACCGGGCGCTTTGAAGAAAATGCCAAGTTCATTAAGACCTTAGTTCAGGCCCTTAAATTGCCGGAAGCCTACAATGCCTCTTTTCAGGATGTGGGCATGATATCAACTGTTAAGTCGCCCGACAACGCCTTTAAACTTTACACCTGGTTTGTTCCCACGGATGACGGCAGGTATCGTTACTTCGGTACAATACAAATGCCTTCAAAAGCGGGCAAGTTACAGTTGTTTCCCTTGATTGATGGCTCGGAAAACTTTCCAGACAGCAACGCTGTGACTGAAGTTAAAAGTTGGTTTGGAAGTAGGTATTATGAAATTGTTCCCCTAAACACCAGCAAACAAGTTAGCTACGCATTGTTGGGCTGGAAAGGAATCAACCAAAAAACCACCAGCAAGGTTATTGAAATACTTTCTTTTGAGAATGGAACGCCGGTATTTGGCAAAGCGGTCTTTGAGGAAGCCGGGAAGCTATCCGGCAAGAACAGGATGATATTTACCTATAATAAGATGAATTCAATGACCTTGCGGTTTGACAAAAAAGTAAAGATGATAGTCTGCGACCATCTTGCGCCGTATGATCCAGCTATGAAGGGTAACTTCGAGTATTATGCATCAGACTCCAGCTTTGATGGCTACGCCATGGTAAAGGGTAAGCTAAAGCTTGTGGAAAACATAACATTGAACAATGACCCGGATGATCAGGATGACCAATATATTGATCCATCACGAAAAGATATTCCTGCCAAAAAGAAGTTCTAAGTGCTTTTTGTTACAACATCATATGTCCTTGTCCCCTATTTAAAATTTGCGAGTTTCACATTGTCTGATTAACTTGCCCAGCTTTGCTGTATTACAGATATATCTTAAAACATATAATTTACTAATAGACACACAATGGAAGAAATTCTACAACCTGAACACCAAACAGGTTCCCAAAAGGGCCACCCTAAAGGCTTGTATGTGCTTTTCACAACGGAAATGTGGGAGCGTTTCAACTTTTACGGAATGCGTGCCCTACTCACCCTATTCCTCGTAAATGCACTCGCTTTTTCAGATAAAGATTCCTCTATCGTTTATGGAGGATTTCTAGGATTATGTTACCTGACTCCGATGTTCGGCGGATTTATCGCTGACCGTTTCCTTGGAAACCGCAACTGTATCATGCTAGGTGGTTTGATTATGGGTATCGGTCAATTGTTGTTATTTTTGAGTGGTTCGACATACGATACCAACCTTGACCTAGCGAAAACACTGATGTGGATTGCTTTAGGTACTATTATCATTGGAAATGGTTTCTTTAAACCGAATATCTCTTCAATGGTAGGTCAGCTGTATAACAAAGGGGATAATCGCCTCGACTCAGCATTTACCATCTTTTACATGGGTATTAACGTAGGTGCATTCTTAGGAATGTCTATCTGCCCCTTCCTAGGTGACGTTAAAGTTGGGGATGTACGTGTAGTAGAAGCATTCAGATGGGGATTCCTAGCGGCAGGTTTGGCTATGTTTTTTGGTACTTTATTGTTCTTCATGCTTAAAAATAAGTATGTGGTCGATCCAAGCGGCAAACCGGTAGGTGCAAAACCGGATTTCACCAAAAATGCAGCTGGCGAAGAGGTCGAAAAAGCAAACTTCACTAAACCAGCCATGCTGGGATGTGGTGTTCTTATGGTTGTATTGTACTTCGCGTTTCACTATATGTCTTTGGATCCAAACCCGATCAAGAGCTGGGTTTATCCATTCATCTACGCCGCAGCAATCAGCTTAGCGGTACTTATCTTAACTGACAAGTCGATCACTAAAATAGAGCGCGACCGTATTATCGTAATGTACATCATCGCATTTTTTGTGATCTTCTTCTGGTCGGCATTTGAACAAGCAGGATCTTCCCTGACCTTTGTAGCGGATAAACAAACAGATTTAAATTTCCTGGGCTTCCAGTTACCACCAAGCTTTGTACAGAATGCTAACTCCATCTTCATTGTGGCATTTGCACTTCCTTTTAGTTGGTTATGGTTGAAATTACAATCAAGAAATTTGGAGCCAATTTCACCAGTGAAACAAGCAATTGGCTTATTCCTACTTGCTGTTGGTTACTACATTATTGCGGTACAAATCGAGAAAATTGGTGATACTGGAAAACTGGCCGTTCACTGGTTATTTATTATGTACTTGTTCCATACACTTGGTGAACTGTGTTTATCTCCTATCGGACTTTCTCTGGTAGCAAAACTGGCTCCTAAACGCTTTTCTTCACTGTTGATGGGAGTTTGGTTTATTGGTAACGCGGCTGGTTATGCATTAGCCGGTACATTAGGTGCTTTGATTCCACCCACAGGTGATAAATATGAATTTGCTTCCTCCAAGGGAATTGACTTGAAGGGTATACTGGATGGCAACGTAACTGCTACCGCGGAGCAGATTGCTATTATGACAAAAGAAAAGATTGATCTTGTCTACCCGACGTTTGTAGGGTTCACTATTCATAACCTTTATGAGTTCTTTATGGTTTTCGTGACATTGTCTGGTGTTGCAGCGCTTGTATTATTCTTAATTTCCGGATTTTTGAAAAAGATGATGCACGGTGTGAGATAATCTAATTTCCACTTTGCAACTGAACCCGTAGTAAGATTTTACTACGGGTTTTTTAATATATAATTAATAATTTCGCAGAACATATTAAACCACCAATACCCCGCGTGAGAGACAGCCTAGTAATTATTCCTACTTACAATGAGAAAGAGAATATTGAGAAAATCATAAGGAAAGTAATAGAACAAAATTCAGATTTTGAGCTTCTCATTATCGATGACGGCTCACCCGACGGCACGGCGTCTATCGTAAAATCCCTACAACTAGAATTTCCAGGCTTGCTGCACCTGGAGCAACGTGTCGGTAAGTTAGGTCTGGGAACCGCATATATCCATGGATTTAAATGGGCGCTAGCGCACCATTATGAGTACATCTTCGAAATGGATGCCGACTTCTCTCATAATCCTGCAGACCTTATCCGTTTAAAGGAAGCTTGTATGAATGGTGCCGATGTTGCGATCGGGTCGCGGTACGTGAAAGGTGTCAATGTAGTGAACTGGCCTATGAGCAGGGTATTGATGTCCTACTTCGCTTCAATGTATGTGAGAATGATTACACGTATCGACATTCAGGATGCTACCGCAGGGTTTAAATGCTACCGGAGGGTTGTACTCGAAACAATTCCGATGGAAAAGATAAAATTTGTCGGCTATGCTTTCCAGATTGAAATGAAATTTACCGCAATACAATTCGGCTTTAAAGTAGTTGAGGTACCCATCATATTTACGGATCGCACGGAGGGCGTCTCGAAAATGAGCACAAGAATTTTCCGTGAAGCATTTTTAGGTGTAATCCAGATGAAAGTGAATAGCTGGTTTCGACAATATAAGCGTTAGCGTTTCGCCTCTACCCCCATTCCGAAGAGTGCAAAATCATACTTAACGGGATCTTCTGGATCAAGTTCGCGCAACCGACCAGTTAATTCAACTGCAGTAAGCCAATCGGTCTGTTTACGCGATATGAGCCCGAGGCTCCTGGCGACGCGGTCTACATGTACATCGCAAGGACATATTAGATCAGCCGCCTTTATTTTGCCCCATAAACCAAAGTCAACACCACAGTTATCCTTACGGACCATCCAACGTAAGAACATGTTTAGTCTTTTGCAGGTAGACTTCTGTAATGGAGAAGATATATGCTTTTTGGTACGATGTGGAAAATCGGGAAGACTGAAGAAATTTTCCCGAAAGTAATTTAAGGCTTCCTCTACCTGAAAGGTGCCTGGTTTAAGAGTAGGGTTTGGCAAGAAAGCATCTTCTAAGGAGTCCGCGCTTTGGTAATGATATTTAAAGAATTCAACGAAGTATAGCAGGTCTGTATCGTTGAAAGTCCTATGTTTAAAGCCGAGTAATCGTTTAAGGTCTACATCTTCATGCTGAAGCATAAATTGGTATGGTGCATTGTCCATTCTAGACAAGAGCTCATTACACTTATTTATAATGGTTTTGCGCTGACCCCAAGCAAGGATTGCCGCAAAAAATGCGGCAATCTCTATATCTTGTTTTAGGTGGTATTGATGCGGAATACAAACCGGGTCATTTTCGATGAAGGAGGCCCGGTTGTAAACCTTCACTTTGTGATCCAGAAAAGACTTTAAGGTTAAAGGATCCAAAGCTAGTCGTTGAGTGCCTGATCAAGGTCTGCAAGCAGATCTTCGATATCTTCCACTCCTACGCTTAGGCGAAGCAAATTATCGGTTACACCAACCTTTTCACGCTCTTCTTTAGGAATAGAACCATGGGTCATGCTGGTTGGATGATTTACCAGTGACTCTACGCCACCAAGAGATTCAGCAAGTGCAAACACCTTGAATTTAGAGGCAATACGAAAGGTTTCCTGTAGGTCAGCGTCCTTGATAGTGATGGACACCATACCCCCAAAATCGCGCATTTGTTTCTTTGCAATTTCATGGTTGGGATGATCTTCAAAGCCTGGCCAGTAGATCTTATCGATTTTTGGATGATTCTTCAGGTACGCGGCTACCCTTGCACCATTTTCACAATGTGCCTTCATGCGTAGGTGCAAAGTTTTAATACCGCGCAATACAAGGAATGCATCCTGTGGACCCGGTGTAGCACCACAAGCATTATAAATGAACCATAAATTTTTATAAAGCTCATCATCATTCACGAGCAATGCCCCCATAACAACGTCGGAGTGCCCGCCGATGTATTTAGTCACAGAGTGCATCACAATGTCAGCTCCTAAGTCAATCGGGTTCTGCAGATATGGAGATGCAAAGGTATTATCTACGGTAAGCAGAATATCATTTGCTTTGGTGATTTTTGAAATACCTTCAATATCAACAATCTGCATTGTGGGGTTAGTAGGTGTTTCAATCCAAACCAGCTTCGTGTTACTGTTGATGTAAGGTTCAATGTTCTCTGGCTTTGAAAGGTCCAGGAAGTGGAACTTTATACCATATTTCATGTAGATCTTAGTGAAGATCCTATAAGATCCGCCATAAAGATCATTACCTGTAATCACTTCATCTCCGGGTTGGAGCAATTTCATTACAGCGTCCGTTGCACCCATTCCGCTTGAGAAAGCTAATCCGTACTTCGCATTTTCTAACGCTGCGAGACAAGCTTCTAATGCTTTTCTTGTCGGATTCGTTCCTCTGGAGTATTCAAAACCCTTGTGGTCGCCTGGCGCTTTTTGTGCGTAAGTAGAGGTCTGATAAATGGGGGTCATCACTGCGCCGGTTGTTGGATCTGGTTCCTGTCCAGCATGAATGGCTTTAGTGGCAAATTTCATATTGTCTTTCATCATCTTGTATGAATTATAGATGTATATGTATTAGTAGGCTCTTGCGAATAAAACTCGCTGATTAGATGGTTTACCGGTGTAGATACAAACACCCTCTTCCATTTTGTTATCTAAAGGAATACATCTGATCGTAGCTTTTGTTTCTTCTTTTATCTTTTGCTCTGTTTCAGAGCTGCCATCCCAGTGCGCAGAGATGAAGCCGGTTTTGCCGTCTAACAACGCCTTGAATTCGTCATATGAATTTGCTTCTGTAATGTGCTCGTTACGGAAGTTCTCCGCTTTGTTGTAGATATTGTGCTGAATTTCGTTTAACAACTTGGCGATATAATTTTCAAGACCATCCTGAGTAACGGTTTGTTTTTCTCTAGTATCTCGTCTGGCAATTTCAACTGTTTGGTTCTCCATATCACGAGCGCCAATAGCGATGCGAACAGGAACGCCTTTAAGCTCATATTCTGCAAACTTGAATCCTGGGCGTTGTGTGTCACGATCATCATATTTTACGGAAATACCCATAGTCTTAAGCTTGGGCAGTAACGCATCAACGAAGTTCGAGATATTTTGAAGATCTGAATCACTTTTGTAGATAGGAACGATAACAACCTGGATCGGAGCTAGTTTTGGAGGAAGAACTAATCCAGCATCATCGCTGTGTGCCATAATCAAGGCACCTATTAAGCGTGTTGACACACCCCATGAAGAAGCCCAAACGTGATCTATTTTACCCTCCTTATTAGTGAACTTTACATCAAATGCTTTTGCGAAATTCTGTCCCAAAAAGTGCGAGGTTCCTGCTTGTAAAGCCTTACCATCTTGCATCAACGCTTCAATGCAGTAAGTCTCGAGAGCACCTGCGAATCTTTCATTAGCAGTTTTCTTTCCTTTTACCACTGGAACGGCCATCCAGTTTTCCACGAAATCGGCGTAGACATCAAGCATCTTTTCGGTTTCTTCGACTGCTTCCTCACGCGTGGCATGGGCCGTGTGTCCTTCCTGCCACAGGAATTCTGTTGTTCTAAGAAACAACCTGGTTCTCATCTCCCAGCGAACTACGTTTGCCCACTGGTTTACCAGCAAAGGAAGATCGCGGTACGATTGAATCCAACCTTTAAAAGTGTTCCAGATAATGGTTTCAGACGTTGGACGAACAATTAACTCTTCTTCCAATTTGGCAGTCTCATCTACGATGATATTGCCATTTCCGTCATTCTTTAAACGATAGTGTGTCACAACAGCACACTCGGTGGCAAAGCCTTCGACATGAGCAGCTTCTTTGGAGAAAAATGACTTCGGAATGAATAATGGAAAATATGCATTGCTGTGTCCCGTATCTTTGAATTTTTGATCTAAAACAGCCTGCATTTTCTCCCAAATTGAGTATCCATAGGGCTTTATGACCATACAGCCTTTAACCGATGAATGCTCTGCGAGATCAGCTTTTATAACAATGTCGTTATACCACTGAGAATAATCTTCATTTTTACTTGTAATACCTTTGCTCATAGCCGCTTGGAACGTTTTTTGTGTTTGATGACTTGTAATAATAGCTACAAATCTATAAATTTATAGCTATTAACGATTCAATTCCACACACACAAACAATCAGATATATGAAACCGATCTATTTATTAACCGGTCTGCTCGCGTGCACATCGTTGGTTGTTACTTCCTGTTCAACACCGAAAATGGCACAGTCTGTAAGCATTCAGGATGATGTTTACAATTCGACCACTACTGCGGTGGCATATGAACGTCCTGCACCTTCGGCAGCTGCAAGGTACCAGGACTCCATCTCAAACAATAATTACGGCAGCAGTGACCCTAACTATGATATGGATTATTATGCCCGAATTAATCGCTTTTATTATGGTGGTCCGTTTCGGTCGTATTATGATCCTTTCTTCGATCCGTATTATGATGGCTTTTATGGTTACAATTATTACTCCCCTTACTACTCCGGTATGTCATTCGGTTTAGGCTTCAATACCGGTTGGGCTGGTAACTATTGGGGCCCGTACTCTTACGGTGGCCTCTACTCTCCTTACTGGGGATACCGAGTTTGGCCTTATGGTGGCTACCTAGGTGGAGGTTACTATGGTGGCGGCTATCTTGGCGGAGGCTACTACGGTGGTGGCTACCTTGTTGGTAACTCCAATGTGACCACTGGTGGGCGGCCTACTAGAGGCAGAGAGAATGGTGTAGGTTACACAACTGGTGGCGCAACTAGAATCAGCAATACTACTGGTACCCGCAGAGGTGATGGCGGTGGCGTTGTATTTGGTGGCAGAAGCGACCGCGCAGGAACTTATAATCCAAATCGTGGTGCTGCATTGAGTACCAGACCAAGTGGTTCAGGCAGCATAGTGACCGGACCTGGAAGAACAAGCAGTGGTACAAATGGAAATCAGCGTCCGACTAGAACTGAAAGTTATACGCCAGACAGATCGTCCAGACCGACTTATACACCCGCACCTAGTAATTCTGGTGGATCAAGATCAAGTGGCGGAAGCATGGGCGGCGGCGGCGGCGGCGCATCAAGACCAACAAGAGGTGGTGGTAGAGGCTAATTAACGTAAACTCACGAAATGAAAAAATTCTTATCGACATTGATGCTAGCTACAGTAGCTGGCACAGGAACATTATATGCACAATACGCGCAGGATGCCTTGAGATTTTCCCAAAGCAACTATGGCAGTACTTCAAGATTTAAGGGTTTGGGCGGTGCCCAGATTGGACTAGGCGGTGACATGAGCTCGTTAGGCGGTAACCCTGCAGGACTTGGTATGTTTACCAGATCTGAATTCAGCATTACTCCTGAATTTAATAATACAACAGCTAAGTCGACTTATCTTGGACAGACAACAGATGAATCGAAAAGCCGTTTGAATTTGAACCAAGCTGGAGCTGTATTTTTCAGTCCCATTCGGAAACGCTCCGGGGCAGACTTGGACAAAGGTGCCCTGAGCATTGTTTGGGGACTTGGCTATAATCGAAACAATGACTTCACGGCCAATTACCGCTACGAAGGTCAAAACAATAACAATTCGATCGCAGATTACTTTTCTGAGTTGGCAAACAGTACTGGAGTAACACAGGATAAGTTTGAAAATGGCTCATTGGAGGCGATGGCTTATGACACATACCTAATTGATGCATTGGCAGGCAACGGAACGAGTTACCAGCCGGCAACAAGTCAGCAGAACTTCCAACAGAACTACGAAAACAGAACAGGTTCAACTTCAGAGCTGAATCTTGCTGCCGGTCTGAACATTTCAAATCAGTTATACTTAGGTGCTTCAATCGGACTTGTAAATATCCGATACGATAAGAACGCAGAGTATCTCGAAAGCGGCCAAAACATCTCGACCGATCCGGACAACGTTGAAGTTGGTAAAGACTACCTATTATCATACCGTGTAAATCAGGTAACTGATGGCTCTGGTGTAAATGGACGTTTAGGTTTGATTTTTAAACCAACGAACCAGTTGAGAATTGGTGCGACATTTCAGACCCCAACGTGGTTACATATTCAAGACAACTATTCAGAGGTTTTAAATGCCGAATACACGGGTACTGGAACGACTAAATCTTATACGCAGACCCCAACTAACTACCCTGTAGAATACAATCTCAGAACACCATATAAAGGTTCTGTGGGCGCAAGTTTAGTTATTGGGAATAGTGGATTGATTTCTGCCGACATTGATTACGTTGATTATGCAAGCATCAAGTTTAGCAATGCTGATAACTACTCCAGCAACACAATGATAAATAATAATAATGCTGATATTCAGACATTGTATACAAATGCCATAAACTATCGTGTAGGTGGAGAGTACAAGTTAGGTCAACTGGCGCTACGTGCTGGTTTTGGACTAAATGGCTCGCCTTATAAAGACGATGACGATAATGTGTTTGATACGAAGTTCTATAGCGGCGGCCTGGGTTACAGATACAACAATTACTATTTCGACCTGGCTTATCAACGTGTTGAGACGACAAATTCTTTCAGTCCATATACACTTGCGGATAACAACCCAGATGGACCAGAGCCAACTGCAAATGTAAAGCTTGCTAAGAATAATGTTTTCTTAACATTTGGCGTTCGCTTCTAAGGAAATCATGAATACAAAAAAGGTTCTGTGCATAGCACAGAACCTTTTTTGTTAGTTTATCTTATATAGGGTTTAATTTCCAAGTTACAATTCCGAAAAAGTTACACTTTTCGGCACTAAGTGATTTAATTAACCATCCTATTTATAAGGCGTTTGTGTAATCTTTTATCAGCGGTGTTATCACTAAATAGCACCTAAGATACGCGTTGTGTTTGCTTCTACCACCGGATCTTTGATTAATTCAGGTGCATGATGAGGTTTCTTCCTGGCATCAATAATAACTGGGCCCTCACAACCCCAATGTTTACTAATATTAGTGCTTTTGATGCCATAAATATCATTTGCCGGATTGCTCCTGGTGAATGTAACCCAGACGAGGTTATTGATATTTTGTGCGGTAAATTCGCTGTCATCACTTAGCACAATCATGCCGATTCCATTCAGATCCGCATTATCAAGCATAGCTTCTAGCTGAGCGATCTCTCGTTCTGTCTGCTGGGCATCTATGAAGGTTGCCATTTGAATGACAATAACCCCGGGTATAGAAACTAATGGCCTGCTAAAGGGTGTTGTTATCTTAAATCCTTGGGGTAATTGGCTAGTGAGCCTTCGTTTTATAGAACCTGCAGCAGCAAACACGACTTTTGACCCCGCGTTTAATCCAGTTCCGGTATAATCAAGAGTGTCAATTGTGGTTTGCGTATGAAAGTGCAGGTCACGTTTGAAGTCCATTCTTGAAATTACGTGCAATAGGAAACCCTCAAGATCATGTGTACTAAGTTTCTCGTCATCCTCTTGAGCTGCGATGAAAAGATACTTCGCTAAACTTAGTTGGTTCTTACCAAGTATATGATTAGAAATTGTTAATATTTCCTGTGGTTTACGCTCGTTCAAATATGGGGTATACCGTTCACTTCCAATTGCAAACAATAAAGGATGCACGCCTGCTGCGTCAACAGCATTAACCTCCTTTAGGCCATGAATTTCTTTCGGTAATGCAGAACCAGTGATTTCATGGATCAATGCTCCAAAACTGGTATCCTCCTGCGGTGGCCGACCAACAACGGTAAAGGACCAGATCGCGTCTTTCCGATGGTATACGTTGTGAACTTTCATGACTGGAAATGAATGCGTAAGGCTATAATAGCCTAAGTGGTCGCCAAAGGGTCCTTCAGGTTTATTTTCATTTTGATATACCGTGCCGGTGATTACGAAATCCGCATCAGCTGAAATACAAAATCCTTCTTCATCGTAGAAGTAACGGAAGCGTCTGTTTCCAAGCGCACCGGCAAATGTCATTTCTGAAAGCCCTTCCGGAAGTGGCATCACAGCAGCCAACGGATGTGATGGCGGACCGCCAACAAATATACTGACCTTCAAAGGTCTTCCCGCCGCATTCGCCTTCGACTGGTGAACACCTATCCCTCTATGTATTTGGTAATGTAATCCTACTTCCTCGTCCTGAAGATAATCATTACCGGCAAGTTGAATCCTGTACATACCAAGATTAGCATTGAGAATCCCTGGCTTGGTGACGTCTTCGGTATAAACCTGAGGCATGGTGATAAAGGGCCCACCATCCATAGGCCAGTTCACAATCTGAGGGAGTGCGGAAATGCTTGTTTTCTGAAAAACTGACTTGAATAAACTTTGCTTAAGCGGCAGGGCTGATAAAGCAGTGAGCGAAGCACCAGCAGTTTGCAAGGGATTTTTGATCGCTTTTATGGGATCGTTTCTCAAACTAACGAGCTTCTCTACATTAAGAAGGCTATCCCGAAACATAAACTTTGAACGCTCAAGCGTTCCAAAAAGGTTGGACACTGCTGGAAACGCTGAGCCCTTAATCTTCTCGAACAATATAGCTGGACCTTGCTGCTCATATATACGCAAATGAATGGAGGCCATCTCAAGATATGGATCCACTTGCTCTCTAATACGGATTAAATGACCGTGTTTTTCTAAATCTTGAACGCAGGCTGCTAAACTAGAATATCCCATTAGGATCAAAGGTAAGCTATTCGGGTAAAATTCATTAATAAGAAAGGCCACGCTGATAGCGTGGCCTTTCTTATTAATTATGAATGTTACTTCTTATTTGCAAAAGATCTAAGCATCCAGGTGTTTTTCTCTTTGAATTGCATAAAACGATTCACCATATCATTTGTGCCATCGTCTCCCGCAGTTTCAGAAGCTTCTAAAAGCTCTCTTTCTAATTCAATGAGTTTTGCCATATCATCAAGAATAGCATCAATCATGTCTAGATCCTGCATGCCAATAGTATCAATTTCTTTAATTCCGGATTCATTGATGTAATCTGCAAATCGGCTATGTGGTGGTTTACCTAAAGTGAGTACCCGCTCCGCAATTTCATCTATAGTTGTTTGAGCTTCAGTATATAGTTCTTCAAATTTAACATGCAAAGTGAAAAAATTCTGACCTTTGATATTCCAGTGACATCCCCGTAATTTCTGGTAATGTATGTGGTAATTAGCGAGATAGTCATTTAAAAGATCAACTACAGGCCTAACTTCTTGTTCATCCAAGCTTATTTCTTTTGCGTCCATGGTTTATTATATTTTAATTTGTAATATTATTGAAACAGGTAATTATAACAAAGCATAACATAAATGGTTTCCTTCGACAGGAAATTGATGCAATAGAGCTGTAATTTCCTCGTTTAGTATTCGGAATAAGGATCTACTTAATGTATACTGATTCTATTAACTTATTTAAATATTAATGTATAAATATATTACTGTTCTATTGGCTGCTAATTTGATGTTTCTGGCCAATATTAAAGCCACTACCATTATTGATTCCATTGGCGTTGAGAATTTGAATGGCAGCAAATTGATCATCCACCAAATCGTTAAAAGCGACACCTATTACTCCATTGGAAGAAGATATAATGTATCCCCAAAGGAAATCATGACATTTAATGAGAACAAATATCTTCAGGTAGGTATCCTTATTAAAGTTCCGACAAAGATCCCTTTCGAATCTGAGCAGGGTGTGGCAAGTGTACAAAAAGGTACATCTGCTGTCGCTGATGCTCCCCGATTTATAGAATACGAAGTTAGACCCAAAGACAATCTGAATAGCATTGCACGTATACATGGCACTACTGTTGGAGAATTGAAACGAATCAATGAACTTAGGACCATAAACCTGAGAATTGGTCAGATCCTGAAGGTACCTTCGGAAAGCGCTGTAAATCAAACAAGCACGCCCACCACCCAAGTCGCCACTAACACCATTTCTTCTCCGGGCAAGCCTACCGAACTTCCAAAGCCTATAATTCCCCCAGGCTCTAACACAGCTACAAAACCAGCAACAAAACCGCTGGACAGCGGATCAAAAACGCCGCTAGCTGAGGAAAAGTTCGTCGAGCATACTGTCGCTTCTAACGAAACCATATATTCCATCGCAACAACCTATCACATGACGATGGATCAGCTAAAAGCAAAGAACAATCTACAAAATAATTCTCTCCGGGTTGGCCAGAAATTGATTATCAGCGGTCAGCAGCCAAAAAATCAACCTTTAACCGATAGCCTTGATGATGAGACTATAAAAAATCCATCCTTGAGAGGCGATGCAAGTCGTTACGGTTTGAACCAGGTTGATGAAAAGGGTACTGCTGTCTGGATCACAGATCAAGATCTTGATCCGGTAAAAATGCTTGTGCTCCATCGCTCTGCACCTGTTGGAACGATTGTTAAGGTCACTAACCCAATGACAAACAGATCAGCTTTCGCAAAGGTTGTTGGTAAGTATACAGAGAATGAGTCTACAAAAGATGTGATTATTGTGATGACAAAAGCAGTGGCTGACTCAATTGGAGCTCTTGATAAAAGATTTTTTTGCAATATAACGTACAGCGGACAGGATAATGAGCAGTAAAAAGCCTTTTATTATAGGTATAGCAGGTGGTAGTGGTTCAGGTAAAACTTTCTTCCTTAAATGTTTTTTACACCACTTCAAACCGGGTGAGGTTAGTTTGATATCGCAAGATGATTATTACCGACCGAAACAGGAACAGAAGATCGATGAAAACGGCTGGATCAACTTTGACTTACCGGAAGGCATTGATGACGCAAGACTATTACATGATCTGCAAAAATTAATTTCTGGAGAGGCCGTGGAGAAAAAGGAATATACCTTTAATGTTAATGAGGAAAATGCCCGTTTGTTAACCATCGATTCTGCGCCAATCATTATTGTGGAAGGCCTATTCGTCTTTCATTTTCAGGAGCTGGCCAAACTTTTTGATATGAAGATTTTCATGGATGCCGACGAAGAAATCACCCTGAATCGGCGAATTTCGAGAGATGAGATTGAGCGAGGATATACCAGAGATATGGTAATGTATCAGTGGGTAAATCATGTTTTGCCCGCTTACCGGCAATTCCTTCTGCCTTATAAAGACATCTGCCACAAGATTATTCTAAATAATAAGCATGTGGCGGATGATATAATAGTTGCCTCTCAGGAGATTTCAGATGATCTGAAACATCTAGTTAAGGTAAAAGAAAGCCTTTAGAAACTCATTTCCGGGGTATTGTCAAGTGCGATCAATCGTCCGGCAGTTACTTGCCTGATGTAGTCAACGCTAACTCCAGGTGCCCTTTCTATTAGCAAGAAACCGCCTTCAGGTAGTATATCCAGGACCGCAAGTTCCGTAACTACCTTTTTTATGCACTTGACCCCCGTCAAAGGGAGACTACATTTAGGAAGGAGCTTGCTCTCCCCTGCCTTGTTCACGTGCTGCATAGCCACGACGATGTTTTTAGCAGAAGCTACCAGATCCATTGCTCCACCCATCCCTTTCACCATCTTTCCCGGAATCTTCCAGTTGGCAATGTCTCCATGCTCAGAAACTTCCATCGCACCAAGTATAGTAAGGTCAATCTTCTGACTCCTGATCATACCAAAGCTCAGTGCAGAGTCGAAGATTGAACTGCCCGGTAGCGTAGTAATGGTTTGTTTACCTGCATTAATGAGATCAGGATCTTCCTCACCTTCAAAAGGGAATGGTCCCATGCCAAGCAGACCATTTTCCGACTGTAGTACAACGCTTATATCTTTAGGAATGAAGTTAGCCACCAATGTGGGTATTCCTATGCCAAGATTAACGTAAAATCCATCTTTTAACTCCCTGGCTATTCTTTTTGCAATTCCATTTTTGTCTAACATGAGCTCTTGACTAAGAAGTTTTAGGTCTGACAGTACGTTGTTCAATTCGTTTCTGGTAGCCT
Organism: Pedobacter sp.; assembly: GCA_038918115.1. GTDB lineage: Bacteria > Bacteroidota > Bacteroidia > Sphingobacteriales > Sphingobacteriaceae > Pedobacter. The sequence goes on from JBCLAL010000002.1 coordinate 568,004, forward strand.
GCACCCTGAAAAATTCGGTGTACATAGACCCCTGGCGTGTGGATTTGATCTGGGTCGAGTTCTCCTGCTTCTACGAGAATTTCAACTTCTGCGATAGTGACTTTGCCTGCGGTCGCCATAACAGGATTGAAGTTTCTGGCAGTAGATTTATAAATCAAATTTCCTGCGGTATCCCCCTTCCATGCCTTGACTAAGGCATAATCAGCTTCAAATGCATATTCCATCAAGTATTCCTTTCCGTCGAAATTACGCGTTTCCTTGCCATCAGCCACCTCCGTGCCTACACCAGCGGGTGTGAAGATCGCCGGCATGCCATAGCCCGCTGCAAGACATCGTGTGGCTAATGTACCTTGCGGGATAAGTTCAACTTCCAGTTCTCCGCTAAGCAACTGACGTTCAAATTCGGCGTTTTCTCCTACATACGAGGAAATCATCTTCTTAACCTGTCGTTGCTTCAATAACAGGCCGATACCAAAATCATCCACGCCCGCATTATTTGAGATACACGTTAGGTCTTTGATGCCTTTCTTTACAAGCGCATCGATACAATTTTCAGGAATTCCGCACAAGCCGAAGCCGCCGAGCATCAATGTCAGCCCGTCCCGAACATCATACAGGGCTTCGTCAGCACCCGAAACTACTTTGTTGATCATATATTTGGTTTCTGGCTAAATTAATTAAAATATACATAGGAGATACCATCACCTCCTCTATCTGCATGCTCATCTTCAACCCTGTTTACCTGACTATATTTTCTAACGTATTCACGAATTAACTTCCGAAGTATGCCATCGCCCTTACCGTGTATTAATTTCACATAAGGAAACCCAAGCATGATCGCTTTGTCCAGGTATTTCTCCACCTCATAAATAGCATCTTCACCCCGCATGCCTCTGAGATCAAGCTCGGCATTGAAATTTGTTAAGGCATCAGATATCCTGCCTGAGAAGGACTGGCTTTGTACTACTTTTTTGGCCTGCTTGTTACTGATTTTATCTACACGATCTTTTTTGACAACTGAACGTAGATCACCGATTGCTAAAACCAGATTGCCCCTGTTAATTTCCAGCACCTGGCCAGTAGTCTCTGTGTTCCTTAATTGAACCCAATCTCCAACCACGATAGGTGAATTATTTAACACAACAGGTTCAGGCTTCTTCTCTTCTTTCACTTGATGATGGAGAAGTTGCTTTTCTAAGTTCTGTCGCAGTTGCTTGGTTACCGTTTTATCTGCCTGCTTTTCTTTAATCTCAGAAATCGTATTTTCAACAAGCTTATTGGCATCTTTGATAATGCGCTGCGCTTCAAGCTTTGCTTCTTTTAGTAATACTTTTTTATTCTCTTCCAGGTACTGCTTCAATTTTTCATTCTCTGCAGCCAGGTTTTTAGCTTTATTCTGCTGATTAGCAAGTTGAACTTTTCTATCGTAGATGTCTTTCTTCTCGCGTTCGAGATCAACTAAAAGCGTATCAACCCGGTTCTGATTTATGCCAGTCTTTTTGCGTGCAAGTTCGAGCACTTCCTTCTGAAGGCCAATATTCTGCGCGATCTCAAATGCGTAAGAGCTACCAGGTTTACCTATCTCTAATATATAAAGCGGGCGCATCTTGGTGTTGTCAAACAACATCGAGGCATTTTCAAGTCCTTCAGTATCGCCTGCAAAAAGTTTCAAATTTGAGTAGTGAGTGGTAATCACGCCTCTAACTTTTTTATTGTTCAACACCTCAAGTACCGCCTCGGCCATTGGTCCACCAAACTGGGGATCAGTACCAGTACCAAACTCATCAATTAACATTAAAGACTTCGTTGTAGCATGCGCCACAAAGTACCTCATCTTCGTAAGGTGGGCACTATATGTACTTAAATCACTTTCTATGGATTGATCATCACCAATATCAGCGAAGATTTGATCGAAGATACCTACTTCAGATGCTTCATCAACCGGGATAAGCAGGCCAGATTGAATCATAATCTGCAGCAATCCGACGGTTTTCATACAAACTGATTTTCCTCCGGCATTGGGACCTGATACGAGCAAAATCCTTAGCCGTTCGTCAAGGTGGATATTTAAAGGAACAACGCTCCGTTGTTCCGCCCTAAACGAAAGCATTAGCAAAGGGTGTCGAGCATTAATCAATCTGGTTTTTGCTTCTTTAAGTAAAATTGGCATATCAGCTTCTACCTCGATGGCAAATAGCGCTTTTGCACGCACGAAATCCAGCTTCGTTAGAAAACCATGATAAGAAAGCAGAAGTGTGGTATATGGCCTAAGCTCGGTTGTCAGTGCAATAAGAATGCGAATGACTTCTCTACGTTTGTCAAATTCAAGATCACGCAGCTTATTGTTCAACGTAAATACTTCCTCAGGCTCCATATACACGGTTTGCCCGCTTGCAGATTCATCATGTATGAATCCCTTTAATTTACGTTTGTTTTCTGCAAGTAGCGGTATACACATCCGGCCGTCACGGATTGTTAAGCTGCCGTCAGCAACCCAGTTCCGACCCACAGCCATCTTGTAAATAGAATCCATCCGTTTACGCACTTCCTGTTCACCCTTACTAATTTCAGTAATGATGTCCAGCAACGCCGTGGATGCATTGGGCTTTATCTTCCCCTTAGCATCAAGGACCGAGTCAATCTTTTTCAAGATGTTCTTCTCCATAGGTAGGTGTTCGAAAAGGGCCTCCAGGTTTGGATATATTTCTGCTCGATCTTCAAAGAAACGGATCACAGTAAATACCGTTTGTAATGAGATGTACATTTGGAAAAGCTCCTCCTCTACAAGGTAACTACCTTCCGCACGAATTTTGTCTGCCAGGTACTTTAAATCGTAAAAAGCACTTATTTGAAGCGGCTCCTGATTTTCCAGGATGCTTTTGAACTCTTTAGTCTGTCTTAAAAATTTATTAATCTGGTCATACTTGGTCATGACCTGCATTTTACCTACCAATTGTCTTCCCATCGGACTTAGACAATATTGGCTTATACGTTGTTTTACTTCCTCGAATCCGAGCCTCTCTAAACAACTTTCGGGATATATCATAATTCTGCCACCGGTTTTACGGAAATGGTGTCTTGCTTTTCTTTGTTCTTCTGAAGATCTGTTTTAATTCTTTCGTAAATGTCCGTTAATAGATCCGGATGCCTAAAGTAATAGTCCAGACTTTTATTATAGGCAACAGAATCCGTTTTAAACTTCTTATATATGCCTTTATAGTAAGCGGATGAGACTTTTTTAGCAGAGTCGGTGTCGCCAATGGTCGTGATATAAGCATCAGCAATGTGAATGTCATACAACACTTTTTCCATTTGCTTTGGCGGGATGATATCTTTCGGGATCTCTTTAGACTTGCAACAGATTAGAAATAAACAGGTAAAAATAAGCGAGAGAAATTTCCTCATTTAGTTAAAACATTACGTTTTCTTAGCCATTGTAGACTAAGGTTGTTAATTTTACCAAAAATACTGATTAATGAGCATAGCAAATAACTTATTAAAATATAAAAAAGAATTAGATGCAAGTGCCGTAAAGCTTGTTGCCGTGTCCAAGTTCCAGGATGCAGATGCGGTACTCGAAGCATATAACGCGGGGCAAAGGATTTTCGGTGAAAATATAGTTCAGGAACTTGTTGAGAAACAAGAATTACTTCCGAAAGATATTGAGTGGCACCTGATTGGTCACCTACAAACAAACAAAGTAAAATACATTGCACCTTTCATTTCAGTTATTGAATCTGTGGACAGCCTTAAACTGTTACTCGAGATCAACAAACAGGCAGCAAAAAATAAACGCATTATTGACTGCCTTTTACAGGTTTACATTGCTGATGAAGACACAAAATTCGGTCTGGACTTCCATGAAGTGGTAGAATTATTAAGGTCAGAGGAATTTCAAGCACTAGAAAATGTGCGAATAGTCGGATTGATGGGTATAGCGAGTAATACAGATGCTGAAAAGCGCATTAGAGATGAGTTCGAGGAGCTAAAAGTGTTGTTCGACGGCATTAAAATTTCATACTTTAGAAAAGATGACTCCTTCAGGGAACTTTCAATGGGGATGTCCTCAGATTACAAGATCGCAATTGAAGAAGGAAGCACAATGGTGAGAATAGGCAGCAGTATTTTTGGTAAAAGGAAAACAAAAAACGATTAATGGAGATAACGATCAGATTTGCTGTCAAAGAAGATTGCGAACGACTACTTGAATTGATTCATGAACTTGCCCTTTACGAAAAAGCACCTGAAGAGGTAACTGTAACGCTTAAAGAATTTGTAGACGCGGGTTTTGGCGAAGGGCCGGTTTGGAAGGCCTTCGTGGCTGAAGACGAGGGAGCAATCCTGGGCTTCGCATTATATTATATTCGCTACTCTACCTGGAAAGGTTGCAGGCTATATCTTGAAGATTTTATCGTTACCAGTGAGGCTCGAGGTCAGGGAATTGGCAAATTACTATTTGAGCGTGTGATGCAGGAGGCTCGCGAAAAAGGATTTAATGGTATGTCATGGCAAGTTCTGGACTGGAACGAACCTGCAATCAACTTTTACAATAAGTATGAAGCCAGACTTGAAGCAGGATGGCTTAATGCCTCTTTTTCAACTGAAGATTTGAAAAAATGAGAAAAATATTAATCGGTTTATTCTGCTTAGCTATAATGGCATGCCAAAGCGAAAACAAAGACAGGAACTTATCCGATAGCACCAATGGTAGTGAACTAAGTTCCTCTTCAGACACACTTACTTACCAATATGATTCTGTCAAAGTAGCCAGTAAAAACGTAATCACAGCTGAGCCTACCGGGCCCACTGATACTACAGTTGTTGTTATTACTTTTCCTAGGTTTTCAGATCCTAACCTGAATAAGTTGATTGAAGCTCGTGTATGTAAGAATGCTTCCAACCCAGATCATTCCTACACATCTTACCTGGATCTTGCAAATGGTTTTGTGAAGGGCTTTGATGATTATTTGACTTTCAATGAAGATCATGTTCAAACATGGTTTATGGACATCAATGTTAATGTCATCTTCCAAACAGATGGTTTTCTAGCATTAAAGTTTGTCCAAGCTGATTACATGGGGGGTGCACATCCAAACTCCTCATTCACATTCATGAACTATGATAATGAAACTAAGGCAGTTCTAACCTTAGATTCGCTTCTAAAGCCTAACACCTTTTCTAAACTACAAACAATTGCTGAAGGTATTTTCAGAAAAAATGAAGGCTTAAAGCCTGATCAGAGTCTTGCAGACGTGTATTTCTTCGACAAGGATATATTCCATCTTAATTTAAACTTTACGCTCACCAGCACTGGGTTTGAATTTCTTTATAATCCGTATGAAATCAAACCTTATGCTGCTGGTACAACTAGATTGCTAATTCCTTACGCGGCAATTAAAGAACTTATTAAACCTAATTCTATAATTCACAGACTAAACAATGCAGGTATATAAATTTGGTGGTGCTTCTATCCGGAACGCGGAAGCGATAGTTAATGTTGGCAACATCCTGAAGACGTTTAAGGATGATCACTTGCTCATTGTCATCTCGGCAATTGGTCATACTACCAATAAACTCGTTTCCTTGACAAATAGCTACCTGACATCTGATCCAGCTGTCTACGACTTACTGGAAGACATCAAAAAAGACCACTTCACTATTATCCACGATTTATTTCCTGATCATGGGCATGAGGTCTTTGATGATGTTAGTAACACTTTCGTGGAGATAGAATGGTTATTAGAAGAAGAGCCAGCTGACACTCCTGACTACATCTACGATCAAATTGTGTCTATCGGAGAGCTTGTATCTAGCAAAATTGTAGCAGCATACCTTAATCAAATTGGATGTTCCTCTACGTGGGTAGATGCTAGAAACTACATCAAAACAGATAACACCTACAGGGAAGCTAATGTCGACTGGTACAGAACTGAAATTGAGATAAAAAGAGCTCTCCCGGCGATATTAGATAAAGGGCTCGTCATTACTCAAGGTTTTATTGGTGGAACAAGTGAAAACTTTACCACTACATTAGGTCGTGAAGGCTCTGACTACTCCGCGGCTATTTTTAGCGCATGCCTCAGAGCGTCAAGTTTAACAATATGGAAGGATGTTCCGGGAGTACTAAATGCGGATCCAAAATGGTTTGAACGCACGGAAAAAATTCCAGAACTATCTTACCATGATGCCATCGAACTTACGTATTACGGCGCTACGGTAATTCATCCAAAAACCATTAAACCGCTACAGAACAACAACATTCCCTTGATTGTAAGATCATTCAAAAATCCAGATGAACCAGGAACAAAAATCAGTAGCGTAGCCCCTCCAGTGGCAATCCCTTCTTTTATCTTCAAAGTGAATCAGGTTCTGATTTCAATAATGCCTAAAGACCTCTCCTTTATTATTGAAGAGAACCTTAGTGATATTTTCCAAATTTTCCATGCCTTCCGTGTTAAAGTTAATACGATGCATAACTCTGCCGTGAGTTTCTCCATAAGCGCAGACTACGAAGAAGCTAAGATCGAGAAGCTTATCGCAGAACTATCAAACAACTACCACATAAAGTATAATACCGGTCTAGAATTGGTAACCATAAGATATTATAATCAAGAGACAATTGAGCGTGTAACGTTTAATAAAGATATCCTGCTGGAATTTAAGAGCAGACACACTTGTCAGCTACTAATGAAGAACAAAACTGTTTAAAAGGAAGATATTTGAACAATTCGATACTAGAAAATGAGGTTCAAGCCTTTATTGATCTGCACTTAAAGGATGATGTGCATAAGATTGCTATGTCACGTAGCCCCTTTCCGAATGTTAGCGCTCAGGAATTAGCTGGGCAAATAGCTGCAAAACAGCGTGCAACGAAAAAGCTACCGACTTGGTATGCTGCTGAAAACATCTATTATCCACCAATGCTTTCGATGGAACAATGTTCTTCAGAGAAAACCGCCGCCTACAAGGCCGGCCTGATTACTGGCAATCATGTGCTCGATATGACGGGCGGGTTTGGAGTTGATAGCTTATACTTCAGTAAACATGCTGCCAAAGTCACCCACTGCGAAATATTTCCAGAACTTTCAATGATTGCTGCTCATAATGCACAGGCTTTAAATGCTACAAACATTGTATTCCTAAACGTTGACGGTCTGGAATTTCTAAATTCCTCAGATGAACAATTCTCTACCATATACATAGACCCAGCAAGAAGAGGTAAGGTAGGAAAGGTATTCATGCTAAAAGACTGCAGTCCCAACGTTGTTGAACACCTTGATTTGTTGCTTGGAAAGGCGAAACGGATCATAATTAAAACTTCTCCCCTGCTAGATATCTCTGCAGCCGTGAAAGACTTAAGGAATGTCACCGAGGTTCAAATCATAAGTCTAAGAAATGAGTGTAAAGAGTTACTCTTCATTCTCGATTCGGAATCAACTCACGAGCCGTATAAGATAACGAGCATAACTATTAACGAAGAAATAAAGAAAGTAAGTTTCTATAAAAAGCAAAGTGATGACACTACCACTAGCCTGATAACTCCCGGACTCGCCAGCTATCTATATGAGCCGGATGTTGCCTTACTTAAAAGTGGCGCATTCTATGAAATCGGTCTAAAATTCAAGTTGCAAAAGCTGGACCTGAACTCTCAGCTTTACACCGCAGAGACCATCGACACCACTTTTCCGGGTAGAATCTTTAAAATAGAAGAAATACTCACCAAAAAGGAACTAAAGCAATACAAGGATCTCCATGCAAATGTGATCGTGAGAAACTATCCCGCAAAACCTGAAGAGCTAATTAAAGCTTTCAAGATCCGCCCTTCACAAAATGAGTTCTTGATCTTTACAAAAACGCAGGAGAAAGGATTCGTGATCTTAAAAGCTTCAATTTTGCAGCACTATTAGCATCTCAGATGATCCAAGGGCATTGACCTATTTATTTGGTTGTGGAGTTGTTCTAAGATATGGCCGGATGACCTTATGCCCTTTAGGAAAGCGCTCTGGTATCTCTTCCGTCTTAATACTATTCATTATCACCACGTCATCTCCATCGGTCCAATCTGCAGGGGTAGCCACACTGTAATTAGCCGTTAGCTGAAGCGAGTCGATCACCCTTAAAACTTCTGTAAAATTCCTGCCAGTAGATGCAGGGTAAGTCAACATCAGCTTCACTTTTTTATCTGGTGAAATGATAAATAATGATCTCACCGTCAGCGTTTCTGATGCATTTGGATGAATCATATCATAAAGATCTGCAATCTTCTTATCCTCATCTGCAATGATCGGGAATTCTACATTGGTGTTCTGCGTCTCATTGATATCATTAATCCAGCCTTTATGTGATTCTGCTGAGTCCACGCTCAATGCCAGCACTTTCACGTTTCGTTTTTCAAACTCGCTTTTTAAAGCCGCTGTACGGCCAAGTTCAGTAGTACATACTGGTGTATAATCGGCTGGATGGGAAAACAATACGCACCAGCTTTCGCCTAAGAATTCATAAAAATCAATGTCGCCGATAGATGTTTTTGCCTGAAAGTTGGGTGCTAGATCTCCAATTCTGATACTCATATTTATGGTTTTAAGTTAAGTACCTGAAAATAGGAATCTAATCAGAAAAACAAAAAGAGCGACGCAATTTAATGACTAAATTGTACAGAGGGCCGACTTATTCAGCTTAGTTATAAACCTTGATCATAAAAACATGATCTTGAATTTTTTCGATTTGAGCTGTCCTTTGCAGACCTTGAAGCGGATTTTTCTTGTTAACCTTTACCGTAGCGCCTAACGAGTCTTGTGGTATAGCTCTAAGCGCTTCCAATACATACTTAGATTTGATTGCATAAGCAGCACCATCGATCGATGTCTCTTTAGCACTAATTACCCCAATCACATTGCCCTGATTATCAAGGAGTGGACCGCCACTATTTCCAGGATTTACACGGATGTCTACCTGGTAAGATAGTGTATCACCGCCGAAGCCTGTATTTGAACTTAAGTATCCTTCACCCAGCACAGCATCATCTTTAGGGAAACCGAGCGTGTACACGTGCTCGCCCATCCCTGCATTGTTCAACTTAAGCTTGTACGGCAAGCTATTTAACCCAACAAACTGGCTGTCTACAATCTTTAAAATAGCAAGGTCATATTGTGGATCTTGATAAACTACCTTCACCTTGTAAGAATCGCCTTTGCTGTTCTGAACATAAATTGAATCCGCTTTATCAATCACATGATAGTTCGTACAGAGATATCCATTCGCGGTTAAAGCAAATCCGGTTCCACCAAACTGCGCAGGGTTAACCGACGCCTTCGCAGCCTTATCTTTATTAGAATTTACATTTCTGATCAAACGATTCTGAGAATTTTGAATCTTCACCAGCTCCCGTCTCATCATTTCGTAACTACCATTTTGTTTACTACTGTGAGAAATAGAATAAATAGAAACGAAGGTCAACACCAGGAAAGAGGCTGCAACTGCAACTGCAGATTTATTTTTTCTCCAAAGATTTACGACAAATGACGGATGAGGACCAAGATCCTCAGCAAGCGATTCAACATCAATCGTATCATGGATAGAATTTAATTTGTCTTTCAAAGAACTACGGGTCCCAAAATCACTCAAGGACTTCAAGAACATACTATGGGCAACGACCTTATGATCCAATTGAGGATCCTCAGCACGACGCAGCTCAAATGCCTTAGCTTCGCTTTCGCTCAACCTGCCATTCAAGTAGTTCTCAATCAATTCTTTCAATTCTATTTCGTTTCTCATAGACTAAGTTTGAAAAAACAACTTTTTTAATCGCTGCAGACATTTATATTTCTGTGTTTTTGCGTTATCTGTATTAGTATAACCAAATTTTTCAGAAATATCCTGCATAGATAAATTGTTCAAATAAAAATCCTGAATAATAGTCTTGCAAGGTTCCCCTAGCCCAGCCAAAGCAGATCCCATTTTTTCAAACTGGATGTCCTTGGCTTCATGTTGCTCTACGTCAGTTTCTACAGCAATAACATCTTCAAACTCTGCTATATTGTTTGACTTCTTGCTGTGTTGCGCTAGTTTCTTCAACCAAATACGCCTGCTAACTGAATAGATATAGGTTTTTAGTTTGCTTGTTAATTCAAATTCACCGGTCTTTATCTTATTATATAATATAATGATACACTCCTGGTAAACATCCTTAGCATCATCCTCATCACCGTTGTTGTTCAAAATAAATTGCAATACCATCGGAAAATATCCTCTGTACAACTTATTTAACGCATCTTCAGAATCATTTAATATTCCTAGTACAACCTCTCTATCTGTTGGAACTGAACTGCTTAACTTTTTACTCACTAATTAATACGTTTAAACCCGAATGGTAACCCAATGATAGAAAAATATTTTTTAAAGTTTTTTCAAAAAGCTGGGTTACCTTTTAATCATATGGGTATTAATCAGTAAAATTAATTAATTATTTAAAACAGAATTGAAATGAAAAATCTATTTAAATTTGGCTTTTTAGCTTTAGCAATCTCTTTATCAGTAGCAGCTTGTAGCTCAGAAGGTTCTGGTTCAGGATCTGATACTACAATGACTGATTCTTCAGCTATCATCACTGATACTACTGGAACTGACACTACTGTAACTGATTCAACTGTTCAAGATACAACTGTTAAAGTTGAAACTACTAAAACTGAAGTTAAACCATAATTTAACTTATTCATAAGAAGAGGCTTTCCTAACGGGAAGCCTCTTTTTTTATGTTATAAATCGATATTCCAGTTAATATCGGAATGTAACTCTAAGCTCCCGAAGCTTGAAATGAAACTCTCAACGGATAATCGGCTCATAAAACAATAAATGTTACCTTTGTTGTGTATCAAAAGATCCTTATTCATGAATTTTTCTGCACTTCAAGCCATCTCACCCGTTGATGGACGCTACAGGTCAACTACACAGAACCTGGCTAATTACTTTTCTGAGTCTGCCCTTATCAAATACCGCGTCTTTGTAGAAGTCGAGTATTTCATTGCTTTGTGTAATACAGACCTGCCTGGCCTGGCATCATTCGACCAATCCAGATTTGATGCACTAAGAGGTATTTATATAAACTTCTCTGAAAACGATGCAGAAGAGGTCAAGTCTACAGAAAAGGTTACCAATCACGACGTGAAAGCCGTTGAATATTTCATTAAGAAGAAATTTGACGAACAAGATTTATCCGCATATAAGGAGTTCATTCACTTTGGGCTTACCTCTCAGGATATCAATAACACCGCAATTCCATACACGTTCAAACTGGCCCTTGAAGAAGTATATTATCCTGGCATCGACCAACTGATTGCTAAAATAACTGAACTTGCCGATGTATGGAAGGATGTTCCCCTACTAGCACATACCCACGGACAGCCTGCATCGCCTACCAAACTTGGAAAAGAATTCATGGTGTTTGCCGAAAGAATGAAGATTCAACTTCAAAATCTCAAAGCAATTCCGAATGCAGCTAAGTTTGGTGGTGCCACCGGGAACTTCAATGCACATCACATCGCCTACCCTTCTATCAACTGGATAGATTTTTCAAATAATTTTGTCAACAGTATTCTAGGGCTTAATCGTTCACAGTATACCACCCAAATTGAGCATTATGATCAATTCGCGGCACAATGTGACGCATTGAAGCGAATCAATAACATCATCATTGATCTTGATCGGGATATTTGGACGTACATCTCGAAGAACTACTTCAAACAAAAGATTAAAGAAGGTGAAATCGGTTCATCTGCTATGCCACATAAAGTGAATCCAATTGACTTTGAAAATGCAGAAGGTAATGCTGGTATTGCAAATGCACTATTTGAATTCTTCGCCGCCAAACTTCCGATATCAAGATTACAGCGGGACCTTACAGATTCAACTGTATTGAGAAACATTGGTGTTCCGATGGCCCATACCATGATCACCATTAGTTCTACATTAAAGGGATTGAACAAAATAATTCTGAATAATGAAGCAATCGACGCTGATCTTGAGAATAACTGGGCAGTAGTTGCGGAAGCAATACAAACTATTCTAAGAAGAGAAGCTTACCCGAATCCATATGAAGCTTTGAAAGATCTAACACGAACTAATCAGAAGATCACTGCCGAAACCATGTCAACCTTCATTGATGGCCTGGATGTTAACGAACTTGTTAAAGCAGAACTTAAGCTGATTACACCATTTTCATATACCGGGATCTTTTAACATAATGACCTAAAACAGACATCGATACCTTAGATTAGAATCTTTATTAATTATTTTTGTAATAAAAAAAGAAGACAATGACGATCAACGTATATACAGAACAGACACCTAATCCTGCTACAATGAAATTCATGGTCAATAAATTATTGATCAATGGCAGTGAAGATTTCGCGACTAAAGAAAGTGCTGAGCATTCTCCATTTGCAAAAGAACTGTTCAAATTCAATTTCGTAACCGGTGTGTTTTTCGCCAGCAACTTTGTCACCATTACAAAATCAGAGGATGCTGATTGGGCAGATATCGAGCCAATCTTAAAAGAATTTGTGAAAGGAGCTGTGGAGTCTGAGTACAAGATTAAAGAAGAAACTACCAACGAAGTTCCAGACTTTGAAGGCTCAGATATAGAAAAGAAAATTCAGCAAATACTTCACGACTACGTTCGTCCGGCGGTAGAGCAAGACGGCGGGGCAATTAGCTACAAGTCATTTGACGAAGGTGATGGTGTTGTTACCGTAGAACTTAGAGGCTCATGCAGTGGCTGCCCTTCTTCTACAATAACGTTAAAGTCAGGGATTCAGAACCTGTTGCAACGTATGGTTCCTGAAGTGAAAGAGGTTGTCTCAGAAGCGCTTTAATTAAAAACTTACATCAGTTGTTAATATAGAAAAAGACCCGCAATGCGGGTCTTTTTCTATATTAACAACTGAGAATCTTAAGCGATTCTCAGTTAAAGTGCTTTTTTATATCAACAATTAACTCCTCGTCGATCCTGCTGTTTGTCGCTAGTAGCTCCCTGCTTTCAATAAACTCATCGCCGCCTTTAAAGTTCATGACCTTTCCACCTGCCTGCTGCACTATATACGCGCCCGCAGCAACATCCCAGGCATTTAAATTGTACTCAAAAAAAGCATCAAAGCGACCACAAGCTACATAGGCGAGATCTACAGCTGCAGAACCGATCCTTCTTAATCCGTGACACTTGCGCATCAACTCGGTAAACAGCGACATATATTGCGGTTGTTTCTCGAAATCATAGTATGGAAAACCAGTAGCTAACAGCGTATCTGCGACCTTAGTACGCTGTGAAACCCGAATCTCTTTATTGTTTAGGTATGCAGCGCCACCTTTGTATGCGTAAAACAATTCACCTCTGTTAATCTCATAAACCACTCCGATCACTGGCTCACCATCTTCATACAAAGCCACGCTTACAGCGTAGGTTGGTATCCCGTGTATAAAGTTTGTCGTTCCATCAAGTGGATCAATGATCCAATTGAAAGTCTTTCCCTTTTTACTACTCGTTTGCTCTTCAGTAATAAAGCCTGAATCGGGAAGCAATTCGGCAAGATTTTCTACAAGGATTATTTCTGCCTGCCTATCAACATACGAAACCAGATCATTTAACCCTTTAAATTCTACCTTTCTGCTATCGAAGTTCATCGATTCCTTCCGGATAAAATTACCAGTTAGCCGAACTATACCCAGAACCTTGGTACATAACAATTCATAATCCATAATTACGGTCTTAGTAATTAGCGTGTTTTTCCTTGTTCTTCATGGTATATATTACCATAACCAAGCCAGAAATAAAAAGAATTGAGGAGATCAGTTCTGCCTGGGTAAAAGCAAGGCCACCAACATGATATTTAGTATTTACCCGGATCAGTTCGATCATGAATCGCTCCACACCGTTCAACATGAGGTAAATTCCAAATAACATTCCTGGAATTTTGATCTTATGACGGATGTTCCAAAGAATAAGAAAGAGAACAAAGGCAGCAATAACTTCATATAGCGGGGTTGGGTAAACCGGTTGTGGAAGTTCAAAACAGAACTTACCGACACAGCCTGGAATTTTCTCACCTTCCATGGCAACGTTATTTGGATACGTATACGCCCACAGCCAATCTGGCAACCAGCTTACCGGCTTAGGATTCAGGTTAACAATCCCCCAGTCACCATCGCCAGACAGATGGCAGCCAATGCGGCCAACACTATAGGCAAGCATCATACCCGCACTACCCACGTCGAGCATATGCAGGGGTTTGATACCATTCTTCTTTGCAATGATCAATACTGCGGCACCGCCACAGATCAATCCGCCATAGAAAGTCAAGCCACTAAAAGATAGCAGACCGCCAATAGGATCTTGAATAAAGGTATCCCAGTGTTCCAGGTTATCAAAGATCTTAGCACCTAAGAAACCCCATACAGCGGCCCATACGATCAGGTTGCCCATCAGCTGGTGCGGGTATTCAGTAACTTCTACGTTCTTCGGCTTATCCAGCTTATGTTTATTTTTCTCCTGAATATCCCAGTAGATAAAGAGACCGGCGACAGCTAAGCCCCCGAGAATATTTCCCTTAGTGGATAGCAAAACAGTCTGTGCATCATACACAAATAAGCTATAATTCATTAAAGCATAGACCAGCTTGTAACCAATCAGAAATCCAAAGATCCCATTCATGACCATCTCGCCAGTAGTTGCCTTCTTGCCGATTACATACGTCCGCTTACGTGGATGCAAGATCCCGAGTGCCTCCTTACGTTGCATTTCTTTGGTAAAGGCCCAGTACCCGGCAATGAATGCCAGCGCAACAAAAACGCCGAATGTGTTAAAAGGTAGAGGGATCTGTACGCCGAAAAGATATTCTAGAAAATGCGAAACGGTTGGAAACATATAGTAAAGTAGTTTATGCGAATATAGGATTAATGGTGTAAAACAGCCTCCGCTTCGGCAACTTCCACCTCGCCGTCTGGGGTCATAGAGAGCAGTTGCACGGTCTTAAGCTCGTTTACCATAACCGGGTCGTATTTAGCCCTTACCTTAACATAGTTTTTTGTAAAGCCATGCATAAACCCGGCTTTCTGATCATCTTCAAACAGCACTTCGCCAACCTTTCCGATCTGCGACTGGTAGAAAGCTCTGCGTTTTTTATCAGACAGTATGTGTAGCATCTTACTACGTTCTGCACGGGTGCTTCCTGGCACTACACCCGGAAGTTCTGCAGCAAGGGTCTGATCCCTTTCAGAATAGGTAAAAACATGCAGGTAAGAAACATTAAGGCCATTTAAGAATTGATAGGTATCCAAAAAGTCTTCCTGTGTCTCCCCTGGGAACCCAACAATAACATCTACACCTATGCAACAATCCGGCATCAACGATTTTATTGCGGCAACGCGCTCGGTGTACAACTCGCGACGATAGCGACGTTTCATTAAGCCTAAGATCTTATTGGATCCAGACTGCAAGGGTATATGAAAATGCGGAACAAAGCGTTTTGATGTAGCAACAAACTCGATGATCTCGTTACTCAACAGGTTTGGCTCAATAGATGAAATTCGGATCCGATCAATGCCTTCCACTTCATCTAGTGCCTTTACAAGATCAAAGAACTTGTCCTCACGCTGACCATCCCGGATACCGAAGTCACCGAGATTTACACCGGTCAACACAATTTCTTTCACCCCACTCGCAGCAATTTGCGTGGCACGGTTCACTACATTTTCGATTGTATCACTACGACTGCCACCTCGAGCCAATGGAATTGTACAATAAGTACATGGGTAATCACAGCCATCCTGAACCTTCAGAAAGGTCCTGGTCCTATCCCCGATCGAATAAGCAGCAATAAAGTTGTGATTAACTTTTTCGATATTTTGTTGATGAACTATGGCTTTTGGCTGTTTAGTCAGGTCAGATATAAATTCCACAATACGAAACTTCTCTGCCGCACCCAATACCATATCAACACCTTCGATTTCGGCAATCTCCTGTGGTTTCAACTGTGCATAACAACCAACAATGGTCACATATGCGTTTGGCGAATACTTTAACGCTTCCTTCACCACCTTACGGCATTTCTTGTCTGCATGTTCCGTTACAGAACATGTATTAATGACATATACGTCTGCACCCTCGGTAAATTCTACCACCGAGTAGCCAGCGTCTGTAAACAGACGACCAATAGAAGAGGTCTCTGAAAAATTTAACTTACAACCTAATGTATAAAATGCAACTTTCTTCATTTCAAGTGTGCAAAGATAGGCTTTTTTTGATTAACTACTCATTCCAGCGGTAGCTATCCTGTTCCAAACCAGCAAGATCTATAACTCGGTCTACTACCGTCTGAGCGAGGTCTTCAATGCGCTTTGGCATACTATAAAATGAAGGAATTGCAGGGCAGATAATTCCCCCTGCTTCGGTTACGCGCTTCATATTGTCAATGTGTATCAGGCTAAAAGGTGTATCCCTCAGTACAACGATCAGCTTGCGTCGTTCCTTAAGAATGACATCAGCTGCTCTGGTAATGAGGTCATTTGATATGCCTCCGGCAATCCTTCCAAGGGTTCCCATCGAACTTGGGATGATAATCATAGTGTCAAACTTTGCTGAACCCGACGCAAAAGGCGCATTGAAATCCATTTTCTCATAGAAGTCAAATGCGTAATCGTCATAGCCACAATTGCCAAGCTCGAAACGCCATACCTCCTTTGCATTATCAGACATAACCACGCCTACACGTTCAATTTGTTCGGGCATTCCTTGCAAAGTATCCAGTAATAACTTTCCGTATATCGCACCACTCGCACCTGTAACCGCTACAATGATTTTCTTTTTTCTCATCAGTTGATAATTAACATAAGCTATGCCATAAAAAAAGGGCCGAATACAAGTATTCGACCCTACATCTACCTATGAAAAACATACCCCCTAAAGGGTAAGCCCAAATGTAATTTATTTTTTCAATAAAAAAAGCGCTAATCCAGAATATTTCACACTTTTCTTCATATAATGAGCAAAAATTCTAACGTATAGTAGAGCAACTCTCTTAAAGCTACAAAAACGAAAAGGATAATTTCTCGTAAATTTGCCGCATGACCGATGCGCAACCATCTACTTCTATTGCCGACAAAGTACTTGATTTCATTGAATACAGTACGCAGAATATTTTTCTAACCGGAAAGGCAGGTACAGGTAAAACAACACTTTTAAGAAAAATACAGAGCAGTACCAGTAAAAAGATGGTCATTCTGGCACCCACAGGCGTGGCAGCTATGAATGCAAAAGGTACCACCATCAATTCTTTTTTTCAGCTGCCACCAGGGTCTTTTTTCCCTGGCGACATTAGCCTCGAGAATTTACAGGCGGGGATACTCTCTATTCAATCTATGGTGGAAGAGCTCAGCTACAGTAAAGAGAAAACAGACCTTTTTCGGATGCTTGAACTTCTTGTCATCGATGAGGTCTCTATGGTTCGTTGCGATTTACTTGACGTTATCGATGCAATACTCCGTAAGATCAGAGGTATAAACGCCCCATTTGGTGGTTTGCAATTGTTGCTTATCGGAGATTTGTATCAACTTCCACCCGTTACAAAAAGAGAAGAATGGACATTTCTAAACCGGGCATACGCCTCCCCTTACTTCTTTGATGCTCAAGTGATGCGCAGGCACCCAGTCTTGCAAATTGAACTTACACAGGTCTACCGGCAAACTGAACCCGCCTTTATCAAGATCCTGAACGATATCCGTAACAACAGCATCACAGAAACAAGTCTTAATCTACTCAACCAAAGATACAACCCTGACTTTCAGGACAATGAGGGACTGAATCCGATAATCATCACTTCCCATAATGCAGAAGCAAATGCAATTAACAAACAGAAGCTCGAAGCGCTCCCTAGTCAGGAATATACGTTCGAGGCTGAGACAAATGGTGCTTTCCGGGATTCGGGCCTCCAGGCCGAGCAGACCTTAAAACTAAAAACGGGTGCACAGGTCATGTTTATTAAAAACGACGTCGGCGAAAACAGGAGATATTACAATGGAAAGATCGGCAAAATCAAATCCATCTCCATTGATGCCACAGAGATTTATATTGAATTTCCAGCTGAAGAGGACCTGCTCCTTAAACGTTCTTCATGGCAGTCATTTGAATATAAGGCCGCTGGTGATGATGAGATTACGCAGCAACAGGTTGGCGAATTTACTCAGTATCCCATCAAACTTGCCTGGGCAGTAACCATCCACAAAAGCCAGGGCTTAACATTTGATCATGCGATTATTGATGCCGGCAAATCGTTTATTGCAGGACAGGTGTATGTTGCACTCAGCCGCGTACGCACACTCGATGGTTTGATCCTCCGGTCGAAGATCAATACAGAAAGTCTTCGCTCCAATCCTGAAGTAATCAACTTTATGAAACCTGCGGTTGAGGAGCGACTTCAGGAAAATCTTGAAAAAGGACAGGAGAGCTACATCCTCCAACTTGTACTCAGAAACTACACATTAGTAACAATCAAAGATGGTTTAGAGGCACTCACAAACAACGCTGATCTTAACAAAGCGAACTTACCAGAACTGGCTACTGTCCTTAGTCAGATGAACAAATCTGTGGAAAATCTTAGCGAGCTCCTTGGCAAATTCCACGCACAACTGCTAGGTATACATGAACGTGAAGGCTTTAACCAAACACAACTTAGTTCCCGCATGGATGCGGGGCTTACTTACTTCAGCAAGGAGCTGACGCTACAGGTCTTGAATCTTCTTAACCGTCACATCAGAGTAAAAGCAAAAACAAAGGTTCAACAACATGTTCAGCAACTGCTTATAACGTTCAGGCAGACTGTTGAATATAGATTATCGCAGATGCAGCAAGCTTCCGACCTGTTAAGATCCCCAATAGCAGTGGATCAATACAAATCCTGGATCGTCAAGCATAAGGCAAACACGCAAGCAACAGCTGCAAAGGGACCGGATAACAACAACGCCATTAACCTGCAACTCTTCTAATAGCGCATGCTTAGCTAGTCTCTGAGGATGTATAATAGCTAAACACCCCTGAACGATCCCGGTGTCAGCTGTACATACTTCTTAAAGAAGTTAATAAAATGTGGAAGCTCCTCAAAGCCCAGGCACCAGGCAATCTCCGAGATGTTCCAGTTGGTATGCTTCAGCAATGCACGAGCCTCTTGCAGTACTCGTTCAGCAATCAGCTGGGAGGTCGTCTTTTCTGTTACCTCTTTTAACGATTTGTTTAAATGGTTCACATGGATGCAAAGGTGATTTGCAAAATCTGCCGGTGTCCGCAGCCTCATCTGCTGCATTGGTGATTCAATTGGGAATTGTCGTTCCAGAAGTTCGATAAAAAGGGATGCCACCCGCGCTGCAGCTTTCTGCTTCCCCACCGGGTTGGCATGAGCTGGCTTAAGCTTCAATGCCAGATGGATGACATCAAATACGAGGCTTCTCAGCACATCGTATTTGTATATATACTCGGAAGAAATCTCTTCAAACATCCGGGAGAAAATAGCCCGGACATTTTGCCTTTGTTCTTCATCAAGCGTAAAAACCGCATCACCGCCGGGTTTAAAGACCGGGTAAGCTTTAAAGTTCCCATATTGCTGAAAAAAAGCCTCTGTGAAGATGCAGAAGAAGCCACTCTGTGTATCGTCCAGAGATTCCCAATTATATGGCACCTGAGGATTTGCGAACAGCAACGCAAACTCATCAATTACAACGGTTCTGTCAGCATAATAAATGTTATTGCGCCCTTCTATCAAGCTAACCTTGTAGAAGTCTTTCCGGCTGTAAGGAATAGGTTTAGCATGGCAACCTACAAACTCGTCGAGTTGGAATACATTAAAATGTCCCATCTCCTTCTTCAAATTATCAGGTATACAGTTTAGCTTAGACCGATAAAATTCTTCAATGCTTTGCGCTTTATCCATGATCAAAAATACAGTTATTTAAAATATCAGAATATCCCTGCAGGCCATACAGGGATATTCGATTGGCAGACATTAGTTGCTGAAAGCCGTTGAAAGTGCAAGACTTTTAACAACCTCCATCTCACGCTCAACATTTTGTATTTTCTGCTGCACCATATCATAAGCATCCTGACCTAGGAACAGATGAAGTGGTGCCTGATCAAGTTCCGCGGCGGCAATCAAGACAGCTGCAGCTTTTTCCGGGTCATTTGGTTGGTTACCGTTGATTTGTTCCTGATGCAACACCTGTGAAGCTCGGACTGTCTCATAGGCAGCTATGGGCTGACTTGGAATCGCTAATGATGAGTCCAGGAAGTTTGTCCTGAAATAGCCAGGCGAAACAATTGTTACCTTAATGCCAAAGGGCTCAACCTCTGTAGCTAAAGATTCAGATAATCCATGTACCGCAAACTTGGTAGCACAATAGATGCCAAATCCCGGGAATGTTCCAACAAAACCACCTATAGAGGCAATGTTAAAGATGTGTCCTGCCCCCTGTTTACGCATATGCGGCAAAACGTTCCGAATTACATTGAGCGTACCAAAAACATTTACGTCGAAGTTGCTACGACTCTCTTTATCCGTCAGCTCCTCAAGTCCGCCTACTAAACCGTAACCTGCATTATTTACAACGACATCAATTTGCCCAAATTGACTAATCGTGCCAGTAAGCGCTGCAGCAACGCTGTCCTCACTGTTAAGATCAACATCCAAAGGAAGAAAGTGCTCATTTTCGCCCACCGCTGCTTTCAGATCGTCTATACTACGCGAAGTTGCAGCAACCCTTAAGCCTTCACTTAATAACCTTTTGACTAATGTGAGCCCCAAGCCCTTTGAAGCACCAGTAACAAACCATACTTTTTGATTTTCCATGTTCTATAATTTTGATTTAAAGCAAAGGTATCCAGGAGCATCCCCGGCTTCAATGCGACGATCAAACCTATAGCTGCATAAATCAAATAAACCGGATGTAAAAGTACTTAGCGTTAGCCTTCAAACAAGTAACCACTGAGCGCTAAACCGGTCGCCACACTCTTGAAGTTATCTCCAGAATTCAGGTTCACCTGCGGAAATCGCTGTTTGAACAACTTCTGGATACTTCCAACCATGGATGTACCCCCCGTTAGAAACAGGCTGTCAATTTTGTTCGGATCAATGTTGTTGCTTACAAGAAAGCTGTCAAGATACGATGCGATCTGTTCCACACTTTTAGAAATGATGTCTTCATACAATGGCAAACTAATCTCCTCATCGATAACAATGTCCATTTCGTTATAGCTGAACCTTGATGTTTCTGTGCTGGAAAGCTCTATTTTAGTATTTTCAATTGACCGGAAAACAGAATAGCCAAGATTATTATCGATCAGCGTGATCAGGTTTTTGAACTTGCGGTCTTTTCCAGAAAAATAATAGTAGTCTTCTATGTCCTTTTTAATCCGGGGACCATTAAAAAAGTTCATTTGCTCCCAGGAACAGATGTTTGCAAAGAGCGATTTCGGTACGGTCAGCCACTTGCCTCCGGAAGCTTCATATTGCGTTTCCTTACCAAAATATGGGGTGCCACGCTCCCACATAAAAGCAGCATCAAGGCTGTCCCCACCTATGTAAATACCACCGGTAGCCATCATATCATTTTTGCGATCCTTGCTTCCTACCTTCTCCGGATCCAGCACGAGGTATGTGAAATCGGTTGTACCACCACCAAGATCGGCAACAAGTACATGTTCTGCTTTCTTCAGTGTTCGCTCATAGGCAAAGGCAGCACCGATTGGTTCAAATTGAAAACGTACCTCCGTAAAACCAGCCAGCTCAGCCGCTTTACTCAGTCTGGTCTGCGCCAGTGTATCTTTCTGAACATTGTTATCATCAAAGAACACGGGTCTGCCGATGATTGCTTTCCTGCAATCCTGACTAATTAAAGCGTCAGCACGCAGTTTAAGTTCTTTAATAATGATCGCAACAAGCTGAGCAGCATTGTACCGCTGATTCTGGATACGCGTCTCTATAAAGCTACTTCGAGAGAGAATCTGCTTTACGGACTTGATGAACCTCCCCTTCATACCCTCCTGCAGATAAGCGGTAATGGCATCCTCGCCCACTACAAAGTTCGGACCGCCATCTGTATTCCGGTGTTCATAGAAATAAATCAATGATGGAATAATGATCGTATGTTGAATTTCAGCTGTTTCTTGGTTAAAAATGGCTAACGCCGAATTTGTAGTTCCAAAATCAATTCCATACAAGTACTTTTCCATAAGGTGCGCGATTGATCCTCAAAATTTATGAGGGCCGCGAAAGTAGAGAAAATCTCCTTAAGAATAAAGTCTTTCCAAGAATTATGAAATCTAAAAAGCCCGGCGAAAACTCGTCGGGCTCTAGCTATAATCCTTTGCTTACTTAAAAGTGTAGGTTCATCTCTTTATCTGAGATACTCAACTCAAGCGGTACAACGGTGCCATCAAGTTTGATGAATTCCATTTTGTAATAATCCTTCTCCTGTAATTCAATGATGTACCTGATTTTCTTTACTGGTTTATCGTAATTAGCATTTCCAATATTGTAATTAGCAGGATTGATATCCTGCGTAGCGCTAAGCGAAATATTCATCGTGTTCCGCTTAGTTTGATACGTCACCGTGTAGAACTCTCCTGCTGTGTAATCTTCTTTTTTACAGCCTGCGATAGTTGCAGCAAATAGTAGTAGCGTTAATATTTTCTTCATTAAAGTTATGGTGTTGTCTTCGTTTCGGTACTTAATTGTTCAATGCTACTTGAAACCTTGGCTTTGTGGTTGGAGACGCGTAACCTTACCTTCACACCACGCTTTGAATCGTTCACCAGAGATGCTGCAGCATCGGGTTCTATCATCGCCTTAATACTCGCCTTACCGATCCGCAGTACTTCAAGTCCCTTGCGTTCCAGTATCAGTGTGTCTTTGGAAAGGTTCTGAATATCCAGGTTAAATCCCGATTTATCTTCCAGCGAGATCAGCATTCTGGACTGTGCCGGAATGGTCTGATTGATGTGCAATGCGCTCGAAGCCGGATTTAGCGCACCACATCCTAATGAGAATAGTGGCAACAACAATATAAGTGCGCACTTGAAGGTCTTATTTTTCATATGATAAAATTGACAACTAATATAACAAATTGCGAAGAATATGTTGAACACCGCGACAACTAGACAGCCGCTTAATGTCCCTGAAAAATGTGTAGCATCTCGCTAAGTGCATCTTTCGAATGCATTCTTTCGCCATTTTCGAGCGATTCCTGCGTCGCGGCTGCTGCACGCTTGCGCATGCTTATTTCATATGCCGCAACTGCCTCTTGCAAGCTGGCGTACTGTTCGTCATTTAAGCAGGCTGTTAATTCCAGCGCATCTAACATCGCCATATTCGCGCCCTCTCCTGCAAAAGGTGGCATTACGTGCGCAGCATCACCAATCAATGTTAAATTCGGTGAGGATTCCCATGTCTGATCAAGAGGCATATAATTGATCAGCCGTGGGATGAATGGCGGCTTTGCATAGGCAAACAGCTCATCCCAGACACAATTCCAACCCGCATAAGCCTGCTTAAACCAGGCCAGCATTTGTGCATTATCACCATAATCAAGGCCATTGTTATTAACCCATTCCACCTCTACTTTAAAACTCGCGTAGAAACCCAGGTCGCCTCCGCCTTTTTGGCCCATTAACAGATCCTGAGCGTCTCCAAACGCCATGATCTTGCCTCCGCTTAGTAAGGCATGAATGTTGGGCGTCGATTTTTCGGAATTGTATACATTACCTTCAATCATGGTTATCCCTGAATATACTGGCTTGATGTCCGTCAAATACGGTCTTACCTTCGAATTTGCGCCATCAGCAGCAATGACCAGGTCCGCATAGGCGGCGGTACCATTTGCAAAGCTTAAGGTCCAGCCCGAACTTTCCCGCTCCATTGAAAGAAAGTGACTATCCCAGACTACGGTACCCGGCTTTAGCGATGCTAACAGGATCTTCCTTAATGATCCCCTGTCTATTTCCGGCCGGAAATGTGGCTCTCCAAAGTCGTTTATCCGTTTATCATCATGATCGCTGAACAATAGCTCCGCCTGGGCAGTAAAAATCCGCATCCGGTCGGCACCAGGAAGAAAGTTTGCACGAAACTGATCCAGCAGCCCTGCCTCCCGTAGTGCCGCCAATCCCGAATGTTCATGCATATCCAGCGGGCCGCCTTGCACCCGCGCGTCTTCATTAAAATCGCGTTCATAAACCTGTACCGCAGCTCCCTTCAGCTGTAAGAGCCTGGCAAGTGTCAGACCACCGGGACCTCCACCAACAATGGCTATTCTTTTATTTTTTAGCAACATATTGTGATATTTTTCACAAAGCTATTGCTGCTTTAATACCGATAATAGTACAAATCGGTCATTCTCATTTTTGGATAAGGTTTTGGGTACTGCACCAGATAATCGCTTAACTTCTTTGATAAAGTGTGCCTGATCGCTAAAATTCAGTTCGGGAAAAAGCTTTCCATTCGCAATGTGAGCCAGTGAAGCACGAAAACGTAAGATACTGCAATAGGTCTTCAACGATAGGCCCAATTGCGCATTGAAATAGCGATTGATTTGCCGGCTACTCCAGCATGAATGATCGGAAAGCTCCTGTACACTCATTACACCTTGTGATTCATAGATCAACTCAAAGAGCTTACGTTTTCTTTCATCAATCTGCCGCGGTAAGAGGCTGCTCACCTTACTGGATATCTTCTCGTAAAAAGCATCAAAATCTTGCAGGTCTTCAACACTAAAACCCCAAAAATTGGTTGGCAGCACTTTAGTGTGGTTCAGGTAAGCTGCCAGTGGAAACTTAAAAATGTATTCCATTGCCAGCGGCTTAAAGCTGATTACAAATGCCTGCATCTTAGGTGTTACCATTCTTTGCTCGGGAGCGGTCTCCAATCCATTTAACACCACCTGAAAAGGTTGTTTCTCGGCACTCCAGAAGAAAAGGTCTATTCGCCCATCGGGTAAAATAGTAATTTCTTTCGGCTCATCAGTTGGGTTGCGGAACATTCCAATGCTTTCCACGAAGACTGAAATGGATGGATCTGGTGCGATAAATTTAATATCGGCAACAAGATTCATCATTGTATCTTTTTGAAGATCATCTTCATGGACGAAGGATCCAGGCTTTGCATATCAACCAACTTCAGCGACTTCACCATCTTCGATGTGCTGCTTTTGTAATGGAGAAAGTGTGGTGTTTTCAGGTGGGCCTGGTAGGCTACCTGACTTGCATAAATTTCGACAAGCCGGAAATGGTTAGGATTCGCCTGCTCATACATGGGAAAGATTGCAAGTACACCTGGCTCAATATCGATCGAAGCAGATGCTTCTGTTTTCAGGATGCTCCTATACTCCTGCAGGTATTCCGGAAAGATCTCGATCTCAGCAATACGGACCATCATGCCTCCGTCAACCTTACCTTCAGAATTCGAAGTTGTTTGTGCATTCATTTGCATAGCATTCAGAATAACCATAAGTAAAACCACTACAGTAAATATGCTTTTTCCTCTCATTACACGGGTAATATTTTAAACGGTTAAGTTATTATTAATTATCAAGCAAACGTCTATGATAATTTACCTGCCCTAAGTGATAGTTCAAGTGCGCAGCCAGATGCACCAGGAAAAACTCAGTGGTCATCTTACTGCCTAAAACATCTTCTGGGAAATCACCTGCCAGTTGTTCCGCAGTAAGCAAACTTAGCACCCGGTCGATAGTCTCGATCGTTTCTTCAATTTTGTTGATCAGCTCTGCTCTGGGCAGGTCCTTTAATTCAAATTCCAAAGGCCGGTTTCGCAGGTATCCCGAATTTCCAAGCCTCGCACCAATATAGGTGTTTAAGTTGCCGACCAGATGCAAACAGAGGTTTCCCGCTGAGTTGGATATCTGTTTATCAACCAGCCAGATATTTTCTTCCCGGCCGTACAAATTCAGTTCCGCGCTGAGCTTAGCCAAGTCTCTCTTAAAAATCAGTCTTAAGGTATCTGTAAGCATATCTTAATCTTTCCTGTTGCTAAATTAACGTTCCCCGGTTTACTTCTTCATGCTCTGGCGAATTTTCTCACGGTGTTGCTCGCCCCATGCACTTAATTCATACAACACCTTCTTAAGCGTAGCACTATGTTCAGTAGCCTCATAAATGATTGTCACTGGTGTGGTAGGATAAACTTTGCGGGTCAGGAATTCATTAAGCTCAAGGTTTTTCAATTCGTTGGCGAGGATCTTCGGAGATATGCCCTGTAGGGCATGCTGAAGTTCATTAAAGCGTTTTGGCCCGTCCATCAAGCTCAGGATCAGGGGCAACTTCCACTTTCCTCCCAGTACATACAGCGCATCAAGCACGTTTTTCAATGAACTTGAACAAGCCGCCAGGCTTAAGACCACCTCTTGATCGCTAACCATTGTTTCCATATTTCAAAGCTACGGACTTTCCTCTAGGAAAGCGCTTTCCTTTAGGTAAGTACTATCTTTTTAGTAGTTAGTGGCGATACCTTTGATGACTGATTACAAACTTAAATCTAAGAACATGAAACGTATTCTTCATTTAATCTCCAGCATCCAGGGCGATCAGTCGTATAGCATCAAACTGGGAAAAGCCGTAGTTGAAAAAATCATTCAAAAATATCCAGGCAGCATCGTTGAAGAGGTAAATTTAAACGAGCTCGATCTTCCACATTTAAATCCTAAAATTCTGCAGTCCATGTACACACCTGGTGAGCAACTAAGTCCGGAAGACCGGGAATCACTTCGCTACTCGGATGAAGCAGTAAAGCAGCTTATGGCTGCAGACTTTATTGTCATCGGTGCGCCGCTGTACAACTTCACCATCCACACCGCACTAAAGGCATATCTGGACCATATCACCAGGGCTGGCGTGACCTTCAGTTATGGTGAAAACGGACCCGTAGGATTGGTTAAAGGCAAGAAGGTCTATATCGCCATGTCTTCCGGTGGCATTTACTCCGAAGGACCAGGCAAAGCGCTTGACTTTGTGGCACCATACTTAACATCGTTCCTCGGGTTTCTAGGCATGCATGAGGTAAAGGTTTTCCGAGCTGAAGGCGTAAAAGTTCCCGGCATTAAAGAACAAGCACTGGAAAAAGGCATTCAAAGTATCGAGATCGTTTAAACTGTAGCATTTCAAATACGTCCTTAAAATTTACAAGTTGATCGAGATGAGTACCTGAGCAAATGTACCAGCAACCCTATCTACTAATCAGTTAAAGGAATGACGAAAATCTAAGGGAGACAACTTTGTCTTTGCTTTAAACATACGAGAAAACGATTGCGGATGTTCAAAGCCGAGCTGGTAAGCCACTTCTGAAACGCTAAGATTCGAAGTAGACAGGATTTCTTTAGCTTTCTCGACCAGCTTTTGATGAATGAGTTGCTGGGCATTTTGACCAGTAAGCGCACGCAGCATGTCACTCAGGTAACCTGGCGAAAGGTTTAATTGTTCAGCGATGGATTGAACAGTAGGAATGCCCACAAGCACTGCCTTTCCACCATCAAAATGCTGATCAAGTATCTCGTCAATCCGTTGCAGCTGGTCATTTGCAACGGCTTTACGGGTAATGAACTGACGTTTATAGTAGCGGTTACTGTAGTTCAGCAAAAGCTCAACCTGAGAGACAATCACATCCTGACTGAAGTCGTCAATACGACTGTTCAGCTCTTCATCAATGATCTTGAAAACAGTCGTAATTGTAGTAAGCTCCTCCTCCGACAAGTGTAGAGCCTCGTTTGCCGCGTAGGAGAAGAAGCCATACTGCTTGATTTTTGTGCTTAGTGGATACGAGCGTAGCAGATCTGGATGTACAAGTAACATATACCCGGACACGTCCATACGGGTCGGCTTTTCAAACACCTGTCCAGGTGCTGTAAAAATCAATCCTCCCTGGCCGAAATCATAATATTGCTGACCGTATTTTGCCCTGCCGCAGGTCTCCTTCTTATAAGCAATCTTGTAGTACTCCATCACTAATGCGTCGGGGAGTGCGGCTGGATCAAAGTTCAGGTCCAGAAGATCAATAAAGCTGATCAATGGATGTCTGGGCTGTGATAGCCCAAACAGCTGATGAAACTCGGTCAGAGATTCGAATTTGTGCAGGGATTGTTGTTGCTTTTTCATACGATTTTCAAATAAGATGTTTCAATCTGAGTGCCCCGAGCCAAGCATCAAAGGTAAATTTACGGATCTATTTTGTTTGTTGATGGTAAACTGTTGCGAAGGTATTCGCGAATTCTTTAAACTTAGTTTTTCCAAGAACAGGCTTTTGTCTGTAGAAGTCTTCATATAAAGCGCCACTTCGCTGCGCGGCCTGCATCGCAATGAAGCCCCTGGCGATCCACTCATTCATGCCTGCTGATAGCATTCCCCCGAGCATCTGTTCAGCGGAAATAACATTCCATTGCAGGTCAGGCAAGCCAAGGGCCTCACCCAATGACTTTGCAATTTCATTTGGCGATATTTCGTCACTTGCGAGATAACGGACTGTTCTACCTTCAAAGCTTGATTCCATTGCTTCAACTACGGCATCAGCTATATCTTCCGGCGCTACCCAGGGTTCTTTCTGGTCACCACCATATGTTGAAACAATGGCGTGCTTATTCCTTATACCCTCCAGGCTTCGATACAGATTGGTATAGAAACCAACAGGGCGCATAAACTTAATGGAGACATCATCAGTAAGCGTTCTTAAGATGTTTTCAACTTTGTTGTGCAGGGCAAGGCTACCGGTCCCCTCATCGGTATGAGCTCCAATACTGCTAAGATGGATTACCTTTTTAACACCTGAAGTTTCTACCGCTTGCTTGTAGTTGTTTCCAATTTGTTCGAAGGCGGCTGCAAAGTCAATATCTTTATCGAACACGCTCCCAATCCCTTCCCAGGCCTCCATCAGATAAACCACATCAGCACCACTAAAAGTTCGGGTTAGGAATTCAACATCAAAGAAAGTACCGATAGCTGCTTCGGCACCGAGCAACACAATAGCAGCTTGTCGCTCTGGTTTACTGGTGATAACTGTAACCTTATGGCCATTTTTCAGCAACTTAGCGGCCATAGGCTTGCCAATATTGCCTATTGACCCTGTAATAACTATATTCATATAATTTATTTAACAGCACAAAGGTGGGCAAGAGCAATACTGATGAAATAACCGGATTGCGGGTTCTCATAACCGAATCCCGGACACAGGCTTTTTGACCACTATTTGTCAGATTTTAGAACCGCATGAAGAAAATTGGATTTTTATCATTTGGCCACTGGTCAAATCACCCTGCATATAGCACCCGCAGCGCAGCCGACACTTTACTTCAATCCATTGACCTGGCCGTAGCAGCTGAGGAGATTGGTATTGATGGCGCCTACTTCCGTGTCCATCACTTCGCATCTCAACTTGCCTCACCATTCCCACTATTATCAGCCGTTGGTGCTAAAACCAGCAAGATCGAGATCGGTACCGGTGTTATCGATATGCGATACGAAAACCCGCTGTACATGGTGGAAGATGCCGGAGCCGCGGATTTAATCTCCGGCGGACGATTGCAGCTTGGTGTGAGCAGAGGTTCACCCGAGCAGGTGATTGACGGATGGAGATACTTTGGTTATGAGCCGGAAGAAGGACAGACCGATGCTGACATGGGCAGGGCAAAAGCTTTGGCATTTTTAGATAAACTATCGGGAAAAGGCTTTGCAAAACCGAACCCCAACCCAATGTTCCCAAACCCTCCGGGCCTGCTCCGATTGGAGCCACATTCAGAAGGATTACGGGAGCGCATCTGGTGGGGCGCCGCTACAAATGCCACGGCTGTATGGGCCGCAGAAAACGGTATGCATCTGCAAAGTTCTACGCTAAAGTTTGATGAAAGTGGTAAACCTTTCCATATTCAGCAGGCAGAACAGATCCGCGTGTATAAAGAAGCGTGGAAGAAGGCTGGTCACGAAAGGGAATGCCGTGTTTCGGTAAGCCGTTCCATATTCGCGCTTGTAAACGATCAGGACCGTTATTATTTCGGACAGCAAGGTAAAGGTTCTGACCAGTTTGGCTATATAGAACCCGGAACAAAGGCAGTCTTTGGCAAAAGCTACGCTGCAGAGCCTGATAAGTTGATCGCGGAACTGGCCAAGGATGAAGCCATTCAGGAAGCAGACACCGTGTTATTAACCATACCCAACACCATTGGTGTTGACTACAATGTACATGTGTTATCCTCCATCCTCGAGCATGTAGCTCCAGGGTTAGGATGGCGTTAATTGTGAACCGGGCTTGATTACTCAAGCCCGGTTTATAATAATGTTTACTCAAACCCAAGCACCGGATGTGGCTCATACAGCGACTCCAGCTCCTGAATATCTGCATCGGATAACTTTACTGATAAGGCCGCTACGGCATCTTCCAGATGTCCAGGTTTACTTGCACCAACAATTGGCGCGGTCACTGCAGGTTTACTAAGTAACCAGGCCAGGGCAAGTTGCGCATTCGGCAGTCCTCTGTCTTCAGCCATCGCACTTAATTTTTCTACGATGGCAAAATCGGCATCCGCTCCGTAGAGCTTTTTCCCAAAGGCATCTGTTTTTGCACGTTCCGTTTCATTACGTTCTTTAGACCGCTTTCCGGTTAGCAAGCCACGGGCAAGCGGCGACCAAGGTATCACAGCCACCTTCTGGTCTATGCAGAAGGGGATCATCTCACGTTCCTCTTCGCGGTAGAGCAGGTTATAATGAGGCTGCATTGAAACAAACCTTGTCCATCCCCGGAGATCTGCAGTATATTGTGCTTTCGCGAACTGCCAGCTGTACATAGAAGAAGCCCCGATGTAACGGGCTTTTCCTGCTTTAACAATATCGTGCAGCGCTTCCATCGTCTCTTCAATTGGCGTGGTATAATCCCACCGATGGATCTGGTAGAGATCCACATAGTCGGTACCCAGACGTTTCAAACTGGCATCAATGGCACTCATGATGTGTTTACGGGACAATCCCTTGTCATTTGGTGCTGGACCCATTGGGTTGAAAACTTTAGTGGCGAGCACAACTTCGTCCCGTTTGGCGAAATCCCTGAGTGCTTTTCCAACTACTTCCTCACTCGCACCGGCAGAATAAACATCCGCCGTATCAAAGAAATTGATGCCCAGCTCCAGCGCCTTCTGAATGAAGGGTCGGCTTTGTTCCTCGTTGAGTGCCCATGGCCATCTTTCGGTGGGTTTACCATAGGTCATAGTCCCCAGGCACAGCCGGGAGACCATCATACCGGTATTACCAAATCTTACATATTCCATAGCTGATCTTCTTTATTACGTTTTTCTAGTAAAAGCCTAACAAAGAACAAGGCGCTCACGTTTGTAAAACTTATTCTATTTTCAAACTAAAGAAACAACAGCATGTAGTTTTTTAGCTTTCTTCTATACTAATTAGAAGAATTTAATCTTTTGATATGGAAGACATTCTGGAAACCAGATTCCTCGGGCAGCTTAATGAAAACATCGGCATTGCTCATAAAGTCTGCAATATTTATTTCGACGATCCGGAAGAAAGAGCAGATGTGGCTCAGGAGATGTTTTATCAACTGTGGAAAGCCTATCCCAAATTCCGTGAACAATCTAAATTCTCGACCTGGATGTACAGGGTATGTTTCAACACGGCAATAACCTGCTTTAAGAATAATCAGAAAATCCACTACGAACCGCTGTCCGCTGACGATCAGGACTTGAGCACAGAAGAGCCGGATGAGGAATATGAATGGCAACGCAACACCCTTCATAAACTTGTAGACCGCCTTTCCCCCCTAAACCGGTCCATAATTCTGCTCTACATGGAAGGGATAAATTATGATGAAATCTCAGCCATAACCGGACTTTCAAAAACAAACATCAGCGTCCGGCTGGTGAGGATCAAAAGAGAATTAAAAAACTATAAACCAACAACCATTTAATACCATGGAAAAGTCGAACCAAGCGCTACCGGATGATCAGTTATTTTCCGCTGTGTCATCGCTAAACAAAGAATCATTGCAAGCAATTGTAAAGCAAAGAGCAAGTAAACAAAAGGGCATTAGTATGCAGTACTTCTGGGCCTCCATGGTCATGCAGATCATTGTGTATGGCTTTCTGTCCAATGTGATCATCAGGTACTGGGAAGATACCTCATTACGCAGCATTTGCCTGTTTTGCATGCTCCTTTATCTGCCCTTCAGCCTTGTACTCCTCAGGGACTTCAAGAAAATTGCCAGGCTCCGCACCGGAGGTGATCAAGGTACGGGGCAGGCAGTCAGTGACTACATTCAGGAGCAGCATAGGCTATTGCTGCGCCACTATCAGTTTAAAAAGCGGTATGAACTGCTGGTCATAGCCATTAGCCTGGGCATAATGACCTGGGTTATTCTCAGAATTTACGCCCCTGGTGGACTAATGGCACACACAGTGCTCGCTGCAGCAATTTTCATCCCTTCAATGCTAGCTTGTGTACTTGTCTCCCGAAAGGATGATAGAAAGCACTTTCAGGAGCCACTCAGACATTTAGAATCGATAATTGCAGATTTAAAAAGCTAGTACGAACAGAACTATTTTTTCGAAAGATCTTTAAGTTCAATATTCCTGAAGTCTATTGGCTGACCTTCACTTTGCAAGGCGATATAACCGCTCTTCAACAGTTTACCATCGGGTTTCATGGCAGGATCAAATCGGTTAACGACATCCCCTCCAATTTGCGGCTTAGAATATTTCATTACCGTGTCTCCATTGATGATATGCGTGATCAGTGAGTCGCCGAGCACTATCAACTCTGCCTTGACCCACTGGTCACCATCATAAGTCTTCGATGTAGAGCTTATACAATGTCGCTCATCAAGTTTACCCTCGTACACGATCTTCGTGCCTGGGGAACACATATTTCCGGTGGGGCGGGGCTTTCCATCTCCTAGGCCGCCGAGGAACTGGAACTCAACTGATATCGGCCAATCCTGTTCCTTAGGCATTGTTCTTGGATCCTGAGAATGGAACATTACGCCACTATTGCGTAATGTATAATCCGGAGCACCCTTTTGCAATGCCCCTACAAAGCGGTATTCCAGTTTGAGATGGTAATAAGCATAGGGAATTTTATAGTATAGGTGCCCAAATTGATCGTTGAAGTCGCCGTATTTATCATAGCGTACCTTAATCATGCCCTCCTCTACCCTGAAGGTATTTCCGAAATTTTCGCCGACTTCATGATGATGGATCTTCACAAACCAGTCTTTAACGTCTTTGCCGTTGAATAGCTTAATCCATTCCGGTTTATGTTCAGAGGATTTAACCTGTGTGCAGCTGTAAATAATCAACAGCAAGAAGCTGAGGAAGGTGAGTTTTCGCATCGAGAAGTTATTTGATTGCCATCAAGTTACAAAATTTATTTATTTACCTTTAAGTACACTCAACATTATGAAAGCCGCCTGTATACTCACATACTGCCCCTCCTGTCGCTGAGCGCCATATGAATACACATTTCACAACATTCCCCTACCTTAGAACGGAGCGACTCTTCCTCCGGCCGCTGACTATAGACGACGAAGCGGAGATCTTCCAGTTAAGATCTGATCCTGAAGCAGCTATGTTGGCCGGCAGAGTACCAGCCAGGAATCTGGAAGAAGCCACTACATTCATCGGAAAGATTGCAAGATTGGTTCACGATAACACGGGCCTATATTGGGCCATCTCTTATAAAGAAGAGCAGGATTTAATTGGCACGATTTGCTTCTTCAGTTATGACCTGAAAATCGAAAGGCTAGAAATTGGTTATGAGCTACTGCCGGCGTACCAGCATAAAGGTATTATGAGCGAAGCCATAAAGTCAGTTATACAGTTTGCATTTAATGTAATTGGTGCCAAAAGAATCACTGCATGTTCTTCTAGGCAAAATTCAGCCTCTATAAACTTGTTAGCGAAGACAGGGTTCAAAGTCATTGAAGATTTAGAACCTGCAACCTATAACCGTGAGAGAACCTACTTACTTACCGCACATGTGTTTTAACCAATTGCTCATATGCAAGGATATAAGATTTAAGAAATTCGCGAGTATCCTCGTTGTTGAGATTACCTTGTTCATCAAACAGGCCTTGTGCATTTCCAATATAAGCCTCAGGTTGTTGCATTGCTGGCATGTTCACAAACACCAGGCTTTGACGAAGATGGTGATTGGCACCGAAACCTCCAAGTGAACTAATGGAAACGCTGACTACGCCGGCAGGTTTCCCATCCCAGGCATTTTGTCCATAAGGTCTAGAACCGACGTCAACTGCATTTTTCAAGACAGCAGGGACAGAGCGGTTATATTCCGGTGTAAAGAAAAGAAAGGCGTCAAAGCCTTTGATCTTTTCGCGGAAAGAAATGTACTCCTGCGGTGGATTGGAGCCATCAATATCTTCATTGTATAATGGAAGTTCACCGATAGATACCAGTTCAAGTTTGAGAGAATCGGGAGCTAATGAAATCATAGCATTCGCTGTCTTAAGATTAAATGATTCTGCTCGAAGGCTTCCAACTAAGACTCCAATTTTGTAATTTTCCATAGCAAGGGACTTTTATTTTGATGCAAAGCGTACCTATGTAACCAACATTTAGGATAGTTGTTTACAGAATATCCCGGTTTTTTGTCCTGTGCGTGAATCTAACTGATCAGCTAATTGTGGTTTAACATGAAAAGGAACACAAGTATTGACCTGACACGCGGACTGGTGATGATCATAATGGCGCTGGACCATGTACGAGATTTATTGCATGTCAGCTCGCTAACCCAATCACCAACAGATCTGAGCACTACGACGCCCATTTTATTTTTCACCAGATGGGTAACTTACCTTTGTGCACCAGCCTTCGTGTTTCTGGCAGGTACTTCCGCATACCTATCCATGACAAAGAAAAATGATCTCATTGCAACACGTAGCTTCTTAGTGAAAAGAGGATTATGGCTAATGCTGTTGGAGTTCACGCTGGTAAATTTTGGTATGTGGTTCGACGTGCATTTCGGTGTATTCATCTTTGAGGTTATTGCCGCCATTGGCCTGGGTTTCTTATTGCTTGCACTATTAATAAGGATGCCAGTGCTTGCGCTTGGCATACTAGGTGTGCTAATCCTGATATTGCAACATCTGTTCGTTCCTGCAGGGCCTCAATCCGGATCCCTTTATAAAGCCATGTCAGCTTTGTTCGTCCCCGGGGTCTTTCCTTATGGCGATGGAAAAATGGTCCTGATTGCATATCCTCCACTACCCTGGGCTGCAATTATGCTTATTGGTTTTGCTGCAGGTCGGTATTTTATGCTGGAGCCGATACAACAGCGAAGGCTATTTGGGCGTGCTGGTATGATCATGCTTTTCTGCTTTCTGGCACTTCGTAGCTTCAACATTTACGGCGATCCAGTATCCTGGAAAATACAAAAAGACGTAACGTATTCAGCACTGTCTTTCCTGAACCTCACTAAATACCCGCCTTCCCTACAGTTCAATTTACTCTTTCTTGGCATCATGTGCTTACTTCTTGCCTGGGGACAAAAGATAAAAGGCAAGGTGGCCAATTATGTTTCTACCTATGGTAAGGTACCACTCTTTTACTTTCTGGTTCATTGGTATATTATTCATCCATTCCTTTTAATCGTAATTTGGCTGCAAGGGTTCAAAGCAACGGATATGGTGTTTGGTATGAACTTCGGACGCCCCAAAGCAGAAAGTGGTTTGCCGCTTTGGGGTGTGTATATATCTTGGGCATTGCTGGTCCTACTCATGTATCCCCTCTGCAAGGCCTACGGGAAATTTAAGTCAGCAAACCCTCATAAAGCCTGGCTGCGCTATCTGTAGATCATGTGTCCATCACTGCGCTATCCACTTTATTTACTTTCTGTTGTAGGCTCCGAGCGTTCCGTTTTAATCCTTACCCTTACAATCCTGGGATAGAAGACACCTTCGGTACTAACCAGGTTCTTTTGTGCCTGCATCACCTTTTCGTTAGATCCAAACTATCGAATTTATTTAATGGATACTTCATGAATTGTGTTGTTTATCTTAGCTCCGTGTACATTACCACTGGTGTAACGATCAATCCCCAAACCGAGGTAGAACTTACTACCCACTGGGATCATAAAACCGTCCGTCTGACTTACCCAACCAGTAAAGTAGCTGTAGCCTGATACCGGAGACCAATCATCTTTTTGAGGGTCGTAAACTGCAAATAAGGAAGAATAGAGACTTGTATGACCTGTGAAGCTTTTACCTCCGTAGACGAATATTCTATTCTTAAAACTAGTTAGGTAAGGATTATCTACACCAACTTCCCTATCCGAAATCCAGCTTTTCTTAACAAGGCGCTTTTCAGTGATGTCTAATTCATAGAATTCGTTCACAAATCCAACGGTGGCATATTCATCCTTTCCACGTGCAGATTTCAATAAGAAGACCTGATTTCCATTTACAACTGCCTTCCAACCTGCTTGTACAGGTAAACTCATAAGGAAAGTCCAGCTGTTATCTTTAGGATCAAATACCCTTATCTGATTAGCTGACGTAAGACCATGTATCTTCCAGTTCCCCTCAGCAGAAATACAATATATTTTATTGTTAAACGTAAAATAGTCTAGCGACAATAACGAGCGTTCTTCCGATTTTTTAGTAGTTTTAAACAGCCTGATTTTGCCAGCTTTACCGGTTGCAGCATTATAGGAAATGATAATTTCTTCATAGGTACGCGGCCTCTGGTCATCATCCCCTTCTCCATAAACAATATTGGATGGTTGGAAGTAAAATATTCCGTTAATTGCTTTTGCACCCAAGTTGGTCTGGCTTGTTACAAATTGAGTCAATTCTTGGGGCGCCTGAAGTTTTTGCCAGGTATTTGTCTCTGGAGTCCAGCTATAGAAAAATTCCTGTTCCTTAGTACTATTCACATTTAAGTAAGTGTATAGCTTTCCATTATACTCGAAAAAATTGCCGTAATACGATTGAGATTCAGGATGCTTTACCGCAGTTAGGAATCCCCCATTTACAACGTTCAGAACTTCCTGGTAAACGAGTCGATCCTCATAATATAGTTTGAAAACGGCGGGTCCTAACCCCACATCATCCGGCACATCAAACAGTAACTTTTTGTGTGTTCCTGGAAAGCCTGGATCTATTCTGCTCAGTATCGCAGGTCTCTCATTTATAGTAGCTTTATAATGTTGAATAGAAACGTCGTCGGTTATCGCGTCAACAATAAGTGAGTTATCGTAGTTACCAATCTCGCTTTCCTCGAAGTTCATAAAGAAATCTTTTGGATGTGCATTATCTGCACCCCTGCCATTAACGACATTTTTGTTCCTGATTTCGTATTTTGCAATCCGCTGTCCAAAAACTTGAGAATAGGTTTTCTTCCCTCCTTCATCAATTTGGTATATACGGAACCAGATGATATCCCCATATGGTGGCAGATTGATGGGCCATTTGATCTTGGAATGATAGCGGCCATCACGGAGAACAGCCGATTGTTCCATCCAATCCTGCACATTGTCTATTAAGGCAGCAGAATCCAAAGCTGTAAGTAGTCCCGTTTTGCCTTTACTATCAGCAAGCTCATAAGATATAACTATAGATAACTGCTGTATACTATCTATTCTTAAATCCTTGAAAAAAGTCTTTTCTAAGGGCTCTTGCGTTTTCTGTGGATCATTTTCAGGAGAATTATCCTTCTCCTTTTTACAAGCAACGAGCATAGCTGATAGAATAACAGCTAAATAGATACAGTAATACCGCATGAGAGTTTAATTATGAGGACTAAAAGTAATCATTGTACAAATCGGAAACAACCATAATGGTCACAACTTTTAATAGTTCATTCAAGTAGCAGGATGATATTCCATGCCTTACATTAATTCAAAACCACAGTCGTTACAGATCGAGGTAACAAGCTGATTGTACCATTATATTTCTGCTCTTTCGATGGTTTCAGATTATCCTTCACATCAGCCGAAGTCACGTAAGTGCGGTAGCTTTTAATCCCTTTGAAGTTCTTCAATTCCGGCCGGATTGTCCGTGGATAATCCGTATAATTTACCAGTACCATAACCAACTTATCAGCACCGCCACTAAAAGCTGCAACCATCACGTCTTTTGCAACTTCCACAGCATTGCGTCCATCACTCCTGCTGGTATTCAAGCGTGTCATACCAGGTCGTACAAAGAGGCTGTAATTTCCTAGGGCCCAGAGGTTCTTCGTAATGGTAAACTCACCATCGGTATACTCCGGATTAGCCGGGTTCAGGGCAAGGAGGTAGTACCGCGTATCAAATTCTGCACTGCCTGGTTCCCATACATTCCAGAGCTGCCATGCCGCAGCATTGCCCACGGTCAAATCCTGATTAATAATTTTCGCCAGGAATAGTGCGCAATCCATTTGACTACGTTTTTCTTTCGTTCCCTCCCTAAATCCATCCCCTAACATGGAGTATTCAGACTGCCAATACTCAAGTCCATATTTGCTCGCAGTATCCGCCAAATTCTTGCGTATAGCGACCATACTACTGTCTCCGGTGTCTGTAAAGTAACTGTGGCCTGCGACGACGCCTGGCACATGATTGAAATCGCGGAGGCTGTACTTTCCTGCAGGAGTGAATAGCTCTTGTATCTGGTTGGAGGCAGCAGATTTCCCGCTATACAGGTAAGTCAGCATACCTGCCTCAGGGGTAAGGATCTGTGTATTTAAAGCTTTCTT
Organism: Pedobacter sp.; assembly: GCA_038918115.1. Lineage (GTDB taxonomy): Bacteria > Bacteroidota > Bacteroidia > Sphingobacteriales > Sphingobacteriaceae > Pedobacter. Next base: position 606,776 of record JBCLAL010000002.1, read on the forward strand.
CTGCAAAGAAGAATTTAGGGCAGCTACGACCTGTTGGATCTCGGCGTTACTCCAGGGGCTCCCCTCCTGACTTGCCTCCCCAGGTTTGTTCGACCAGTCCCACTGTGGCTCATTTACCGGACTGATGTAATTGAAATGCAGTCCCTCCTGATCAAAGTGTTTCAGCACTTCAGTCAGGAAATCAGCATAAGCATCAAACTTGTCTGCTTTCAGATTTGTCTTATAATCTTTTTCGGTCTTAAAGCCCAAGCCATTTTTCGTAAACTGAACTGGTGGCGTATTTGAAAATGCGATTAAGTTCTCAACGCCGTATTCTTTTGCTTTTCTAACAAACCAGGTGTAGCCAGATTGTTTGTTCCAGTCGTAGGTACCATCCGGTGCCAGGAAAGACTCCACACGTTTTCGAAAGTCCTTGATGCCGCTACGATCACCTTGCTCTGCTGTACCTCCGCCAATGTTGAATCGCCATGCGGACAACCCGATTCCTTTGAAACTGCCGTCAGCAGCCTTCTCTTTGCTGAAGAGTAGTTCCGCCATCCTTTCCCGTTTTTCCACCGGCCAATATTTACCTATCCCTTCTGAAAACCAACAACCCGACGCACCGAAATTATCGATAGTTTGTGCCTTTTGTTTAGCGTCGATAGAGATGACCAGTGTTTTTTCCTTCTGATTTTGAGCACTGGTGTTTGCTGTGAAAAGCAGTAATGTGAAAAGCAGGTATATATTCAACGTTTTCATTCGGAGGAATTTTTTAGCCCTTTATACGTGGAATTCAATAAAGACGACAAAGCTTTCTTTATCTCATTCCTACCTGAATCGGTTGCCAGATCAATACCGCAGAAGACACTTCCATTCACAGCAGCGTAAAGATCCAGGTAATAAGTGCCACCAATTATGATCGCCATTATTGCACGAAACTGAGTAGACTGATCTTCGAAATGAGGGTCAGTAATGCCACGAAGCAACGTTTCACCGTTTGCTTCCTGCGCATCGGTTAGCTTTTGAAGCGAATTCCGCTGCTCGGTCAAACGCCATAATAACAGCTTCTGGAAGGCTTTATCCTTCGCTACATAGTCAAATTGAGACAATAACATTTCTTCTACAAAGGCCTGACCGCCGTCGGTAATAACTTCAGGTACCATCTCGCCTTTAACGTTGCTCCAAAAATCTTTGCTCTGGATATATTCATCAATAAGTTGTTCCGTTCCCCCAAAGTAATTATATATAAGTTTTTTATCCAGACCAGCCATTTTGGCGATGTCGTTCACTTTAAGCGCTGAGACACCCTTCATGATCAATAGCTGCTCAACTGCGTCTAAAAATCGCTGCTTTGTCCTTTCCTTATTCCGGCCCGTATCATTTGCCCCTTCTTCTGCCATATTTATCGATGATGTTTAAACAACTACTTGCAAAAGTAATCATCTACTCCATGCGTCATTCAAGGTAAGATATCTTTAGTAAATAAATTAGTCACCTTTTGGTGACTTGTATTATATTTGGGCTTATTACCCCATCAAAACCATAAGATTCATTAAAGCTTTTCTCTTTTCCTAGTAAATGAACAATTGCAAGGCCTGTAACTTCGAAGTTTCAAATAAATACTGTCCAAACTGCGGCCGGTCGGTAGCAGTGAAAAGAATTAATGGCAGCTATCTTCTCCATGAGATTGAACACGTACTGCATTTTGACCGAGGTATACTTTATACTTTGAAGGTACTGCTGATGGAGCCCGGCAGCCATATTAAAAGGTTCCTAACTGAGGATAGAAGCAGATTGGTTAAACCCGTCATTTTTATCGTCATTACTTCCCTTGTCTATACGTTAATTGCACATTTCTTCCATATTGAGGGGCTGACAGACGAGCGTATTCAGGAAGGATCCACGGCTGAAAAGATCATCATTTGGACGGAATCGCACATGGGCTATTCAAACATCATCATGGGTGCCTTAATTGCCTTTTTGCTAAAGCTTTTCTTCAGAAAATATGAATACAATTATTTCGAGATCATCGTTCTCCTCTGTTTTGTGATGGGTTTTGGCATGTTGATCTTCGCAGTTTTTGTCGTGCTGGAGGGCCTTACACATGTTGACCTCAAATTAATAGCCTCCATTGTTTCCGTCGGTTACTGCTCATGGGCAATTGGAGATTTCTTTACGCCCAAACCTTCTATGAGTTATATAAAGGCCTTCCTTGCCTATCTTTTAGGTTCTACGAGCTATTGGCTCCTGGCAGTTTTAATTGGAAACCTTATTGACGTAATACTAAGATAGAAAAGATGATTTTACTACAGATGAATTTCGACTTCGACACAGATATGATGGGGGCACGTTTGTCAGAAAATGGCAGACCGTTAGCGGAGAGTCTGAACATGGAGAAAGGGTTTATCTCCAAGATTTGGACGGAGAATCCGGAAACCGGCAAGGCAGGCGGTATTCACCTTTTCGACAATCTTGAGAATGCCAGGGACTTCGCAATGAATCATCGTGAAAGACTCAAGTCTATTGGGGCATCGAATATTGATATCCGCTTCTTTGATGTAAATGAATCATTATCCAAAATAAACAAAGGAATAAAGTAAAGAAATATACTCAGGACAGGTATACTTAACACGAGCCTCCTGATGATCTGAAGACGTTTACTAACCTCTCCTCAAGGCGCCAACGTTTGTTGGCGCCTTTTTTATCTTTGATGCCCGAGCAATACCAGGTTAATTCTGAAGGTATATCCTTTTAAATTCCTCGGCGAATTGTTCCAGTTTGATCTGCCCGGTTACTTCCCCACCCTTATCAAAAAAGTCTTTGGTGATGAGACCTGCCCTTAGTCCTTGTCCCATTTCGGTGATCAATCCAGTCAGCTCGGGCGGCAGGCCAGCAGACAACATACCTTGTCTAAGCTGCTCGTCGGGAATGTTTGTCCAGCTCAATTCCGGTTTACCGATGGCCGCACCAAATGCCGCGGCAACCTGATCTCCAGTAGCTACATCACTGACGATATATTTAACCTCAAAAGCCTTACCTCCAGTCTGCAGCGCCTCGGCAATGGCATCGGATAGATCTTCATGATGTGTAAGGGGGAGCGGAAGATCCCCCGGATAATTATTACCAAAGATGTTCCTGCCCTTGATCAATGGGATATCCCTTAAGAAGTTTACATAGAACAACCCTGATCTCAAAACTGTTACATTTACCCCTTGCAAGGTTTGCAGGATTGTCTCCACACGATTTACGCCCTGCACAGGCCCGGTTCCTTGTGGAGCATCTGCTCCGATGCTGCTGAGCATTACTACGCGCGACACACGCGTAGCTTTTATGGCCTCCGCATAAGCCCGGCCGGCATCTTCGATATTCTGGATCATGTTATTGGCGCCCATTGCAGGCGGCATCATGGTGTATACCGCATCGGCTGCTTTGAAAGCATCCATCAAAAATGCGGCATCGCTGATCGATCCTACCGCGGCTTTGGCACCCAATGCTTCGATCACGGGTTTGCGGTCTTCGCTGCTGGTGATTACCGTTACTTCATGACCAGCTGCAATAAGCTTTTTTACTAGTGGTTTGGCTACATTTCCTAAAGAGCCTGTGGTTGTAATTTTCATGGTTCTAATCTTTTGATGGTTGATCATTAATTCAATACCGGGTAGTCGGTGTAACCAACTTCGCCTGGTGTGTAGAGCGTGTTATACTCCGGCTCATTTAAGGGCTCGTTTTTTTCTATGCGTCGGATGAAATCCGGGTTGGCCAGGAAGCTGCGTCCAAATGCAACAAGATCGGCAGATCCATCCTGCAGTTTAGCCTCTGCGGTTTCCGGCGTTAAGCCATTACAATAGATGATGGTACGGTTAAATGCGGCACGTATGGCTTGGTGTGTTCTTTCCGGAATGTCTGAATTATTGGATAGGTGCAGATAAGCAATACCGAGGCTATTGAGCTGCGTGGCCAGGTAAACGTAAGTATCGTGTACTTCGGCCTCTGCATAGACAGGCATACCATTGGAAGCTAAGAAAGGAGAAATGCGGACACCTACTTTATCAGCACCAATAGCCTGTGCAATTTGCGTGGCGATCTCCAGCGTCAGCCGACTGCGGTTTTCAATGGAACCACCATAGTTGTCTTTGCGGTTATTGACATTCGGGTTTAGAGATTGCTCCAAAAGATAGCCGTGCGCAGCATGCAGTTCCACACCATCAAAGCCGGCAGCAACGGCATGCTCGGCAGCGGTTACATGATCGCGGATCACACGGTCGACACCGGTACTGTCAAGGGCAAGCGGAACTGAATATTCCTGCATACCTTCGTCGGTATAGATCTCCCCTGCTGCTTTGATGTCAGACATCCCAACGATCTGGTAACCCTCAGGTAGGTTGGATTCATGGCCAACCCTGCCGGTGTGCATTAGCTGCAGGAAGATCCTGGAATCCGCTTCATGTACGGCCTGGGTTACCAATTTCCAAGCTTCCAGCTGCGCTTCGGAGAATATACCCGGTATACGGGGATATCCCAAACCTTCCGGACTTGGTGAGGTTCCTTCTGTGATGATCAGTCCGGCACCTGAACGCTGTTTGTAGTACGTTGCCATGAGTTCGTTAGGCAAGTTTCCCATTGCGCGACTGCGGGTCATGGGTGCCATTACGATACGATTTTTTAGTTGTAATGTGCCGTTATGGTACGGCTGGAATAACTTTTTCATATTGCTATGTTTTAATTGACATAGCAAATCTGCCACTAAAATGAAGCTGAAAATAGCCGGAAAAGACATAAAATCAGTCCTATCCGACAACTACAGCTTATGCCTTAGCAGAAAACTTTTTGGGGCTCAGGCCCTGATGTTTTTCAAACAGCCGGCTAAAGTGACTGAGGTTGGAAAAGCCAAGTTCGTAGCCTACTTCTGCAACAGTACGGCGGCCCTGTTTAAGCAGGAAAGCCGCTTCCTCCATCCGGGCACGCTGATAGTAATTATAGATGGTGTCGCCGAAAGTTTGCTTGAACAGCTGCTTCAATTTCGTTTCGCTCATGGCTGCGATCTGTGCGAGTTCACTAAGCACCGGCGGCACACTGAGATCGCTGAGTAGCTGATTGCGTATATGCAGCAATCTTTCCGCATCTGCACTATTGATGCTTTGATGCGTGCTGCTTTCGCGTGAGGCAAGCGTATGAAAAAGCAGGTACAAAAGCTCCTGCACCTTGATCTGCATATAAAAATGGCTGAGCTTATCGTTCATATCAAGTACAGCAATATGCTTGAGCAGTAGCCTGGTCTCTGCCGTCATGCTTTCAAAAAAGAGGAAAGGCTTGCTGCTGGAGGTGATGGTGCTCAGTACGGAATTGGCATCATCCGTGGCCAGCAAAGCCTTCAAATGTGCAGGCGATATACCTACCACCACATAGTGGACGTGGTTATTTGCCGGGAAGCGTATGGTTGAGCTGATGTCGTTCGAAGTAACCTGAATAGCAGAATCATCCCGTTGCGAGAAAAGCACAAGGGGATCGTCGTTGTACGCGATGCCGAGGGCCTGTTCATTGCTGTAAAAGAAGATGGTGATCAGTTCGTTCCCCAATCCGGAGGCATTCCGCTTGATGATCAGGTCTTCAGAAAGTGTATAACTATGCAGGGTGATCTTGAAAGCCGGGCTAAAGTCAATTTTGCGTATATACCCCTTGCCCAGGTGCTCCGGTATGATCAGTAGATTATGATCTACAGGGCGGTCGATATGGTGGGCAAACTGGGTTAAAAAATCAAAGCCTGGCGTAGCGGAAAAGCTGAATAGCATGGCTCTAATTTAGAGAATTGCTATCATTTTTTATAGTTGCTAGCAATCGGTTGCGGATGCCTGTAAACAAGATTTTCATTTTACATTTGACCTTCCTTGAGATCAGGTATGAAGAATGCTGCATTAATCTTAGTTAGTGACAGAAACCGTTAATGCTGATCTCGGAAGAGGTACCAAACTTTAAAAACATCAAAGCAAATGACTAACAGAGAAATTTTAGAAAAAGCTAATCAGGCTTTCAGCAAAGGAAACTATGAGGAATTCTTAAGTTATTGTACTGAAGATACAAAATGGACCTATGTAGGCGATCGTACCCTTGAAGGAAAGGACAAGGTGCGTGCGTATCTTGCAACAGCATACGAGGAATCAACATTCGAGATCGAAAGATTTATCGAGGAAGGCGAAAACCTGGCAGCAATTGGCTGGATCAAGTTAAAAGATCAGGAAGGCAAGCTAATAAGCTATTCGGTATGCGATGTCTGGAAGTTCCGGGAAGGTAAAATGGCTGAACTAAAAGCTTTTGTTATCAAAGACTAGTTTACAGTAGAAACATTTTAAGTCAGATTAGAAAACTAGCCGCGAATGATATGGTATATTCCTTGTAGTTGATTGCGCATGACTAAGATTAAGGAAACTTCAACAAATTTCGCCAACAAACAGGCGCTAGCAGAAGAGTGCGCGGAAGTTTACACCGCTAACATTATTGGTGGGCAATGGACCTTGGTGATTTGTTCATGTTTATTGAACGGCAAGCTCAGATTCAGTGAATTGAAGAACTTTCTACCTAATGCTACGGATCGAACGCTTGCCCTTAGTCTTAGGAAGCTCGAAGAATACAATGTTATCAAAAGGTCGGTATATGCGGAAGTACCGCCGAGAGTAGAATATGAGCTTACTGAGATTGGTTATCAGCTGGAACCGGTTATCCGGCAATTGGAGATCTGGGCTGCGAAACACAAGGCCCTAGAAATTGGTGGTGATAACGATTCTAACGATATCTACTCCAAACGGAGTAATGCAAGATAGGGATCCCCTTCCAGCCCTAGTAATAGTGCAAATGCCGGTTCCGTTTTTAACCCTTGACGTTTCAATTCAAGTACTTGCTCCCGGAAAACCGATCCTTTTTCTATCAGCAATTTATGCTCGATTATCATGTGGCGATATGCAAGTTGCTGACGAGTAGGCACTGGCTGACCAAAGATTTCAATTTCAAATTCAGCTATCCTGAAGCTTGCCACAAGGGCATGATCTTTTGATTTGCGGGATGGACGAATGCTAAAGCCTTGCTGGTCTCCAAAACACGCGCTAACCGAATTTACAAAGGTCTGCTGATCCTTAAAGCAGCAGCAAATATCAATGTCGCTGTCAACTAAATCTATCCCGATGGGAATTGTTCCAACTACAACCGGATCAAAGGCAGCTAGCTTATCCAATATACCGTGGGATGACAGTAATTCGTGCACACGCAGCTGTTTCGCAGTCCCATTCTTCAAATATTCACTTCCTTCAAAACTCATTTCTATAGCTCATTTCGATGTCACTATTAGGTTAAAGTTTGTTTTTGAATTTGCACAGAATTCCCTGATAACCATCTATAATCTACAGGGTAAGATGCAATTTGAAGGTTAATGCTCATATAAACTTTTTCCACTTGTGTTATCTGGTCCGATAAAATCTATCAACCATCGTTTGCTTTCATAATCCTTTGTTAACTGGAAGATCAAATCTACTTCCTCTGAAAAATGCATGCTCACTAAGGCTTTATTGTATATAATGTGGAGTTTTGTGATCGTTGCTTTATCTAAATTGTCCAGAACAACTTCGGGTTCAAACGTATCTAGAACGAAGTCGCTATCCATCCCATGGCTTTTTACCAATACTCCCGGCGGTAACGGTTCCGGGTGGATAAATTGGCCATAATAGGTGAAGTATGCTTTGAGCTCGGAGATATACCGTTCCGAAACAAAATTAGTTTTCCGAAACTTGTTAAAATACAGCTCCAGACTATCAGTATCATAGTAGGTTTTTACTGAATCCTTTCCATTATATCTTGGCACTATGAAGGGTTTTTCAAGTTTAAACTCTTCACCAGATTTATGCCATTTCAAGAAACTAATAATTGTATTTTTAATCTGCTTTTTCGATTCAAGATCTTGAGCATTGCATAGCTGAAAGCCTAGGAGAAGAAAGATGATGAGCGTTGGTTTGGCAAACAGTAGTATTTTTTCTTTCATTGTTCGAACGAAAATTTCAATAGGTTATGATTAATTCAGCACAACAGTCGTGACAGCGCGTGGCAATAAGCTAAATGTACCATTAAATCTTTGATCTTTAGATGGTTTCAAATTATTATTAACATCAGCGGAAGTCATGTAAGTACGGTAGCTTTTAATCCCTTTGAAGTTCTTCAATTCCGGCCGGATTTTCCGTGGATAATCCGTATAATTTACCAGTACCATAACCAACTTATCAGCACCGCCACTAAAAGCTGCAACCATCACGTCTTGTGCAGCTTCCACAGCATTGCGTCCATCACTCCTGCTGGTATTCAAGCGTGTCATACCAGGTCGTACAAAGAGGCTGTAATTTCCAAGAGCCCAGAGGTTCTTCGTAATGGTAAACTCACCATCGGTATACTCCTTGCCTACCTTATGGGGTCGACTAGCTCTCAGGGCGTCAACCTGGCTGCCGCCTTTTAACGCTGTACCTGAAGTAACAGCCCTAATAGAAAAGGCATTAGAAATAGCACTAGAAAACACACATAAGCTATATTCCTATTGGTATTAGTATCAAGATTGCAGCCTGAAAATTCTTTTAAGATAAGCTGATCCTTTCCATTATGAACGAACTTAAAATATACAACAACAAATATTAAAGTACAGGATACAAGCAACATAATTCGATTTTCACGATATAAGTCAATTACAGCATAGGTTCTTAATAGTATGAAAACAATATTTAATAATGCGATGACTGAAAATCCTACTAAAGCTATTGATCTTCTAATTGCATCACGATATTCAAACTTAGCACTGAAGTATTTCAGAAAGGAATAGAATAAAATCGTAAAATCATTTTGTAAGCACCCGAATTTCCCTCATGCCTGGCGGTTTAAAGCTATGCACATCATGATCGTAAAATAACAGATTCCGATCTTTCGACAATCACTTTTGTAACACATTTCGATGTCACTATTGCGCTGCCAGTTTGGTTGGCGCCTGCCCATATTGCTTCTTAAACGCAAAAGAAAAATGCGACAAGTTTTCGAAACCAACTTCAAGATAGACCTCTGAAGGACGCTGATTTTTCCTGGAAATTAGGTAGTGTGCTTGCTCCAGGCGCTTCTGCTGCAACCACTTCTCGGGTGTGGTTCCGAATATTCTGGTGAAGTCCCGTTTAAACGTCGAAAGGCTACGTCCGGTGAGTTTGGCGAAGGATGAGACCGGAATATTGAACTTGTAATTATGGTTCATGTAAGCCTCCAGATCAATCTTATGCGGTTCTTGGAAATCAAACAAGAAATTTTTCAGTACATCTCCGGTTTGAAGCAGGAGCTCAATAGCTTCGGAAGTCTTCAGTTTGGCAACATTCGCGCTGAGCTTTCCCGGATGATCAATGTACGGGCGTAATTAGTCGAATAATCCCTTTAGAAACGCATTCCCGGACAGGTTGAGCATGGGTACACCTTGATAAGCATCCTGTTTGTAAATCTTATTTTCCCTGGCGTATTCATGCAGCGTTTCCTGGTCGAGAAAAAGGCTAATTAGGGCAATCGGCTCGCCATTTTCGCCCAGCGTTTTCATTTTTCTAAACAGATGATTTCTTCGCATTAAGCAAATGTCACCTGCTTTCATTACGAATGTCCCCTCATTTGTAAAATACTGTGCGTCCCCGGAGAGCATTATCCCTAAGGCATGCTCAGGGAAGTAATGTTCCGTACTCATGATATTTTGATCACTACGGGAATACACAATGTTCTGCTGAAGATTGATGAAATTTTCCAAGGTTTCTCTTTAAATTAAATGGTCGAATGAACTTAATAAAATATTCTGAATATGGCCTTGCTCATACAGGTGAAAACAGCCAGAACGAGGTTCAAGATATGTTCTTCTAATTACTTAGTTTGGCTCATGATCAATCGATCAAATATCCTATCAGACAAAATGCTCCGCAACAACAACAATGGTCTAGCCATAGAGCCACCCGCATATGGAGTTTTTGGCTTTCTTGCTTCAATTCCCTTTTTAATCAATCTTGCGATCACAATTGGTTCCGAGTTGTTCTTTCGGTTTTCCTGAAACTTCTTTCTGCGCCTTTAGCCATCTCAGCGTATGCAGAATCTCCCGAGACACGAACTAGATTTTCTATAGCGATGTCGCCCCATTCTGATTTTATCCCACCCGGTTCGATGACAATTACATCTATGCCAAATGGCTTAACTTCCATGCGTAAGGAATCGCTTAATGCTTCGATCGCAAACTTGCTTGCGTGATACCAGCCACCTAAGGGCAAAGCGATCTTACCACCCATCGAGGAGATGTTTATGATCTTACCGTATCTGTTGTCCCGCATCCTCGGTAAAACCAATTGGGTCAAATGCATTGCACCAAACACGTTTACTTCCATCTGGTATTTTGCATCTTCTTTGCTTACATCTTCAATGGCGCCTTCAGAACCGAATCCTGCATTGTTTACCAATATGTCAATGCTGCCCGCTTCTTTGAGGATCCGTTCCACACAGACCTCCACACTTTTTTCATCTGTAACATCTAGTGCAATGGGCTTTATCCCGTAAACCTCAAGATCTGCCATTCTTTCTATCCTACGGGCAGCACCATAAACATTGTAGCCGTTTTCTGCTAAATAGATTGCGGTTGCTTTGCCAATTCCTGCCGAAGCACCTGTAATTAAAACTGTCTTTTTCATCTTTGCGAATCTTGTATCACAAAGCTATTCCGTTCTCAGGCGCTGTGTTTTGTTGAAAGGTCCAATCTTCTTTGTTGAAAGGGTTGACTCAATGGCTGCCGATCAACTGCTTGTTCGTGCAGTTTTATTTACGGGCTACAAGAGATTGCCCGAGTTTCAAATAGGTGAATTGAATATGACTCGTACTTATAGCAGGAATGAAAGAATACACAACAATAATCAAGACTACCAACCTGATTTGGCAGTCATAATAATCACAAAAATGCCAGACTCGTTGATATAGCCTTTCGTTACTTGGTTATTGTCTCCAATCTTTTCAGCATAAGCCAAGTGAGATTCATTATCAAAAAGCGTTAATTTCGAGAATACGGGAGGTATGATGACGTCTCCTTTTGTGTTAAATAATCCAAAACCTCTATCAGTACTTAGGACTAATTTATCGTCCTTAATCTTCGATTGGACATTTTTTAATACGTAACCTCTTGATAGTAGAGCACTATCCATGTTGTGGGTTCGACCGTTTATATTTAAAAATGTTAGGACTGTTGGAATGGTTCCCGGATCATGTTTGCTCCACCAACCGGCGACAGTACCATTAAACGATCCTATGGTAATGTCTGTAACATCTCGTTTATACTGCCCGGCGAAACTGTTTGCGTTAGAACCAGGAACTTTAAGCTTCAATTTAATTTCGCCCTTCTTATTGATAAATGCATAATCAAAATCCGGCATTTTCAAAGGCTTTATTAAAGCAAGTCCATTAGAAAACGGTAGTGGCTCATTGCTAAATTGAAACGGAATTACAACGGCCCCAGTTCTATCTATAAATCCCCATTTTGTATTTCCGTCCTTGTCTTTGATTGCCACAGATGCTAATCCCTCAGAGAATGGATTTGCATGGATATACTTCTCTGGAACGACCACCTTTGCATTTTTATCGATATATCCATACAATGTTGGCACACCTAAGCTATAAACTAGGATTAAGCCATCATGGGAAATCTGGTTAGCATCGAATTTAGTATACGGAAATGGAACTTCCCGACCATTCTTATGAAGAATTACAGCTTGTCTTATTCTTTTTAAACCCGATCCTATATTTGGTTTTAGAGCAAGGGTAAAGTCATAGTCATTGAAATCCCCAGCACTTGCATAAATCGGCTTAATAACACTTTCCCCTTTCTTGTTTATGAATCCAACATGGCCGGTTCTTAAATTTATTTTTAACAGTCCAGCCTTAAAGCCTATGTTGTCATAATCCTCGCCATTTGCAATGAAAGTGTTGTAAGGGATAACCATTCTTCCTTCTGAATTGATTGCGCACCAGGAATCACCTTCATTTCTCAGAACAGCTATACCTTCGGAAAAGGGAAACATCTTAGTACACTCAATTTTTACAACATTTGCAGATAAAGAACCTACTTGAGACGTTTGGGCTAGCGAGATCGTAAATAGCCCAATAAGGCAAAATAAAACAATAATGAGGTTCTTCATAGTTGACTAATAAGTTACATTCCTGATCGTTCCTCTTTAATAATCTTGAAGTTTCCTGAACGATCAATATACCCTTTCACAGTACTTCCATCTTGGAATTGCATTACAGCATATGCTAATTGTGATATTGGATCAAAATGCGAAAGCGCTGAAAAGACTGGTTTTAAAGTTAAAGTGCCATCAGCAACATTAAACATCCCATATTTTGAGTCACAGATGAACAAGATATCTCCCTCAATCACCTCTGGATGGATTTTTAGCGGTTCCCGAGGAATGATTCCATGATTTTTGAGTATGTCTTTGATCAAAGTTAGATTTCCCTGCTTGTCAATATAAGCAGGATGATAACTATTCGATATTTTCACTTGCCAGAACGCAATACCTGATTGAAAGGGGTGTCGCATTTGATCATATTCAATATTAAAATGTGTTGTAGGAGTTAATATGTCATATGCATCGGCGCTTTCGAGCTCTTTGAAAAACAATTCTGATCCAGAAGACTTGCTATCAAATACAGTGTCAAGTTTAGAACTAAATTGTATTTTGATATTCCCTGATTTATCAATGTAAGCGAACTCAAATTTTTCTTTAGAGAAGGGTTCCACTAAACACAACCCTTCGCTAAAACCCTCAGGCTCCTTTGAGAATAAAAAAGGAATCTTAACAGCGCCAGTTTTATCAATGAACCCCCATTTTAACTCCCCTCTATCGTTTTTGGACGAAACTGGTGCAAGCCCTTCACTAAAATGACCTATTGATATATATTGTGGTTCTATAACTATATTGCCTTGGCGATTTGCGAAACCGTATAAGCTTTCATACCTAGTTGGTTCAATGCTGAAGCCTACCAGTCCTTCATGGAAGGCATAGCCCGTTGCGTTCGACTTATAATTGATAAACTTGTTTTTATAATACCTTTTCAGTGGATATAAAATGCCATGTTTCGACGTTGAATAAGCAAAATGTAATGGGTTAGTTTCGTCAATCTTTTTTGCATTTGATGCATAACCATCTGAATCAAAAAAAGCATAAGATTTAAAAATTAAAGGCACTGCTAGATTTTGATGTAAGTCTAAATAGCCGTATTTCTTCTTTGTTAAATCGCTACAACTGATCATTCCATGCCGGTACTGATCATAGAACCAATACCTATTATAAGGAACAATATATTTGCCAGCATTATCTATAATTGCAGAAGAACCGCCTTTCGAAATAACAGCATACCCTTGGCTGAATTTGCCAATTCTATCTGCGTCAATTTTGATCACGTTTTTGGAGACTTCTTTGTAGTCACTTTGTGAAAAAGCACTATCTATCGTTATAAAGATTAATATGACCAAAAGATTTATAAATTTTTTCATAAGTCAGTTACGAATCGGTGGAAACGAGAAATTGCCAGTTCCGATTATATTGGATTTAGCATTCATTGTTTACAAAGTTTAGTTGAAGTAAAGACAAAAGATCAGACTTGAATATTAGATCGTCGAATTACTAGCATAAAGCTAGAGATCACTCTTATTCAAAAAAATAGCTATAATTAGCTATTTTTCTGGATGCTAAAAATCTCATAGGGTGAACAAGTGACAACATCAAGCTGTACCATCGTGGTAGGAAATAGCATCTAACAATGAGCCGTACAGACATATAATATGAGCCGTGAAAGCAAATTCCTGTACTATTAAAGTCAGACCTTTAGATCATGAGAAATATCAAAAATATTCAACTGGGCCAGGATGGTCCGCTTGTATCTAAATTAGGATTAGGCTGTATGCGCATGTCTTCGATCTGGGGTGGGCATACACCGGACGAGACAGAAAGCATTGCTACCATTCAAGCCGCCCTTGATCATGGTATCAACTTCTTAAATACCGGAGATTTCTACGGTGCCGGGCACAATGAAATGCTGGTTGGTAGAGCCATCAAAGGGAGGCGGAATGATGCCTTTATCAGTGTAAAATTCGGTGCCATCTTTCATAATGGACAGTGGCTGGGATTAGATCTGCGTCCGATTGCCATTAAGAATTTTATAAACTACTCGCTTACCCGCTTAGGTGTTGAAACAATCGACCTGTACCAGCCCAGCCGGATGGATGACAGTGTGCCCGTAGAAGATATTATTGGGACAGTTGCTGACCTGGTCAAAGAAGGCAAAGTTCGCCACATTGGCGTATCGGAGATCACAGCAGAGCAACTCCGTAAAGCCAATGCCGTTCACCCGATAAGTGCATTGGAGATCGCTTATTCACTGGCCGAACGCGGAATAGAAAGCGATCTGCTGCCGGTAGCGAAAGAACTAGGGATTGCTGTAGTTGCTTTCGCCAATACTGCCGAAGGTCTATTAACAGGCGAAATGAAATCCCCGCTGGCAGAAAACGATTACCGAAACCATTTCTCCCGCTTCCAGGGCAAGAACTTGATCCATAACCTGGAAAAAGTGGAGGTCTTAAAGCAACTTGCCGCTGACAAAGGTTACACGCCGACACAGGTGGCCATTGCCTGGGTGAACATGCAAGGCGAACATATTATGCCCTTGGTAAGTATGAGCCGCAGATCGCGCCTGCCGGAGAATATTGCAGCAATGGAAATTGTATTTACACCGGAAGAAATGAACATCCTAAATACTACTTTTGCAAGCGGCGCTATACAAGGCGGCACTTATTTACAACGCTAAATGATCAGTCCAGCAGAGATCCTTCCCGGTGTGATATTTTATTCTTACCTCTCTTCAGCACGGAAGGAAAAGGTATGTTTCTGGAATCACCACACCCTGATCTTACAGGTCTCCGGGCGGTTTACGCTGGAGACCTCCGCACAAACCATTTCGATGAGCGGAGGAGAAATGCTGCTAATCGGCAAAAACCAGCTAGGTACGATTACCAAAACACCATTACCTGGTGCAAACTATGAAACCATTGTAATATCCCTGCAGGAGGACTTGCTGCGCAGGATCGTGTTAGAAGAAAAGATTCAGACGGACCGGAAATACATTGGTCCGCCAAATATTCTTATACCTAGCAATGAATTCCTGCAGGGCTATTTTCAATCCATCGTTCCATATGCCCGCAGCTCCGGCGCGGAAATAACGGATGAGATGGGCATTTTGAAAGTGAAAGAAGGTGTTAAATTGCTCATGCTTGCCCTGCCAGCGCTTCGCAACTATCTTTTTGACTTTTCCGAACCACATAAGATCGACCTGGAGAAATTCATGATGCACAACTTTCATTTCAATGTCCCGGTAGAAAAGTTCGCACAGCTCACCGGCCGCAGCCTGGCAGCTTTTAAACGGGATTTCCTGAAAACGTTTGATGCTCCTCCCCGCCAATGGCTGCTGGAAAAACGGCTTAATGAAGCTAAGCATCTTATCGAAACCAAGCATCAGAAGTCATCCGCCATTTACCTCGATCTGGGCTTTGAAAGTCTTTCCCATTTCTCCCGTTCTTTTAAGAAAAAGTTTGGTAAGGCACCAAGTGAACTTATGCAGGAACATCACACCTCGGTTACCCACTGACTTGTTTCTATACACCACGAACTTCGATAAAGCGCAGACGGATGAAGTAATCCATTCAATCACCTGAGTTTTATTACTGCGATAATCTTTGCAGCACTCCAATAAAGTTATTCTCTCCCCAGTGGTCTGAAATTTTCCCCTCCTTTATTGCGAGAATATCAATTACTTTCAGGGTTACAGCCCGGCCTGTTGCAGGTATTCCCATGAGCGTGCCAGTATGTGTTCCTGTGATTTCTTTCCTGGTAACCACTTTATCGCCTTGGGCCAGCATCTCTTTAATATCAACAATGATGTCTGAGAATGCGTGATGCAGGATTTCTTTGAAAAAGTAAACAAGGCCATCAACGCCGCCGGGCAATCCAGGCACCCCAGAGTGATTGATGAAGTCGGGGCGCACTAAACTTTTCAATAATTCCATGTCGCAACCCTGTATAACTTCCTTGTTGTAACGGGTTACAATTGCTTTGTTTGTTTCTGTGTTCATCGTATTTTTTTTACCAAAATTACCGGCTGAACAGCAGCGGCTTTAGCGCCGAAAGCTCAGATTATAAGCCTGAAAGTTCAGGCTCATTAGTCTTTCGGAAGTACGCCGAAGTATTGCTTAAAAGCTTTCGAAAAACTGGAGTGGTTTTCATAGCCTGCTTCGACATACACCTCACCCGACCTAACCTTTCCTGTGCGAAGCCGGTGGGCTGCCATTGTAAGTCGCTGTATTTGGAGCCACCGGGCCGGACTCTCATGATAGACGCGTTCGAACTTACGTTTGAATGTTGGAAGACTCATGTGGCAGAGGAAAGCAAGTTCCGGCAAGCTTAGTTGTTCAAGCGCGTGTGCTTCCATCACCTTACGGATGCGCTCCTCCTCCGTATGCGCAATGCCACTATTTTGAAATTGCGCAAAGGTACCGGGAGACTTACTTTCCAGATATAACAATAGCTCATTTAACTTCAGCCGCTGTAGTGCTGAACTTAATAAGCCCTGTTCCATCAGCACATTCACACTCTCAATGTAGCTATGCAGATAAGGATCACGGTCGAACAATATAAATGGCCGGGATGTCGTCTGCAAGCGGCATACAGCCCCGCATGTTTGCAACGCTTGCAGCAATACCGTTTCCGTAAAGAAGATCATAGTGCTCTTTATCCGTGAATTCTGGCCCAGGCGCTCTGTGAACAGCGTATTGCCTGCTGATAATATCAGGATATGACTGGGCCTAAGCTGAATGGTGTTGTTTTCAACATACATCAGTTTCTCCCCTTCCGTAATCAGGCTGATCATGTGCCTTTTCAGTACTGACTGCCCTTTAATAACCGCAGTTTCCGAGACATAGGGGACAAAAATCAACGTCGCCGTCCAGCGGCTGAGGCTTAGGTAATAAATCAGGAATGGGTACCGTTTCCAAGATGGTAAAGTTAATGCAATTACACAGAATTCTTTCCCATTTCTCCCGTTCCTTTAAGAAAGACTTCGGCAAGGCGCCAAGTGAACTTATGCAGCAACATCACCCTTCGGCAATCTAATAAGCAGATCAACTCAGGCCTTAAGATTAGCTTGGAATATTAGTTCAGTTGAACGATCGCCTGAACGCTAAAGGCGAAACATTGGTCTTTGCCTTAAACAGTTTGTTAAAGGATTGCGGATGCCCGAAGCCTAATGCATAAGCGACTTCACTTACCGACAGATCTGTGGATGATAACTTCTCTTTGGCTTTCTCAATGATCTTATGCTGGATAAACTGTTGCGTATTCTGTCCCGTTAAAGACCGCAGCATATCACTTAGATTACTTGGGGATATATTGAGGCATTCAGACAAGTAATGTACCGTAGGCAGTCCATGGTTCAAAGATTGTTGCGTATCAAAATATGCGTCAAGTGTATCCTCCAGTTTCTGTAGCTAAGTATGGTTCACGACTTGGGAGCGGCAAATAACAATCCACCCTCATTGAAATCATAGTACGTCTGACCGTATTTCAGTTTACCGCTACGACTTGGCTTATAGGAAATTTTGTAATACTTCAACACATGGCTTGCAGGCATTCTGGAGGCGATAATTTCGGATGTACCATCGATGAGGCTGATGAGTGGATGGGCTGGGGCTGGCAGCCCAAAAGCCGCATATATATCAGATAATGAATCCATTTCAAGTGGATGCTGCACTTCCTTTTTCATGATACATTGTTTTAGTTCTATGTTTCAGCCATAAGGTGATGATGTTCCAGACATCAGACCCCGCGGAACAATGAAGGTTAATTAATTAAAATTAGGGAAATGAACTGGCCAATGTAGCTCATCAGCCAGTACACTCATGTTTTTACAGGAGGATTACTTTGTATTACCCTGAGCCGCTACTGAAACGTCATTCCATTCTTCCCAAACCGCTATACGGTCGGCATAAGCTTTCCGCACGCCTTCCAGGTTATGACTACCTATATTCAGGCGCAAAGGTGGATTTTCCGAATCCACCACCTTAAAGATTGCTTCCGGTGTTGCAGCAGGATCTCCCATTTCCATGCCTTCTAGTTCATTGAAGAATGCTTCCTTGAAATCTTTGTAAAGGTCCATCGCTGCAGCAGACTGTAAAGATGCCTGACTGCTAAATTCAGTTGCATAAGCACCCGGTTCAATGATGGTCACCTTAATTCCAAATGCCTTCACTTCAGCCGCCAAACTTTCGTGAATCGCTTCGAAAGCCCATTTAGAAGAGCAATAATAACCGATTACGGGCAAGGCTATATGACCGAGGTTACTTGAAGTACCGAGGATGTGACCCGCACCCTGTTTGCGCAATAAAGGCAATGCTGCCTGTATCACGGCAACCGGTCCGAGAACGTTAGTTTCATACTGTTTCCTGATGTCATCTGCTGAAGCTTCTTCTATCATCCCAACCAATGGATAGCCTGCATTATTCAGCACAATGTCCAACCTGCCGAAATGTGCATGTGCTTGTGCTACGGCAGCCTTAACCTGTTCCGGATTGGTTACGTCCAGCGCTAAGGTTAAGACACTGTCTCCATATCTTTCCTTTAGATGCGCAATGCTTTCGAGGCGGCGCGCCGTTCCCACTACTTTGTCGCCGCGCTCGAGCGCTGCTTCCGTCCAAACTTTTCCGAATCCCCGGGAGCTACCGGTAATGAACCAAACTTTACCTTTGCTTGAATTAGAATCTTGATGTGCCATGGTTTTTGTGTTTTGTTTACACCACAAACTTCGGTATAGCACATTCCGAAAATGTTGCCAGATTGAGGACATTTGTAGCCAGATAAAAAGAATCGTTTCATATCAAAATGAGTCCAGTAGTACTGGTAGGAAGCCCATAAAAAA